>NZ_KB849789.1:184585-463701 GCF_000369045.1 Acinetobacter pittii ATCC 19004 = CIP 70.29 | reverse complement strand
CACGCAAACCTTTTAAAAATTCGATGTCAGCTGGAATAACGCCGCCTTCTCCTTGGATCGGCTCAACAATCACGGCACATGTTTGTTCATTAATGACCGCTTTTGCAGCTTCTAAATCATTAAAGGCAACATGGTTGATACCATTTGGAAGTGGTGCAAAGTCTTGTGAATATTTAGGTTGACCACCCGCCGAAACGGTAAATAAGGTACGGCCGTGGAACGCATTGTTAAATGCCACAATACCACTTTTGCCAGCAACACCACTGTCGAGTCCAACTTTACGAGCTAGTTTTAATGCAGCTTCATTAGCTTCTGCACCTGAGTTACAGAAGAATACTTTATCTGCAAATGTATTTTCAGTGAGTTGTTTTGCAAGGCGTAGAACGGGTTCATTTGTATAACCGTTGCCTACGTGCCAAAGTTTTGTTGCTTGTTCTGTTAAAGCATTTACTGCCACTGGATGCGCATGACCTAATGCGTTTACTGCAATCCCGCCTGCAAAATCGATATATTCTTTATTTTCTTGATCCCAAATACGTGAACCTTCACCACGTACCGGAATGAAATTTGCCGGTGCAAAAACTGGAACCATCCACTCGTTAAAGTCATTACGAGAAACTGCAAAATTATTCATCTTATCTAGTCCATTAAATTGAATTATTAGGCTTAACCGATGCCCCTATTATTCAAAATCAAATTGATTCACAAAATTTGTAATTCAGTCAAAAATGAATTAATTTTTACCAATTTGATAATTGACAATTACAATATGGATAACATTGATCAAATTATTTTAGGTTTACTTAAAGATAACGCACGGATGTCTGTTACCGAGTTAGCCGAAAAAGTTCACGTTTCAAGAGCAACTATCAAGAAGAGAATGGAGTATCTGGAGTCTTCGGGCATTATTACCGGATATACGGTACGGTTTAAACCGAATGCTGAACGCAACGTCATCCGTGCATGGATGAGCATTATGGTCGAAGGCACCAAAGCGCAGTCTGTGATTAAAGAACTACGCCTAGAAAGTGCCGTGGAATGTTTACATAAAACGAATGGCAAATGGGACATTTTGGTCGAGCTACGTTCTGATACTTTAGAAAACTTCGACAAAGTTTTAGAAAGAATCAGGAATATTTCAGGTATTTATAACAGTGAAACTAGCATTCTGCTTGCGAGTCATAAGACCTAATCATTCAATTTAATTTCAATAAATAAGAACTCGAAATTGATGAGCTAAGTTAAATCTTGGCTCCTCAAGCTGCTCTCCATTAGAAAATTATTCAATTATCTTTCATCAAATCTACTGAACTAGTACGACAATCAACCTCTCCTAAAAATCTTCAATAAATTTTTAATATTTTTTAAACAATCAAATCAAAAACTTAAAATCCAATTTGATTTAAATTTTCACTTTTTTCACTCACTCCTCTCATCAAAGCATTTGACAGAAAATTTAAAACATAATACATATATTATTATATGTTATATGTTAAAACCTAAGGACAAGGTATAAAAAATGGCTAAAACTCAACTACAACACTTTATTAACGGCGAATATGTTGCTAGCAAAGGAAATGATTACTTCGATTTGGTAAGCCCAGTCACTGGTGAAGTTTATGCGCAATCACCGAATGCGACCGAGGCAGAAGTTGATGCAGCTTATGCTGCTGCAAAAGAAGCGTTTAAAATTT
The DNA here is from genome assembly GCF_000369045.1 of Acinetobacter pittii ATCC 19004 = CIP 70.29. Taxonomy (GTDB): domain Bacteria; phylum Pseudomonadota; class Gammaproteobacteria; order Pseudomonadales; family Moraxellaceae; genus Acinetobacter; species Acinetobacter pittii. The sequence goes on along the minus strand of NZ_KB849789.1, from coordinate 462,007 downwards.
GGGGACGTAGTACACCTTCGACTCGTCAAAAAGCATTACTTAACTTGGCAGATGCTATTGAAGCAAATGCTGATCGTTTAATTGAAGCACAAAGTCGTAATACGGGTCAGTTAAAACACTTAATTGCATCTGAAGAAGTGGGTGCATCAGCAGATCAGGTTCGTTTCTTTGCAGGTGCTGCCCGTTTACTCAATGGCACAGCTTCAGGTGAATATTTAGAAGGTTTAACCTCTTCTATTCGCCGTGAACCTGTCGGTGTAGTTGGGCAAGTTACACCTTGGAACTATCCACTCATGATGGCTGTTTGGAAAATTGCTCCAGCTTTAGCCGCAGGTAATACCGTGGTACTTAAACCAAGTGATACAACGCCGGAAAGTACGCTTTTACTTGCTGAAATTGCTGCACCATTTTTCCCTAAAGGTGCATTTAACGTAGTGTTAGGCCAAGCTCAGGTGGGTTCAAAAGTTGTATCACATAAGACCCCTGCACTCGTTTCTATTACAGGCTCAGTTCGTGCGGGATTACAAGTTGCAGCTTCTGCCGCAGCAAATCTAGCGAAAGCGCATCTTGAGCTTGGTGGTAAAGCACCTGTAGTGGTTTTTGAAGATGCTGACCTAGACAAAGCAGTTGAAATGATTGCTTTAACAGGCTATTTCAACGCAGGGCAAGACTGTACTGCAGCAACGCGTGTAATTGTGGCTGAATCTGTTCATGATGAATTTTTAAGTAAGTTAGTTGAAGCTGCAAAAAATACCCGTTTTGGTGAACCCGATGATCAAGACGCGCTTTATGGCCCACTTAACAATGCTAACCAATTGAAAAACGTTAAAGCGTTTATCGACAACTTACCTGCTCACGCCAAAGTTGAAACAGGTGGAAAACAGGCAGACCGTCCAGGCTTCTATTTTGAACCCACTGTTATTAGTGGCTTAAAACAACACGATGAGGCCATTCAAAATGAAATTTTTGGACCAGTGATTACCGTTCAAAAATTTACAGATGAAAATGATGCGATTGAAAAAGCCAACGATGTTGAATATGGCCTAGCTTCAAGTGTTTGGACTAAAGACCATGCCCGCGCCACTCGTCTTTCTCGTGAACTTGATTTCGGTACAGTTTGGATTAATACCCATATTCCTTTAACCGCAGAAATGCCACACGGCGGTTTCAAAAAGTCAGGATATGGTAAAGATTTATCTGGCTACGGTTTTGAAGAATATACGCGCGTTAAACATGTGATGAGTTCAAACGAATAATAAAAATGGACTTTGAAAGGAGATCAAAATGAATAAACAAGAAATGAAAGACTTGGTGACTAAAGCTCATCATGAGTTATTTAATTTACACGACACCACTGCTCTGGATCGTTATTTTTCTGAAGACTTTATAGAGCACTCACCACTCGTTGCAAATGGTCTTTCAGGCCTTCGCCAACTGGTAGAAGACTGCCCAGATATGCAACATGAAGCTGTGCGTGTATTGGCAGATGGCGACTTGGTTGCAATTCATGGCCGCTTTCAGGGATTAGATGAAAACCCTTTAGTTGGTTTTGATATTTACCGAGTGAAAGATGGCAAAATTGTGGAACATTGGGATGGTCTTGTAGCAGAAGCAGCGCCGAATGTGAGTGGCAGAACCCAATTAGATGGTCCGACCGAAATCGTAACTCATCATGATTCGGAGAAAAATCGTGAGATTGTGACCTCTTTCTTTAAGAAGTCATTAATTGATGGCAATTACGAAGCATTTAAAGAATACACTCACGACGATCAGTTCATTCAACATAGTCCAGACATTGGCGATGGTGTTAAAGCAGTCATTGATTTTTTGAACAATATCCGTAATGAAGGACAAGGTTTGGTATACTCCAAAACGCATCGCTCCATTGCTGATGGTCAATTTGTCTTGACACATTCCGAAGGAAGTATTGCCGGAAATCGGCATGCCTATTTTGAATTATGGCGTGTAGATAATGGCAAAATTGTTGAACTTTGGGATGCAATACCAGCTGTGCCTGAAGATGAACAGGCCGTCCATCAATATGGCGTGTTTTAATCATTTATCCGTTTCATTAAGCTAAGTCTCTGACTTAGCTTTTAGAGAATTCGCCATGTCAGCATATACGATAATTTTTGCACCTATCGCTCAGGCAACTCGATCGGAACAAGTTGTAGAACGCTTGGAAAATGCAATTATCTCTGGATTGCTCAAAAGCAATGAACAGCTTCCTAACGAGGCGGATCTAGCTCGCTTAATGGGGGTGTCACCCATTACAGTCCGTGAAGCTTTAAATACTTTACGCGTAAAAGGTCTGATTGATACACGACGCGGGCGAAACGGCGGAAGCTTTGTTTGCGAGTTGCCTTCCGATTTACTCTTAAACAAGCACCCTCTGCGTCAGGCTTCCAATGAATATTTAGCTGATTTAGGCGAGTTTCATAGTGCAATTTTAAGCCATGGTGCATATTTGGCAGCACAAAGAACTACTGAATATGAACTGGGTAAAATCAAAGAGCTTATTGATCAATTTGAACAAGCAGTTGAACCAGACATACGTGCCCAACTTGATTTACGTTGTTTGTTAACACTTACCTCTTTTGCTCAATCAGCTCGACTGGCAAATCAAGAGTTAACCATACAAGCCGAATGGGCACCGCTCATTGCTGTGCTTTATCAAGATGATCAATTTCATCAATTGGTCGTCGCTCAATACCACCAACTTTTATCATCTTTTGTTCAAGGCAATGAAGATGATGCTGTTATTCAAGCGCGAAAAATCATTTCGATGCTAACAGACCAAATGCTTCGATATAAGTTATCTATCGAATAAAAACAATAAAGTAGAGCACTTATAAAATATCGAGTGAGAAATACGGAATTTTAGGAGTTATAGGAATGACCCAACATTTAGATATAGAAGAGCTTCAAAATTTGTTAAAGACGGTGGTTGAAGAAACGACAGCCATTACAGAAAAGCTGGCAACTAAAGCGAGCAAAATTCTTTCAAAACATGAACCTGAAAAAACAAAAGACGTTAAGCTTTCAGGTTCAGAACGCACAGCTTTGCAAAAAGAAATTAAAAAGGCCTTACAGGAAAGCCATTACAGTCAAGGTATTGGTTTTGCAAGTTATAGCCCTGCAACGCAAGAAGAGCAAGATTATTGGACACTCGAATGGTGGTATAAAAAAGAAGATCAGTTACAGCAAGCAAAGCTTGAAAACTATCAAAATGCTCAGCGATTTTTAGATTTTCGCTCTTTTGAATGGTTCCATAAACCTGCTCAAAATAAGAGTCCGTGCATCCATGGGCCTTATGTCGACTATATTTGCAATGGTGCATACACCATCACCCTTGCTCATCCAGTCATGATTCGTGATCAATTTATCGGTGTGATTGCTACCGATATTTTAGTTTCCGCACTGGAAAAAATTCTTATGCCGAAGCTTAAAAACATTAAACAAAAAGCAATTGTGATTAACGACTCTTCTCGAGTGATTACTTCAAATGATATCACCATCAGAACAGGCACATTATTTAAAGGCCAAAGCCCCGAGCAGTTTCTGGCACGACCGTGTCAATCTTTTCAACTGGTCGTGATTTAGAGTGACGTCGAAAAATATAAATATTTGACTTTGCTTTAGGGCATCACCAAGGCAAAACAGCCACCCACTTTTGTACAAACTTTCTTCAAATAGACGTGTTTATTCAGGTCTAGGGAAAGTTTTGGCTCAAAAATAGCATCGCTTTTCCGGATGAAAAGCAAAACAACGAATTTGAGGTTGAAATGACATGGAAAATAAAACGTCTTCCTTAAAAAAACTGTCACTTTGGCAAGTCACGATTATTGGTATTGCCTACATGACCCCTATGACGGTGTTTGACACTTTCGGTATTGTCTCTGGCATTACCAATGGACACGTACCACTGGCCTATTTACTCGCACTTGGCGCCATGCTACTCACTGCTTGGAGCTATGCAAGATTTAGTAAAAATTCAGAAAAATCAGGCTCGGCATATAGCTATACAGCTGAAAGTTTAGGACCTAAAAGTGGCTTTTTTGTCGGTTGGTGTTCCCTACTCGACTATTTGTTATTACCTCTCATTAATGTTTTGCTAGCTGCGATTTATCTCACAGCCCTTATCCCAAGTCTGCCTTACTGGTTCTGGGTGCTTGTATCGGCAAGCCTAGTCACTTTAGTAAACTGTTTCCGCATTCGGTTACTCGCCAATTTAAGCCTGTTGTTTGTGTTTGCACCGATCATACTCATGGTCATTTTTGTTTATTTAGTGATTAAGGGTATTGGCTCGACCCAAGGTTATGAGCATGTGCTTACATTGGCGCCACTCTGGCATGAGCACCAATCTTTACTCCCCCTCGTTGCGGGTGCCTCAGTTTTGTGCTTTTCGTTTTTAGGTTTTGATGCGGTTACCACACTTTCTAATGAAACCAAACAACCCACTAAAAATATTCCCCGCGCAGTTATGTTAACAACTCTTGCGGGCGGACTGATTTTCTTCACGGCCGCTTGGTTTATTCAGCTTTATTTTCCAAACAATCTTCGTTTTCAACATCCTTCAGAAGCGTTGCCTGAAATTGTGCTTTACGTTGGTGGTGCTTTTTTCCAATCGGTATTCTTATGCGGGCAAATTATGAACACAGTCGCCTCTGGCCTTGCCTCACATGCCAGCGCTTCGCGTTTACTGTATATAATGGGTACCGATAATATTTTCCCTAAAAAGTATTTTGGGACAATTCATATTTCATTAGGTACACCGTTTTTCTCGGTTTTGTTTGTTGGTCTTATTTCAATGTCTGCGGTTTTTCTAGATTTAGCCCAAGTCGTCAGCCTAATCAGCTTTGGTGCTCTAGTCGCTTTTACAGCCGTAAATTTCTCAGTTTTTATGAAGTTTTATATTAAAGATAAACAGCGTTCAGGGTTTAAAAACAAATTTCTAAACCTGTTTTTACCGCTTATATCAGTCTTTAGCATTATTTGCCTCTGGCTTAATCTCGATTCATCTTCACTCATGTTTGGTTGTTTCTGGTTAGCTTTGGGTGTTCTCCTATTTATCTATAAAACGATTAAAAAACAAAGTATTGCTATTAGTAATGCTTATTAATTTTTAAGGAACTTTATTATGAAAATTATTTCTAAACCTCAACTTTTAAAAGACGTGGAATATAAACCAAGTAAATCTCTACAGGTAGGCAAAGAGTGGAGCTGGTTAAATCCAAAACATGCAAAATTTGATACATCCACGGTTAATAGCACTTCGGTAGATAATCCAGCCAACTACTATGAAAGCTCACTTTCTGATTGGCATACCTTTGACAGCTTAAAAGCTGATATTGAGTGTGATGTGGTTGTTATTGGTGGTGGTTTATTAGGTTCATCTACGGCCTTACATTTAGCTGAACAAGGTGTAGAGACTGTTTTATTAGAAAAAAACCGTGTAGGTAGCGCAGCTTCTGGACGCAATGGCGGACAACTCACCCCTGGTTTAGCTCGCTGGGAAGCCCAAGAAATGGCCGATCGCTTGAGCTACGAAGATGCCAAAAAACTTTGGCATTTTACCTCTACAGAAGCGATGCAACTGATTGATGACATTTCGGAAAAATACCAGCTTAACTTTGACCGAAAATACGGTCATATTACTGCTGCCGTTCATGAAGGACATTTAGTCGGTTTAACACAAGGCGCCGATGCACGAAAATATTTAGGTGAAGACCATACCCGCATTGTGGGTAAACATGAACTCATGGACTATATTAAATCAGACTACTATACGGGTGGTTTAATTGATGAGTTAGGTGGACAAATCCATCCTTTAGCTTTGAACCGTGGCTTAATTTATGGCTTTTGCCAAAATGGCGGTACTGTCTATGAACAAACAGAAGTTATTTCAATAGAAGAAAAAGCAGATGGTATTTATGTTCAAACAGCAAATGCTGTCGTAAAAGCTAAAAAATCTGTAGTGTTAGCAGTACACCATGCTTCGTTTAAACTTTTATCAGAGCAAAACAATACTACTATTCCGTTTTATACCTATGTTGCGACGACTGCCCCGCTCGAGTTTGATACGAAAGAGATTTTACCGTTTGGGCATCCTGTTTATGACACTCAGTTCCAGATTGATTACTACCGCCCTGTGTTTAATAACCGCTTATTGTTTGGTGGCCAAGGCACAGGAACATGCTGGGGACCAGAGAAAACATTAAATTATCTAGAGCATCGAATTCATACAGTTTTCCCTCAAATTAAAAATCTAGAGATGGATTTTGTCTGGAGTGGAACAACTGATTTAACCGTAAATGGTGCAGTCGATAGCCGTAAGTTTGGTAATAAGTTCCCGATTTATGCTGTTCATGGTTGGAGTGGTCACGGCGTTGCTCAGACGGTACGCATTGGTAAAGCCATTGCAAATGACTTTGTTGGGCAATCTAACGACTTCGAAATGTTATCTAAAATTGATCATCAAAATATTATTTTTGGTCGTACCCTTGCTCCCGTTGTTATTCCACTCGCTAAAAGCATGTATGGCATCGGTGCAATGATTAATCCGGGCAAAATGGTATCTTTCTAATTTATAAAATAACCGATTTCAAAAAGGGATCCGTATAGCTTTGTACGGATCCTTTTTATTTAGCCGAGTAAAATCTTTTTCAAACTAGGTTATCCCTAACCAATCTATTACAATAGCGCCAGCTTTTTTATTCAGCGCATATATTTTGAGCAATTCATCTTCCCAATTAAAACGCGGACTTAAAAATCGCCATATCCAGTTGATCGCTATGGGTGGTGCTGTCGGGACAGGTTTATTTTTAGGCTCTGCACAAGTCATCCAGTCTGCTGGTCCTTCTATTATTTTAGGTTATGCCATTGTCGGTTTGGTCGCATTTTTAATTATGCGCCAAATGGGTGAAATGATCGTAGAAGAACCTGTGGTTGGTTCCTTTAGTTACTTTGCACAAAAATATTGGGGGAAATTCCCCGGTTTTTTATCGGGCTGGAACTATTGGGTTGTTTATATTCTGGTCGCGATGACCGAACTGACAGCCGTTGCTAAATATGTGCATTACTGGTGGCCCCACATTCCTGCTTGGATATCAGCCTTATTTTTCTTTGTTTTGGTCACATGTTTGAACTTAGGCAACGTTAAATTTTATGGCGAATCTGAGTTTTGGTTAGCTATTATTAAAGTTGCGGCGGTCATTGCCATGATCGTGTTTGGCTTATATTTATTGCTTACCGCGGGTAGTGACTCTATCGCTAGCTTTGCAAACTTATGGCAGCATGGCGGATTTTTCCCGCATGGGTTCTCAGGCCTATTTTATATGCTTGCCTTTTTAATGTTTGCATTTGGCGGTATTGAACTGATTGGGATGACTGCCGCTGAAGCCGAAAATCCAGAAAAAAGCATTCCACAAGCCATTAACCAAGTCATCTTTCGAATCTTGATCTTCTATGTAGCTTCGCTTGCTATCATCATGTCACTCATTCCGTGGAATCAGCTTGACCTCGGTGGTTTAGATAAAAGTCCATTTGTGATGATTTTTAGCCAACTTGGGATTGGCTGGGCAGCACATTTGCTTAACTTTATTATCTTGACGGCTGCCTTATCAGTTTATAACAGCGGTATGTATGCAAACAGCCGTATGTTATATGGCCTAGCAGTACAGGGCCACGCATCCAAAATTTTTACAAAAGTCAGCAAACAAGGGGTTCCAACACCTGCTGTTATCTTTTCTTCTATTCTGATTTTTGGTTGTGTATTACTGAACTATTTTATCCCAGAAGAAGCTTTAAGCTATCTCATGTACATGGCTGTAGCTGCACTGGTTTTAAACTGGGCAATTATTAGCTTTACTCATTTAAAGTTTAAACACGCCATGAAGCTTGAAAATAAAGTTGCCAAATTCCCTGCTCTATTTTCACCCTTGAGTAACTATATTGTTTTAATTTTTATTGGCATGATTTTATACATCATGTGGACTCAAGGATTTGAAAAATCGGTGATTTTAATTCCAATCTGGATTACTTTCATGTTTGGATTATATAAATTTTTGAGTTGGAAAAAAGCTCTCTAATATTCAAAGAAGGCTTATTCAAATAGGATAAGCCTTTTATCATTTACCAGCTTGTCACCCTAAGTAACTTCAGAAAAACCCTTCACATTCTATTCATCATTATTGAATTTCTCTCTGCTAGACACATGAATATGTAAACCTTAGTCATTCTAAACATTGGTATTTAATGAGATAATTATTAAAGTACAAGTGTTTACATGATCTATAAATATTTGTGTCAATGTTCAGCTAAAATCAAAACAGACCAGTTTATCGTTACGATCACTCAATAGGCAAAAGATACTGCATCGCAAGACAGGTTCTTTACCCACTTTACTGATTTAGCCCTCAACTGTGTCACTCAATGATGAAAGACAGGAAATTTTATGGAAAAAGCTCTGCAATGTCCTAAGTGTGGTTCTACAGAAATTGAAGCACGTGACCATGACAAATTACTTAGAACAACTGGCGGTGTTTTACTCACAGCTGCTGGTACAACGGCAGGCACTGTAGGTGGTGCTGCAACTGGTGCTACTGTTGGAGCAGCTATTGGTACTGTTGCTGGTCCTTTAGGTGTAATTGTTGGCGGAACTGTAGGGACTTTTGTTGGTGCCATTAGTGCAGGAATTACTGGTGGTGTAGTTGGTAATATTTTTGGTAAGAAAGCTGGCGTAATAATCGACAAGAATATTTTTCAAGATTATCGCTGTTTAAAATGTAAATACCGTTTTAAGCAAAAGAAGTAATTTAAATTAAATAGGAGAACTAGTTGCTCTAGCTCTCCTACCTAATCAAAAAATTTATAAACCATCTGGAATAATAAATTTTTATCTAGCATTTCATATAATTAATCTAGATAGCAGCCTATTTTTAAAGTAAAACTTTAATTTACTTAGCTACTACACCATCTTGTTGATACTTTGGTGAACGTGGACCATATAACAACCCCATACCCGGATTATAAGTCGTCGGGGTAAAAAGTTGAGTATTTACCATACTCGCTAATGGATAAGCCCGATCAGTAAAGCTGCCAGCAATCTGTTCAACTAAAGCACCGACGACCATTCCGATTAAACCAGCATTACCATCATTACTTGCTTGAACAAGTTTTTTCTCACCTGTCCAAATCACATCTCCAGTTTTTAAATCAACAAGCTTTGCATCAGCACTTACTGTCGCGACACTCTGAATCACTTGGTATTTAGAACCATATTCTTTAATTCGAATATATAAAGCTGCGTCTGCACCAAAAATCTCTTGTAATTTCTGGGGTGCAATAGACTGAGCATCACTGCCATTAGTAACCCCATTCTCTTTAAACATATTGTCTACGACAGAGATTGGGAAAACGTAATAACCAGCTTCTGCCACAGGTGCCACCACAGTAGGCCAATAACTATAAGTCGCTTTTACATCAGGCGAATCATTGACTGGAGGCAATACCAAAATCGATTTTGGCATATGAGCTTTATAAGCTGTAATATCTTTATTAGGTGGTGGAGTAACGGCACATCCAGTAAATGCAAGGCTAGAGAAAACCAAACCGGCAATTAGAAATTTCTTCATCATGATTTTGCATTCCCACCATTAGCATTCATTTTTTGCAATAAGCGATCCATTAAAACTGTAGATTCTGGATATACTTGTCGTTCAAGCTGGAAATACTCAATTGCTTTTTGAGAATTATTTTCTTGTAAATACAATAATCCTAAATGCGCATATAAACCTGGCGGAACGGCTAAGCCCTTGCCTTTAGTTTTCTCAATTTCAGCTTCTAATTTTGTGATTTGCGTACTTGGTGTCGCTTTCTCAGGTGAGTTATACATCAAATAGGTTTGATGAGTATAAGTTCCCCAATTATATAAAGGTTGAGGACCAGCTGCACACCCAACCAATCCCATAGCAAGAAAACTGCTTAAAAGAATTTTTTTCATTTAACACATATCCAAAATTATTGAATTGACCAACGGTTATTTTGAATATCTGTTACAAGATTATTAACTGCTTCACGAACAGCTAAGTCGAGTACTTTACCATTTAACGTAGAATCGTAAGAAGCTGTAGTACCAAAGCCTAAAACTTCACGTGCGCCTAATGCATATTCACCAGCACCTTGTACCGAATGCACGACTTCAGATGTTTTTACATCAACAATATTTAAATTAACTTTGGCATAAGCAACTTGTTGTTTACCACGTCCTAAAATACCAAATAACTGTTGATCACCTACTTCTTTGCGACCAAACTCAGATACGTCACCTGTGATGACATAACGAGCACCTTTAATAGATTGAGCAGTATTGCTATAACCTACTTCTTGTTTAATTTCTGATAGATTGTCACGGTTTAAAACTGAAAAATAGCCAGTTTGCTGTAAATGTGTTTCAAGAATAGTTTTCGCTTGCCCACCTAAACGATCAACATTATCAGAGAAAACGCCTCTCATATAACTAGAGCGATTATCAAACTTACCAATAGAAATAGGAGTTTTTACTCCGGTATATTTTGTTGTAGCAGTAGCAGCAGTGACTTGTGGACTTTGTATCGTTCTTGAAGTTTCAGTAGTTGAACAAGCAATTAAACCGAAAGAACTCAAAGTAGTAATGATTAATATTTTTTTCATGTTTACTCTATAAAGATAAATAAATACAAAGAATACATATTATATACAAAAAGACTATCAAATAAGCGAATAAATTAGGACTCTAATAAAAAATTTACTTAATTCGTTTAAATAATTTTTAAAGAAGCAAAAAATTTATTCTATAGATAGTTAATTATATGAAACCTATTATTAGTAAATTAATTATGGTTTGCCGTGGTATAGAAAAATCTATCTATGATATAAAAATCAGCTACTTACTTTACGCTTTAAAGAAGATATAAAACAATTATGCCCTAATACAACTTCTGAAAGTTAAAATGAAAAAAATATTATTTTTAAGTTTAGTAAGTGTTCTTAGCTCATATACTTTTGCTGAAGACAATAGTTCAATTTACCGCGGACTAGGTACTGGTACTAAAGATTTTTTAAAGTTTGAAATACTCAAAAAACAAGGCTTTATAGCAAAGAAAGCAACTATTTCAAGGGCAGATTATAATGATATATACAAACTGAAAAAGCGTTATCAATTTATGGGACAAAATGTTGTATTAATCTCAGATGAATATATGTCTGAATATGTGGGCTGTTGCGTTAGTGAAGGTTGGGGCGCGGTATTTAAACAAATCTCTAATTTGAAATTAATTGAACATTTTGCAAAAACTAATCAATGCAAAATCTCTCCTATAGAAAAAGACAGTGATTACTATGGATTTAAAATCCGTTCATTACCCAAAGGTAATTACTATGAATTATCATGCCGCGAACGCGATTTAGATGAATCCCAATAAATCGAAGTTAAATTCTAAAAATAAAAAGCCAAACTAGTAAGTTTGGCTAGAAGAATCGAACAGCTATAAGCTATATTAAAGAGGAATCGCCTTTGATGCGACTTTTACCAAAGTTCCTCCACCCGGAACAACCGTACTAGCTAACTCTGCCGAAAGTTCTACTAAATTCTCTTTCGTAAAAGCTTGATCAAAAGTATTTCGGAACCAACTTCCTTGTTCAATAACTTCTCCTGTAAGTCCATCAACCTCAATAACGCCAACTTTATCTGCATTAGACCAAATATATTCAAATGCATAAACTGGACGAAAATATAGGTACAGTTGAGTTATTTCCTCTGAATCTTCAATAATATTAGTTGCATGAACTTTTTGATTTTGTAGTTCCGATCTGACAATGCTAGTAATAGAGTCAAGAGATAGTAATGGTTGAAGTACATTATCAACTTCGACTTTATCTACCTCAGAAAGTTCAAACTTTCTAATATATTCCGCTAAATGAGATGATTTAAGCTCACGTTGCAAGCCATCAAAGTAATTTGAAAATTCTATTTTTCTGCTACAAACTTCTTTCATTTGCAATTCTATTTTGCCTTTATCCTGTTGACGTGTAACAGGATAATTTTTTTGTTCAGGATCTTCATAAACCTGAATTTGCTTCGCATGTGAATTATGTACAGGAATAGAATAAGTCACAACACAATCGTAATTAAGGTTACGCTCGCTTGAGACAAACCAAAATGGTTCATAACGTAATATATGATTTTTTAAATGTACTGTTTCTTCCGTAGGACGTTTTAAAAAGTTAAATTTTGCTAACATTCCAAAAGCATTAACCTTCTTCTTTTCAGCTTGTTGCTTTGCTGAATCAAATTCAAATATTTTCTTAAAAACAAATATTTTATGGTTTTCAGCTTTTACTTCTAATTTTGACATAATGATATCATTGCTATTAAACAAATTTTTTAAATTATAGTTATTAAATTTCATAAAATAAATCATTAAGATTGTATATTTTATTTAAGCGTAAGATTGGATAAACTTCTAGTAAGTGCCAACTTATTTAAGAAATAGCACTATAACGCCATGAGAAAACAAAGTTTATTAAACTACATTTAACCTCTTACACTCTAAGAAAATTACTTAAATAATCTGAATAAAACTTAACTTCAGGTTTAATTTATTTTTAAAGTAAGGAAAGTACGCACTTAGGGTATTTTTCCTTACCCATCCCCTCACTCAATTATCTCAAAACATTTAAAAAGTAATCCAACAACTTCTCCCTTTTCTCCGCTTTATTAGGATCTAAAAGTTGGATGATTGCGCCATCAATCATAAATAAAATCATGTTTGCATCAGCTTTTAAGCCACGACTTTCTAGACTAAATATCAAATCAAAAAGTTCTTTAAGTAGCCATTTTCTATATTCAATCGCCATGCGGTAAGCCCTTGGGTAAAGCAGTTTTAATTCAAAAATGGCCTTAAATAGCAAAAAGTAAAAACTGTTTAAATCGACATGTAAACGGACAATTTCTTTGAGTTTATCGGCTGCGGTTGGGTAGCGGTGTGAGTAGACAATTGCCAGTACTTCTTCTTTGAGTCGGCTTTTTTGAAAGATTAGGCACATTTCAACAAGGCGTTCTTTCGAGTGAAAGTAGTTATAAAACGTCGCTTTTTGAATTTTGGATTTTTTAATAATCAGGTCTACGCCTGCATTATGAAATCCATGCGTGGTAAAAAGTTGGATAGCGGTTTGAACAACCTGTAATTTTTTGGAAGATATTTCTAAAGTTGGCATAGTTTTACCGTTATAAATTCTTGTTGTGTCTAAATGAGATAAAAAGCCTGTGCCCTTTTTGGGAGAAAAAAAGGCACAGCAAAGCCGTAAGACGGTGCTTGGCACATCTCAAGTTTTGTTTTGCTAAGTTTTAAGTAAAAATGACTAAAGCCTGAAAAACCTTATGGCATTCAAGCTGCTGTAAATTTTTAAGTGGTGTCGTTATAGCTTTTGGCACTGAGTACCAAGAAATAATGGATGTGCATAGCCAACTCCTGATTTTGGGAGTTCTGCCAGACATTAATAGAAATTATGGTGGCAGAACGAAAGAGGGTTGACAGACTGGCTCAAGACCCAGCACACCCGAAGGTGTCCCCCTTCCGTCCTACCGCTACAAAAAGGGAGACGAACGGGTCTACATCAAAAAAACGAGTTTTTTCAATGTTCTTGAGCGCGGCCTGTCAAAGCCGGCTGGCAATGTGGCCAGCAGGCAAAGGATAGTGCTCTACCCTATTGCAGTCAAGCACACAAAACGACATTTGTTTTAAATTAGATCATTAAAAAGTAAGGATAAATAATGAATGAGTTATTGTTAAATTGGGGTTTATAACGGGATTGAAATTTATATAGATATATTAGTTTTAACAGGTAAGATGAGAATATAAAAATGGTAAATGATGAAATTAATGATGTAGAAAGTTTTTCTTAGAATTACTACTAAATTTACAATCACAATAAGTCACCGATGCCTTTAAACCTATTATTTATACTTCTCGCGATAAGCTTTCTGCTCGAAACAACTCAATAAGAATATAATGGTAAAAATAGTTGTTTGCTTTTCATTCTATTTATTTCAATTTATAAAAAACATATAATATTCTCAATAGTTTTCTAATTATCTATTACATTCAATCAAGATCATATATTTTCAATAAAGAGAATAAAATGCAAGACCAAGCTTTAACCTCTCTTCCTCAAGATGTAAATGAGGATCAAAATATTACAACTCCACCAATTTCACACTCAGGAATTCATCATTTTAAGTTTCATGGGAATGCCTCAGAATATTTTGGAATATGGATCGTTAATATTCTTTTGACTATTATTACTTTAAGTTTCTATGCGCCTTGGGCTAAAGTTCGTCGCTTACGCTATTTCTATGGCAATACAGAATTTTTTGAACGTCGCTTTGATTTTACAGGCATTCCAACCAAGATTTTGATTGGACGTTTAATTGCATTAGGAATTTACGTCGTATTTGCAATTTCATCACAGTATTCAATGATTGCGACTGTGGTTGGACTAGTTGCATTATATGCAGCAGTACCTTGGCTAATTCGCGCTACTTTACGTTTTACGGCAAGAAATAGTAAGTTCGGCAACGCACGTTTTTATTTTGGTGGAACGATAAAAGAATCTTATAAAGTCTTTCTTTTAAGTATATTGGTATATATTTTCACATTAGGAATCTTTACACCTGTAGCTATTTGGCTATATAAAAAATATTATCTTAACAACTTATATGCTGGACAATTAAATTTTAAATTAAACGCGAAATGGTCTGCATATATGGCTGCAGTTTATATACCAGTTTTTATTGCAATTGGTATAATTGCTATTTTTTCAATCATTTACTTTGCTATGGCAGGAACAGTTTCTGGGTTCTCACCGAACGCTATATTCTTCGGAATATTTACGGTATATGCATTTATTGGATTATTTATTTATCCATTAATTGCTGCTCGTATTTTTATTACGACATGGAACAATACTACAATTGGGAACAGTCAATTTAAAACAGACTGTAACCAATGGCGTTTTGCATGGATTGTAGCATCGAACTGGATAGTAAAAATCTTAACCATAGGCTTAATGTCTGCTTGGGCTGCAGTTCGTATTCACAAATATCAGATTGAATCGATGAGTTTAATTTTATTAGATGATCCAAATCAAATGATGAATCTAGCTCAACAAGAGCAAAGTGCTTTAGCTGAAGAAATCAGTGATATTTTTGATATCGACATCTCTTTATAATAATTTGAGTTTAATAATTTATGTCCCACGCAGTAGATATCACTTTCTATGATGGCCTAGTGTCTAAACCATACCCTGCTCAGATTTCAGCTCAATCTGAATCTGAGGTTCTAATTCGGTATGGTGAACAATTAGAACTTCAGCGTCATTATCAATATACTGATATGAAATTGATTGGTGCGCTGGGACAGTTACACCCAGTAATTGAATTATCTGATGATGCACGAATTGAGTTTCATAGCGCATTACCAGAATGGTTTAATTACACAACTAAAAAGGTTCAACATTCGATCTGGAAATTTGAACGCTCTCCGGGTCTTATTCTTTTTAGTGTAATTTTTGTGATTACTTTTGCGATCAGTCTAGTCAAATGGGGTGTTCCAGCAACGTCCCATTATCTTGCTTTTCAATTACCTGAGAATACTTTAAAGAAACTAGGTGATGAAGCCGAGAATTATGTATTAAATAATTGGACTGCACCCAGCCAATTAGCACAAACTCAAAAAGACCAAATTACTAAACAGTATTTGAATACTGTTGCTGAAAACAAACCAGCTAAATTAGTCTTCCGTAAAGGCGATCAGTTAGGGGCAAATGCTGTAGCGCTACCCAATAATACGATTATCGTCACAGATGAACTGATCAAATTGGCACATACGAATCAGGAAATCTTAGGCGTATTAGCCCATGAACAAGGTCATTTGGTTTATCGCCATAGTTTGCAACAAGGGTTAACGAGTTTAGGCCTAAGTATATTATACATTGCAATGACAGGAGATAATTCAGACTTATTTACGTCCTTACCTGCCGCTATGATTGGTGCAAATTACTCACGTAAATTTGAGTCCGAAGCCGATCTATATGCTTTACAGCTGATGGATAGGAAGCATATCGAAGTCTCACACTTTGCAAATTTCTTACAACGTTTAAGCGATACAACAGAAGAAGGTATCGATAAAAAGAATCAGGCCAACCCAGCAACTTCTCAAGAAGAATCTTCAGCTAATAAATTATCTACAGCTGTTCTTGATACTTTATCCTCTCATCCTGCAACCGAAGAGCGTATTCGAATGGTTCATGATTTTGAGAAAAAACAGAAAGGCGCACAAAATAATTTATAGGCTCACAAAGTCTATCTAGAAAATTTATGGTCTTTAGGAAGTGGAGCATCACATGGTTGATCCGTCTTTACATTGACCATTTTCACAGGCCCATCATTGTAGATTGTTACCTTGCAGCCTTTTACGACATATTCCTGTTGAATGCCACCATAAATTTCATCCTCAGAAACAGCAGATGCAACATCACATGCCTCGTCAGCACGGCATATATCCTCTTGCCCACCTACAGCTTCTGCTCCAGCAGCTTCCATTACATCTACAGCACTCTCTTGTACTTCAGCATCTACAGCCTGTATTTTTGCTGCATATGTATTTGAAAGATTCATCATAAGAAAAATTGCAAAAAAGAACTTACTACTGTGATTTATTAAATTCATGAATTATCCATATCTCTTAATTTAAATTTGGTACATATCAGTCAATTTTACTTTGCAAGTTAGTGATGCAAAGGGATTAGTATTATAAGGAGCTATTCTACCCATAATTATACATATAGCAGCAATAGTTGCCCCGAAAGAATTCATCAAACAATTACAAGATATTGACCATTATGAGGGTGCGATTAACTACACAATATAAAATTAAACTGAAATCAAAATCTGTCTAACACAATCCAAATTTTTATGGAGGGTAAGATGAGGGATAAAATAATAGATATAAAAAAAGCCCCTGCTATTAACAGGGGCTTTTCGAATTTGGCGGAAGCGGTGAGATTCGAACTCACGGAGGACTCACACCCTCGTCGGTTTTCAAGACCGGTGCATTAAACCGCTCTGCCACGCTTCCATGTGCGTAAGAATACAAAGCTTATTCATTTTATTCAAGAAAAATATCATCGCTTTGTGTTCAAGTGCATATTGTTTCATCAATTTTACAGTTGCGCAGCCAATTCTGCTCCTTCTTTGATCGCACGCTTCGCATCTAGCTCTGCTGCGAGCTTTGCACCACCAATAATATGGTAGTTCGCTATAGTCGACTCACCTTCTTTTGGCATCAAGTCTTTTACCGACTCTTGACCTGCACACACTACAACTGTGTCTACACGTAAAAGTTGGTCTTGACCATTGTGCTCAATCCAAAGTCCTTCATCAGTGACTGCTTTATATTGCACACCACGCAGCATACGCACACCATGCTTTTTAAGCTGTGCACGGTGTACCCAACCCGAAGTCTTGCCAAGACCAATACCAAGTGGTGTTGTTTTACGTTGTAGTAAATAAATTTCACGAATTGCCGGTTCAACTTCTGGCGGCTGCATACCACCTTCAGAAACATAATTCGGATCTGGGTCTACACCCCATTCACGTTGCCAATCTGCCAAAGGTTGAGGCTGTGGTTGATGTGGCGGTTTAAGTAAAAATTCTGACACGTCAAAACCAATACCACCCGCACCAATCACTGCAACTTTTTGCCCGACTTCTGCCCCTTTCAAAACTTGAGCATACGAAAGGACTTGTGGTGCGTCACTTCCTTCAATTTTTAATGCGCGAGGGATTACACCAGTTGCAACAATTACTTCATCAAAACCTTCACGTTCAAGTTGTTCACGATTTACGCGAGTATTTAAACGTATGTCCACCCCTGTTTTTTCGAGTTGGACTTTAAAGTAGCGGATCGTCTCGTGAAATTCTTCTTTGCCTGGTACAACTTTGGCAAAGTTAAATTGACCACCTACATCCGAAGTTGCCTCAAACAGCGTCACTGCATGGCCACGGCTTGCCGCAACAGTTGCCGCCGACATTCCCGCTACACCACCACCCACAACTGCTATGCGCTTAGGCTGTTTAGTCTTTAAATAGACCAGTTCAGTTTCATGGCCTGCACGAGGGTTAACCAAACAAGATACACGCTTATTTTTAAAAGCATGGTCTAAACAGGCTTGGTTACATGCAATACAGGTATTAATTTCATCAACGCGGTTAGTCGCAGTTTTATTTACCCAAAATGCATCGGCCAATAAAGGACGTGCCATTTGAACCATATCTGCTTTGCCAGTTGCCAAAATTTCTTCGGCAGTTTCAGGCATGTTAATACGGTTTGACGCAATAATCGGAATAGAAATATGTTGTTTTACATGAGCAGTGTAGTCGACAAAAGCTGCACGAGGCACAGATGTTACAATGGTCGGCACACGAGCTTCATGCCAGCCAATGCCGGTATTTAATAAAGTCACCCCTGCTTTTTCTAAAGCTTTGGCTACAGTCACCACCTCTTGCATGGTGTTACCGTCATGGACTAAATCGAGTAAAGACAAGCGGAAACAGATAATAAATTTCTCACCGACTTTGGCACGAATCGCTTTAACAATCTCGACTGGAAAGCGCATACGGTTTTCAATTTCACCCCCCCAACGGTCAGTACGCTGGTTCACGTGGCGACTTAAAAACTGGTTAATGAGATAACCTTCAGAGCCCATAATTTCAACGCCGTCATAGCCCGCTTTTTTGGCAATGTCAGCACAATGTGCATAGTCATCAATCGTACTTAAAATATTTTTTTCAGAAAGCTGACGCGGTTTAAATGGTGAAATTGGCGATTTGATCGGACTAGAAGACACTGCAAAAGGTTGATAACCATAACGGCCAGCATGCAAAATTTGCATTAAAATTTTTGAACCATGCTTATGCACAGCATGTGTAACCAGACGGTGCTGTGGAATATCGGTTAAACCATTCATGGTTCCACCCATGGGTAGTAGCCAACCTTGACGGTTTGGAGAAATCCCCCCAGTCACAATCAGGCCAACCCCACCTTTTGCACGCTCTTCAAAATAAGCTGCCAGTTTTGGATAATTGTAAAAACGATCTTCAAGCCCCGTATGCATGGATCCCATCACCACACGGTTTTTAATGGTGGTAAAGCCTAAATGTAATGGTTTTAATAAATTGGCGTAACTTGTCATGCTGCGTCCCAATAATTTTTTGCAACTTGTTGCATAGTACTTTAATACTTTTTTGATAATTTTGGATGACCACACAAAGAAATTTATCGGAGCTTATGGTCAATCCATTTATTTAAGAACAATACTTCATTCACTTCTTCTTATTCTATAAATAGCCTTATATTTTTTATCAAATTAAAACTTCGAATCAGAACAAGTGAATTAATGCTTTTTTTGCGAAAAAAAGCACCATGAATAGTGCTACAATAGCCGCCATTCAGAATTCTCAAGACCGCCTATATGGGGTCTTTTTCATAAATGTTAGGATTAGCAATGACTGATAATGCAACTATCTTGCAGCATGTACCAGTAGGCAAAAAAGTTGGGATTGCCTTCTCCGGAGGCCTAGACACTTCAGCTGCCTTATTGTGGATGAAACAAAAAGGCGCAGAACCTTATGCATATACTGCAAACTTAGGTCAGCCTGATGAAGATGACTACGATGCAATTCCAAAGAAAGCAGAACAATACGGCGCTGTAAAAGCTCGCTTAATTGACTGCCGCTTACAACTTGCGCTTGAAGGTATTGCTGCGATTCAGTGTGGTGCATTCCATATCAGTACAGGTGGTGTTCCTTATTTCAATACGACTCCACTCGGTCGTGCAGTAACAGGTACAATGCTAGTTACCGCAATGAAAGAAGATGACGTAAACATCTGGGGTGACGGTTCAACTTATAAAGGTAACGATATTGAACGTTTTTATCGTTATGGTTTGTTGACTAACCCGAATCTTAAAATTTATAAGCCTTGGTTAGATCAAAACTTCATCGATGAGCTCGGTGGCCGTGCAGAAATGTCACAGTTCCTGATCGACAACGGTTTTGACTACAAAATGTCAAAAGAAAAAGCGTACTCGACTGACTCAAATATGTTGGGTGCGACTCACGAAGCAAAAGATCTTGAATACCTAAATGCTGGTATCAAAATCGTTGACCCAATTATGGGCGTTGCTTTCTGGAAAGATGAAGTTGAAATTACTCCAGAAGAAGTGACTGTACGTTTTGAAGAAGGTGTACCTGTTGCATTAAACGGTCAAACTTTTGACAATCCGGTTGAGCTTATTCTTGAAGCAAACCGTATTGGTGGTCGTCATGGTTTAGGTATGTCTGACCAAATCGAAAACCGTATTATCGAAGCGAAATCTCGTGGTATTTATGAAGCACCGGGGATGGCCCTTCTTCATATTGCTTATGAGCGTTTGGTTACGGGTATTCATAACGAAGATACGATCGAACAATACCGCATTAACGGTTTACGTTTAGGTCGTTTACTTTACCAAGGCCGCTGGTTCGATTCTCAAGCACTTATGTTGCGTGAAACTGCACAGCGTTGGGTTGCTAAAGCGATTACTGGTGAAGTAACTCTTGAGCTTCGTCGTGGTAATGACTACACCATCATGAACACTGAATCTCCAAACTTAACGTACGAAGCTGAACGTTTAACAATGGAAAAAGGCGATTCAATGTTTACGCCAATGGACCGTATTGGTCAGTTGACTATGCGTAACCTCGACATTACCGATACACGTGCAAAACTTGGTATCTATACAGATGCTGGTTTGCTTTCAATCGGTCAAGGTTCTGCTGTGCCACAACTCGATAGCAAGAAAAAATAATTTTCTTACTTAATAAAAAGGCCACCGACACAGGTGGCTTTTTTATTTCAAATATTTGTGCTCAAACAAGTTCTGCTACTTCCAAAGGTTGATAATAAATCTGGTTACGTCCAAGCTGCTTAGCCCGATATAAAGCTTGATCCGCAGCGTGAATTAATTTTTCCTGATTTACTTTAAAACCTTCTGTATAAACAGTAAAACCTAAACTAATCGTGACATGCTTAGAGACTAAAGATGCTGCATGAGGAATCGCTTGTCGCTCAATCGCTTTATAAATATTTGCAGCAACGGCATAGGCGCCTTGAGCAGGTGTTTTCGGTAACAGCACGACAAACTCTTCTCCACCATAACGGGCAACAAAATCAACATGCCGAATCGAATTTTTAATTGCAGCGGCAATAGATGAGATGACTTTATCCCCCATTTGGTGTCCATAAAAATCGTTATAATTTTTAAAAAAATCGATATCAATAAACAAAACAGCCAATGGACGCTTTTCTTGCTTTGCACGATAGTAAAAAAAGTCGAACATCTCATCAAAAGTACGTCGATTTGAGATATTCGTCAGTGCATCCTGCTGGCTTAAATGAAGCAATTCAGATGCCTCAATACGTAAAATCTGTTCGTTAAGCTCAGCAAGCTGATTATTTAAAAAAAGGCTTCTTTCTCTTGAGGTAAGCATCGTACTAATTGAAAAACCTAAAATACAACTTCCAAACAGCGCTCTTCCCAAAGCAATAAAATCACAATTCGCTTGCCATAAAATCAGTAGGGAAAAAACACAAAAGGCTGCTGTTAAACCTACATAAAGCATATGTAGAGGCTTTATTCCGCTTAAAATAAACCCCAGCATATATAAGAAGGAAAGTAGTAACATCGACTGGTTTTTAAGAGCGACATTTCCTACACTAAGGAGCAACATTGCATTGATAATGATGGTCAAAAATACAATGCCACATGCAGCGATATAAAAATATTCAGTGAGTTTTTTAAACTTTGCAAAAACCCAAAATAAAAGCAGTGCACAAGCAATATTAATTGCACTAAGTAAACAGTAAATAAAATCCCAAGTAATATAAGGCACGCCTATGACCAAATAGTCTGTAGGTAGAGCCAGCAATATGAAAATGAGATAGGTTAAAACGCCACTTGCTAAAAATTTTGAGATATTCTGTTTAGTTCGCTCAAGATTTAGACACCAGAATTTTTTTTCTAATTGATGTGGCAGAGGTATATTGGCATAACGATGGGTATGTAGAGTTACTAAATATTCTATTTCTTCTTTTGCTTTGAGTAATTCATGTACATTTCCCCTATTTGCCACTACTTGATTCCTGCCTCTCACACATTAACAAAATATAACATTATTTTTTAAGGCCTCTGACGCTTTATTTTGCCATTTGTCCGTAATTCTCGTTACCATTTTCACACTTTATCGATTATCATTTGTTTTATTTCGAAGTTTGAACTGCCTTGGACTCTATTACCTTGCTCCAGCCAGATGACTGGCATGCACATTTACGTGATGGTTTAGCATTAAAACGTACTGTACCTGATTTGGCCAAACAATTTGCTCGTGCGATCTGTATGCCAAACCTTGTTCCACCTGTAAAAACTGTGGAAGAAGCATTGGCTTACCGTGAACGTATTCTTGCTCATGTTCCAGAGGGTCTTAACTTTGACCCGCGTATGGTGCTTTATTTTACTGATTTCACCTCACCAGACGAAGTTCGTAAAATTAAAGAATCTGGACATGTAAATGCTATTAAACTTTACCCAGCAGGTGCGACCACCAACTCTGATAACGGAGTAAGTGACATCCGTAAAGTTTATGCAGTCATTGAGCAACTAGAAGAGCATCAAGTTCCGTTATTACTTCATGGTGAAGTGACTCATAACCACGTTGATATTTTTGACCGTGAAAAACGCTTCTTAGATGAAGTTTTATCACCGTTATTAAAACAGTTTCCAAAACTTAAAGTTGTACTTGAGCACATCACAACAAGCGATGCTGCACACTTTGTTTTAGAACAAGACCGCAATGTGGCTGCAACGATTACACCTCAGCATTTATTATTTAATCGTAATGATATGTTGGTTGGTGGCATTAAACCGCATTTCTATTGCTTACCAATTTTAAAGCGTCAAACTCACCAGACCACTTTGCTTGAAGTTGCAACGAGCGGTAACCCTAAATTTTTCTTGGGTACAGATAGTGCTCCTCACTCGCAAAATGCAAAAGAAAATGCGTGTGGTTGTGCAGGCTGTTATAGTGCGCCTAATGCAATTGAACTTTATGCTCAAGCATTTGATCAAGTAGGTAAACTAGAACGTTTAGAAGGTTTTGCTAGCCACTTTGGCGCAGACTTCTACGGCCTACCACGTAATACTTCTACCATTACTTTGGTAAAAGAAGATAACCTCGTTCCAGAATCTTTTGATTATTTAGATGATCAAAAAATTATCCCGCTGCATGCCGGGAAAACGCTGCAATGGAGAAAAGTGTGACACAAGAAACCTCTGTCCCGGTCATTGGCCAACGTTTTCGTGGCTTCTTACCTGTTGTTGTTGACGTTGAAACGGCAGGTTTTAATGCCCAGACAGATGCATTGCTAGAAATTGCGTGCATTCCAATTGTATATGATGCTCAGGGACAATTTGTCCCTGGTCCAGCATTTCATGCACATATTAACCCGTTTGAAGGGGCTAATCTCGATCGTCGTTCGCTAGACTTTATTGGTATTGATCCATTCAATCCAATGCGTATTGCAATGGCTGAAGATGAGCGCACTGCATTACGCCGTATTTTTAAATCGGTGAATGAAGTCCGTAAACAGCAACATTGTACCCATGCAGTCTTAGTAGGCCACAATGCGCATTTTGACCTTGGTTTTGTACAAGCAGCAATTGCGCGTACAAGCACAAAAAACCAAAACCCATTTCATAGCTTTTCAGTGATGGATACGGTTACTTTAAGTGCTGTTATGTTTGGACAAACTGTGCTTGCTAAAGCCTGTATTCAAGCTGGAATTGAGTTCGATGGCAAAGAAGCACACTCTGCTTTGTACGATACTCAGAAGACTGCTGAACTGTTTTGCTATATTTTGAACAAACTGTCACCTTACCTCCTTGACAGTTTGGTGGCGGCTTCTTAAGATACCGCCATCCTCAACGTCCCTATCGTCTAGAGGCCTAGGACATCGCCCTTTCACGGCGGTAACCGGGGTTCGAATCCCCGTAGGGACGCCATATTCTCTTCTTATAAAATTTCTTTCTATTTTATTTTTATATTTCTAATTTTCTGTATTTCCCAATAAAATACACTTGTACATATATATCACCGATCCAGTATTTCCTTTACATAGATTTACAATATAATAATTCTTATTTCTATACTGATATTTATTATCAACAAGGTTTTAAATGGATCTTAAGCTTCGCCTCCTCTCCCTGACCATTGCTCAACTGTGCTGTATATCAACTACTTTTGCAGAAACCCATAATTCCTCAACAACACTCGCTACCATTAAGATTAAAGCCCAACAAGCTGCCGACCAAGCTTATAAAGTCGATAGCTCAACTAGCGCAACACGTAGTGAAGTCGCATTAAAAGATACGCCACAATCTGTCAGTGTAGTGACTCAAAAAGTAATCGAAGATATTGGCGCGACACGTTTAATCGAAGCGCTTGATTTAGCTGGCGGTGTGACTCGCGCTAATAACTTTGGCGGCCAAGGCTTAACAGGCTTTAATCTTCGTGGTTTCACTAGCGGTGAGTTTTATCGCAATGGATTTCCGATTAACCGTGGCTATCCAAATGCTCCAGATAGCAACACTATTGAACGTGTAGACGTTTTACGTGGACCCTCTTCTAGCTTATATGGCCGTGGTGACCCAGGTGGTACGTTTAACTTAATTTCTAAAACACCGAAGTCTGAGCAACAAACCACTTTAGGTGCTCAGCTCAGTAGTGAAGGTTTATATCGCACTACGGTAGATACCACAGGTACTATCCCTAATACAGAAAATATTGGTTATCGCCTAAATGTGATTGCAGAAGGCGGTGATAGTTATCGCGATCATGTCGAGTCCAAACGATATGGAATTGCACCAGTCATTCAATGGCAAGCTTCTGACGCAACAAAAGTTACTTTTGAAGCGGATATTTTACGAAATCAACATCCACTTGATCGTGGCCAAACACGTTATGCAGGCCAGAAGTCTTTTAATAGTTCACCCGAAACCTATTTGTGGGAAACAGGTAAATACAACAACCGACTCTACAATGATAACAATATGACTCAATTACGAGTCGAGCACGACCTTGGGAATGACTGGAAGCTAAATGCTGGTGTGCAATATTTAAATGGCAAATTGCATGGCTATGCGGTAGAGGCAAATGGCATTCAAGATGACGGAGAAACTTTAAACCGAAATTACAACTACCGCGAATTAAAATGGCAAGATACCGATGCCCAAATTAACCTTACAGGCAATTTCCAGCTTTTAGGTCTAGCTCATACTTTAGTGACTGGGCTTGAATATGAAAACTATGATTATAAATCATATATTATTCGTTCAGATGCTAAGTCAAATAACTACCCGATCAATATTTATGATCCAGTTTTAGGTCAACCTCTACCTGAGCTTAAAAACATTACGACCCATGACCGTGAAAATTTAAAAACAACTGCTCTTTTTGTACAAGATCAAATCGATTTAAATGAGCGTTTAAGTGCACTGCTGGGCTTGCGTTTTGAGCACTACGAACATGATTACAAAAACCTATTACCAAATACTGCAAACTGGAATACCAGTCATGACGCATTTATTCCACGTTTAGGTTTAGTTTTTAAAGCGCGTGATAACCTTTCAATCTATAGCAATGCTGCGAAATCTTTTAAACCTAACACTGGTGCTAGCCGTAATGGAGAAGGTTTTGACCCAGAAGAAGGCATGGCTTACGAGTTAGGCTTTAAATGGCAAGCACTCGACAATATGTTGTCGGTTGACTCTGCTATTTTTTACGCAAAAAAAGAAAATGTCTTAACCCTAGATCCTGTAGATTCAGCCTATAAAGTTGCTGCTGGTGAAGTTCGCAGCCAAGGCATTGAGCTAAACATCGCAGGACAAATTACTCCAGCTTGGAAAATTATTGGCGGATATGCTTATACAGATGCAGAAGTCAGCAAAGACAACACTCTAAAAAAAGGAACGGCTTTAGCCAATATTCCAAAGAACAGTTTTAATCTTTTAAATATCTATGAATTTCAAGATGGCCCTTTACAAGGCTTAGGTCTAGGAATTAATCAAAAATATATTGATAAGCGTGCAGGACAAACAGCCAATAGTACTTACACCATGAAAGGTTACGCAGTTACAGATTTAGTTTCTTATTATCAGGCAACGCCAAAACTTCGTCTTAACTTAGATCTGAAAAATCTTTTTGACAAAGTATATGATGAAAGCGCTTTCAATCTATATGCGTATCCAGGTGAATCACGTACTGTTCAATTGGGTATGAGCTATACGTTCTAAACTATAAATACACCTGCTAGAAAGCCATTTCACAGTGATAACCTAAGTTAGAATCTGGCTAGGGCTATCAAACACTTAAAAGCCACTGCATTTTAAGGTAGTGGCTTTTTATTCAGTTGCTCTTATATAAAAATATAATTTATTGATTTATTAATATTTTTTAGAAGTAAATGATGTTCTATACTAAACATAGATCAAAACTATAATTTGAGGATGACATGCAAATTCGATTATTTCACTTAAAAAACTCTCGCTCTCAACGCATTATTTGGTTTTTAGAAGAATTAGGACTCAACTATGAACTCATTATTAAAGATCATTCAGGCATAGACAAAGATAAAAACTCACCTCATCAATTATCAAAATTTCCAACTATCGAAATTATTGAACAGGAACAAATTTCAATTTTGGCGGAAACCTCAGCAATCCTAGATTACCTATCTCATTTACACCCACAATTGGGACCGAACAACCTATCAAGCCAACAGCTTCAAAATTTTTATTATTGGAAAAATTATTGCGAGGCGACATTCATTCCCGATTTGGTACTGAAACAAATCTTTCACCAAATTGTAAAGCGTACACCTTTTCCAATCCGTTTCATTCCTAAACTTTTAAAATATGGATTCGATCAAGGCTATCTCAATCAATCATTACAACGACAAATGAAAATGATTGATGAACATTTAGAGCATTATTTATGGTTTGCTGGAGATCAGTTTACTACTGCTGATATTTTGATGTGGTTTCCATTACTGGCTTGCTCACAAAATTACAGCCAGTTTAAACATATACACCGTTATCTTGCCCAAATAGAAAACAGACCTGCCTTTAACAATGCTTTAATTAAAGGCCAATGGTCTGCTTCTATATTTAACGCTTACTGGACGACTGCATGGTAATGAAATTATGCAGACTTACGTGAATTTACTTGTCCTTGAATCACCGCTTTAATATTGCCTTTGGCATAATTTAAAAATACCACTAGTGGTGAAAGTTTTGGATTTGGTTTTTTACCCTTGCCAATGGTTTTAAATTGAGCGGCATACCAAATAATTTCCATAATTGCCATTTTATCGACAAATGGTAAGCCTGTTTTAATTGGTTTTACTGCATAGCGAACATCTTGCCCTGCAATTAAACGCTCTGTTAAATCAGTTTCTACTGCAAATGGACGAGCAATACCAATAAAGTCACATGCACCACTTTCAAGCGCAGCGTTCATGCCCTCTACGGTACGGAAACCGCCTGTCACCATAAGCTTACACTTAACATGCTGACGGATTTTTTCAGCAAAATCTAAAAAGTATGCTTCACGAGCAATCGTGCTTGCTTTACGTTTGTCGGCCTTAGCCCCAGCCATTGCTGGTGCCTCGTAAGTACCGCCTGAAATTTCAATTAAATCGATACCAGCTTCATCCACTGCTTTAAATACTGAAATTACATCTTCTTCGCTAATACCGCCACGCTGGAAGTCAGCCGAGTTAAGCTTCACTGAAATGATAAAATTATCTGAAGTCGCCTCACGTACCGCTTTATAAACTTCTAGTAAAAAACGAGTACGATTTTCAACTGAACCGCCCCATTGATCTGTGCGCTTATTGGTTAATGGCGATAAAAACTGACTAATTAAATAACCATGTGCACCATGTAATTGCACTCCTTCAAAACCTGCCTTTTCACAGATTTGAGCTGCAGTCGCAAAACGTTTAATAATATCTAGAATTTCATCATGAGTTAATTCACGTGGCGTTCCAAACATGGTTGCTAAAGCTGGACTAAAAGGTACCGCTGATGGCGCTACGGTTTCTTTATTTAAGCCTTTTGGACACTGACGACCTGGGTGTGACAATTGAATCAACTGCACCATGCCATATTTTTTACCTAATTCCGCCCATTCTTTTAAGCGCTCTAGATCACGTTCAGTTTCAATAACAACAACACCCGGTTCATTTTTTGCGCCGGCATTTACCATGACATTACCAGTAATCGCACAGCCAAGCTCACCTTTTGCCCATGCACCATATAAACCCAAATGTAAGTCATTTGGTTGGCCTTCATAATTTGCAAGTGCCTCACTCATTGCACCTTTAATAATTCGGTTTTTAAAGGTGGTATTGCGAATTGTGATGGGTTGAGCAATCTGGTTCATGGTTAACCTCTGTTCTTTGAGTTTTAGAGCAATTACTCTAATTTAAATGAGTTATTGGGCATGTCAAGTCATAATCGATAACTGACAATAGCACATGTCAATTTTAAAAAAAATAAAAATATGCAACTTTTTGCATTAGAAGTTTAACTAAAATTTATTTATATAAAACAATAAATTATAAAAATATCTTTAAAAGGATGCTTTAATTAACTGTTTCGTATACTCAGCCTGAGGCTTAGAAAATAAGAGTTCAGTTTCCTGATATTCAACAACTTTGGCATGACGTAATACCATCACTTTGTGGCAAAGTGCTTTTACTATATTGAGATCATGACTAATGAAAATATAACTTAACTGCTCAGTTTGCTGTAATTGTCTCAACAACTTGATCATGGCTTTTTGCGTGGTCCGATCTAAGGCAGAGGTAGGTTCATCCAAAATTAAAAGTTTCGGTTGCACTACCAAAGCTCTGGCTAAGGCGACACGTTGACGCTGTCCACCTGAAAGTTCATGAGGATAACGGTGTTGAAAATCTTCAGCCAATTCAACTTTTACCAATACAGATTCAACTTGCTGTTTGATCTCGTTATCAGCTACTGCTTTCACTTTCAATCCTTCAGCAATAATCTGCCCTACTGTCATACGCGGGTTTAAACTTCCAAATGGGTCTTGGAATACAAGTTGAAAATCAGATCTCATCAAACGCAAGGCTTTTGGCTGTAACTGATTTAAATCTTGACCTAAGAAAACAATCTGTCCTTTGCTCTGAATAAGCTGAACCAAAGCGAGGGCTAAAGATGACTTACCCGCACCACTTTCACCAACTACCCCAAGTGCTTCACCTTGAGCAAGGTCAAAACTCAAATCTTCTATTGCGGTGAAATATCCTTGAATGCGATTTAAAATTCCTTTTCTTATAGGAAACTGCACGCTGAGCTGTCGAACTGATAAAACATTCTGTTGAGCGGGTCTAGACTCTACACTTCCAAAATCATGATCTAATAATTGTGCTGTATAACTAGTTTTAGGATTTACAAAGATTTGGCTCAGTTCACCTTGCTCCACGACACGCCCACTTTGCAATACAATAAGTTTCTCAGCATAGCGATGTACTAAATTGAGGTCATGGCTAATTAAAATAAGTGCCATCCCATATTTGCTTTGCAAAGATTTTAATAGCTCTAAAATCTGTATCTGTAAAACCACATCCAACGCAGTAGTAGGTTCATCAGCAATCAAAATTTTAGGCTGAAGTGCCAATGTCATCGCGATCATGACACGTTGTCTTTGCCCACCAGAAAGATCATGTGGATAACGTTTTAAAATTTGTTCTGGTTCAACAATTCCCACATCTTTTAGTAATTCGACTATTTGCTGTCGAACTTCTTGTTTTGAAAAACCAGATAAAAGAAGATTTTCCCCTATAATTTTTTCAACCCAATGGAGCGGATTTAAAGCACTAGCAGGTTCTTGAAAAATCATAGCGATTTGTCGACCACGTAAATTTGATTGAGCTCTTTCATCTAGCTCAAGCATATTTTGCGGTCCAATCCAGACCTGCCCCGCTATTTCTAATTTATCTTGTAGCAAGCCCATTATTGCTAAGCAGCTCATCGATTTACCTGAACCACTTTCGCCCACAATAGCGAGTGTCTCACCTTCACTTAAGTAAAAATTTAGATCTTCTAATAACACCTTTCGGTCTTTGGTCTGAACCGAAAGTTGCTCTACTTTTAATAATGCTAAAGCGGGATTTAAATTATTTTCTTGGGTCAAAAGCATCACGAGCCGCCTCCCCAATATAAATTAAAAGTGAAAGAACAATCGCCAGACTAAAAAAGCCTGAAATTGCTAGCCATGGCGCATCTAAATTATTTTTACCTTGTAGTAATAATTCACCTAAAGAGGCCGCATCTGGCGGTAGACCATATCCTAAAAAATCAAGAGCAGTTAAAGCGCTAATGTTAGTTGTTAAAATAAAAGGTAACTGAGACAAACTCGAACTGATCGCATTTGGCAAAATATGCCTAAAAATAATTGCGTGATCAGTCACTCCCAAAACTTGGGCTGCACGAACATAATCTAGCTGGCGAGCTTTCAAAAATTCTGCTCTAACGATGCCTACCAAAACAGTCCAGCCGAAAAACAACATAATGAAAAATAGCCAATATACATTTGGAACAAACATACTGACTAAAATCATGACCATAAAAAGCATGGGTAAGCCATTCCAGACTTCCACTAAACGTTGCCCCAATAAATCGACCCAGCCACCATAGTAACCTTGAATAGCGCCTACCGTAATTCCAAATAAAGCAGAACAAAATGTTAAGGCCAAGCCAAAAAGTAACGATACTCTTAAGCCATAAAGAATACGCGCAAAAACGTCCCTTCCTTGATCATCTGTTCCCAACCAGTTTTGCTTGGAAGGTGGTGATGGCACAGGAACTGCCAAATCTAAATTGGGAGTTTGATATGAAAATTGAATGAGGGGCCAAACTGCCCATCCTTTAGCTTCAATAAGCGCTTGTACGGCGGGGTCTTTATAGTCAGCTTCTGTTTCAAACACCCCACCAAACGCAGTTTCAGGATAAGTTTTTAACACGGGTGAATAGTAAGAATCTTCATACTTCACTAAAAGCGGTTTATCGTTAGCAATTAACTCCGCAGCTAAGGACAAAATCAAAATCAGACTAAATAGAATAAAGCTGGCCCAACCCAATTTATGCTGTCTAAAACGCTGTAATCGTGTGCGCACAATTAAAGACATTATTTGCCTCCTTGTGCGTCAAAGTGAATTCTTGGATCAATCCATTGGTACAACACATCACAAATGAGACGTAAAATTAGGCTAAATAAAGTAAAGAAAAATAAAACACCAAAAATAACAGGATAATCACGTTGGACAATAGCTTCAAAGCCCAACAAACCCACCCCATCTAGGTGAAAGATAATTTCTACAAATAGATTACCTACAAAGAAAATACCTGCTAACGCTTCTGGCAATCCTGCGAGCACAACTAAAATGGCATTACGAAAGACATGCTTATATAAGACCTGTTGGCTATTCAACCCTTTTGCATAGGCTGCCAAAACATAGGGTTTATTGAGTTCTTCTAAAAATGAGTATTTAGTTAAATAGGTTAAACTGGCAAAACCGCCTAATACCATCGTAATCAGTGGCAAAGTCATATGCCATAAATAATCGGTAACTTTGCCCCAGAGACTGAGTTGATGAAAGTTATCTGAGACTAAGTTTTGTAGTGGAAACCATTGGAAATAAGACCCACCTGCAAAAAAAACAACTAACAAAATCGCAAATACAAAACTTGGTACAGCATACCCCACCACAAGCACTAAAGAAGTTGATCGATCAAACCAAGAGCCCTGCTGTTTTGCCTTTTTAATTCCCAGCGGAATAGAAATGAGATAAATGAGTAAAGTACTCACCAGCCCAAGTGAAATGGAAACAGGCATTTTTTCCCACAACAATTGCACAACAGGTTTATCTTTAAAGAAACTTTGTCCAAAATCTAAAGTTAAATAGCCTTTTAACATTAGAAAAAATCGTTCAGGGCCAGAACGATCAAAGCCGTACTGAGCCTTAATTTGCTCAACCATTTCAGGGCTTAAACCTTGAGCACCTTGATAATAAGTTTCTGCACTCAATGCACGGCCAATTCCCAAATCGCTTTGTGCCTGATGTATTGCTTGCTCAACTGGCCCACCCGGTGCAATTTGCACAACCACAAAGTTAATCAATAAAATGACAAACAATGTGGGAATCATTAAAAGAAGTCGCTTGAGAATATATGAACCCATATAACAGGATTTCCTTTATGGCAGGTGCTTTTTATTGTTGATGTAAATATTTGGCAACTTTTTTGGCTTTGTTTGCATCACTCCACCAATATTCTATCCCAGAAGAAAGCGCTGGTTTAACTTTAGGTTGTTGATACATATTCCAATAAGCATACCAGTTTTCACCTTTACCATAAGTCGGGATTTGATAATAACCAGCTCTAAGCAATCGATCGAGAATGCGAGTATAAATAATCTGTTGTTCACGGCTTTTACTTGCAACGAGTTTTGCAATCACTTGATCAATTACTGGATTACGAATTCCCGCATAATTGTAATTTCCATCCTGAGCTGCAGCTACACTCCCCCAGAACTGAGTTTGTTCATTTCCCGGATTGAGAGATTGCGGCAAATTCATTGTGGTCATATCAAAATCGTAACGGCGAGTTCGTTCTAAATATTGCGGAGCATCAACCTGACGTAAATTAACTGCAATACCTAATTTTTTTAAGTTACGAATAAAAGGTAGAAGTGTTCGTTGTTTACCATCTTGCTGAATTAAAAATTCGAGCTGAACTTTCTTTCCCTCAGGCGTAAATAGCTGCCCTTCTTTAACTTTATAACCAGCTTGTATCAGTAATTGCCGTGCAGTCAACAAATTCTGACGGTTAAATCCACTTGCATCTGACACTGGGTATTTCCAGTTTGCTAAAACACCTTGCTGCATGAGTGGAGATAACTTAGGCAATAACGGCTTTAACAACTCTAATTCAGTTTTTGAAGGTCGACCTGTTGCAGCTAATTCACTATTTTCAAAATAACTTTGTAGGCGCTGATATTGTCCATAAAACAAAGCCTTATTCTGCCATTCAAAGTCATAGGCATAGGTTAAAGCTTGTCTAAAACGAATATCATTTAAAGGTTTTCGTCGCGTATTAAAAACATAGCTTTCAGTGGCAATCGGATTATGGTGACGAAACTTATATTGAGAAACCAACCCTGCTTTTACGGCTGGAAACCGGTAATCAGTTACCCATTTTTTAGGATTAGTTTCTTCATGCAAAGTGTATTGCCCAGATTTAAATCCTTCAAAAGCAATATCCCAATTTCGATAATAAACATATCTCAAGCGGTCAAAGTTATAACGCCCCTTATTAATAGGTAAATCTTTTGCCCAATAATTTGGATTTCTTTTATAACTGATGCTTCTACCCGGATCAACTCGTTCAACTACATATGGCCCCGAACCAATAATCGGTTGTAAGGTAATTCGGCTAAAATCTCTTTTTTGCCAATCTACTTTTGAATAAATGGGTAGGGTTGCCAAAATGAATGGCATTTTAGGGTTATGTGTAGACTTAAAACTAAACTTTACTTGATGAGCATTTATTACTTCTGTTTTTGCTAAATCAGCAAGGTACATTTGCAAACCTAAATTAGATTTAGTCTGATAGGCATCAAAACTAAATTTAACATCTGCCGCAGTGACTGCCTGCCCATTACTAAAACGCGCTTTAGGGTTTAAATAGAAAGTCACTGATTGCGTTTTTTCTGGGTCATAACTCACTTTCTGAGCCAAAAGCGGATATAAAACTCCAACCTCATCAAGTGATTGTGTCATTAAAGTATCAAAAAGATAATTAACGCCTTCTGTAGCATTCCCTTTCCCATTCATACTATTGAGGTTATCAAAAGTTCCTTGAGCTGCCTGACTTAATAGGCCACCTTTAGGTGCATTAGGGTTTGCATATGGCATAGCCATCATTTCTAAATACTTAGGCTTAGAATGAATCGCTATATATGAAGTGGTTTGCTGTGCAGAAAAAACACTATGGGAAATGACACTGAGCCCGACTAGCAGGCTCAGTTGAAAATTTAATTTATGCATCAGTGGCTAATTATTTTACAAATTAGGCACTTTAATCACATCACCAATGCGAAGCTGAGTAGAAGGCGTTAAATTATTCAGCTCAGCCAATAAATTGGTTTCTAAACCATATTTACTCGCAAGACCGATTAAGGTATCACCACGCTTCACTTTGTATTCCACGACAGTTTTTGGAATCACAATATTCTGACCGCGCTGTAAGTTAGCATTTGCTTTTAATGCATTCATTTCAGCCAGTTCACGCACTGAAATACCCGCACGGCTCGCAATACTATTTAAAGACTCACCAGATTTAACCGTATATCTTTCAGTGTTTTTACCAGCAGCAACTGTTTTAGTTGAAGACTTAGTATCTACTTTAGCTGTTTCAACTGTAGGCACATCACCCGTTAGCTTTAAACGCTGCCCCACACGAACGCTACTGTTGCGTGAAAGACCATTTAATGAAGCAAGATAGTCCAACTGTAAGTGGTAGCGATTAGCGATATTACCTAAGCTATCACCAGATTTAACTGTATAAGTTTCTGGTGTTTCTTCTTTGGCGTTTTTAGAAGATTTAGTTGGCGCTTCTTCAACCGTACCTGTTAGTTTTAAGCGTTGACCAGCACGCAAACCAGCAGTACGAGACAAACCGTTTAGGTCAGCCAAATAGCTTGTTTGCAAATTATATTTACTTGCAATCGCATTTAAGCTATCGCCAGACTGTACAACGTATTGTTCTGGAACACTTAAGCCTGCCGGTACTTTTAAAGTTTGACCAAGCTGCACATGGCTATTTGCTTTTAAGTTATTTAACTCGGCTAACTCAGCTAGGCTAATTTTTGATTTAGTTGCAATACTCGATAAAGTATCACCACGTTGTACTTTATAGCCTTCTGTTTTATAAGAAACACTTGCTGATGCTTTCTCAGATTTACTAGAAGCCTTAGTTTCAGCAACTTCATCTACAGAAATATCTTGTGTAGGCACATTAATTTTTTGGCCTACCATTAAGTTACTGCCCGCAGTTAATCCCGGTGTTAATTCAGCAAGTTCCTGATTAGAGAGCGCATAACGATCTGCAATCAATTTAAGGTATTCACCGCGCTTCACAGTATAGCTTTTAGTTGCTATACGTTTTGCACTTGCCTGAACAGCTTTCGGTTCTGCTTTAGCACTTGAGCGACTATTTTTTGGTTCTTTTAACTGTAGTTTTTGCCCAACAAATAAGCCATCAGTCACTGATAAATCGTTATATTCAGCCAATTGTCTTACTGACAAATTAAACTGGTTAGCCACGCCGCTTAAACTATCGTTAGCCTGAACGACATATACATCTGGTTTAGCTGTGCTTTTTGAAGTCGTTTGAGTTTCTTGTGGCTTAGCATCATAAAGGTAAAGCGTTGAACCAACATATAACGTCTTTTCTGGATCAATCTGGTTCCACTTAGCAACATCGCGCCAGTTTACGCCGTTTTTCATCGCAATAACGGCTAAAGTATCACCCGGTAAAACTGTATAGGTACTACGTTTGCCTTTTGGCTGTACAACCACTACATCTGTATCAGTTTTAATGTAAGGCTTGTCTTTATTGCGCTGCCCATCTTCAGAGTTAGCTACAGTCACGTCTTCAGCTAAAGTTTTTGGATATGCAAAACCTTTACTTACTTCTTTACCTTGTTGCTCTGCAACTGATTGGCTTGTTTGAATCGCAGTTAACTTAATTTTGCCATCATAAGGATCAACAATTTCTGTTCCTTGTGGTGCAATAGCCTTCAACTCGGCAACTACTTGATCTTTTTCAGCCTGCGTTGGTTGTGGCTCTAAAGCTTGTTGAACTGTTTCTTTCTCACCTTCAGCTCGAACTGCCGCTAAAATCTTTTCACGTTCTGCAGCCGAGATTGGTGGTTCTGTCTTCACTTGCTTAATATTTGCCGCAGGTGTCACAGCAACAGGAATACGTGGAGCACTTGGTACATCAGCCGAAGCTGCAAACGCGGCTAAAGCATCAGACCCACGAGGAGTTGAAGTTTTTAACGTGGTAGAGCTACTGGTTGTTTTAGTAGGTGTTGACGGTTTAACTGGTTGCACCTGATTTGCAGGCGTGGTTTTAATTGTCACAGATGTTGAAGCACTTACATCTGGCTTAGATGGTGAAGTCACATTTGCCCACCAACCTGAACCACCGCCAGACTTCATACCTTTTAATTTATTATCAATTGAAGGACTTAAATCTGCTGGAATCAAGATACGCATTGGACTTGCAGGGTCTACCATTTCACCACGATATCCCGGGTTTAATGCATAGAGTTCCGAACGACTTAATCCAGCTACAGAAGCAATTTCATTTAAAGATAAAGGTGCAGATAAAGTCACTTCACGGAAATGGGGTCTATTTGCAATTGGTGGTAAAGAAATACCGTAAGCCTTTGGATTTTTAATAATTTGGGCAACAGCCAAGAAACGAGGAACATAGTTCATGGTTTCTTGAGGTAATTTTAAAGACCAATAATCAGTTGGTAAACCTGCTGCCTGATTTCGGTTAATTGCTTGTTGAATACGTCCCGGTCCAGCATTATAGGCTGCTAAAGCAAGCTCCCAAGAACCGAATTGATTATATAAGCTTCCTAAAAACTCATAGGCAGCACGAGTCGACTCAACAACATCTCGACGGCCATCATACATGCCTGTTTGCTTTAAGCCATAAATACGGCCAGTACTCGGAATAAACTGCCATAAACCTGCTGCGGCTGCGCTACTTGTTGCAGCTGGGTCATATGAACTTTCAATTACAGGTAAGAGTGCAAGTTCTGTCGGCAAACCACGGCGTTCAGCTTCTTTAACTGTATGGTACAAATAACGACTTGCACGGGCACTTAAACGATCAAGATAAGGCTGACGAGAAATAAACCAACTACGCTGAGCTTCAATACGTGAATCCCAATGGTTCAAATCCATTTTGAAACCAACAGACATACGTTTCCAGACATCACCATGCTTTAAAATAAGCAGACGGTCACCCTCTACAGCACGCATATCAGTTGCTGAAAGTAAGTCTTCCAATGAATCAAGACTACTTGCATCTAAATAACCTGCACCACTGACCTGTTTCGATTTTGAGGTTTTTGCAGATTGCGGAGTCGATGAACAGCCTGTTGTAATACCCAACGCAGCTAACGCAGAGCTAAGTACGGTAATTTTAAACAATGATGCTGCAGATGGCTGCCACACAAATGTGGTTGGTTTATACATAAAAACTTCCAAACAACTCGCGTAATATTTTTTTGGGGTCTGCCCACAAACCCTAGGTCTTCGATGCCATTGTAGTAAAGCGTGCAAGATAGACAAGGCAATAATTTAATGTCATTTGCATGGAAATGTTACAAGAAATTAAAAAAACCTTGCTTTGATACGATGGAACCGAACTTTTTGCGTATACAATACACCATATTCAGTTCTTTTTCTTTTAGTTTAGGTTTCGATTTATGTCTCAAACAATCACACTGTATGTTGATGGTGCATGTCGTGGCAATCCGGGTTTAGGTGGTTGGGGCGCATATGTCATTACCGAGCAGGGTGAACATAAATTATTTGGCGGTGAGCCTGATACGACCAATAACCGTATGGAACTCACTGCTGCCATTGAAGGTGTTTCATTTTGCCCAACCGATGCACATTTGATTATCTGGACAGATTCAAATTATGTGAAGCAAGGTATTACTGAGTGGATTCATGGTTGGAAAAAGAAAAACTGGAAAGATGTAAAAAATCCTGACCTTTGGCAGAAATTAGATGCTGTCTGTGCAGGTAGAAATATTGAGTGGAACTGGATTAAAGGCCATGCAGGACACCCTGGCAATGAAATGGCAGACCAGTTGGCGAATTTAGGTGCAGACAAAACTGCTAAAGAACTCAAGCAACCACAGTCTGCCACTGTATCGCAAGATATAAAAAAGCCTGAACAGGACTGGCTGCTAGATGACCCTTTCGGATTTGATCTGGCTGACGCAACTGAAGAAGAAAATATTCATCTTGAAGCATCTGAAGAAGTTGAGATGATTATTGTGGAAGAAGAAATTATTGAAGTTGAAACTACCGAACAAGAAAGTAAGCAGCCAACCAATAACATTCATCCTCAAATCGTTGTGACCGAAGCCAAGTTAAAATTACAAGGTCCTCGACAACTGATTCTCGATACGGAAACTACTGGTTTTTATTTCCAAGATGGCGACCGCATTATTGAGGTGGGCGCGATTGAGATGATTAACCGTAAGCTTACGGGTAGCTCGATTCATATTTATATCAACCCACAAAAACCAGTGGGAGACTCAGAAAACATCCACGGTATCAGTGATGATTTCTTAAAAGATAAACCGCTCTATGCGGACATTGCTGACACCTTATTTGACTATCTCAAAGGTGCAGAGATTATTGCCCATAACGCGACCTTCGATATGAACTTCCTTGATATGGAGTTTAAACGCGTAGGACTTCCTGCACTTTCTGAAGTATGTGAGGTAACAGATACTTTAGCTTTAGCGAAAAACAAACATCCGGGACAAAAAAACTCCCTTGATGCGCTTGTAAGACGTTATGAAATTCCAGCACGTGACCGTACTTTCCACGGCGCATTACTCGATGCTGAAATTCTTGCTGATGTCTACTTGGCAATGACTGGTGGTCAGGTTTCTTTTGATATAGATGCCTTATCTCAGAGTGAAAATAGCCAGCAAACAACCAATAGAAGCAGAGTTCAAATTGACCTCCCTGTAATTTACCCTTCAGATGAAGAGTTAAATACACATGAGACTTGGGTCAAAGAATATGAGGAAAAACACGGAGAACCTTGCCTTTTTGCAAAATAAATTTTTGATTCTTTAGTGTTTTTAGCTTTTCCCCTTTGTAAGTTAAGTTATATTAGTCGCATAGATTTTTAGCTCAAATTATTGAGCACTACGAATATAACAATTGATTTTTTTGCAAAGGGGAACGTTTATGTCTGAGCATACGTCGATTCATTTCGATCCAACAGCTTTACTCATCATTAAACATGAAATTGATCGTTCAATAAAACTGGTTGAAGGTGCAGTAAGTACCTTAATTGAAGAACAGGCTCTCCCTTTTGGTATTGATGATGCATTAGAACAATTTAAACAATGCACTCAAGTTCTACGCTTAATTGATGTTCCTTATCTTGCAAAAATCACTCAATATTCGACTGAGTTGATGCAAAAAATTATTGCGAATCCAACCCAAATTAATACGGATGATGTGGTTGCCCTAAGTGAAGGCACGACCATGGTAAAGCGTTATATTGAATTTATCTGTTTGCGTGAAATACAAGTTCCACAATTTCTTCTTACAACCTTAAATAATTTAGAATTGGCTTTAAATAAGCCTCTAACTACATCGGGACAAGCTATTGTTCCTTTACTTGCAAATACTTCGCTTGAACTACCCTTGCCTGAAATATTAATTAGTGAAAAAACTCAGTTCATCCATCAACTATACAAACTATCTCTACACCAATTTTTAAAAAAGACAGCCTCAGCTCAGAATTTTCAAGCCTTTAAACTTATTGCAACCTATTTGGTCAGCATGGCGAACACTCAGCCAAGCCAAAAATATTGGCAGCTCGTCAATTACGCTTTTAACCATATTGATGACTTACTTTTAAATGATTCACGCCTACGTGTACTGATTAATATTGAAAGTCATATTGCTCTATTTTTGGCAGCACCCGAAAGTTTTGAACCTAATTTAGCGGCATTCGCAGATATTTTAAGTATTGTCATCGCTCAAGAAGATGAGATTGCTTACCTTATTCGTAACCAGCTTCATATTGGTGATGAGACACCAACTGATACTCAATTACTCGTTTTAAGTCGCCATCTTTTTGGTCCGGACTTTGACACGATGCACACAGTCAGCCAATTAATCTTGGATGAAATGAATAAGGTGCGGAATGATATTGAATACAACTATCAAAATATGTCGCCTGAAAAAGCACAACAACTACAAGCGAGCCTTTTACAACTGGCATATACCTTTAAACTTCTAAACCTTGTTGAAGCCGCATCTGCTCTTTCTCAACAAGCCAGCAGTTTAAGTCAACTTAACATTTTAAGTGACGAAAACTATGCTCAGCAGCTAATGAACAGTATTTTATCTGCCATGAACTCAATTGGTATTTTGGTACGCAATTACACGTCAAATCGTCTACAACTTAGCGTAAATAATACGGCTATTTCTTTAGATCGTCTTGATGAAGCTCACCAAGCTTTGCTTACTGAGACAAAAAATTTAATTGATTTTATCTGCCAAAGTCTTACTTTGTATGCCAATGATCAGACACAAAATATTGAAGCGATTGCAGGTTCATTAAAAGAGTTAGCGGGTGCAGCTGAATTTTTAGGAAGCACGACTCAACAACATGCTTTACTCCAAACTGCCCAATTTGTTCAAGAGCAACTTGAACAAAGCCAGCCTTTTAATACAGACCAAATTCACTGTATTTTTAACGTATTAGCAGGCATTGACATGTTAGTTGACAATTTAAAAAATAAACAACCTGTTCTACAATCCATGTTTAATGTAGCATTGTCGAGTAGTCAACAACTTCAAAAAAAGGCAGCTTAATGTCTGAATTATCACTTGCTTATATTTTCCATCATCAACAATTACTGGTTGACCAGAATCTCCAACTACCCAAAGTCGAAAAGTTAGCAAGTGATTTACTTTTCACTCATGATGAGCAAGTCATTGCACGTGACTTGCTTGCTGAGGAACCTATCCCCGAAGGCTTACAACTTGTCCCAATTCGCCAGCTTATTACCAGCTGGTCGAAAGAACAGTTTTTGCAAGCGAGCCGTGCTGTTCAATTACTTGAATGGCGACGTAACCATAAGTTTTGTAGCCACTGTGGACATCCGACAGAAGTTCATCCAACCGAATATGCAATGGTATGCCCTTCTTGTCGCTACCATCAATATCCTCGTGTAAACCCTTGCATTATTACCGTCATTACTCGTGGTGATGATGAAATCTTGCTGGCTAAATCAGTTCACAACAAAACCAATATGTATGGTTTGATTGCAGGTTTTGTTGAGGTGGGCGAAACACTTGAAGAAGCAGTACAACGTGAAGCCTTTGAAGAAGTAGGTTTAAAACTTAAAAATATTCAGTATATGTCAAGTCAGCCTTGGCCATTCCCAAGTAACCTTATGGTGGCATTTCGGGCAGAATATGAGTCGGGTGAAATTAAGCTTCAAGAAGAAGAAATTGCAGATGCCCAATTCTTCAAAATTGATCAATTACCTGAGATTCCGTTTAAAGGAAGTATTGCTCATTCAATGATTATGCAGATTACCCAAGCTGGGTAATCTGCCGTGTTTTAAACGAGACTCTCGTTTAAAACACTTCTTCGAGAAAATGTAAGATCGTTCTTTTCGTTCTGAAATAGTGGCTAATAAAGCTAGAAAGACTGGCCAAAATTGTAATATGTCCAGTTTTAGGAATCACAGCGATATGGCTGTGATTTCCACTCTGTCTTAAAGCCCGATCCAAATCCAACGTATTTTCTTTGCCGACAAGCTGATCATTTTCAGCCATGAGCAAGTAATGTTTAATACTATTTTGATTGACGAAATAGTATGGCATCACTTCTTGATAAGAAATGCTTTGATCAAAAGCATCTTCAGCTAGTGGGTCACCCTTATAATCAAAATGATAAGGTCCAGCTAAACCGAAAATCGCCTTAATATTGCCTAAACATTGAATAGGATTTGGCGTTGGGTGATAAACAGCAGACATTACATTAAATGCCCCTGCTGAATGCCCCATAAGCACAACATTTTCTGTAGAAATTTTTAGTTTGTCTTGGTTTTGATGTAAATAATTCAATGCCTGAGTCAGGTCATCAACAAAACTCGGAAAAATATTTTTAGGAGCTAATTGATAGTTGATAACTGCAACGTCATAGCCTTCTTTAGCAAACGTCTCACCAATAAAAAGATAATCTCGCTTATTACCATGTTGCCAAGCACCACCATGTACAAAAACAATAAGAGGCTGATGTGCTAGTTTTTTAACAGATCGGTAAATATCCAAACGGTGACGCGGCTTTAGACCATAACGTACATTTGCGACCTGTTCAAAACCATCTTTTGGAGTAAAACGGTTTAAAGCAAAACTCCCCAAATCATAAAGGCGGAACTCTTTATAAAGAGTTCGCGCCTGTTCAATTTTACTTTGTAGTTGTTCAATCAGATTCATATATTACTGTGCATTCGAAGCTGGATCTGTTTGGTCAGGATCAATTGCAACAGGAGTTTGAACTGTTGGTTGAGCAATGACGTTATTAATAATTGGTGTAGTTGTTGCACTAGCAGTACTCGCCGCTGGCGCAGGTGCTAAATCAACGTTATCAATGAGTGTCACAATTTTGGTCACGTTACCAACATTTTGAAGCACATTATTTAAATCATTAATTTCAGCTGTATTTAAACGGCCCATCACATATAAAACACCATCTTCAGTATGGACAAGTACTTTACTGTCCGATACAACTGGCGCTTTCATTAATAGAGCACGTGTATTTGCAGTTACACCAGCATCTTGCATGATCGTGTTATAGCTGACCTTATTACCCACGGTAATGTAATTATGTACAGCTTTTACATCACTCATGGCTTTAAGGTTGTCTTCTGCCAATTGTTTCAAGTATGGGTCTGGCACTTGTCCTGTTAATAAAACAGTACTATGGAAACTTTCGATATTAATACGTGATTGTTTAAAACGCTGATCAAGCTTATAGAGGTTAATATTCGCTGTACGTTTAATTGAAGAATCAATGAATACCTGACCTAAGCTACGTACACCACTATCTGTTCCGACTGGAGCTGTACCTGTTCCACCAGAAATAAAACTTGCGCAACCTGACAAACTTGCGACACAAAGCGCTGTTACAGCAATACGTTTCAACACTCCACCAGACTCCTATCAATCTCTTCTTGGCTTGATCATAAAACATCGGTTTTAATTTGCTCAAAAGAGTAATGAACTCTTAATCCAAAGTAAATGCATTTTCGATCCATTGCAGATCATAATGGAAATTTGAAAAGTCTTGCTGTACTGTTTTTGCAATTTTCTGTGGAAAATCAAAACAAATCACATCAAAACGACAATAAAAATCCTGATAAGATGGGTAGCGCTGTAAAAAACGCATCGCGGTTTTAATAATTTTCTTCTGCTTTGTTCTTGTCACCATTTCGCAAGCCTGTCCATAATTTCCTATAGTACGTGCCTTTACCTCAACAAAAACCAGCTCTTGCCCTCTTTTAACAATCAAATCCACTTCACCACGGCGTGAATGGTAATTACTGGTTACCCATACATAGTTTTGCTTTTGCAACAGGTTTAAAGCTGTTTGCTCTGCCCATTTCCCCAACTGCTGCGCTAATAGCATTCTTATCTTCCCCAAATTAAAAGTAGCACCACATATTTTGATGCTTAAATTATTTCGCTAAATATACCCGTACTTTCTGATCTAAATTGAACAAATGAAAATCAGATCATTTTGGAAAAGCAAAGGTTGGCAGACATTGTTCACGCCCAAATCATAATTTCGGGTAAACTACCCCATTAAAATTGTTTATCTGTACGGAGTAAAACCAAATGAGTGCTCAGTTATTCGTTGTAGCCACCCCAATCGGGCACTTAGATGATATGACTTTCCGTGCAATTGATATTTTAAAATCAGTTTCTATTGTAGCTGCCGAAGATACACGTCAATCAGCACAATTATTTAAGCACTATAATATATCGACTCAACTTACTGCATGTCATGACCACAATGAAAGTAATAAAATTGAGCAGTTAGTTCAAAAATTACTTGCAGGCGATAACATTGCTTTAATTAGTGATGCTGGTACACCACTTATTAGTGACCCTGGTTTTAAGTTAGTTCGAGCTGCTCAAGAACATGGCATTAAGGTTGTTCCTGTGCCTGGCGCATGTGCTGCAATTGCCGCTTTAAGTGCAGTAGGCCTACCGAGTGATCGTTTTAGTTTTGAAGGATTTTTGCCATCAAAAGCTTCTCAACGTATTTCTCAATTAGAAAAACTCAAAAATGAAACTCAGACCTTAATTTTTTATGAAGCACCACATCGTATTTTAGAGTGTGTAAAAAATATGGCTGAGGTATTTGGTGAAAATCGTCCTGTAGGTTTCGCACGTGAAATTACCAAAACCTTTGAAACCATCAAAAAAATGACTTTAAAAGATTTGGTCAGTTTTATTGAAAATGATCACAATCAAGAAAAAGGCGAAATTGTTCTAGTA
Organism: Acinetobacter pittii ATCC 19004 = CIP 70.29; assembly: GCF_000369045.1. GTDB lineage: Bacteria > Pseudomonadota > Gammaproteobacteria > Pseudomonadales > Moraxellaceae > Acinetobacter > Acinetobacter pittii. The sequence goes on along the minus strand of NZ_KB849789.1, from coordinate 417,359 downwards.
GTTGGCGGTGCACCAGAAAAGACAGATCTGGAACAAGAGAAATTAGATGAGCTTTTAAAGCGCTTACTTCAAGATTTATCTGTTAAAGCGGCATCTCAACTGGCTGCTGATTTAACAGGAGTTAAGAAAAAAGTCGCTTATCAACGTGCGCTTGAGTTAACACAATCTTAATCTTTTGATTAAGCACAGTGATGAACAATAAATAGCCTTCATCATCACTGTGCATGAATTTTGCATAATAATATTAAAGATAAAAATAAGAGTATTTACATGAATGTACAGCTTGGAAAACTTGGACCGCATGAAGAGTGTGAACTAGAATTACTACTTTCAGGCGAGAAACCCATCGCTTTGTTTTATGATCTATTACCTACCGAGTTTTTAGAGCATCTCGAGCAGGGTACTTTATCTATGCTGAGTAAAGATATTGAAACCTCTTTACCTTTACCATTTTCAATTATGCTGATCTATAAAAATGCTCCTTTAGCAGATTTAAATGAACTTGTGTTATGTATTGAAAAATCACTAAAGGAGACTCAACTCGAAGATCGCTTAGAACTTGACCGTAGAATCGGACAACTTTTAGGTTACTCAACACAAGATATAGAGTTTTATATTCAGCATGTTTCAAATTTTTATGCCCGCTCACGGACTTAAATTTATCTCAATATCTTTTTTGCTGACTGAACAATCGTCTCAGTTAATACATCAAGTTGCTGTGACTGTCTTTTCCAGTGGTGCCAATATAAAGGAACATCAAGTTCGGCTTCAGGCATAATATCAACAAGTGTTCCATTTTCGAGTAGTGGCTGAACCTGCAACTCGGGCACCATACCATAGCCTAAACCTAATTGAATTGCTTTGACGAAAGCATCTGTTGCTGGAATAAAACTATAAGGATAACTTTGCATCGGTAAACCGTATCCTTTTAGTAAAACCTCTGAATGCATTAAGTCTTTATGATTAAAAATAACTGCTGGTGCTTTTCTTAATGCGTCTCTATTCACTCCGGCACTAAACCATTTATTTACAAATTCAGCAGAGGCCAACATTTTATAACGCATTTTTCCTAGTGGTTGAGCTAAACAACCTGACATGACCTGCTCTTCTGCCGAAATACAGGCATTGACTTGTCCTGTCTCCAATAAAGTGTGCGTGTGAGATTGATCATCAATTTTTAGTTCTAATACTATTTTTTCTTTAAAAAGTGTTTGCTGAATATTTGGTAAAAGCCAAGTAGCTAATGAATCTGCATTTGAAGCTAGAGCAATTTTATAAAATTCAGATTCTGATGATTTTCCCATCAAACCTTGTAATAAATTTTGCTCCATTAACCTCGTATGCCGTAAATGTTGTAATAAAGTTTGCCCTGCTTGAGTGAGCACACACGGGCGCCCCCTTATAATTAGAATTTGTCCTAAATATTTTTCTAAAGCCTGTACGCGTAAGGACACTGCCGAGGGTGTAATATATAAATGCTCCCCTGCCGCATCAAAACTTCCCAATTCTGCGACTGCAAGAAAGGCTTCACATTGTTTGCTATCTAACATATCAAACCTAAATTTTTTTTAACCAAACCTAAATATTCTTAATTTTACTTATTTTTTAATAAAAAGTCAGATAATTCCCATATCTGATTTTTTCACCTTATTGTTATGTTCTCTCTTAGTATATTTTTTAAAGGTTTCGGTATTGGTAGCGGGCTTATCGTAGCAATTGGAGCTCAAAATGCTTTTGTCCTCAAACAAGGGCTTAAACAGCAATATGTATTCTGGTTGTGTTTAATCTGCGCACTGTCCGACTCAATTTTAATTGCATGTGGTGTATTAGGTTTTGCAGAAATCATGACGGCATCACCTATCTTAATTACCGTGGCTAAATATTTAGGGGCAACGTTTTTATTCGTTTATGGTGCCAAAGCATTTTATGCTGCATTTAAGACTACCCAAAGTATGGACCTTGATAGCAGTCAAAAACAAACATTAACTCAAGCATTAGTGACCTGTCTTGCCTTTACTTGGCTTAATCCTCATGTCTATTTAGACACTATTGTTCTGATTGGTTCAGTTGCAACTCAGCTTGAAGATAAAGTGAGTTTTGCTTTGGGCAGCATTCTTGCCTCTTGGGTTTTCTTTTTTAGTCTGGGCTATGGTGCAAGATTATTAAAGCCACTATTTACCAATCCTAAAGCTTGGAAAATTTTAGATTTCATTATTGGTTGCGTTATGTGGAGTATCGCTATAACCCTCTTGTTTTAACGGCTTAAAATTAAAAAAGGATCATAAAAAGATCCTTTTTTATTACTCTTTAGTATTACGCTTCACTGGCAACTATAACTCTTGCCTGTTTTCTTTCTTGTTGTGACTGTTTTATAACAGCATAGCCAGAAGATACACCCAAGTATGCAATGACAAAGGCAACAAATAAATCGGGAAATACACTGCCTGTTCCAAATACCCCAACCGCCGCTAAAATTACAGCAATATTAGCAATTGAGTCATTTCTACTGCACAACCAAACAGAGCGCATGTTGGCATCACCATCACGAAATGCATAAAGCATAAGCGCCACAGAAACGTTAGCAATTAGAGCCATTACACCAATTGCCCCCATCACCATTGGTTCGGGTGAAACACCATAAAAATACGACCAGACCACTTTCGCAATGACAAAAACACCGAAAGCCGCCATCGTTATTCCTTTAACTAATGCCGCTGTCGCACGCCAATATAAACTCATCGAAAGAACGACTAAAGATAGTGCATAGTTTGCTGCATCTCCGGCGAAGTCCAATGCATCTGCCCAAAGTGAAACAGATTGGGCCTTATAACCTCCCAATATTTCCACCACAAACATTAAGGCATTGATCACAAGTGCGATCCATAATGCTTTTCTAAAACGTGGACTCACTTTCTTTGAAGGAGAACATGTTGAAGCACAACCACATCCAGCCATTTTATTTCCTCAAAAACTCTTTTATAGTGATTAAAAACCCTCGAGTAGCTCCAGAGTCAAGTCTTATGAGTTTTTCTATTGGTCAATTATCAAAAAAAGCGGATATTCCAATTGATACGATCCGTTATTACGAAAAAGTAGGTGTGCTGGACCGTATTCAGCGCTCAGAAAATAATTATCGTGTTTACACCGAACAAACACTTGCAGACCTTTTATTTATTAAGCATTGCCGTGAATTAGATATTTCACTGATTGATATTAAAACGTTAAAGGAAATGAAAACTCAGCCTAAACAGGCCTGCACAGAAATTGATAATTTAGTCGATAAATACTTAAAAGAAGTATCTGAAAAAATCGAACGATTATTACTTTTAAAAGAATCTTTGATTGATTTAAAACAGCACTGCTCTACCAACCGAACAGTAGATGAGTGCGGGATCTTGAGAGAGCTTCAAAACTCTCTTTAAAAATAAAAAAAGCATCACTCATGTGATGCTTTTTAGGATTAATGGTCGCTATGTTCATCTGGAGGAACTTCGGTAATTCTCCCCCCTCGAGCTAAAAATGCGGCAACTTCATCTTCCAGCGCTTGGCGCTGTTTTTGCTTAGCAGTCACAGTCAGTGTTTCTGCCTCAGCAATATCAGTATCATTAATACTGCTTGCTTCTTCATCAGCTGCACCGCTTTCAGCTGCCTTCGCTTCATCTTCATCTACAGCAGAATCTTCTGCATCTTCATAATCATTGATATCTGACATTTTTCACTCCCCAGAATGATTTCTATTGCATCATCGCTATGGTTCTAAGACCTCAGAAATTTAGCAATCTCTTTGCATTTAGCAAAGAGCCAAATTGGTCAAATGTGTATCTTTTTCAACCCAATTGGTAATGATATATAAATGATTGTTTAAAAAATATCTACTGATATTTATTTAGACCAGTAGAGCATAAACTTCGTAATTATTTTAACGACTATACTGGGTGTTTTGTAAAGACCCTAAACCGTTTGCTTGTTGCATAAAACGCTCTTTTAAGAAGGAAATTTGTTCAACTTGCTTGAGTCCCACATTCCGAGCCCAAATCAATGGAAATAGCTCACTACTTTCCAACCAGCCAATTGCCGACATGCTATGCATCATTGCATCATTCTGGCCTTTACGGCGATGCTCATAACGCAACAATGTCTGTTCATTTGCCCATACGCCACGCGCTAAATCATGTAGTAATGCATCACAGAGTACAGCCGCATCTAAACAACCAATATTTACCCCTTGTCCAGCAAGTGGATGGATAACATGTGCTGCATCCCCAATTAAAGCTAAACCAGCTTTCACATACTGTTTTGCGGCGCGCGCTTTGAGCGGGAATTGGGCTCTTGAACGTACATCTAACACTTCACCCAACATATGTTGGCTTTCACGAGTTAAAAGCTGCATAAATTCATGATCGGTTAAAGCAGAATATTCATCGGCATAATCATCAGGTAGTGTCCAGACAATTGACTGCCAGTAGCCATTTTCACTTTCTTCAAGACTAGCCATCGGCAAATAAGCTAAAGGCCCTGTAGGTAAGAAAATTTGACGAGCAACATGATTGTGGGGTTTAGATGTTTTAATGGCACAACTAATAGCTGCTTGCTTGTAATCTAAGACATCTAGGTCAATAAAGGCCTGTTCTCGTACAAATGAATTGGCACCATCTGCACCAATCAGCAGTTTTGTTTTAAGTGTCGTACCATCTGCCAATTGAATATGCCAACAACCAACACCCTGCTCAATGTGAGTCACGCGAACTTGAGTGCGATAATCTGTTAACTGCTCAAGCATTTTTTGTTGAATAGCAACATTCAATACACTTGGCTCAACCATAGAACCTAAGGACTGTTCTGGCATTGGTCTTTGTACGGACTCGTGGCCAAAATTAATTTCACCATAGCCATTCAGATTCCACACTTGCATGCCTGTATATGGCATTTGACGTGCTAGATCATCCCAAACATTGACAGTTTTAAGTAAATGAATGGTCGCTTGGCTCAGTGCTAAAACACGCGGGTTCATCACACTTAGTGTTTTTTCAACATCCAGTACAGGAGCAGCATCAAGCACAGTAGGCTGTACACCACCTTGGGCAAGTAATAAAGCTGTTAAACCACCAACCAGTCCACCACCAACAATGACAACATCTAGTATTTCACTCATGCTTTTAACCCCATTGCATAGTTCGCTACCAGTGGCTTAATACCTGGAATGACATCAAATGCAATTAATCCCGTATTACGAATTAATTTTAATAATGGATTTTGGTTACTAAAACCACGAACCACTGTGTCACAGAACTTAATTACTCGCTGTTGATCTGACAAACGGGCTTGTTCATAGGCCAGTAAATTATCTGGGTTACCGATATCGTCAGAAGCGGTTAGCTGGTTTACTAAATAACGTACTAAAACATCCGCATCACGTAGGCATAGGTTAAAGCCCTGTCCTGCAACAGGATGGATTGTATGCGCCGCATTACCCATTAAAATAACGCGACCTACAGCTTGTTTATGTGCGAGCACTTGTGAAAGTGGATAGCTAAAACGTCTGCCGGTTTTTTCAAATTTACCCGCTCTGTCACCATAGGTTTTTTGCAAAGCATCTAAAAAGTGTTGGTCGTTTTCTTCACCTAACCACTCACCTTCAGTGCCTTTTTTAACAGGCCATACAACCGAACGGCGATATTCGCCCGGTAAAGGCAATAAAGCTAAAGGACCTAATGCACTAAAACGCTCAAAACCGACTTGTTCATGGGGTTTTGAAGTCTGAACAGTAGTGACAATTGCAACCTGATCATAATCATGAACATCAACACCGACGCCAATTGCCTGACGACAGAAAGAGTCACGTCCATCTGCGGCAATTAATAGCTTTGACTCAAGTTTTAAAACTTCATCACCACGCTTGGCCTCAATATGTACTTGCTCAGCATCTTGAGTTAAAGCAGTCACTTGAACGCCATCAATCAGCTCAATCAAAGGCTGCTGACGTACTTGAGTCAATAAAACACGACCCAACCAAGCATTTTCAATCACCTGCCCAAAGCTTTCGACTTTTTCTTGTTCTGCAATTAATCGTGCCTTACCAAAACTACCTTGTTCAGTAATGTGAACTTGTAGAATTGGAGTCGCGTGCTGCTGTAATGCATCCCATAACCCCAGCTTCTGATAAATCTGGACGCTACGACGCGATAAAGCCGTATTACGCGCATCGAAACTGGAATGATAAGGGGCAACATTTTGATCATCATAGTTTGGGTATTTCACAGCTTCTAACAGCTTTACTGCAATATTAGCCTTCGCCAGCATGAGTGAAAGGCTAAGTCCAACCATTCCCCCACCTACAATAATCACTTGTTGTTGCATCGAGTTGTGCTCCTTTGGCGAATACGTTTAATTATGATTTAGCTTGCGCCATTAAATGTTCAATATCTGCAATATTTTTAACTACATCAGCAGTTAAAACTCGCGGACCTTTTGATGTTGCGACCACATCATCTTCAATACGAATACCAATACCACGCCATTTTTTATCTACAGTTTCATCGTCTGGTGCAATGTATAGGCCTGGTTCAACGGTAACGACCATACCTTCTTCATATTGACGCCAGTCTTCACCTTTTTTGTAAGACCCGACATCATGTACATCCATTCCTAACCAATGACCTGTACCATGCATATAAAATTGACGGTATGCTTCGGTTTCGATAAGTTCGTTAATATCCCCGTTGAGCAGACCTAAATCCACTAAGCCTTCGGTTAAAATTTTAACTGCTACTTCATGAGGCTCACGGTACGAATTACCAATGCGTACTGCATCAATTGCCGCATATTGAGAAGCCAAGACAACTTCATATAATGCTTTTTGCTCAGCACTAAATTTACCATTTACCGGAAAAGTACGGGTAATATCTGATGCATAGAACTCATATTCACATGCAGCATCAATTAAGACTAAATCACCGTCTTTAAGAGGTTGGTTATTTTCAACATAGTGCAAAATACAAGCATTAGCCCCACCACCAACAATACTGTTGTAAGAAGGCACACATCCGTTTTGCCCAAATATATAATTGAGCTCGGCTTCTAGTGCATATTCCATCATGCCAGGGCGAACAGTTTGCATTGCACGAGTATGTGCCTGAGCACTAATTTTTGAAGCAATTTGCATCAGCTCAAGTTCTTGTGGTGACTTGATTAACCGCATTTCATCGACAATACGGTCGAGCTGTACCAGTTGAGCTGGAGCACCTTGATGTCGATGCTCAGCATCTGCTTTTTTAATCCACTGGCTCACTCGTGCATCAAACGCAGCATTGTGTCCGATTCGATAATAAAGACGCTCTTTATTTAATAACTTTTCAATAATTTCTTCATCAAGCAGATCAATTGCATAGGCTTCATCTGCATCATAGTCTTCGATTGCACCGTCAATTCCGGCACGGTAACCATTCCAGATTTCCATCTCACGGTTACGTTCACGGCAGAAAAGACTATAGCTATAGTCAGTTACATCCTCAAAAGTTTCAATAACTGCAACTGCTTCAGGCTCAGCAAAGCCCGTCAAATAGAAAAAACTACTATCGGCACGGAATTTATAATCCGCATCACGATTACGGTACATCTCCTCACGCGTTGCAATAATTGCAATACTGTTAGGACCCATTTTTTCTGCTAAACGGTCTCTACGATGTTGAAAATCAGCTTGAGGCAATTTCATAATGATCTACTTGATTTAGAATTTTAAAGTCAAAAAATAAAATACAACCAATAACACATCGCCTCAATTAGCTTGGACGATGTGGTGTGAACATTTCTACAATATTCTGATCTGTACCTAGAGCCGCAGTTTTACTTTTTGCATGAAAGTTTTTCAATAATGAACTTTCAGCTACAGTGATTTTTTTTCTACCAATCGACAAGCTTACAGGGATTAAGCGTACAAATTCATACAATTCTTCGTAACTGCTTTCACCTTCCTCATCATTGTCAGAATCTTCAAATTCAACTGCTGCAACATCTTGAAGGTGTTCAATCAATTCGCGCTCATCACTACGAACATGACCCGATGCCAAACCGAAACCTAATACAACACCCGCACACCAATCAGATAATGCTTGCACACGCTCTTGAAGTAGATGTTCATCATCTGGAAGCATTGGTAAATAATCTAATTCATCTTCAGATAAAGCATGAACCACATCTTCTGCTTCGTCAGTCAAAAGCGCTAAAGCATCTTCACTTAACTCTGGCACATTAAGGGTTGTTAAAATTTGTGACCATTCTTCACGCGTAGGTGCTTCTGTCACACAAACAATACCTGTTAATAGACCATGTAACTCACTAGGGCTTGAAATTTCTTCAATTCCTTCAAAATGAGCGTTCCAATCTGTCCAGCCTGAAATATCGTCTTGCATTCGTTTATCCAATCTCTATACTTTGTATATATTACCTTTGATTGCAATTCTGTGCGACCTCGTTATGTTAGAACAATTACAGCGGCTACAAGCGCATATTAGCGTTTTAAAAACACGCTTACATCATTTAGAGAGTGAACATGCGGCACTCTCAGAAGCTAAAGAACTGGCTGAAACAGAGCATCACGCACAAGTTGTGCAAAAAAATAGTATTATCACTAAAAAACAAGAGGAAATTGAGTCGGTAACTGAGCAACTTTCTCAGTTAAAAGGTCAATTTCAACAATTGAATCAAGATGCTAACACACTTGCCGAACGTTATAGCCGATTAGAAAAAAGTACGACTGATTTAAAAAATCGTTTTCAAGAAATTCTTGCAGAACGAAATGAATTACGTGTTGCAAAAGAGAAGTTACAAGCCCACCAGCGTCAAACCCAACAAGAGCTGCATGATTTACAACAAGATCGTGACCGTTTGTTACAAAAAAATGAGCTTGCCAAATCAAAAGTTGAAGCCATTATTCAGCGTTTAGGAATTTTAGGCACTGCTCAAGATCAACACGCTCAAGAAATCCAGCAACTTGCCCATCCTAATGCTGAAACTGGTGAGGAGATCCAATCATGAGTGAACAAGTCATGGTAGAGCTTAGGCTAATTGAGCAGACTTTTAGACTCGCGACTACCTCAGATAAAAAAGATGAACTTGAACGCGCTGCACAACTTCTCAATGAGAAATTTAATGACATGCGCCGTAGTGCCCCACGTGTTGAGCACAACAAACTAGTCATTATGGTTGCTCTACAGTTAACTCAAGAGGTGCTAAGCCTTAATAAATCTTTGCAGGAATACACTCACTGTGAACGCCTACTGCAAGCGATTTTAGAAGATGTGGAACAGGTTATTTAACAAGCTTTGATTACCACAAAATGCCTTGCTCTATAAATCATAGATGCAAGGCTTTTTTTTATTTTGACTATCAACTACAGTTGAATATCGTTTTATCTACTTTCAATGTACAAAGCTTCATCAAACGCAAACTAAGTTTACAGTTCCATAGGCTGAAGTGATTGCCAACATAGTTAGATCAGTTATACTTAAGCTATCTCTGGGATGTTCGCCAGCGGGTCTATTCCCCTGCCGATACTTAAACTTATGGATTGCGTTCTGTATATTTAGAGTGTATGCCTACCTTCGAGTAGGAAACCCAGCAAGTATACGTCGCGTCCACCTTGAACTCATCGGGTTCAGGGTAACGACACATGCAGCGGCATCTTCGGAGCATTTACTTTTAACTAAATAATAAAATTTCAAATATTTATTTTAATTTGCCTTTCAATACAGACCTGTCGGTACGATCTTTTTCTCAAGCATTCAATAAGCATCACATTATTATTTTAGAGATGAATAAGTCTCTGCATTCAAAATTACTTTTCTTTTCTACTCAGGCATTCTTGATACCAAGCTGTTTGAAAATCTTCTATCGCTTTTCGTTTAAAGAAGCTGGTCTTGAATACTTTGGTTGAGTAAGCAGAAGTAATTAAATCTTGATAAAGTTTTTTTGCCTTTGGATCTTCAAGACTATTCGCTATATGCTGCAATTCTTCAGATGGGACTTTTTGTTGACGCGCTTCCATGACAGTATAAGAAACTTTCTTTACCACATTACAAATTTCGGGGTCATTTACACTTTCATCGGCATAACAGCCAAAAGCTAAAAAACTAAGAAAAAATAATTTAAATCTCATATACCTACCTTATTTTTATAGCTTTGAATTAATTACAGAATTTTATTATTAATAAAGAAATAGGAAATTGATCCCTATTTCTTTTAAAGGTTTTTATGCTGGATTAATCACATAAAAATAAATAATTAGACCTACTAAAACGGTTGAAGCGATCGTTAAGTATGTACCAACTGTATTAAAACTCTGTAAAAACTTTAAGATTTCCATATCTAAATCCCCTAAACTTTCACTTATAAAGATAGAAGAAAATTTATCACAACTCAATAATGCCAATCAATTCACATTTATCGAATTTTTTGAGATTAAAATCAAAACAAACTTATTGAGTGCATCTAATCGCAAAAGCATCCTTATAGTAGTCAGTCGCACTTTTCAAATCCGCTAATAATTTGTCTTCGGTATAAGGTTTAGGCGAAATTTTTATTAAGGCAGGCATATATTGGGTCTTATAAACTTCTGGATAGTCATGACATAAGATTTTGACTCTAACTTCTTGAGGTGTATTCGGGTTATCTAGTTGATCTAGAAACTCTCCTATTTTACGGTCAGATTCTTCAAATTGAGCTTTATAGTCAACTTCAGCAGCTTCAGGTTCTGTTTGTTTTGTACACCCACCAAGTAGCAGACTAGCGCTTATTGTAATGGTTAAAATTTTTAACTTCATAGGCTTAACAATTTCACATTCATCCTTTTAAATATTCTTATCTGATTAAATGTAAATAAATACTGGTAATACGTAAAGAAATAGAATTTTTTATCGCTAAAGAAAATACCTTGTATCAAGTAAATTTAAAGTTATTTCTTAATTAGTTCTCTATTTCCATAAATCTTAAGAAAAATAGGTATAATTTTGCTCGACTGATCTCAAATCTTTGTTAGATTTACGCATGAATGAACTTAGTTTTATTAGAAAAAATTTAAGATCTAAAAGACGCTCTTTGTCCCCATTGGAGCAAAAAAAAGCTCAGCTTAATGTTCTCCATCATTTAAACAGTCTTGCTATTTTTCATTCATCAAAAAAAATTGGTTTATATTTACATGCCTTCGGAGAAGTTCATACAGATCTGATCATAAAGTTATGTTTTCAAAAAAATAAACAAGTTTATTTACCTATGATTTGTTCTATGAACCAACGTTTAGTCTGGGTAAGAATATCTAAAAACCAATATGTAAATCGACGTTTTTCTCATCATCCATTGGGTATGAAAGAACCCATGGCAACAAGAGGAAAACATGTATCAAAACTTGATTTACTGTTAATGCCACTTTTAGCTTGTGATCAATACGGTACGCGTATTGGTATGGGAGGCGGCTATTATGACCGTACATTGGCTAGTGCAAAACATAAGCCTTATCGTTTAGGAATGGCTCATCAATTTCAATTTATCGAACATACTTTAAAACGTCAAAGTTGGGATCAACCCTTAGATGCTTTACTCACCCCTCAACATATTTATTATTTTAAAAGATAATATTTATAGAAAATTAAAATTAGTCTTAAGTTTTTAATGCCCCTAAAATCATAAAAGTAACCACCCTAAGGATGGTTACTTCTACGTGACAGACCGATTTACCAACTTATAGTAACACGGCTATTTAATGTTCAATATTAAATAAGTTTTGCATTATTGTTAATTATACAATGCCGACAAATGACATAAGAAAATGGTTATTTTCCATCCAAACGTCTTTTTTACTATATGAATATTTCATAATTATTAAGCTAAATTACCTATCCTTTCTACAAAATTTTATTCTTCTTAAGAATTAATCCATTGATTCATAATATTTTAATAAAAAAGTTGACTAAATTAGTCATTTTTTCCACATTTTCTATAGAGAGGCCCTTGTAATTTTTGAAATACACATCACTATAAAAAACATGGCAACCTCGTTGTCACTCATTAGGAGTGCCCATGTCTGAACTTATTATGAATGAAAAAACTGACTTAGAGCCTCAGGTTCCAAGTGTATTACCACTTTTAGCGTTACGTGATGTAGTGGTCTACCCACACATGCAAATTGCGTTATTCGTGGGTCGTGAAAAATCGATCAATGCAGTTGATGTGGCTCGTAACAGTGACAATTTAGTATTTGTAGTTGCGCAAAAAGATTCGCTTACAGAAGAAATTGATCACGATAACCTTTATCAGTACGGAACTGTCGCTAAGATTGTTCAAGTCGTAAATCATGAGAATGATGAAAACTGCATTAAAGTACTTATTGAAGGTTTACATCGCTCTAAACTTGAAAAGATTATCGATGAAGATAGCCATTTGACTGCTGAACACAGCTTAAGTCCAATGACAATTAACGTAGATAAAGCTACTCAAGAAACTCGTTTGCAAGAGTTACGTACTTTATTTGCTCAATATGCTGAAGCAAAATTACGTAATGCACGCGAACTTGTTGCTGCGGCTAATAAAATTGAAGACTTGCTACAACTCATGTTCTTCGTAGCAACACGTGTGCCTCTAAATATTGAAATTAAACAGAAGTTTTTAGAGCACGATGAGTTTGAAGCACATTTGCAAGAGCTTATGAGCTACTTGGTAAATCAATCTGCTGAACAGCAAATTGAACAAACTTTGCATGACAGCGTAAAACGCCAAATGGAAAAAAACCAACGTGAATACTTTCTAAATGAAAAAATGAAAGTTATTCAACGTGAACTTTCTGACATGAATGGCGGTGCTGAAGATGACGTTGCTGAAATAGAGAAACGTCTTGCTGAAGCTGATTTACCTGAACACGTACGTAAAAAAGCTGAAGCTGAGTTCCGTAAGCTTAAAGCAATGCAACCAGCGTCTAGTGAAGCAGCTGTTGTACGTAACTATCTAGAAGTAATTTTAGATACACCGTGGAATAAAGCGAGCAAAGTGAGTATTAACCTCGCGAAAGCACAGGAAATTCTCGATACAGATCACTACGGCTTAGATGACGTAAAAGACCGTATTGTTGAATACTTAGCTGTTCAGTCGCGTGTTAAAAAGCTCAAAGGTCCGATTCTATGTTTAGTAGGCCCTCCTGGTGTAGGTAAAACTTCACTTGGTGAGTCTGTCGCGAAAGCAACTGGTCGTGAATTTGTTCGTATGGCACTCGGTGGTGTACGTGACGAAGCAGAAATTCGTGGTCACCGTCGTACTTATATTGGTGCGATGCCAGGTAAAATTGTGCAATCTTTAACAAAAGTTGGCGTGAAGAACCCATTGTTCTTACTCGACGAAATTGACAAGATGGCGCAAGACTACCGTGGCGATCCTGCTTCTGCATTGCTTGAAGTATTAGATCCATCGCAAAACAGTAAGTTCAACGATCACTATTTAGATCTTGATCTTGACTTATCTGAAGTGATGTTCATCTGTACTGCAAACAGTATGAATATTCCAGAAGCCTTGCTTGACCGTATGGAAGTTATTCGTCTACCGGGTTATACCGAAGATGAGAAAGTTAACATTGCTGAACGTTACCTTGTTCCAAAAGCAATTAAGAACAATGGTCTACGTCCAAAAGAGTTAACAATTCATGAAGAAGCGATTCGTGACATTGTTCAACGTTATACACGTGAAGCTGGTGTACGTAGTTTAGAACGTGAAGTATCTAAAATTGCGCGTAAAGTGGTAAAAGAAGCAGTAAGTAAAAAGTCTAAAAACTTACAACTTGATGTGACTTCTGCCAATCTTCCAGAATACTTAGGTCCACACAAGTTTGACTTCGGTATCGCAGAAGATGAAGCACAAGTAGGACGCGTAAATGGTCTAGCTTGGACATCTGTAGGTGGTGAATTACTGACAATTGAAGTTGCAGCTGTCAAAGGTAAAGGTAAATTCATTACGACTGGTTCACTCGGTGACGTAATGAAAGAGTCTATTACCACAGCAATGACTTTAGTGCGTACACGTGCGGATGAGTTAGGTATTGAAGCTTCTCGTTTTGAAGAAACTGATGTACACGTTCACTTACCTGAAGGTGCAACACCAAAAGATGGTCCATCTGCTGGTTTAGCATTAACAACTGCGCTTGTATCAGCATTTACAGGTATTGCAATTCGTCCTGATATTGCAATGACTGGTGAAACAAGCTTAGGTGGTCGTGCAATGCGTATTGGTGGCTTAAAAGAAAAACTTCTTGCAGCACACCGCGGTGGAATCAAGCTTGTCTTTATTCCTCAAGATAACGTTCGAGACTTAGCAGAAATTCCTGCGAATGTTAAAGAAGGTTTGGAAATCAAAGCTGTGAAAAGTATTGATGACATCTTACCTTTAGCATTAGTTTCGATGCCAAAGCCTTTACCTAAAACACCGATTGTAAAACCGGTGGAAGGCTCAAAAGCAGCACGTCACTAATTAAAAATATAAAAAAGAGAGCTTCGGCTCTCTTTTTTTTGTTACACAATTTGATTGAAAAATATCCAACCATCCTCATAATAGGTAATAAGAGTATTTAAATAAATGAGTACTCTTAACTATCTAATTCTTAGATAGCCTTGTTTTTATTCTCTATGATCATCTGAACTCCAGACAGATGATCATTTGATCGCAGTCCAACACTGTTTTTTGGACTGCGTTTTTTATGCCAGCTTTTTAGATCGTCAGATACTTTCATTCATCAGGTATAATGCGCCAGCTGTATTTGAATGAATAGATAACATGAAAATTCGTATTCTGACCATTGGTCAAAAAATGCCTGCTTGGGTTCTTACTGGTTTTGAAGATTATTTCAAACGCATCCAACCTTTTGTTCAAACCCAAGTTATTGAACTACCTATGGCCAAACGTGGTAAGAATGATTCAGAAGCGGATATTTTAAAGTATTGCCAAATTGAAGGCGAAAGCATTTTAAATGCTTTAAAACCGAATGAAACCTTAATTGCTCTTGAAGTTGGTGGTCGGGAACTAAGTACAGAAAAATTAGCTGATACAATGAAACAATGGATGCTTGAGGGTAATGATGTAGCACTTGCGATTGGCGGTCCAGATGGTTTATCCGATCAGGTACGTAAAGCTGCCGCTTGGCATTGGTCACTTTCAAAACTTACGATGCCCCATCCCTTAGTACGTGTTTTATTAATCGAGCAACTATATCGGGCCATGAGTATTAATCACAATCATCCCTATCACCGTGCATAAAAGGAACAAACGTTTCATTTTAAGAACAATCCGTTGAAATCAGGATACTTTTAACATGTCCTGATTTTGGCATAATGACTATTATTCTGCTTTTCAACTCAGGTGTAATGAAATGGAACTACAAACCCTTCCTGGACTGTTTATTTCCCATGGCTCGCCCATGCTTGCACTTGATCCAGAACAAGTGGGACCTGCTCTACACCGTTTAGGCACAAATCTTCCTATACCTAAAGCAATCATTGTGATGTCTGCGCACTGGGAAAGTAAAGCACTTGAAGTGAGCATTTCGACTCGTCCTGAAACGTGGCATGATTTCCGTGGATTTCCTAAAGAATTATATGAAATTCGCTACAGTGCGCCTGGCGAACCAGCATTAGCAGAAGAAATCTTAAAACTATTGGCAGATGCTCACTTTGTTGCACATGCCAATAGTACCCGTCCTCGTGATCATGGCGTATGGATGCCTTTATTGCATATGTACCCAGATGCAGACATTCCTGTAGTCGAAATTTCTTTGCCATCAAATTTAAGTGCACAAGAAATTTATCGTATAGGACAAACGCTTGCCCCTTTACGTGATAAACAAATCTTACTCATTGGTTCAGGAAGTATTACTCATAATCTTGCAGAGTTATCTTGGCAAGGAGACAACTCTAAAGTTCCTGAATGGGCTTCAACTTTTAGAAATACTGTCGTTAATAAGCTTTCCCATCAAGATTATGATGGAGTTTTAGACTGGCAATCACTGCCGTTTGTGAAACGTAACCACCCTACGCTTGAACATTTTGCACCTTTGTTTTTTGCTATGGGTACAGGCAATCGCTTTACGATTGTTCATAGTAGCTTCACAATGGGTTCATTAGGAATGGACATCTATCGTTTTGATTAATTATTAAGAAATACCCCGTTTTGCGGGGTATACCATTATTTTTGTTGAAAATTAGAATAATTTACAAACTTATACATTTTAAAAACCGAAACAATCAAATGTTTACATTTTCTTTTTTTAAGAATGTTTTAAGCTTATTACTGTTGTTTTTTTACTTGAAGTTTTTAAATGAAAATTAAATATTTAATTCTTGCGTTATTACCTTTTTCTTTGATGGCGTGTCAAACAGTTACTAATACTCCTGCTCCAATTGTTTCTGAGCAACAACAAAACCTTGCAACCACTTTAGGTGAATATGCATGGACTTATCAAAATGTAAAAGCTTCTAAACCACTTATTCTTAACTTTAATGCAGATGGTAAATTAGCCGTTAATACGGGCTGTAATGGCCAAGGCGGTACTTGGAAAGTTGAAGGCAACCAACTCGTTACTTCTAATCTTGTTTCAACGATGATGGCTTGCCAAGATGATTTAATGAAACAAGAACAACTTTCTACTAGCATCTTTAATGAAGCAAAATTACCAATTGAAATTAGCAACACTAATGGTCAGGTGATTTTAACGGTGACAGATAAAACTGGTCAAAAACACATTTTCCAAGGTCAAAAAGCAGTTAATACTCAAGCTTTAACAGATTACTCTTGGTCATATCAGCCTGAAAATACTAAAAAACCAATCGTTCTTAACTTTACAAATGATCGTTTATCTATCGCAACAGGTTGTAACCGCCAAGGCACAACTTGGAAAGTTGAAAACAACACCATCGTAACAGCTGACGTAATGTCGACGATGATGGCGTGTGAACCTGCTTTAATGAAACAGGAACAGTTCTCTAGCAGCCTCTTCCAAAAACGTGCAATTCCATTTGAACTCAATACTACAAATGTTGATCAACCAACATTGACAGTATCTGATGCTCAAGGCCAGAAATATACTTTCACTGGTAAAATGACACCTGAAGCAAAATATCAATCTGAAGGAAAAACAGTTTTCCTTGAAGTAGCTCCGGAAACTAAATCTTGTACTGGTGTTGCGCCACAAACTTGTATGCAAGTTCGTGAAATTAAATATGATGACAAAGGTGTTAAAACTTACGCTGACAAAAACTGGTCATTATATTACGGTCAAATCGAAGGGTTTGAACATAAACCAGACCAACGCGTAATTTTGCGTGTAAAACGTTTTGAAGTGAAAAACCCAGCTGCAGACCAATCTAGTCAAGCAGATGTATTAGATATGGTTGTAGAACAAGAGTTAGTTAAAAAACCTAAAAAATAAGTTTTTAGACTAAAAAAATCCGATGCTTATGCATCGGATTTTTTATTTCTATCTTAGAAAATACCTTGAGCAAGCATTGCATCAGCAACTTTTACAAAACCTGCAATATTGGCACCATCTACATAGTTCACAGTACCGTCTTCTTTAGTACCATATCTTACACAGTTGGCATGAATGTCTTTCATGATTGCATGTAAGCGTTCATCGACTTCAGCATGGGTCCAGCCTAAACGAATTGCATTTTGAGACATTTCTAAACCAGAAGTTGCCACACCACCCGCATTAGATGCTTTACCTGGCGCATACAAAATTTTAGCTTCGATAAAGTGTTCAACTGCTTCAAGTGTAGATGGCATATTAGCGCCTTCAGCTACACAAATGACACCGTTAGAAATAAGTTTTTTAGCGTCTTCACCTGTTAATTCATTTTGTGTAGCACATGGCAAAGCAATATCAACAGGAATATGCCAAGGTGTTTTTCCTTCAAAGTATTCAAAACCATGTTTAGAAGCAAACTCGGAAATACGACCACGTTTAACGTTTTTCAGTTCCATTACTTCAGCAAGTAACTCATCTGTAAAACCATTTTTTAAATAAACTGTGCCGTTTGAGTCCGACAAGGTAACAACTTTTGCTCCTAAGAACATCGCCTTTTCTGCTGCATATTGTGCGACGTTACCAGAACCTGAAACAGAAACAGTTTTACCAGCAAAAGATTGTCCACGGGCTTTAAGCATTTCTTCTGCAAAATAAACCGTACCATAACCAGTGGCTTCAGGACGCATCAAGCTACCACCAAATGAAATTCCCTTACCGGTAAAGACACAAGCGGTGTCGTTACTCAGCTTTTTCATCATGCCTGCCATATAACCGACTTCACGCGCACCCACGCCAATGTCACCCGCAGGAATATCCGTATTTGGTCCTAAATGGCGATAAAGCTCAATCATTAATGCCTGACAGAATCGCATAATTTCAGCATCAGATTTACCTTTAGGATCAAAATCTGAACCACCTTTCCCGCCACCCATTGGTAAAGTAGTAAGTGAGTTTTTAAAAGTCTGCTCAAAACCTAAAAATTTTAAAATTGATAGATTGACCGATGGATGGAAACGCATTCCACCTTTGAATGGACCAATTGCTGAATTGTATTGAACGCGAAAAGCACGGTTAACTTGAGTCTGGCCTTGATCATCCATCCATGAAACACGGAATTGAATAACACGCTCTGGTTCAACCAAACGTTCTAGCAATCCCTGCTCTGCATATTCCGGATTTTTTTCAATAAATGGCCACAAACTCGTCATAACTTCTTCGACAGCTTGTAAGAACTCAGGTTGATGCGGATCACGCGCTTGCACGTAATTCAGGAATTCATTCAGGTTGTTGTATTTCAATGCACGGTCCTCAGCATAGTAATGAATTAAATTGGTGCAATACATTTTTAAATGCATCATTTAGCAGCAAAATATTAAATCCCTTTCCATCAATTTTAACAATACTTATTTTAAATTATTTTATTTACCTTAATTATCAAAAAGTTATTTTTAGAAAAACTACTTAAAAATAAGAAATAGTCATTTATCTTTTCATTTTTATTGATCTATTATTGTGCAATATTGGCTACATTTTAGGTCAATGAAAAAGCCAATAAATTCGTTAAAATCCATTGACCTTACTTAGGTTTTTCTTCATTATCGCATCGTTTTAACCAAGCTATTTGCCCACTATGAATTCATCTATTTCTCTCATACGCGAGATTGATGCGTTATTACCACAGACTCAGTGTGGTTTATGTGGACATCGTGATGGATGTCTACCCTACGCAAAGTCGATTGCTGAAGGTGAAGAAGCAAATAAATGCGTTCCAGGTGGTCAGCCTGTAGCCGATGCACTCGCAAATCTATTAAATCGTCCAGTGTTAACCGCTGAAACTAGCATATGGCCTGTACAGGCCGATGGTCGTCCCCAACGAATGAAAGCAATTATTCGGGAAGATGAATGTATTGGTTGCACCAAATGTATTAGTGCTTGCCCTGTAGATGCTATTATTGGGAGTGGTAAGCTCATGCATACCATCTTGACTGACTTATGTACAGGTTGTGAGTTATGTATTCCACCTTGTCCGGTAGATTGCATTGATTTGGTCGAAGACACGCAAGCATTACCAAATGAGCAACAGCGTATTGCTGAACAAAATGATTTAAGACAACGTTATTACGCTCACATTCAGCGCGAAGAAAAACGTCGTACTCACCGTAAAGGGCCTGTAGTACGTGCTGAAATTGATACCCAACTGTTTGCCCAGTTCTCTCAGGCACTTGATGAAGTACCTTCAATCGAGCTCATCGAGAAACCCAAAGAAGTTGTGTCAACTGATGCAAAAACTACAATTGAGTTAGCGAAAATTCGTACGCAAATTAAGAAACTGGAAAAACAACTCAGTGTACATGAAGATGCTAAAAAACGTCTTCAACTTGAAGAACTTCAACAGCAACTCATGCAATTACAGGAGGTCTGAATGGCCGTCAAGAATATGACGAAAAAGCAGATTCAAATTTTCTTTGAACGCCTTCGCGAACAACGACCTTCACCTCAAACCGAGTTAAAATATTCATCTCCATTTGAGCTACTTATTGCAGTTATGTTGTCAGCTCAAGCGACCGACGTAAGTGTTAATAAAGCAACTGATAAACTCTACCCTGTGGCGAATACAGCCGAGAAAATCTATAACTTGGGCGTAGATGGGTTAAAGGAATATATCAAGACAATTGGTCTCTATAACGCAAAAGCCGAAAATGTCATTAAGACCTGTAAGATTTTAATGGAACAATTTAACGGCGAAGTTCCAAGCAACAGAAAAGATTTAGAAGCTTTACCGGGTGTCGGGCGTAAAACAGCTAACGTGGTTTTAAATACGGCTTTCGGACAACCCACCATGGCTGTCGATACTCATATTTTCCGAGTAGGAAATCGAACTGGTTTAGCAGTAGGTAAAAATGTTCTTGAGGTTGAGCACCGCTTAATTAAGGTCATTCCTAAAGAATTTATTTTAGATTCACATCACTGGCTCATATTACACGGTCGTTATTGTTGTATCGCCCGTAAACCTAAATGTGCAGAATGTGTTGTTGCAGATGTCTGTAACTGGCCTGATCGTTTTGAATTTGGCGCACAAAAGCAAATTGCCATTAAAAATATTGAAGCTTAAAAATATAGTTGGGTATAGGGATCATACCCAATCAAACTTACTTTAGACGCTTTTTTTCATTACGCTCTTCTTTTGCTTGTTTTTGAACCTGTCTTAGCATTTTGTAGCTTTGAAAAGCCAAAAATATTACTAGTGCCAGACTCAGCAATACCACCAAAATCAATATGATTTTCATATTGTTCTCCTGCACTGAATGAAAGAAAAGAGCCCTCACAAAGAGGGCTCATTATCACAAACAATATTAAATTATTTGTCTAAGATGTTGAACAAATCTTTTTGTACATCTTCAATTGTACGCAAGCCATCAAGCTTGTCATAAGTTGGAGCATTTTCACCAGAAGCAGCACGGCCTTGGTAGAAACCAACCAGTTGCTCTGTTTCAGTGTGATAAGACGCTAAACGCTTACGGATTGTTTCTTCTTGGTCATCTGGACGTTGAACAAGATCTTCACCAGTTTCATCATCTTTACCTTCCACTTTAGGTGGATTGTATACAGTGTGATAAACACGGCCAGAAGCTGGATGCTGACGACGACCAGAAAGACGTTTTACGATTTCTTCATCAGGGACATCAATTTCAATCACGTGATCGATACTGATCCCTTCTTTTTCCAAAGCTTCAGCTTGTGGAATAGTACGTGGGAAACCATCGAAAATGCAGCCATTTGCACAGTCAGGTTGAGCAATACGTTCTTTTACTAAACCGATAATAAGTTCATCTGAAACCAAACCACCAGATTCCATTACACTTTTAGCTTTTAGACCTAATTCAGTACCTTCACGAATCGCAGCACGGAGCATATCACCGGTTGAAATTTGTGGGACATTGTAGCGCTTACAGATCAACTGAGCCTGAGTCCCTTTGCCTGCTCCAGGTGGTCCGAGTAAAATAATGCGCATAAAAAACATCCTCATTTAAAACAATGAATATGAAGTCCGGCAGAAAAAGTCTCGTTAATCTTCAATAGATCCTGCCTGACATCGAATTATAAGAAAGCCACAAACAAATGTATTGTACCAGCAATAAATCCGGTTACCCCACCTAGTACAATAAGAATCCACTCATCCTCCTGAAATGCAGGACGTAATAAATTCTGAAATTCTTTTGGTGTTAGTTCACGAATACGCTCTTTAAACATTTGAAAAATCTTCTGTGCCCGGCTTGCGTTCAGTGCTGGGTCACATACGGGTCCCATCGTAATTTCAATTGAACGATCAATCAAGTCCGTCTTTAATCTTGCGTACTCTCTTGGCCCTAAAGAAAGCTGTAAAGAGGTGCGAACTAACGGGGTTTCCATGATTTCGTTAATATGACGCTTAACAATGCGGCGCGTTTTATCTTTACGCGGCCCATACATCATTTCGGTCATAATCGATTTTAACGTGATCAGATCTTCTGTGACTACGCTCGAAAACACATCAGAGACTTCCTCTTGACGCTTCATAAAAGCGCCTTGGACATTATAGGTCCCAATTCGAAGAACTGGTACAATCCATGGAAACTTACGATCTTTTGTTAATCTAAAAATCTGTGGATAACGAATATAATGCGGCTCAATTGGGTTAAACACCATCCAGATTGCGATCCAGTTAGTTAAAAAGCCCCAAATCGCAGCCCAAAATGGTACTGTCCAGTGCCATGGTACTACAAACCAAACCACCATTTGGAAAATACCAAAGAACATGCCAATCAGTGCACTAATATGCCAAATAAAGTTAATTTCTTTTTGACCCACCTTTAAGAACATACGTACCATTAAACGGCGATCACCTTCCATCTGGCTCACGACCATTTCACGCATGTTAACCAGTGACTCTACATTCATGGTCAGCTCAGTCACTAATTCTTTTAACACACCCGGCAATTGCTTATGTGCTTGAGCATAAATACGGCGTTTAATTGAATAAGGTAGATTTTCCCAAAGCACTGCATTACGATCGATCATGACTTCATCAATAAGATGTTCAAGTTCAAAACCGACTTGTTCACCAATAATACGCGCCATATCTTCAGGATCCATTGCTTCTAAAAATTCACGCAATGAACCTAATTTAGATAAAGTGTTATCGGTAATAATCCCAGAGATACGTCCTGCTTTACGTGGCACAATACCTTGCCAACCTACTGGCAAGGGCCCTAAATGGAATCCCCAAAATTTAATTGGGTAAAAAACCATTTTTAAAGCCATCCACACATGTGCCCATGTGACAAAAGCCGTTACGGGAATAATACTCAAAACGGCCCAAAAATCAGGTCTGTGTAAAAAGGTCTGCCACAATCCACTGACGTACTCTAACATGTAAGACTCTCGTATTTATTTGTGCTCTGCTTATGGCGAGTTAACGATAAACTGCTTTGTTTTATAAACCAAAACTTAGAGAATAAGAAAATTGAATTTGTGGTTTAGTATCTGCAGCAACATTTCCGTTCTGGTCAGTTAATTTTTCAGCCGCACCGATACCTACACTAAAAGTGCTAATTCTTTCTGAATTTAACCACACATAGGCCAAATCAACACCCGCACCTAAACGGGATTTAAAATCACCATCGACCTCTTTACTATCAAGATGACCAGCATAGAAACCGATATAGTAACCATTTTTGTCTGTGCCAGTAAGATAATAAGGATATCGGAAGCCAACTTGACCACCAGCGGTTTTGTCACCATTCAAAAATGCGCCGGCTTTGGCATAGGCAATACCATATGGATTTACCCACTCACCGTTAAGATGTAATAATTTTTGAGTAACTCCGGCACCCACATTCCAAGTAGATGCATTATGTCCTGCTAATTTTGCTTCCGGAAGAAACGAGTAGTCTTGAGCATGGGCCCAACTACTTACTGTCAAAACTGCAAGTAAGGGATAAATTTTTCTCATTATTTTCTCCATTTTCCCTAATCGTATGGTGAGAACAACCCTATTCTATTGAATGAGAGACTTTAACAGAATTATTTTGCTTCTTATATACAAGTATCTACAATTTTGTTGTCTGCAAAGTCAAAAAGTATCTTATTAAAATGCAATGAAACTTTGAAAATTATGCAATATTTTAAGTGCTCTTGCGTTAGAATAAGCAGCTATTTTTCTACCCTATGTCATTAAGTCGATCCTTATGAAACAGCACTTTCCTTTAAAAGATATCCAGCAAGAAAAGCGCATTTATCGAGGTCGTATCTTTTTTGCCGTAGGGATCGTGACCATCTGCTTATTAGTCTTAATTAGCCGATACGCTTATCTACAAATTTTTCACTACGACGAATTCTCGACTGCATCTGACAAAAACCGAATTCGCTTGCAGCCGCTTCCGCCTGCTCGTGGTTATATCTATGACAGAAACGGTGTATTACTAGCAGATAACTATCCTGTTTTTACAGCAACTTTAAGTAAAACAGATGTAGAAGATGTTGATAGTGTCATTGAGCAATTACAGCCTATTTTAGATTTAACACAAGAAGATATTGACCGTTTTAAAAGCCGTATAAAAACGGCCCGCAAAACTGAACGCGTCGCGATTAAACTCAATTTGACTGAAGCCAATATTGCTAAGTTTAGTGAAGCCAAATATAAGTTTCCGGGTGTAAGAATCGAGACACAAATGACTCGTTATTATCCACACGGTGAGTTATTTGCTCATGTGATTGGCTATGTCGGGCGTATCAACGATAAAGAATTAAAAAGTATTGATAAAGACTTATATGCCGGAACCAACCTAATTGGAAAAATTGGTGTTGAGAAAAGCTATGAAGACCTATTGCACGGAACACCCGGTTATGAATCTGTTGAAGCAGATGCACATAGCAATGTATTGCGTCATTTAGGTCGTAAAGACCCTACTCGCGGTAATGACCTCTATTTATCTTTAGATTACGGTTTACAGGTAGTTGCATCTCAACAGCTCGCAGGTCGTCGTGGAGCTATTGTCGCTATTGATCCTCGTACAGGTGAAATTCTAGCTTTAGTGTCTAGTCCAAGTTTTAACCCTAATTTGTTTGTAACCGGAATTAGTCATACTGACTACAGTTCACTACGCGATAATTTAGACCAACCTCTTTACAACCGTGCTGTGCAGGGTGTATATCCACCTGGTTCTACCATTAAACCAATGGAAGCAATGGGTGGTTTACACTACAGTATTGTAGACTGGTCAACAGCAATTTCTGATCCTGGTTATTTCCATCTACCTGGTGATTCACATAAGTTCCGTGACTGGAAGAAATCTGGTCATGGCATCGTGAATATGCATAAAGCGATTGTGCAATCCTGTGATACCTATTTTTATATTCTTGCCCATCAAATGGGTATTGATCAAATGAACCAATGGATGCGCCAATTTGGATTTGGTCAAAAAACAGGTGTCGATTTACCAAGTGAAAGTGAAGGCCTTTATCCAAGTCCTGAATGGAAAATGCGTACGCGTAAAGCGAAATGGATGAAGGGCGAAACTATTTCTGTCAGTATTGGTCAAGGCGCGTTTACAGCCACCCCATTACAGCTTGCGATGGCAACAGCAATTACGGCAAATCATGGTTCTCATGTAACGCCTCATGTTTTACGCGCAACGCATGGTGCAAAACCATTTACAGTACGTAATGCGCCTGATGGCAAAATCAAATTCAACGGCACTGATGAAGACTGGATTCAAATGCGTGATGCCATGATTGATGTAATTCAATCAGGTACTGGCCGCGGTATTCGTACTCCCCTCTACCAAATTGCAGGGAAAACAGGTACAGCACAGGTTAAGAGTATTGCACAGGGTAAACGCTATAACGAAGCAGCCTTGAGTGAACGTCAACTTGACCATGGTTTATTCGTTGGATTTGCCCCTGCTGAAAAACCTGAAATTGCGATTGCAGTCATTTGGGAAAATGGTCGTCATGGTGGTTCAGCTGCTCAACTTGCAAGACCTGTCTTTGATTACTGGTTATTAACTCGTAAGAAAAACCCGATTCGTCCAGCAAATCACCAAGTCAATGGCGGGTTAATGACAGCAGGTATTAAACCAGGTGAACTTCCAAGCGGCGGTGAAAGTTCTGGTCCAGCATCGGCTACAGCTACCACCAACAAACCAGCAGCATCAACACCGCAAGCTGCTCCTGCTCGTCCTGCTACCAATGAGGCCGATGAATAATGAAAAATCAATTACGTATAATTGGCGGCGAATGGAAAAGACGAGTACTTCCTTTCGCTAGTATTGATGGCTTACGCCCAACCCCAGATAGAGTACGCGAAACTCTATTTAACTGGCTCATGTGGGATATTCAAAACGCTCAAGTTCTCGACATCTGTACAGGCTCTGGTGCATTAGGTTTTGAGGCTTTGTCACGTGGTGCTGCATCTGTTTATATGATTGAGCCTGACAAAACTCAGGCACGATTTTTAAAAGATAATATTGAACTATTAAAAGCCCAAAATTGTCACCTAATTAATGCAACGGCTCAACAAGCTCTACCCCGCTTAAAAGAACAGTTTGATGTAGTCTTTTTAGATCCGCCTTATAGTCTTGATCTATGGCAAGAGCTCGCTCATTTGGCAGATTCACATATTAAAAAGAATGGATACATTTATGTTGAAGCTGACCGAGATTTAGCTCAGCTTCAACTTCCCGCAACATGGCAACAAATGAAAACCACTAAAGCAGGTACAGTTCACGCAGGGCTTTACCAGAAAGTAAACGAATAAAAAAGGTAGCTTAAAGCTACCTTTTTCTTTGCAAAGTTTTAGTTAGCTTAAGCCAATCACTGCAACAACTGCTGCACAGGCGCCAACAATTTTTTTGCCATATGGCACATATCGGGTAAGCACAGCACCCAACACCAATCCACCCAAATAGATGAGCGCCATACCAGCAACCATACCAGTTACTAATGCAACAATATGCCCTGCGTGTGCTAACTCAACACCATGAGCCATGCCATGAAAACTTGCAAGCAAAGCCACCGCTACAGGTAAAACCTTATTCGATTTTGTCCATAGGGCAATTGCTGTAATAACTAAAGAAGCAACAATGCCGTATTCAGCTATATTAACTGGTACCAAACCTTGAGCACCTACTAAGAACCCTACAATTAAGGTAATACTTAAGGCAATGACTCCAGCAATTTTCCACTGTTTAGCCGCTGACCACAACAAAACACCAAAACCTAAAGCCATGACTAAATGATCTAGACCGGTAAACGGATGAATAAAGCCTGCCATAAAACCAGAATGTGCATGGTCATGTGCTGGATGGGCCATTGCAAGAGCTGGCAAAAATGAAAGGAGTGCCACACTCCATTTTTTCATGAAGTCCATAATCTCTCCTTAAGCTTTAAACAGCCCTTGTTTCTCAATAAACTGAATAATTTCTTCAAGCCCATCTTGTGTTTTCATGTTTGAAAATAAGAAGGGTTTTTCTCCGCGCATGCGTTTCGCATCTTGGTCCATGACATCAAGGTTTGCACCTACCATTGGCGCAAGGTCAGTTTTATTAATAATGAGTAAATCTGACTTGGTAATACCCGGGCCACCTTTACGAGGAATTTTTTCACCACCAGCTACATCGATCACATATAAAGTTAAATCAGAAAGCTCAGGACTAAATGTTGCAGCTAAATTATCACCACCGCTTTCAATGATAATGAGTTCTAAACCTTCGAATTTTTCACACAAATCATCAATTGCAGCCAAGTTAATTGAAGCATCTTCACGAATTGCCGTATGCGGGCAACCACCTGTTTCAACACCCACAATACGATCTGGCGACATCGCTTCATTACGGGTTAAAAAGTTTGAATCTTCTTTGGTGTAAATATCATTTGTCACCACAGCCATATTGTATTTATTACGCAAGGCTAAACATAAATTAAGTGTAAGTGCTGTTTTACCCGAACCCACTGGTCCGCCAATTCCAACTCGTAATGGACTACGTTCTGTCATGATTTTTATCCTTTTTTCCTAAACTTAAGATCTGAATAACCGTGAATATTGTGTTTCGTGTTTCATGCTCAGCATGGCATAACGAGGTAAAGCGCTGCTCAATTGTTCATCACTAAGCTTCAAAGCTTTCTCTACCGCTTGTGGGACTAAACCATGCAAATGCCACAAAATTCTTTGTCCTGCCATTTGTCCTAAAGGAACAGTTTTTACTGCGGCTAAAACCTGATTTTCTAAAACAGTAAAGGTATAAGCAGTAAGTACATCCATGTCGTTGAGTTCGAGTCGGCCACAAAGCTGTGCATAGACTGGTACGAAACCAAACTGCTTTTTAACCTCAACTGTTTTTTTTAAAACATCTTTAATCCACGCATTTAAAGAAAATGCCAGCTGTTGAGATTCTGCCAAGAGTTCTTTACTTTCTCTGCTGGCCTTATACAAATTTGCCCATACCAGAAACTGTTCTGAGTCATCATGATATTGCATGAGACGCTTTAATACGGGCAACTCAAACCTCACCAACAACATCTCAAGCACTTCTTCAAAGTAAGCAATTGCCGAGGTTTCGTCATGTATTAGGCCAATATCAATCGCCGTTTCTACACCTTGCGAATAACAATACGCCCCAACTGGCAATGCCGTAGAAGACAATGTCAGTAATTGCAGTAATTGCGCGGCACTATGAGTGGACATGATGTAAAGCTTTGATTGGGCTTAAACGATGATCATGACTATGCTGTGCATAAGCGCCACTTTCAGGTTCAAACGGATGATCAGTTTCTGAAACTGTAAGTCCTAAACCTTCTACCATTTCTGCAAGCACATGATCAGGCTCAAAATACAAAGCTGTAGGGGTCAACATTAACGGTACATGTCTATTACCTAAGTGATAGGCAGCTTTAAGCAAATCAAAATCGGTTTGAGCAGTGACTTGCATTAATCGCTCAGGTTTGGCATCAATACGTAATACATCGCCCTCTTGCGTTGCAATATATGAACCACTACGCAAAATGCCAGTACGCGGTAAATCAGCACCAATATCGACACCACTCGCTAAAGCCGCTCGGAACCGTGATTTTTGACGGGTATCAAAAGTCAGTTCAACCGTTTCAAATACCTGATCAGGAGAAATATCTTCAAGTCGTTGTGTGTAAATTTTCATTTAGCTTTTCTCTCCTTATTTATTTCTTTCATATCTAGAGTAATGAGACATATCATCTCTATAAAACTTATCAAAATAAGAAATAACGCTGTGCCATGGGTAATACGTCTGCAGGTTCACACGTTAATAATTCACCATCAGCCCGTACCTCATAAGTTTCAGGATGAACATGCATGACTGGACAATATGTGTTGTGCTTCATATCGGCTTTGGTAATTGAACGAGTGTTTTTACATGGACTAATTAACTTTTTAAGATTTAGCTTCTCAGCAACTTTTTCATCGATTGCTGCTTGAGATAAAAAGGTAATACAGGTGTTATGTACACCACGCGGATAAGCCCCAAACATTGGGCGATAATGCACGGGTTGAGGTGTCGGAATTGAAGCATTAATGTCACCCATCGGTGCCGCTGCAATCATGCCACCTTTAATAATCATGGAAGGTTTCACACCAAAAAATGCAGGCTTCCATAACACTAAATCAGCAAGTTTTCCAACTTCAACCGAACCGATTTCATGACTTAAACCATGGGTAATGGCTGGGTTAATTGTATATTTGGCAATGTAGCGTTTAACGCGATTGTTATCATGAAACTCATTATCACCCTCTAAAGGACCACGTTGAATTTTCATTTTATGAGCAGTTTGCCAAGTACGTATAATTACTTCACCCACACGACCCATCGCCTGAGAGTCAGAGGACATCATGGCAATTGCACCTAAGTCTTGCAAAATATCTTCAGCGGCAATAGTTTCACGGCGAATACGGCTTTCTGCAAAAGCAATATCTTCAGCAATTGCTGGGTCTAAATGGTGGCAAACCATGAGCATGTCTAAATGCTCATCAATGGTATTAATCGTATAAGGACGTGTTGGATTAGTTGAAGACGGCAAGACATTACTTTGTCCAATTGCCTTTAAAATGTCGGGTGCATGTCCACCACCAGCGCCTTCGGTATGGTATGTATGAATCGTACGATCTTTAAATGCAGCTAGAGTTTCTTCTAAAAACCCACCTTCATTTAAAGTATCTGTGTGAATCGCGACCTGCACATCAAACTCATCTGCCACACTCAAACAGTTATCAATGGCTGCCGGTGTTGAGCCCCAGTCTTCATGTAGTTTTAACCCAATTACCCCAGCTTTAATTTGCTCTCGAATTGGGTCTGGCAAACTCAAATTACCTTTGCCTAACAGGCCAATATTCATAGGTAAATCATCAATGGCTTGCAACATGGTCGCAATATGCCAAGGTCCCGGAGTCACTGTCGTTGCCGAAGTACCTGCCGCAGGTCCTGTACCACCACCTACCATTGTTGTTGTACCCGACATGAGCGCAGTTTCAACTTGTTGAGGACAAATCCAGTGAATGTGAGTATCAATACCACCTGCCGTTAAAATTTGCCCTTCACCCGCAATCACTTCTGTTGCAGCACCTAAAGGAATGGTAATGTCAGGTTGAATATCAGGATTTCCTGCTTTCCCTATTTTCCAGATTCGACCATTTTTTAAGCCAACATCAGCTTTTACAATCCCCCACCAATCGACAATCAAAGCATTGGTAATTACAGTGTCAGCAACTTCATCAGCTAAAAGTTGGGATTGCCCCATTCCATCACGAATGACTTTGCCACCGCCAAACTTAACTTCTTCACCATAAGTCGTTAGATCTTGCTCAACCTCAATAAAAAGCTCTGTATCAGCCAAGCGGATACGATCACCAACCGTTGGACCAAACATCTCAGCATATGCACGACGTGACATTTTCATAACTTATTACTCATCTCTTTCATTATCATTGTTATTTTTAATCCAACGTGCCCATGACTCGGCCTGCAAAACCATATACTTCTCGCTTACCCGCTAAAGCAACAAGCTCTACTTCTCGACTTTGTCCCGGTTCAAAACGTATTGCTGTACCAGCTGCAATATTTAGTCGAAAACCCTTCGTCATTTCGCGATCAAACTGTAATGCATCATTTGCTTCATAAAAATGAAAATGAGAACCCACCTGAATAGGCCGATCGCCAATGTTGGCAACTAAAACTTTTAAAGTTTGCCGTCCAACATTCAGCTCAATATCAGCACCTGGAGTAATGATTTCACCGGGGATCATAAGCGTTCCTTTTATACGATTGGCTGATGAACAGTGACTAACTTCGAGCCATCAGGAAAAGTTGCTTCGACTTGAACCTCAGCAATCATTTCTGGCACACCATCCATCACATCTTCGCGCTTTAATAAAGTTGTTCCGTAATGCATTAAGTCACTCACCGTCATACCATCCCGTGCTCCTTCAAGCAAAGCAGCAGAAATAAAAGCAATAGCTTCGGGATAATTTAGTTTCAAACCACGCGCTTTACGACGCTCAGCGACTAGCCCTGCGGTAAAAATAAGTAATTTATCTTTTTCTGTTGGATTGAGTTCCATATCTCTTTCCTAAATAGCATCTAATTTTCTTTAAGCAAAATACGTGCTCAAAAGCAGCATACTTGTTTTAATCGTTTTTTAAATACGCAATTTAACGTAACTTAAGTTCTCCAGATTCTTGGGAATTCTTCATCTAAATCAAACCAATAACGTCTTAATCTTGCTCTTATTGCTGCAAAAGCATCATGGCAATGTCGGACATCATTTCCCAAGAAACGCGCACAAACTACATCATCTAATAAGGTTAAAGTTACAGGTGCTTGCATACGCATCATCAATTCACGAATGAGTTCTAACTGCTGTTCTAAATAAAAAGCTGAGCGATACTTTTCGGGAGCGACTGCCCAAAAGCTTCCCATTACGGCCTGATTATTCATACCTAAACATGAACTCAGCCAACGGTCTTCACCTTCAAAAAACAATGTATCTGCAACTAGTAACTTTTGTTCTCGCCACAACTTAAACTGGTTGTGATAACTTCCCTGCACAAAACGTTCAGCACGTGCCTGTCGCCCGAGTACCAACATATCCCAGCCAATAAAACTGGCAGCAAGATCAAGATGAATATGAGTTTCTGAGTGTGCTAGAGCTCCATCAAACAGCATCGTTTCTTGAGGAACCCACTCCAAAATAGACCGATCTCGCACATGAAGATGAATATGCTGAAAGGCCTGTTTCTCATTAGTTTTGTACCACTTTCCAGCACCAGGAGTCGTCACAACCGCATGAGCTTGATCTTTGGTTTCAATTTGAAAAGTAAGATGATCTCCTCCTGCAATTCCTGCTGGAGGATGTACAATAATCGCATGACATACACCTGTTTTTTCAGGCCAGAGCATTTTTTGCACCCTTACAGGGCCATGGTGTTTTCTATGACTCATTATGGTGCGTGAATTTTCAAAACAAAATCCGAGCTCTAATCGCGCATACCAAAATGGTGCTAAAGAGTTTTTTGAAAACGTTTGTACCTGATTCATTCTGGTTCATATGTTCAAAATAAGTGCTTAAAGTTATAAGCAAAATACGCACCAAATATAAAAATAAGCAAAATGATAAAATTAGATACAATTTTTCGATTTTAATGAGTTAAAAAATCATCAATGTCTAACATAAAAGCACAGTAACTCTTGGAATTATTTATACAATAGCGCCCACCGTTGCTTCCATACTTACTCTCCATGAAACTTTTTTTCGTGTTAACACCACTTGTCTTTTTAACTGGGTGTATTTTTGGCCAATCTAATGAGGTCAAACGTGCAGAAAAAATTCTCCATAATTTTGAATGTAAAAATGTTGAGACAAGTCAGATTGCAACAAGCTCAATTAATACTTACTACCAACAATCTTTAGCGGTAAGCAAAGAAAAAGCGACTTCATATGTAGAGAGTTACAAGAATGGTGAAGAGTTATTCGACATGCCGCTAGATGAAGTTTTAAAGCAACAATATCAACTTTATAAATCAGCTTGTGATTCTTTAGGTGGAGTTTCTTCTCAACCTTGATAAATAAAGGTATTCATTAATTTTAGTGGATACCTTAATTTTTCTTTTTAATTATTATTTCTTTCTTTTTTGATTAAATTTTACTCACTTTACCTTTTGTTAAAATTAAATTACATACTTAAACTTTTATTAGGCTCTTATATTTCATAGCCTGTTTACTTGTTTTTTATTTATTTTCCGAGGTTTAGATCATCATGAAAAAAACATTATTATCAGTAGCACTCTTAAGTATCCTTCTTGCCGCTTGTAGCAAAAATGAAAATAAAGCCGACACGACAACTCAAGCATCTGCTCCAGCGCAAACCACTGAAGCAAATAATAATGCTGTAGATACCGCACACACAGCTGAAAACTCACTCGATTGGGACGGCACATATAAAGGCACTCTCCCATGTGCGGACTGTGAAGGTATTAAAACTGAATTAGAACTTAAAGATGATAAAACCTACGAGCTAACCGAAACTTATCTTGGTAAAGGTGACACCAACCCATTTGAAACCCATGGTACCTTTACTTTCGACAAAGATAATACTTCAGTTATTACGTTAGATGATAAAGGCCAAAACCGTAAATTCTTTATTGGTGAAAATACTGCAACTGCTTTAGATATGGAAGGTAAAAAAGTTGAAGGCTCTTTAGCTGAACACTATGTTTTGAAAAAATAATTTTTAATAATTAAAAAACCCGCTCATTTGAGCGGGTTTTTTTATGAATCAATTCTTAGTGAGCTGCGAATTGGTTCATTGTGTTTTTAGCATCGTCATGTGCTTTAAGAGCGTTGTCACCAGAGAAGATTTCTTTGTGATCATCACCGATGTCAGAACCCGCCATTGCTTGGTGTTTAACACAAGCGATACCACCGCGGATTTCTTTACGTTGTACGCCAGCAACATAAGCCAACATACCTTCAGAACCGAAGTAACCTTGTGCAAGCTCATGAGTAGAAAGAGCAGCAGTGTGGTAAGTCGGAAGTGTGATCAAGTGATGGAACACACCCGCTTCACGAGAAGCATCTGCTTGGAAAGTACGGATCTTGTCATCAGCATCAGCAGCTAATTCAGTGTTGTCATATTCAGCACTCATTAATTTAGCGCGGTCATATGCAGAAACGTCTTTACCTTCAGCAACCCAACGGTCGTAAGCTTGTTGACGGAAGTTTAAAGTCCAGTTGAATGATGGGCTGTTGTTATAAACAAGCTTAGCATTTGGAACAACTTCTTTAACACGGTTAACCATGTGTGCGATTTCTTCTACGTTTGGAGTCGCAGTTTCGATCCAAAGAAGGTCAGCACCATTTTGTAAGCTAGACACACAGTCAAGTACAACACGGTCAATTTGCGTGTCAGCACGGAACTGATATAAGCCAGAAGGTAAACGCTTAGGACGGTGTAATTTACCATCACGCTTGATTAAGATTTCATCTTCTTGAGCATCAGCAATGTCAATTTCTTGAGTATCTAAGTAGCTGATGTATTGAGAAGCGATGTCACCTGGCTCTTTAACCACTGGGATTTTTTGAGTCAAGTCAGCGCCTTCAGAGTCAGTACGCGCAACAATGATACCTTCTTCAAGACCCATTTCTAAGAATGCATAACGTAATGCATGGATCTTAGCGATGAAGTCTTCGTGTGGAACAGTTACTTTACCAGCTTGGTGACCACATTGTTTAGCATCAGATACTTGGTTTTCAATTTGAAGCGCACACGCACCAGCTTCGATCATTTTCTTAGCAAGTAAATAAGTTGCTTCTTCGTTACCGAAACCAGCATCGATGTCCGCAATAATTGGCACAACGTGAGTTTCAAAGTTGTCGATTTGAGCTGTGATTTCAGCTGCTTTAGCAGTATCACCAGCTTCTTGTGCTTTTTTAAGCGCACGGAATAAATCGTTTAATTCTTTTGCGTCAGCTTGACGTAAGAAAGTATAGATTTCTTCGATCAATGCAGGAACAGAAGTTTTTTCGTGCATAGATTGGTCAGGAAGTGGACCAAATTCAGAACGAAGAGCAGCAACCATCCAACCAGAAAGGTAGATATAACGTTTGCTTGTAGTACCGAAATATTTTTTGTTCGCAATCATTTTTTGTTGTGCGATGAAACCATGCCAGCAACCTAATGATTGAGTGTATTTGCTTGAGTCAGCATCGTATTCAGCCATATCACGACGCATAATCGCAGCTGTATACTTAGCAATATCTAAACCAGTTTTGAAACGGTTTTGAAGTTGCATACGAGCAGCATCTTCTGGGCTAATGTCTGCCCAAGTATTGCCGAATTTTGCTTTTAATTGACGTACTGCATCAATCGCTGTTTGATATGTAGTCATGATATTGTCCTGTATTCATTTTAGGATTTCATCGATTGAAGCCTAGAGTCACGTTACTTAAATTTCTTATGACACCAGCTGCTTCCTCATGAACACAGCTTAGACTTAGCCAATCAATTAATCCAATATCCTTTGTTAATCTTCAGTATTTATTTAAAAAATATACCAATAAATCGATATTATAGATAAAACTAAAAACTTTAACACTTTGTTTATAAAAATAAAATTATCCTAAAGGAGTATAAAGTTTTATTCTAAAAAATCCCTAAGTCTTATTTTTATACAATTTTTGGAGATTTTCCACTCATTTTTAAATCTAAAAGTCAATTGTAAATTAGGCTATTTTTGCCAATGCAAAAAGTCAATTTATATGCTAGAAATTGAGAAGTTATTCATAAATATATTCTATTTAGATTTCTTTCATTCAAAACTGAGCAAAGACAGTAAAAACGTGCCTTTGAAACGTCTTTCCACCCTACTTAATTTCTACAAAAAATGTCGCTTTTCTCATCATTTTTTCACACAATGATTATTAAATATGGCATAATTTGAAACAATTTCAGGGTTTTATTTTCGGTATTTTTTTTATGAATCTGGAGCGAGTAGATCTTAATCTATTAATATATCTTGATGTACTTCTTCGTGAAAAAAATGTTACGCGCGCAGCCGAACAGCTTGGGGTAACTCAGCCTGCAATGAGTAATATTTTACGTCGCTTACGTAATTTATTTAATGATCCGCTTCTTATCCGTTCTTCCGAAGGGATGACCCCAACAGAACGTGCACTTGAATTACAACCTCGTATTCGTGATGCCCTTTCTGATCTTTCCATGATTTTGGAACCCCGTACCGAATTCCGCCCTTATACAAGTAATCGCGTTTTCCGCATTATGACATCTGACTATGCCGAGGCAACTTTAGTTCCTCGTCTTGTCAAAGCTCTACGCTCTGAAGCTCCAAATGTTGTACTCGACTTTCTTACACCAAGTGATGTGTCTTATAGAGACATGGAACAAGGTAAAGTCGATCTTGCGATTAATAGATTTAATGAAATACCGCAAAGTTTCCACCAAGTGTTAGTTTGGCGTGACAGTTTCAGCTGTATTCTTAATGACAAACACCCTGCTGTAACCCATTTGAATCTCAAAAGTTATCTAGATGCGCAACATATCTGGGTTTCTAAAACAGGTATGGGTGTAGGCTTTGGTGTAAATCCAGATAAACAAGGCGGTTTAGGCTGGATCGATCAGGCATTAGAACGTATTGGTCAACGTCGTAAAATTTCTGTATTTACTCGTCACTACCAAATGCCAGCATTACTTGCTCAAAATGTTGACTTGATTGCCACCCTTCCAACTCGAATGGCACGCCTACAAACTCAAAATCCAAAACTGGTTATAAAAGATCCTCCTTTTTATATTCCAGAATTTGAACTTAAAATGGCTTGGTGCCCGTTATTACATCATCATCCAGCTCATCGCTGGTTGCGCCAACTTATTTTATTTGTTGCTCGTCAAATGATTGAAGAAGAAAATCGTGAATTTCTAACCAATAATTCACAATTTTCTCACTATTAAATAAATTTTAATTTAATTGTCGATTTTAGACATTATCTTCAAGCGCTGAGCAATCAATCTGATTACCTCAGCGCTTTTTTGTGTTAAAACATAGTCATAATAATGATGAACCTCGGGTGATTTGTGAGTCTCTTTCAAAATATCATTATCATCGTACTGCTCATCATCGCAGCAGGCTTTTTATCTTTAACTGAAATTGCATTGGCTGGTGCCAGAAAAGTAAAGTTAAAAATTTTAGCCGAAGCTGGCGAAGAACGTGCCCAACAAGTACTTGATCTACAAGAACAATCTGCCGATTTTTTTGCAGCTTCTCAAATTGGCCTAAATGCAGTTGCAATTTTAGGCGGTATTTTGGGGGAAGCTGCTTTTCGTCCCTTTTTTGTCACTTTAGTTGACCGCTTTTATGAAGGGCCTTGGACACAAACTATCGGTTTTGCCCTCTCCTTCACTTTAGTAACTTCTCTATTTATTTTATTTGCCGATCTCATGCCAAAACGCTTGGCAATGATTGCACCTGAAAAAATTGCAATTAGCGTTATTAACCCGATTCAAGTTTTTATTAAGGTATGTAAACCCTTAGCTTGGGGAATTAATGCTATTGCGAATCTGTTATTTCGCTTGTTTAAAGTCAATACAACACGCGAAGACAATATTACTTTTGATGATATTTCAGCGGTCATGGATGCGGGCGCTCAAGCCGGCGTACTTCAAAAACAAGAACACCACTTTATTGAGAATGTTTTTGAACTAGAAGAACGCACTGTACCTTCAAGCATGACGACACGCGAGAACGTTGTTTATTTCACCTTAAACGAACATGAAGATAGTATTCGTCAAAAATTAGCAGAATATCCTTACTCAAAATTTTTAGTGTGTAATGAAAATATTGATCAGGTTATTGGTTATGTTGATGCTAAAGATTTCTTAGTACGCATTTTAAATAATCAATCACCAACTCAATTAAATGAGTCTACCATTCGTACTGTACTCATGATTCCCGACACTCTCACACTCTCTGAACTACTTGACCGTTTTCGTTCTACAAAAGAGAAATTTGCTGTCGTTATCAATGAATATGCACTTGTTGTAGGAGTGATTACGTTAAGCGATATCATGATTACAGTTATGGGTGATTGGGTTACTCCTATTGAAGAAGAACAGCAAATCATTAAACGTGATAATAACTCATGGTTAATTGATGGCAGTACACCAATTGATGATCTAAGACATGCTCTTGAAATTGATGAAATGCCTGATGAAGAAAACTATGAGACGCTCGCAGGTTTCATGATGTACCGTTTACGCAAAATTCCACGTCCAGCAGATTTTGTGGAATTTGGTGGATATAAATTTGAAGTTGTCGATGTCGACCATTTTAAAATTGACCAACTTCTTGTAACTCGAATTTTAGAACAAACCGAAACACACTCATCAATTGATGAAAACTAATCGGTATTAATTTAAATGCCCCACAATTTAGCTGGGGTATTTTTTTAAACTAAATAACTTTTTTAAATATATGTAATAATTATTTTAGATTCATTTATTCAATTTGCTCTTTTAATCTAAAAGTATTATTATTTTATTTAGTAACTCTATTAAAGCTTAAATACTGAAAATTAATAAAATAATCTATATCTCTTAACTGCCTATAAAGTGATTAAGCTCCATTTACATTGCAAACAAACTTATGTAACTTAGCTCAAAGTAAGCCCCTAAATGCTTCTTCTTCTCATTTCACTCATCAAAATATATATAATTAAAAAAAATGCCATATAATTTTTATTTTTATAATACCTTTATATTATTTTATAATAGTATTCATTTATTATAAAACCATTATAATCTTAATATATATGTTCAGTATTTCATCTAAATATACCCATCCAAACGAATATATATTAACCAAATAAACTAAATATATTATTTGTCTTTTTAATAAAAATTAATAAGAATAACCAAGGTCAGAGTTTTGAATAAACTTGTTCAGTAAAACTATAGGCAAAGGATTGATTGTATGCTGACATTACTTGGTGTTGGCATGATTTTGTGCTTCATGTACTTAATCATGTCCAAACGTTTAAGCCCTATTATTGCTTTAATTCTCATCCCGTTTATTTTTTCTCTCATTGCTTGGGGCCTAGGTCATTACTTTGAAAGTTTAAGTCATATTGAACTTAAAGGTCTCAGTGAGATGATGCTGGATGGCATCAAAAAATTAGCGCCAACTGGCGTAATGCTTTTATTCGCAATTTTGTATTTTGCCTTAATGATCGATGCAGGTCTTTTCGACCCACCGGTTAAATGGATTTTGAAAAAAGTTAAAGGCGATCCTTTAAAAATTACTCTAGGAACTGTCTTTTTAACCACTCTCGTTTCTTTAGATGGTGATGGCTCAACCACTTATATGATCTGTGTGGCTGCAATGTTGCCACTTTATCAACGCTTAGGAATGAACACACTCATCATGACTGCGCTTATGCTTTTATGTAGTGGTGTAATGAACCTAACGCCATGGGGTGGTCCTACTGCTCGTGCTGCAAGTGCGTTACAAGTTGATCCAAGTCATATTTTCGTACCAATGATCCTTCCAATGATCATTAGTATTGGTTGGTTATTCTTCTTGGCATATTTATATGGCCGCTATGAGCAAAAACGTTTAGGCGTGATTGAGCTTGAAAGTCATCATGGTGATAATATTACCGTGTCGAAAGACCCTGAAGCGACGCGTCCACATTTACGCAAAGTAAATATGGTACTTACTATTATTCTCATGATTGCATTAATCAAAGGCATTTTGCCAATGTCGGTGCTATTCATGCTAGCGTTCTGTATTGCAATGCTGATTAACTATCCTGATGTTGATATGCAGAAAAAGCGTATCGCAATGCATGCAGATAGTATTTTAGCTGTTGTAGGTTTAATTTTCGCTGCAGGTATTTTCACAGGGATTTTATCTGGTACAGGTATGGTTGAGGCGATGTCTAAAGAATTCGTCGCAATGATTCCTCCAAGCATGGGTCCATATCTTGCACCGATTACCGCTTTAGTCAGTATGCCTTTAACATTCTTTATGTCAAATGATGCATTCTTCTATGGTGTTTTACCAATTCTTGCTGAAGCGGCTTCTCATTACGGTATTAGCCCAGAAGCTATTGCTCGCGCCTCAATTGTAGGCCAACCAGTACACTTACTATCGCCTCTTGTTCCATCAACTTACTTGTTATGCGGTCTTGCTAAAGTTGACTTTGCAGATCATCAAAAGTTCACATTTAAATGGGCATTTATAACATGTATGGTTTTGATGGGCACCGCATTAGTGATTGGCGTTTTCCCGCTCTTTAGTACACTTTAATTATTCCCCTAAAAATAAAAGCCCCAAACGGGGCTTTTATTTTTATTTATTTATATACTCAATCATGGCGTCTAAGAACGCATGAAAGTGCAAGCTAATATCTTCTTCTAAAATTTTATAGGCATTATCAAATTGCACCATTGGCCAACCTTCTTTCCAAAATGGGAAGATGTCATGTAAGTCATGAGTAA
Organism: Acinetobacter pittii ATCC 19004 = CIP 70.29; assembly: GCF_000369045.1. Taxonomy (GTDB): domain Bacteria; phylum Pseudomonadota; class Gammaproteobacteria; order Pseudomonadales; family Moraxellaceae; genus Acinetobacter; species Acinetobacter pittii. The sequence goes on along the minus strand of NZ_KB849789.1, from coordinate 377,238 downwards.
CTATTGCATCTTCTCGAACAATCGCTTGTGAAATTTGTGCCAAAACTTGCGCTGTTTCTGCACCATCAATAGCTAAATAATCAATACCACGCGCTTTTAAAATACGAATTCGATCTTTTTTATAGCGAATTTTTTTAGCTTGAGCTGCATTTAAACCTAGTGCAAGAGTAACTGCCTCTACAAACTTTTCTTCAAAATTTGTATTCAGTACCACTAAAGCCTGTTTATGTGCTTCCTGACGTCCTGCTTTTCCCCCGTTACGGATGATCTCATTTGCTTCCGTATCTAGCTTATCTTTTTTCATCGACTGTAAAATGTCTAAAATTTCGATATCGCTTAAAGATTCAGGAGATTGCTCAAACATAGGAGTCTCTATACATACAACTAAAGGCGTATTCTCTCATAAAAGCGATACTAAAGCAGAGTAAATTTTTAAATAGCCCATTATCTTGAATATTTTTATAGTCCTAACTTCATAGACTACACTCATAAAATCAAATAATTCTTTGGTTATAATTTTAATTATTTGCCAAATTAATTTTACCCTGATAATATTATTTTACCCTGATAAAAATATATGGCTAAAATGAATACTAAAATCACCTATACTGCCTTCACTGGAAGCACGCTTATTGCAAGTGACTCCCTTATTGAACTTGCAAAAAAACTTAAAGATCTTCCGAAAACAACGGAAAATATTCTGATTTTTAATGATCAAACAGGTCAACAAATTGATCTTGATCTTTCTGGTTCGGAACAAGAATTTCATCAACGTTATGGTGAACCGGAAGAAATTAAAAAAGTTGGACGACCTAAACTCGGAGTAATTTCTCGTGAAATCACTTTACAAAAAAAACATTGGGATTGGTTAGATCAGCAAAGTGCGAGTGCATCAGCAGTAATTCGTAAGTTAATTGATAAAGAGTTAAATAATCCAAATTCTGAAGGTAATATTATGCTCGCTAAACAAGCCATTGACCGTTTTATGTCTGCCATGTTGGGCAATATGCCAAATTACGAAGAAGCAACACGTGCCTTATATCAAGGCGATCGAGATATATTTTTAAAAATGATTCAGAGCTACCCCAAAGATGTAAGAGAATATTTAATTTTAAAAACTCAAAGTATTTTCTAGACCCAATAAAAAAAACCCGCTTACGCGGGTTTTTTCAAAATCAATTCAGTCTATTAAAGACGAACTAATTCCACAACTTTTTCAGCTGCCTCTTCAACGGTTTCAGCAGTAACTTCTGTATCAGTACCTTCCACAGAAGTTGTGATAACCACAACACCTGTCTCACGCAATAAAGTAATTTGTTCAGCAGTTAAGTTGGCTTTTGCAATCGCAACTACACCTTGTTGGATTAATAAACTTTCTAAAACTTGAGCTTTCTCGATTAACTGTGCAGAAATCCCAATCACCGCTGGCTTTTGGCCCAAACGTGCAGCACGATCTTCAGCTGTTACAGGATTGCTATGTGCAGTCCATTCAACAGCAGCCTCAACCATACCTGCACCAACAGTTACGTTGCTTAAGCGGTCAATGAAGATGAATGAACCTGTATAACGAGAATCTTGATATTGATCAAACACAACTGGCGCATCGAACTCAACTACAACATCTGCAATTGCATTTAACTCAAGCTCTTCCACATGAGTATGTTCAAGTGTATTCACATTCACTCGATAGTGAATATTAGTGACTTTAGCAGGAACAGTCTGGGTACCAATCTTAACGTTGTATAACTTACCTTTCACGAGCGGATGTTCATTCATCCACACCACTGAAGCACGAACACTACGTGAAATTAACGGTTGCTCGCCAGCACGTACCAAAACGTTACCACGGCTAATATCAATTTCATCATTCAGGGTCAATGTAACCGCTTGACCCGCTACAGCCTGCTCAAGGTTTCCATCAAAAGTAACGATTTCTTTAACTGTTGAACGCTTACCTGATGGCAGTGCAACAATCTCATCACCAACATTGATTTCACCTAAAGCAACAGTACCCGCAAAACCACGGAAATCAAGGTTTGGACGATTTACATACTGAACAGGGAAACGGAATTCGTGTTTGTTTGATTCACGACTAATTTCCACCGACTCAAGAATGCTCATCAAGGTTTGACCCTTGTACCACGGCGTATGAGCTGACGGATTCACAACATTATCGCCATTTAAGGCAGAGATTGGTACAAACTGAATATTGGCTGGACGACGATCACCTAATTGGCTTACGAAAGCATCATATTCAATCTGAATTTCAGTGAAACGCTCAGGTGAATATTCAACCAAGTCCATCTTATTGATTGCAACAACAATATTTTTAATACCAAGCAAACTTGCAATAAACGTATGGCGACGAGTTTGAGTTTGTACACCATAACGCGCATCGATCAGGATGATTGCCAAGTCCGCAGTTGACGCACCTGTTGCCATGTTGCGTGTATATTGCTCATGCCCTGGAGTATCCGCAATAATAAACTTACGCTTTTCTGTTGAGAAATAACGGTATGCTACGTCAATGGTAATACCTTGTTCACGTTCTGCTTGAAGGCCATCTACTAGTAACGCCAAGTCTGGTGCATCACCCGTAGTTCCTACTTTTTTACTGTCTCGCGTTACAGCTTGCAATTGATCTTCATAAATCAATTTTGAATCGTAGAGTAAACGTCCAATAAGCGTACTTTTACCATCGTCTACGTTACCGCAAGTCAAAAAGCGTAGAAGGTCTTTTTGTTCATGTTGCTTTAAATAGGCCAAGATATCTTGACTGATTAATTCTGATTGATGAGACATTGCTCAAACTCCACAAATTTAGAAATTGTCTTAGAAATAGCCTTCTTGCTTTTTCTTTTCCATTGAGCCCGCTTCATCATGGTCAATCATACGACCTTGACGCTCAGAACTCGTGGCTAAAAGCATCTCTTGGATAATTTCAGGTAACGTATCTGCTTCAGACTCAACTGCACCAGTTAACGGGTAACAGCCAAGCGTACGGAAACGTACAGACTTCATCTGTGGAACTTCACCCTCTTTTAGACGCATACGCTCATCATCAACCATGATTAACGTACCGCTACGCTCTACTACTGGACGAACAGCAGAGAAATAAAGAGGAACGATTTGAATATTTTCTAAATAGATATATTGCCAGATATCCAACTCAGTCCAGTTAGATAAAGGGAATACACGAATACTTTCACCTTTGTTCACTTTACCATTGTAAAGATTCCAAAGTTCAGGGCGTTGGTTTTTCGGGTCCCAACGGTGTTTGCTATCGCGGAATGAGTAAACACGCTCTTTTGCACGTGATTTTTCTTCATCACGACGTGCACCACCAAAAGCAGCATCAAATTGATATTTATCCAAAGCCTGTTTTAAAGCTTGGGTTTTCATAATATCGGTATATTTTGAACTACCATGATCAAATGGGTTGATCCCAGCTTCACGGCCTTCTTTATTCTGATGAACAATTAAATCAAAACCATGAGTTTTTGCCATGTTATCGCGAAACGCGATCATGTCTTTAAATTTCCAACCCGTATCTACATGTAATAATGGGAATGGAAGTTTCGCTGGATAAAATGCTTTTAATGCAAGATGAAGCATAACAGCCGAGTCTTTACCAATTGAGTAAAGCATGACTGGGTTTTCGAATTCTGCAGCAACTTCACGGATGATATGAATGCTTTCCGCTTCAAGCTGTTTGAGATGTGTGAGTCTTGATTCAGTCATGAACACGTCCTTCTCTATCCATTTTGCCCATAAAATCTAGAAGTAGTATTAAACCACCACCTAGAAGACCATGTGGAGGAACGAGTGCCATAACAACTCCAATTTTTCGTGATAGATAATCCAACCACAAGCCTTTATATGGCTTATAGCATTAGTTATGCATTATAGTGATTTAAAACCGATTCCTTTTGCTTGTTTTTTCATATTGATATTCGATTTAATCATATACATGTAATATGCTGATTCACTTGCATAACTTTGTAATCCTAGCTTGTGTAACCAACTTAAGCAAATCATGTTCTAGTCTTTAGTTTTCTTTAAAAGCCATAAAAAAGAGAAGCATTAATCGCTTCTCTTTTCTAAAACATGATCTAATCTTAGAAACCAAACATTTTACGTTCTAATGGAATTTCAACACCAATAGATGCACCTGCATCATTACCCTCAAGATCCGAATCACTTACCCATCCATTAATTTTTAATGGAAGATCAGGTTTGATGAAATGCGTCCACGTTAAATCAAGTGCTTTAATTTCATCATCTTTAGGGAATGCTTTATTGATTGCCAAGTTAGATTGGTTAACTTTAACCACCATAGCGCGACCACTTAAACGGTTCATGACATCAAAGCGGATATCGCCACCCACCGAATACATTTGCCCGTCACCACCCATCGCATGACCTAACGAGAAACCATGTTGATAATAGCCATCTGTATATTGGTGGTGATTATATGAAATCCCTCTTGCATCACCATTTGTACGTGTATCTGCCCATTCAGCATAGAGTTGATAAGGCATATTATTAACTATTGAAGAATAATCTGCTCCAGCCAAATACATTTTTTTAGATGGTAAACCACCCGCCTCATCTTCCCCTACATATTGCCCGTAAACACTGACTGGGATATTAAACAACGGTTGTAATTGTAAACGAGCATCAAAACCTGCTAACTGATTAGATGCATTATCTTCGCCTACACAACTACTTTCAGTACAACCATTATCTTTACCGATAATCGCATTCCAATAGGCTTTAAAACTATTTGGCTGACCATCTCCACCAATTTGAATCGCTCTAGAAGCACCAAGTTCTAAAGCAGGAAATGGTTGTGCAGTTAAACGCATCCCAATTAATTTTGCATTATGTATTTTATAATCATCTAATTGACCAGCAAAAGCTTGATATTGCCAAGGTCCAATCCAAGACAACCATTTTGTCTCAAAAGCATTTTGCACAGCACGTTGTGCAGTTACCCCATAAACTGGTCGACTTGCATCACCACGAATTAAGCTACCATCATGTCCAGGTCCCCACCATGTTGGAATTTGACCTGCAACTACCCATTGATTCCAAAGTTTACCAGCGACATATGAACCCTCAACATTGACATCTTGACCATTATCAATTTGTGGGTCTTTTTCTGCATTTACTCGGATTTTAGCGTCCCAGTTTTCACCGCCAGCATTAAACTCTAATGAACCTTGGTACTGTGATTTTTGGTTATCGCCAAATGCTTGTGGAATATTTTTAATATCAGATTCAGCAAAAGCACCCACTTTAACTGTATTGTTATCTGCTTTTAACGCATTAAGTACTGAATTAATAACTTTTTGTTGAGCTGGATGCGTCACTTTTGCTTGAGAAAGTGCTCTTTGAATTTCATCACCACTTAACGGCCAAGTTGAAGTGCTAATACTGATAACACCTTGTTGATTTAACCAGTTTAAGTCGGTACGTAAGTCTTCATTATTTAGCACTAAACCTTGTGCAAAAATAGCGGATGAAGCAGTTGCCAATATTGCAATTGAAAGTGTTTTTCTTAGAAACATGCCAGCCAATTCTCAAAGTTATTTATGAGCAACACCTTAAATTTTTTATCACAACTTTGCAATTGTTAAACTGTGCAATTACATTTTTTAACGCTATCTTAAGATTAGTATAATTAGGTAAGTTTCTAGATATAAAAAGTAATAAAAAAGGCAGTATAAATACTGCCTTTTTGCATCTTAGAAGATTAACCTTCTTTACGGCGCATATGCGGGAATAAAATTACATCACGAATACTTGGTGCGTCAGCAAATAACATAACCAAACGGTCAATACCAATACCTTCACCTGCTGTTGGAGGTAAACCATATTCAAGTGCTTCAACAAACTCTGCATCGTAATGCATTGCTTCATCATCACCAGCGTCTTTTTCAGCAACTTGCGCTTGGAAACGCTCAGCTTGATCGATTGGGTCATTTAACTCGCTGAAGCCATTTGCTAACTCACGACCACCGATGAAGAATTCAAAACGATCTGTAACGTGTGGATTGTCATCATTACGACGCGCCAATGGAGAAGTTTCCGCTGGGTAATCAGTAATAAATGTTGGCTGACGAAGTTTAGTTTCAACAGTTTCTTCAAATACGATTGTTTGAAGCTTACCTAAACCAAAACCTGGCTTAACCTCTTCTTTCAACTCTTCACGAATAAATTTTGCAAGAAACTCGCGATCACCTACATTTTCAGGTGTGAACTGCGGATTATTCTCTAAGATCGCATCGAACATAGAGATTTTCTTGAATGGTCCTTTGAAGCTAAATACTTCACCTTGGTAAGGAACATCAGTTGTACCTAGAATATCCAAAGCCAACTTTTCAAGCATATTTTCAGTCAATGCCATTAGGTCTTTATAATCAGCATATGCCTGATAAAACTCGATCATCGTGAATTCAGGGTTGTGACGTGTTGACACCCCTTCATTACGGAAGTTACGGTTGATTTCAAACACACGCTCAAAACCACCCACAACTAAACGCTTCAAATAAAGTTCAGGCGCAATACGTAAGAATAAAGGCATATCCAAAGCATTGTGATGTGTTTCGAATGGACGTGCAGAAGCACCACCCGGAATCACATGCATCATTGGCGTTTCAACTTCCATGAAACGTTCATTGTTTAAGAATGCTCGAATACCTGCAACAACTTTGGCACGGATTTCAAAAGTCTTACGTGTTTCTTCATTCACAATTAAGTCAAGGTAGCGTTTACGGTACTTAACTTCTGTGTCATTTAAGCCATGAAATTTATCTGGTAACGGACGAAGAGATTTTGTAAGAAGTTCAAAACCTTCAAGATGAACATATAAGTCACCTTTGCCTGAACGTCCGATATAACCTTCGGCAGCAATAATGTCACCGAGATCTAAGCCTTTAATGGTTTCAAGAATATCTTTTGGTAAGCCTTTACGGTCAACATATAACTGAATACGACCTGTCATGTCTTGAATCACCATGAAAGAACCACGGTTTAACATGACACGGCCAGCCACTTTTACATAGACATGCTCAGCGCTTTCAATTTGTTCTTTCGACTGATCTTTAAATTGTTCTTGTAGATCAGCTGCGTAATGTTCACGCTTAAAAGTATTTGGCCAAGGACTCTTTCCAGTTTCCTTCGCAACATCTTGGATTTGCTTTAATTTGGCATGACGCTGTGCAATTAAATCGTTTTCGGAAATAGTTGGTTCAGAAGTCGATTGAGCGTTTTGTTGCGTCATCTCTGCCTCGATTAAGTAAAAATGAAGTGGCATAGCTTAACAGATTGCAGGAGTTTTTCGAATGATTTCAATCAAACAAAAATGAAAAAAGACAATTTATAGAAAAGAGCAGTACTTTTTAAAGGAAAAATGACTTAGACCAATCGCTAAGATCATTTTTTAAAGCTTTTAGTAAAATATAAAAAAATCCAAATAACCTCGATATTCAAAGGCCCTATTTGCCTTGTATTTTATCAATGAGATTGTGTCGTAAATAATGAAAATTCTATTTTTACATGGCTTGGATTCTTCTCGTGAATCGACAAAGTTCCACGCCATTTCACATCCTGAAAAATTTTGTATTGACGTTGATTATCGTAACTTAAGTTATGCATCTGTTGAGTACTTTTATCATCAGGCTATTCAGACGATCAAACCTGATTTACTGGTTGGTCACAGCCTTGGAGGATATTGGGCCTTAAAAACTGCCGCTCAACATAAATTAGCTGTGATTGTGGCAAATCCAAGTCTTACCCCTAATTTTCGGGCAGACTACCCTCAGCTTTCCGAAGAAGAACTTACTCACTCTAATCCTAAAATGGCTTATTTAGAATTAGGAGATGAGCAACTTGATATGTATCAGGTTCAAGAAAAACTTGCGCCCTACATGAATATTGAAACCTTTGAAGGCGGACATCATCGTTTGGCCTATCCTTCTCGCCTCAATGATTTGATTATGAAAATTTATAAAAAATATTTGGCTTAAATTAATGCAGATTGCCTATTTTTCTTCTGCCAATTTCTTGATTACGTCAAATCCTTGAACGAAGCCACTTTTCAACATACCCATGTATTCAGGTAAGGTGGCTAATTCGACTTTTAAAGTAGTTACACTATCGTGCTGGCTCAAAAAATATTTTTCTTGGGAACCACTCCAGCCTTTAACTTCTTCACTTTCTAAATCTTCCTTACCGTCCTTAATCATTCCTAAATGTTTAAAAATCAAGATTTCCGGCTTTTTCAATTCTTCAATGGTGGAAACCATGCCATTGCCTTCGCCATCTAAGAAATAAGTTTTACCACCAATTTGCCAATCGGTACACATTGAGGAATCTGGGGCAAAAAATTTTGTCCAAGCATTATATGTCTCGCTATTCCAAAGTAATTCCCATACTTTCTCTATAGGCGCCTCAATCTCTACTTCATATTCTAAATTTTCCATATTTTACTTCCCTGATTTATGCCGTTTTTATGATGTCGACTTTTAATTTTCGCGTTTAATGATGACATCTGTTGAATCTTTATTTGTTGTTATTTAGCTTTCTTATTATATAAATCTTTTAAATGAGAAGGCACTTTTTATTTCTCAATAATTTCACAAACAACATTAAGTTTAAAATTAACGTTAAGAATGTATTAGTTATTATTAGTTTATGCCCAAGTTTTGCCTAAAAAACCACTTATTTGTCCTAACCTGCCATTCATCTTTGCTTACGAATGATTAAACTCCGTTATTTGCTTTACATTAAATGTAGAACTGCGTAAAAATTTGATATCCGATCAAAGGCACATTGGTTATTATTGACCGGATCGTGGTTACATTATTAATAGATGGAATAGTTTTACTGAAAGGCAGCTTTGAGCAAACTTATCAGTGCGGAGAGTCTCATGAAAAAATATCAATGTATCGTTTGTGGATGGATTTACGATGAAGCAGAAGGTTGGCCACAAGACGGCATTGCAGCTGGAACAAAATGGGAAGATATCCCTGATGACTGGACTTGCCCTGATTGCGGCGTTTCAAAAGCTGACTTCGAAATGATCGAAATCTAATGATTTAAAGCAAAAGGCCATGATTGACATGGTCTTTTTTACGAATATTACCCATTACCGTATTAATTAAACAATTCTAACTCTGGAGAGAAAAATGCATCCTATCGTCATTATCGGATCAGGCATGGCGGGTTATACCTTAGCACGTGAGTTTCGTAAACTTAGCCCAGAGCAAGAACTTGTGATGATTTGTGCGGATGATGCAGTGAATTATGCAAAACCAACATTATCAAATGCATTTGCAGGTAAAAAAGCACCTGAACAGATTGCTTTAGGTGATGCTGCTAAAATGGGTGCCCAACTCAATATGCGTATTGAGCCTTTCACTTTTGTAAAAGAAATTTTAGCTGAACGTCATGAGCTTGTTCTTGAGAAAGATGGGGTAACTTCGAATCAACCCTATTCAAAACTGATTTTAGCTGTTGGTGCTAACCCAATTCGTCTTGCAATTGCAGGCGATGGTAGTGATGACATTCATGTAGTGAACTCGCTAATTGATTACCGTGCTTTCCGTGAAAATCTAGCTCAACGTAAAGACAAACGTGTTGTTATTTTAGGTGCTGGTTTAATTGGTTGTGAATTCGCCAATGACTTACTTCATAGTGAATATGACATTACTGTCATTGATTTGGCACCTCAACCATTAGGTCGCTTATTGCCAGGTCATATTGCTTCTGCATTCCAGCAAAATCTCGAAGAGGCTGGTGTTAAATTTGCATTAGGCACAACCGTTGAAAAAGTCAGTAAAATTAATAATGGCGAAGATTATGCGATTACACTCGCAAACGGCCAAACTTTGGTAGCCGACATCGTTCTTTCAGCCATTGGTTTACAGCCAAATATTTCACTTGCTAAAAGTGCAGATATTCAAACAAGCCGTGGCATTATTACCAATAGTTTACTTGAAACAAATCAAGCCGATATTTATGCGATTGGCGATTGCGCTGAAGTAAATGGCACGCTACTTCCGTATGTAATGCCGATTATGCAGCAAGCTCGTGCTCTTGCAAAAACCCTCAGCGGACAACAAACTGCCGTGCACTACCCTGCTATGCCAGTTGCAGTAAAAACTCCTGCAGCTCCACTTACAGTGTTACCAGCTCCAATGAATGTAGAAGTGAACTGGGAAACAGAAGAGTTCGACGATGGTATGCTTGCTAAAGCAATTGACAATGAAGGAACATTGCGTGGTTTCGTATTGTTAGGTGCAACAGCAGGTAAACAACGCTTAACTTTAACAAAGCTTGTTCCAGATCTTATTCCAGCCCAAGCATAAGGTTTGAATCAGGAATACTCTTTTGTGAGTATTCCTTTAAGGAATGAATAACATGAATAGTGCCTTACAGTTTAACATTTCGCCGTACACATCTTTCATGCAAGAAACCAAGGTCAACTTAGGCAATGGTATTGAGCTACATGTAGAAGTAGGTGGAAAACCGGAACATCCAACCATTTTGCTGATTATGGGTCTTGGCGCTCAAATGCTTTTCTGGCCGGATTTCTTCTGTAAATCACTCATTGATCAAGGTTTTCGTGTTATTCGTTTTGATAACCGCGATATTGGCCTTTCTTCAAAAGTACGTCATGAAGGTAAACGGTTAAATACGGTTAAATTGATGGGTCGCTTTGCGCTCGGACTAAGTAATCAAGGTGCCCCTTATACTCTGCATGATATGGCAGATGATGTATCAATGCTTATTGACCGCTTAGGCGTGACTAAAACACATGTCATTGGTGCATCAATGGGCGGGATGATCGCTCAAATTCTTGCAGCAAAATATCCTGAAAAGGTTGAGAAATTGGGACTCATGTTTACAAGTAATAATCAGCCTTTTTTACCCCCTCCTTTTCCGAAACAACTTTTGAGTTTAATTGGCAAACCTGAGTCACGTGACGAAGATGGTATTGTTAATCACAGTTTAAAATTATTTCAATTGATTGGTTCACCTGGTTACGTCAACCAGATTGAAGCAATGCAAACTGCACGCAAACTTTATCAACGTAGCTATTATCCTGCTGGTGTACTTCAACAGTTTTTAGCAATATTATGTACAGGCTCCTTACTTCAACTGGACCGTGAAATTAAGCAACCCGCGTTAGTCTTACATGGCTCTCGTGATCGCTTACTTCCACCTAGTCATGGTAAGGCTGTAGCAAAAGCAATTTCCGGTGCTAAGTTTGAATTAATTGATGGAATGGGGCATGATATCCCTGCACATTTTATTCCTCAGCTTAGCGGTTTATTTGCGCATCATTTTAAATCATCATACTAGGACACTATGGCTGCATTACCCTCACTAAGACAGCTATCATATTTAGTTACGTTGTCGGAAACTTTGCATTTTACTGAAGCAGCACGCCGCTCTTTTGTCACGCAATCGACGTTATCAGGCGGCATCATGGAGCTTGAACGATTGTTAGGTGGCGTTCTGGTAGAGCGTGACCGTCAGAATGTGCGTTTAACACCATTGGGTGAACAAGTTGTTGCTCGTGCCCGTGTACTACTAGCAGATGCTCAAGATTTAATGCGTTTGAGCCGTGAAATGAGTGAACCGTTAACAGGCGATTTGCATTTGGGAGTTATCCCAACCATTGCACCTTTTATCCTGACACGGTTACTTGATGAAGTGCATCAGCAGTTACCTAAAATTCAGTTGCATCTGCATGAAGCTCAAAGTGAAAAAATTGTAGAGCGTCTGGAACACGGTAATCTAGACATGATTGTTCTTGCTCTACCGTTTGATACTAGAGGCCTAAAAGTCGCTGAAATCTCGAAAGAAAATTTGTACCTTGTATGTAGTAAGCAAGATACAAATGCTTTGCAAGCAAACTCACTAGATGATCTTGATTTATCGAGATTAATTTTGCTTGAAGAAGGCCACTGTTTACGTGACCACGTTTTAAGTGCATGCCCTATCGGTGAACGTAAAAACGACAACCGTTTAAAAGCAAGCTCTTTACCAACTTTAGTTGAAATGGTTTCTTCTGATTTAGGTTTTACGCTTTTACCAGAAATTGCAATTGAAAATAGTATGATCAAGTTTAATGATCAAATTACTGCAAAACCAATTGAAGATGCCCCGAGTCGCACTTTAGCGCTAGTCACTCGTAAAAGTACGCCGCTACAAAGTGAATTTGACGTGTTACTGCAAATTATGCAGAAAATCACGACAAACCTACATGAATAAAAAAAGGAGTCTTCGGACTCCTTTTTATTTTATTGAGGTGTAAGGGATGCCCACTTAAACACCCAAGCAGATTGCATATTCAAACTATTATCAGCAATAATTTTTTCTCTAATAATTTGTGCGATAGCATAGTCGTTGGCCGGATCTATCATGACTCGTATTCCTTTAGTGGTTGAACTAGTTACGACCTTATAGCCTTTTGCCTCAAGCTGAGATTGAACCCGATTTGCTTTATTTTGATTAGCTGCTAGTGCAACCTGTACCATCCACTTTTTTTCACCATTTTCTAAAATTTCTTTAGCGATCGCAGCATCAAGTTGTTTTTTATTTTCAGAATTTTTCTTTTCTTCTTTTGTGTGAACTTCCTCATTTTTCTTTTGCGCTAAAAACTCATGTTGCTTTTGTTTTCTTTTTTGGATGACTATTGTTTTATTCCTTACCTCACTCTTTTTAGTTTTATCATTGGAAACGGGCGCAAAATAAGGATATATCGCTTGATCATCAAACCTTTGAAATACGATGATATCCCCATAACACTTCTGATCTGCGTAAACGGTCACTGGCATTATCCCCAAAAGTATTCTAATAAGTAAATTTCTAATAAAGCATTGCATCTTATTCATTTACCGAAGTTAAGTATATTTAATGCGGCGTATTAAAGTAGATTTCACATGATTTGTATATTTATAAAATTCAATGTTTTATGGAAAGAATCACATATTTTAAAAACATCTTGCTGTGCTTCAAATTATTATCGTTTACCCAACAACCATTTAGAAAAACTAATTAAATTATTTTGAATTTCAGTGAATTAAAAAAGCCGACATTTTGTCGGCTTTTTTAATTAAATTTAAAACTTATTATTTAATCATTTCTAATAGTGCTCTTTGAGCATTATGCAATTTTTCACCCTCTGCTGGCTCAGCACGTACCCAAGTACCATCTGACTGTAACAACCAAGCTTGCTGGTTATCTTGCAAATAGTTCACTAGGCCTTGTTGATAAATACGTTTTTTCAATGCAGGATCTTCCACAGGAAAACATGCTTCAACACGGTTAAATAAATTACGATCCATCCAGTCTGCGCTTGAGCAGTAAATACGCGCATCGCCATTATTGCTGAAGTAATAAACACGGGTATGTTCAAGGAAGCGCCCTACAATTGAACGTACACGAATATTTTCTGATAAGTTAGGCAAACCTGGACGTAAACAGCAAATAGAACGAATAATCAAATCAATCTGAACACCCGCTTGAGATGCTTCATATAATTTATTGATCAATTGAACTTCCGTTAAGGCATTCACTTTCACAATAATTTGAGCTTTACGTCCTGCCTTAGCATTGGCAATTTCTTCATCAATAAAGTTGATGAGCTGAGCATGTAAGGTAAATGGTGCATGTAATAGCTTTTTCAATTTCGCCATTTTGCCCATACCAGTCAACTCTTGGAAGATACGATGCACGTCTTCACAGAGATCTTTATCGGTCGTCATGAGACCATAATCGGTATAAATTCGAGCATTCATTGCATGGTAGTTACCAGTGCCTAAATGAACGTAACGCACAAGTTTGTTATTTTCACGGCGCACCACCATAATCATTTTGGCGTGAGTTTTATAACCAACAATACCGTAAACAACGACAGCCCCCGCTTCTTGTAAAACGTTAGCTACTTCAATATTTGATTCTTCATCAAAGCGGGCACGCAATTCAATAACTGCGGTCACTTCTTTTCCATTACGCGCTGCTTCCGCCAAAATCTGTACAATTTCAGAGTCAGCACCACTACGGTAAAGCGTCTGCTTAATTGCCAATACTTGTGGATCGCGAGCAGCTTCACGAAGTAGCTGAATCACGGGTGCGAAAGATTCAAAAGGATGATGAAGCAAAATGTCTTGCTTCTGCATTGCAGAGAAAATGTTCTCGGTCTTTTTAAACACTTTAGGCACAACCGGCGTATGCGAGTCATAACGCAAATGAGGGCGTTTAAAATTTGAAACCAGACGAGCTAAGTTTACAGGTCCATCAACTTTATATAATTGCTCATCGGTTAAATCAAATTCTTCTAATAAGTACTCATAAATATGCTGTGGACAATTATGAGTCACTTCTAAGCGAACCGCACGACCAAAACGTCGAGAACTTAATTCACCTTTTAAAGCTTTTGCTAAATCTTCAACATCTTCATTTAATGCCAAGTCAGCATTACGTGTAACACGGAATTGATAACATCCAGTTGCGGTCATTCCAGGGAATAAATCGGACACATGCTCGTGGATAATTGCAGATAGCATGACATGATGTTCTTTACCACCTGTTAACTCATCTGGCAGGCGGACAACGCGAGGTAATGAACGTGGGGCTGGAACCACGGCTAAATCAATTTGACGGCCAAAAGCATCTTTACCTTCTAAGGTAATAATAAAGTTTAAGCTCTTATTAACGAGACGTGGGAACGGATGCGCTGGATCTAAGCTAATTGGGGTTAATACAGGTGCAACTTGTTCTTGAAAATACTTCTTAATCCAAGCTGACTGTGCTGGCGTTAGTTCACCACGACGGAGGAAGCAAATATCTTCTTCACGTAACTTAGGTAAGATTTCTTCATTTAAAATACGATATTGACGTTCAATCGCAGCATGAGCAGTTTCAGAGATTTTTTGTAAGACTTGTCTTGGCGTCAAACCATCAGGGCTACGACTCTCATTGCCCAGAGAAAATTGCTCCATCACCCCCGCAACACGAATTTCGAAAAACTCGTCTAGATTACGAGAAAAAATGAGCAAGAAATTCATTCGCTCAAGTAATGGATGTAAAGGGTCTACCGCTTGCTCCAATACACGCAAATGGAAGTCAAGAATAGACAATTCACGATTTATATAACGGTCATTATAACTATATTCTGTTGGGGTCGTTGCTGTAATCGCTGTATTCATGTCTAACTCAATTCTCTATCCAGCCAAAATCTCTATAAAACAGTATGCTGCAAAAATATGACAATTTGGTAAAAACTAAAAAATTTACACATCTTTAAAACATCATTATTCAGGAATCTGGGTTCTATTCATATAACGTAGAATAACGCGTTTTCTATATTGTAGTTTACGATCGTTGCGGTGATCTTGATAATATTTCGGATCAGGCAATAATGCGGCCAAAAAAGCAGCTTGTTCGCGCGTTAAGCTTCTCGCACTTTTACCATAATAATATTGCGCGGCTGCTTCTACACCATATCGATTTTTGCCAAATTCAACAGAGTTCATATATACCTCAAGAATTCGGCGTTTTGACCACATTCGCTCCATCATCCATGTGGCTATGGTTTCTTGGCCTTTACGAATAAATGAACGCTTATTGTATAAAAACAAATTCTTTGCCAGTTGTTGAGACACCGTAGAACCACCAGCAACGACCTCTCCTTGCTCATTGTTACGCTCTAGCGCAAAACGAATGCCATCCCAGTCAAAACCATGGTGATGAATAAATTTTGCATCTTCCCCAGCTAAAATCGCATGCTTGAAATTGTCGCTAATATCATCATAGTCAAGCCATTCATGAATGATCGGCTCTGAGGTATCTGACCAATAATCAATTCGCATAAACATGGTGGTATCAACCTCATGTGTACGCCACCAAACTAAACTTGAGAAAATCCAAAGCTGAATAAGGAGAATTGCTCCTATAAAAATTAACAACACGCGAACAATAAAAGCTTTCATGTTCGTCCTGATCTCCTGTATTCAACTTTTTTCATGTTAAGCTGTTAAGCATGTTCATATATAACAAAAGCATAGCATGACTCAATATCAGCCTCCGCACATTAATCGTAAACTCAATGTACAAACTTGGTGGCTGACCGCCTTATTGATCTTGATTAACGTAGGTTTGTTTGTTTGGCAAATTGCAACTGGTGTCGATATTAGCGACCCAGCCATGAAAGATGCTATTCATTGGGGTGCAGATTTTACACCACTTACTTTTACTGGGCAGCCTGAACGCTTATTTACCAGCATGTTTTTTCATTTTGGTCTTGTTCACCTCATGCTTAACATGTGGGCCCTCTATATTTTCGGTAATGTTGCAGAGTCTCTATTTGGTCGCTTCTATTTTATAAGCCTTTATTTACTTGCTGGCTTATTCGGTAGCCTTCTTAGTAGCTATATGACCATTCAAAATGGGCATGAATTACTGCAACATTTCGATCAAAGTTTACTTCCTCATGTCAGTGCAGGTGCTTCGGGTGCCGTGATGGGATTAGGTGCTGCGTTAACAGTACTTTCTCTATTTCCCCCGCTGCAGCATCAAGCCTACATACTCGATAAAAAAGCTTTATTAATGGTTATGGCCATCAACCTTATTTTTGGTTTTGTCGCAACTGGTATTAATAATGCCGCGCATATTGGCGGCATGATTATTGGAGCATTTCTTGCACTGATGTGGTACTTAAGCTATGTCAGCAAGTTAAAAACTATACTTAAAATTTTAGGTTTATTAGGAGCAGTAATCATTACAGGTGGTTTTTATATGTACTGTGTACAAATCAACTCACCGTTACTTCCACTATGGCATGAAATCATCATCCAGAACCCTGACATTATTCCTTAAACTACAATTGGTTTAATTCTCTTAAACTCTGTAAAGGCGGTAAATTACAGAGATAACCTAGTCGATAACGACCAATCAAGGCACAAACCAGCATCATGCCAAGAGGTAAAATCAGCCATATTTCAATATGCCACTGTATTGCCATATTCATTTTATAGCTCGCGATCGCACTAATCACTTCTGCAAAACAGCAGGCAACTATGCCTGCTAACAGACCTAAAAACCCAATCTCAAAACTGAGCATTTGCTTCATTTTATTTTTAGATAAACCAAATGAACGTAACAAAGCAACTTCACGGCGTCGCTCATCCATTAATAAATTTAGACATGCAATTAAAACAAGTATTCCAGAAAAACCAACTAATGCCGCTAGAACAGTTACTATTTTGACCAAAACATTCATTAAGCGCTTTACTTCATCTAAAATCCGGTCAACATCAATAAATACTGTATTTGAGAACTGCTGAATAATATTGATCATTTTAGATTGATCTTGCTTAGGCACATAGAAACTACCTAAATAACTTCCAGCATTTTCGTCTAAGGTTTTAGGTGAAAAAATAAAGAAAAAGTTAGGGCTAAAGCTTTCCCACTCGACACTCCGAAAATTCACAACTTTGGCCTGTAAGTTGCCTTCGGGCAAACTAAAAGTAAGCTTATCTCCAATTTGGATTCCCAAACTTTCGGCAGTTTTACTTTCGACTGAAACTTGCCCTACGCCATTAAACTGGGCTTGACCATTTGTAATGACATTGTCATTTGGTAGTAGATCTGATTGAGTCAAATTCAGTTCACGGCGCAAAGAATTATTTTGCTTTATAGCCTCTTCTGAAAAAGGCACATCATTCTTAGCTAACAATCGGCCACGAATATTTGGATATAACGGCGTGCTTTGCCAGCCATTCTGCTTTAATTGTTGCTCAAATGCTTTTAAATCAAATGGAGGTAATCCATAAACAAATTGATTCGGTGTCCCTTCTGGAAGTTGTTGCTGCCAACGCTCTAATAAATCTGTTCTTAATACACTGAGTACCGTAATGAGGCTTAAGCCTAAAGCCAATGCAGTAATTTGTAAGGCGCTTTGTGATGGCGAACGAATATAAAAAGACAATCGATTTTTCAGCTTTTTTAAGCTACGAAGCAATAGCCAAACAACGGTGTAAAGCAAAATACAAAGAACAATAATTGCCGCTAAAACCAGAATGCTGAGCATTAAGTTTTCACTCAATACCAAACTAAAAACGACTAGGCTAGTGATTCCTGCAAAAAACATAAAAAATAAAGATTTGCGAGATTTGGCTTGCTCCCGAATAATACGAATTGGAGGTGTATTTAAAAGCTCCCAAATGCTTGGCAAAATAAAACCAAGCAGCACAATCACGCTGGTAAAAATCGCAATTGGTAAAGGTCCAACTAAAAGTGGTATGACCGAAAAACTTAGCTCTAATTGAGGAATCAATTGCAGCATAAGCTGGAGCAGGCCATAACCCATAATTAAACCTAATAGACTGCCCAACACAATTGAAATCGCACTGACAACACTAAGTAATCCAATATATGCCCACAAGATTTGGAACTTACTGGCGCCTAAGCATCTAATAAGTGCAATGTGGTCTTGGTTTTGTTGAACATATCTTTGACTCGTTAAAGCGATGGCAATACCACACAATAAAATCGTTAAAATATTGGCTAATTGCAAAAAGGTATCTAAATTTTCAAGCGGACGTAATAACCTACTGTTCGATTCACTTGCATCACCTAAACGCAAGCCAGCCGTTTCATCTACATCTTTAGAAGGTTGATGCTGTTGCTTAAATTGCTTTGAAAATGACTGAACCTGTTCAGGGCTACCTGCCATTAATAAACGATAGTCAATTCTGCTCCCTGTCTGAATCGCATGAGTCTTAGCAATATCGGCTTGATGAATAATAACGGTTGGAGAAAAGCCTGAAAAACCAAGTTCCTGATTTGAATCACGCACAATCACGCCACTAAAACGGAAGGTACCATCAGCAATAGAAACAGTATCTTCTGGCTTTACTTTAAGTAAATCGGCTGCTCTTTGACTTAGCCAAACTTCACCAGATTGAATCGCTTTAGCGCTTGGTTCAATTTCCAACTGTCCTCTGAGTGGAAATAAAGGCTCAATTGCCTTTACATTCACCATGACAAACTGATCTTGGGTATGTGCCATCGAGCTAAATATAGTGACATTAGTTTGCTTTAAACCAAGCTGTTCAGCTTTCTTTTTCCACTGCTGTTCGATAGGCTCGTTATTCGACAGAACTAAATCAGCACCCAGCATTTGTGAAGCTTGCAGACTGACTGCATTTTTAACTTGATCATTACTAAACTTCAGGGCTGTCGTTGCGCTAATCGCAAGCGATAAAGCAATAATGAGTAGATATAATCCACCCGTACGAAAACTCTGTAGCAAAAGTGGTTTGAGAAGATTACGCATAGCTTAACCACCCTGTACTGTCTTTAATCGGCCATCATCTAACTCAACATGACGCTGACAAAGGGATGCTAAATTACGATCATGGGTGACTAAAATCAGAGTCGTACCTAACTCTCGGTTTAAATCAAAGAGCAAGCTTTCAATTTCTTGTGCTGTCTGACCATCTAGGTTTCCAGTCGGTTCATCCGCAAAAATAATTTGTGGTTCTGCAATGAGAGCGCGTGCAATGGCTACACGCTGCTGCTCGCCACCAGATAAGACTTTAGGCGTTTGTTCAACTTGACGACTCAGCCCTACTCGATGCAACCAATCTAAAGCTTTTTTCTCCGCTGTTTTATAATCAAAGTCTTTACGTAATCGTAAAGGTAACATCACATTTTCAAGCGCACTCAACTGAGGCAGAAGTTGAAAAGACTGAAATACAAAACCAATATGCTGCATTCTGATTTGGGCACGTTGTTCCTCTGTTAACTGATGAACAGCTTGACCACACAACCAAACTTCTCCTTCAGATGGTTGATCTAAAGTCGCCAAAATTCCTAGTAAGGTTGATTTACCTGAGCCGGAACGTCCCGTAATTGCTACCTGTTCCCCTTCAAAAATCTCTAAATCAATATCTTTTAAAATCGTAAACTGATTTTGGTTAATCTGAATAGTTTGTGTAACTTGATGGGCAGCAATGATGGGTTGTGGCATGATGTAAAAAGTCCTATGTATTCAGAATCAGGGTCGAAGTACAAATGTATAAATCTTTTTTGATTGGTTCTAAAAGCATCATGCTCATCTCATTAAGTATGCTGCCTATGCTTGTATCGGCGAAAACTATTTTAATTTTAGGAGATAGTATTAGTGCCGGTTACGGAATTGATCCCAAACAAGGTTGGGTACAATTACTGCAAAAACGCTTAGACCAACAGTATCCCAAACAACACAAAGTGGTCAATGCAAGTGTTAGTGGAGAAACAACAAGCGGCGCTTTAGCCCGATTACCTAAATTATTGCAGACTTATAAGCCTAATGTGGTCGTGATTGAATTAGGTGGAAATGACGGCTTGCGTGGGCAACCACCTCAAATGATTCAAAAAAATCTGGATCAGCTCATTCAATTAAGCCAGAAACAAAAAGCCAAAGTTATTCTTTTTGGCATGAAGATTCCGCCAAATTATGGGGCTGCGTATAGCAAAGCTTTTGAAAATAATTATAAAGTTGTAAGTCAAAAATATCAGGTGAAACTACTACCGTTTTTTCTAGATGGTGTTGCTGGTCAAAAACAGCTTATGCAAAATGATTTAATTCATCCCAATGCTCAAGCGCAGTCAAAACTACTTAATTTAGCTTACCCATATATAAAAGGTGCCCTATAGGCACCTTTTATCTTTAAGCATTCTTTTTAATATGATCAGAAATCAAAAAAAGTAACTTCACCAGTTTCGAGTGAATATTCTGCACCAACAACAATTAATTCACCTTTTGCAATCAGGCTCTCTAACACCGCTGAACCATGGCGTAATTGATTTACAGAAGCAAAAACGTTTGAACGTACCGCATGACATGAAAGTTTTTTCAAATCATTTTTTAAATCAGTCTGCATTAAAATTTCAACTGATGGACGAACGCGGTTCACAATCGACATTAGGTTAGATGATGGCGGGTGATCAGGATTCATTAACGTATCAATTGTTGCTTGAATCGCACCACAATGGCTGTGTCCTAATACAACTACAACTGGGCAGTCATAACGCTCTGCTGCGAACTCAACACTACCGACTTGTGAAGGTGCAACCACATTACCAGCTACACGGATTACGAATAAGTCACCAAGACCTTGGTCAAATACCATCTCTGCTGGAACACGAGAATCTGAGCAGCCAAGTACAATTGCAAACGGATTTTGATCCTTTGCCATTTCAGCGCGTTCTTGATGAGATAAGGTTTTTGCAAGGGAAGTATTTCCATTTACAAATCGTTGATTACCGGCTTTCAGACGATCTAAAACTTCTTGCGCAGTAGGCATTTTATATTTCCATTGTTTTTTCAAGGTTGGAAATCATTTTAATGTGTCAAAATTTGAATGTCACTGACAAAAAATAAATCCTTTTCTATGAAAAAATTTAAAAATACTTAACCTGTTTTAATGTAGAGCTCACTGCATATTCGCTACTGTTTAGTGAAAAAATAGACATACTTTGGTTCTCGGATTGACTATAATTTTCTTCATTCTAAACATTTGGCAAATGACTCATTGGCAAAGTTTTTCAATAATTTTTCAAACTCGCTTAAGCTTCAAGGATGAAATCTATGACAAGGCTGTCCACATCAATTATGGCCTCTATGAAAAAAACTGCTACCGCCCTGACTTTGGCTTATAGCGTATTGTCAGTGATGAGTATTTCTCAAACACAGGCAGCCGATAATATTGATGTGACATTCCAGAATGTATTACAACAAGAACGTAACTGGGCAGGCCTACAAAGCAAAAGCTTAAAAGTCGGTGATGTGACTTGGTCATATAGCGAAGGCGGCTCTACAACAAAACCGACTTTACTACTCATTCATGGTTTAGCGGGCAGTCGTGATAACTGGAACCGAATGGCTCGTTACCTCACCACAAATTATCATGTCATTATTCCTGATTTGCCGAGTAGTGGCGAAACTATCGTTTCCCAAGACTTCGATTATTCTGTACCAAATCTTGCTGAAAAATTACGTCGCTTTGTTGAGGCTGCAAATTTAAAAGGTCCAATTCATATTGCTGGGCACTCACTTGGTGGCTCTATTGCCCTACTCTATGCTGGACAGTATCCATTTGAAACCAAAAGTTTATTTTTAGTAGATAGCGGCGGTATTTTTCGCTCAGCCAATACAATTTATTTAAAAGATCCTGCTTACCTCAAACAACTTTTAGTGTCTAAAAAAGGTGACTTTAATTATTTATTAAAACAAACCATGTTTAATCCTCCGTTTATTCCTAAAGAGTTTCTTCAAGCTCAAGAAAAGTTGATGATTGATCAGGCACCTCAAACACAAAAACTGGTTGATCAATTGATTGCACTTAATAAAGTCTATACACCAGACTCCTTTGCGGTACTTACCAAAACGATCGATGCACCGACGCTCATTCTATGGGGCAAACAAGATAAGATTATTAATGTCGAAGTAGCAAGTGAACTAAAACGACTTTTAAAGAATGCTCAGCCTCCAGTTATTTTAGAAAATGTAGGTCATATGCCAATATTGGAAGCTGAACAGTTGGTTATGCAACAATATCTACCGTTTTTACTTAAAGTAGAAACAAATCAGTCGTCAAAAACGACCACACCTTAATAAAACTTCGGACTTGTGAGACCTTATGTCTACCCAACCACTTATTGAAAAACTTATTGAAGCTCATCTAGATTTTTTAGATGAGCAATTTGCTCAGACTCAGGTGATCCAGCAAGAGTTTGAGCAATTTTATCATTGGTTGGGGAGTCGGCAATTACAACATCTGTGGACTTTTGAACAAATTCAACAGCTCATTCAAAAGCAGATTTTAGATACGCCTGCTTCTGATTTCCTGATTGAACAAATTGCTGAGCATATTCGCTTTGCATTGATTCATCCTGCAAATGAAACCGCAACTGTTGAAGATGTTATTCCTGTTCTAACGATTGACCGAATTGCACAATACGTTGCAAGTAAGGAACAGCACCGTAAAAAACTGATTAAAACGATTGTGAATAACCCTGCTTTTTCGGCCCTGCTCACGCAACTGATTCAGCAAACAATGCATGATTATTTAGATGAATCGATGTCAAAACGTGTGCCCGGTGTAGGTCGTTTTATGAAAATGGGGAAATCTGTTTTAGAAACAGTAACCGATTCAAATCTGGACGATACGATTAATCATTATTTGCAAAAGAATATTTTAAAACTCAGCCAAATGAGTGAGCGTGTTTTAAACCAACATTTTGACAATGATAAGCTCTACCATTTTCAGGCAAATGTTTGGCATAAAGTTAAAACTATGCCACTTTCTGTTTTAAAAAATTATGTAGAAACTCAAGACTTATCAAAAACGGTTGGTTTAGGGCATGAAATCTGGGACCACATTCGTCAAACTGATTATCTAAAACAGCAAGTACATGATGGTATCTATACTTGGTATGTACGTAATCAGGAGCGTAGTTTTGACTTGTTACTTCGTGACCTCAATATTGATGAAGGTTTAGTACAACATGAGCTGACCAAGTTACTTGTGCCTGTATTACAGCAGTTAATTACAACAGGACATTTAAGACGCCGTGCCCGTGTTTACTTAGAAAAGTTTTATTATTCTGAAAAAACATTAGATATCTTAAATAACAAAGGCGCTTAAAGCGCCTTTGTTATTTGTGTTGATTAGAAAGAATATTTTAAAGAAGCGTAATAAGCTCGACCTGGTTCATTATAAGTTTGGCTGATTGAATTACTGTCTCTTAAAATTTGTTTATCAAACAAGTTGCTTACACCAACACGCGTACTTATATTGTCTGAAAATTTATAACCGACATTGATTCCAGCGGTACTATAGCTTTTTACAGTACTTGGCTTAAGCGCAGAATTTGCTCCACCTGAACCAATACCAGATTCGATTCTACTTTCTGCAAACTGACGTGATTTTTGACGACCATATTGAGTAAATACAAAATTTACATCTAACTGATCTGTGATGTCATAATCAAAAATTGAGTTAATTGTATAGATTGGAACTAAAGATAATGGATTACCTGTTTGTTTATCTTTTGAATCCATCATATACGTAAAGTTATTAGTCCAGCGGATATCACCGAAGTCTAATCCTAAGCTTCCTTCAAAACCTTGAATTAATGCTTTAGGCGTATTTTCCCAACGTAAGATATTCCACTTGGTATTGGTCACAGCTCCTGTATTTGCATTCGTGCTTGAACCATCAACTGTTCCAACCACATTTGTACCAGCCACAATTTTATCTTTATAGTCATTGCGGAACCAAGTTAAGCTTGCATTCACGATATCTTTTTGGAACTGGATACCAAGCTCTTTGTTTACCGAAGTTTCTGGTTTTAAATCACCATTACCTTGCAACAAGCAACGTGACTCAATATTGGCCGGACAACCATTACCATTTGTACTTAATAAATACCCTTCGGCATTTTGATACATATTCGGTGCTTTATAAGCTTTTGCTACCCCACCTTTTAAAGTGAAATAATCGTTAAGTCTTTGGGTAATATTTAAGCTTGGGCTCCAGTTAGAACCAGATTTACTATGGTCATCAAAACGAAGGCCTAACACGATATCTGTACTGTCTGTGAGTTTCAAGTTATCTTCGACATATGCAGAAGCAATACGTGACTCCATTTTACTGCGATCGCCTTTAGCCAATTGATCGCCATAACCTGAACCACTACTGTCTTTCCCTTGGTTTGTCGATACATTATCTTTAAATCTGTCTTCAACCCATTCAGTACCAAGTGTTAATACATGCGGTACATAATATTCAAAAGGAATATTGGCTTCACCATTAAATCGAAGAGTTTCCAAACGTGAAGTGGCTTTATCATCAAGATTATTAATTTTTCCTTCCGTGCTACCGCCAAGGCCTTCTGGAAGACGTTTATTATGCGTTTTGTCATATTGAGCAACGAGCTTACTCTTACCCCAAGACCAATCCCCCTCATGTGTTAATGCATAGCTATCACGGTACATAGTATTGGTTTCTTTACCAATAAGTTCTGAAAGAATCGCATCCGCCTCAGCATTTGCATTTAACTGAGAGTCACCAGAATAAATATTACCTTGTTTGCTAGAAGAAACATCAAGCAAAACAGTTTGCTGATCTGTTGCCTGCCAAGCTAAACGACCTGAAATATCTTTATTTTTAACGCCTTCACGCCCAGCTGCGGTACTACCAATTGATTTATTAATATCAACATCGTCAGCTTCTGTTTTATTGTAATTACCATATAAACGATAAGACAAAACGTCTTTGATCAGTGGCCCACTTACGTTAAAACCAACACGATTTGATGCACCTTCTTTAGAGTCTTCAGGCTGTGACGTATAAAACTCTACTGAGCCATGGGTTTCATTAGTCACTTTTTTAGTAATGATGTTAACCACACCACCTGCCGCACCGGAGCCATAACGAGCTGCTGCTGGACCACGTAAAACCTCAATCGATTCGATTGCTTCTGCTGGCACCCAGTTTGAGTCACCTCGTGTATCACGCTCTCCTTTCCAGCCATAACGGACTGAATTACGAGAATTAATTGGTTTTCCATCCACTAAAATAAGCGTGTTTTCGGGCCCCATTCCACGGATATCAATTTGTCTATTATTGCCACGCTGACCTGTTGCGCTGTTACCTGTTAAATTGACACCAGGCATACGGCGCACATAATCAGAAATATCATTACGAACTGGTAGTTTTTCTAAATCTTCTTGGGTGATTACTGATACACCGAGCGACTGCTTCACCTGCTCTTCAGCTGTTACAAAAATTGTTTCCAATTTCACTGGTTCAGCAGGCTTTTCTAATGCTTTTTCAGCTTGTTGTTGCTCATTTTGTGCAGCATAAGCCATAGACATCATACTTGCCAGTACTGAAACAGAAAGCACTGACTGGATAATACGCTTCGACATAAGTATTCCCAATATATTGATTTATTAAACATCTCTCATTTTCAGTTCCGCATTGTAACAAAGATAAATAAAATTACAAATGATATTGATAATAATTATCATTATTTGTATTGAATAATAAAAAAACCTCATTGCGAGGCTTTTTTATTTCACTTTTCAAATAATTTGATTATTTGAAATAAGCACCTTCAGCTTGTGTATGGTCTGTTTGGTCAACCACACGTTGAAGCTCAGGAATGTTCTCTCTTAAAGTAGTTTCTACACCTTGTTTCAAGGTAACATCAATTGCAGAACAACCTTGGCAACCACCACCAAATTTCAATACAGCAGTTAAACCGTGTTCTGGATCATCTTGTACTTCTACCAAGCTACAATTTCCGCCATGCCCTGCAAGACCTGGGTTAATTTCTGCCTGAAGAATGTAAGTAATACGTTCTTCAATCGAAGCATCTGGACCAACGCGTGGAACTTTAGAATTTGGAGCACGGAAAGTGAGCTGACCACCAAAACGGTCCTTGTTGTAATCAATTACGGCATCTAAAAGATAAGGAATAGATGGCGCATCAATATACGCAGGAAAATCAGGATAGTCCTGTTTATAATCCGTTGGGATCACTTCTTCTGGCGCACTATATGCCATACAGCATTCCGCACGTGGCGTACCCGGATGCTCAACAAAAATTCGAACGCCAATTCCCGGAGTATTTTGCTTCGTTAGTAAATCGTGCAAATACTCTTGTGCAGATGGTGTAATCAAAAGGTTTGGAATTTCTTCTGCAACAGCAGTGTTGGTGTTCTCAGTCGACATAACAATATTCCTCAAGCTGATGCCTTTATATTAACCGAAGATGAGGTGGATTTAAAAAAAATCAACTAAATTTGTCGGATTTATACACAACAGGGTTTCAAGTTAAGTTTTTAATGGCATTATTGAGCTCAGTATTGATCATTTTTTAAATATTTCTTATGTTGCATTTGCCGTTTAACCATACAGTCACTCTTATTATTATTACGGTCATTATCTCTTTACTTGCTTTTAGCAATCAAAACGTAATGAACCGATTGATTTTTTGGCCACCTGCAATGCAACGTGGACAAATTGATCGATTCATTACTCATGGCTTTATCCATGCCGACGGAACACATCTACTTTTCAATATGATTACCCTGTTTTTCTTTGGCAGTATTATTGAAAGTTTTTACCGTCAATATTTCTATGACATGGGTTTTGTGTTGTTTTACTTAGGTGGCTTAATCTTTGCGATTTTGCCAAGCTATTTACAACATAAAAATGATGCGAACTGGGCCAGTCTAGGCGCTTCAGGTGCTGTTTCAGCGGTTTTATTTGCTTATATTCTGTTTCAGCCATGGAAGCTGATTTTTGTATTCTTCATTCCTGTACCCGCTATTATTTTCGCTATTTTATATGTGGCGTACAGTATTTGGGCTGGTAAGCGAGGTAATAGTCATATCAACCATAGCGCTCATTTGTGGGGTGCAGCTTACGGGATCATCGTAACCATTTTACTTGAACCTAAAGTTATTCCACATTTCTTAGACCAGCTTACCCGTCTTCCTTTCTAAACGATATAAATCAAAGAAAAGCCCGTTATGGGCTTTTCTTTTTTTCTGATTTATTTATCTGCATAAATTCTCAGTCTTTTTTCTGATTTTCTTTGATCAATTCGTTGTTTTGTTTGCAAAAACCATCTGATTAAACTCATGCCAATTCTTTTAATAATTCAGATGATACAATGAAGTACAGAGCAATTTTATCTAGCCTTTCCATTGCTTTATTTAGCCTATCTCTGGCTGGATGTAATGACAATGATAATCAAGAAAATGTCGTAAGCACGCCTAAGCAACCCAATATCTTATTTATTATGGCTGATGACTTAGGCTATTCAGATTTAGGGGCTTTTGGTGGCGAAATTCATACCCCTAATATTGATAGTCTGGCTCAAGAAGGACGCCTTTTAACAGATTATCATACTGCCCCAACCTGTTCGCCAACACGTTCTCAACTTATTTCCGGTACTGATCATCATTTAGCTGGTATTGGTGCAATGGCGGAACTCACCCCAGAGCATTTAAAGGGACAACCAGGCTATGAAGGCTATTTAAACGAACGTTCTTTATCGATTGCCCAAGTACTTAAAGACAATGGTTACCGCACGTATATTAGTGGTAAATGGCATTTAGGCTTAACCCCTGAAAGCAATGCACATGCTAAAGGTTTTGATCATTCATTTACCTTATTACAAGGTTTAGACCATCATTTTAAACAAGCCCCAAGTGCCTTTAAACGAAATTCAACTTATACAGAAGATGGGCAAATTATTCCAATTTCGGCATTACCTGATGACTTTTTCTCTACCAACTATTTTACCGACAAATTACTGAGCTACTTAGATTCAGGCAAAAATAGTGGCAAACCATTCTTTGCTTATGCTGCCTACACGGCACCTCACTGGCCAATTCAAGCCCCAACCGAATATCGTGAAAAATATGGCGGAGTTTATGATGTAGGCTACGATGCAATTCGTAATGCCCGCATTGCGAGACAAAAACAGCTTGGAATTATTCCTGCAAACTTTGATGCAGCAGAACCAATTGCGACTCAAAATGCTCCACAAAAATATGGGAAATGGGATGAGTTAACAGCCGAACAAAAAGCATTAGAAGCTCGTAAGATGGAAATCTATGCGGGCATGGTAGAAAATCTTGATGCCAATGTAGGCCGCATTATTCAATATCTCAAACAAAATAATCTTTATGACAATACTTTAATTTTCTTTGTTTCAGACAATGGTGCAGAAGGTTTTGTACGTGGCGGATATGGCAGTGAATCTGGTTTTGATAACTCTGTAGCAAACGTAGGTACACCTAGTTCGTACCACTATATCGGGCCACGTTGGGCCGAAGTCAGTGCCGCACCTTTCCACTTATGGAAAGATACAGCGGGCGAAGGCGCAACGACTGCCCCTGCTATTGTGAAATTACCAAATCAGAAAAAAGCGGAAGAGACAAATCATAGCTTTGCATCTGTACTCGATGTTTTCCCTACCTTACTAGAATATGCTCATATTCCAGTACCACAAGGTCAATACAATGGCCGGGCCATTAATACGCCATCTGGAATTTCATGGAAACCTTTGCTTGAAAACAAAACCGATACTATTCGCCCTGCAAATTTTAGCTTTGCCGATGAGCTGCATGGCAGCAAATATGCAAAACAAGGTGAATGGAAAATCGCACTTCAAGGGCGGCCTGAATTAGGCACAGGGACTTGGGAGCTATACAACATTAAATTAGATCGCGGTGAAAGACAAAACGTTGCTCAGCTTTATCCTGCAAAAGTTCAAGAACTTTTATCGGTCTATCAAAAATATACTGAAAAAAATGGTGTGCAGGAATATAACGCCAAATGAAATTGAAGCCATTTTTAGTTACCACAATCAGCCTGTCTATTATGACGGGCTGTAGCCAATCTTCAAAAGTTTCTGAACCTACATCTTCGACGCAACAGCAAACTTCTTTAGCTGATTTAGGGTCTATTGAAAAATGTCAAAACTATAGTGGTCTGCCTCAGGGTTGGCTCAAACAGCCTACAGCAGGAATGGTTTTAATTGCCGATGGAGATTTTAACTTTGGTTCTGAAAAGGCATATCCCGATGAACTTAATTTTGGAAAAAAACAGCGCGAAGTCAAAGGATTTTGGATTGACCAAACTGAAGTTACGGTCGCTCAATTTGCAAGTTTTGTAAAAGCAACTGGCTATATTACCGATGCCGAAAAACAAAAACAGGCTGCTGTTTTCTCACCAGACCCTCATCACCCACAGCAATGGTGGCAACTAAAGTCTGGATATACGTGGAAAACTCCAAACGGCAGTATGGGTGCTATAGCAACTCCTAATGAGCCTGTAAGGTATGTAAGTAAAAACGATGCTGAACATTATGCAGTGTGGCTAGGACGTGATTTACCAACAGAACTAGAATGGGAATATGCAGCTAAAGCCAATTCAAAAACTGATACGCCTTTACATCAGCCCCCTACCGATGAACATCAACATCCGCAAGCCAATTACTGGCAAGGCGAATTCCCTTTTCAAAACCTAAATCAAGATCACTTTAAAGGTGTTGCACCCGTTGGATGTTTTGCGGCAAATAAATTCAAACTATTTGATATGATTGGAAATGTATGGGAATGGACATCTTCTCCTTATCAAGGTGCTCATGACCAGCATATGGGAAATTATTCTGATTTACGACAACAACAAATCACCAGCACTCAATATGTAATTAAAGGTGGATCTTTTCTTTGTGCACAAAATTATTGTTCACGTTATCGTAGCAGTAGCCGTTATCCACAAGATTTTGATTTAGCTGCAACACATGTTGGATTTCGGACTATTTTACGGTCTCCTTAATTTCTACTTAATTCGACTGATTAAAGATATTTTTTAACCAAAATTAGATCGAAAAATAATCAAAATGTTTTTATAGTACAAGTGAGAATGATAAAAAAGTGAGAACAAGATGAAAACTTTACTTCTTTGTGCCGCAGCAATTTTCACAATGTCACTATCAGCCTGTGCGGTCCATACACCTGAAGGTAGTATTGTGATTGACCCTGATTCACCATATTACGGACATCCAGGAGGCTTTTGCCCACCAGGACAAGCTAAAAAAGGACGTTGTTAGAAATACCCTCTTTTAAAGTAATTTTGAAGTTACTCTAAAGAAATAGGCTTCAATCAAGTGATGAATTGAATACTAAATGGAGGGTTCCAGCCCAAAAATAGATGGGATGAAACTAGAAAATTATGGTGTAAAAAAATCACCATATCCCCAAGATTTTTAAAAGACAATCTTACGTTGTCTTCTATCTAGTTTCACCCCAATTCTTTCTTATTCCGTTTGACTTTTCTTACCGCTTAAGAAAAAAGTCTAGTTTTTAATCACTTCTGTATCTCTATTATTGATACATTTTGAACATTTTACCTTCAGGTTAATACTGATGTATTTGCTTAATACAAAATAAACATTTATGTAACGTAAGTCTATAAAAATGTTCTAAAAATGTGAAAAAAATTAAGGCCAAAATGAGATGAATTTATCATAATAACTTTCTCTTTCACGTTTCATCACATAAATAATCAATATTATTTTGTCAGTTATTGCCACTCG
Source organism: Acinetobacter pittii ATCC 19004 = CIP 70.29 (assembly GCF_000369045.1). Classification (GTDB taxonomy): domain Bacteria; phylum Pseudomonadota; class Gammaproteobacteria; order Pseudomonadales; family Moraxellaceae; genus Acinetobacter; species Acinetobacter pittii. The sequence goes on along the minus strand of NZ_KB849789.1, from coordinate 346,044 downwards.
TTTCCTTTCATTGGCATAGATAATGTATACACATGTATATTAACCCAGTCGTATAAACGAGATATTTTATGTCCAGCACAAGTCAAGTCGAAGGTCTACAATTTCCGGTACACGCCTCAACAAAAAAACAAAGTACATCTCTTACAGGCCAAGAGATTTTGTCAGAGGCCTTATCTATTGTAGATAATAAAACCGCACAACAAGTGTTGAATGAAAAAAACTGGCGAAAAAACTATCCTTTATATTTTAAAGCTCTTGTTAAACAAGGGATTTCTAATATCAACAACCCAATTACTATTGCGAAGCAAGGGTTGCATAAAGCTCACCATATTTTTGATTATTATCGTGATGGTAAACACTACCTTTTAAAAGATGCAGTTCATATTGCTTCATCTACTCCTCTTTATAAAGTAAAACTTAAAGGTGAAAGTGAGGCAGCACCTGAATGGTATGTTCCTTATAAAGGACAAAAGCTGAGTGGACAAAGCTTACTGGACCAAATTCAACGCTGGGAAGAAGCTGGTATTATTGAACCAAGTCATGCAAAGGCACTTCGTGAAGCTATTGCTCATCCTGAATGGTTCGATTTATCTGACCGTACGATGGTGCTGTTTGGTGCAGCCTCAGAAGCAGGACCACTGCCTTGGTTAGCCAAATGGAAAGCAAATATTGTTGCTGTAGATTTACCAAACTCACGAGTCTGGGGCAAAATTTTAAATACGATTCAACAAGGGAATGCAACACTCATTGCACCATGTGTTGAAGCCATTGATTCGTCAGCAAAAGCTTCTGAGTTAAAAGATAAGCTGGGTGCAAATTTACTGACCCAATTACCAGAAATAGCGCAGTGGCTGGGGCAGTTTCCACAAAAGTTAGATTTAGCAGCAATCGCCTATTTAGATGGTGAAAAGCATGTCCGCGTTTCCATGGCAATGGATAGCATCATGCAATTTGTAAGCGAGCATAAGCCTGATACAAGCCTTATGTTTATGTGTACTCCAACCGATGTTTATGCAGTACCAAAAGAAGTTACAGAGGCTGCTCAAGAGAAATTTAAATCCCGCAGAAAAATGCAAAAATTGGCAGTAAAAGGCGTTTCTGCTCTTTCGCTCAATCGTTTTTTTCAAGCGCCATACCAAGACTTGGTTACATGTGAAAATGGAAAAACTTATGGTATTGCCGACTGCTTAGTGGTTGAACAAGGTCCAAACTATGCTTTGGCAAAGCGTATTCAACAATGGCGTGCTATTTTGGCCCGCCATCAAGGACAACGTGTCAGCATTAATATTGCACCATCGACAACGACTCATTCAGTGACTAAAAATCCATTATTGAAAGCAGCTTTTAATGGCGCAGAACTTTTCGATGTAGAAGCATTTAGCCCTGAAACCACCAATGCCATTATGGCGGCACTCTGGATTCATGACTTAAGAAATGAGTCTTCTGTGGCGAATCCTGAAACTGTCTTAGACCATCCGCTTGAACTTATGATGGAAGGTGCCAATCATGGTGGTCTATGGCGTGTCGCTTATTTAGCACGAACTGCCCTACCTTTTGCCGCAATTTATGGTTTTGCTACTGAAAAACTTCCTTTTAGAAAATCATCTAAAAAATAATTTGATTAAAGCCCAATCCTAGAATTGGGCTTTTTTCTAATGTGTCTTTATTTATATTGAAAGTGTGATAGATATTTTTGCATTTCATCAGGAGGCACCATGCCACCCCCGGTAGCCCATATTACATGATTTGCTTGCTGTAACTGCTCAGGTGTTAACTGGTGTAAAGCCAAGTAATCAAGACTCGTCTGAACATAATACGGTCCCATCATGCCTGCTACCGCAGAAGGCTCAAGTTGAATATTCTCAGTTTGATTTAAAAGCGCAATAAGCTCATATAAACGTTCATCATGAATGGTGTAGTAGCCATCGATTAATTGTTGCATAGCACGCCCGACAAAACCTGAAGCACGCCCTACCGCAAGCCCGTCTGCCGCAGTAACGTTATCAATGCCAATGTCATTGACTGAAATCTGATCATGCAAACCTGTGTGGACACCAAGTAACATACATGGTGAATGTGTTGGCTCTGCAAAGATACAATGTACATGTTCACCAAAAGCCAGTTTTAGTCCAAAACTCACCCCACCAGGCCCACCACCGACGCCACACGGCAAATAAACAAACAATGGGTGTTCAGCATCGACTTTAATTTGTTTTTGCTCAAATTGCTGTTTTAGGCGTATTCCTGCAACGGCATAACCTAAAAATAATGTGGTTGAATTTTCATCATCAATGAAAAAGCAGTGTGGATCTTGCTCTGCGGCTTTTCGTCCTTCTTCAACAGCTACGCCGTAATCACTCGCATATTCTACAACGTTGACGCCAAGTGAACGTAGTTCGTCTTTTTTCCACTGTCTAGCATCAGCCGACATATGAACAGTGACTCTAAAGCCGAGTTTGGCGCTCATAATGCCTATAGAAAGCCCAAGGTTACCTGTAGAACCTACTGCTATTTGATACTTAGAAAAGAATGCTCTAAATGAATCTTGATCTAATTTACTATAATCATCTTCTGGTTTGAGTAACCCTGCCTGCATGGCAAGTTTTTCAGCATGTGTGAGCACTTCATAAATGCCACCACGTGCTTTGATAGAGCCTGAAATAGGTAGATGACTATCCTTTTTCAGCCAGAATCTACCATTAAGCTGTACTTGTTTTGCTGAAGAAAGTGCTTGTTGCATATGAGCAATTTCAACAATATCTGATTCAATTTTTCCATGTTGTGCTTGAGTTTCAGGAAATACTTTTGCCAAATAAGGTGCGAAACGCACTAGTCTTGCTTCTGCTTCACTTACGTCCTTAGCGGTTAGTCCAACTTTTTCTAAAGCTTCTTTTAAAGGATAGCGATGAGGTGTAAACCAAAATGTTTCTTGATAGGCTTGAAGTGTTTCAATAAGTGGAAATTGTTGTTTTAGCTGATCTATTTGAACCGCATTCATAATATATCCTGATATAAAATTTTAAGCCCAGCCTATAAAGCTGTTTGATGGCCTATAACAACTTATTAATTTATAGATGAATGTACATGAAAAATAGTCTCAACTTTAAAAACTAAACAAATAAAAAAGCCACTGTGAACAGTGGCTTTAATTTTTTAAATGCGTTTATACAAACTGTAAGAATAACCAGTACAAACCACCTGACAAGCAGATTGTTGCAGGAAGAGTAAATACCCATGCAGAGAGAATTGTCTTCACGGTATTAAAGTTTAAACCTGATTTATTCGCGACCATCGTACCCGCAACAGCACTGTTTAAAACGTGTGTTGTTGAAACTGGCATACCTAAACCATCAGCAGCTGCAATTGTACTCATTGCAACAAGCTCAGCAGACATCCCTTGACCATAAGTCATGTGATGCTTACCAATACGCTCACCTACAGTCACAACGATACGTTTCCAACCCACCATTGTGCCTAGACCAAGTGCTAAAGCAACAGCTACTTTTACCCAAGTCGGAATGTATTGTAAGAATGAATCTAAGCTACTACGGTATTCTTTCACAAGTTTTTCTTGTGATTGATCCATTTTTGGTAAAGCATCTGCTTTATCCAAACGCTTAAACGTCGTGGTGCTTAAATACATATCATTACGAATTTCACTAATTGCAGTTTCAGGAATATCTTTTAAGTTGTTATAGCTAGAAACTCGCTCACCCAAGTGATCAGTCATACTTGCCAATGCAGGCACGACTTCTGGAGTTTGCTGTTTAGTTTGAATATATTTAGTCAGAATAACACGTGCTTTTTCATCGGTTAATTCTGGCTGATTTTGCTTCAACAATACGGCAGTTTGAGAAGAAAGCTGATGGAATGATTGAACTTGCTGAGTATCAAGATTTTTATTTAATGAATAAGCCAACGGCACCAGACCAACCAAAATCAGCATGATGAGTCCCATACCCTTTTGACCGTCATTAGAACCATGTGCAAAACTCACACCTGTACAGGTAAAGATCAAGATTGCACGAATGATTGCTGGTGGTGGTTTATTCCCTTCAGGTGGCTGGAATAATTCTAATTGGCGTTTAAAAATAGTTTTAACCAACAAGAATACAATCGCTGCAAAAGCGAAACCAATTAAAGGTGAAAATAATAATGCCTTACCGACTTTAATCACCTGATCCATATCAACACCACTGGTCGTTACGCCAGTCGATGCACTCAATAGATGGTTCATAATGCCCACACCCAAGATTGAACCAATCAAGGTATGAGAGCTAGAAGCAGGAATACCCAAGAACCAAGTACCTAAGTTCCAGAGAATTGCAGCAATAAGCAATGCAAAAACCATTGCGAAACCTGCACCACTACCCATATTCATGATCAATTCAACAGGCAATAATGCAATAATGCCGTAAGCGACTGCGCCGCTTGCAACCATTACCCCAAGGAAATTACAAAAACCAGCCCACATGACTGCAACCGGTGCAGGTAAAGCATTGGTGTAAATTACTGTTGCCACTGCATTTGCAGTATCGTGGAAGCCATTTACAAACTCAAAGCCTAAAGCAATCAAGAGTGCAGTTGATAAAAGAATAACTGAATAAAGACTCAAAGGTGGTACATGCGCTAAATCAGCACTCACCTGAAATCCAATATAAATAAGTGTTGCAACAATAATCGTCAGAAACACCGGCATAAAAAATTTAGGTGTCGGGACATGTACATTCGTCGATTTGACTTGCAGGTTTGCCGCAAGTTTTGAATCCGAAACAGGGGGTAGATTAGAATTCATGCAGACGGTAAGAGGATAAAAAAATCCTCTGTATTCTTAAATTAAATTATGACAATTATATGACAAAGCGGCGCCTGATGAAGTCAATTTTTCACATTTTGACCTCATTTGATGCACCTTTCCTCTATGATTTTTATTTTTTTATTTAAATACAATAATTTACATAAATCCCCACCCATCTATTTTATGACTATTTTTGAAGCAAAAATATCTAAAAAATTACCTAAACGTCTACTTTTTAAACACCACAACTGTCATAAAACCGAATATTGGAGATGAAATATTTCAATATCATGATCATTTTATGAATATTTGATGAAAAAACACCCTCTTTTTGTTCGAAAACACTTTTTTTTACGACTAATTTACGGTGAATGGTGGGTCGTCATAGATCATCTATTGCGCAACTATTCTGTTACAATAGCGCCGCATTTTTAAATTCGTACAATATCGGGGTTTTATATGTCCACGCTTGCCACCCTAAAAGCGCTTCTTGCCAAACGTATTCTGATTATTGATGGTGCAATGGGTACCATGATTCAGCGCCATAAATTGGAAGAAGCAGACTACCGTGGTGAGCGTTTTGCCGATTGGGCACATGACTTAAAAGGTAACAATGACCTTTTGGTTCTGACCCAGCCTCAAATCATTCAAGGTATTCATGAAGCTTATCTTGATGCGGGTGCAGATATTATTGAAACCAACAGCTTTAACGGCACGCGTGTTTCTATGTCTGATTACCACATGGAAGATCTTGTTCCAGAGATTAACCGTGAAGCAGCACGTTTAGCTAAAGCAGCTTGTGAGAAGTATTCGACTCCAGATAAACCGCGTTTTGTAGCAGGTGTACTTGGACCAACATCGCGTACTTGTTCCATTTCACCGAATGTAAATGACCCTGCCTTTCGTAACATCACTTTTGATGAGCTAAAAGAAAACTATATTGAAGCGACACATGCGCTGATTGAAGGCGGTGCAGATATCATTTTGATTGAAACCGTATTTGATACATTAAACTGTAAAGCTGCAATTTTTGCGGTTAAAGAAGTCTTTAAACAAATTGGTCGTGAATTACCAATCATGATTTCAGGGACCATTACTGATGCATCGGGTCGTACCTTAACAGGTCAAACTGCGGAAGCGTTCTGGAACTCTGTACGTCATGGTGACTTACTATCGATTGGTTTTAACTGTGCGCTTGGTGCAGATGCCATGCGTCCTCACGTAAAAACCATTTCCGATGTAGCAGATACCTTTGTTTCAGCGCACCCAAATGCGGGCTTACCAAATGCTTTTGGTGAATATGATGAAACGCCAGAACAAACTGCAGCATTCTTAAAAGAATTTGCAGAAAGCGGCTTAATTAATATTACTGGTGGTTGCTGTGGTACAACACCAGACCATATCCGCGCGATTGCCAATGCGGTAAAAGATATTGCGCCTCGTCAAGTTCCTGAAACTGTACCTGCATGTCGTTTGAGTGGTTTAGAACCATTTAATATTTATGATGACTCACTTTTCGTGAACGTGGGTGAACGTACTAACGTTACAGGTTCGAAAAAATTCTTACGCTTAATCCGTGAAGAAAACTTTGCTGAAGCTTTAGAAGTTGCACAGCAACAAGTTGAAGCTGGCGCACAGATTATTGACATTAACATGGATGAAGGGATGCTCGATTCGCAAAATGCGATGGTGCATTTCTTAAATCTTGTGGCTTCTGAACCAGATATTTCACGTGTGCCAATCATGATTGACTCATCAAAATGGGAAATCATTGAAGCTGGCTTAAAATGCGTACAAGGTAAACCCGTTGTTAACTCGATTTCTTTAAAAGAAGGTTATGACGAGTTTGTAGAAAAAGCTCGCCTGTGCCGTCAATATGGTGCCGCAATTATTGTCATGGCATTTGACGAAACAGGTCAGGCTGACACTGCTGCACGTAAGCGTGAAATCTGTAAACGCTCATATGATATTTTGGTTAACGATGTAGGCTTCCCTGCTGAAGATATTATTTTTGACCCGAACGTGTTTGCAGTTGCAACAGGGATTGAAGAACACAATAACTATGGCGTCGACTTTATTGAGGCCACAGGTTGGATTAAACAAAACTTACCTCACGCCATGATTTCTGGTGGTGTATCGAACGTTTCGTTCTCGTTCCGTGGTAACGAGCCTGTTCGTGAAGCCATTCACTCTGTGTTCTTGTACCATGCCATCAAGCAAGGCATGACCATGGGTATTGTGAATGCCGGCCAAATGGCAATTTATGATGATATTCCAGCCGAGCTAAAAGAAGCTGTGGAAGATGTCATCTTAAACCAAAACCAAGGTGAATCTGGTCAAGCTGCGACTGAGAAACTGCTTGAAGTAGCTGAAAAATACCGCGGACAAGGCGGTGCTACAAAAGAAGCCGAGAATCTAGAATGGCGTAATGAGTCAGTCGAAAAACGTCTTGAATATGCTTTGGTCAAAGGTATTACCACTTATATTGATGAAGATACCGAAGAAGCTCGTCTCAAAGCCAAACGTCCTTTAGATGTAATCGAAGGCGCTTTGATGGACGGTATGAACGTGGTTGGTGACTTGTTCGGTTCGGGCAAAATGTTCTTACCACAGGTTGTGAAATCTGCACGTGTTATGAAGCAAGCTGTGGCTTGGCTCAACCCGTACATTGAAGCTGAAAAAACAGGTAGCCAATCTAAAGGTAAAGTCCTGATGGCAACTGTTAAGGGCGACGTACACGATATTGGTAAAAATATCGTAGGCGTGGTACTCGGCTGTAATGGTTATGACATTGTTGACCTTGGAGTAATGGTCCCTTGCGAGAAAATCTTACAAACTGCAATTGATGAAAAATGTGACATCATCGGCTTGTCAGGTCTAATTACTCCATCTTTAGATGAAATGGTATTTGTTGCGAAAGAAATGCAACGCAAAGGCTTTAATATTCCTTTATTAATTGGTGGTGCGACTACTTCTAAAGCCCACACAGCAGTAAAAATTGACCCTCAGTACCAAAACGATGCTGTGATTTATGTTGCCGATGCTTCACGTGCTGTTGGTGTAGCGACAACCTTGCTTTCGAAAGAAATGCGTGGTGCATTTATTGAAGAGCATCGTGCTGAATATGCCAAAATTCGTGAGCGTTTAGCCAACAAACAACCAAAAGCGGCCAAACTGACTTATAAAGAGTCGGTTGAAAATGGTTTTAAAATTGATGAAAGCTATGTGCCACCAAAACCAAATCTTTTGGGAACACAAGTTTTAAAGAATTATCCGCTTGCTACACTCGTGGATTATTTTGACTGGACGCCATTCTTTATTTCTTGGAGTTTAACTGGCAAATTCCCGAAAATTTTAGAGGATGAAGTGGTCGGCGAAGCAGCAACTGACTTGTACAACCAAGCACAAGCAATGTTGAAAGATATTATCGACAACAACCGTTTTGATGCTCGTGCTGTTTTTGGTATGTTCCCTGCTCAGCGTACAGATGCAGATACCGTCAGCGTATTTGATGAAGCTGGTCAAAATGTTACGCATACTTTTGAGCACTTACGTCAGCAATCTGACAAAGTGACAGGTAAACCGAACTTGTCTTTAGCAGATTACATTCGTGCTGACCGCGAGCAGCAAGACTACTTGGGCGGATTCACTGTATCGATTTTTGGTGCAGAAGAACTGGCCAATGAATACAAAGCCAAAGGTGATGACTACTCTGCAATTTTAGTGCAGTCATTAGCTGACCGTTTTGCTGAAGCCTTTGCAGAACATTTACATGAACGTATTCGTAAAGAGTTCTGGGGCTATAAAGCGGATGAGCAGCTCAGCAATGAAGAACTGATTAAAGAGAAATACGTCGGTATTCGCCCTGCACCAGGTTATCCTGCTTGCCCTGAGCACTCTGAAAAAGCAGTGTTGTTTGACTGGTTAGGTTCAACTGACAAAATCGGTACTCAACTGACTGAGCACTTTGCAATGATGCCACCATCATCAGTGAGTGGTTTCTATTATTCTCATCCACAAAGTGAATACTTTAACGTAGGTAAAATCTCTCAAGACCAACTTGAAGATTATGCAAAACGTAAAGATTGGACATTGGATGAAGCAAAGCGTTGGTTAGTGCCGAATTTAGATGATTCGATTGCTTAAATATTCTAAAAAAATAGCACAGTAGCTTTTTAAGAAGCTACTGTTTTTATAACTAATCAAGTACCATTATGCATACACTTCCAGATTTAGACCAAAACTATATTTTAATTGCTACCTCTAATAGTAAAGAAAAAAATGCTATCCGTTCAAAATTAAAATATAAAAAAAGAATTCAACTCCAGCCTGAGTTAAATGTATGTGTTGGGATAATTGAAAATTTTTTTGTGATTCATCTTCATGGAAGTAGTGGAGGATCAACAGATAACTCTATCGGAAAAATTTTAAATTATTGCTTATTACGTAATATGCTCCCCAAACCATCAATCATTTTTTTAGTCGGTTTCTGCTGGGGAAATCCCCGTGTTGTTGAATTAAAAGACACTATCATTTGTACTGAAATAGAATCATCAAACCAAACACGATTCTATACAAACAATACAGAATTTAGATCACAAAACATACAAAGCATATTAAATATGCCGAGTTATTTTGAAGAACTTTTAGGTGAATATCCAACATTAAAAAATAAAAGACTTATTAGTTTTGATTGTTTTTTATCAAATACCGAACAGCGGAATTTATTAATATCATCAAGACCGGATATAGGTGGTGGAGAAATGGAGGGATGGGCTTTTATTAGTAGTTTAAACCCAATGCCATGGTTAATATTAAAATCAGTTTCTGATTTAGGTGATAACTCCACAACTCGCGAAGAACAAGAAGAATGTGCACACCTTTCTGCTAATTATATTAGTGTCATAACAAAACATTTATTAAAAGAAAATACTATAAGTATCGAATTATTTGAACAAAGACCTGATTTTATTAATTTCTTAATGGATAATGAAATAAAAATATCATCTTCCGAACTTCCATCTGATAAATATTCTTTAAATGATTATCTCAACAAATACATACATCCATTATTAAAAGCAAAAATGGATAATTATGACTACATACAACATGACAGTAATTTAGTGAAGTATTTCTGTATACTTATTTTAGAAATGATTCAAAACTCGATCATTCATGGAAAATCACAGGAAATTTCCATTTTATTTAATTACAACATTATAAAATATAAAGATAATTGCTCATATCATGATCCAAATATATCAACTGAAAATGATGGTGGTGGAAAAAATGCTTGGAGATATATTAAAAAAAACTATGTAGAAAATAATATTATTACATATGATTATAAAGAAAATAAATATCAGTTTAAATTCAACAATATTGAAAGTTTGGATGCCATAAGCAACGAATGTAAAATAGACTATAATCTTCCAATTCAGCCAAGTAATAGTTGTTTTATATCTCTAATCGATTTGAGCAAATACTCTATGGGATCAATAAATCCACACTTAATAATTATTTGCAAAAAACAATTAGAAGATGGAAAATATATTTATATTAAAGTAAACAATGAAATCCAAATATCAATATTTCAAGAATTAAAGATTCAATTCCCAGAAAAAGTTAGATTTTTTTTCTAGAAATAAAAAATCTGAACAATTTTAAATATTAATTAATTAAAAATACTAAATAAATTACTCTAAAAAAGAAATTCATTTTCAATTATCGGTCATATTACTACATAAATCACCGATGGAAGTTTTAAGCACGTGTTATGAGGTTGCCTCTTATTTTTTAAATATTCTTTTAAGAGTCTTGGCATAATATCTTTCAGAGAATAACAATGTACGAAACATCATCATGAACACAACTCAACTCTTTCTCGGCGTAATCTTTAGTTCAATTGGACTCGGCTATTTTCTCTATGGGAAAAAGCAAAAAATGACTGTACCTTTTACTGTGGGTTTAATTTTAATGATTTTCCCTTATTTTATTGAAAGTAATGTCTTGCTTAGTGGCATTGGTACTCTACTATCTATTATTCCCTATTTTTTACGTTTTTAGAGCCATTTCTTAAAGGATTTGAACTTCCTCAACTCTTAGGTGATGCATCATCTCTCGAACAAATACAAAGTAGGTAAAAACATAAAGCTGATTTGGAGCCATTTGATTTGTGTAGTAGCTCAAACGCTCAATAAAATCATTAAATCCATGCCCAAGCTCAATACGGCTGATTTGCTTTTTAGCACTAAAAAATAACTGACTGAGGTGTGTCATAGCAGCATCAGACGTAACAGCTACCCCACTTATATTTAAATTTCTGAGGGGCTTTGACTCGATGATTTCTTCAATAAAATAAATCATCTTTTCGATAGCGAGTTCATCAATAACACCATCACTGACACTTTTTGAATTAACAAAACCTAAGCCCTGTTCAAGGTAAATGTGTTGGCTGTCTACGTCAAATGATAGACCATTGAGACCAAGCGAAAATTTTAAAACCGAGTCGGGATGATTCATAAAAATAGCTTACCGTGGAATTTTGCTCATAAGATTAATTTCTTTATAAGCCTAAATTGAACCAATTTTTCCAATATTTAACATTCACTGCTCGATTATTATTAACACTACATATAATAAAAACCTCTTTAAAAAGATGAAAAATCAATCTTATATTCATCCAGTCTTACTATTAAAAAATAGAGTATAAACATGAAAAAATTAGTAATTTTAGGTATTACGATTTATAGCTTTGCACAACTTACCAATGCAGCCACATTAAATGTAAAACTATATGGTACGACTCACGACGGTCAAAAAGTTGATTTATACACCATGAGCAATAACAAAGGAGTCTCGGTATCTTTTATTAGCTTCGGTGGTGTAATTACACAAATCTTGACTCCCGATGCCCAAGGCAAACAAAATAATATTGTTTTGGGCTTTGATGATCTAAAAGGCTATGAAGTCACTGATACCAAGGAAGGTATTCATTTTGGTGGTTTGATTGGCCGTTATGCGAACCGGATTGGTAATGCTAAATTTAGCTTAGATGGGAAAACGTATAACCTCGAAAAAAATAATGGCCCAAACTCATTACATAGCGGCAATCCTGGTTTTGATAAACGTGTTTGGCAAGTTAAACCCCTCATTTCTAAAGGTGAAACTGTTAAAGCTTCTCTGAAGTTAACCAGTCCAAATGGTGATCAAGGTTTTCCCGGAAAGTTAGATGTGGAAGTAATCTACAGTCTTTCAGATCAAAATGAATTTAAGATTGAATATAAAGCCAAAACTGATCAGCCTACAGTCATCAACCTCACCAACCACAGTTATTTCAACTTATCAGGCGCTGGGAACAATCCTTATGGCGTGCTAGATCATGTGGTACAACTCAATGCAGACCGTATATTGGTAACCGATCAAAACTCTTTACCAACAGGTGAAATTGCTTCAGTTGCAGGTACACCTTTTGATTTTCGAACGCCTAAAGCAATCGTAAAAGATATCCGAGCAAATAATCAGCAATTGGCCTATGGATATGGCTATGACCAAACTTGGGTAATTAATCAAAAGACTCAAGGGAAACTCAATCTTGCAGCTATTGTGGTTGACCCAAAATCTAAACGGACCATGCAGGTTTTAACCACTGAACCAAGCGTCCAAATGTATACAGCCAATCATTTATTAGGAAATATTGTTGGCGCAAATGGCGTACTCTATCGACAAGCAGACGCACTAGCATTAGAAACACAGCATTTTCCAGACAGCCCGAATCAACCGGCTTTCCCATCTACACGTTTGAACCCAAATCAAACTTATAACAGTGTCACCGTATTTAAGTTTGGTGTTCAAAAATAGTCTTTTAATTAGAAATATATTTGACTAAAAAGACTCTCAGCTGAATATGGCTGAGAGTCTTTTTATTTATTTAACTTTTGTGTTAGGTAAAAATGCGGTTGCAAAACCAAGTAATGGCAACAATGAACATAAACCAAATACCCATTCAATGCCGTTAATATCAGCTAAATGTCCTAACCCAGCTGCGGCAATACCACTTACCCCAAACATCAGACCAAACATTAAACCTGCAATCATACCCACACGGCCCGGAACGGCTTCTTGTGCGTAAACTACCATCGCTGCAAAAGCAGATGACAACACCAAACCTGCAATAATTGAGAAAACTGTTGTCCAAAATAAGTTTGCATACGGCATCATTAATGCAAACGGTGCCATACCAATAAATGAAACCCAGATCACTGCTTTACGGCCAATTTTGTCACCAATTGGGCCGCCTGCAAATGTACCTAAAGCAACGGCTGCCAAGAAGGCAAACAAATGCAACTGAGCTGTTTGAATACTGATATGGAACTTTTGAATTAAGTAAAAGGTAAAGTAGTTACTAATGCTAGCAATGTAGGTAAATTTAGCAAACATCAATACACTAATTGTGCTCAAAGCAATAATGAGCTTACGACCATGCAATTTAGTATGTGCTTGAGTTGCACGTGCAGCTACCTGATTTTTAGCATGGCTCACAGTCCAACGGCTTACACCAAATAAAACCCAAATCGCCAAAAGTGCAAATATCACTAAGCCGGCAACTGCATGCTGTCCAAATGGGACAATGAGTAAAGCTGCTAATAATGGACCAATGGCAGTACCTGTGTTTCCGCCTACTTGGAAAGTCGACTGAGCCGTACCAAAGCGCCCGCCCGATGCCATTCGCGCCACCCGTGAAGCCTCTGGATGAAAGGTTGCAGACCCCACCCCAATAAGCGCAGATGCACATAACAACACAGCAAAACTTGGTGAAAATGCTAACAAGATAATGCCGCAGAATGTGACAACCATTCCGAGTGGTAGAAGATATGGTTTTGGATGTTTATCGGTATAAAGTCCAATCCAAGGCTGTAGCAGTGAACCTGTAATCTGGTATACAAACGAGATTAGGCCAACCTCCGCAAAACTCAGCGAAAAGTTTGCTTTTAGCATTGGATAGATGGCTGGTAGCACCGCCTGAATTAAATCATTCAGTAAATGTGCGACTGCCACGGCGCCTACAATTTTAATAATCATTCCTTGAGGCTGATCATTTGCAACGGTATTGGCAATACCATCTTTCAATTGTATTGAAGACGTCATACCTGAAAAACTCCAATATTTTTAAATGAGATGCTTATTGTAAATTGTCGCTTATAAAGTTATCTTCCAATAATCATCGTATAAGTGACAATTTTTAGGATAGTTTATGTCCGATTCTCTTATTCAGTCTGATTTGTCTGAACTTGTGATTGGGCTATCTTCTGAGCATTCTTACCGAGAAATCACGCCTACCCATACGCATACACGTGCGCAGTTTTTATATGCCTCTACTGGAACTATTCAGGTTTTCACTCCTAATCATGTGTGGATTGTGCCACCCATGTGCGCGTTATGGATTCCAGCACATGTAGAGCACAGCGTGATTTCACTGAGTCATGTTAAGTTAAATACGGCATTGGTTGAAGTAAATGCAGCAGCTTTAATGGGACAACATTGTTTTATTATTCGGGTAAGCAATCTGTTGCATGAGCTTTTGATTCGTTTAAATGAAATTGAACGAGAAGACACTCCAAATACAGCAACCTCTCAAGAGCTTTCCCGTTCTTTACAAATTTTGATTTTTGAAGAAATTCATCGAGCCAATTTGTTGCCCATTCAGATTCCGTGGCCGAAAGACAAAAGACTCTTAAAAATTTGCCAAGAGTTATTACATACGCCTGACAGTTCAAAAGATTTAACAGATTGGGCTGATGATATTGGTGCGAGTTCTAGAACCCTAATGCGTATGTTCCAAAAAGAAACTGGGCTGTCATATCGGGCATGGTTACAACAAATGCATATTGCACTTGCCTTAAGTAAAATCGCGAATGGTGAATCTATTGCTCAAATTTCAGAGTCACTGGGGTATACAAACCCCAGCGCGTTCAGTGCGATGTTTAAGCGACATCTAGGAAAAACACCTCAGCAGTTTAGAAGTGCCGCGATGTCGCTATAAGTCTTTTTTTTTGCAGGTAGGTCATGCTTTTCGAGCAAATCATCGAAATCATGATAGACATGCAGTTCTCGATCTTTACCAGTTCTGGCATGGTCTAAGCGCTGTTCAGGGTCGACTAAAACAAGAGTATGGCCGTCATCAATCAGACGATCTACGCCTTCTAAAAACATACGTTTACCCACATCGTGGATAAGTGAAATCTGGGTTAAATCAATAACGATCGTGCTTTGGTCAGTTGTCTCGTCTTGTAAAATACGCAACAACATTTCAGCTTCGGTAAATTTCAATACGCCCCGAAGCACATACACACTTAATGATGCATCTTTTCCTGTACGGTAATGACTTTGTACAATGGTCTGGGCAGAAGGTGTACCTTCCATGAGATGTAATCCCATGTCACGAGATAATCGTTCTAAAATATCGATACCTCGAACACTATGACCATGCTCATCTAGTCGAGGTGAAAAAGCAGCAATACTGACCTGCCCCGGTAGCACACCCAAGATACCGCCTGCTACACCACTTTTAGCAGGAATACCTACAGTTGAAAGCCAGTCACCCGCTGCATCGTACATACCACAGCTCATCATGACACTGAGGACTTGTCTAACTACAGATCGATTCAATAGGCGCTTTCCAGTTCTAGGATCGACCCCGCCATTAGCAAGTACACTGCCCATACGTACCAAGTCTTTAACTGTAACCATGATCGCACATTGACGAATGTAACCATTCACAATATCGACAGGGTCAGTTTCCAAAATCCCCACCGTACGCAACATATAACCGATCGAAAGATTACGGTAGGCTGTTTTGACTTCCGAATCATAAACAGACTCATCAAAACTTAATTCACGACCAGCAAGCTCGCTCATAAAACGGCGTAGAATTTCTGCGCTATGTAAACCATGCTTGACCTGAATCAAGGAATGTACAGTAATTGCGCCAGAGTTGATCATCGGGTTTTTCGGACGTCCGTCTTTACCTAATGAAATTTCATTAAAGGCTTCACCAGAAGGCTCTACCCCTACTTTCGCAAGTACTGCATCAATGCCAAGCTGTTGTAAAACATAGGCATATACAAAAGGTTTAGAAATTGATTGTATGGTGAATTCAACATCATCATCGCCGACCGAATAAATTTCACCATCTACCGTAGACATTGCTAAAGCTAATCGATTTGGGTTTGCATTTGCCAACTCAGGAATATAATCGGCGAGATGACCGCTGTTATCGATGTCACAGGCTTCTATAACATTTGCCAAATAATCTGGGAGAGGGGTTTGCATGGTCAGTAACCTTAAATGAGGAGATTTACAACATCGCGCAAAATTTCAGCACAACCTGCTGATAATATTAAAATTATATCTTTTGTAATGATTTAAATATCACGCTATAAGTATTGTAATTCCGATGACTTACCCTTTTCAAGCTCATTATAGGTTTTTCAAAACTTTAAACTGAAGATTAGCTTATTCTTTCTACAAACAATATCCCATTTAAATGATCAACCTCATGTTGAACAATGCGAGCTGGAAAACCATGAAAAATTGTTTCCACCGTCTCGCCCTGAAGTGTTAAGTATTTAACCTTAACCATTTCGGCACGTTCCACTTGTCCACGTTCGTCTGGCACACTTAAGCAGCCTTCTTCACCTAAACAAACTTCGTCTGAGAACTCTAAAATTTCAGGATTCACCATTACTACCGCATCCATTTCAGGTGCATCGGGATAGCGTGGGTTTGGTCGAGACGCCACAATAATGACGCGTTTAGAGATATAAACTTGCGGTGCAGCAATCCCTACTCCATTACGTTCGAGCATTGTCGCATGCATAGCGTCAGCAAGCTGATAAAGCCAATTACTGTTTAACTCATTTGCCGAGACGGGAGCCGCAATCAATTTCAAAATATCTTCACCACGCTTCGCGACAGGTAAAACTACACTCATCCTTTGACTCTCTCATTAAACTGGCTATAACAAGTTTTATTGTGTCGCTGAACAAACCAAAAGAAAAGCCATTCCTACATCTGTTTTTGTTTTATCTAAAGCGTTTTTTGTTTTAAAGCTTTTTGATCAGAGCAAGTCCAATCGACGTTGCTATATAGAACAAATTTCCTCCATTTACTTTTACTTCACTTTTCCATTAATATCCAAACTTCAATTACAACAATTAAGTAAAAAATGGATCAGGAATTAACTTTGCAGGATGCGAACTATCTTAATAAAGAAGATAAACGAACCCTCGCCCTTTCTTCATTGGGTGGAGCTTTAGAGTTTTATGATTTTGTGATTTATGTATTTTACGCCAAAATCATTTCCGACCTCTTTTTCCCCAGCACACTTAGTCCGTTTTGGGCCATGCTCAATACTTACGGCATTTTTGCAGCAGGTTACTTTTTTAGGCCCTTAGGCGGGGTCGTCATGGCCCATTTTGGTGACTTGGTCGGGCGCAAAAAGTTATTTTCACTTTCTATTTTACTGATGGCACTGCCTACCCTGTTTATCGGGATTTTGCCGACCTTTGAAAATATTGGGTATTTGGCACCGCTACTTTTATTGCTTATGCGAGTGGTGCAAGGTATTGCAATTGGGGGGGAAATTCCAGCCGCGTGGACATTTGTGTCTGAACATGTACCTGAAAGAAAAATTGGGCTGGCAAATGGGTTACTCACCGCTGGGCTGTCTTTAGGAATTTTATTAGGCGCGCTCATGTCTTTATGGATTTCACTGAATTTTAGTGAAGGACAAATCCATGACTGGGCATGGCGTATTCCTTTCATTGCAGGTGGTATTTTTGGTTTGGTTGCACTTTATTTACGGACTTATTTAAAAGAAACGCCTGTGTTTAAAGCCATACAGGCTCGTAAAGAAATTTCAAAAGAAATGCCTGTAAAACAAGTCTTAAAAACGCATAAAACAGCTGTTGCAATTGGCATGTTGTTTACATGGTTTTTAACAGGCTGTGTGGTAGTAGTGATTTTAGCCATGCCAAATTTATTAACTGGTACGTTTGGCTTTGAGCGCGCACAGACTTTTGAAATGCAAAGTGCAGCCATTGTCATGCAAATGGTGGGCTGTATTTTAGCAGGCTATTTTGCTGACCGTTTTGGCTGTGGCAAAGTCATGATGTTCGGTGCGCTTGCCGTTGCACTTACAGCAGCAGTTTTTTATAACAGTTTAGGACATGCCGCCCATTCAACCATTTTTGGTTTATATATGTTGTTGGGTCTATGCTCTGGTACTGTCGGCATGGTGTCGAGCAGTATGGTTAAAATGTTCCCCGCGCCTGTGCGTTTCTCGGGCATTTCATTTTCTTATAATTTGTCATATGCGATTGTTGGCGGTATGACCCTGCCTTTAGTGCATTGGCTCAGTCAATATAGTGATATTGGTGCGATGTATTATATTTTCGCGCTGACTATTTTAGCCTTTGTGACTGCTTTTGTATTTTGGAATAAGTTTGAAAAAAACAGATATTAAAAGCTTTAACCTATGAAAAAACCACGCTGATCGCGTGGTTTTTTATTGCTGCTTACTTTAGAAAGTAAAGCCGATATTAAAGTTAATACGGTATAGCCATTTATCACTGTTTGGCGAGGTTGCAGAGGTATAACCTGTTGAATTGGTTGCCCCACCAATAATGTTGGAGTTTTTACCCCACGTATAATCCGCCCAAACCATAAATGGTGAAGCAATAAACATCATCCCTGTGGTATTCATTTGCGAATCTGACCAATCATCACGTTTTTTATCGAGATAACTATAGTCATTATAAAACTTAATGGCTTTTAGCTTGCCCATATTGGTCACAGGCAACGTATAGGCAAGGTTTAAACTGGCAATCGTACCTTCCGAAGCAATGAAATAAGCAGGCGTAAGGCCATTCGCTCCCATCAAAGTCATATCACTATTTACACCATCCGGATTTTTAGCATCGTACTGATAGTGAATGACCGAACTTTGTAAGTTAAAGCGCTTATAATTGTTTTCGGTATGCAAACCAACAGCATAATATTTGCCGTCTTTATCGGTAATATCATTATGCAACTGGGCAATTGCACCTGATACACCAAACTCTTGTTTACCGAAATCAGTTTCTAACTTGCGAACAATACGGGTATTCACCTGATTGCGTTTTTCATTTTGATAGGCTTTTTGAGATGGAAATGCATTTCCTGCCAAGTCATCATAAGTTGCACTCTCTGGTGAATAACGCAAATTCGTCTCTAACATTTGCGGGTAATAACCGAGTTTTAAATCCCAATCTTTGTCGTGATAATTCCAGTTAATCCCCGGTGCAATATTGTTGCCATAACCTAAAAAGAATGGGATGTGATAGGTCCAGCCATTTTGCGGATAAGGATAAATCGTAAAAGGTTTATAAACCAAACCTGCTTCAATGCTGTTATTGGCATCTAGGTTATAGCCGACATATGCTTTTTCAATGGACGTTTTCTGTTGGTCTTGAAACATATAACTGGCATTGATGTAGGCATCATCAAATTTACCTTTTAGATCGACCCTGAAAATATCAAAATGGAGCTTACCAAAGCCACGGTTCGGTCCTTCCCAATCTTCATAGCGCTGATTTAACCGAACTACCCCACCTAACTTTAATGAATCCGTGCCGTCATCACTTTTCCATTCAAGCAATGAATCTTTTGCAAATACATTGACGCTTACCCCCAGCGTAAGCAGTGCAATGAATGCCATGATCAATGAAGTCTTTTTCATCTCTACATCCTTGATTGAGTTCCAGCGTCCTGCTGGAACTTTATTTGTTTTACCTGTAAAACTTCGTTTTTATTGTTTTTTAGATAAAAAAATTTATCTAAAAAAAGGATGGCTTAGCAGCTCCCATCGCATATGTACTAAACCATCCAAACTGGTTAATACAGTTTCTTTTGCGGTGGACCCGCGAAGTTTAATGGTCCAATCGAGTTCATATCGAGCTCAATCACGGTTGGTCCTTCAAAAGCGACTGCCTCTTGAATAACCGTTTTAAACTCATCTGCACTACCCACTTTCCAGCTTTTCACACCCATTGATTCGCCAAGGAGTTTGTAGTCAGGTGTATGTAATTCATTGAAATACTGACGACCACCAAAGTAGTTATTTTGAATGCCACGCATTACGCCATAGCCACCGTCATTCATAATCATTAAGACCATGTTGGTGTTTTCTTGCACCATAGTTGCAATTTCACCAATGCCAAGCATTAAGCCGCCATCCCCGACTAAACCAATTACTTTTTTGTCAGGGTTAGCAACCGAAGCACCAATTGCTGTTGCAAGACCTAAACCAATTGCACCCGCAAGTGAGTGGATGTTTTGGTTTGGTGCCTGTACAGGGAATAAACGACTGCCCCATGTACTACCCGACATGGTGATGTCACGTACAAAAATGCCGTCTTGAGGTAAAGCTGCACGCAAGTGATCACAAATTAATGCGTACTGGTCGATTTGTTTACGCAGTGCATCAATTGCAGCTTGTTTAGCAGCCACAACAGCAGCATCGTAATCGGCATCAACTTTTGAAGTTCCTTGAAGCTGCTCCAAAACACGTGTTAAGACATCTTTAGCATCGCCACAAATGAAGTTGCGGATTTTGTAATTACGTTGCTGAGCTACTGGGTTGGCATCTACCTGAATAATGTTTTCAGGAAATTCAACCGAATAAGTTTTTGTTTCATTACTACGTAAACGAGAACCCACGACTACCATTAAGTCAGCATCTTTTAATAACTGCTCAACACCCGCCGAGTTATGGAACGCACCTAAACTACGTGGATGATCATCTGCCAACACCCCACGAGCATGAGTCGATGAAACAACCGGAATACCTAAATCTGCAATTGCTTTAACTTCAGCAACACTATTTAAAGTTCCACCACCAATCCAGAAAATCGGACGTTTTGCTTTTTTGATTTCGCTTACAAGAAGATCAATTTCAGCTTGCTCTGCCTGTGGCAACTCAAGTGCTTTCACTGGCCCAAGATTAAGTGGCAAATCAATTTCTGCTGCTTGTACATCAATTGGTAACTCAACACTAACCGGTCCCATTGGAACTGTAGTTGCTACACGGATGGCTTCACGAATCACGCCAACGGCATTGTCTGGGCTGGTAATACGGAACGCCGCTTTGCTCGATGCACGCAAGAATGTAAGTTGGTCTTTGGTTTCATGGATGAAGCTTGCATCACGGTCGAGATATTCACGCTCAACTTGACCCGTTAAATGCAATACAGGGCTACCCGCATTCATTGCTTCAATCAGTGAACCTACGGCATTACCTGCCCCAGCACCTGTACTGGTCAACGCTACACCTAGGCCTTTAAAGCGTGAGTGTGCATCTGCCATGGTAACTGCGCCAGCCTCACCACGGGCTGCAACAAAGCGCATTCTTTCACGGCGCCCTACCGCATCTGCAATAGGTAAATTGTGGATGGAAATAACACCATAAATACTATCAACTTGGTGCGCTTCTAAAACTCTTGCGATTGCTTCGCCTACATTTACACGTTCAGTCATGTCTGTTCCTCAAAATTTGTTTTCAGTCCTTGAATTTATTAATCGCACCAAGGGTTAGGCTGTTCATTCAGCCCCATATAAATACTTTTTTGTTGCATGTACGATAAAATGCCCAAACGGCCTTTCTCGCGCCCAATTCCACTGTCTTTAAAGCCACCAAACGGCGCACTAATCGAGAATTTTTTATAGGTATTAATCCATACCGTTCCCACTTCTAATGCACGTGCAATACGCCAAGCTTTGCGATAGCTTTCAGTCCAGATGCCTGCGGCAAGGCCAAAACAACTGTCATTGGCTTGGGCAATTAAATCTTGCTCGTTGTCATATTTCATAACAACTAAAACAGGGCCAAAAATTTCTTCTTGACAGGTTTGAGCACTGTTATTTAAGCCCGTGATAATGGTTGGTAAGTAATAGCTTCCTTCGGCATAGTCACCAGTGGTAAGTGCCTCTCCACCAATCAGAACTTGACCACCTTCGCTTTTAGCAAGCTGCACATAGCGGTCGACGGACTGCAAATGTTTGTCATTGACCAGTGGCCCTAAATGCACTCCAGCTTGTTCCGGATGGCCCACACGTAAGCCTTTGGTAATTTCAACCAAACGCGTTAAAAACTGATCGTAAAGACTGCTATGAATAAACAAGCGAGAACCTGCGATACACGCTTGGCCTGCCGAGCTAAAAATACCGTACGCGACACCTTTAGCCGCCAGTTCGACATCCGCATCCGGCAAAACGATGGTTGGTGACTTACCACCTAACTCAAGCGAAGTAGTAATCAGTTTATCTGCGGCAATGTGTGCCAAATGACGACCTGTGGTTGTTCCACCTGTAAAAGAAATTTTACGAACCAATGGGTGCTGAGCAATTGCATCACCAATGATAGAACCACGTCCCACTAACACACTAAGTAAGCCTTTTGGTAAGCCAGCTTCTTCAAAAATTTTGGCAAGCTCTAAAGCAATCAGTGAAGTCGCTTCTGCTGGTTTTAACACCACGGCATTTCCTGCTGCCAAAGCAGGAGCAAGCTTTTGAACCTCACTCGCAATTGGAGAGTTCCAAGGGGTAATAGCTGCTACAACACCTACAGGTTCATGCACACTCATGGTCATAAAGTCTGGAGCACGTTGAGTAGTTAACTCATCATTTAGCGTTTCACATGCCGCAGCAACATAACGTGCGGTTGCCGCCGCGCTCATCACCAAACCACGAGTTTCGGTTAAAGGCTTCCCATTATCGCGGGTTTGCAGTTTTGATAATTCATCTACACGCGCTTCAATAATGTCTGCAACTTTATAGAGAATACGTGCACGCTCATGCGGCAAGCTGTTTCTCCAGCTGGGTTGACGCCAAGCCTGATCCGCTTTTTCAATTGCTTCATTTACATCTTCAAGCGTTGCTGTTGAAAGCTCAGCGTTTACCGACTGATCTGCCGGAAACAGGCTTTGAATGACTGCACCACGGCCTAAACGCCATTCACCTGCAATATAAATTTCCTTTGCCATGATCAAATCCTTCTTAAATCTGTATTGCTTCTACACTGTTGCGACAAGCACGAATCACGCTAAGCGCAGCCAAAGTTGATGTTTTCGGGTTACTTGGCAATGGCACGCCCACCAGTTCAATGGTCATTTGCCCAAAGCCACCTTCTGCCACAATGGTGTGTTTGTTTTTGTTGATGGTTGGATCAACAGTTAACTCAACCATGGTTTCATCCATACCAAGTCCTGCAAGTGCAATGGTTGCTGCAACATTGGCATTGGCTGGAAATTTGGTCGCAGCTTCACGGGCAGTTCCAGTGAAAAAGACTGTAGCTTCAACAACATGGTCTAAATCGACCAATTGCTCTGCATAACTGCCCTTCCAGCTTTTTGGACTTTTGCAGCCTTTGTAAGTGACTTTTTGCAAACCACCTTCTTTAGCAGCAGAAATACCGTCAATGCCTGCGATAGCCCCTGCAAGTAAATGCAGATGTGCATCATTTTTTTCGGCAGTTTTTTTAAGCTGAATTAAAAACTCGTTATCAGCCAAAGTACCCACCGAAATCAGCCCAATGGTCCAACCTTTCGCTAAAACTTTTTGAGCATGTTCTTTCACTGCTGCTTGACCTGCCACCTCAATGACATAGTCTGGCGTACCATCGCATTGCTCAATATCTGAAATCACCTGAATCTCGGAAGAGACTTGTGACTGCACTTTTTCAATACTGCGAGATGGCACTACAATCCATTTGAGTTGCAGATCTTGAGGCAAGTGGGCATACACTTCTGCTGCCATTGCGCCAAAACCAATCATCATCAACTTTTTCATGACAGCACCTGATATTTATAAATGTTTGTTAAAACCACCCGAGACATCTATTGCCGAACCTGTGGTGTAAGATGCCAATGGTGATGCCAAGAAAACTAATGCACGTGCAGGCTCTTCTGGACGGCCTAAGCGCTGCATAGGAATGCCACGATTTTTTGCGATATTGCCTGTCCACTCTTCCCATGACAGATTTAAATCTGAACGGGTTTCATAACGGCGTTTCCACTGCGCAGATTCGACCATTCCAAGTAAAATCGAGTTCACACGAACGCCATATTGAGTAAACTCATGTGCCAAAGAATGGGTTAAGTTCAAAAGTGCAGCGCGTGCAGATGAAGTCGCAATCATGTGCGGTTCAGGTTGCAATGCCAGTAATGAGTTCACATTGGTAATTGAGGCATTTGCCGACTGTTTTAAGTCGTTAAGAAAAGCTCTTACCGGATGTAAAACACTGAAATATTTCAGCTCAATTTCTTTCATCCAGTCTTCATCTTGCGTATTTTCAAAATTTGAAACACGGCCTTGCCCAGCATTGTTAATGAGCATGTCCACATTGCCCAAATTAAGTTTGACCTCTTTGGCAAATTGCTGAACTTCTTGTTTTTTCAACACATTACATGCTTTGGTAAAAATATTGGCATGTGGAAATTTTTCTAAAATATAGTGCTTAGAAGCATTTAAACGTTCTTCATCGCGACCACACCAAGCAACTTTTGCACCCTCTGCAACCAGTATTTCAACAGCAGCCAGCCCAATCCCAGATGAGCCACCGGTAACAACTGCAACTTTTCCTTCAACTTGGAAGCTCATAATCCTTAATCTCTCTTACGATTGTTCCTGAATCGTCAACATAATTTGGTTAAATGCTTGCGGTTGGTCGACATAACTTAAATGTCCTGCATCTTCTATGACGAAGCGCTGTTCCAACTGCAATTCCTGAGCAAGCTCTTGTATACCTAACGCAGGAGTGATTTGATCTTGCTGCCCTGCAATCACTGTGCATGGGACTTTTAAATCGGTTAAGTAATTACGTATTTCGTCATATGCCAGTAAGTACGATGCATGGGTGAAACCTTGTAGGGTCAATTGCTGCATCACCTCTGAAACTAAAGCTAAGGCCTGTGGCTCTTGTTTATAAATCAAATGAGGTCCACGGGTTTCAGCCATTCCTTTAGCACCGAGTTCTTTCAACATTTTTGGTCTTTTTTCAAAAACCTGAATTTGTGTCTGCTCATCGTGGCGTTGGTAGCCTTGAGCTAAGTTAGCAACAATCAAGTGTTTCACTCGCTCTGGGTAAAGTGCAGCAAACGCACTGGCCTGTAAGGCACCTAATGAGTGTCCCACCACTATTGCTTTTTCAATTTTTAAAACATCGAACAATGCTGCCAAACGCTTTGCGTAGTCGGTCGCATTGGGCTGATCAGTTAAAAGTTCATCTGATTTGCCATAGCCTGGTGCATCCCAGGCAATGACATGAAAATGATGAGACAACACTTCAAGTTGGTTTACCCATGAAGCAGAACCTGAACTAATGCCGTGCAACAGCACAAGGTACTCGCCCTGACCGGCTTCCCGATAGGCTTGCTGCTGGCCTTGAACAGTAACGGTTTTCACCGGAAATTCTGCTAACTTTTCAATGAGTGTCATCATTTTCAATTCTTTCCTTCATTCACTTCATCAAACAATTAACGTTTGATTTGAGACAACGGATGCTCTGGTGGATAGTTCGGAATGGTTGGTTTACCTGTTCCCAACATCACACACATCAAGGCATCTTCTTGACCTGGGTTAAATAGACCACGGTAAATACCCGGTGGAATTGAAATCAGGTCACGCTCTTTTAAACGGGTTTCAAATTTTTCGCCGTTGTGCTCAATGAACAAATCAATTTCGCCGCGAAGCATAAAGAAAACTTCTTCAACATCGTGGTGAATGTGCAAAGGACCTTCACACTGTGGTGGTAGAACCATGGTTGAAAACGTGAAGTTTTCTGCTGGAACGGTGTTACCGTCATTTGCAACACCTGTTGCACCCGTACCCATGTAACGCATTTGTGCACGGCGATATTTCGGGTCGTAATCTGCTTGGAACTTCAAAGCATCGAAGTCGTATTTACGTGTCTCAAAGCGAGCAATACGTGTGTTTAACCAATCTTCTAAAGAAGCACCCTCTGGTTGTGCCCACGATTCGAATTGTTGTGTAGTCATTTTTTAAACTCCTATACAGTGAATTAATAACGTTTTAAAAGAGGAACCAAGAACAACGACCCAATGACAGCGACAGCAGCCAAGAAGGTAATTCCTAAATTAAAACTATGTGTTTGCATCACGATGTAACCGATAAGAACAGGCGCAATTGCACTTGCAAAATTACCCAAACCGTTAAATATTCCACCCGCAGTCGCCCCTACATTTGAGGTCGTTACTCTTGCAAGCAGAGCAAATACCGCTGCTACTCCAAAACCCCACGCCATAGCACTTAAAGACATGGCAGCAATAATCAATAGTGGCTCAGTCATTATGACCATCACATACATGAAGATGCCCGCGAGTAATAAACCGCTAAATACTTGAATCGCGCGGCGGCCTAACTTGTCAGATAAAAATGCACCGATAATTTCGCCAATTAACATGGCAATGAACGGAAAGCTTGAATACATCCCAAACTCTTTGAGATTGAATCCTTTGTCTTGCATTAAGTAAGAAGGAACCCAGCTGTTTAAGCCCCACAAATACGTCATCAATGCAATGTTAAAGAGACAAACCAACCAGAATGCGCTGTTGC
This sequence comes from Acinetobacter pittii ATCC 19004 = CIP 70.29, assembly GCF_000369045.1. GTDB lineage: Bacteria > Pseudomonadota > Gammaproteobacteria > Pseudomonadales > Moraxellaceae > Acinetobacter > Acinetobacter pittii. The sequence goes on along the minus strand of NZ_KB849789.1, from coordinate 319,577 downwards.
TGAGCAGCAATTTAGTATTGGTAATGTGACCTTTGAAGTTGGTGCGTTTACTCTCGCCCTCAATTTCGACAGTTTTCTTGAGCTGCAAGTTACGTAAACCAAAAACAATGCTAAAAATCGCAATCAGGGTTAGCGCAGCCATCACAAAAAAAGTGGTGTGCCAGTCGTGGTGAGCTAAAACATTTGCCGTGATTGGGAACCCAAGGAATGCACCTATTGGCGTTCCAAGTAAGAACATAGTAGAAGCACGTGCCTGCTGACGGTCTGAATAAGTCTGCTTAACAATTGTATATGCCAAGGCAAATAATGGGCCTTCTGCTAAACCAAGCAATACACGCAAAATCAACATACCTGAATAACTAGTGGTGAACCCCATGCAAAACATGAGTACGCCCCACGATGTTACGCTCCAGAACAGCATTTTCTTTGGGTTAAAAATGTCACCCAAAAAGCTTAGAAAGACTGATGAAAAACCATAAGCAAGTAAGAAACTTGTCATGAGCCATCCGAGCTTGGCCTTATCTTCAGCAATTCCCATTGCACTTTGAAAATGAGGATCTGAAAATAAAACCGCAATACTAATCTTGTCGAAAAACGCCAGTACCACACACACCATAAGGACAAAAGCAGGTACCCAATGCTTCAATCCACTTTTCTCTTCATTACTCATGTGTCATTCCTTCGATTTGGTAATGAGAACCAGATTTAATGTTTACGGTTTTAACTTCATGACATTAAATTCAGCATCTGCTAATAGTTTTGGATCTAAAACGGTGTTAGCTTGCATCCAACGTTTTGCCAGTTTGACTAGCTTCGAGTCATTAATGGCAATCATGTTGAGCAAACGATTTTCATGGTCCAGATATAAATAGCTCACCTGATCTTCACCGCCTTGGCGAATGACTACTTCCTTCGTTTTTTCAGGTTGATACGTACCTAAAATCTGGATATTAAAGTGATATTGATCTGACCAAAGCCATGGAATATCGCTATATTCAGTTTCAATTCCGAGCATCGACTTTGCTGCTGCAATTGCCTGATTTTGTGCATTTGCCCAAGACTGAATGCAATAACCCAAGCCCGGATGAATAGCGACATCACCTGCAGCATAAATGTTTTGATCTGAAGTTTGCCCAAAACAATTCACCACAATGCCATCTTTCACATCGAGCCCAGCATGCACGCCTAATTCTTTAGCAATTTCGGCACCTGCACCCACTACAACACAATCAAATAACTGGCTATGTTGAGGATGATTCACTACTTCAACTTTTTGATCTGGTGCTTCCACTAAGTGAAGGCTCTTGCTGTCTAAATGAATTTTTGTGCCTTGGGTCTCATGCATATTTTTTAAAAATGCAGAAACTTCCGGACTCACGCTTCTTGCACATAAACGATCGCCATATTCAAAAATATGAACATCTTTACCTTGCTTACGTGCAGTTGCAGCAATTTCTAAACCAATCCAGCCACCACCGATCACAGCGACATTTTTTGCATTCTTTAAAATTTCAGCCAAACGTTCACAATCATGCACATTGCGTAAAGTCACAACATTTGGAATGAACTGCCATGTATTGACGGGTACACGCGCACGGCTTCCAGTTGCAATCAGCAATTTGTCATACGGCAAAATCTGACCACTTTCTAAATGAACCTGTTTTTGCTCACGATCGACTTTTGTTGCAATTTCCGGTTTATGCCATTGAACGTTGAACTCTTGAACCTGTTCAGGTGAGAACAGATTCAAACTTTCATAAGTTGCTTCTTTTGAAAGTACTTGCTTAGACAGTGGCGGACGTTCATAAAACACTTGATCTTCATTTGAAACCACGTGAATTTCACCCACATACCCATTTTGACGCAAGGTACTTACTGCCCAACCCGCTGCCTGTCCGGCACCTACAATTACGATCTTTTCCATAGCCATCTTCCTTGTAAAGCAATACCTGTTAAACAGGCTTCACCTGACGGCGGGTTGTGTCATCAAGACCACCTTCAATCGCCCATTCAGTGAAAAGCTCTAGACGATGTTCTTCTACACGTGGTTGCCATTCTTCTGTCAAATAATCATCGTTGGTGTAGTATTCAAATGCACCACCTAATGGTGAGTTGACGTACCAGAAATACGCAGAAGAAATTGGGTGACGTCCCGGACCAATGAAAGTTGACCATTCCGAACGATTCATATTTAAACCGCCCCCAATCACTTCATGGATATCACGTACTACAAACGCAACGTGATTTAAGCCAGCAGGTTTATTTGGAACACTGAGCAAGAATAAATCATGGTGATAACCTTCACCGCGGCAACGTAAGAAAGCACCACGATTTTTATAGGCATCCGATAAATGAAAGCCTACTTTTCCAATATAGAAGTTTTCAGTTGTTGCCAAATCCGGTGTGAAAAACACCACGTGTCCAATCGCAACAGGTTGACCTTTTTCATAGACAGGACTTGCTGCATTAACACGTTGAATATTGCCGTATTGGTTAATACCTTCCGTTTTAAGTTCAGGTACTTCTTTAACAAAGCTTTGTTCAAAACGAATGGTCATGCCATTTGGGTCAAGGCACTGAACTGTATTTTCAGTACGTTTAAAACCTTCTACATCGGCCAAACGAGCTGCCAAGTCTTCAAGGTCTTGAGCACTATCAACGCCCCAAATCACTTCACGTAAAGTTGAACCTTGTTCAATAGCAGTCGGCAAACGCTCATCATCACAATTAAATAGATAAATCTTGCTACCATTTTGAGTTTGGTAAAGATCAGTGCCTTCAATATCCGAAGTACTTTGGCTTAAACCAAAATCTGCCAAAAACTTGTTTGAAGCGGCTCTATCTTCAACTCCAAACTTTAAAATCTCGATCCCTGTAATCATTTGACTACTCCTTAGTTAAAGACAAAACCGCCATTGACCGGAATATTTTGACCTGTCACAAAAGAGGACAAATCCGACAGTAGATACAATGCTGTTCCATTTAAATCTTGTGGAAGTTGCTGACGTTGAATCGCTCTTCCGTTGACATATAAATCGTGACGTTCTTGAGGCACATACTCGGTTGCTTCAACCAGAGTAAGGCCCGGTGACAATGTATTGACACAGATATTAGATTGTCCCAACTCTCTTGCCATTGAACGCGTCATGGCAACAATTGCACCTTTACTTGCAACATAAGCCATCAGGTTTGGTGCACCCCAAAGTGCTGTATCGGAAGCAACATTAATGATCTTGCCGGCAGCCGATTGCTTTAAATGGGGAACGCATGCCTTACTGATGAGCCATGTGCCTTTCACATTAATATTCATGACCCGATCCCAAAGTTCAGGATCGTAATCAATCATATTTTTTCCACCGACATTGGTCGCCAGTGCCGCGCAATTCACAAGTCCGTCTAGTCCTTGTAATACTTCCACACTTTTTGCAACCGCATTTTCAATAGAGTCTGCATTGGCAAGGTCAACGGTGACAGCATGAACGTTTAGCCCTTGTTGCTGTAACGCCTGTGCTTCTTGTTGCACCAAGTCAGACAAAATATCTGCCATCACAACTTCAGCGCCAGCTTCGGCAATCGCTTGAGCGAAATCTCGGCCTAAACCACGCGCAGCACCAGTCACTAAAACTTTTTTGCCTTGCAACAACGCTACATTAGCCATGAGCTTCTTCCTGCATCTCGATACGGTTTGATGCATTTAGCGCAGCAATTTTCTTTAATTGCTTTTCAGCCTCTTTTTTCATTAAACGGCGTAAACGTGCAAGACCCACATCGTGTTGATAGAGGAACTCTTTTTCACGCGCATTTGGCGCAAGGTTTTCTAAAATAATGCGGTCTTGTTCCAATACATCCCAATGCAACTGTTCTAAATGATTGCGATATAAGAAGCGCCATACATTACGTTGCCAACCACTTACCTTACGGCAGCGCCAGAAAAATACACGAGTATTATTGGCATCAATCGGCGTTGCATAACCTACAATCCAAAATTCACCACCTGGGCCAAATTGTTTACGGTAAGGAATTGAAAGACGTAACCAGCTTGCACCAGTTGAACCATATTCAACCCAGTCGAAGTTCACACCTGTTTGACCTTCTTTTTCAAAAACAAAGCCATTATCGGTCGTGCGGTGCTTCATCTCTGCAGTACGTTCACCATCTGCCATCGAGTGTGATGTCGCATGTAAATAGGTCCCATGCATTGGGTCCATCACGTTATCAATCGCATATTGATGGTTTACTTTCCAGTCTGCTTGGCAAAGGAACGCACTCCACTCTTCGCTTGCAAGTTGTTCTGGAAACTCAAGCGGTGCTGGTTGTTCATTTGCATCAATACCAAACCAGATAAAGATTGCGCCATGTTGCTCAATGACAGGATAGTTCTTTAAACATTTAGTTCCGGTCATTGGACATTCATGAACTGCTGGTACATCGGCAACCACACCATCAGCACGAACTTCAACACCGTGATACCAGCAAGCAACTCGGTCACCTAAGTTCCAACCAAGGGAAAGACGAGCACCGCGGTGTGGACAGCGATCTTCAAGTGCATGAACCTGACCTTCGGCATCACGCCAAACCACAATATTTTCGCCTAAACGGGTAATTCCGACTGGATTAGCAGCGACTTCCCAACTTGCCAAAACCGGATGCCATTGGTCACGTAAACCAAGTTCTAAATATTCTTCAGCGCTTTGTGAAGTTGATACGATTGCGTTCATTTTATTCTTCCCTGAATCAATAACCTAAACGTTGCATTTCTTCTGTAAAGCTTGCAGAAGTCCATTCATCACCAGATTCACAGCGGAAACCCTGTTGATTAAGTGCAGAAACAACGTCATCTAACTCTGTTGCGCCCGCAGAAAATGCCTGAATCAAGTTTTTTACAAAATCCTGTTCATAGAGAGTTGGTTCTTTATAACGTGTTTGCCAAACCAACAATTCAGATTGACCTGGAATTTGAATATTGTTGATACCTGCTTCGGTTGCCGGCGTTGCATGAATCCAGCTTGCCAACTTTTCATTAAATGTCTTCATTGTTCTGCTTCCTTGTACATGTGAGGACTAGAGTTGAATTTGAATATCCTGTCCTTCAACACGAACTGGGTACGTACATAGGTTTCTACACCCGGGTCCACTTTTTAGCTCACCTGTCTGAATGTCAAAAATTGCTTCGTGCAATGGACATTCAACAGTCTGATCTTCGATAAATCCTTCGGTTAATAAGGCATACGCATGAGGGCAAACATTTTCGATAGCAAAGTAATTTTCATCGACGAAAAATACGCCTATTTTTTTCCCTTCAATTTCGATGGCTTTCGGCTCATCTTCGCTAACGTCACCCTGCTGACAAACTGAGATCCAACTCATACCTTGCGTCCTCATTTTGTTTTATATACAAAACATAATTTGATTTTCAAAACACAAGCTAAGCATAATCCCCTTGATCATTTTTTGTCAAAGTAAAAATAAATATAAAATTCATTGGTTTATTAATTTTTAAATATTTTGTTACGTTTCAAGAAGGAAACAAAGTTTTAAATATAAAAATTGTTTTATACATTTTTAACAATTACAATAGTTATAAAATAAAGCAGCATGCCCCAAATTGAATCATGTTTTATTTATAGGAAAATGACACGAATGAGCATAGCAATTGATGAAGATTCGCAAGAATCGGAAACAACAAAAAATGATGATCGATATTTAGTACCCGGACTTGTACGGGGTTTAGCTATCTTGCAAGCATTTAACCAACAAGCGCAAGAAATGACCATTACAGAAATTGCTGAAATTTTAGAAGTGAACCGTTCTAGTGCATTTCGTCTGATCTATACACTCGAATCTTGTGGCTATTTAAGAAAAGCATCTCAAAAAACTTACGCTCTCGATTCAAAAGTTATGGAACTTGGTTTTAACAGTTTATCTAAACTTTCATTACTTGATTTATCGACACCTTTAATGAAAGAACTACGTGACCAGACCAAACTCGCGGTACATCTTTCTATTTTAGAAGGCACTCATATTGTCTTTGTAAATAATATCCAGTCGATGGGAACCTTTACGAGCAACATTAGCTTAGGAACTCGCTGGCCTGCCCATGCAACCGTCATTGGTCAAATGCTTTTATCTGATTTACCTGAAACTGAAGTACGTCAGCGTTACCGCAATTTTAGTGATTGGGACAGTTTCTCTGAACTGACGCCAACCAATTTAAAAGCTTTATTGCAAAGACTCTCTTTCGTAAAAACTCAAAAAACTATGGTGAGCTGGGGTCATTACAACCATGATATGGCAGCCTGTGCGGCGCCTATTTTTAAACAGTCAAATGGTAAAATGGTGGCTGTTATCTCTGTAAGTTGTCCAATTACGACTTATGATGAAAGAACATTTAAAGAAGATATCGCAAGTTTAGTTGTTGAAACAGCAAATAAAATTTCCAAATTTATTTATTAAAAAAAGCGACGTTAAGTCGCTTTTTTATGGCAGTTTATTTCATAAATTAAAAGTTATTTTTAAAAACGTTCCCATTCATATCCTGAAAAACAAGTATCGAATGATGCTCTTTAATATCAAACTTTAAATACTGCTCTTTAAACTGAATAATTGCATAAAACTCTTCGGCACCATCATCTAAACCGGTAGCAGAAATCTGGCTGCCTTGTGGAAATTTCTTAAGCCATGCAGCGTTATAAAAATCTGATACAGAATTAAATTCACAATACTGTTTTGGCTTGGCCATTATTTTTGCAGCCATTTGATCAAACTGTTGTTGTTTATAGACCTCTAAGCTCAACAACATGATCACACTCCAAATTAAAGCTGGTTTGAGGCTAAAAGCTGTTTCTTTTTAACCTTTTCCCATTGATACCAACCATAAGCTGCCATCAAAACAAATGCTGCATACAAAGCGGCTGTTAAAAATAAATCTTTATAGATGAACATACCGACATAAATAATATCGACAAATACCCAAAGTATCCAAGTCGCAATATGTTTTCGGCTGGTCCAATACGTTGCAAGCAAACTAAATGCGGCAAGTTGTGAGTCGAGCATAGGCACCGCTGCATCGGTAAAGTTTTTAAGTATCAAACCAAAAAGTAAACCACCTACCGCGGCAATGATCATTTGAAAAATTGCAACTTTAGGAGCTATTGGCTCTATACGAATGTCATGATCTTGCTGCTTTCCCTTAAGCCAGTAGTAAAAGCCATAAAAATTTACGACCATAAAAAAGAACTGCAAAATCGTTTCGCCATATAGCTTAAATTCGTAAAACAAATAGGCATATAAAACAAAGGCAAAGAAATTAAACAGCCAACACCACATATTACGGATTACCGTTAATCCGACTCCAATCAGGCTAATCAAGACCGCAAAGATTTCTAGAGGTGACATAAAAACAGCTGCTTATTGAGATCAATTTGACGAGGTATTATGAGAAAAATATAAAGCGAAGCAAACTGCTAATTTAAATAAATTATGCAAATTGACGTTGGCTGAGGTTTTACTCTTTTCTAATGTCATCGATTTATTTCAATGCACAGACAAAAGAAATACCGATCGAGTCGCGAACAAATTATATTTGCTAGTTTTTAAACGATTGTTTAAAACATGATTAAAGACAAATAAAGAGCATGACAATATGTCAAATCAAGAAGGAAAAGTCAGCCGTGAAACTCGCGGACATATTTTTTTAATTGGCCTAGATCGGGCAGCAAAACGTAATGCTTTTGATAGTCACATGATTAAAGACTTATCACTAGCGATCACCGAATATGAAAATAATGATGCCCTGCGCTGTGCGGTTATCTTTGCTCATGGTGATCATTTTACAGCTGGTTTAGACCTAGTTGAGTTACAACCTAAACTCGCTACAGGTGTTTTTGATTTTAGTGAAAATGAAATTAACCCTTGGGGCACTGTAGGTCGAAAGCTCAGTAAACCTTTGATTGTGGCAGTACAAGGTTATTGTTATACAGCTGGTATAGAACTATTCCTCAACGCAGATATTACGATTGCGAGTGAAAATACACAATTTGCTCAAATGGAAGTTCAACGTGGCATCTTACCTTTTGGCGGAGCAACCGCCCGTTTTACTCAAGCCGCGGGTTGGGCCAAAGCCATGCGCTATTTACTCACTGGTGACTCTTTTAATGCTCAAGCAGCTTTTGATATGAACCTGATTACCGAAATATGTCCAGAAGGCTCTCAGCTCAACCGTGCAATAGAACTTGCTGAACATGTTTCACAAGCTGCTCCTCTTGCTGTAAAAGCAACTCTCGCCTCTGCTCGCGAAGCTATTAACGAAGGTTACGGGGTTGCCTTTAAGCAATTACAAAACCATCTTCAACCTTTGCTCACAACAGAAGATGTTCAAGAAGGTGTATTTGCCATGTTGCAAAAAAGACCTCCTGTTTTTAAAGGTAAATAATACCTGCTCAAGCACTGCGCTCTACAGTTTAAAGCTTATGGATATACTGAAATTAGCATAAAAAAAAGCCCACACGATGCGGGCTTTTTTTATTAATTGGCTTTATTCAACTCTAACGATTTTACCTAGCTCATCATGGTGAACGACTGTAATTTTCTGACTACGTCCCTGTTCAATTTCATGTTCAGGTAAATCAAAATAGCGCGCATAATCCTCTGTCTGTTTTGCTTTAAGCGCATTACCGCCAACACGATGCTCAGGCAGCACATGACTCCACAACAATAAGCAAATTGCACAAGCAATTAACGCAGTAATGCCATGTTCAATGCCCAAACCAAAGGCACTAAACAAACGGTGAACTAAATGTGTTTTTTGGAGTTCAGCCAAAACCCAGATAAGTACAAATGGACGCCACAGCAACAACCAAACCGCCCACATCATGGCTGTGCTTGTTGTAGAAGCATAGCGTTTATGCCATGGTAATTGACGGCGTAAATCAATAATCAACGAATTTGTCTTCATTTCTCTCTTTACCTAACGAAGTGCTGTGGTTTTCCCCAGACATCAATACAGCACGATCTTTAAAATCTCATGACTCTTGCATTTCATCCACGAATGCCCCGATCCGGGCTCACCCAACGCGCACGTTTCTCATCTCCACGTTTTAAAACTTTTGGAAATGCCACAATAGTTGCCGAGATGGTGATTAGCCAAAAGACCAATGGATACCAGATCATCCAGAAATAGTTTTTTCCTAGATGTGGTTCATAACGACTATCCATCCATTTGCTTAAAGCAAACTGAATGAGACAGGTTGCCCCCAATAAAATACCGCTACCATACGGTAAAAATGGAGAGCTCACAACGGCTAAAGCAGGGACCGGTAAAATAAAATGTACCAACCATAATAAAGCCATCGCGAGCATTAAATATGACCAAACTAAGGTTAAGCAAAGCTCAAACATTAAAGGCCATAAAAAATTTAATTTTGGCTTGGTGAACACATCAATATTTTTAATTAATACCTGTGCCCCACCCATAGCCCAACGTAAACGTTGTTTCCACAAACCGTTTAAAGTTTCAGGCATTAAAATCCAGACTAAGGCATTCGGTTCAAAACGAATGTCCCAACCTGCACGCTGCAATTTCCAAGTAATATCGATATCTTCAGTCAACATATTGGGTGACCAATAATCCACTTGGTGAACAGCGCTCTTACGAAAAGCGGTAATTACACCCGATACGGTAAATAAGCGTCCAAAGGTACGTTGTGCACGTTTAATCATGCCGACAATCGAAGAAAACTCACCGACCTGAATACGTCCTAATAAAGTTGAGCGAGTACGGATACGCGGGTTACCTGTAACCGCTGCAACTGTTGGATTTTCCTGAAAATGACGAATCATCCACTTTGCTGCATGTGGGTCAAGTAAAGCATCGCCATCAATACCAATTAAAAACTCGGCATCGGTCATTAAGCTTCCGGCTTGCAACCCCATGGCTTTACCTTGGTTTTGAGCCAAATGAACAACACGGAGTTTTTCATGTTGTGCTGCTAAACGGTCGAGTACCTCTCCTGTATTGTCCGAGCTACCATCATTAATCGCAATCACTTCAAAATGAGGATAGTCCAGTTTTAATGCATGGCTAATGGTTTCTTCTGCATTATCCCCTTCATTAAAACAAGGAATTAATACAGCGACTTTTGGATAACTCTCTAATGGAGCAGGTTGATCGTAAGGCGGAGCCTGACGTTCTTTCCAATAGAAAATGATCGCGCCAATCATCCATAAATACGACATGAATAATGGATAATAGAAAACGAATTTTAAGGCATGCGACCATATTGCAGCAAAGATTGTCATGTTTTAGCCTCAACTACGGCACAAGACGAGATGATTTTTCAGCAAATGCTTTATGCATAGTGTCCACATCCGGATGATCTTTAATTGGGTCATCTGGATAATATCCGACATGCATTACACCTTGCTGATAAAGAGAATGAATTGTTGCAGCCATTTCAGTTGAAGGTACCTTTTCGTTTTTACGCCAGTCAGTTGCCTGTAATTCAAAAACGGTTTTCTTAATGCCATTTGGATATTGTTTCACGCGATCAACCATATCTTTATAGAACTGATCGGCATTATCTACCTGTTCCATATAAGGCATTGCCATAATAGCCGTAAAGTCATAACGTTTTAATGACTCTTCAAGCGATTGTGAATACCAGTTTTCTGCATATGGTTTTAAAGCAACTTGCGCGTATAAGTTACGTGCGGTGAGCAAGAACGGTTCATATTGTCGCACGTCATCAATGAGTTGCATTGCAAAATCATCTAGATATTTTGTCTTATATGCAGTCCATTTTTGCAAATCTTGATCGTTATCACGGATTTTTGCCAAATCTGTTGGCAAGCCTTGTTTTGCATAGGCTTTTAATGCTTCTGGGCTTGCATCTTCATAGTCAGATAAGGTGACATCATCATGGAATAAAATGCCGTTAAATGAAGATGACTTCGCCAAATCTTGATAAATCTCGCGAATAGTTTGGCGCGCCTCTGGTGAAAATGGACTTAAACGGATATAACCCATGTTGAGGTGTTCACCAGATTTTGCCTGTTCTGTCACAACTAAGTCTTTAGAAACTGGATCAGTTTTTGGTAGTTCCCATGCCAATAAAGGCATCCACGCATAAATACGACTCACAGGCGTACGCGTTTGAATTTGCCATGCAACACGGTTAAACAAGTCAGCACGCATTGGAATGTGACGGTTCGGGAAATACACCATATCAGCAGAGCCATTCGCATCTGGATCTGAAAATGCTTGTAAATAGACAGTATTTACACCCATCGCATTAATTCGGTCTAACAAATGACCTAAATTACGTTCTTGCTGTTTCGGATCCGGGTCATAAATATAGTCCAGATCGATATGCATAATTTTTTGCGGACGGTTGTTATCCGTTAAATTCAATTCACGATTTTTAATTTCTTGAGCCAAATCATCAGTCGTCATATCGCCTTCTACCAAAATACGGCTCATATTTTGTAGAGATTGTTTCGCGTGATCTGCCCCATCATCCAGTGTAATGGTAATTGGCATACCAAGCTTTTTAGCAATTTGAACTGTTTGCATATTATAGCGACCATAAGGCCAGACCATAATACGTGGTGAACGCAAGCCATGAGCTTTGAGTAATTCGTTATTTTTCTTTAAGTCATTATAGATACGTGATTGATACTGTTCATCGTTTTCATAAGTTTGAGTTTTAGCGTCATAAAAACGAGTTGTTGCAGCAGGTTCAGAGTTGCCTTGTGGATTGCCTGTAATACCGCGGTGCAAATGGTAGCTATGGCTTGCAATCTCTACAAAGCCACTATCTTGCATTTCTTTCAGCTCAGGCCAGCTTAAGATTTTATCGCGTGGAATTTCTTCCCCTGAAAAATCGACTTTCTGCCCTGCTTTTGGCTCTAACCATGAACCTACTACTGCAAGGACAACAGGAATTTTTTTAGCTTTAATAACAGGATAAGCATTTTGATAAAAAGATTGGTAACCATCGTCTACAGTTAATAGAACAGGTTTTGTAGGTAGTTGAAATTTACCTTGATGAGCACGGATCAACTGATCAACCGTAATAAAATGGAATCCATTTTTTTGCAGCCATTCAACATGCTGTGTAAATTGTTGCGTCGTTACTGCATATTGAGGAATTAATGCATTTTTAGTATCGGTAATTTCATGATAACCAATCACCGTAAGTGTTGAAGCGTCCAGTTTAGGTGGTTTAGCTAATGCCATGCCTGACAAACCTGCCAAGGCCAAGCCAAGTGATATGTTCAACAAAGGAGATGCAAAGCGGATAGTCATGAAATAGCGTCTCAATATCAATATAGATTATTTATGGGAAATTTGATGTTAAGCCACAAACTTTTTGAAATTTGGTCTTAATATCACACTGCCTGCAAATGAACAGTTTTTCAGTCAGCATTTATAATCAAATAATCTGAAAATAATCTTAAATATTCAAAAAGCTAAAATATAAATTAATAATGTATTTATATTTAAAGCTCATATAAACAAGAAAGCCCCCTAAAGGGCTTTAAATTTCACTAGTCACGAGTTTTGACATCGAATAATTCAATTTCAAAAATTAAATTAGAATTCGCTGGAATAATCTTACCCATTTTACGCTCACCATAAGCTAAATGAGCAGGCACAATTAACTTACGCTTGCCGCCAACTTTCATTCCCATAATGCCTTGGTCCCAGCCTTTAATTACACGGCCTGTACCAATCACGCATTCAAAATAGTTACCGCGATCAATTGAAGAATCAAATTTTGTGCCGTCTTCTAACCAACCTGTATAGTGAGTTGTAATCAAAGCACCTTTAACCGCTTCTTTGCCTTCACCTACTTTTAAATCGATAATTTCTAATTCATTTGACATGGTTTACCCCTTAATCTGAATCTTTAAAATCGCAATTGGTACTTAGTGTACCAACTGAATCTGTAGAATTTGTTGCGCTTTTCTATGTTACTGTAACTGTGTCCACACAACACTTGCCTGGCCCTTTTCACCTAAAAGCGTCCACTCGTTGTCCATGACATTTAATTGAAGCTGCATTGTACGTTCACAAAGTTGTTCAAGCTCTGCTGTACTTTGAGGAGCAATTTGCCACACCTGAACGTTACTTAACGTTTTAATTTTACTGTTTCGTTTCCACCAGTCTTCGACTTGTGTGCCATACACAACAAGAGCAACTGTTTTACAGCGCGCACTGGCTTTTTTGACTTTATCTTCAGACGGTAAGCCAACTTCAATCCATGTTTCTAACTGACCCGTTAAATCTTTTTGCCATAATGCTGGCTCATCAGTTTCAAAAAGGTCTTTAGTAAACTCAAGCTCATCACTTGCGAAACGGGCAAAAGCCATCAAACGAACCATTAAGCGTTCTAAAGTTTCCGAAGGATGCAAGGCAAGCGTCAGTTGATAATCACCATAAATATGGTCATCCATATTGGCAATATTCAAGTCTGCCTTATAAATTGTTGCTTTAAGCGCCATGATTAATATGTCCAAAAATTTGGCGCTAAGGATACTCGATTTTAGATAAAAAATTATAAAAAAACTGAACAATACAAAGCATAGTCATGTGAAATTTGCATATTCTTCCAAAACGCTCAGCTTATTTTATAGTTGGCCGACTTTTTGCTTTAGAGAGAGATATTTTCCTCTTGCTAAAATTGATGACTTATGTGGCTAAAGCTCAAGCGTAGTTTATTTTTACAGGTTCTGTGTGCTCTCTTTCTTGGAGTTGCAGTTGGAATCGGTTTCCATGATTTCTCCCTTTCTCTAAAGCCATTAGGTGATGGTTTTATTTCTTTAATTAAGATGCTTATTGCACCAATTGTGTTTTGTGTGGTTGTACTGGGAATCTATGGTGCAAACGACATTAAAAAAATGGGCAAAGTCGGTGCAAAAACCATTCTTTATTTTGAAGTGGTCACTACTATTGCCTTAATTTTAGGCATTATTGTGGCCTATGTATTTAAACCGGGCGTCGGTATGAATATCGATATTAGCCATTTAGATGCAAAAGATTTAAGTACCTATACCGAACGTGCCCACGAGATGCATACAGGTTCGGAATTTCTACTCAATATTATTCCGAAAACCTTCACTGCTGCTTTTGCAAACGGCGATATTTTACAGGTTTTATTGATCGCTATTTTATTTGGTGTTTCCCTACTTTTAATTCCTAAACATTTGGCAGAGCTGGTACGTCAAGCGCTTGAAGCTTTTTCAGAAGTCTTCTTTAAAATTATGGGACTTATTATTCGATTAGCTCCAATTGGTGTATTCGGCTCAGTGGCCTATACCACTGCCAAATTTGGTTTAGATTCACTCTTACAATTGGGTTATTTAGTCTTACTGTTTTATGCAACCTGCATTTTATTTGTCGTTATTGTTTTAGGTTCAATTTTAAAACTTACCGGTCTCAATATTTTCAAATTTGTGGGCTATTTTAAAGATGAACTCGCTATTGTTTTAGGTACCGCTTCTTCTGACTCTGTTCTTCCACAAATTATGAAAAAGCTCAAAAATTTGGGAATTAAAGATTCAACTGTCGGTTTGGTTATTCCAACTGGTTATTCTTTTAATTTAGATGGCTTTTCAATTTACTTAACTTTAGGGGTGATCTTTATTGCACAGGCCTGCAATATTGATTTGTCTATGCATGACTTATTGGCTATTTTGCTGGTTTCGCTCATTACATCGAAAGGCGCTCACGGTATTCCAGGCTCGGCTTTAGTTATTCTTGCAGCCACACTTTCAGTGATACCAAGTCTCCCTGCAATTGGCTTAGTGCTTCTACTTTCAGTCGACTGGTTTATTGGAATTATTCGTGCCTGTACCAACTTAATTGGTAACTGTGTCGCGACCGTAGTGATTGCTCACTGGGAAAAAGATATTGACCATGCGCAAGCTAAAGCTGTGTTAGATAGCAAACCTTAATCCCACTCTTCAGAGAACGTTGAATTACTTTTGGTTTAATGTTCTCTATTCTTCAAGCTGACAGGCAAGTAATGCTGTTTCAAAAGCCAACCAATCGTGATTATGTTCGCTAATGATTTCAATACGATTATCAATGCCCTCTTCACCTGACTTATAATTAAACTGATCAGGATTAAAGTTAAAAACCTTCCATCCTTGATCTGTGTTAAAAATTCCCTTAATTCGAAGCCAGCCTTGCTGTGCACATAATAAATCTAGCAAAGCATAAAACTCGAATTTCCAGCGTTTAGGCAACTTCCAACCTGCCACAATATAACCTTGTGCCGACTCGACATAATGATAAGGTAATTGATTAATTTCCTTTGCGACTTCGGTTTCAGTCATTTGCTTTTGAAGTTTCAGTAAAGGTTGTATAGATCGCTCAGTTAAACGAGCAGCTATATCAATTTTATTTAAAGCTAACTGACCATGTTCAGTTTTAATCCACTCTTGGTGATAAGGCTGATATTCGTCTTTTAATAACTCAAGCGCTTGTTCATCTTCAAAAGTCATCACATCGGTATGTGACACCACCACAATTTGGGCAGCTTTTAACTGATCTTCATAAAGGTTTTGTTTAACCCAATTGGTATCATGCAAACGACTGCCATCTACCACAGTAATTAATGCTCGCATGGCTAAACTACTTTGCCAATGAGGTTCAGTCAGTTGGTCAAATAACTGAGAAGGATGCCCAAGTCCAGTCGGCTCAATAAAGAGTCTATCTGGTTTTTGTTCACTCAACAGTCGAGCTAAAGCAATATGCATCGGCAATTGACTGCTACAACATAGACAGCCCCCTAATAGCTCTTTGACTGCATACCCTTCATCTTGGGGTAAGAGCTGTTGGTCTACTCCAATTTGCCCAAACTCATTCATTAATACAGCCCACACCTCATCTTTAGGCTTTTGGCTTAATAAATGCTGTAATAATGTGGTCTTTCCTGCCCCTAAAAAACCAGAAATAATATGGGTGGGAACAGTTTTTTGGGCAATCAGTTTCACAAGCGGCTCAAATCAACAAGGTTTAAAAAACTAAGAAAGATATATCACTGTTTAAGTAGCATGAAAATGATTTTTCACTTTGAAGATATACCTTTCAATTATCAGGCCAAAATAGTTAATATGTGACATACATCTCATTTAAAATAAATATTAACTCTGGATAATTATAATTCAATCGGAATATTCTATTTAGGTGCATTCACAATTCATGCCAGAGTGTTAAGTTTACGTAACAAAGTTGGCTTTTTTTTACTCGATAAGAAATATTTTTTCACATTTTAAGGTGTATTTAAGCCCTTTTATTTTACAGATTGCTCACATAAATGACCCGTATATTTCATATTGTTAAGATAGCCGTAATAGATTGTTAAGTTAATTGATGTAATACCAAGCTCGGCTTAGCATGTGTCCTAGCTTAGTCATTCAGCCATACAGGTTTCAGGTAGGTATGAATGATTAGGTTTAATTTATTTTTAAATGAAATTTAAGGATGCCATAAAATGAAATTAGCTAAAACTTTACTCGCTACTACACTTGCTTTAACTGCTGCTTCAACTTTCGCTGCTTCTAAGCACGACCAAGCACATAACACTGCTGGTGAAGAAAAAGTTGTTGTTTCAACTCAAGAACAAGCAAACACTGCAAATGCTGCATCTGATGCTGTAGGTTCTGCTTCTGAAGCTGCTCCTGCAACTCGTTAATTCTCTCAGCATTCTCCTCCAAGCTCAGAGATAATTTTACTGAAATGAAAAATGGACGCTGAATTTTGGTAAAGAAGAAAAAGGATCGAACCATGCTGCGGTTCGATCTTTTTTTAATTCGATCTATTTTTTAAGAAGTTTTCTTATACATGCTACAAGATGGATTGTGGTTTTCTTGAAGACGTAAAACCTTACGATGCTCAGCAGCTTCAAAGCGGCAACGCTTCCATTCTGTATTGAGATTTAATTGAGGTACTTCACATGGCTTGCCCTGTTCATCAACAGCAACCATCGTGAAATAACAGCTATTGGTATGGCGCACTGTCCGCTTCTGGATATTTTGCGCTTCAACACGGATACCGACTTCCATTGAAGTACGACCTACATGGTTCACACTTGCCAAGAAGGTTACCAACTCACCTACATAAATAGGTTCTTTAAAATTTACTTTATCTACAGATAAAGTCACCACGTAGCCACCCGAATAACGACTTGCGCAAGCATAAGCGACTTGGTCTAGTAGTTTTAGAATCGTACCACCATGAACATTACCTGAAAAATTTGCCATATCAGGCGTCATCAAAACTGACATCGTCAATTCAGACTGATCATCAGTTGCTGTGGTCATTTCATCTAATGTAGGCATAGTTCAACTCTGTCTTAAAACAAGCTCAGTCAACATTATGGTTGATAATTCACAAAAAAAACATGCTTAAATCCATAACATAGCATCGTATTTTTTAATATCTTTGATTGTTTTTAAAAATTTAATTTTTTAAGGCACTATTTTTAAAGTTATTTTTTAAAGCTGTTCTATTTATCTTAGAATTTTTTAGAAGATGCTATGCCATTTTATTCCATGTTCAATGGCATAGCAGGTTCTTATGAGTGACTTGCTAAACTTTATTAATGACGCCTGTTACACCATTAATAATCATATCAATGGCGATCGTACCAATTAATAAAGCGGATAAACGTCCGACAATATCAAAATAGCGGTCGATATGTTTGGCATGTTTATAGCGTAAATGATCATGTGAAAATTTCATCAAAATCAAAATACTGCAAGTTAAAAACAAGGTAAAAGCAATCACTAGGGCTGCTTCACCAATTGACATTTCAATCCCTGTGACTACCGCAGCGCTAATAGTCCCTGGGCCGATCATAAACGGCATGGCAATGGTGCCAGCCAGATGTTCTGGAGCACCACGCATTTCTCCAATGGTGTCGGCACCCTGAAACACATAGCGGTAGCCAATCACCAAAAAGATAAGACCTCCAAAAATCTGAAAGGCTTCAAAACGTACATTCAGATATTTACTAAAAATTGTTTCGCCGCCCCATGCAAATAGCATGAACACGACAAAAGCAATCAAACTTCCCTGAATCAGTGCTTTATTAAACACCTTGGCTTCTGAATGGCGGATCAGGCCAATCATATAAATGCTCATTAAAAATGGATTGAGCAATGAGAAAAATAAAGCAAAAGAATGTAGATAAGGAGAAGCCATGCATTTTCCTCTTAAGCTTGTGGATCTGGGAACAATGGACGATTCCCGGGGCTAATACGATTAATATGTAAGAACGTCATATGTCTTTCATATTTATCTAAAATATCGTTAATGACCTGTTCTTTACTGTAGCCAACCAGATCGTTATCTTGCGAGCCGTCATAAAGATAGGTTTCAAGTCGGAAATAGAACTGTTTGCCACGTTTTACACGCTGACTGAAGTTCGGCGCGCTATAGCGTACAGGCCAGATTTGATAAACAAAGTTTTGCTCTTCTTCCAAATGGATAGTCAGATCTAAATGGTAAAGCGTATCTTCATCTTCAAGCGGGGTTTGCTGTACGTCCACATTCATACCCTGCTTAATCAACTCATCAGCAACAGCCTGAACAGCTGGCAAACATACCGTATCTAGCATGCGCTGTGTTTCAGTAGTTCCCGGATGATGCATGACTCGAGTTAAACGCTGTTTCCAGTTAAGAATATCCACGTTCCCTACGACTGGCGCTGCATTCATACTGAGACTAGCATGCCTGTAATCTTCAAGTCTGAGGGACTTATAAAGCCCGGCCATCACAAGGAACATCACAAAACTAAACGGCAAACCCATAATAATAGTTGCGTTTTGCAAGGCAGTAATGCCGTTGGTCATGAGCATGGCTAATGTGAGTAAACCAATCGCCACTGCCCAAAACACGCTTAACCAACGTGGAGCATCATTATCAATATTAGTGAGTTTAGTCGTGAAGTTACCTAAAACCAGAGCTCCTGAATCGGCAGAAGTCACGTAGAACAAAAGTCCCGTCACAGTGGCAATTGAAGCAATAAAGGTAAAGCCCGGATATTGCGCTAACAGGTCGTAGAAACCATGAGCCGGATTTGCTAACACCGTCGCTGCTAAGGTTTGATTGCCTTCAAAAATAACGCTGTGCAGAGCACTATTACCAAAAATAGATAACCACGTAAGTGTAAATAGAAGTGGAATAATTAAGGTACCGCATACAAACTCACGAATGGTACGTCCTCTTGAGATACGTGCCAAAAAGAGTCCTACAAATGGAGACCAAGCAATCCACCACGCCCAGAAGAAGAAAGTCCAACTACTCATCCATTCTTTAGGCTGTTCAAAAGCAAAACTTTGTAATGCTAAAGCAGGGAAACGAGTTAAATAGTCACCAATATTTTGGACCAGGGCATTAAGTAAAAACTCGGTATTTCCCAAGAATAAAATAAACAGCAATAACCCGACCGAAACATAAATATTGATTTCAGATAAAATCCGCAGGCCTTTATTAACCCCAGATGTCACCGAAATAATACTAATACCCACCGCGACAGCAATCAGGATAAATTGCATCCAGATATTTTCTGGTAACCCCAATAACACATGTAGGCCATAATTCAGCTGTACTACTCCAATCCCGCAGGTGGTCGCAATACCAAAAATTGTCCCGATCACGGCAGCTGTATCAACACTATGCCCAATCGCACCATTAATTCTTTGACCAAAGATTGGATAAAGTGCAGAACGAATAGTAAGCGGCAAATTATAACGATAGCTAAAGTATCCCAATGACATACCAATCAAGGCATACATACACCAGCCAGTTAAGCCATAGTGAAACAATGTCCAGACCATACTTTGGCGTGCTGCTTCATAGGTTTGACCTACTCCAACCGGAGGTTGCATGTAATGAGACAATGGTTCAGCGACCGAGAAGAACATCAGATCGATACCAATACCCGCCGAGAACAGCATGGCAGACCAACTGAGTAAACTAAACTCAGGCTTTGAATGCTTAGGGCCTAATTTGATACTGCCATATCTTGAGCAGGCAATAAAAATCACGAAGGCCATATATAGGGTTGCGGCAAGCAGATAATACCAACCAAAGGTTGAAGTCACCCACTGAAGCACGGCATTCATGACTCGATTTGCAAAATCGTTGAACAAAAACGTGACGAGAGAAAAAATTAAAATAAGTACAGCTGAAAAATAAAAAACCACACGGTTGAGCGGGTCTTTTTTAGATTTAGATAATGTTAAATCATCAACTGCTCTTGGATTATCTGTTGCCATACAATCCTCAAGGAATAAAATAAAAACAAAATATTTAATTTCGTCTTTTCACTCTTATTTAAAACAATGAAAAGACGACTTTAAACGCAAAAAAATAATATATAGATGTGATCGATTGAGGTTATAAAACCTCGGTCACTTTATTCTGGTCACAATTCGATGGGACTGAAATGTCTTTTGAAACAGCTAACTGTTTTTTCACTAATTGAGGGTCAAAATCATCTTGCTTTAACGCTTTGGCTAAACCAAACATATAGAGCAAAATAATGACTGAAAATGGTAAACCACATAACACCACAGCACTTTGCATGGAGTTAAAACTACCGGCTAAAAGCAAGCCAATACTTACAATGGTAATTACCACAGACCAAAAGACGCGTAACCAGATCGGTGAATCACTATCATTGGTGCCCCCTTTTGAGGACAAATTAGCGATCATTAGTGTACCAGAGCCAACTGGTGTCAAAAATAAAACGAAACAAATTACAACAACAATACCTGCAACGTAAGGATTAAACGGCAGATATTCGAGTAATTTAAATAAAGATAATGCTGGATCAGTTAAGACCATATCGCCTAATACTTTCTGTTTTTGCTGCAAGATAAAATAAATTGCAGTGTTTCCAAAAACCGAAATCCAAGCCAGTGTAAAGCCGAGTGGAATCAGGCATACACCTAATACTACTTCACGAATGGTACGTCCTTTTGAAATGCGGGCAATAAACATACCGACAAAAGGCGCCCATGCAATCCACCAAGCCCAATAAAATACAGTCCACGAACCCAACCAGCCACTGGCTTTTTGATTGTACAAATACATATCAAAACTTTTACCAATAAAATTATTGAGATAATCGCCCGTATTTTGTACCAGACCATTTAATAAATGGTTTGTCGGACCCGTTAAAAATACAAATAAAAGTAAGGCATATAGCAGACGTAAATTAATACGCGACAACCACGCCAAACCTTTTTCAATACCCACCACGGTCGTAATCGTGGCAACGAACATCATGATGAGCACGGCAGTAATTAAGGTCGCAGAGTTATCCGGAATTTGCGGCAGTAAGTAACAAATGCCCGATACCAGCACCAACGCTCCGATTCCCAAGTTGGTGACCAAAGAAATGACCGTCGCTAAAATTCCAAAGCCATCGACAAAATCACCCACCAAGCCATGCACTCGCTCTCCAAAAATTGGGTAAAGCGCCGAGCGAAGTGCTAATGGCAAGTTTTGTCTGAAAGCAAAGTAACCTAAAGTAACTCCGAGCAATGCATAGAGCACCCAGCCATGAATCCCCCAATGCAAAAAGCTATAAGTCATCGCATTACGGGCTGCCTGAATCGTTCCTGCCTCACCTTCTGGCGGTCTTAAAAAATGGTCAACAGGTTCGGCCACACCATAATAAAGTAGCGCAATACCAATCCCTGCCGAAAACAGCATTGAAGTCCAAGCCAAATAACTAAACTCTGGTTTGTCGTCATCTTTTCCCAAAGGAATCTGCCCTACTTTTGAAAAAGCGAGCCAACCAACAAAACCCAGACACAGCACAATAACCAGCATGTAATACCACCCAAAAAAGTGATTTACTTGCTCTTGTACATAGGTCAGCCAAAACTGACTTTTTTCTGGAAACAGCACAAAAAGTAGGCCAAAAATACCGATACTGATTGCTGAACTCCAAAATACGAAACGATTTAACCGAATATGGTCTGAAGAATATCCATCACTTTTCAACACCATCTTATTGCTCCTTGCAATCGGTGTATTTTTCTCAAAATAACGTGATAAGTAATGTACTTATGCGCATCATCCTATCCTTAAGAACCTTTGATTTCACCTCTTTATTTTTAGAAGCTTGTTCAAAAATTCATTGATTTTTACATATCATACTTGTTATTGATTGAACGTTCAATCAATAACAAGTATGATAAAAAAGTGCTATGATGCTCTGCAAGTTAACATGTTGAATTTTAAGCACCACTAAAAGTGCTGATGTGGACAACCATGACAAAACGCAGAGTAAAACCAGAACATGTGCGACGTGAAGAAATCATGAACGCTGCACTCGACGTAATTTATGAAGTGGGGTTATCTAATACCACCATTGCACAAATTGCAAAAAAAGCCGAGCTGTCGACCGGCATTGTCAGCCATTATTTTGGCGACAAACAAGGGTTGATAAATACCTGCATGCAAGAAATGTTAAATGTTCTGCGTCGTAAAACCGAACAGTACAGAGCAGAAGCAGATTCGCATCCAGAGAGCCAAATTAAGGCCATTATCGACTCCAACTTTGACATTAGTCAGGTCAATGAAAAAGCAATGCGGGTCTGGTTGGACTTTTGGTCAGCAAGTATGCATGTACCGGACTTAAGCCGCTTGCAAAAGATTAATGATCAACGCCTGTATTCCAACTTAAAGTTTTATTTTCTTAAGTTAATGGATGAACAACAGGCCAGTGTTGCCGCTAGAGGTTTGGCAGCATTGATTGATGGATTATGGTTACGAGGCAGTTTAAGCCGTCATAACGAATTTGACAGCAACCTTGCTCGTTCCATTGCTTACGATTATGTACAAACGCAATTGCAATTTGCGAACAAGCCTTTGCAGGAGAGACAAAATGAGTGATGTACAAGTTCATCAATTGTATATCCATGGACGCTACGTTAAAGCAACCAGTGGTAAAACATTTAATAGTATTAACCCTGCCAACGGCGAGACAATCGCGACTCTTCAGCAAGCTTCTGAACAAGATATTGAAGCTGCTGTACAAAGTGCCCAACAAGGACAAAAAATCTGGGCTGCCATGACTGCCATGGAACGTTCACGTATTTTACGTCGTGCTGTCGACATTCTTCGTGAACGTAATGATGAGCTTGCCCGTCTTGAAACACTCGACACAGGTAAAGCTTTTAGCGAAACATCTACAGTCGATATTGTGACTGGCGCAGATGTACTCGAATACTACGCAGGACTTGCAACAGCCATTCAAGGTGAACAAGTTCCACTTCGCGAATCAAGTTTCTTTTATACACGCCGTGAACCGTTAGGTGTAGTTGCTGGTATTGGTGCCTGGAACTATCCAATTCAAATTGCTTTATGGAAATCTGCCCCTGCCCTTGCTGCGGGTAATGCCATGATTTTCAAACCAAGTGAAACCACTCCACTCACTGCATTTAAACTTGCAGAGATCTATACAGAAGCAGGCGTTCCAGACGGCGTCTTTAACGTGGTGCAAGGTGCTGGTCGTGAAATTGGTCAGTGGCTCACTGAACATCCTGTGATTGAAAAAATCTCATTCACTGGCGGTGTGGAAACTGGCAAAAAAGTTATGGCAAGCGCTGCTGGCTCTACGCTAAAAGAAGTGACTATGGAACTTGGTGGTAAATCTCCACTCATTATTTGTGAAGATGCCGACCTTAATCGTGCCGCAGATATTGCAGTCATGGCGAACTTCTTTAGCTCAGGTCAGGTATGTACCAACGGTACACGCGTATTTGTTCCAAAATCACTTTTAGCCGACTTTGAAAAAGCCGTTGTAGAGCGTGTAAAACGTATTCGCATTGGCGACCCAATGGCTGAAGACACCAACTTCGGTCCACTCACTAGCTTCCCTCACATGGAAAAAGTGTTGTCTTTCATTGAGTCAGGCAAACAACAAGGCGCTAAAGTGTTAATTGGCGGTGGCCGCGCAACAGAAGGCGAACTTGCCAAAGGCGCTTATGTACTACCGACAGTATTTAGCGACTGCACTGACCAGATGGCGATTGTTCAAGAAGAGATTTTTGGACCTGTCATGAGCATCTTAAGCTATGAAACCGAAGAAGAAGTCATCCGTCGTGCTAACGACACCACCTTTGGTTTAGCTGCTGGCGTTGTTACTCAAGACATCAGCCGTGCTCATCGCATTATTCACCAAATTGAAGCTGGTATTTGCTGGATTAACACTTGGGGCGAATCGCCTGCCGAGATGCCAGTCGGTGGCTATAAACAATCTGGTGTAGGCCGTGAAAATGGCTTAACTACGCTTGGGCACTATACCCGTATCAAATCTATTCAAGTTGAACTTGGCGATTATCAAAGCATTTTTTAATGCCTCCATCGCTTTAAACACTTCAACCTAAATCACATATGCCGAGCAGTCTTTATAGATTGCTCTGGCAAACTGTTAGTAAAAAAAGGATAGTTATGAATATTAAAGAATATGATTACATTATTATTGGCGCAGGATCTGCCGGAAATGTACTCGCTGCGCGTCTTACTGAAGACAAAGATACCACCGTTTTATTATTAGAAGCGGGTGGACCAGATTATCGCTTGGATTTCCGTACACAAATGCCGGCAGCTTTGGCCTACCCTCTTCAAGGCCGTCGCTATAACTGGGCTTATTTAACCGACCCAGAACCACACATGAATAACCGTCGTATGGAATGTGGTCGTGGAAAAGGTTTAGGTGGCTCATCTTTAATTAATGGCATGTGCTATATCCGCGGTAACGCAATGGATTTAGAGCAATGGTCAACTCATAAAGGCCTTGAAAACTGGTCTTATGCCGACTGTTTGCCATACTACAAAAAAGCCGAAACCCGTGACATTGGTGAAAATGACTACCATGGCGGCAATGGTCCTGTGTCCGTTGCTACCCCTAAAAATGGCAACAATGTGTTGTTCCATGCCATGGTTGAAGCTGGTGTACAAGCAGGTTATCCGCGTACTGTTGACTTAAACGGTTACCAACAAGAAGGCTTTGGTCCAATGGACCGCACGGTTACACCTAAAGGTCGTCGCTCAAGCACTGCACGTGGTTATTTGGATATGGCAAAAGGTCGTCCAAACCTGACCATTCTGACTCACGCCACAACCAATAAAATCTTGTTTAATCAAAAGCAAGCTATTGGTGTTGAATACATTATTGGTGCTGACCAAAACAACTTACAACGTGCATTGGTTAAACGCGAAGTATTACTGTGCGCAGGTGCAATTGCGTCACCGCAAATTTTACAGCGCTCAGGTGTGGGTCAAAGCACTTTCTTAAAATCAATGGACATTGATGTGGTTCATGATTTGCCGGGCGTAGGTGAAAACCTGCAAGACCACCTAGAAATGTACTTACAATATAAATGTAAACAACCCGTTTCTTTATACCCTGCCTTGAAATGGTATAACCAACCTGCGATTGGTGCCGAGTGGTTATTTAACGGTACAGGCATTGGTGCAAGTAACCAGTTTGAAGCAGGCGGATTTATCCGTAGTTCGGATGAGTTTACGTGGCCAAACATCCAATACCATTTCTTGCCGGTTGCCATTAACTACAACGGTAGTAATGCAGTGAAAGAACACGGCTTCCAAGCCCACGTTGGTTCAATGCGTTCGCCTTCACGTGGTCGAATCAAACTTAAATCAAAAGATCCGTTTGAGCATCCAAGTATCTTGTTTAACTACATGTCGACTGAGCAAGACTGGCGCGAGTTCCGCGATGCAATTCGTATTACTCGTGAAATCATGCAGCAACCTGCGCTTGATCCATATCGTGGTGAAGAAATTAGTCCGGGCAAACATTTGCAAACCGATGCAGAGCTTGATGACTTTGTTCGTAACCATGCAGAAACAGCTTACCATCCATCTTGTAGCTGCAAGATGGGTGAAGATGAAATGGCTGTTGTAGATGGTCAAGGTCGTGTACACGGTATGCGTGGTTTACGTGTTGTCGATGCCTCTATCATGCCGCTCATTATTACCGGTAACTTAAATGCAACTACCATTATGATTGCCGAGAAAATTGCAGACCAAATTCGTGGACGTGAAGCGTTACCACGTTCAACTGCACCGTTCTATGTAGCATCATAAAATCTGAAAGGGCATATTTCTTATGCAGAGATATGCCCTTAATTTAATCTTTATAGAACCAATATTAATAAGAACAATGTATGACAGAAAATAAGCGTCTACGAAGAGCTTATTTACATAAATAGGGTACGAAATAAAAATTAATCGATTTTTATAGGCAAATATTCTTCAAATGATTTAACTTTAATCAAATTAAAATTATTAATTTAATTTCAAATATTTAAATAAAAATAATTGTCTTAAATTATCTTTTTAAAGCTCAATTTGATTAAATATAAATCATATTTATGATTTTGATGAACCCCATTTATTATAAAAATTGTCTTGTCAATGCAAAATTAGTCTAAAATATAGAGTGTTTGCGATAATCCCAAGTAATTTTTATTTTTTTCGAAGTTCTCTAATTTTGAGAATTTACTTTCGCATTTATATCCGTTTTGTCTGGATACGCTGTCTAGGTTTCCTCACACCTTAAGTGACTCAAATAACTTATTTTAAGGTCCCCCTTACATGAAAAAGTTTTTGAAATACCTTCTGGTATTAATCATTCTTATTCTAATTGCAGGTATTGCATTCTTGTTTAGACCAACAACGTCAAAACAAGTTGAAACTGCAAAAGATGAGCCAGTTGTTGATGCTGTTCTTGTTGGCGGCGGCATCATGAGTGCCACTCTCGGTACTTATTTCACTGAGCTTGAACCAAACTGGCAAATTCGTATGTTTGAGCGTCTTGACCAAGTTGCTCAAGAAAGTTCAAACGGCTTTAACAATGCCGGAACAGGCCACTCTGGCTTTATGGAAATGAACTATACCGAAGAGAAAAACGGTAAGATGGAAATTGCCAAAGCTGAAAAAGTTGCTTCTCAATTTGAAGTTGCTAAACAGTTCTGGTCATATCAGGTAAAACAAGGCGTTTTAGCTGAACCAAAATCATTCATTAATCCAGTTCCACACATTGCTTTCGTTTGGGGCGATAACGTTCAATTCTTAGAAAAACGTTATGCTGCCATGATCCAAAGCCCGTTGTTCAAAGGTATGAAATTTACTGAAGACCCAGCTGTGATTAAACAATGGGCACCTTTAGTGATGAATGACCGAGACCCTAGTCAAAAAGTTGCAGCAACCCGTATGGATGTTGGCTCTGACGTGAACTATGGTTCAATCACTAAACAATTAGTAGGTCATTTAAATCAAAACCCGAATTTCAAATTACAGACATCAACTGAAGTGACTGGCATCAGCCAAAATGATGACAAAACTTGGACTGTGTCTTTCAAAAATTTGAAAACTGGTAAAGTAGATCACGTTAAAACACGTTTTGTATTTATCGGTGCAGGCGGTGCAGCAGTTAAATTATTGCAACTTACCGGTTTACCTGAAGCTAAACAATATGCTGGCTTCCCTGTTGGTGGTGAGTTCTTAATTACTGACAACCCAAAAATTACTACTGAACACACAGCGAAAGTATATGGCCGTGCTGAACTTGGTGCGCCTCCAATGTCTGTACCACATATTGATACACGTTATATCGACGGTAAAAAATATGTATTGTTTGGCCCATTTGCAACGTATTCAAACAAGTTCCTGAAAAATGGTTCTCAGCTTGATTTACTTGCATCAACCAACAAAAACAACGTTTTACCAATGACGACTGTTGGCTTGGAAAACCTTGATCTTGTTAAATACTTGGTCAGCCAAGTCATGATGTCAGATGAAGACCGTCTAAATGAACTTCGTAAATACTACCCAGATGCGAAAGCTGAAGACTGGCGTTTAAGCCAAGGTGGTCAACGTGTTCAGATCATCAAAAAAGAACCGGGTAAACCTGCAACACTTCAATTCGGTACAGAAATCTTTGCATCTAAAGATGGTGCTGTAACTGCATTGTTAGGTGCGTCTCCGGGTGCTTCGACTTCTCCATATATCATGCTTAACTTGCTTGAAAAAGCTTTCCCTGAGCAAACTGAAGGTAAGTGGAACCAGAAGCTTCATGAAATTGTGGTTTCTTATAAACAAGACTTAAGCAAAGACCCTGTGTTACTTGACAAAGTTCGTCAGTACACAAGCTCTACACTTGGCTTGAACTATACATCTCCGTTCAAAGCTGCAAACGATGAAACTGCTACTGCCCCAGTTGCAAAAGCAAACTAAGTTTGACGATATATAAGTAAAATACCAAAAGGATGAATTTCGATTCGTCCTTTTGTTTTTTAAGCCCTCATTTGAGATATTTAGATTCGCTATGACCCATTTAAACTCATCTTCTCACCTCTTGTCATTATGCTTTAAGCTCGTGCTTGTTTTGCTACTTGCTTATCTTTTGGTGAGCGGGTTTTATATGTGGATGATTGGTGGTACAGCGATTTATGTTAGCTCAGCCCTGCTATTTGTCATTACTGCCTACTCTTTTAAGCTCGGCAAATATCAAAAACTATGCTCTGTTTTAAATGTGCTGATGAGTGCAGTGGCGTTATATTTTAGTACTGCTCATTTATTTTTCTCCCCTGTTCAATTCTTTATATTTTTACCTGCCTTATTTTTTGTACTGTTAGCTTTTGCTCGCCTAGAAAAAGTTCGTCGCTTATCTAAAGTTTTAATATTCATCAGTTTATTAATTTGGTCAGGCATACACTTTATGCAGCTTGAACAGCTTAAAGCGTATTATAGAACGCAGCACACTGGCGAAAGTTGGCAACAATATGGCGCGTTATAAGATTATTTTTTAGTCTATATTTTCAAATAAATACGTAATCTTTTTCACATGAAGTTCATCAGTAAAACTGAACATGATCTACAGAATTCCTTTTAAGAAAAAATATTCATAACAATCTAATTTATTTAGAAATATATCGAGCATATTCGCGATTGAATACGATCCATCTACACGCTAGATTAGCTGAATTATTTTTCTCCCTTTACGTTGTAATTTATGAAAATTTTAGATGGCGGTTTAGGCCGTGAATTGGCCCGTCGTGGCGCTCCATTTCGTCAACCAGAATGGTCTGCGCTTGCACTCATTGAAGCACCAGAAACAGTAAAAGAAGTACATCTCGATTTTATTAACGCTGGTTCAGAAGTCATTACGACTAATAACTATGCTGTTGTGCCATTTCATATTGGTCAAGAACGCTTTGAAACTGACGGCGTGCGTTTAATTAAAGTTGCTATTGAACAAGCAAAAAATGCAGTTCAAGAAAGCGGCAAGAATGTCAAAATCGCGGGCTGCTTACCACCGTTATTTGGCTCTTACCGTGCAGACCTGTTTCAACCTGAACAAGCTAAAAACCTTGCAGAACCCATCATTAATACCTTGGCACCGGAAGTAGATTTTTGGTTAGCAGAAACCCAATCATGCTTAAAAGAAGTTGAAACAGTCCATGCGTTATTACCACAAGATGGTAAAGACTATTGGGTGTCATTTACGCTGCAAGATGAGATTAAACAAGAACAAGCATTACTTCGTTCAGGCGAAAATATGCAACAAGTGGCTGATTTCATCAAACAATCAAATGCCAAAGCAGTATTGTTTAACTGCTGCCAACCTGAAGTGATCTTGCAAGCAATTAATGAAATTAAAGGACTCATTCCAGAGTCGGTGCAGATTGGTGCTTATGCCAACGCGTTCCCACCGCAAGATGAAAGCGCTACTGCCAACGATGGTCTGGATGAAATTCGTAAAGACTTAGATGCTCCAGCTTATCTTGGTTTTGCTAAACAATGGCAGCAAGCAGGTGCAAGTTTAGTGGGCGGTTGTTGTGGTATCGGGCCAGAACACATTGCTGAACTTTCTCAATTTTTTAAAGAATAAATACCATGTCTGCTGCCAAAATCGGATTATTGTCTCTTACAGCGCTGGTCTTTAGTTCTATGGTGGGGTCAGGCGTTTTTAGCCTCCCCCAAAATATGGCTCAAGTTGCTAACGGCTCTGCCCTTCTTGTTGCATGGCTCATTACTGGGGTCGGCATTATTTTCTTGGCCCTCTCATTGTTGCATTTAACGCGTCAACGACCAGACCTTGACGGCGGTATTTATAACTATGCACGCGAAGGCTTTGGAGACCTGATCGGGTTTTGCTCGGCGTGGGGCTATTGGTTGTGTACTACCATTGGTATTGTGGGTTATGTGGTGATTGCCTTTTCAGGCGTCGGCATGTTTACCGACAGCAAAGACCATATTATTTTTGGTGAAGGTAATACACTCTATTCACTGATTGGCTCAAGCATTTTTGTATGGCTGGTGCACTGGTTAGTGAGTCGAGGCATTAAAGAAGCTGCGATTGTAAATTTACTGGCAACCATTGCCAAAATTATTCCAATGGTGGTTTTCATCTTCTTTACCTTCATTGCCTTTAAGTTTGATCTATTCAAACTCAACTTACATGACTTTTCTTTGCAAGTTCCACTTTGGCAGCAAGTGAAAGACCTGATGTTGATTACCCTTTGGGTATTTACCGGTATTGAAGGTGCTGTAGTTTTATCATCGCGTGCAAAAAAACGTCATGACATTGGCAAAGCAACTATTTTAGGTGTTTTGCTGGCATTAAGTTTTTACGTGATGGTGACCGTATTGGCTTATGGTGTGGCAAGTCGTGAAGCGCTTGCAGGCATGCATAACCCATCTATGGCGACCATTTTACAGCAACTGATCGGCTTGCCGGGTACCATCATTATTACCATCGGGTTGATTATTTCGGTTGCATCCTCTTACTTAAGTTGGACCTTATTTGCCACTGAAATTCCATTTTTAGCTGCAAAAAATGGTGCTTTCCCGAAATTATTTTTAAAGAATAACCAAAATAATGTACCCATTTCATCACTTTGGTTGACGACGCTTGTGGTACAAGGCTCACTCATTGCCGTGTATTTTTTCAATAAAAACTACACTCAGCTTTTATTGATTTCATCGGTCATGATTTTGCTGCCTTATTTTCTGGTGTCAGCTTTTTACCTTAAAGAATCCATTCGCCACAAACGCACGCCGCATATTGCGATTGCAAGTGTCGCTTCAATCTATGCGCTTTGGTTACTCTATGCAGCAGGTTTAGACTTACTGCTGTTGTCTGGTGTCTTGTATTTGGTCGGCTTGGTTATTTTTTCAATCAGCTACTTTGAGCATAAAAAATCGCTCAAACAAAATCAGCTAAATTAATTATTTCAACCACTGTTGACCTAGTTCAGCAGTGGTTTTCTAAGAATAAAACTCTCTACTTTGAAAGCTGCGACTGCTTTAAATGCAATCGTAAAATACGGCGTAATTCTAAAATTGCCTCAGGGCTAGTTTGAATTGAATGGCCACCTTTAATAATCAGCTCTGACTGCTCCCCACCCAAATGTGAACTTTGATAAGGCACAATCCCATCACTGCTTTTTAACTTATCTGTTGTCCCGTTAATATTGCCCATAATCGAGTGATAGACCACTTGGGGTGATGGTTGAATGGCTTGAGTCAACTGCATAAAGTTAGAAGAGCGACTTAAATTACTCGCTCCATTTTCAATTAAGCCTTTTCTGAGTTTTGTATTTTTCTCGTCTCTCATTTCAACTGCAATAAAAAAATTAGCGGGCAAACGAATAATACGGCGGGCAATTTGGGTAAACCATCGGTCAGCGTAGTCAGTACCATGGTGCGGTGCCGAAACAAAAACAACTCGATTAAAATATGGCAAAGCTTTGAACTGAAAACGCTCACGAATGACTGGATTTTCTTTTAAACGGTTTAGCTGCGCTTCATTCATTTTTTGTATGGCTTGCTCCGAAACATCGGCATTACTCACCAGTAAACGGCTAATTACTCCCCCCATACTATGCCCGACCAACACTGCATCATGTGCCGCATAGCTTTCTTTAGCAATGTTTTGAAAAGCCTGATTCAACAATGAATAAATCTGAAAACGACTTTCAAAAATCGGCATATTGGTTGAATAAAACACCTGCCAAACCTGATAGTTTTTCCTTAATTCGGCATCGCCCATAATGTCATTGGTTAGGCTCACCCACGCCTCTGGGCTACTTGCTAAACCATGAACAAACACAATAATTTTCTTATTCGGGTTAAAAGGTTCCAGCATATATAAATGCGGCATGATTAAATTGGCTTCTTTATTAATTAAAGACCAATAACCTGCCGCACCTAAATTATATTTCGATAGCCACAGCCCATAAGGTGCCGAATAGTTTGCAGTCAGTGGATAGTCCACACCTTCAATTTTTACACGGTCTTGTCGATATGGATCGAACATCGCAATTTCTAACTCTGCCCCAGCAATCACCTGATCGGCTGTGGCTTTTTGTTTTGGGTATGCAATAGCAGTGGCTGGAAAGAAGCGTGGTAAATGAATATTAGGGTTGGCTTGGTGAGCATAAAAATTATCTGGGTCTAAAATGAAGCCGTGATTCACATCATTTTCTTTACGCCCAACAATAAACTCTGCCCCCAAACCATCCTTACGGTTGACGGTATTAAAACCGGAAAAGTTCATGTTATAGCTGGAGCGAAAAGTATCGACTTCAATTTTTTGTACATCTAACGCGTGGTCAAAATTGACATGGTACTCATGCCCATCTGCTTTCAGCAATGGCGGAAAACGATGCGTATTTAAATGATTAAAATACGTGGTCATAAGCTTTGACAAGGCCACGTTATAAAAAATACGTACCTGATTTTGGCGATGGTCAAATACCCGATCAAACGGTGACTCTTCAGAATCAAATAAATAGACATAACTATAGCGCAAGCTTTTATCGAACAGCGCTAACTCTTGCTCAACGCAACTGTTACTTTTATTAATGACGTTACACTGGCTACTACGCCCGACATCTAAAGCTTTTGCCAAGTAAATTTCACTCAGCGCGGCATAGCGTTCTTCTCGGCTACTATTTTCGGACAGGCTCTGAATTTTCTTTAAACAATCATCAAAATTTTGTAGGCAAGTTTTTTCATCTTCTTTGACCAAATACAGTAAGTTTTGGGTTTGATGACTTAAGGTGCCGTCGGTCAGAATACTTTCATTCTTACTTTTTAAAGCATTGCTTAAATTACTTTCTTTTAAATGAATGACCTGACAGCCACTGAGCAAAGCCATTATTGTTATGATTGAATAATGGTAAGACTTTGTCATTCTGCCTTCCTTAATCGAATGTATTCCCCATCTGGTCATTATGCCTGTAAAGCAGTGAACGAACAATTTCGACTTCGCTTCCGTTTTGCTATATTACGAAAAAAGCCTGAACTCATTTTAATTCAGGCTTTTTTGTTATTTTGTCAAATCAAGCTTGGTTGAACTTTTGCTGTGAAGCTAAATAAGAGAAATACAAAATTGGTAAGATAAACGGCGCTACACTCCAGAAATCAAAATAGACATAAAGTATCGCCCCTAAGAAAGCACCAATCACAAAACCAATTACAATACTGGCACTTTTTAGAAAACTGGCCCGATTGGCTGCGTTATTGTCTTTAAGTAAGTTGGCAATATCAATTCCGAGCTGGGTGGTATTACCTGTCATCATGGTGCTTGGGCTAATATTTTTAATAAGGGTTTTGCTTGAAGTATTACGAATAGCCAAAGCAATTAAACCTAGCCCACCCGTTACTGCAACTGTTAGCGCATCCGGATTTTTAAATGGCTCGAAGTAAAGCCCTGCCACCATAAAGGCACATAGAAAAATAGCTTCAAATAAAAATAAATAAGACAGCGTCTTGTGCTTGACCTGACTGCGGTCAATCAACAATTTGGTAATAACAACGGTCAAAATAAATAGTGGAATTGCTGCGAGCTTAATCCATAAACCCGAGCCACCTTTAACCCATGCTGCCCCTGCCAACACTAAGTTTCCCGTCACATGCGCGGTGAAAAAGCCAAACAATGCAATAAAACCAATAGTATCAATTGCCCCACCCACCATGGTGAGTAAAACAGGATCTCGACATATGGCCCATGTGCTTTGTGTTTCTTGTTGAATTGAAGTCTCTGGCATTACACTTCCTATCAAATATTGGTTTTTTAATTAGAAATTTTTGTCAGAAATTTAATATAAATTTCGATCTTTAATAACAACAGATCTTTATGTAAAAACCTAGCTGTTCATTTTAAGTCAGAGTGTATTTAAAAAAGATACAATGCAATTGGACTTTTTATTTTTAAAGCTAAGGTATTTTAAATGCATCACTAAGATGCATTTAAAAAGTTATCTGTCTGTTGAGCTTGTTTATAAGCATCAATAAACTGATTTTGCGGTATTTCTTGTTTAGGGAAACTACAAGTTACTTTCTGTTCAGCAGCTTTTTTATCCCACCCTTCACCACTGGCGCTACGACGTGACTCATAAACTTTTCTCTGACGGAAATAACTAAATGGTTCTACATTACTTAAAAAGCCATATTTAGAGTCATGAACATAATTTAAATAGAATTTTTTAACATCATCACTGACATTTGTATTCCAACTCTCAAATTGCCAATCTTCTACACCAATCATATATTCATAGGCAGTTGAAACCGGTGAAAAAACTCTAAAAATATTAAAACCATCTTTTTTCGAAGCGGTTGCTTCTTTTAGTTTCATCAATCTTTGCATTTCAGTTGCCATATCGGATGGGCCAACTGGTATAAGTTCACGATATTTATTTTCCTGACGTACACGCTGACTAACAGAAAGTTCATTTCCAGCACGTGCAATCGTACCGTAGGCACCGTAGTAAAGTTTCATACAACCTTTAATCTGATTTTGAATACTTCCTTGGCTTGGTATAGCGGCTTTTACAGCATCATAATATTTTTGAGAATCTGGTTGAATTTCAAACTGCTCAAAAATTTCGGAATGTTTTAATTTCAACTCATCATAGCTATACATTTTGACACCTGCTTGTAAGGCATCCTCTAGCATATGTTTTAACGGAATTCGGGCAAAATTGTCATTTACTCCTTGGCTACCTGGTTCATAACCACCACCAACGTCAGAATGTACTCCGGGATATACCACTTCTTTCCAATTACTGTTAGCTAACTTATTGTCTTTATGAATAACATCAACAGGGAAAGCAAAGCGCAGTTCATTACCAGCGATATAATGTGAACAGTTTTGAACCCGCTCATCTACAACCAAATCACGTTCTAAAAAAGGTAAGCTATTACTTAAATTTGTGGCAGGCAAGCCAAATGAAGCAACCGTATCAAAAATTCCTAAAAACTTAAATTCAATCGGATACTTACCTTGACCATACGTCAGCCCATCACAGTCTGATTGACACTGCCACATAAACTGATTTGTAAAAGCACGGGCAAGTGCAGCGCCACGTGAAAAACCGAACACAGAAATATTAATTTTCTTAATTAAGCGATGTTCTTTTAAGCTTTTATCGACTTCAGCAAAGCTGTACTCCTTTTTTTCACTTACATATTTTTTAATGTCTTTTTCAACCTTTTGTGCATTAAAAATCAGGATTTGCTTTAAAGCATCATTTAACTGGTCTTCACCATAATCTAAACGTCTTGAACCTCCCAACCCAGCACCAGCACCCAGACCAAGGTTATCTTGTACCCACGAAATAGCTCTTTGAAAGATATTTAGCTCAGCATTAAATTTTGTTCCAACACCAGAAATATAAATTGCATAATTTGAAGTTATTTTCTCTTTAGAAGACAATAAGTCACTCAATGCATATTCACTAGCATTTTTCCACAATCGAGCAGGATTTGACCACCTTTTGGTATCTTCATCATCTTTTTTATTATTACCAGTACCATCAAAAAATACTGATATATTGATGATATCTCTACAGTCTTGTTTACAAGATGGTTTTTCATTTGAGACATCTGTATTTATTGAATTTGTTCGCTGTAATAAACTTTGAATCATTTATTGTTCCCTATTATTTTCTTAATTGATCTAATAGTTTGAGTCCTTTTTCTGTAGGTTTAGGCCAATCATTTGAAGTCGTTATTTCTACGGTTTCATCAGGATATATATGTACAGCTAAATATTTTTTCCCTTTTAATTGTTCTTTTGTAAGAACAATTTGATTCTTCGCTACATGCTTTCTTTTACTATTTGTCTCACCCCATGTAATGACTTGTGAACCAATCTTAACTGGAGAAGTATTCATGCCTCCACCAAATCCTCCTCCAATTTCTTCACCATTTAGCTCAGTCATATAAGCATGGTAAGAAGTAAAATATTGAAAAGATGTGGTTCCCATATAATAAGTCGCATTGGGACCAATACCTGCGCAACCAGCTGCACTCATCATTAGGCTTATTGGTAATAACAATATTTTCTTTAAACTCATTTAATTAAACCTCATTTTAAAACTCAATTATCAAATTTATAAAAACTTAGGATTCTTATAAATTAAGAATTTACAATAAGTTTACTTACTCACTAATTAAAAAGTGAAATATATACCACCTTACGAAAATAAGATTTATGAATTTCCTCATCATTTAATATTTTTATCCTATTTAAATTTTATATTCATAGTATAAGCCTCTTAATTTCTATGAATTTTCTTCCAGATTTCAGTTCGCCAATCTAGTCCCTTTTGAATAGGTTCAGGCCAATCATTTGAAGTTGATATTTCAACCGTATCATCAGGATAAATATGTACTGCTAAATATTTTTTCCCTTTCAATTGTTCTTTTGTAAGAAGAACTTGATTCTTCGCTACATGTTTTCTTTTACTATTTGTCTCTGTCTCGCCCCATGTAACTATCTGTGGCCCTATCTTTACACTAGAGGTATTTGTTCCACCTCCAAATCCACCACCTATTTCAGAACCATTCAACTCCACCATGTAACTTGTATAACTTGGATCATAATTAAAAGATGTTGTTGCCATATCATAAGTCGCATTTGAACCAAGGCTAACACAGCCTACAAGACTGAATATCAAACCAAATATTAGTAATAATCTATTCGACCATTGTGTTTTATTCATCATAAAATTTATTAACTCGCATTTGCTACAAGTTGGACCATCACTTCATCCATAGATATTTTTTTATCTTTTAAGCGTTCTAGTTTTTGATTTAACCCTTTATCTGTTAAAAAGTTTTCTTTATAAATCAATTTTAAACAAATAAAATTTAAAATATCTCGTGTACCAAATAAGTTATACGCTCTAGCCTCAGGAATGGATTTAATAACAAATTGATATAATTCATTATCTGTCATATGACTAATAAGGAATTCATTATTGAGTTTTAAATAATAAATAAGATTATCAGGAAAAGTTGCCTCAACCATCATTTCTTCTTGTTCAACAGTAAAAGTTAAAGGAACTTGCACATAAGGTAATTGTTCAACCCGTTCATTTATTCCCCAAATTACTTGAAGTTTTCCTAACCTATCCCAATACCACCAACTTTGAATAGGAGTAAGTAAGTCTTTAATCTGCTGAGCATTGAATACAGGCCCATCGACATACAAAGTTTTATTTTCTTTATGGCCAACCAAGGTAGCTAAGATTACAGGGTCCCAAAATGCCAAAAACATTTCGAGTCCACCTTCAAATTTCACTTCTAAAAATTTTCTTAAATGCTCAAACAAATAATTGAAGGACAAAGGGCTTACTATAATTGTCATGCGAGCCGTGCCTGCAATATTTTGTTGTATCCATTGCCATTCTTGTGATGAAAAATCTTGAGGGAGTTGAAGTAAATGGGGAGATACCGCTTTTGCCTCCTCACCACTAGCTTCTAACAAAAGGCATTTTTGACGTAGATGCTCAAATTTCTTCAAGAAACTATCATCTTGTGCAGCATCTGCAAGTGCAAAAACGTTTAATCCAACTTCTGCTAAAGAGTGTGGCTCAAATGTTTTAAAAAATGTCTGAAGCGGTAGTTTAGCAGTCATTTATCGACCATCCCCTCTGTTTATAAATGCACCCCTCTGCGCTGCTCGTCTCGCCAAACATTCCCAGCATACATTATTTGGAAAAATCGGTAAGGTTGGGGTTTCACTTGCTCCTGTTGTAAAGAGATGTTGACCAGCTTTAGCCGTAAATTTTTGCGGGGTAATTATTGTTACCCCTGATGCATCAATTCTTAATGCACTCTCTTTAGCCCTTAATACAATTTCATTAGGACTATTGATTTCAACTTTGCCTTCTGATGAAGTAATTTTGACATCTAATCTTGCAGAAGCGTCGAGTACATTGTCTTGGGCCTGAATATCAAACTTGCCTTTAGCAGCATAAATTTTTAAGTCTTCTTGACCTGCAAATAAACTTACTTTTTTCTTCGCATTTAAAATTAGATTTTCATCTGTACTTGTATTAATAGATTTTCCGCTACCAAGCGTAATGCTTTCGGATGCCTGAATATGGATATCTTTGCCTGAAGTTAGGCCAATACTTTCAGGAGCAGCTAAAAGCATGAGTGCATCTTTCATGGCTTTTAAATCTTTCCATTGAGATTCTATTTTTTTGATATAGAACTCAACATTTTGAAGCATATCTGCTGCCTCTGCTTGCTGTTTACCTGCATATTCAGATAAAGCTTTCATACGCTCCAAGCCCTCGGAAAGATTTTCAATAGCTTCCTTTGCTTCGAGTTGTGTTTTTTGAGCACCCGGTTGAATGAAAGTTGAAACATATAGTCCTTTACTACGAATCGCACCAGATAAATCAGACCTTAATTCAAATCCCTGACCTCTTCCATCACTTTCAGCCTGCTCTTTAGGGTGACTTAAGTTACCTAAATTTAATTGACTTGCCCCATGACTACTATGAAGCTGAGTACTAATTTGCCCAGTCGTATCATCAAACCGAAGTTGGTTAAAACCAGACCCACTTACTTCTTTAGTACGAATACCACTTAACTTTTTGGTATCCGGTAGCTGGCCTTTAATATCAAATTTGGTAGGTGACCGTTGCCCTTCATGGACTCGCCCTGTAACAAATGGACGATCAATATTTCCATCAAAAAAGTCAATTACAACGATTTCACCCACTCGTGGCAAAAAGCGTGCACCGTATCCTTCCCCTGCCCATGGCGTTAATACATCTACCCAAGCCGAGTCAGTATCATTGTCATTGCTTCCTGCACCTCCATCATGTTGATGGTCATCGGTACGGGTGAATAAAAAACGAACCTTGATACGTCCCCATTCATCTACATGAATTTCTTCTCCATCTAAACCCACTACTTTGGCCCGTTGCACATGGGCAGAGGGACGATGTAATGGGTCAAACTCTGGAACAATATCGATATAGCGGCGTACAACCATGAGTTCATTGGCTTGACGTTCTTGCGCTCGATCATGGCTGACTTGCCAATGGCTCAAACTTAATAGTTGTACAACTTGATCACGTATATCTTTTGGTAAATTGTTCTGGTTATAAAACCGCTTACTTAAAATCAAAAACTCTTTATCAGAACTTTCATGATTTCTTTCAAGTTCAGGGTGTTCATTTAACTGAAACCAATAGCCAACTTGAGCATCTCGTACGCTGCTTCGAGCAATAAAATACTTTGCCTGCAAAGCTTGATATTGATTTAATTGTTTATTTAGTTTTTCAATCTGACTATTGCTTGAAGTGGTTGCCTGATCTTCTCCGTTTAAGTCCGTAATCCAAGCAGGTGCAATTGTCCATGCCTGTTCAAGACTTAAACTTTCATTATCACGTTGTGAACTATGCTGATGTGCGCTTAAAACACTACCACTTGCATCTTCTTGACTTAAGTTATCTGCTTGCCAACGTTGAAGATGGATTGCCGTGGGCTGCAGCTGTCTTTGTGCAATAAAACTGGTAATACTGTCATTTTGTTCAGTTGCATCGCTTCTATGATAGCGAATAGCTCGACGCTCTAAGACTTTATATTCATTATTATGATCAATAAGGCGTAGTTTTTGAGGCTCAATCGTCTGGCTATTACTCAAGACCATAGTCTCTGATTCATCAATTAACCAGTTAATACCCTCTTCCCGCATGAGACGGGTTAAATACGCGTAATCACTTTCATTCGACTGCATAGAAAAAGGTCGAATATCATAATTCCTAGTTAAGCCACTGCTATCTAGTTGTAAACTTGCGGCAAATAAAGAACTTTTGTTTTGCCATTCTTTAAAAATAATCTCAATAATTTCTACTGCACTTTTATTCATAAACACCCGACTATTACGTCGTTTGTGCCATAAACTTGTCGCATCTTGCATAGTCAGTTTATATAAACAAAGTGCGCCATCACTTTGCCCTTGACTCGCCCCTGTGATAATTCCTGTCGTTCTAAATAATTTACCTGAATCTGTTACTTGTTCTACGGCAACTTGGCATCCAATAAATTGTTTTAAAGAAATATAAGGGTTTATTGATAAGCAAATAAGCTCAGCAGAAAGCCCTTCATTTATAGAATGAAAGCCATCAATACGTTGTAAAAAAACCTGATTATTTATTTCAGGATTAGTAAAATAAATATGTAGAGCCCGTTTTTGTGAAGCAAAACCAATCTTGTCTAAGAAATCAAAAATATTATTCAACATTGTTATTTTAACCACGAATTGACTTAATTATATTAACAAACAGATACAATAAGCTCAAACAAAGAAACATATTAAAATCCAATAAATTTAATTAAAATCAAACAATTAAATATAATAATATTTTTGTATTAAAAAGTTATCTTAAAATAAACTTTTGCTTAATTGAATAAATGTAATTTCATAATATTTATCGATTTTAATTAAAAATAAAATAATCTTAAATTTTTATTTAAAAATATTTATTAAATTCTGAAACTTATCTCAAAAAATTAGTTAGTCATTTTATCACCAAATCAATTTGACCTCTAAAACCGTTCTAACTATGATGAAGCCGCAAGTTTCGCCAATATTTTGCACAAACGGCTGTTGTGCTGAGTGATTGATAAAGAAAACAACAACGACGAGAAGGAATATGTCTCTTTATAATTTTTCAGTTTTTTTGGGTGGATTATTATTTGTATCAATTGCCTCTGCTGGCTATAAAAGTAATGCACACCGTGACTTTTACTTAAAATGCGTAGCCGCTGGACATAGCCGCGCGACCTGTCTGTGTATTTATCACCGTTTAGAGCGCCAATATTCCCCAAAACTCATGCATAAGCTTGGAAAGTTAAGTCTACAAAGCCCAGAAGTGCCGCGTGATTTTGTAAAAACCATGCTTCGAACGATGCAACAGTGCCAGTCATAAAGTTACAAGTTTTTTAAAGCAAATCAGCCAAATTCCTAATTTCTTCCATCACTGCCTTACACGCAGGCGTTAAATAGCCGTGCTTAGAAATAGACAAAGAAATATAGCGCTTGAGCGCAGGGTTAATAATTTTTGCGGCTTGAATTGAGGTGTATTGGCTGGCCTTCTTTAACGCTTGCGGCCCCAGCATGGTATACATGCGAGATTCGGAAACCAAATGCGTTTGTAAACTAATCGAGTCAGCTTCAAACACAATATTCAGGTCTACCCCATTTTCATAAGCCATGTGGTCTAAAAAATTGCGCCAGTTACTTGGCCTGCAAAACGTGACCAGTGGTAACTCACTTACTTCTTTAAAGTCGACTTCATTGGCCTGAGTTAACTCATCACCTTCACAACCGACCAAATAGGTATCAGCTTCGGAAAGGTAAACATCGCCTTGTTTAGGTGTCGGGTTAAATCGATAGAGTATGGCTAAATCGACGCTGCCATCTTCCAGCCATTTTTCTAAATGTACCCCTTGCCCTTCACGCACCGACAGCTTAATTAGGGGATATTTCTCTTGAAGCACTTTATAGAGAGTCGATAACAACGGATGTGCAGTAGACGGCAAACTGGCAATACGAACCGTCCCGATCGGGGTATCGGTCGAGTGCAAAATTTCATTATTGAGTTGGTCGGTCACGTTTAGCCATGAACGAATTTTAGGAAGTAAATGCTGGCCTAAATCGGTGAGTTCGACACCGCGTCCAGTTCGGTTAAACAAACGACCGCCACATTGCGCCTCAAGCTCGTTCATTTGCCGACTGATTTGCGGCTGGTTGGTGTTATGCAGCATGGCGACTTTGCTTAAGCTACCAAGTTCCACCGCGTCTAAAAATATTTTCCATAATTCATAATTCATCGATTCTTCCCAAATCGTAAATAGGCAGCATTTTGAGCTATACATTTTCAGTATAACTGAAATTCAAGAATTGGTAATTCCTACA
The DNA here is from genome assembly GCF_000369045.1 of Acinetobacter pittii ATCC 19004 = CIP 70.29. GTDB lineage: Bacteria > Pseudomonadota > Gammaproteobacteria > Pseudomonadales > Moraxellaceae > Acinetobacter > Acinetobacter pittii. Next base: position 277,284 of record NZ_KB849789.1, on the reverse strand, counting down.
TAACTCACCTATTCCTATACTCCAATCATGTTCTCTACAACACGATTTAAGTCAGATTAAGAACCAGAGAATATTTAATTACACTGTATAGGAAGTACGATTATGAGTTTAGATTTACGTGGATTAACCCCAGCACCTGTGACTCCTTTTACCCGTGACGGACAAGTAGACCATAATGCAATTCAACGTTTAGGTTCATGGTTAGGCAGTATTGATGGTGTGAAAGGCTTGGTTGTTCTTGGGCATGCAGGTGAAGGAACATTCTTGTCGCAAAAAGAACAAATGCAGGTCATCGAAAGCTTTGTTAAATCGGTAGATGACAAAATTCCGGTAATCGCAGGGATTACGCTCGAAGGTACTTCGGTTGCAGCAGAAGAAGCAAAACGTGCAGTCAGCGCAGGTGCTTCGGCAGGTTTGATTTACCCTTCACATGGCTGGTTGCGTTTTGGCTATCAAAAAGGCGCACCACAAGACCGCTATAAAGCGATTTATGAAGAAAGTGGTTTGCCATCTATTTTATTCCAATATCCAGATGCAACGAAGGCCACTTACGACCTAGAGACTCTACTCGATATTTCTGCACAGCCAGGTGTGTTTGCCATGAAAAATGGTGTGCGTAACATGCGCCGCTGGGATGTCGAAATTCCAATTATTCGCCGTGAACGCCCAGACTTACAGGTGTTGACTTGCCACGATGAATATTTGCTTCACACCATGTTTGATGTAGACGGCGCTTTGGTTGGCTATGGCAACATTGCCCCTGAACTGTTAATTGAAATGATTAAAGCAGGTAAAGCTAAAGATTACGCCAAAGCTCGTGCGATTCACGACCAATTATTACCAGTGACTCGCAATGTCTATCACCGCGGTTCACACATGGAAGGCACAGTCGCGCTTAAACATGCATTGGTTGCTCGCGGCATTTTGGACCATGCCACTGTGCGTTCGCCTCTGCTTCCACTGGCAGATGGTGCTGAGCAAGAAATTCATGATGCAATGCGCCAAGCCGGAATTGGCAAGGTCGATTTAACCCAAGCCGTTGCTTAAATTCTATTCGGGCTAGCATGTACGCTAGCCTTTTTTTCCTGTACGCTGCCTGAGGCCAAACATCGGGCATGTCTCTTAAAAACAATAATAAAAAGCATGCAAACTGTGGTGAACAGGTAGTGCGAAATAGAACAACAAAACTACGAGGAATGTAGTAATAAGGAGATAGAAGATGACAAATCTAGCGGATGTAGAACAAATTAGTCATCATCAAAAAAATGCGGAAATTATTGCAAGACTCGAACGGCTACCCGTCACTGGTCGATTGCAATTTATGCGAATTACCATCGGTATCGCGACCTTTTTTGACGCTTATACTGTTCTTGCGATTGCCTTTGCTTTACCCCAACTTATTACCGAATGGCATCTAACGCCTGCCTACATCGGTGCGATCATTGCTGCGGGCTATGTCGGGCAACTGGTCGGTGCGATCTTTTTTGGTTCACTTGCCGAAAAAGTCGGTCGTTTAAAAGTGCTGTCTTTTACCATTTTACTGTTTGTGGCAATGGACATTTCCTGTCTGTTTGCGTGGAGCGGAATGTCACTGCTAATTTTCCGTTTCTTACAAGGTGTTGGAACAGGTGGCGAAGTGCCTGTTGCGAGTGCCTACATTAACGAGTTTATTGGTGCAGAAAAGCGCGGTAAGTTTTTCTTGCTCTATGAAGTTTTGTTCCCACTTGGTCTTATGTTCGCAGGCATGGCAGCATTTTTTCTCATGCCCATTTACGGCTGGAAAGTCATGTTTATTGTGGGCCTAATTCCATCTTTACTTGTGATTCCTTTACGGTTTTTCTTGCCTGAGTCACCACGCTGGCTTGCTTCAAAAGGTCGTTTTAAAGAAGCCGATCAAGTGGTGAAAAGCTTTGAAGACGGTGCCATTAAAAGCGGTAAAACTTTGACTGAACCTGTGGTTAAAGAAATTAACCCGCAAGGCATGGCAAAAACCGACTGGCGCGAGCTGTTCCGTGGCATTTACCGCAAACGTACCTTTACCCTGTGGGGCATGTGGTTTTGCGTGTATATGGTGAACAATGCCATGGTGACTTGGCTGCCATCTCTCTACAAACAACACTTTGGCCTGTCGCTGCAAACCAGTTTAGGTTATGGCTGGATTACGTCGGGCGTGGGTGTGATTGCCTCTATTATCTGTGCATTAATGATTGATAAAGTCGGCCGCCGCCCTTGGTACAGTGCAGCGTTTTTCTTGGCAATTATTCCACTCATGAGTCTCTCGGTTTTAGGCGCAAAATCGGCGATGGAAGTTGTAATTTTCGCAACGATTAGCTATGCCATTTTGCAAACCATTTCATTCTCTTTATACCTTTATGCTGCCGAACTTTACCCAACTCGCCTACGTGCGATGGGCATTGGTTTTAGTACCGCTTGGTTACGTGCCGGCTCTGCAATTGGGCCAGTTATGGTCGGCCTCGTGGTTGGTGGTTATGGCATTCAATATGTGTTTAGTGTGCTTGCTGTTGTGGCGCTCATTGGTGGCCTTGTGACCTTCTTGTTTGCCATTGAAACCAAAGGCCAAGTACTCGAAAAACTCTCTCCTTAATTCATCCATTTCATAAAAAGCTTGCCTAACCCAGCGTTAGGCAAAGGGCTTATTCATGCTTAAAAAAGGAATTTAAAATGAATAAATATTTGCTATGGGGCTGTATTGGTTTAAGCAGTGTAAGCAACGCTTATGCAGAGCTTCCTCACCAATTTGGCAAGTTAGAATTAAAACTTAACACCCGTTACTGGAACGATGAAGGCACCGCTCACCCTACGCTTGCAAACCCTTCACCTTCGTCGAGTGAATATGAGCAAAGTGCTTTAGGGCTTGAGTTAAATTATCAGTCACCCTACATGTGGGACTGGCTTGGGGTAGATGGCTCACTCTATGCAGTCACCAAGTTATTTGACTCTGGCAAGCCTAGCGCTCAGCTTTTAGAGGTTGAAAATAACGGCAAGCTCGACCAAAACTTTGCGACTTTAGGACAGCTCTACATCAAGGCAAAACTGGGTGATAAAGGCGAAATTAAATTAGGCCGCCAGCTGCAAGACTCGCTCTTGCTTAAAAGCACCAATAACCGCGCTGTGCCCGATACCTTTTCGGGTGCGAGTGGTCAGTTTCAACTGAATGATCAGCTACAGACTTACATAGCCTACTATGACCGCTGGAAACCGCGCAGCATGGACTCTTTTGAAAAACTGGTGACTGAAAATGATGAGCGCATTGATTATGTGGGTTTGCTCGGTGCCAAATATCAGTACAAAAACTGGAGCGTGAATGCCGAATATTTAAATAGCAAAGATTATTTAAAAAAGTATGGGGCGATTGCTCAATATAAATTGCCGATGCATGGCCTTATATGGACATTCAACACAGGTGCTTTTTTCTCGCGTGATGATGGCAAGCTGTTTAAATGTGGTGCCGAAACCGAGCTGGACTGTGTCAAAGGCCAAGACATTAACAACCGTGGGAATGGTTATTTTGTCGATGTAAATGTGGCCAAAAATAACCTTGAAGGTGGCATTGCCGTTTCAAAGTTTGACGGTTTTTGGATAGAAGATAACTTTGCCGTGCACTCCACCCGCAATTCGGTTTTAACGCAAGACCACGGCACCAACCCATTTCCGACCTCTGCGACCATTGGCCCCGACTTTACCAATAACGATGAAACCGCCGTTGCCCTTCGCTTGAAATATAACTGGAAAGACTATGTGAAAGGTTTAAAAACCGAAGCGAAGTATATTTATGGCTTTGGCGCGCACCAAAGTAACATCAGCAGTGATATTGAGGGTAAAGAACGTTACTTTGACTTTACGGTGAGTTATGCCTTGCCATGGGTAAAAAACTTAGATGTGCGTTATTCATTTTTGCATTATGAGTCAAAGTTTGAAAATTCAAACCTAGGTGAAAAAATAAATGGCATGACCCGTAAAGATTGGGACCAGCATCGTGTATTTATTAATTACCGTTATACATTTTAAGCATAGGCTGAACATTTAGGTTACAAAATCATGATTATAACTATGTAAAAGCACTGGTCGTAATCATGATTTTTTAACTAAAAATATTACGCTACCGCACTTTGATTAAATGCTTCAACAACGCCAAATATCTTGTCAGCATCCCTATCAGCAAACACGCCATCAATACCTTCATAGTGAATTTGATTGAACGGTGGTTCATAAAGTTGAGACGCTTCTAAAGTTCCGCGCATAGTTAAATGGTCAATAATCATCTCTACGAAACGGATTTGTTTTTCGTTATATGTAGTGCCATGTAAATAATTTGAAAATGCCTCTTGTACTGCCTGCCGATCTAAACCCACTAGAGAACGGATAAAGAGAGTTAAAGACTTTTCTGTACCAAAACACTTTTCAAATTTTTCTTTACTCTCAACTTCTTGTGCTTCAAAGACAAAACGCTCTAACTCAATTAAGTCAGTCGGGGTTAATGCTAGGCCACGTTTTAATTTTGCGATAGTAATATGGTTTTCATTTGCCTTAATAAAATTTTCAACACGCTTACGATATTGTGCAAGATTGACACCGCTAGAAACGACAGGAATATCAATTTCTACTGCATTACCAATTTCATCATCTAGCATGGAATAAACAATGGTAGAGGTGGATTTCTCAATCAGTTTTACTAGGCCACGAATACGTTTACGCATCGATTCAAGCATTGGAAGTGTAATATCTTTCCAATATTCAGCAGTTTGAATTTCTTGAATTAAAGTGATTTGTGCAGCAACAACAGGAATATTTTCTTTAGTCTCTAGCTTAGATGCAACTTCAATCACTTTATTAGCATACGTTTGAATTGCTTTATTGTTCTTTGCTAGTACTGCAAGTTCAAGGTTATAGCACAACATATCAAATAACTTTGCTTCTAAGGTTTCAGCCTCAAGCTCATTTGGTAATTTTGAAATATGCTCGCGTAATATGCCCATAGATAGGTCATCTAAATTATTCCAAGCATCATCATTTTTGAAATATTCAACATATTCGAGTTCAGACCGCACAATGAAATTCTCATTGTTCATCGATTTCACTTCTGTCTGTAAGCTTTGACGAATATCCTGCTGTACTGCTTTTAGTTCTTCAGTATCAAAATCTTTGGTATTCAATAAACTTAAAATATTTAATCGTGCTTTAAATAATCGCTGTCCCAACGGTTCAGTTGTAGAAACTGGAGCACCTTCAGGGTTTTCATTAAAATATTCAAAGTTTGAGCAATAATCGAAAATATAAAATTCTTTTTTATCTTGTTCTGGTGCAAATAGCTCTTTACACAGTCGTGTACCGAGACGATTTGCCTTTTTTTCTTTTGTAGTTTGAATTTCATCAAGACGGCGAATAAACAGTAAATATGTCATTTGCTCCATGACTTCTAAAGGGTTAGAAATTCCACCACTCCAGAAAGCATTCCAAATTTGGTCAATTTTACTTTTAATTTCGCCCGTAATCACAATGTTGAACCTCAAATTTCTTCGATGCGTATTGTGTTAGAAATACTTTTGAAATGCTATAGCCATATACATTCAGCGGCAATACATGTCGTTCCTAACAATCTTTTGCTTATTTTTACAGCTATATTTCAATAGCTCGAATTAGAGGAGAAATTAAGCAAACTACTACAGATGCCTACAAGTTTTCAATCAAGATTTTTTAAACTTTTATTTTTGATTTGAATTTTTTTCTAAATGCAAACCTAGGTGAAAAAATAAATGGCATGTCTCGGAAAGATTGGGACCAGCACCGTGTATTTATTAATTACCGTTATACATTTTAAGAGCATGCTAAACGTTTAGTTTAACTTTATTATATTTATTAATTCACCGATTTAAATCGCTAAACTTTTGAGTTTAATTAAAATATAAATTTATATTTTAATTTTTTATAATATTTTATTTAAATTGAATTGACCTGTTAAAAACTTATGATTATTATGGTCTTGCTGGCCTACATTGCCAGTCGGTTTTGACAGACCGAGTATACAGCGTATCAGGTTTATACTTCCTGAGTATCAGACTTGTGCGCAACCTGCACCTCCCCCTTACCGTTGCGGTAGGACGGGAGGGGGACGCGCTTGCGCGTGCTGGTGTATACCCAGTCTGTCAACCCCTTCTCGTTCTACCACCATAATCAATTGACGGTGATTTTTGGTGGTAGAGCTCCATAAATTTTAAGGAGTTAACCATGACCTTTTTTAGATTAATCCCCTCTCCCTTATAAACTTTTTATTTATTTAAAATTTTGGTTTTCTATTATCTAAATTTTCAAATTTATAAATTATTTTTATTTTAAAATTTAAGTCATTTTATTTTATTGCTTTTATAGGCGGGTTAACTATTGCCTCTAAAAATGATTTTAAAACTTAAAATATAGCGGTTTATTTTTTCTCATTGATATATCCCCAATCATTACGAGAATAATATGAAATTTTATAAAACTATTTTGGTGTTAGGCCTTATGATCGGCGATTACAGCGTTTCAGGTTGTGACCTTCACACACAGCAGGATTTTGAAAAAATTTGCCTGTCGGGTGGGCACACCCAAGCCAGTTGCGACTGTATTTACCAACGGCTTGAACAAGTGTATTCACCTAAGCTCATGCAACGTCTAGAACATGTCAGTTTGCAAAGTCCTGCTCTCCCACAGGACTTTGCTCCTACATTTTTTAGTGTAATGCGGCGGTGCGATAAAGAAGACATGGGCTAAGCGTTTGGCTTAGCTCCCTTATCTCTGTGTCGCAATGGTGGATAACTTTAAATCAGCGCAAAAAATTAAAGTTCTGTTGTGGCACGGGGGCCTTGAGAAATAAGTTAACTCTACTAAACAATAAAACTATACAGTATTGTCTACCCCCTCTTTGGTATGATTTTGGCACTTCATAAAGATAAGAAGGAATAAGTTTGGCAACACCATATATAACAATAGGCTGCCCCACTAGTGGCGGTGGTCAAGTAATTTCAGGGAACAGTATGTTCCTAGTCGACGGGATTCCCGTTGCTTGTGTCGGTGACAAAGCTACCTGCCCCACTCATAAAGTTGTTGCAACCATTGTGTCTGGCGACCCATATATGCAAATCTTTGGTAAAGCTGCTGCCCGTGTTAACGACTCTCTTTCCTGTGGCTGTAAATTACTACCTCAACAAAACTTAGTAGTTCAAGACAATGGCGGTGGTTCTGTTCAAAGTTCGCCAGCGAGTAAAGCTCAAACTCAAGATAGCTTTGTGGAAGACAAATCTAAAGAATATGGTATTCAGTTCCAATTAAAGGATGAAAAGACCCAAAAAGTTTTTAGTGAAATTCCCTATTCAATTATTTACAAGAAGGATGGAAAAGTAGAAACCGGTTGGACGGATAAAGAAGGTAAAACCCATGTCATCAATGCTGACTCACCAGATGAAGTAGAGTTTCAGACCATTGATGCTTCTAAACCGTTACCTCCACTGTAAGGATTTAAAATGGCACAAGATAGAGTTTTCTCACCAACATTAATTCCATCTTTAGATAATGAAGTTAAAGTCTGTCATGCAGATGAATTATTAGATCCATTATTATGCAATAGCATTGTTAAAATTCTTAATTATCACACTACAGTGCCTTACACCTTTATGATGGATCAAGGTCAATGGGATGGTGTTAAAAACAGAATACCTTTTGAACACGATTTAGCAATTCGTTTTGGGCTTGAGTATGATTTACGTCAGTTTAGTGAATCAGTTTTAGAAAGATATTCTTTTCATACAATGATGTATCTTAAGTTTACGATGTATGCTCAAAAGCATTCCTTAAATGAAGGCTCAACTTTTATTAGAGAACTTACTAAAGATTCTTTTACAGCACGTATGGCAATTGCTAAGAAAAACTTTGGTGAAGTTATTGATCTTGCCCTTTCCAATGCAAACAAGCCTGTTTTAGCGGGGAATGCTATTGCCATCCATGAGAATAATGGACCATATCTAATTAATGAGAATATGTATAAGAAAGTATTTGGTCGTCCTTATGATAGTGCTACCGTATCGCAGTTTATACGACAATATCAATATACACCGCCACTTAGTAGTTTCTAGTCACGAGTAATAATATGAAGAAAACGATATTAATATTTTTAGCACCGCTTCTTTTGGTTGGCTTCAATGGATGTAAAGCATCTGAAAAAGAGGATGTAGATACATTTATTCAAAAGGACTTCAAGAATTACGTTACTGATAATAGAAAGTTGATTTTGGAAGCCAATAAAGACGTAAAACAAGAGCCAGCTCTAAAAGAGATTATTTTCAAAAATACTTTTGTAAAGGTAAGAACTGCACAAAGTCTACTGAATGATGAATATGGTAATTGGTTAACTGGCTTAGATAAGAACAAGTTTGATTATACCGACCTCAACGATGTCTGTTGGCTGACCGTCTACATGCAAAACTATATAAATAATATGGATGAGCGATATAAAGCTAATATTACCGAAGATACCAAGAAAAGTGTTAAACAACTATACGAAGCAAGAAATGAAATTATCAAGTTAAGAGATAGCAAAGACAAATCTCTAGCAACTTTTCAGAAAGTTTGTAAATAGTTGAAAATTAATTAAATATTACTATATAAAGCTCCAATTAAAAGGAGCTTTTAATAGCTAATTTTATAAATTAGTTATAGCTAAATCTAGTTATTCCCTGCCTGAATAAGAAATGGTTAATTAATTGTGAAATCTAAACTTTGTATTATTTTATTGTCTCTTTTAACGGTAGCATGTAGCCAAGTCCGCCCTCAAAAACATGGAATTACTGAAGCTGACATAACCCAAGCATATGAAGCATCACTCTATGCCCAATTTAACCAGCTTTACTACACAAAGTTTTTATATAAAGCAGCATACAATGAAGCTAACAAGGTAAATGAAACTAATGATCAGTTGCTAAGTTATGCCACTTTTTTAATGTATGCAATCAATACAACTTACGATTCTTTAGACATACAGCTTAATGATGATCTAGATTTAATGGCTTCGGGTCAAAAAAGTAAGATGTCAATTGATGCTTTAGATTCATTATGTGTAAGTAATAAATACATTGAAAAATATATAAAACTTAAAGAAAAAAGCGGAAGTGGGATATCAGCTAAAGCTAAAGAACTTTCAAAAGAGGCTTTGATACTTCAACCCAAAATTGAAAAAATCATCATGAAAACTGATTCACCGTTAAATGATATTGAATGTAAAAAATTAATCTAAGCGAGGAAAGGCCCTGAATGTTGAAGGCTTTTTCTAAAGTGAGTTAACGTAAATTACCCCAACTGATTCAAATAATAAAAACAACTCAGAGAATTCCTCGGAGATCCACACAATGTTAGTAAGCAGAACTTATGTTAAATTTATCTGTGCTCTTCTGTTTATGCTTTTTATGAATGGTTGTGCAAATTCCCAGATAAATAGCGATAGAGAAGCTTTAATTAATGCAGGGCGTGCCGCAGTCAGTATAATAACTACAAATTACCGAGTTTCTAAATACGCTCTTCAAGAAAGAAATAGGGATGTTACTTTTGTTAAATAGTTATGTCTTTTTTGCCTATCAAATCTGCTATTCGTTTTACAAATATATCTTCACTTTCAATTAGATCATCCATTGTTTGGGTCTCATGAACATAAATTCCATCTATTATAAATAACACATCATTATTATTGTTACCGTATAAAGTCTCAGAGTAAGACTTCTCAACGTCTAATTGTTTTGATAATGGATAGATCAAACCACTTGCTATTAAGTTATTTTGGTAATAACCCGAGTAAGAATGTATTTGGTGTAAATCTGACCTATCAATGTCATTATTTTGCATTTCCATTTTCTTAAATTTTGCGTCAAAAACAATAATTTTGCCTGTTTCCTTATGTTTCATTATTAAGTCTGGAAATATTGATCTACGATAAAATTGCTGTTTGTAAATTGGAATATCAACTTGTCCACTTACCGACCATTCAGGAAAGTTTCTACTCAAAAGTTTTTCAAGATAAATTTCATATAATTCTGCAATATCAAACAAATAACCTATTGTCTCTAAACTTTTCTTATCATTATCGGGTATTAGGTCTTTGTTCAATAAAATTATTTCTGCATACTCCAAAACTTTTTTGAAACCACGATACATTGGATTGTTTATAGTTTGGTATGTTTTGGCTCTTTGTATTGTTTCGTAACTCGCAAAACGACCAGAATATTGTTGTTTTAAAAATTGACTTAAACCAAGCAAACGGCTGTGAATTTCTTTGCCGAAAACACTTTCTAATTTCTTTAATGCCAAATATAAAACATCAATGATTTCTTGAATATACATTCGTTCCCTGAAAGTTGTTGTTAGTTTTCCTTGAAATGGAATATCTCTTTTTAAGTAATCATTAAAATTTATACTTCCTCTTACTTTTTGACTTCGCTCTTGCTGTTTTTGGTATTGTTGTGGCAAACCTAAAACCACCGCTTTTTCTAATGACTGAATAAATAAATGAGCAATAATAAACAAGAACTGATTTTCGGTTTCATCTGTCTTTGCTTGTATTGGCTCATTGTCAACGTAAATATCATTTACGAAGTTAAGCATACGTTTTAGAAAAGTGTCGCCATATTTTGTTGTAATATTAATTTTACAACCTTTGTAAAAAAGCACTCCAGCATATACACCAGTTTGAATAAAGTATTTTTTTTCTTTTTCTTTTTCTTTTGAATATAATTTTAAAATTAGACGTTCTTCATCTTGCTCAAAAATACGTTTGCTTTTGAAATGAAATACTTTGATCTGTTTTAGTTGTTCTGCACCAAGTTTTAATTCATAAACAGACGAAAATATTTCTTGCAAGTTTTTTACGCTTGACTGTTTTACTCCGAAAGCTTTACCTAAGTTTGAAATTGGGGCTTCTTCGTAAAAATTATGATTGACTGGAATACTAATTTTCATTTTATTGTTTCTTTGAACTTATTCAACGCTTCATCTAACCTACTTTCCAATTCGCTTTCCACAAATACGGCTCTTAGATATTCTTTCAATGTTGGTCGCAAATACAAGTTAAATAAAATTTCAATATTGTTATTTGTAATATCTTTACGCTTAGCAATATCGCTAATCTTCATAAAAAATGAATGACCAAATTCATATGATTTTCCCAAACCTAAGTCTTTAGAAATATAGTCATTCAATTTTTCGCAGGCTTTGACATACAGTCCAATATTATTGAACTGATCTTTTCCTTTGAAACGTGTCTCCTCTTCAATTACTTCGTAATCACAATCTTTTCTTATCCATTTAAAACGTCTACGGAGTGCTAAATCAAAAGCATCAATACTTTTATCCACATCATTCATCATTCCAATAAAAAATACATTCTTAGGAACTCCAAACTTCACTTCATTGTTGTGAATTTCATAAGCTAAATCTTTAAATTTATTGTCCTCTTTGATCAAATCTTCAATTAGCGCAGAATATTGTGTTCGAATCAGGTTTTTATTTTCAGTATCTTGTCGGTAATCTTTTTCCAATAGCGATAAAGTTTCGCCAAAAACCATTGAAAGATTTGCTCGGTTTATTTCGTCCACGACGAAATAAAAATCCTTTTCAGGGTGTTTTTTCGCTTTGATACAAAAGTTTTTAAAAATACCATTTACTAACTCAAAGCGAATATTTCCATCTTTTGAAACGCCTTTTGGTTTAATACCTTCGATAAAATCTTCGTAAGTAAATGATGGATGGAATTGTAAAACCTCATATCTTGAAGTATCACCTTGACAAACAAAATCTAAACTACTTTTTACAGAAAATGTTTTACCTGTTCCTGGCGGCCCATAAAGAATAACATTAGGATTGTTTGTGTCTGCAATCGATTTGGAATTTACAAAACGCCATAAGAAACGTGAAAGCAAAACAAGTTCGTTTTTGTCTTGTTCATTTACGTCTAAAAGTTTCTTTGCTACAAGACAAACTTGATGGTTTTTTCTAAAGATTTCTTCAGCATCACTATCAATAAACTCGTTATATAGTTCTTCTAACCATTGTGTAGAGTAGATATAGAGAAAGTCCGATAAATTATCCAATACAGCTAGTTTCATTAAAACTTGCTTGGCACTGTAATTTGAATTTTCAATCAAATATATTTTTTCTAACGGATCAGTTTTTGAGACAATACTTTTCAGTAAACCTTTTATTTTTTCATTAAAATAAAGTTCCGCGTCTTGTCGAGTAGCATTTGACTTGTTTACACTTTTGATATGATAAGTAGAATTGTCATCATTCAATTTCACTTCAAAATTGAATGCTGTACCAGGCTTTGAAGAACCTAAAACAATTCTCGTGGTTCGTTCTAAAAAGTTACATAAATATCCGCCGGGCATTATTGCTGTGGAACTTCCTAAAATGTTTGTGTAGTCATCCAAACTCAATGTGTCATTTAAAATTTTATGCTTATATAATTTCCATTCAGAAATTAATTTCTCAACTTCGTCCTTATTAAATTTTTTTTCTTCCTCTTTTGTTTCATTTTTAAATTTGTTCCAAAGTACTTTGATGTGAGTTTGTCGCTCTTCTGACAGTTTTATATTTTCCATTAGTCTCTTATAAGTCCTTAACTTATACCACTTTACAATAAAATTATTTGTAGCATTAGACCCGTTACAACAGGTTAAAGTGCCTGGCGCTTGTATATGACTTTTACCATAAGCTGTTAAAATCTGATAAAGAAGATTTTTCTCATCTTCTTCGTAAAAACCAAGAATTTCAATTTGTCTTCTAAGTTTGAACCAATCAAATTCATCGTCTGTATTCTGCTCTATATAAGCATCACCCTTTACTTTTACTAATGCTACTGGCGTACTTCCATCACGAACCATCACAACATCGTCAATTTTCATATCATTTTTGAAAAGCTTAGGATCAATTACTGAATTTCCTTTTTTGTCTTGCCAATATTCACCCATACCTATAACTTGTTTTTTCATAAGTATAGCTTTTAGCGTATCAACGTCTAATCTTGAGTCTGGGTGTAGTTGTATGTGCCAATAGTTCATTTAATATCAATATGTGTTGTCGTATTTTAGAAAAGGAAAAAGGCCGATTTTAACAATAGCTCTATCATCTGTATTTCTTACAGCTTGTGGCATGGTAATGGCAATTGAACTCATCCAAAATCTCTAAAGGAATTTACTCATTAAAAAATTAAAGCTCTAGATTTCCCCCCCCAATTTAACTCATCATCTTTTCAGACAACAACTACTTTATTTATAAGAATATTCAAAACAGAAAATTATTTTCATACCATATATTTAGACGAGGTTAGAATAACAAAAGTATGAAACCAGAAGATAAAACTCGAATCATTATTGATCAATAAAACCCCATAATACTTTTTTTAATAAATGAAAGATCAGACTAGAAAGTAAAAATTAAAGCAAACTAGAAGTTGTCAAAAACCTGTCAATAAAAAAGCCACTTACATTAAGTGGCTGATTTATTTAAAGTATTTTGGTGGAGATGGCGGGAGTTGAACCCGCGTCCGCCAGCACTACGCTCGAGAATACTACATGCTTAGATATCGTCTATTGTTTTAACACCAAGTGACCCGACGAACAGGGTACAAGGTGCGATCCTCTAAGTTTGGTATAAAGCCCCGAGGCTTGACTCTATACGGACTTGTGTGCGTGCGCTACGGTCGGGTTCCTAAACCACAAGTATTCTAGGAAGCGGACAAACTGCCCTTAGGCAGCTAGAGCGTAAGTTTCGTCGTTTGCGACTATTAAAATGCAAATTTTATTTACGAGAGAAAATGCGCTCTCGGCATGCATCTATGAGTTTCATCACCGGCGTCGAAGCCAATAACATCCCCATGAATGTCTGAACATCATAGCATAACTAAAATAAAATGCTGTGCAATTTATCAACAGTCTGCTACTGATGAACATATTTACATAATGGAGAGCCTTTTGTTTTTTTCAAGGCCCCTCATAAAAAAGCTGCCAAAAATGACAGCTTTTTTAAAGTTGGGTCTATAAGGCTCCATTGCCTAACACAATACCTTCACGGCGTGGGTCTACCCCACCTGCGTATTTACTTTGATTATTTATATTTACTTTCATAATCGTTGAAATACCACTGGTTTGCGCAGTGTTAGAAATGCCATGCCCTTTTGCTTTTAAGCCTTCAATCAGGTCAACTAAAGAAAGCTGTACATTCGAGCTATCCACATTGGTGTTTTTGCTATTGGTCGCGCCAAAGTTTACAAGCGAAGTGGCCTGCTGTGCATTTAAGTTCCAGTCTAATGCACCCACCAACGTTTTAACCACATATTGAATGATCGTACCGCCACCTGGTGAACCTGTTGCCATATAAAATTCATCTGGTGTGGTGCCTTTAAACACTAAGGTTGGTGCCATGGTACTACGTGGGCGTTTGCCCCCTTCTACACGGTTGGCAACCAGTGCCCCAGTGCTATCAAGCGGGTTGGCGCTAAAGTCAGTTAACTGATTCGAAAGCAAGAAACCATCCACCATATGGAAGGAACCCATGCTCGATTCAACAGTCGATGTCATTGAAACCACATTGCCATAGGCATCTACAATCGTGAACTGAGTTGTACCGTGTTCAACAGTGGTGTCCACACCTGCCGCTGTATTGAAATTACCTGCTGGCGCAATGCCCATACTTTGGTTCGGGTTAATCAGTGCAGCACGTTGTTTTAAGTAATTTTTATCAATAAAACTTGGAATACCCTGTGCCGGCAAACGAACAAAGTCGGTATCTGCCACATATTTATCACGGTCAGCATAGGCCAAACGCTCTGCCTCAGACACTAAATGCACGCCCATCACATCAGGTACACCACCTTCATTTTCAGGGTTTTTAGGTGGATAGAGCGACATATCAAAGTTTTCTAAAATACCCAGTGTTTGCGCAACCGCAATCCCTCCCGAAGATGGAGGTGGCATGGTACATACATAGTAACGGTCACGATACGTCGTACAAATCGGGTCGCGTTTTTTAACCTGATAGTTCGATAAATCCTGCAAGGTCATCAAACTTGGGGTAATTGGAGTTTTTGCTGGATCATCCCCTAACGTCTGTCCTGCTTTTGCCACAATGGCTTGCGCAATTGGACCAGTGTGGAGTGCGTTTGCGCCTTGTGAAGCGAGTGCTTCAAGTGTTCTGGCATAGGCTTTATTGGTCATGGTCTCGCCGACTTTACGAGGTGATCCATCTGAGTAGAAATAGGTCGCCATTGCATTTGCATCGAGCGCCAAGCTATTTGCATTACTTGCAATGGCATCTGCCAAACGCCCCGGTATGCGGAAACCGTTGTCAGCTAAACCAATGGCTTCATCAAACAACTGGTTCCATTTGAGTTTGCCGTGTTCTTTTTGCGCTTGTTCAAGCAAACGCATCACACCCGGCACACCAATCGAGCGACCGCTACGGCGCGCACTTGGTACAGGTGCTGGTGAATTCGGGTCATCCATATTTTGGCGAATTAAATAATATGGGTTAGCTGCGGCGGGTGCGGTTTCGCGACCATCATAGGCAGTGACTTGTTTGGTTTTGGCATCGTAATACATCATAAAACCACTACCAGCAATGGTACTCGACTGTGGCTCGACCAAACCAAGCACTGCTTGTACCGCAACGGCTGCATCGACTGCGCTACCGCCGGCTTTTAAAACATCACAGCCTGCTTTTACCGCAAGTGGCGTGTTTGCCACCACCATATATTTATCTGCGTATTTAACCGTGTTACCGAGTCTATAACCCGAAGCACCCTCTGGTGCGGCTGGGTCACCATTTTGGTTTGAACCGACCACCACGCTTGAACCGTCTTGAGCCAGTTTGCTACAACTGGTCGGGTCATTATCTACAATTAAATTGGGCGGGGTTGTATTTGAATCATCCTTGGGCTGATCTGAAGAATCATCTCCACATCCTTGTAATAAACCGACTGCTAATAAACTACTGAACAAAAATGAATATCTTTTATTCACGTGATAACTCCAATATATACGCCTGCCTATCCATGCAATTGCCATGCAAGCTTCTTTGTTTTCAGGTCTTCAGTTTTTTAATCTTTGATAAAAATAAAGTTTTAATAATATTAAATGATTGAGGGTATTTATTTTGTGCTCTGTGTGATGTCTCCTTGTTTGTTATCACACTCTTTTATAACTGATTTGCCCAATTCTGGCATGCTTTATTTCTTTCAATAAAGGCTAAATCTGCTATTTATAAACTCACTCATTTTGTAGTTGGCCTAAAAAAAGCACCTCCGAAGAGATGCTTTTTTGATGTTTAGTGAGAAGGCATGCCACTGACCTGTTTGGGTTTTGGACACAGCCAAATGACCAGCCCTGCAAAGACAAACACAATCGCAAACAGCAAAAACACATGGTTTGCCGACATGGTAATGGCTTCTTTATCGACAAGGTTTGAAATAATTCCGAGCGTCGAGTCAGCCGTAAAACCATTTTGCAAAAGTGTGTTTTGTACTTCAGTCGTATGTAGGTTTGACACCATTTCACTACGCGCAACTTTAGCATGGTCATCCCACACGGTCACCGCAATTGAAGCACCAATCGCCCCTGCCATAGTTCTTAAAAAGTTCATAAGACCCGCAGCGGATGCAATCTCTTGCTGGAGTACCGAACCCAGTGCAATATTTGACAATGGAATAAAGAAGAACGGTACAGCAAAACCTTGCAAGATTTGCGGCCAAGCCAACGCCATAAAGTCGGCATCTGTGGTCCAGAATGCCCGCATTAAGGTCACACCACCCAGCAAAATTAAACCGAAACTCGCTAGTGCTCTTGGGTCATGTTTGGTCGAGAGCTTTGCCACAATCGGTGACATGGTCAGACTACCAAAGCCCATGGTTGCAGTTAAATAGCCTGCCCACGTGGCGGTGTAGGAAAGGTTCATTTGCAGCCACTGCGGAATCAGTACAATGCTGCCAAAGAATGCTCCAAAGCCGAGCGACAAGGCCAGTACCGAAATAGCAAAGCCCCTATGCCTAAAGACTTTCACATCTACGACGGGGTGTTTGTCGGTGAGCTCCCATATGAGGAACACCACAAAGCCAATGGCGGCAGTTAAAGCCAAAACGATAATGCTGGTGCTGTTAAACCAATCTCGTTCGTGCCCTAAGTCAAGCATGAGCTGTAGCGCACCAATCCACAGAATTAACAGACCTAAACCGACCGTGTCGATTCTTAAAGAAACCGTTTCTGTTTCAGCCACTCTTAACAAGCGCATTGCCGCTAAAACACAAATAATACCAACCGGTAAGTTAATAAAGAAAATCCAGTGCCAAGACAGATTATCACTAATCAGACCACCCAAAATTGGTCCTAAAATTGGTCCAACGACGGTAGTCATGGCCCATAGGCCCATCGCCTGCGCATGTTTTTCTTGAGGGAAAATACGCATCAGCAAGGTTTGGCTGAGTGGCATGAGTGGGCCACCGCAAAGACCTTGTCCAATACGGAAAAACACCAGCATGCCTAACGAGTTTGCTAGGCCGCACAGAAAAGAAAAAATGGTAAAACCAATCAGGCCAAAAATAAAAACCCGAACGGTTCCAAAGCGACCTGCAAGCCAACCTGTTAAAGGTACACAAATCGCTTCTGCAACAGCATACGACGTAACAACCCATGTCCCTTGTGTACTTGAAACGGCAAGGTTACCGGTAATGTGCGGTACAGATACGTTGGCAATAGTCGTATCGAGCACGACCATAAAGTTCGACAAGGCAATAACAAACGCTGCCAGTATTAAACGGCCACCGCTTAGTTCGGCAAAAGGTGTTTGCGTTTTCATAAGCGTTTACTTCGCAGATAAGTCGACTTTTGCTTCCATCGATAAGCCAACACGCAGTGGGTGTTCAGCAAGTTCTTTCGGGTCAAGTGCAATACGAACCGGTAAGCGTTGAACCACTTTAATCCAGTTACCTGTTGCGTTTTGAGCCGGAATTAAGGCAAAGGCAGAGCCAGTACCACCAGAGAAGCCCATCACTTTGCCGTGATATTCAACGTCATCGCCATATAAATCTGAAGTTAGCGTAACGATTTGACCCGGACGGACTTTTTTCAACTGACTTTCTTTAAAGTTTGCATCTACATATAAATCGTTAAGTGGCACAATCATCATCATGCTCGTACCCGGCGCAACACGTTGACCCACTTGAATATTACGACGCGTAACCACCCCATCGACTGGCGCACGAATCACGGTACGTTCTAAATCAAGCTGAGCTTGTTCAACATGTGCTTGTGCAACTTGTACATCAGGTGTTGAAGTTTCGCTTACACCCTGAATTAACGCTTCATTTGCAGCTAAGGTACTTTCAGCAGCTTTACGACTTGAAGAGGCTTGCGCTAAACCAGCTTTAGCAAGTTCTAATCCTGCTTTAGCTGTTTCAACTGCACTTTGTGCCTTAGTAAGCTCTTCTTTAGACACTGCACCAGAGGCAGCAAGCTGTGCACGGCGGTTCAGTTCTAAAGCAGCTTTGTCATAGTCGGCCTGCGCTTGTGCAACTTGTGCTTTAGCACTGTTAATTTCGTCAGCACGCACCACCACTTGAGAGTTTAAAGAACTACTGTTTGCCGCAGTTTGTTTATATTGGCGTTTTGCTTTGGCAAGTTCTGCCTCAGCTTGGGCCAATGCAATTTTGGCATCACGGTCATCAATACGAACCAGCACGTCACCACGATGTACAGTTTGGGTATCTTTTACGACAACCTGAGCGACCTGTCCGCTCACCATTGAAGTAATTTGCGCGGTTTCTGCACCGACATAGGCATTATCCGTACTCACGGAATTATTTAAAAATAATGCCCAGATTGCATACAAAATAGCGGCGATCAATAAAATCAGCGCAAAAAAACCAAGAAATTTTTTGCGCTTGTTTTGATTGTTTTCATCCGAGGCAGATGTTGTTGGCACTGTTTCTTGTACATTGCTTTGTGCATCAGTCATGGTATGTTCCTAAAGATGAGTTGGCTTTGCCATCAATCTCGCACTACACCTTGTTATAGAGTTTTTCTTTTTCTATAAACAAGACATACCGCATTGTCAAAGGAGCTAATTTTAACGCTAAAACCTCATAATATGAGAATAAAATTTTATAACTCATGCGTTCGTTCTAATTAAATTAATGTTTATCTCAAAGTTTTTATGAAAATTTTAGCTTTTCAAACACTAAAAAAAGCGCACTTGGCGCTTTTAAATGATTCAATTCATTGCTTAATAGGCATATGAAGCAATGCCGGCAGCAATGGCTTTATCTTCATCATTGACCATGGTCATGCGCATGGTGCAGCCTTTACGACCTAAACGTAATACTTCAGCACGTGCAATAAAATATTTACCACGCCCTGGTGCTAAATAATCTACACGCATATCGACTGTTGCCAAACGCGACACTTGCTTAATGGTTTCAGTTAAAGTTTCTGGGGTTGAACGGCGATAGAGGTGTTCCATAGCCACAATTCCACCAATACTATCGAGCAAAGTTGCAGCAACGCCGCCATGCAAAATCTGAAATGCCAAATTGCCAATCAGGTTGGGTTGCATCTCGATATAGCCTTCAATGTGCCCGTCCACCACACGCATAATCATTCCACTATGCTTAAAAAAAGGAGAGCTATTAAACGCCTTACATAATTGGTTGAGAACCACAGTTAGGTCAGTTTTTGCACCTAAATGAATGTTCCCAGTCCAATTTTTCTTTTCTTCACTCATATGTTGCCTAAATTTAAAAGCATGATAAACACCCATAATTTTGTACAAATCCAGCATTATGGGGCTACAATACAGCAGTCGGTTGACAGTAATGGAATATCCGCCAACCTATCCTAGTGTAATACCGAACATCGAGATTGTTATGACTTATACGTTCAATCGTCCTGCATTTCCAGCCACTCGCATGCGCCGTATCCGTAAAAATGACCAGTTGCGTGCGATGGTCAGCGAAACACAGCTCACTACCAATCACTTGATTTATCCAGTATTTGTATTACCGGGACAAAATCAAACCCAAGATATTCCAAGTATGCCAAACATTCAGCGTTTGTCGGCAGATTTGTTACTGAAAAAAGCTGAAAGACTTCTGGAATTGGGCGTATCAAAACTGGCTCTTTTTCCAGTTACCCCGCAAGAAGATAAAAGTCTTACCGCAGAAGCTGCATGGCATGAAGATGGTTTAGTACAAACCACCTGCCGTCTGCTTAAAAAAGAATTACCAGAAATGGTGTTAATTACTGATGGTGCCCTCGACCCTTACACGACTCATGGTCAAGACGGCATTATTGATGAAACAGGCTATGTGCTGAATGACGAGACTGTAGAGTGCTTGATTAAACAAGCCTTAAGTCACGCAGAAGCAGGTGCCGAAGTGATTGCACCAAGTGACATGATGGATGGCCGTATTGGCGCTATTCGTCAGGCTTTAGAAGCCAATGGTCACATCTATACCAACATCATGGCCTACTCTGCGAAATATGCGTCTAGCTTCTATGGCCCGTTCCGTGATGCTGTTGGCTCTGCATCCAACCTAAAAGGTGGTAATAAATATAACTACCAGATGGACTTTGCCAACCGTGCCGAAGCATTACATGAAATCGCGCTTGATATTCAAGAAGGCGCCGACATGGTAATTGTAAAACCGGGCATGCCATATCTAGATGTGGTACGTGAAGTGAAAGATACCTTTGGTATTCCGACATTCATTTATCAAGTGAGTGGCGAATACGCAATGTTAGCGGGCGCAATTCAAAATGGCTGGTTATCAGATTCAGTCATTTTAGAATCACTCATGTGCTGCCGCCGCGCAGGTGCAGACGGAATCTGGACTTACTTTGCAGAAACCGCTGCTGAAAAACTCAAGGAAATGAACTAAGTTCGCAGAGAAAGGATAACACTGCATGCATATTGCAATTATTGGCGCGGGCATAAGTGGATTAATGTCTGCGCTGGAGTTGGTTGAACAAGGCTGTACCATCAGCATTTTTGATCAACAACAAGCGGGACAAGCAGCCTCTTGGGCTGGCGGAGGTATTCTCTCTCCGATGTACCCGTGGCGCTATGTGCATGCAGTGAACCAACTTGCCCAATTTGGCAAAGCCTCTTATCAAGCATGGAACCAAAAGCTCTACCCTATTACAGGGATTGATTTTGAAATTCATGACACAGGCATGCTGATTTTTGATGAAGAAGATTTTGACGTTGGGCTTTCTTACGCCGAGCAGCATCAAGAACCAATGCAGCGCTGTGAATATTTACAGCGAGATGCCCTAGAGCAAGTCAATCCACATATTTCCGATCAGTTCCAAGAAGCCATTTATTTCCCTGAACTGTCTAATATTCGTAATCCACGTGTATTACAGTCCTTGATTCGCTATTTAAAACAACATCCAAATGTTGAGTTTTTCGAACACACTCCTGTTAAAAAACTGATTCAACAGAGCGATGTGATACAGGCACTACAAACTGAAGATGGTCGCAAACATACAGCAGACCATTTTGTAATAACTTCCGGTGCTTGGAGTCATTACTGGAACTACCAATTACAACTCGATATTCCAGTCGAACCTGTTCAAGGTCAGATGCTGTTATTTAAAACCCCTGCTCACTGGCTACCGACCATGTGTATGAATCGAGTGATGTATCTGATTCCTCGTATGGACGGTCATATTGTGTGTGGATCAAGCATGGCACATCGTGGTTTTGACACCTCTACCGATGAAACCACCCAGCACAATATTTTAGAAGCATGTTTAGAAATGGTGCCTGAACTGGCCGATTTCCCGATTGTACAGCGCTGGGCAGGACTCAGACCAAGTTCACCAAATGGCGTTCCATACATTGGCAAAATGCCTGAAATGGATAACCTCTGGGCAAACTTTGGTCATTTTAGAAATGGTTTATGTATGGGTGCAGGTTCTGCACAATTGCTCCGTCAGCTTATGCTGGATCAACCGACATTAGTTGATGCCAAAGCATATTCGCCAGAGCGTTTGCAAAATAAAATCTTAGCCTGACGCCAATATATTCTCTAAAGCCATTTTTAACTGAGGATAAGCAAACTCAAATCCTTCTGCTTGTAAGGCAGCGGGTTTGACGTACTGACCATTTAAGATCAATTGAGACTGTTCGCCCAACAAACAGCGAAAAACAGTGCTTGGTGCTGACAACAATGGTTTCTTATTCAAAACTTTGGCAGCTTGTTCAACAAAAGCTTTTTGAGTCACATTTTCTGGCGCCACGACATTGTGAATTTGGGCAGATTGAGGATGTTTAAATATAAACTCAATTGCGTTTAATACATCTTTAGTGTGTACCCAAACCACAGGCTGACGACCGTGACCAATTTGACCGACTAAATTGAGTCGAATAGGAAGCAACATCTTAGGCAAAATGCCACCGCCCTGCCCAAACACTACGCCTAAACGAATAATTTTAGTATTTTGCTGAGCGTCTGCTAAAGCTGCTCGCTCCCACTCTTGGCAAAGCTGAGACATAAAAATAGGCTGTGGCGAGCTTTGTTCAATGCACACCTCTGTCCACTTTTCTTGATCATCTATTCCGTAATAACCAATTGCAGAACCAGACACAATTACTTCGGGGAAAACTTCAGTCTGCTTGAGCCATGCATACAATTTTCGGGTCGTATTTACACGGCTTTCAATGAGTTGTTTTTTACGTGACTCGGTCCAGCGTTTCTCGCCAATATTTGCACCCGCCAAATTCACCACATAATCAATTTGCCGTGTCGAAATATCTTCAAACTTTTGCACCCATTGCAAGGCAGGATGGTCAGATGCCTTTCCAGCCTGCCGTGTCACAGCAATCACGTTATAATTTTTTTGTAGCAGGAACTTAATTAAATGCGTGCCAATAAAACCACTGGCACCCGTGATTAATACATTCTTATTCATATTTCCTCCTAAGCTGAGGATTCAAGTTTTATTTAATTGTATAAGACTCATTTATATTTAATCGTATGAGTTTTCATAGTGATCTATTGCACATTAAACATTTTGTCAGCCATTCGCTGTGCTTGTTTGCCATAAAACCAGTAGGTAATTAAATAAAGTGGAATAGCTAACATTAAAAGCATAATCACCATAATGCTTAAAAACTGAGGTTGTTTGAGGTAAAGCATAAAGTTTTGCAAAATCTCAGGGTCTTTTCTGGCAAATAAAAACAGGCCAAATAAAACACCACACAAGTTATAGCCCCAAAAAATCAGACTAAAACCTAAAGTAAATTTCTTTTTTTCTGGTACAGTCGGTGCACGGCGTTCTTTCTTTAAAAATTTAAATAAGACAAAAATCATTGCGCCTAAATATGGAACGGCTGTTAAAATACCACCTACACTCGCTGGTAATAGTGCTGCAACCACACCTACAATTAAGGTGAGCACAATGCATAAACCAAAAAACCAGAGAAAGTAAGAACGTAATTTGGTCATATTTTTGCCTAATTTATGGGTTCAAAAAATAATTATAAATTTTTTTCGATTTTTTTTCATTTTTCTGTCAACCAATCCTGATCTCTTGACGTTATATAGGGTAACAAGGTCGCAGCAACCGAATACTTCCTTTGCACGGCATCCGCAAAATTGTTTCGGTGACCTTTCATTACGACTCTTTCCTTCCTTCGGATTAGGTTTTGTTAGCAGCCGAAACCCTTGATGAAGTTTTTGACCGACGATTCTCTCATCACTCGAATCGTCGGTTTTTATTTTCTAGCACTTTCATTTATTTTACGCTCACCATACACAATAGTGCTTTCGTGGCTATAAAGGCTATGCGTATACTTTTTGCACCATAAAAATATGATTTAAATAATATGAACACTATTGCCTATTTTGAAATCCAGTCTTCAAACCCTGCCCGCGATGCGCAGTTTTATCAAGCTGTGTTTGGTTGGCAATTTAAATTAGATCCAAACTTACCGATTGAATATTATCGCATAGAGACACCTTCGATTATGGGTGGACTATTAAAACGCCCCGCTCAAACACCTCCGATGGAATATGGCACCAATGCATTTACCTGTTCGGTTCAGGTGGAAAACTTCGATGAGGTAGCTGCAAAAATTTTAGCGCAAGGTGGTATTGTCGCAATGGATAAATTCGCTATTCCGGGCCGCGCTTGGCATGGTTATTTTGTCGATTTAGACCACAACGTTTTTGGTATTTTTCAAGTCGATGAAAATGCAGCTTAAAGATCTTATTTAATGACTCTATTTATTTTTTTAATGTATAGCCAACGCCTTTTTATCGGTGGCTATTCCATATTAATTATTCAGCAAAGCTAAAGCTGGCTTCACATGTAATTGGGAAATTCATCGAATTGGCAATCATGCATTCATGATGCGCTTCTTCATGTAGTTTTGCAGCAAGTTCTTGATCAGCGCCTTTTTCCAAAACAACTTCTGGTCTTAAAATAATTTGGGTAAAGTGACCACGTTTAACTGGATCTGCATCCTCCATAAAGCCAAGTGCATGGTCGACATAACTCAGCACATGAATATGATTGACTGCACATAGGTGTAAATACCAAAGCTTATGACAAGCTGAAGCTGATGCAACCAATAAATCTTCTGGGTTCCATCTGGTCACATCACCCAAATAAGCAGGGTCTGATGAACCTTGAATGGTGGCCTTTTGCGGATGCTGAATACTAAAATCGCGTTTATAAGAACGATAAGATGAAGTGCCTGTACCCGTATTGCCTTCCCACTGTATTTTTACTTCGTATTCGTGAATGGTCATTTTTTTTCTCAAAGTTCAAGGTTTAAGTCGATAGTAACAAAGCGGTGTTTAAAGTGAAAAATTTTAATTCAAGTTTCAACTTAGGCTTAAATAACGAGCACTTTAAAATGTCTTGATAAAATCTCTCGCCAATTTATGCTAACGTATCTGTGTTTATTTTGGCTTGATGTCTGTTTCTATGTCCGTACATTTTCTACATACTTCTGACTGGCATTTGGGGCAGTTTTTTTATAATCATTCACGCCACTACGAACACCAACAATTTTTAAGCTGGTTACTCACTCAAATTCAAGAAAAACAACCGCATGCTCTGCTCATTGCCGGCGATATTTTTGATGTCATTAACCCTGGATCTCAAGCACAAAAACAACTCTACCAATTTTTAGCAGATGCACATCGCATTGCACCGCACATGCAAACACTCATGATTGCGGGCAATCATGACTCAGGCTACCGTATTGAACAGGTCGAACCACTTTTAGAAAAATACAATGCAAAAACCGTGGGCGTGGTTCGCTGGAATGAAGATAAAACTCTAGATCTCGATCGACTACTTTTGCCTATTTATAATCAAAATCAGGATATTGTGGCGTGGTGCCTTGCCCTGCCTTTTTTACGTTCGGCCGAAATTACGGGTTTTAACGAACATACCACCAATAGCAAAAACGCAATTGCCTATTTGCACCAGCAACTCATAGCAGAAGCCAAACGTCGCAAGACACCAGACCAAGCACTTATTTTGATGTCGCATGCGCATATGCAAGGTGGGGAAACATCCGACTCTGAACGCCCAATTATTATTGGTAATGAAGAGGCACTTTCAACAACTTTATTTGAAGATGCTGTCGACTATGTGGCTTTAGGGCATTTGCATAAACCACAAAAAGTAGGTCAGCCACACATTCGTTATAGTGGTTCGCCCATTCCACTTTCTTTTAGTGAAATTAACTATAAGCATCAAGTGGTTGAGGTCAAAGTTGATCCGACTCAAGAGACAGACAACCGTTTGCAATTTGAAGCTGTAGAAATTCCGCGTTGTATACAGTTGCACCGCATTCGTGGTGAATTAAATGAAGTCTTGCAACAACTCAAAGCCTTACCAAGCGGCGTGATTGAGAATATTGACCACCGTGAATATGTCGATATTGAATATTATAGCTTAACGCCGCCACAGCCTAATCTACGTCAGCAGTTTGAAGCGGCCCTACCACCTGACCGCTATCGTTTAGTACGTATTTCACGTCAATATGTGAATAAAGACGCGATCAACTCAAATACTACTCAGCAAATCGCACTTGAACCACCAACACCAGAAAAACTCTTTCAAAATATCTGGGAAAAACAAGGTTACAACGCTGATGATGCGGTCTTAAAAGATTTTCTGAGTTTGGTACAAGAAGCACAAAAAAATCTTGAAAATGATGCAACCCCTTAAGGATATGTCATGAAAATTTTATCCATTCGAATAAAAAATCTGGCATCTCTTTCTGATGAACACTTTATTGATTTTGAAAGCGCGCCCCTCGCCCATGCAGGTCTCATTGCAATTGTGGGGAAAACGGGTGCAGGCAAGTCGACCATTTTAGATGCAATGTGTCTGGCTTTGTTTAATCGGGTTCCTCGCCTTAAAGACAGCGACGGCAAATTAAAAGATGTCGATGGTTCAGAGTTACTCACTAACTCACCTTTAACTGTCTTACGCCGTGGTACAGGACATGGTTTTGCGGAAATTTGCTTTATCGCACAAGATCAAAAGCGCTATTTGGCTCGTTGGGAAATTAAACGTGCGCGTGAAAACCCAAGCGGTAAATTACAAAGCGTGCAACGCCATTTAAAATGCCTGACCGATGGAGTGGTACTTGCAGACAAAGCCAAAGCGGTTGATGAAAAAGTTAAGCAAATTACCCAGCTTTCTTTTGAACAGTTTACGCGTGCGGTGCTACTTGCCCAGTCCGAAGTGACCGCATTTTTAAAAGCTCGAGACAGCGAACGCGGTGAATTACTCGAGTACCTGACCAACTCCAGCATTTTCGCCAAAATCGGTGAACTGGCCTTTCGTAAAACAGCCGATATTGCAAAGCAGCGTAAACAGCTTGAAGAGTTCTTAGGCCACATTGAAATTTTGTCTGATGAAGAAATTGCTGCATTTACCGAACAATATCAGCAGGCCGAACAAAATCATCAAAACTTAGAACAGCAAAAACATGTCTTAGACAAACAACAACAATGGTTTGAGCGCAAAGCAAAACTTGAGCAAGAAGTTCAAGCGAAACAACAACAGTTTCAAACTCAACAAAATCATCATCAACAATTGGCTGGTGAGCGTGAGCAATTAAAACGACTCGAAATTTTCTCTGAAATACGCCCACAAGTTTTTCAGCAATCTCAAAATTTACAAACCCTACAACAACTTGAGCCGCAAATTCAGCAAGCTCAAAGCAAGTTTAATGAATTGGTGCAAATTTTTGAAACGAGCCAAAAACAATATCAAGTTGCAGAACAACAGCTCAAACAAACGCTCGATTTTGAACAACAGCATCAACAAGCTTTAAATCAAGTTCGGCAGTCCATTCAAGAACGTGCTTTTATTGCCGATGAATATAAAAAGTGCAAAGAAAAGAAAAATGTATTTGAGCAAAAACTCGGTCCATTGCAACAGCAGCAAAACATTGTGCAACAGCATATTACACAGCTTGAGCAGAACCAAGTTCATCTACAACAGCAGCTTATCCATACTCAGCAATACGTTGTATTGGACAAAGGCCTTTCAGCGCATCTGCATCAGCTTGGGCAATTTATTCAAAATTACGAAGCGATTGAACAACAGCTTGGCAATCCTACCCTTGCCCGCCAAAAATTATCGGAAGCTAAAGGTGAACTCGAACAACTCACAGCTTCACTCGGCACAGTTGAACAAGTTGAGTTAAAGCTTGAACAGCAACGTAAAGATAAAGATCAGAAACTTGCTCAAGTCACGCAGTTAGATCTGATTCAGCAAAAAATAAAAATTTATCATGAGCTATATGCTGAGCTTCAGCAATTCTCTGAAAAACAAACTCAAGTATCAGCCCAAGAGCAGCAACTTAAAACCGTTTGCCAGTTAGCTGAACAAGAATACCAAACAGCAAAAACTGAGCGTGAAAATTTACAGCACATCCTGCAACAGCAGCGTTTACTACACACTGAAAATATTGAGCAATTACGAGCCAATCTTAAAGAAGGTGAAGCTTGTCTAGTGTGCGGAAGCACACATCACCCCTATCGTGTTGATGACAGTGCAGTCTCCAAGGCCTTGTTCGATTTGCAGCAACAACAAGAGCAGCAAGCTGTTGCACTAGAGCAAACTAAATTTAATGCATGGCAAACCCAACAGCATGCACTTACTCAGTGCTGTGCCGAACTTGAACAGGTTCAGAAATATCTAGCTCAACTTCAAACAAAACAATCAAGCTTGCAGCAAGAGTTTGAGCAAACGTTTAAGCTCAATCAATTACATATTGAGCTTAATCAAGCTCCTGAGCAGATCTTGCTAACGCTAAACGAACTCAGACAAGCCGCGCAAACTGCCATAAGTTCATTTGACTCAGAAAACTTGCGTTTAACCCAAGCGATTAAACATCACAATCAACTGGTTCAATCTATTCAGCGCAATGAAAGCTTGCTCAATACGGCACAGCAATGGCAACAACAAGTTCAACATATTGTTGAGTGTTTATCTGAAGCCGAACAGCATGCATGGCAGCAGTCGAGTAGCCAAACGGCTAAGCAGACTTGGACTATTCTTGATGCACGCGCTAAGCAGCTTGAGCAACAAGAACAGCTTTCACATCGTTTTGAACAGCAGCAACAAGAACTTAAAATGTTGACTGCTAACTTTGAACAAATGACCAAGCAAATTGATGAGATCGATCAAAATCTCCAAGAGATTACGCTTAAAGGCCAACAAAATAATGAAAAAGCGGTATCGCTCATTCAGCAAATGACGGGCCTCTCTGATATTAAGCCGCATGAATGGTTAATTGAGCATGACGCTAAACGTCAGCACCAACAAACGGCGTATCATGAGGCTAAACAACGTTTCGAACAAACCAGACAACACTTTGAACAGCAAAAACAGGCGCTCGATCAACTTAAACATCAGTATCAACACACAGAACAACATCAACAGCAGATTGATGGGCAAATTCAAAACTGGTTAAAAGCCCATACTGATTTTCAGGCAACTGATCTTACAGCGCTCATACAAATTAATTCAGCTCAAGAGCAAGATATCCGTAACCGTCTTAATCATGCCGAGCGTTTATTAAGTGAAGCCTCTTCTGCCCTTAAAACCATGCAAGAGCAATTGAGCGAGCACTTACAAACTCAGCCAGATATTGAATATGAAAAGCTTGTTAGCCTTATTCAAGACAATATTGCAGAGCTTAAAGCACAACTTGAAGTACGTGATCGACTTAAGCTTAAGCTCGAAGTGCATCAGCAAAATCTGGCTAAACAGCAACAATACGCTGAGCAAATTCAAAATATTCAGCAAGAAGAACATCGTTGGAGCAAAATTTCAGGTTTGATTGGTGATGCAAAAGGTAAAGAGTTCCGCGACTACGCCCAGCAATATCACTTAGATATTTTAGTGGAACATGCCAACCAGCAACTGGCGATGCTTTCTCAACGTTATACGTTAAAACGTCTAGATCAGTCTTTAAGCCTTGCGATTATTGACCATGACATGGACGGCGAAACCCGCTCTGTTGCTTCTTTATCTGGCGGCGAGTCGTTCTTAACTGCCCTTGCCTTGTCTTTAGCGATTGCCAATATGGCCTCGGGCTCAATGAAAATTGAATCGCTGTTTATTGATGAAGGCTTTGGTACTTTAGACGCCTCATCTTTGCACATGGTGATGAATGCTTTAGACCAATTGCAAAATCAGGGACGCCAAGTCATTCTCATCTCACACATTCAAGAAATGCATGAGCGTATTCCAGTACAAATTCAGGTAAAACCTCTCGGCGCGGGTGCAAGTACTATTGAAGTAGTAGGTTAAAACTAAAAAGCCCCGACATCCTATCGGGGCTTTTTTAGATTCTGCGTTGGTATAACTCCTGTCGTACCTGTATGCATCCATTCATCACTGTTTATTGTTATTCTTAGAAACATCCTGTTTCCTGATGAGTTCATAATACGAAAAAAGCGTTGTCTGCCATAGCCGCAAAAGGCCGCAACTTCTGTAAGATAAAGCTTACATCAGCCTTTTTGCGAATAGTCTCTAGCACCAAATAAAGCTGTCCCCACGCGTACCATGGTTGAACCAGCAGCAATTGCAGCTTCTAAATCACTCGACATTCCCATACTTAAAGTATCCCAATCTTCTGGGTGGGCATGTTGGTCTTTCACCCCATCAAATAACTTTTTGGCATCTGCAAAAGCGGCAGTATTGTCAGGCGCTGGAATGACCATTAAACCGCGTAATTTGATTTTTGATAATTGACTCATTTGAGCAACCAACTCGGCAACTTCTTCTGGTGCGCAGCCATCTTTACTGTCTTGCCCATCAATATTCACTTGCAAACAAATATTAAGCGCAGATTGATCATCACCACGCTGGTTAGATAATCGCTCGGCAATAATTAAACGATCTACACCATGTACCCAATCAAATTTCTCGGCCAAATGCTTCGTCTTGTTGCGTTGAACATGACCAATAAAATGCCATTCAATGTCTAAGTCGTGTAAAGCTTCGATTTTTTCCAAAGCTTCTTGCAAATAGTTTTCGCCAAATGCTCTTTGCCCTGCTGCATACATTTCACGCAAACTTTCACTTGGATGTGTTTTTGATACGGCTAGAAGTTGCACAGTTTCAGGCGCACGTTGAGCATGTTCACAAGCACTTCGGATTTGCTGTAATACGTGCTGCCGCGCATCTTGCAGGTAATTCATTGACAAGGTTCTCATTTTCAAAAAACTTTTTTGCTTTTCACCTAAAGCGAGGTGTTGGTAAGCCTCGGTGAAAGCCGTATATTATTCTACAAAATAATGACATATTTTGATTTACTTGGGGAAATTATGGATATTACAGAGCTACTCGCCTTCTCTGTGAAAAATGGCGCGTCCGATTTACATTTGTCTGCTGGCATGCCACCAATGATTCGCGTTGATGGTGAGGTCCGTCGTATTAACTTACCTGCTCTAGATCATAAAGATGTTCATCGTCTGGTCTACGACATCATGAATGATAAACAGCGTCGTGACTACGAAGAAAAACTCGAAACCGACTTTTCTTTTGAAGTACCCAACGTTGCTCGTTTCCGTGTTAACGCATTTAACCAAAACCGTGGTGCGGGTGCAGTGTTTCGTACCATTCCGTCCAAAGTACTCACCATGGAAGATTTAGGCCTAGGTCAAATCTTTAAAGATATTTGTGACTACCCACGCGGCATCGTATTAGTTACGGGTCCAACAGGTTCTGGTAAATCGACCACACTTGCAGCCATGATGGACTACATCAACGAAAACCGTTATGACCATATTTTAACGGTTGAAGATCCTATCGAATTTGTACATCAGTCAAAGAAATGCCTGATTAACCAACGTGAAGTGCATCGTGATACACACGGCTTTAATGAGGCACTACGTTCAGCACTGCGTGAAGACCCAGATATTATTTTGGTCGGTGAGATGCGTGACCTTGAGACTATTCGTTTAGCACTTACTGCTGCCGAAACAGGACATTTGGTATTTGGCACGCTGCATACCACGTCTGCTGCGAAAACCATCGACCGTGTAATTGACGTATTCCCAGCCGAAGAAAAAGACATGGTTCGTGCCATGCTCTCTGAATCATTGCAGGCTGTAATTTCACAAACCCTGCTTAAAAAGAATGGCGGCGGTCGTGTGGCAGCTCATGAAATCATGATTGGTATTCCTGCCATTCGTAACTTAATTCGTGAAAATAAAGTCGCGCAAATGTACTCAGCTATTCAGACTGGCGCAAATCATGGCATGACCACCCTCGACCAAAGCTTAAAGAATTTGGTGTCTCGCGGTGTGATCAGCCCGCAAACCGCTCGTACTGCTGCAAAACAGCCAGAATCATTTCTATAAAAATAACTAGAGAATAAATATGGATTTTAACGACCTACTCAACCTCATGGTTGAAAAAAAATCATCCGACCTCTTTATTACAGATGGCGTTGCACCATCGATGAAGATTAACGGGCAAATTGTTCCCATTTCAAAAAATAGTCTTTCAGGCGAAATTATTGGACAACTATTACATTCCATCATGAGTGAAAAACAACGCAAAGAATTTGCAGAGACTCGTGAATGTAATTTTGCCATTATGAACCGCGATAAAACTGCCCGCTTTCGTGTGAGTGCTTTTCAACAGCGTGACATGCCCGGCATGGTACTACGTCGAATTGAAACTAAAATTCCTTCAATTGATGACTTGCAGTTACCACCTGTGCTTAAAGATTTATCGATGACCAAACGCGGCATCATTATTTTTGTAGGGGCAACAGGTACAGGTAAATCGACATCATTGGCTTCAATGATTAGCTATCGTAACCATAACTCCAAAGGTCACATCATTACCATTGAAGACCCTATCGAGTTTATTCATGAACATGCTGGCTGCATCATTACCCAACGTGAAGTCGGGATCGATACAGACTCATTTGAAATTGCTTTAAAGAATACTTTGCGACAAGCACCCGATGTAATCTTGATTGGTGAGATCCGTACGCGTGAAGTCATGGACTATGCGATTGGTTTTGCCGAAACGGGTCACTTGGTCTTAGCCACGATGCATGCGAACAACGCCAACCAAGCACTTGACCGTATTATTCACTTCTTTGAAAGTGACCGTCATAGCCAGCTCTACATGGATTTATCGCTTAATTTAAAGGCCATGATTGCACAACAACTTATTCCGACTCCAGATGGTAATTCGCGCCGTGCAGCGATCGAGATTCTCATTAACTCACCACTAATTTCAGACTATATTCGCAAAGGCGAAATTCATGAAATTAAAGATTTAATGAAACGCTCACGTGAACTCGGTATGCAAACTTTTGACCAAGCACTGTTTGATCTCTATAAGTCAGGACAAATTACCTACAAAGATGCATTAAAACATGCCGACTCACCAAACGATTTACGTTTAACAATTAAGCTTGCCGAAGAAGGTCCTGAGCAAATTGCAGGCACAAATCAGCATTTAACCTTCGACAGACAGTAATTTCTTCATAAAAAAAGGAAGGTTAAACGTAACCTTCCTTTTTTATTTGTTTTCTTTGTGTGAAAACGATTATTTCTTGCGCAGTACTTCCTGACATTCAGGTTCGTTACAGTAACCGTAGAGGTTTAATGAGTGACCCGTTAAGGTAAACCCATGTTGCTCAGCTACAGCATGCTGTTCTTTCTCGATAACATCATTAGTAAATTCAATAACTTTGTTGCAATTATGGCAAACCAAATGATCGTGATGATCTTCTTGCATAATTTCGAAAACAGAATGATTATTTTCGAAATGGTGGCGCTGAATGATACCTGCAGCTTCAAATTGTGTTAACACACGGTAAACTGTCGCAAGACCGACATCTTCCCCTTGTTCTAACAAAGTCTTGTAAATATCTTCAGCGCTAAGATGATGTTGTTTTGAATTTTCTAATAATTCCAAAATCTTAATTCGAGGAAGGGTAACTTTAAGTCCAGCTTTGCGCAAATCTTGATTGGAAATAGGCATGAAAAAAGGTCTCTCAACAAATCTCAAGTTGGAATAGGCAATAGAATTTAGATGAAGTATGATCTATCCTTTGATCAAATGCATCATAATTTATTGGGATAGTGTAGCAAAATGCAAAAACTCGTGCTGACGTTATTAGTCACTTCACTCCTTGCTGGTTGTTCAATCTTTGGTGTATATAAGGTTGATATTCCTCAAGGGACTCCATTGACCAAAGCTCAAGCCTCTCAAGTACAAGTCGGCATGAATTTCCAGCAAGTGCGTTTTTTGCTTGGTAGTCCAACTGTGACTGATCCCCTCAATCCTCTACGTTGGGACTACATTTACAACTATATCCCGGGAACTTATGCTAAAAAAGCAAAAATCCCCGCAGCACATGGTCAGCATTTAAAAATTTACTTTGATGGCACTGGCACAGTAACTAAAATTGAAGGTTTAGAAACTATTCCAGAATCGCAACCAGGTTTACCTGCTTCTAAAGAAGCGATTTTAACTGCACCACCACTATAATCGTTTTTTCTAATAAAAATAAACCCCTCAAGTGAAATACTTTGAGGGGTTTTGTTTATGGGGCTTATTGCTTAAAGCGATTATTTTTAATATATCGCCCCACAGGGTTTTTCTCGGCGCGTTTACGACGTATATCTTTAGGGTTAATCGTTAAAGGTCGATAAACCTCAACTCGATCACCAGCTTGCAAAATCGCATGTGCTTCAACTTTTGCACCAAAGATGCCAAATTGTAATGGCTCAGGCAAACTGACCTGTGTCTGCAAGCCACTCGCCTCAACTGCTTGTAATGCAGTCATACCAGCTTCAAATGGAATAGCAACTAAAAACTGTTGCTCTGGGGCTGCATAAGCAACCCACACTTGCTGAGCTTTTTCCATCAGATAATTTGTCCAATCACCGCAATCATGGCAATAACAATTGAAAGCGGCAATACAATACGTACCGCAATGCGCCATAAGTTATAAAACAACTCATTGCTAAAATTCATAGATTTACGTAAATGGCTAATTTTCATAACCCAGCCAGCAAAAATGGCATAGATCAAGCAAATGAGTAATCCCCAAAGCATCAAAATCAGCGTAAAGATGTTATGAAGCTCAGGCACAGCCCAAACAGCAATCGTTACAACAATAATCACCCACTGTAAAATAGGCATAAGCTGACGCTGAGCAAGCTGCTCTCTAGCCAATTGTACAAATAACGCTGTGGTCATTACTGCGGTAAAGATCCAAGTAAAAACAGGAAGCTGTGCTTGTAAAGAAAAGAAACCAAAGGCAATCACAGCAATTAACTGAGCTAACCAAATTGGAAGAACAGTTTTCGTTGCACCTTCTTGCGACTGAACAGTACCTACACTATTTTGCCAGTAAAGCCCTAAGCCCAATCCACTCGCAACAAGTGCAAGTACAGTCGCATTACCCCATTCTTTAAACTCAACATGGGTCCAGTGCCAAGGCTGTAAAGTTGTTCCCATTGTGTTAGCTAAAACAAGAGAAGCAATTACACCAACCGTCATCAGTAAAATTAAAATTTGACGTGGAATAAAAGATAAAATGAGAGCCACAACAGCAAGGCCAGCAAAAACAAGTTGTCCTGAAACACTATTATTAAGTTGTGTAGTCAGTAAATTGCCAGCGGTACTTAATACATTACCAGCTAAAAATGGAATAAAAATAACTGCAAGCCAGCCAACCAAACGCCATTTTGGGGAACTATCTGCTTCACGAGTTAAACTTGATAAAGCATTTAAGGCTGTAGTCTTCGACCGTTTTGCTAAAGCAATTTCCAAATAACAAACTGGTAGTGCCAATAGCAACATTGTGCCTAACCACAACAACCAGAAATCGAGTTGACGATCAATCTGGATGCCCATCGTGGGTGCCAATGTCGCCATAATGATGAAAGATAAGCAAAACGCCATCAGGGGCGATAACCATCGTGACATAGGTATGTCCTGCATTATGCATTCCTTGAAAAAGACTAGAGATATTTTGCCCGTGTCATGCTTGAAAATCAAAGTTTGCTCAATAAAAAAAGCAAACTACCGAAATGATAGTTTGCCGCGCTAACTGAAATTATGAGTTATTTTTATTTCAGTTTATGAGAAAAACCGAGCAAACCAGTTTTTCCCTTTTTTCTTTTCTTTTTCTCTAATAATTCCCATCATATTTTCTTTTACTGCTCCTACATAATCGGCATCATCATGTTGAATATGGTTAATTAACCATTTAGCCAAAATTTCTTGTAATTCTGCTTCAATCGTGTGCCCCATTTCAAAACGTTCACGATATAACTCTATTTTTTTAATAAATAAATCATGTACACGTTTATGAGGTACACGATATTTATAATCAGCTTCCTCTTGCAAACTTTCTTCGAAAGTAAAATGTGATTGCGTGTAATCGATAATATTGTCTAGAACATCTTTAATACGACGTCTATCCTCTTCATCTTTTACATCATCAATTTCATTAATATAATCAAGTATTCGTTTATGTTGCTCATCAATAACATCAATACCCGTATTATATTCTGAAGCCCATTTCATTTTCATACATCTCCCCAATGATGATTAATGATCGTTGCATAAACTCCATGATATATTTAAAGAATATAAATAAAAACAAACCTATTTTGTCGGCTTTAGCATATAAAAATTATATTCAACTCAAGTTATTGTTTTTAAAATATTTAATTAAAATTAACCAACTAAAATAATAAAGTATTTTTTAAACAAACTATTTAATTATTAAATGATAAAAATATATAAATATCCTTATTCATATGTTTTAAATGTATTTTATATTAATACTGATCTGCACGCGTAATACGTTTAAGTTCAGGATTTTCCTGTTCGCGCTTTAATCTTTCTACAAAGGTAATAGCCTTTTTAATTGGTTGACCATATTGAAATAAAATCATTTCACCAGGTTGGTATGCTGTCCAATTTTCATTATGTGTTAAAGGTTCAGTTGTTATTACTGCCACACGGTCTTCTGGAGTGGTTACCTGGCTAAAATCGACTTCGACATCTAAGTCAATTAAATGAGCATGATTAAATGGATATTCACGAACGAGCCAATGTAATTTAGTAATGGCATAACTAAATAATGCTTTGCCATTAGATAGACAATAATTAAATGTGCCGTATTCTGCAATTTGTGGAGAAATCTTTTCTAACACTTCAAATATCTGTTCAAGACTTGGTTCTTCATAACCAAAAGCTTCAACGAGTTGATCGAGCAAATAACAAAATGCACGCTCACTATCGGTATTACCTACTGGTGTGAAACGTCCACTTAACGGCGGATTAAAGTCATGTAAATCACCATTATGGGCAAAGATCCAGTGTCGCCCCCACAACTCTCGAATAAACGGATGAGAGTTTTCTAAAGTGATTTTACCTTGAGTAGCTTTGCGGATATGTGCAATCACGTTGCGTGATTTAATAGGATAATTACGAACGAGATCAGCAATTGGAGACTCAACTGCCGATTGGTTATCAACGAATAAACGGCACGCCTTATCTTCGAAAAATGCAATGCCAAACCCATCACTATGATCTGAAGTAATTCCTGCACGCTGTGAAAAACCACGGAAGGAAAAAGTGATATCCGTTGGTGTTGCACAATTCATTCCTAATAGCTGGCACATATCGCTTTTTAAACTACTTCTAATTACCCCATATGCTCTATTGTGCATGAGAGTAAAAGTGCTTGCAAATCTCAATATGTGCTGGCTATTACAAAATAGAAAATATGATTAACGCTGCACCATTTTATTCATTACAAACGAGGTCGCGACTTTATTGACCTCGAGAAATACAAAATAATCCAAACAGTTAAACTCTTCATCAAAAAATGCCTGTTTCGATAATTTTGACTGCATGCTCAAATACATTTGGAATAGCTTTGGCATACGTTCATCTTGTGGAAAGCTAAACTCAGGATATTCAGGTTCATAGATTTTTTTCGAACGGATATCAATCGTTTTACTTTCAGGTAACTGCTGAATCTGACGATGCGTGTAGTACGCTCTAGCCAAATTATCTTGCAAATGAATACTGACACAGCCCATTAAATATTTAGCACGCATTGACCATAGCACTTTAGGTGCAAGATTTAACCACAGCATAGATAATGCTTTACCATTACGAAAGCGAGGATGTACACAAGTACGGCCTATTTCTAACACATTTGGAAGATGCGATAACTGAGGAACAATATCAAACTCATGTGCGCTGTAACTCTGTGCTATTTCGTGGCCTTGAAATAGTTTTAGACGCGTATACGCTACAATTTCTCCAGTCCACTTTTCACGCAAGACCGCATGTTCACAACCAAAATCGTAAATATCTTGGTCTAAGTTATCTTCAAACTTGATTCCAAATTGTTGACTAAATTGTTGTGCACGAAACCGTTGTACATCTTGTAATTCTTTTAAATTATCAACCCACTCAAAACGAAATTGCGTCTGATTTATTGCTTTATGACGATTTAAAGGTAAAGTCCAGGTTTGGCGATATTGATTAAATTTTTCCAGCATAATGAACGCTCCTAGTGACACCCCCTACACTAGTCAAAGCTCATGACAAAAAAATGACCAAATCAAGATGGTATAAAAAAAGACCACCTAGGGTGATCTTTTTATTGAGAATAACGGATTTCTTAAGCTGTTTTAGTGCGGTTAGAAATCAGCGTTCCAACACCATGATCAGTGAAGATTTCAAGTAATGTTGCATGTGGCACGCGACCGTCAACAATATGCGCACTCACAACGCCGCCTTTAACAGCATCAAGCGCACAGCCTACCTTAGGAATCATACCACCATAGATCACACCTGTTTCAATGAGGCGATCAACTTCTTGTGTCGTAAGACCAGTTAACAGATTTTTATTTTCATCAAGCACACCGCTAATATTGGTGAGCAAAATTAATTTTTCAGCGCCTAGGGCTTCTGCAACCTTGCCTGCAACTAAATCAGCATTAATATTATAAGTATTGCCTTCTTCATCTACACCTAGCGGTGCAATCACTGGAATAAAGTCACTTTGGGTGAACATTTCCAATACATCTGTTTTAACGCCTGTCACTTCACCAACCATACCC
Organism: Acinetobacter pittii ATCC 19004 = CIP 70.29; assembly: GCF_000369045.1. GTDB lineage: Bacteria > Pseudomonadota > Gammaproteobacteria > Pseudomonadales > Moraxellaceae > Acinetobacter > Acinetobacter pittii. The sequence continues at coordinate 238,580 of NZ_KB849789.1, read as the reverse complement.
AAGTCGATATGTTTGATAGAACCATCTTCTTCTTGCTTTTCCATGAGCAATTTGCGGGCACGAAGTAAATTACCATCTTTACCTGTTAAACCAATCGCACGTCCACCGTGTTTATTAATCAGATTAACAATTGATTTATTTACGCTACCGCCCAACACCATTTCAACCACTTCCATGGTTGCAGCATCAGTTACACGCATACCGTCAATACGGTCAGATTCACGGCCTAACTGTTTTAAGAATGAGTCCACTTGTGGTCCACCACCGTGAACAACAATCGGATTTAATCCTACTGTTTTAAGTAAAACGATGTCTCGGGCAAATGAACTTTCAAGCTCCGGATCAGTCATTGCGTTGCCACCGTATTTCACCACCAGCGTTTTACCAGTAAAGCGTTGAATATACGGCAAAGCTTCAATCAAGATTTTTGCTTTGTCGACACCGATATGCTGATGTTGTGGCATTACGCCTCTCCTTACTTAGGCCTCTGAAAGTTCTTGTGCAATTTGCGGATAGTGTTCTTGTAACATATCCACAAATTTTTGCTGGATTTCCTTTAATCGTAAAGGATTATCTGCATCAAATCGTACTGTAAAGTATTCACCAGTATTTGATGCTCGAATAATGCCAAAACCATCATCAAAATCAAGACGTACGCCATCAATTTTACTAATACGTGCCCCTAAGCGATGACTTAAAATCTCAATATCTTGTAATACATACTTTGGATCAGACTGATAAGTACCAATATAGGTATCTTCTGTACAACATCTTTCTGGATATGGAGCAAATAATTCAGAAATTGTAGCGGCATTAGATTGGGTAAAATACTCCATTATTCGTAATGCAGCATATAAACCATCGTCGTAGCCAAAACCACGGCCATCATTAAACACATAATGACCTGCATATTCTCCACCAAAAATTGCACGGCCATTCGATTGAGATAAATAAGCCCGTAGGAAACTACTTCCCGTGCGGATCATTTTTGCTTTTCCGCCGAGTTTCTCGACGGTTTCTTGAACCATACGTGAGCATTTCACATCAAAAACAATTTCTTGCTCTGGGTGCTGCTCAAGGCACATTTGGGCAAAAAGCGACAATAAGCGGTCTGCTGTCAATATCTGTGCTTTTTCATCGACTAAAACAACACGGTCTCCATCGCCATCAAGAGCGATGCCAATATCCGCCTGCTGCTCGACCACGGCTTTACGCAAATGAGTTAAATGTGCCGCATGTGAAGGGTCTGGTGCGTGATCTGGAAACTCACCATTTGGATTGGTGCGTAAAGCAATGACTTCACAACCCATTTTTTCTAAGATTAGTTTTGAACAATGCCCGGCTGAGCCATGCAAACCATCTAAAACAACTTTTAAAGGACGTTTTAACTGAATATCTTTAAAAATAGCTTGTTGGTATTGTTGGCAAAATTCAGCTTTAAATTGCGGTAAGGTTAACTCAAGTACAGAAATTGAATGAGATGGTACATAAGTTTGAGCTTCTTCACCCACCTGCTGAATCATTTCTGGAGACGGCGGTTCGCCTTTTAAAATCCACTTAATACCATTATCAGATTTTGGGTTATGGCTTGCTGTCACCATAATGCCATTGCCACCAAAATCTCGTGCGATGTAGTACATCATTGGGGATGAACAGCAACCAATGTTGGTCACTTTTAAACCTTGTTCTATTAAAATTTCTTCGATTAAGTGTGCATAGGCTGGACTTGTGAGACGGGCATCATAGCCAATTACCAATTGAGTTTGTTTTGCTTGTTTGTATTGTTGTGCCAATCCGTAGGCAATTGAACGGACAACGTCCGTGGTTAAGAAAGAAAGTTTGCCTCTAATATCGTAAGCACGAAAAATACTTTTTGGAAATGAGTGTCTTACATTCATAGCGTATCTTCTATTTAAAGATCAATTCGATCTATCGCAAAAACATAGATTATTCAAAATTTTTGAAAGGTTTGTTTGCTAAAAAAGTTAAAAGAATATGAGTAAAGCGTGTTGTAATATAATCCTTTGTAACATTCAAGATGTAAAAAGAAACGCCTGTTCAACAGGCGTTTGATTTTCGTTAATATTTAAAAAACTTATTGTTTACCTGTATGGCCAAAGCCACCAGCGCCACGTAAAGTTTCTTCAAACTCTTCTACTTGCTCAAATTCGGCTTGTACGACTGGTACTAAAACATATTGTGCCAAACGCTCACCTGGTTCTAAACGGAATGTGGTTTGACCACGGTTCCAAACTGAAACCATCAATTCACCTTGATAATCCGAATCAATCAAACCAACCAAGTTGCCAAGCACGATACCGTGTTTATGACCTAACCCTGAACGCGGTAAAATTAAACCAGCAAAATTTACATCATGAATATAAATTGCCATACCTGTTTTAACTAAAACAGTTTGTCCTGGTTCAATATCAATTGCTTCATCTAAACAGGCACGTAAATCTAAACCCGCTGAACCTGCTGTTGCATATGAAGGTAAAGGCCATTCTTTACCTAAACGTGGATCGAGCAATTTCACTTGAACTTTCATGGGATTTCCTAAAAAATAAAAAAATTAACGCTTTAATAAAGCTTTTAAATTTGCCAGATATTGTTGAGCCTGTTCTTTAGGATCAACATTAGCCGCAATTTTCTTTTTACGCCCTAACCACTCAAGTTCATCTTGCGGAAGCTCATCAAGGAAACGGCTAGGCGTCATTTGTTTCATCTGTCCACCATTTTTACGCTGTTCCGCTAGAGTTAACGTTAAACCTTGGCGTGCACGTGTAATTCCCACGTACATGAGACGGCGCTCTTCCTCAATGGTTTCTGCTGCAATCGAGTTCTTGTGAGGCAATAGTTCTTCTTCAAGTCCCATAATGTACACATATGGGAATTCCAGACCTTTTGCTGCATGCAAAGTAAGAAGGTTCACTTTGTCTGTATCTTCTTCTTCCTGCTGCTGTTCTAACAGATCGAGCAAAACTAGTTTTCGGATAACACTTTCAATATTCTTTTCATCAACATCTTCTGCACGATTAATCAGATTTTGAATACTGGTAAATAAATTCTCGATGTTATCGAGTTTACTTTTCTCTTGTGCAGGTGTAGCTGACTGTTCGCGAACATAATCCATATAACCCGCTTCATTCATCATTTGACGAACTTTAGGCACAGGCTCATCATCTTCCAACAATTCACGAGTAAATGTCGCAATAAAGTCAGCAAACTCATGAAGCTGTGTTTCTGCCTTTTTAGGAAGCACCATACTTAAACGCTGGTCAGCAGAAGCACCGAGTAAAGACAAATTATTTTCTTGTGAAAATAAACCTAGCTTCTCTAGAGTAACAGGGCCAATCGCACGTTTAGGCGTATTAATAATTCGTAAGAAAGCACTGTCATCTTCTGGATTAATAATAAGACGTAAGTAACTCATCACGTCTTTAATTTCTGCACGGGCGAAGAACGATGTACCGCCAGAGAGTTTATACGGAATTTGCATTTGACGAAGCTGGGTTTCTAACACACGTGCCTGAAAGTTTCCGCGATACAACACAGCATAATCTTTCCAGTTCTTACCGTTCATCAGCTTGTGAGTTAGTAGGTCTTTGACCACGCGCTCTGCTTCATCGTCATCATTACGACATGTAATGATTCGGATGACTTCCCCATGTCCTTTATCACTCCACAATTTCTTGTCAAAAATATGTGGGTTGTTTTGAATCACACAGTTAGCTGCTTTTAAAATACGGCTGGTCGAACGGTAATTTTGTTCAAGCTTAATAATATGTAGATTTGGGAAATCTTGTTTAAGCAATGCCATATTTTCAGGCTTAGCACCACGCCATGCGTAAATCGACTGGTCATCATCACCTACCGCGGTGAACTGCCCCATTACCCCAACTAAAAGTTTGACCAAAATATACTGCGCGGTGTTGGTATCTTGATATTCATCGACTAATAAATAACGGACACGGTTTTGCCACTTGTCACGTACTTCTGCATTTTCTTGCAATAAGCGTGTTGGTATAACAATCAAGTCATCAAAATCGACAGCATTGTAGGCACGTAAATTACGTTCATAAAGTTGATAAAGATGAGCAAACTGGACATCTTCTGGTGTTTCACAAGTCGAATGCGCTTGTTCAGGCAAAATCAGATCGTTTTTCCAATCTGAAATTTTCTTCATTGCCTTGGCAATTAATTCTTTACTCTCTGCACCCGATAAATTATCGCGATGCATGAGATCCATCAAAATACGTTTACAGTCGTCTGCATCCAAAATCGAAAAATTAGCTTTTAAAGGTAAATTTTTAAGTTCTAAACGTAAAAGATTTAAACCAAAAGTATGGAAGGTAGAAACAGATAAACCTTTTGCTTCTTCACGTGACAAAAGCTTAGTCACACGTTCTTTCATTTCACGTGCAGCTTTGTTTGTGAAGGTCATCGCGGTTATACGATGCGCAGGAATACGGCAATGTTGCACCAAATAGGCAATTTTACGCGTAATTACCGATGTTTTACCTGAACCAGCGCCAGCAAGCACCAATAAAGGGCCCTGAGTATATTTCATGGCTTCTTCTTGCTTGTTGTTCAATTGACTGGCAGATGACATCGTGTATTACCTCTTAATTTTTCGAGCATGATTATAGTCATCTCTTTTTTAGAATCCCAATAGTAAATCTACGGATATGTATAAATGATGTCTAATAATGCAATTTATGCGCCGCAGAATGTCGTGATTATTTCTTGTACTGCACCCATAAAAAAACCACCCGAAGGTGGTTTTTGAAACAATAAACTAGATCTTATTGTTTAGCATAAATGCTGATTTCTACACGGCGGTTTTGTTCACGGCCAGATGCAGTTGAGTTATCTGCGATCGGGTTAGATGAACCATAACCTTGCGCGTCGATACGGCTAGCAGATACGCCTTGGCTAGCTAAATAACTACGTACTGATTGAGCGCGTGCTTGTGATAATGGAATATTGATAGAGTCATTACCAGTGTTATCAGTATAACCAGTTACAAGAATTGCACTCTTGTTATCTTCAGCCAAAGTTTGAGCCACTTTGTTCAAAGTTGCGTAGAAGTTTGGCTTGATATTTGATTTGTTTGTATCAAAAGTAATGCTACCAGGCATGATCAATTGAACAGAACCATCTGGGTTACGGCCAACGTCTACACCAGTACCCGCCATTTGTTGACGTAATTTTTTCTCTTTCTGGTCAAGATATACACCACCAGCAGCACCAAGAACTGCACCAATTGCCGCAGCACGGTTGTTTTGACGGCTAGAGTTTGCATTTGATTTAGAAATACCATAACCAGCTGCTGCACCAATTAAAGTACCTAATGCGGCTTTATCGTATTCAACGCCACCAAGATTATTACCAGTTGTTTGACAACCAGAAAGAACTACTGCTGCCCCTACCACTGTTGAAATAACTAATGCACGCATTGCATGCCTCCTCACTTTGTGTGTTTTGTTGTCTGAATGAATAATGAAACAAAAAGGAAGTATAAAACATTGATATTTTGTTAATAATAAACAGTTTAGTTATGTTTTTGTAATATTTTGATGCACTTTAAGATGCTAGCTCATCACAATTTCTTCATTGTTGTCTAAGATAACGTTGTATTTCATATTATGACAGTTATAGTTGAACAACTTTTCTATGGATTTGAGACATTCGGGGTCATTTATATGCCAACTGCACCCAATAAACAATCTGCGCTAAAAAAAATTACACGTGGACTCACTGTAGGTACAGTCATTACAGGAAGTACTTTTTTTCATGGTCCTCCTGTTCTTGCATTAGGTCTGACCAAGCTTTTAAAAAAATCATCAAAAATAGATGAAACTAATATTCAAATTACAAATAGCTGGTTAGGGGTAAATAACTGGTTAATTGACCATGTTCTACCCAATCTAAAATGGGACATTACCATTGATGAAGGGCTTGATCTGAATATGCAAGGTCGTTATCTCATGACCTGTAATCATCAAAGTTGGGTTGACACGACTGTAAATCAATATTTTGGTTTAACCCGTATGCCCCTTACCCGTTTCTTTACTAAATGGGAACTCATCTTTATTCCTTTTGTTGGGCAAGCATTTAAAATTTTAGGCTTCCCAATGATGAAGCGTCACACTAAAGAACAGATCGCTAAGAATCCTGAACTTAAAGACCGTGACATGATGGAAGCACGTAAAGCTTGTGAGCAGCTTTTAAGTCAGCCCTTCACACTATTAAATTATTTGGAAGGGACTCGTTTTACTCAAGAAAAACATGACCAGCAAAAATCCCCTTATAAGCATTTACTAAAACCCAAAGCAGGTGGCTTGGCGCTTGCATTAAACATCTTGGGTGACAAAATCGATGCCCTAGTTGATATGACCATCGTCTATCCTGATGGCGTACCGGGATATAGCAATTTCTGGCTTGGGGATGTTTCTAAAATTGCGGTTAACTTACGTAAAATTGAAATTCCGGAATGGGTACTTGGCGGCAACTATGAAGATGACGCGGCTTATCGTGAACGTTTTCAGCAATGGGTTCATGACATTTGGACCGAAAAAGATCAACTTATTGAACAAATGAAATCTCAATATACCACTGCAAATATTTAAGAAAGCGCCCGTTATTATGCAAAACAGTTCTGGGAAAAAAACGAAATATCATCATGTAGACCCAAACAGCCTTTCATTTAAGCTGTTTTTGATCTACGACATCTTTATGGTGTTTATTATCATTTTTAACTTGTTCTGTCTTGCAACTAATTTCTTTTTAATGAGCAGTATTGGGGCATGGTTCTTTGAACATATTCACTTGCCCCAAGTACTCAGCTTTTATCGTACTTCACTACATCCATGGGTGATTACATCAGAAGCTTGGTTTATTGGTTTTTTAATTATTGAGTTGCTTGTGCGCTGGGCTATTGCCATTATCAATAAGCACCATAAGCGTTGGTTCTTTTTCCCGTTTATTCACTGGTATGAAATTTTAGCTATTATTCCTCAGCTCCGTTTTTTACGTTTATTCCGCGCTGGGATTATTGCTTACCGTTTACATGAGTTGGGCTATCCAGTTGTTCCGGAAAGCTGGCGGAAAACTGGGCTATTTTATTATCGCGTCGTAATGGAAGAGTTATCTGACCGCGTTGTAATTACCGTGATTGATGGCATTAGATATGAACTTGAAACCAGTTCTAGTCATAAACAGATTATTCATGATTTGGTTAATCATCATCGTGAGCAATTTACTGTCGCTCTAACCGCATTATTACAAGAATCTTTAGCCACCGCTTTAAAAGAACAAAAGCCTGCCATTACAAAAGGTGTGGGCAAAATTGTAGATCAAGCCATTATTGATACGCCTGAGCTAACTCAATTATTACGCTTAATTCCTTTAGTCGGGGGCCGCATTGAACAGCAAATTCAAAGCATTGGTCAAAGATTAGGTGAAAATATTAGTGCAGGTTTAATTGAACCTTTAATTGAGGGCTCACCAAATAGTCCGAACCCTACTTATCAATTAATTTCTCAAAGAGTAAGTGAAATCAATATTAATAATCGTCAGCTTGAGCAATTGATTGAATCTGTCGTGTTCGAGACACTGGAGTCTGTACGTAAACAAGTCAAGGTCAAACAATGGCAACAAACCCTTGCGGAGTATGATCGAATCAAAGAATAAGCATTTATTTAATTTTTTATGAATCACGCTAGAGAATTGGCACGAATTGTTCTAGCATTTGCCCTATTTACAATAAACTTAACGATATTACAGCTCGTTTAACGCCTTGAAGGAAGACTTATGGCTGATATACGGATTACCGGCAGAATGGTTAACTTTAGCAGGATAACCTTCGATACCAATGATCATGATGTGATCCGCCAGCAATTATCAAATATTTTAAATGAAGGTTCCTATCAAGGAACTTTAGTGATTATTGACAGTACAGTTGAGCAAGAGTTAATTGCATTGATTCAACTTCTGGTGAGCTTAGGTTTACAACCAATGGCGGTAATCGACGGTATTTTAGGAGATGAGGCTCGCGCTATTCAATTCCCTGTTTTACCGGCAGATCAACCATTACAACGCATTAAAGCGACAGCTGAACAAGTGGCTATTGTGGAAAAACCTGCTACAGCTCCTGCCTCGTCTTCAGCAGAAACAAAAAAACCACTAAACAAGATAGCGGTCGCTCATATTACCTCTTATCATGATGAAATTTTGCGTACAGGCCAATCCCTTGTACAAGATAACGGCGATATTATTTTAAAGGCTGGCATGAATAGTGGTTCCGAGGTGATCGCTTCAGGAAATATACATATTTATGGCACAGTTCGTGGTAGAGTCATTGCTGGTGCGGGCGGGCACGCAGCTGCACGCATTTTTTGCCAATCTTTAGAGGCTGAGCTCGTTTCCATTGCCGGAACGTATTGTGTCGCAGATGATATCCCTAAACATGTGGTAAAAAAACCAGTACATATTTATTTAAATGAAAAGCAAGAGCTTGAATTTGAAGCTCTAGAACTTTAATTTATTAAGCAAATCACCAAAAAACAGCCCTTTTAAGGGTGTATGACCATAATAGGAGTGGATTCGGTGGCCAAAATTGTTGTCGTAACATCAGGCAAAGGTGGTGTAGGTAAAACTACAACGAGCGCATCTTTTGCAACAGGTTTAGCCCTTCGTGGTCATAAAACTGTTGTGATTGATTTTGATGTAGGCTTACGTAACCTTGATTTGATTATGGGTTGTGAGCGTCGTGTTGTTTATGATTTTGTTAATGTTATTAATAACGAAGCACGTCTGCAGCAAGCCCTTATTCGCGATAAAGATATCGAAAACCTTTATATTTTACCGGCTTCACAAACACGTGATAAAGATGCGTTGAGCGACGAAGGTGTTGCTCGTGTTATTGATGAGCTATCTCAAGAATTTGATTACATCATTTGTGACTCACCTGCAGGGATCGAGCGTGGCGCGATTTTAGCCATGTATCATGCAGATGAAGCAATCATTGTAACAAACCCTGAAATCTCTTCAGTACGTGACTCTGACCGTATTATTGGTATGTTAGATAGCAAGACCAAGAAAGTTGAACACAACGAAGGGCGTATACGTAAACATTTATGTATTACACGTTTTAACCCGGAACGTGCTGACCGTCAGGAAATGCTGACAATTGATGATATTTCTAAAGATATTTTACGCGTACCGACATTAGGTGTTATTCCAGAATGTCCAAGTGTATTACAAGCATCAAACGAAGGTAAGCCAGTTATTCTGTATTCAGAAACTAAAGCTGGTCAGGGGTATGATGATTTGGTTGCACGCTTCCTTGGCGAAGACCGTCCTTATCGACACATCACAGCTCAACCTAAAGGCTGGTTAGCACGACTATTTGGAGCGTAGATATGGCAGGATTCTGGAGTAAATTATTTAGCAGCGAAGAAAAACCATCAAGTGCTCAAACTGCCAAAGATCGTTTGAAAGTTATTGTTGCTTCTGAACAAGGTTTAGGCCGCCGTTTAAGCCAAGACAAAATTGATCAGATGAAAAAAGAAATCATGCAAGTGGTTAGTCGTTATGTTAGCGGTGTAGGTGAACAGCATATCCAAATGCAAGTTCGCTCTGAAGCCAATATCGAAATGTTAGAAATGAATATCAATTTACCTGAAGAACGATAATTCTATTTCTGACTATTCAATAAATCAGAATCAAGGCAAAATAACGCAAGTTATTTTGCCTTTTTTAAAATGAGGAGATTGTCATGGCATTATCACAGCCAGCAACTTTCAATGAAGAATGGTCCGATGAGCGTGTTTTTGCCTACCTCAACCAACTTCCTCCAAGTGGTGTGAATGCAGATTTTCATGTGCTCTACCATGCATTCAAACATATGCGCCCAACAGACTATGAGCGTCTTTTAACTCAATTTATTGCGGACGGACGCGATATTAATGCCAAAGATCCTGAAGGCCAACGCATCCATGATGTAATTGCTAAGTTTCCGCGTCAATCAGCACCATTTTTAGAAGTTCTAGCAAAGTTTGCTTAAAAATAAAAAGCCTCTTAAAGAGGCTTTTTTCTTATCTAAACTTATCGATTACCAATCAGGAAAATACCAAATACGGTAAAAATACCGCCCGAAATACCATCAATCCATTTTGAAAAATTACGGTAAGCTGCTCTAAAACTCGGTAATGAAAAAATAAAAGTCACAAAGCAGAACCATAAAATTGTCTCGACCGTGACAATAATAAAGAGTAGCCAGTGAACTTGATCAAGTTGAGGATTAGCTAAAAATAAAGAGAAAACACTACCAAAATAAATAACAGCTTTTGGATTTGATAAATTGGTTATCAAACCTTTAATAAAAAATAAGTAAGGTGCTTTTGGGAGCTCAACAGCAACACGGCCCTCTTGCTGATTTTTTGAAAAAGCCGAACGTAGCATCTGATAGCCCAACCAACATAGATATAAGCCACCAGCAATGAGCAATCCTTCCTTTAACCAAGCCATTTTCTCAAATATAAGATTTAATCCCATCAGTGCTAAGCACGCCCAAAACATAACACCCGCCGTTATACCAGCAACGACCAGCATAGCGTCTTTACGAGATCGACTAATGGCGGTTTGAGATACAAGAAAAAAATCAGGCCCAGGAGTGATAAGTGCACAAAAGTGAATAAAGGCTAACGTAATCAGAGCTAATAACATGTCTTTCTCCTGATTTAATTCATTGTTATTCATTTAGGGAAAATACATTAGCATTTTTTTACTAGACGATAAAATCTTTAAGTCATTTATAAATAGGTTCACTTTATTTAAGTTATAAAAAAGCCTCCGAAGAGGCTTAAATTATACGTATTAAACTAGAATATCCCGCTTACCATTAGGGCCCATTGAGCTCACAATGCCGCTCTCTTCCATTTGATCAATGATACGAGCGGCACGGTTATAACCAAGGCTAAATTTGCGCTGTAGCGAAGATGTAGACGCTTTTCGAGTTTCTAATACGAATGACACACATTGATCATAGAGTGCATCTCGGTCAGAACTACCCTCACCCTCTTCAAAGCCACGTGATGCAGGCTCTTCATCAAATGGAGTCAAGATTTCATCAATATAATCAGGCTCGCCACGCTCACGCCAAGCATCACAAATACGGTTTACTTCATCATCACTAATGAAAGCACCATGCACACGTTCCGGCTCAATTTTACCAGGGCCCAAGAACAGCATATCACCATGACCTAACAAGTCTTCTGCACCACCAGCATCCAAAATAGTACGTGAGTCAATTTTACTATTTACACGTAGTGCTACGCGCGTTGGAATATTGGCTTTAATCAAACCGGTAATAACATCAACAGATGGGCGTTGAGTCGCAAGCAATAGGTGAATACCAGCAGCACGAGATTTTTGCGCCAAACGGGTAATCATTTCTTCTGCTTTTTTACCCACTTGCATAATCATGTCGGCGAACTCATCCGCAACAATGACAATAGATGGTAATGGCGTTAAACGAGGTGCACGTTCTTGTGTCGCTGAATCACTTGGCTTCCAAGTCGGATCAATTAAGTCTTCACCATTCGCAATCGCTTCTTCAACTTTACGGTTATAGTCACTTAATTTACGAATTTTTAAGAACGACATAAGTTTATAACGACGTTCCATTTCATTCACACACCAGTTCAAAGCACTTACCGCATCTTTCATGTCAGTAACGACTGGAGTTAATAAATGTGGAATATCATTATAGTTTGCAAGTTCGAGCTGTTTTGGATCGATTAAAATTAAACGTAATTGGTCAGGCGTATATTTAAGTAACATCGATAAAATCATCGAGTTGACCGCAACCGATTTACCAGAACCTGTCGTACCAGCAACCAACATATGTGGTGCTTTCGCTAAATCAGTGAGTACAGGATTACCTGAAATATCTTTACCCATCGCCATACTAATTAATGCACTTGGGTCGCGATATGTTGGTGTTTCCAATAACTCAATCAAACGTACCATTTCACGGGCACTGTTTGGCACTTCAATACCAATGTATGGTTTACCAGGAATAACTTCGACCACACGTACAGATGCCATCGACATTGAACGCGCCAAGTCACGTGAGATATTCGTAACCTTAGAAGCTTTAACACCGGGTGCCAAATCTAACTCAAAGCGAGTTACAACTGGCCCTGGTTGAGCCTCTACCACCTGAGCTTTTACGTTAAATTCTTGCAATTTAATTTCAAGCAATTCAGACAAACGTGAAAGTTGCTCTTCAGTAAAGTTGACTTTCTTATTTGGATCGACCTTATCGAGTAGGTCAAGACCCGGTAAAGTTGGCAAATCCAAACGCTTCTTAGCAACTTGCATTGCACGAGACATTGGGCGACCTGATGCATCTGTTAACGGTGCATCAAAATCGAATTCATCTTCATCAAAATCAACATTTTCCTGCGGTTTTCCAGCAGTCTCCTGCCAAGCTTCAATAAACTCTTCTTTTGAAAGTTTGTCGGCCTGAATAGTCGTTTGGATAGGAGCTTTTACAAATGCTGAAGATTGCGCATAACTACTTGCTCTCACAGGTTCAGTTGGAGCAATGTCTTCATCTATTAATAAATCATCAAAATCTTCAAAGACTTGTTCGTTTGCTAAATTTTTAGGTGATTGATTTAAATTTGAAATATTTGAAGATGTTTCATTCGCAATATTAACAGATTGCGAAGTTGGTTCGGCTTCTACATGGTGATCTTGAACAAACGGTGTATGCACATCTGTTGCAGTTTTACTGTTTGGAACTGCGGCAAGCAACTCATCAAAAATCTCATCATCATTCCAATCAAGACCATGTAAGTCTTGTTTAGATGATGGTTGATTTTGATTTACTTGAGAAATTGTTTGCTGAAATTGCTCATGAGCAGGAACTTGTTCTATCTCTGTCGAATCATCAGCTGCTCTTAAAAGCGCATCAATTTCTTGCTTATGACTCGCATCATCACGCTGTAAAGCACGCCATACTTCGCCAGTCGCAACTAAACGTTGGCTATCTCGTTCAAGTTTATGGGCCTGTTCAAGCGTATGCTCAAAGTTCTGAGTATTTGCAACTGGTGTATCTGCTACAGGTTCAGGTCGGCTCTGCTCTTTCGCTAGCACATCTGCAAATAAGCGCTCAGCAACCGCATCATGTCGCGTTGTCGTAGATTGTGGTTGAGCTGTGTCAGATTGAACTGATGCTTCTTTCTCATCTGAAGCATTCGCATTCGTCTCTGCATTATCAACAACTTTAACTGCGGCTGCTTTATTGGCAGGTTGAGTTGTTAAGTCATAATCCGATTCATTCGGAGATACGTTCTTATAAAATAAATCTTGTAAATAACTTGGTGTAGCTTTGAGCGTAACCCATGTTTTACTCCATTGCACCCCAAATGCAAGAGTAAACAACACGACCCCGAAAACCAGTAAAAATAAGGTTGCACCGTAAATTGTTAACAACTGAGATAGGCTTTGACCTAACTCATAACCAATAATTCCCCCAGCTGCATTATCTAAAGTATCTGCCGGCACATTCCAGTGTAAATAAAGTAAGCTAGATACAACTAAAATTAAGAAGAATTGTGCAGCATAACGAAATGGGCGGTTTAGGAAACTACGTGGCCACCAAACCTGAATTGCTTCAATGAAAAGGAAAATTGGAATAAGCAAACTTGCCCATCCTAAAAAACCAAACAGCAAATCTGCAATCCATGCGCCAGCAATACCACTTGCATTGGATACTTGCTGAGTATCACTGGAAATATGCATCCAGCCCGGGTCAAATGGTGTATATGTTACTGTTGCCAGAAACATATAAATACCAAAAGAAACCAAGAATAATGTCATCAATAAGCGCTGTGCATAAACACTTGACACCGCAGTCATATACTGTCCTGTAACCCATTTAATTATTGGTTTAGAGATGTGAAGAACTATATTTTAGATCTTCAACGAATGAACTTTATATTATGCACCTGTTCTTACAAAAAAGGTGCATGATTCTTTACAGTTGTTGTTAACATAAGGCACTTCTATATTGTTATATAACTTAATTCGATTGACCTGATCAATATTATCCACATTGATTTAACGCTATTGATCGGCAAATTCACGTATAATTTTCAAAATTCTCGAAATAAATAAGGATACCCTCAATGAGTGCTCGTCATTCTCGGTTAATTATTCTCGGTTCTGGCCCTGCGGGCTATAGTGCAGCAGTATATGCAGCGCGTGCAAACCTTAAACCTACTTTAATTGCAGGTTTACAACTAGGTGGGCAACTTACAACAACAACCGAAGTTGACAACTGGCCGGGCGATCCTGAAGGTTTAACAGGTCCTGCATTAATGGATCGTATGCAAGCACATGCTGAACGCTTTGGTACAGAACTCGTCTATGACCATATTAACGAAGTGGATTTAAATGTACGTCCTTTTGTTTTAAAAGGTGACATGGAAGAGTACACATGTGACGCTTTAATTATTGCAACTGGTGCTACAGCTCAATATCTTGGCCTAGAGTCTGAACAAAACTTTATGGGACAAGGCGTAAGCGCATGTGCAACATGTGATGGTTTCTTCTACAAAAACCAAAAAGTAATGGTTGTTGGTGGTGGTAACACTGCTGTTGAAGAAGCACTTTATTTATCAAATATTGCTTCACATGTAACGTTAGTACACCGCCGTGATACTTTACGTTCTGAAAAGATTTTGCAAGATCATTTATTTGCCAAAGAAAAAGAAGGCAAAATCAGCATTATCTGGAACCACGAAGTTGAAGAAGTATTGGGTGACAATACTGGCGTAACCAGTGTTCGCCTTAAATCAACTCAAGATGATTCTAAGCAAGACGTAGAGGTTCATGGTCTGTTCGTAGCAATTGGTCACAAGCCAAACACTGGAATGTTTGAAGGCCAGTTAAACCTACGTGATGGCTACATCCAAGTGCAAAGCGGTACCTCTGGTAATGCAACAGCGACTTCTGTAGCTGGTGTTTTTGCTGCTGGTGATGTCGCTGACAGCATTTATCGCCAAGCGATTACTTCTGCTGGGTCTGGCTGTATGGCGGCTCTAGATGCTGAAAAATATCTAGATAATCTTTAAATCATAGATTTCTAGAGTTTTTAAAACAGCCGTTCTTATAACGGCTGTTTTTTTATAATAATGACTAGCTGACATATATTAATTTTTATAGCATAACCTTAAAGCTCATCTTATTTTGTTTTTATGAATACACTTCCACTTTCCCAATTCATTTTTCCTGATCCCATTGAAGCCGATCCAGATGGGCATGGTTTAATTTGTATCGGAGCGGACCTCTCCCCTTCTACCCTATATGAAGCATACACCCATGGTCTCTTTCCTTGGTTTAATGAAGATGAGCCTATTTGTTGGTGGAGCCCAGAACCTCGTTGCGTGATCTACCCTCAAAACTACAAACCAAGCAAGTCATTACTGAGAAATATGAAAAAACATGACTATGCAATTACGGTTAATCATGCTTTTGAACAAGTTATTCGCTCTTGCTCTTTGCCAAGAAGTTATGCAGACGAAACATGGATTAGTGAAGATATTATTCAAGGCTACTGTGAGATGTTTAATGCTGGTTATGGTTACAGTATTGAAGTATGGCAACAAGAGGATCTTGTAGGAGGTTTATATGGTGTTACGATTGGTAAAGGGTGTTTCGGTGAGTCAATGTTTAGCAATGAAACCGATGTTTCAAAAATGGCTTTTTATACATTAATGCTGATTGGACAAGAAAATCAGCTACCATGGATAGACTGCCAACTCGTCAATAGTCACCTAATTAGTCTGGGAGCCAGTACACTTTCTCGTCAAGACTACTTAAAATCGTTACAAGATGTAATTATTCACCCCTCTATCAATTGGAAAAAGTATCAAGAACGTGTATTTTCAAGTAAAACAATAGCATTAGATGCAAAATTAATGGAATGATAACAGGAGGGACCAATCATGAAATCATATCACCCGAAGTCCCTTTTAAATGATCTGCAGTATTATATTACTCCACCTCATGATTGCAGCTACTTAGAAAATAAATCTGCACGCATGGTATTTTTAGACCCCATCCATCGAATTGATGTGGTCACTCTTTCAGAACTTTCTCGTTTAGGCTTTCGCCGTAGTGGCGACTTTGTTTATCGCCCTGAATGTCACTTATGTCGACAATGTTTGTCTTGTCGTGTTCCAGTTGCCGATTTCCAAATGAACAGCATGCAAAAAAAAGCATGGAAACGAAATCAAGATCTCACCATGACTGTTCTGCCTACGCGACAAGCAGCTCAAATTCATTATGATTTATACGAACGCTATATTAATGAACGCCATGCAGATGGTGATATGTTTCCACCGAGCTTAGATCAGTTTGAAAAGTTTTTAGTACATAGCTGTACAGATAGTTTTTTTCTTGAGCTTTGGAAAGACAATCGTCTCATTAGTGTTTCTACTTGCGATTTAATGGATGATGGGCTATCGGCTGTCTATACGTTTTTTGATCCAGACGAGCATCGCAGATCACTTGGTGTTTACTCTATTCTTAACCAAATTGAATATGTAAAATCGCTCGGTTTAGAGTATCTTTATTTAGGCTATTGGGTACCGCACTCAGCCAAAATGAACTATAAATCGCAATATACCCCTTTAGAACTTCTGCTCGATGGGCAATGGCGCCGTTTAAACAGGTCATTATCACCAGAAGAAATTCAACAGCTAGGTACGTCTCTTATGACTACGTTACCTTCTGAATGGAATAATTTAATCATTAAATAAAGATGCGAAATCATCTGTACAGGTTTTTACCATAATAACCGCATGTTCCCGCCCGCCATCTTGGGTAGGATAATAATTGCGACGCAGGTCAATTTGGTGAAAGCCTGTTTTTTCATATAAACCAATAGCAGCTTTATTACTTTCACGGACTTCTAAAAAGATTTGTACTGGCTGATTTTCTAATTTTTCAATTGATGCACTTAATAACTCATATCCTAAACCCTGCCCTTGCATTTGAGGATCAACGGCCATGAGTAACAAATTAGCTTCATCTAAAACAGGCTGTAAAATACAAAATCCAACCACTCTGTTTTGTGACTCAATCACTGTACATTGATAAGAATTCAAAGATTCAATAAATTGCTGTCTTGACCACGGATGTGTCTGAACTGATTTTTCAATTTGAACGACAATATCCACATCAATGTTTTGCATAGTACGAATCATGAGTTTCAACGCAATGAAGATTCTAAAGTAGTGCGTATTATAAAAACTTCCCAAGAAAAAACGAGCAAAAAAAAGGACAATTGAATTGTCCCTTTTTTCAGTATTTGTTAAAGACCTAATTTTTCACGCCATGTTGCCAACAATGCTGTGGTATCAGAATCATTTGGATGAAATTTTGGTCTTAAAAAATCAAGCAATTCTGGAATTTGACGAGTCATAAAACCTTTACGACCATACATAAACTTAAGCATGTATTTGGTATCTTTCCAAGTTAATTTATCATCAGTTTTAAGTAACTTAGCAGTAAAATAAGACTGAGTTGCGAAGATTAATGCCATTGCAATAATCAAGGCTGTTGAACGCATAAAATAAGCTTTCGGACCTTGTCCATACATACTAGTATACACATCAAATGCCACAGCTTTATGTTCATTTTCTTCAACTGCGTGCCACATCCACAAATGATACATAGTGTCGTCTTGGAACATGGCCTGAATTTCAGGGTTTTGTAAAAGTTCAGCTGCAATGGTCGATGTGAAATGCTCTAGAGCACAGGTTCCAGTTAAATCAATCATTTCTTTGGTATAGCCAAAAGGTTTCATCAATTTGGTTACAACAGCTGTACCCATCTTAATGACTTTTCCTGTTTGCTTTTCCATATGGCGCACATCATAACCATAAGCCTGCGCTGAAGCATTAAATGCTAAATGCTCTTTGGAGTGCATCGCTTCTTGACCAATAAAAGCACTAATTTCTTTTTGAAGATCTGAATCAGCAAGCTTTGGATCATTTCGAACAGCACGCGTACTATTTACAAAGAACTGCTCACCTTCTGGAAAAAGGGCCGATAATGCTGTCATAAAATGTGTTAATGCTGCATCATAATTTGCCCAATAACGTGGGACCTGAGCAAATTCAAAATCCATACGACGCACAGGGAAACTAGCGCCAGCACGATTGGAAATATTTACCTTAGCATTCATCTCAGACTCCTTTTAAGTGAATAGCTAATTCACATATAACTTTATTTATTTTCTTAATATTTATAATCATACGTCTTTCGATGTACCAATTAAGTGCAGATGAGGACAGAGAAATATCAGATGAGGTCATTCATAGACACATAAAGGTGCAATATCTGCGGTATGATCTCTTTAAAATAGTTATAGAAAAATAAAAAGGGCCACTATCGGGCCCTTTATAAATCATGAATTAAATCTATAAACCTAATTTTGCTTTCCATGTTTTCAATAGCCCAACAGTATCTAGGTCATTCGGATGAAAGCCAGGTTTAAAGTAAGCTAACATTTCTTTAGCCATACCACTAATAATACCTTTAGATGGACTATATCCGTATTTATAAATTACTGACAGTTCATCTAAATTCAACTTGTTGTCTTGCTTTAATAAACGAAGCACAAAGGATGACTGGATTAAAAAGATTAAAGTCATAGCAAATACTAAAGAACTGGTTCGTAACGCATAAGCTTTTATGCCTTTACCAAACACACCTTCGTACACGTCATAAGCTACGGCTTTATGCTCATTTTCTTCAATCGCATGCCAATACCACATTGTTGACATTGTCTCATCTGTCATAAGCTCTTGAATGTGCTTATTGACCAATAATTGCGAAGCAATAGTAGCGGTAAAATGCTCAAGAGCCGTTGTAGCAGTCAAATCAACCATTTCTTTCGTCATACCGAAAGGTTTGACAATTTTTACAAAAGTTTTAATTGCTGTTTGAATTGCCGTATCGGTAAATTTCTCTAACGTTTCTACATCATGACCAAACTTTTGAGCAGAAGCATTGAAGTTTACGTGCTCTTGAGTATGCATTGCTTCTTGTCCAATGAAAGCACTAATCTCTTTTTGGAGCGCTTCATCATCTTTAATAGCTGGGTGATAACGTACTGCTCGTACACTATCTATAAAGAATTTCTCACCAGCCGGAAACAATGCTGACAATGCGGTCATAAAATGTGTGAGTCCAGCAGAACCATTCATCCAATATTCTGGTACATCATTAAAGTCAAAATTCATACGACGTACTGGAAAGCTTGCGCCTGCACGATTCGTAATATTCACTTTAGCATTCATACCCAAAGCTCCTTAGTAAGTAACCCTAGTTACTCAAACTTTATTGTTCGTTTTCTTGATTCTTATCATACAAAGTTAATAAAAAGGATTAAGGGGAAATAAGGACATTGAAATATCAGTTAGGGCCAGCCTTTATAGTGATTGTTAGACAATTAAATATAAAAAAAGCGCTCTAAAAAGAGCGCTTTTTTTCACTGAAAGTGATTATGCAGTTACTTTCGCAACAACACCAGCACCTACAGTACGACCACCTTCACGGATCGCAAAACGTAGACCTGGGTCCATTGCGATTGGGTGGATTAATTCTACTGACATTTCAACGTTGTCGCCTGGCATAACCATTTCAACGCCGTCTTGTAATTGGATTGCACCAGTTACGTCAGTTGTACGGAAGTAGAACTGTGGACGGTAACCATTTAAGAATGGAGTGTGACGACCACCTTCTTCTTTAGAAAGTACGTATACTTCTGCGTCGAATTTAGTGTGCGGCTTGATTGTACCTGGTTTAGCAAGTACTTGACCACGTTGTACGTCTTCACGCTTAGTACCACGAAGTAAGATACCACAGTTCTCACCTGCACGGCCTTCGTCAAGAAGTTTACGGAACATTTCTACGCCAGTTACAGTTGTTTTAACTGTATCTTTAATACCAACGATCTCTACTTCTTCACCAACTTTAACGATACCAGCTTCTACACGGCCTGTTACTACAGTACCACGACCAGAAATTGAGAATACGTCTTCGATTGGCATTAAGAATGCTTTGTCGATAGCACGTTCTGGTTCTGGGATGTAAGAGTCAAGCGCTTCAACAAGAGCAAGAACTGAAGACTCACCATATTGACCAGCATCGCCTTCCAACGCTTTAAGCGCAGAACCACGGATAACTGGAGTGTCATCACCAGGGAAGTCATAAGTAGAAAGAAGTTCACGAACTTCCATTTCTACTAATTCAAGTAATTCTTCATCATCAACAAGGTCACACTTGTTTAAGAATACGATGATGTAAGGTACACCAACCTGACGAGAAAGAAGGATGTGTTCACGAGTTTGTGGCATTGGACCGTCAGTCGCAGCACACACAAGGATCGCGCCGTCCATCTGAGCAGCACCAGTAATCATGTTTTTAACGTAATCGGCGTGGCCTGGGCAGTCAACGTGCGCGTAGTGACGAATTGGAGAATCGTATTCTACGTGTGAAGTATTAATTGTAATACCACGTGCTTTTTCTTCAGGTGCTGAGTCGATTTGTGAGTAATCTTTCGCTTCACCGCCGTAAGTTTTTGCACAAATTGTTGCAATCGCAGCAGTTAAAGTTGTTTTACCATGGTCAACGTGACCGATTGTGCCCACGTTTACGTGTGGCTTATTACGTTCAAACTTGGCTTTAGCCATGATGATCTTCCTTTATAAACTACTCATGGAGGGTCACCCCATGAGCACTTGGTTTTTAACTAAGAAATTAGTTTGGGCTTATAGTAATCGAAAGATTACTCGTCGTCACCTTTTTTACCGCCAGCTTGGAATTTAGCGATGATGCCTTCAGCCACGTTACGTGGAGTTTCAGCATATTTAGCAAATTCCATAGAGTAAGTCGCACGACCTTGAGACATAGAACGCATTTGAGTCGCGTAACCAAACATCTCAGCAAGAGGAACTTCTGCACGAATTGCTTTTGTTCCACCAGGAAGATCGTCCATACCTTGAACCATACCACGACGACGGTTTAAGTCACCCATGATATCGCCCATGTAGTCTTCTGGAGTTTCCACTTCAACTTTCATGATAGGTTCAAGAAGGATAGGATCCGCTTTCATGAAACCATCACGGAAGGCATAAGAACCTGCCATTTTGAACGATAATTCGTCAGAGTCGACGTCATGGTAAGAACCGTCGAATAATGTCGCTTTAATACCAACAACAGGGTAACCAGCCAATACACCATTCTTCATACGTTCTTGAATACCTTTGTCAACCGCGCCAAAGAATTCTTTAGGTACTACACCACCAACAACTTCTTCAACGAATTGGTATTCTTTACCAGCTTCTTCAACATCAAGCGGTTCAAGACGTACATATACGTGACCAAACTTACCTTTACCACCAGTTTGACGTACGAACTTACCTTCTTGTTCAACAGACTTTTTGATCGTTTCACGGTAAGCAACCATTGGTTTACCAATGTTAGCTTCAACACCGAATTCACGCTTCATACGGTCAACAATGATGTCAAGGTGAAGTTCACCCATACCAGCAATAATTGTCTGACCAGATTCTTCGTCTGTACGAACACGGAACGATGGATCTTCTTTAGCCAAACGACCTAAAGCGATAGACATTTTTTCTTGGTCTGCTTTAGTTTTTGGTTCAACAGCCAATGAAATTACTGGCTCTGGGAATTCCATACGCTCAAGAGTAATGATGTTTTTCTCATCACATAATGTATCACCAGTTGTAACGTCTTTAAGACCTACACACGCTGCGATATCACCTGCACGGATTTCATCAAGATCTTGACGTTCGTTCGCATGCATTTGCACGATACGACCGATACGTTCACGCTTAGCTTTAACTGGGTTATAAACCGGATCACCTTGTTTAAGAACACCAGAGTAAACACGTACGAATGTTAAGTTACCTACGAATTTGTCGTTCATGATTTTGAACGCAAGTGCAGAGAACGGAGCTTCGTCAGATGCTTCACGAGACGCTTTAGTTTCGTCTTTGTCGTCAAGGATACCTTCGATCGCTTTAACTTCTGTAGGTGATGGTAAGAATTCAATTACAGCATCCAACATACGTTGAACACCTTTGTTCTTGAACGCAGAACCACAAAGCATTACTTGAATTTCAGAAGCTAATGTACGAGCACGTAAACCAGCGATGATGTCTTCTTTAGAAAGATCACCTTCTTCTAGGTACTTGTCCATTAATTCTTCAGAAGCTTCAGCCGCAGCTTCAACCATTTTTGTACGCCATTCGTTAGACGTATCAACTAGGTCAGCTGGGATATCAGCATATTCAAACTTCATACCTTGAGATGCTTCATCCCAGATAATCGCTTTCATTTCGATAAGGTCAACAACACCCTGGAATGTATCTTCAGCACCAATTGGCACAACGATAGGAACAGGATTACCACCTAAACGAGTTTTAACTTGCTCAACAGCACGGAAGAAGTTTGCACCAGTACGGTCCATCTTGTTCACGAATGCTAAACGAGGCACTTTATATTTGTTCGCTTGACGCCATACAGTTTCAGACTGAGGTTGTACACCACCTACAGCACAGTAAACCATGCACGCACCGTCAAGAACACGCATAGAACGTTCAACTTCGATTGTGAAGTCTACGTGTCCCGGGGTGTCAATTACGTTGATACGGTGTTGTTCGAATTGGTTACCCATACCAGACCAGAAACAAGTCGTAGCAGCAGAGGTAATTGTAATACCACGCTCTTGCTCTTGTTCCATCCAGTCCATTGTTGCTGCACCGTCGTGTACTTCACCAATTTTGTGAGATACACCTGTGTAGAACAAAATACGTTCAGTTGTAGTTGTTTTACCTGCGTCAATGTGCGCAGAAATACCGATGTTACGGTAACGAGTAATTGGGGTTTGGCGAGCCATGATGTCTACATTCCTAAATGTTATATTTAAAACAGGACGCACCAATTAAATTGATGCGCGCGAATATCCAAACAGGCAACTTAAATACCTGCAAAGCCCCCACTTTGATAGAGAGCAATGTTGAATCGAGCTGCTGTACGCATGAATATTCTCCTGAATAAGGCCTGTTTTATCCGCTTAGAAACGGTAGTGAGAGAAGGCTTTGTTAGCTTCAGCCATACGGTGCACATCTTCACGTTTTTTGATTGCTGCACCTTTACCTTCAGCTGCATCAAGCAACTCACCAGCAAGACGTAAAGCCATCGTTTTTTCAGAACGCTTAGCAGCAGCATCTACTAACCAACGCATAGCTAAGGCAGTACGACGGGATGGGCGTACTTCCATAGGTACTTGATAAGTAGCACCACCAACACGGCGTGCTTTTACTTCAACCATAGGACGAACTTTTTCAAGAGTAGTCTCGAAAAATTCAACTGGGTCTACTTTGTTTTTTTCTTGAACGCGTTCTAAAGCACCGTAAACGATACTTTCTGCAATAGATTTTTTACCATCTTGCATTACGTGGTTCATGAATTTAGCGATTGTTTGGCTGCTAAATTTTGGATCTGGAAGGATCTCACGAGCAGCGACTACGCGACGTCTTGGCATTTTAATACACCTAATAATATGACACTTCAGGATGATCCAGCAGTTTGTACAAGTGTCATGTACACGACGCTGGCCTTACTATACGTCGCTTGAATTACAAATCTATGAAGAATTCAAACAAGCGAAACGCTAAAGGGCTTATTCGACTAGTTTCCTAGAATTACTTCTTAGGACGCTTAGTACCGTATTTAGAACGTGATTGATTACGATCTTTAACACCAGCACAGTCTAATGAACCACGAACGGTATGGTAACGTACACCCGGTAAGTCTTTAACACGACCACCACGGATAAGAACAACACTGTGCTCTTGTAAGTTATGGCCTTCACCACCGATGTAGCTAGATACTTCAAAACCTGAAGTTAAGCGAACACGGCAAACCTTACGCATAGCTGAGTTAGGTTTTTTAGGTGTAGTTGTATAAACACGTGTACAAACACCACGACGTTGTGGACAAGCCTTCAACGCAGGAACTTTGGATTTTTCAACCAAAGTCGTACGACCCTTACGGATCAACTGATTCGTTGTTGCCATATGGCAATTCTCCCGTTATTAAAAAACCTTAAAAAGAAAATACCTCTTTTTAAGGGCACATAATTGTAAGCCAAGATGCAAAAATGGTCAACACGGCAATACTTACCAAATGTTGACCATATCAATGTTTGACAGCACGATTTACAAATTTAAATAGAGGCTATTTTTACTTTTTAAACCTTCACTTTGTAAGCGTATTGTTAAGAGTATTTTTTATCTTCTAATATCTCGTCATCATCCTCTGGTGTTAGAGCAGGCTTTTGTTCAGTATGCTCATGTTCTGTCACATGTTTGTCAGCAAGTTTTTCTAAGCCCTTATGAACATTTTCCTGAACTTTCTCTTCACTTTTTTCGCTTTCTGTAGGTTTTAACACAATAGATACTTTCGAGATTACCTCGTGATTTTCTACTTTATGATGATGAGCAGCATGAATATTGCCATCTTCGCCTACATTTAAAAGTCTTGGGCTTGCTTTTTGAATGAGTGTAACCGCAGCATAATAAGCCTGTAGTGGAGATAAATGCTCACTTGGATGTTCGTTTAAATAATGTCTTGCAGCTCCAAAAATTGCCTGAGCTTTATGTCCTACATCTTCTTGTAATTTCCAGCTGTATACTGCACTTAAAACAGCGCCTGCAACTGGAGTAAACTTACCAAAAGCTGAAAGTTTAGGAATACGATTTAACCATTCCCATTTAAACTCCCCTTCTTCATCTGTTAACCAGTTCTTTAAAGTATCTATATCTGTGGTTGAACCTAATACTTGCTGAAATTGATGAATATCTTGAGTTTCCAACATATTTCGCAATGTTTTCAAAGCCAACAAGAGAGTTTGTTTCTCTGCAATCAAGCTAATGTCAACTTCTTTAAAAATAAACTCAACAACATCTTGGTCTGCCACCTCCAGCAGATCAAAGCCATGTGACCTTCCTGTCTGGTAAATAGTTCTTAAGACCAAAACTAATGAAACTGGAATATCTACAGCTGCACCAACGACACCTGATACACCTGTAATTGCACCTTGTACAGTCGCAATGAGCTTGTTTTGTTCTATAAGTGCCTGACTTAGACGTTGAGAACGACCTGTATCTTTAGTTAATTCAAATAAATCTTTAGCACCCGCTTCTTCTAGGATTTTTTCAGTTAAGGTACTTTTTGAACTAAAGTCATTTAACCAATTAAATAAATGGCCTGAGATTTTTTCATCCCAATCTGGCGAAAGAAATGTAGCAACACCATTTACTTTTTTAAAATGTCGACCAAATACCTGACGTGTGACTTTTGGTAAATGTTCTCTTAGCATTTGTTGAGGACTTTCATATTGCTCAACTTCAAATGGGCTTTTTGTTCTCGATCTACCTTCAACAGTTTTTCCAGTTGGGATTGGTTCAATTACCTTACTGACGTCACCTGATTGGTTCTGTTGCAAGATACTCAATCCTGTAGAACTGAGCTTTTTAGCCACTCCGAAGACCTGAGAAAACAAATTGTCAGATTGATTATTATTAAATTTTGTCATCAAGTACCTCGATTTTTTAATTTATCTAATTAGAGATAAATACTAGGTGGAATGTGGATTTATCTCAACTTGAATGTGTGTATTTTAGTTAACCCTAAATGCAACATACTATGTATTTGGTTATTTTTTTTAAATGTAAAATTGTCATAAAGATTTGCCATAAGAAATAAAAATCCTTTCTGCTATCATGTTAACAACGAAAAACATGAGTCCCGTTTTCTTACAGCTATATTCTCCTATTCATTTTCATAGCTGTTGAACACGATAGACTCTTAAATATCACCATAAAGGGACCTGTAGATGAAACGTGTTGTAATCACTGGTATGGGTATTAACTCATGTATCGGTAACTCTTTAGAAGCAGTTACTCATTCACTTCAAAATGGAATCTCCGGGACACGTTTTAACCCAACTTATGCTGAACTCAATTTTAAAAGTCATGTCAGCGCTGCTGCAGAACAAGACTTTGATAATATCGACCGTAAATTAAAACGCTTCATGGGCGTATGTGCGATGTATGCATACAACGCTGCTGTAGCTGCAGTTGAACATGCAGGCCTTACTCCTGAACAACTTGCTGGTAATCCACGTTATGGTATTGCAGGTGGTTCAGGTGGTGGCTCAACTGCTTCTGTTGTTGAAATGACAGAATTATTAGAGACTAAAGGCGCACGTAAAGTGGGTCCATTTTTCGTACCACGTAACATGTCAAACACCATTACTGCAAACGTAGGTGTTGCATTTAAGCTACAAGGTATTTCACATACTATTACAAGTGCTTGCGCAACTTCTGCAGATGCAATTGGTTATGCGTACAACTTAATTCAACTTGGCAAACAAGACCTTATGCTTGCTGGTGGCGGTGAAGAAGATCACTGGTCTCAAAGTTTATTATTTGATGCAATGGGCGCACTTTGCTCGAAATATAACGACTCTCCAGAAACAGCATCTCGCCCCTATTCAGCAGACCGTGACGGCTTCGTTATTGCTGGCGGTGGCGGTTTTGTAGTACTTGAATCACTTGAGCACGCGCAAGCACGTGGTGCGAACATTTTAGCTGAAGTAGTAGGTTATGCTGCGAACAGTGATGGCGCGGACATGGTTGCTCCAAGTGGTGAAGGTGCTACACGTTGTGTATTAATGGCACTTGAAGAAGCTAAGCAACATGGCGTAGAGAAAATTGACTATGTAAATACACATGGTACTTCTACTCCAGCTGGTGACATTACAGAACTTAAAGCAATGGAACGTGCATTTGGTGAAGGTAACGTACCTCCTCTTAGCTCAACCAAATCTATGACAGGTCATAGCTTGGGTGCGGCTGGTGTACAGGAGGCTATTTACTCTGTGCTAATGATGCAAAATGACTTTATTGCACCAAACATCAACGTGACTGAACTTGATGAAGGGGCAAAACCTTTTGATATCGTACTTGAAAAACGTGATGCAAAATTGAATACTGTAATGAGTAACAGTTTTGGCTTTGGCGGTGTTAACGCTTGCCTTATTTTCAAGAAGTGGGATGCATAATCCCACCTAGGATTATCGATGGATGCACCTTCTGATGCTTTTTTGTGGGTAAAAGCATTACATATTATTGCCGTGGTTTGCTGGTTCGCTGCTTTGTTCTACTTACCACGTCTATATGTTTATCATGCTATGAGTGAAGATGCTGCAAGTCATCAACGCTTTGAGGTAATGGAACGCAAGTTGTATCGTGGAATCATGTGGCCTTCGATGATTGCTACATTAATTACCGCCCATTTCCTTGTAGAGTGGGGTGATGCAACTCGACATTACCATCAAGCGACTTGGTTTTACCTCAAAGTTGGATTAGTGGCTTTATTAGTGATTTATCATTTGGTATGTGGCTATTATCGTAAAAAGCTCATCGGAAATGCTCACTATAAATCACATAAGTTCTGGCGCTTTTTTAATGAAATGCCAACCTTAATTTTATTTGCTGTTGTGATTTTAGTTGTTGTAAAGCCTCAGTTCTAACTGGGGCTTTTGCTTTTCTTCTCTAAGAAGTCTTATATTCACAATAATAAAAACATGAAATTCATTTAAATATTTATAAAAACAGAACTATAAAACTAATGAATAGTCATAGCTCTTTATTTAGCAACACATGATCTATACTATGCTAAACAAATAGATGAACTCATTTAATGGCAAAGCTATGCTAACTTTTAATGCCCTTAAACGCTTAATCCATACACCATTTATTCTTCTTATACTTTTTATTTTCCGTCACTTAAAAAACTATCCGATTAGACATTTGACTGCTCAAGAAAAAATATTAGCGCAAATGGTTTTCGGTGACATGCTTGATTGCGAACGGCCTAAAATTATTGCTACGCGCTACCTCCCTTGGCAGAGTTGCGGTATTTTTATGGCCCCCAATGGGAATATTTATGTCAATCCTGCTGATTACAGCGAAGATTACGCTCTAGAGTCTAAGTTTATGCAGGGTATTTTTATTCACGAACTCACCCACGTCATGCAATATCAAAAAGGCATTCATGTACTATTTAAAGGTGCTTTATTACAATCAGCCTATTACCTCAGCTTTAAAAGTTACAATCCCTACAAATATACCTACCACCCTGACAAGGCATTTAGTACGTATAATATTGAACAGCAAGGCGAAATTGCGCGCGATATTTGCTCTGGAAAAATCCCAAATATTATCTGTTCACCTCAACTTCATTTGTAACTAAATAATCAATCTCACTTTGAACGTAACATTTTTTGCGTAATGTAAATGAGAATTCTTATAAATCAGAAATACTTATCTAAACTATAAAAGTGCGCTTATTCAATTCAAATTATTGAAAAAAATAGAACAGACTTATTCCAAATTAGCTTGTGATAAGGCAGTATACAAACAATAAAAATAATGAAGCCTGTTTCTATTCTATACAGAAAATCTCGTTATTTTTACGCAGAAAATATGGGATTGGTATATATTATTGATCTTGACATTTTTGTTTACTATTTTAATTGTTTACTATCGTATCATACACATCGTTGAAAAATTATATTCATAAAAATCAACACTGTGTGTATCTATATTCGTTATGATCTAGGATTAGGTTTGAATGAAAAGTTTTAAAGTTGCCCTTGCTCAGTTTTCTCCGCATATTGGCAATATTGACTCAAACACCCAAAAGATGATTGAGCAAGTAAATCAGGCGAAAAAACAAGACGCTGACCTGATTATTTTTCCCGAGCTTTCTGTTATTGGTTATCCAGCTGAAGATCTATTGTTACGTCCAAATTTAAATAAACGTATGCAAAAGGCTTTTGCACAACTTGCCGAAGTTAAAGATATTGTTATGGTTTTCGGATTTGTAAACCAGACAGAAGATGGTCAACGTTATAATTCTGCTGCTGTCATGAAAGACGGTCAAGTTTTGGGTGTTTTTAACAAACACAATTTACCAAACTATGGCGTCTTTGATGAAAAACGCTATTTCCAAAAAGGCCATCAGCATTTGGTGTTTGAATATCTTGGACATAAATTTGGTGTATTAATTTGTGAAGATATCTGGTCAATTAATACGGTCAAACAGTTGAGCCAATTAAATGTTGATACAGTTCTTGTACTCAACTCATCACCATATGAAGTCGGCAAACCACAACACCGTATACAGACCTTAAGTGAACTTGCAAAACAACTTCATCTAAATATTGTTTACGTTAACCAAGTGGGCGGACAAGACGATTTAATTTTTGATGGTACAAGTTTTGTCAGTAATCAAAATGGTGAGATTGCTTTACAAGCACCGAGCTTTAAAGAAGACATTTATATTGCTGAATTTGACCGTGATACAAAGTTATATAAAGTCACTGAATCTGCTCCTGCATTAGAAACATTTGCAGAAATCTATCAAGGTTTAGTCATGGCAACTCGTGACTATGTAGAGCGCTCAGGCTTCCCAGGTGTGATTCTGGGTCTTTCTGGTGGTATCGACTCTGCCCTTACACTTGCGATTGCTGTTGATGCAATCGGTGCAGAAAAAGTGCAAGCTGTAATGATGCCTTATACTTACACTTCTCAAATTAGTGTAGAAGATGCGACTGAACAAGCTCGCCGTATGGGGGTGACTTTCGGTATTGCTGAAATTCACTCAATCGTAAATAGCTTCATGCAAACCCTGTATCCTTTCTTTGGTAATTCACCAGCTGATGCAACTGAAGAAAATTTACAAGCGCGTGCTCGTGGCACATTGCTTATGGGTTTATCAAACAAGTTTGGTAATTTAGTCCTTGCTACAGGGAATAAATCTGAACTTTCAGTTGGCTACTGTACGCTTTATGGCGATATGGTTGGTGGCTTTGCGGTTCTAAAAGATGTTTATAAAACTATCGTATTTGAATTAGCAAAATACCGTAACAGCTTAAGCGAAACCCCTGTGATTCCTGAGCGTGTGATTACCCGCCCACCTTCAGCAGAACTTCGCCCAGATCAAAAAGACCAAGACTCTTTACCAGCATATGATGTATTGGATGCCATCCTTTACGCATACATTGAAGAAGATTTAGGTCAGGCCGACATTATTGCCAAAGGTTTTGATAAAGAAGTTGTTGAAAAAGTCATCCGTTTAGTTGATCGTAATGAATACAAACGTCGTCAAGGTGCGATTGGCCCGAGAATTACCTCTCGTGCATTTAGTCGCGAACGACGTTATCCGATTGTCAACGGTTGGACAGCGAATGACTGAGCAGAAAAACTCATCAAAAACTACAGCACTTGCTCAAGCACTTTTGCTTGAGCAGGTGGAATTTTTCAAAAAACAATTATCTATAGAAAACTCACCTATTTATTTCCAGCAGTTCATTCAGTTATTTATGCAACATGCTGACGAAATCAAGCTACATGAAGTTGTGGATTTAGAACAACTACAAGCCGTTGTGAAACGCTATGCTTTTGAAATGCAGCTAGGTGCCGGTTTACTTGAGTTTATTGGGGAAATCGCGCAGCGTATTTATTTATCTGCTATGAAGTCTCCAATTCAGTTACAAGACTTGGTCTCTGACCACCAATTTGAAATGTGGCTTTCTAAATTTTTAGAAATGGAACATATTCCTCATTATCTTAATCAGTTTTTAAGAACTAGCCCTTCTGTACAACAGCTTTGCCAATATATTGCAACCTCGACTCTAGAACAAAAATTACCAAAACTTCTAACTGCATCTAGAGTAGATGACTACCATTTTGAATGGCAACATAAGCTCAAAAAATTCTCTTTTTTACAACAACAACGCCTCGAGCATAAACTTGAAACTTGGATTGCCAGTTTTATTCATGAGCAACTTACAGAATTAAGTCTTTTATCGAGTGAAGATTTAGAAAGTCTAGTACGTCATGTTTGGGAAGATATTAGACATAAAAAAATGTATGAATTTATGAAACAGCTCACTCCTCTCGATGTAGAAGAGTTCTTTGTTTTAATTTACGAATACTGGAAAGAATTACGCCAATCGCAATTTATGCAAGATCTGATTTTGTATGGTGTCGAAGTTTTTTATGACTTTTATAAAGATCAGAGTTTATTTGAAGTATTAAGTGAGATTGGATTAACCGAAAGCGACTTACAAACAGAAGCTTTACGTTTTTATCCGAAGGTTATGGATGCCTTTAATGAACACGGTATTTTAGAACCATTACTTCAAGCGCTTTTAGCTCCTTTTTATCAAAGCTCAAAAACACTCGATATGATTGAAAAACATTTTAATGAGTAAAAAATAGATAAAAAGAAACCACGCAGGAGCGTGGTTTTTAAAATGGTGGCTATGACGAGACTTGAACTTGTGACCCCCGCATTATGAGTGCGGTGCTCTAACCAACTGAGCTACATAGCCGTAAACTGTGTGCGCATTATCTATAGTTCTGTATAGCAGGTCAATAGGTAAAAACCCTTAATGCCCATCAATTGAACAAATAAGATTCAGATCATCATTATTTGTTCTTTTTTTAGCATTTTTTACTTTAAACAATTGATCGGCCACAGAAATATATTAAAGATCTAATACTAGTTTTTTACCTTTAGCTCTCGACACACAAATCATCATGCTCTTTTGTGAAGCCTTTTCTGCATCACTTAAGTATTGATCAAAGTGATCTGCTTCGCCTTCTAAAATAGCAGTTTCACATGTACCACAAACCCCTTCTCGGCATAGACATTCCACATCAATATTTAATATTTCAATAGCTTGTAAAATCGTCTGATTACTTTGTACTTCAATTTCTTGATTAGATTTGGCAAGTACCACCGTAAATGCTTCACCATCTTCAGGAACTGTTGAGGCAAATTGTTCCCAATGAATGTATTCATCGCGGTAACGGTGCTTGTTACAACAATCAATCACAGCATCAATCATAGGTTTAGGTCCACATACATATACATGTGTGCCTTTTGGTTGCGATGAAATTAATTCGTCTAAATTAAGCATGCTGCCTTCTGAGTCAACATAACTAAATACATGCCCTGCATGTTTCTGTGTTAGCTCATCAAGTAAAGCTGCGTGTTCAGGTGAACGGTAAGCATAGTGCAGCTCATACTCTGCTCCGCGTGCTGCAAGCTCATCCATTTGAGGCAAGAATGGTGTAATGCCAATTCCACCTGCAATTAAAATATGTTTATTCCCTGTTTCAGCTAATGGAAATAAATTTTTTGGTTCTGAAATCTGAATTTCACAGCCTTCATTACACTGATCATGCATAAACACTGAACCACCCTTACCTTCCACATCTTTACGAACACAGACTTGGTAAGTTGATAAATCTTGCGTACAGCTCATCAATGAATACGCATTTGAAAGCTGTTCATTCATTTTGACAATAATATGGCTTCCCCCACTAAATCGAGGAAAGTTCTGCCCATCTTGACGTTTGAACGTAAACCGTTTGATTAAAGGGGTTAGCTGTTCCACACGAGTAACAACCGCTGGGAACATTTCATAATGATTAGCCATATTAGAATCCTTCTTTTACCGCATATTCTTGTTGTTAGGGCTTATCCTTAAAGCCCTAAACACATATATTTAATGGTCATAAATTCTTCAAGACCATACTTTGAGCCTTCACGCCCAACACCTGATTGCTTCACACCACCGAATGGTACAACTTCATTTGAAATTGCTGTGGCATTCATGCCGACCATTCCATATTCAAGCTGTTCTGATACTCGCCATAAACGTGAAATATTTTCGCTATACACATAAGCAGCTAAACCGAAGATCGTGTCATTTGCTTGAGCAACCACATCTGCTTCATCTGTAAAGCGAATAAGGGGCGCAACTGGACCAAAAATTTCTTCTTGGACAATTTCCATTGTACGGTCAACGTTAGTTAAAACTGATGGTTCATAAAAGGTTTGCCCTAGAACATGCTGTTTGCCACCACAAGCTACCTTAGCGCCTTTGCTCACTGCATCATCAATCAACTGCTGTGCTTTCAAGACTGCTTTTTCATTAATTAATGGACCAATTTGCACACCATCTTCAAGTCCATTACCGACTTTAAACTTTTGTACTTCTTGTACAAACTTCTCGGCAAAAGCTTGATAAATATTGTCGTGGACATAAATGCGATTAGCACAAACACAGGTCTGGCCCGCATTACGGAACTTGGCAAAAATCGCACCTTGTACAGCTTTATCCAAATCGGCATCGTCAAACACAATCAGTGGAGCATTACCGCCTAACTCAAGCGCCAATTTTTTAATGGTGCTTGAACACTGCTGCATCAATAAACGGCCCACTGGAGTTGAGCCAGTAAAAGTCAATTTCTTCACTTTTTCATGCGAAGTAAATACAGAACCAATTTCTTGTGATTTACCTGTAACAACGTTAATCACACCAGCCGGAATACCTGCTTTTTCTGCAAGCTTCGCAATCGCTAAAGCACAATAAGGCGTTTCATTCGCTGGCTTAATCACGACCGTACATCCAGCTGCTAAAGCTGGTGCTGCTTTACGGGTAATCATGGCGATTGGGAAATTCCACGGCGTAATCGCAGCCACCACACCCACAGGTTCTTTACTGATAATAAAACGCTGCTGATTATTGACGGTTGGAATCACATCACCATAAATACGCTTACCTTCTTCGGCAAACCATTGAATAAATGATGCAGCATAACGCACCTCACCTTTCGCTTCTGCCAAAGGTTTACCTTGTTCAATGGTCATGATTAAAGCAAGTTCATCGGTATGTTCGAGAACCAGTTTGTACCAAGCCAATAAAATATCTGCACGGTTTTGAGCAGTTAAAGCCTTCCAACTTTGCAAAGCTATATAAGCAGCCTCAACAGCCTGTGTCGCTTCGGCCGCTCCCATATTAGGAATTGTGCCAATTTCTTCACCTGTTGCAGGGTTAGTCACTGGAACCGTTGCATTTGACTGTGCATCTAACCATTGCCCATTAATGTAGGCTTGTTGCTGAAATAATTCAGTACTTTGTAAACTCGACATATCATCTTCCTAACTGAAGAATCAGGTGTAAGTCATCTTTACACCTGAATAAATCCATTTGTTTTATTTGTGATGCTGCGCCACTAAATGTTGGAAGTAAGCAATACCATGTTCACTAATTCCTGAACGTTGCTTATCAGTCATAATACGGCCTTGACCTCGATAACCACGTGATTTCAAACCACGTTGTACGCTTTCGACCAAGTTCAAATCTTCAGGACGGAATACATTGCGATACCACTCAATCAAATCTTTCTGATCTTGAGTGAGTTCTTCATTCGTGAAGTAAATATCGTAATGCTGCAAAGTCGTTTCTGCATCTACTGGAAACTCATAGATCACAGTCATGAAATTGCTGCCCGGTGGTACGTTGAACATCGTGCAAGGCCAAGTCCAGAAACCGTGAAATTCAGGATCTGTTACAGATGGATCAAGCTTGAATGATTTCTCTGATGAACGTGCAAAGCCATATTGCAATGTCCAGTTCTGATGTGTGGTATGCCAATATTTATCAACTTGTACGGAGTCAGCAAAACCTGGATGCGCTGGTCCACAGTGGTAACATTCTAGATAGTTATCAACAATCACTTTCCAGTTTGCTGGAGTTTCTGTCACAAAACGTGCTGCCAGTTTCAAATCTTTAATTACGCTACATGCTTGATTTAAACGCTCAGCAAATTCCGGAAGTTGGTCTTCTACACAAGTCGCATTTTCATCCATATTAATGAAAACAAAGCCTGCATATTCCTCAACTTTTAAAGGCACCATGCTTGAATTTTCTTTGTCAAAAGATTCAACGTGGTCACAGTTACGTGCCAAAGCTAAGCTACCATCTAGCTTAAAAGTCCAAGCATGGTATGGGCAAGTAATTACATTTTTTGCTTTACCACTGCCACTTATAAGCTCGTGACCACGGTGCGGACACACATTATAAAACGCACGTAAAACACTATCTTTACCACGAATGATGACAATATTTTCACCAATTACTTTACGGGTAATATAGTCATTCGGTTGTGCCAATTCACTGCCATGTGCAACACAAATCCAGCTTTTAGCAAAGATTGCTTCTTTCTCATGCTCAAATACTTGCGATGAAGTATAGAAAACTTTAGGGAAAGTCCATGCAACATCTGGGTTTGCGCAAAAATCTTCAGGTAATTTTTCAACTGCACTCATGTTATTACTCCATTAAATTCTTTTCGTCCAAATGACTCGATATTAAATTCATATCTTTTCGACACTGCCAAACATGCGACGTATCGCACTCAGCATGTTTTGATATAACTGTTGAACTTCAGGACAGTCACGCATCAGACGTAAACTGCCATGTAATAAACCTTTGCCTAAATGGAACTCGTTAGGGATACCTACTTGTTCCAATTTTTGGGTAAGGAAATAACCGTCATCACTTAAAGGGTCATATTCTGCAACCGCCACAAAACTTGTAGGCATATCTGAAAAATCAGTTGCCAATAAAGGTGCTAGACGTAAATCCTGCCAATCTTGTGAATTCGGTGCATACTCCTTTAAATAAAAATGCATATCTTCCGTTGTGAGTAACGGCGCATGGGCATGCTGTTGTGCGGCTGGTGTATCAAGTGCTGTAGTTAAACACGGATAAAACAAAGCCAGACCTTGAGCTTGCATACCACTATGCTGTAGATGCACTGCAAGGGCTGCTGCTAAGTTACCGCCTGCGCTATCGCCTGCTAGAACGATATTTTCACTATCAATCTGCCAGTCAGAACCATGTTGTTTAAGCCATTGATAAACTGCTAAACAATCTTCAAAAGCTGCTGGAAAGCGATGTTCTGGTGCCATGCGATAATCCACACCAATGACAACTGCATTTAAGTCCTGACATAAATAACTGGTAATAAACTCATGTGAATCGAGTCCACCCACCATCCAACCGCCACCATGTAAATACAACACACATGGCCAACCAGCTTCAGGTCGTTTAGTTTTTGGTGAATACATGCGAACAGGTAGAGGATGCTCTGCATTTGCAACAACTCTATCTTCTACTTCGATCTTGCCATCACGAGGCAAAGTGTAGTGTCGACACATCGCGTCATAGGCCGCGCGGACTGAGTCAATATCTGCATCTGCTGGTGAATAAATGCTGCTCCAATACACAAGGCTTTGCATTTCTTCACTTAAAACATACGTGGTCTGTTCACATGTAGTCATTACCGTTCCCTCTAGCTGGTTTTTCTGTCCAGTTTGATTGAGCTTGCAAGCTCAAGCTGCATCCGTTTCGCATGTTCATCTTGAGTCTGGTTTAAACCAATTTCCACATCATCATAACCTTGTTGCTCAATTAAATGTGATGGGACTTTGGCATAATCCTGAATCAACCATTTCACTAAACCATAGGTTTGAATCAGAATAATCACAATGAATGGTAAAGCCGTCACAATAGTTGCTGTTTTCATTGTGTCTAAAGGTGCCTTACTAAAGATCATGGCAATTGGAACCAAAGTCAGCATGACACACCAGAACAGACGTGCGTTTGGCGATGGATCTTGCCCTTCACTTAAACCGCGTGTACATGTTGC
This sequence comes from Acinetobacter pittii ATCC 19004 = CIP 70.29, assembly GCF_000369045.1. Taxonomy (GTDB): domain Bacteria; phylum Pseudomonadota; class Gammaproteobacteria; order Pseudomonadales; family Moraxellaceae; genus Acinetobacter; species Acinetobacter pittii. Next base: position 201,813 of record NZ_KB849789.1, on the reverse strand, counting down.
TGAAACCGCATACCCAACCGCATCCATATGTGCTGCCAAGAACACCACCATAATGCCGAGGAAAATCCACATCATCAGCTTTCCAGCAGGTAACAGGCTGAGCAATTGTCCAATTGCAACCTCACCACCCTGTTGGCTTAAGATTTGCGGTACATTTACAGCCCCATGAATAAAGCTATAAACGCTGTAGTTTTCAAACACACCAAAGATAAACCAAAGACCAACACTGCCGCCAATCACCATGGCAAAGATCACTTCTTTAATAGTACGGCCTTTAGAAACACGCGTTACAAACAGTGCCACACCCGGTGCATATGAAATCCACCATAACCAGTAGAAAACAGTCCATTCACGAGTAAACTTGCCATCGCCCATTGGGTCGGTAAACAGACTCATATCAACAAAGTTGGTTGCCATTAACCCGAAACTCATTAATGAATTATTCAAAATGAATTGAGTTGGACCAAAGCACAGTACATAAATCGCAAATAACACCACGCCTAAACACACCATGTGACTTAAACGTTGCATGCCTTTATCCATACCTACATACGAACTAAGTGCAAATAGAACCGAAACACCCAAAATAATGATGACCTTAGTCATAAAAGTATTTGGGATACCTGTGAGCTGAGACAAAATATTGGTAAATGTCACAGCAGTGAGTACCAATGAAATCGTCAATGCGCCAAACATACAAAGCAAAAACATTAAGTCGACTAAACGACCAACCACACCAGTTGATTTAAAGCCTGTCACAGCCTCAATCACTGAAGCTAAACTTAAACCTTTGTTTTTTCTAACATGGTAGCTGTAGCACAAAGAAATTGATGCCAAAGCATAAATTGCCCATGCACTTAAACCTGAGTGAAAAAACGAATAAGCCACGCTATATTTCAATGCTTCTGCTGACTCAGGCGGTAAGCTCAAACCAGGTGTTTGATAATAGTAAGCCCAGTCTAAAAAGCCCCAGTACAGTGTAGAAGACCCAATACCTGACAAAATGAACATGAATATCCATGACATCGTGGTGTATTGAGGCTTTCCTTCACCGAGTTTAATTTTGCCGTATTTACTAAAAGCTAGACCAAAAGTAAAAATAATGGCTAAAAAAGCAAACAGTAATACTGGGGTGGTAAATACCGATGTCGTCCACTGCATCCATGTTGCAGCGATCTTGATCGACTCTTGCGAATAAATCGCCAAACCAGCAACTGAAATAAATACAAACAGTAAACTGGTTACGGCAAGAACTTTATCCGTATAAATTTTTGTGTTTTGATTATCCATATCCATACATCCATTTTTGGATGGCGTTATTCCATAGCGAACACGTCCATTTTAATTTGGGCTACACACGATGCAATTGCATCTCCTACCTCATAAGTTTTTGCCTGACCGCCGATATCGGCTGTCTTTGGCCCATTAATTAATACATTCTCAATCGCCTGCATAATGTCCTGACCTGCTTGAATGCAACGTTCGTCTTCTTCGCCAAAGAATTCGAGCATCATTGCACCTGACCAAATCGCAGCGATTGGATTGGCAATTTGTTTACCGTAAATATCTGGTGCCGAACCATGTACAGGTTCAAACAATGATGGGAATTTTCTTTCTGGGTTTAAATTTGCAGAAGCAGCCAAACCAATAGTTCCTGTACATGCAGGGCCTAAATCAGAAAGAATGTCGCCAAATAAATTCGATGCAACAACCACATCAAAGCGTTCAGGTTGTAAAACAAAACGAGCTGCTAAAATATCAACGTGCTGTTTATCGGCCTGAATTTGTGGATATTGTTTTGCCATCGCATCCACACGTTCATCCCAATAGGGCATGCTGACCGCAATACCATTAGACTTGGTCGCTGCTGTAATTTTTTTCGCGTCACGCTGATTTGCAAACTCAAATGCATAACGCAAAATGCGATCTACACCATGACGTGTAAATACAGCTTCTTGTAAAACAAACTCTCGATCTGTTCCTTCAAAAGCCTTACCACCAATGGCTGAATATTCACCTTCACTGTTTTCACGGACCACGTAGAAGTCGATATCGCCCGGTTTTTTACCTACTAAGGGACATTTAACACCCGGCATTAAGCGCACTGGACGTAAATTCACATATTGGTCAAAACCACGACGGAACTGGAGCAGCGAACCCCAAAGCGAAATATGGTCCGGCACTTTATCTGGCCAGCCTACAGCGCCAAAATAAATTGCATCGTAGCCCTGCAAAGTTTCAAACCAGTCATCTGGCATCATTTTGCCGTGCTCAAGGTAGTAATCGCAGCTTGCCCAATCAAATGTATCTAGCTGAAGCTCAATGCCGTACTTCTCTGCTGCTGCCTTTACAACCTTAATGCCTTCTGGTAGAACTTCTAAACCAATGCCATCGCCTGCAATCGTGGCAACTTTATATCTTTTTGCCATAAGCTTCCTTCACACCTTCGCCTAATATCCTTGTATGGCTTAAACATGATGTTTTAAGCAAAAATGATCAACAACAGAACTATCACTCCAATGGACACGGATCGTGAACAATCTACCTAACCTATCGGATTTAAAGGTTTTTTGCACAGTCGCCAAACTAAAAAGTTTTGTCGAATCTGCTGAGGAACTAGGGACTTCGCCTGCTTTTATTAGCAAGCGAATTAATATTTTAGAAAACACGTTAAGCTGCAAACTTTTTCATCGCAGCACGCGTCACGTTAGTCTGACAGAAGATGGCAAACTCATCCTTGAGAGAGTTTCAAATATTCTTGAAGAATTTGATGAAGTCTGTGAACTGGTAAATAACCCACTCAGTACGCCTACCGGTCGTATGGATATTATTAGTAGCTTTGGTTTTGGCAGAAAGCATATCGCACCAATTTTGTCTAAATTAATGATGCTCTATCCAAAACTTCAGATTCATTTTGACACCATCGACAATACCAAGGACTTGATTCAACACAGTATTGATTTGGATATTAGAATTGGTAATGAAATTGCGCCAAACATGATTGCGAAGAAGCTGGCTTCTAATTTTCGTATTTTATGTGCGGCACCAAGTTATTTACTTAAACACGGCGTACCAGACAGCATTGAAGACTTGCAAACACATGATTGTTTGACGATTAGTGAGCGTGATCAATCGTCTGTGCTATGGAAATTTAGGCATGCTTCTGAAGATGTCTCAGTGCATATCAAACCACGTTTTGTTTCGAATAACGGCGAAATTATTCATCAACTTGCCATAGAAGGCCACGGGATTATTTTCCGATCAATTTGGGATGTTGCAGATGAATTAATTACAGGTCAACTCCAACACATTTTACCCGAATATTGGCAAGATGCAGATGTTTGGGCAGTTTATCCATCACGACTCAAAAGCTCATCTAAATTACAAACCTGCATTTTGTTTATTCAAAACGAATTGCTCAATCGTTTAAAGCATGTACAAAACCTAAGTCGTGGACAACTCATTTCACCAGCCGTCAAACGAGATCCACCACCTGAAAAAGTCTTTCTATAAAAAAGCCCTAAGTGAAGTGTATTCACTTAGGGCAATAAATCGCTTTTAAATTTTAAAAATAATATCCGATTGAAAGATAAAATAATTTATCCCAATCATTACTGCTACCTTGTGCAAGGCCATCAGCCCCACCACCAACCATTGGATCATTTTTACTCATAATGTATTCACCCTGAATACCAATGGCTTTGTAATTAAAATAAACCCCTGCAATTAAGCGTTCAGAGTCTTTATAACCATTCTCATCTTTAAAGAAGCGGCTATGAGAGATATAAGGTTTAATATTTTCAAGTTTGTGAAATGGCTGAGCAAAGGTATAGTTAATTTCATTGACCAGATATTTGCCTTTGTTAGCGACTTGATACGGGTAATCAAATGCTCCAATGGTTGAGCTATTTGGCAATAAATTATCACCATTGGTGACATCTTGCTTACCTGCTAAGAACATCCATTGCCATGCTTGATATTGCGTTTGAGCAAATACATTCCATGACTTGCGGTGTCCATCTTCGTCTGTTCTTTTATTTCCTAAATCGGAGTACCAAACTGACCCACCTAGCTCAGTCGAAAAGTTTTGAGATTTATCCAGTTCAAATTTTCTAGATGCTCGAGCAATCCACATATTTTTTTCTTCAATATTGGTGCCTGTACTTAAATCATCCGCTTCAACAAAATTACCACTGTATCGACTTGAGTCCTTTGAAGTTCCCTTATAGTTTCCTCCATCAGTTGGATAGAATCCTAAGGTTAAATTGTATTTGTCATCTGCAAATTTATATTTAATCCCCAGATTATCGATATCTTCTAAACCAACTGTATTTAAAAGTGTTTCGTAATAACTACTTCCCCAAAATTCGCCAAAACCAAAATCAACGGGTTGTAAACCTGCCGTGATTCTCTGCTGATCAGATAATTTATAACCTACCCAAGCTTTTTTTAGAAAAATCGCATCACACAAGCGATCATATTGATAACAACGAGCATCCGCACCTGCAATCCAATCTGGATTTTCATAACCTAGCACTAATTTAATATCAGTTAATCGCCAGTCATCATTTTGAGAACCTTCATTTGCATCAACCACATAATCTTTATGCAAATAACGAGAACGTACTGCGCCAGAAACTTTAAATTGACCCGAATCCAAAGTTGGATCTCCCCAACTTAAATCGGCCGCAGAAGCCTCTACTCCCGCAGTTAAACTTAAAATTCCTAAAAATAATAATGACCTTTTCATGTCTTCAACATCCTTGTTAAGTGTTATAAGAACATGAAGAAATTGATCTAGACAAACAATGCCATAACTATAAAGTCGGTCTTTACAAACTGTGTTTAATCAAAAAATAAGGATAAAAAAAGACCACGCAGGAGCGTGGTCTATAAAATGGTGGCTATGACGAGACTTGAACTTGTGACCCCCGCATTATGAGTGCGGTGCTCTAACCAACTGAGCTACATAGCCGAAAACTGTGCGCGCATTATCTTAACTTCTTTAACGCACGTCAAGAAAAATTTTAAATAAATTAGGTGAAGTGAGCCTATAAGCCGGGTTCTGTCGAGGATGGTCATTCCTCTAGGCGTACAATCACTCATACGCTCAAGCGACCTACCCGAATCCAGTACGGGCCGTACCTCAGGATTCCTATTTGGTCTTGCTTCTGGTGGGGTTTACCATGCCGTGAACTGTTACCAGACACGCGGTGCGCTCTTACCGCACCCTTTCACCCTTACCTCACGAATGAGGCGGTCTACTCTCTGCTGCACTTTCCGTCGGCTTTCACCGCCCAGGCGTTACCTGGCACCCTGCCCTATGAAGCCCGGACTTTCCTCCCCTGCTTCAGTCACAAAGACCTCCACAGCAGCGACCATCCAGCTCACTTCAGGGGCGCATATTAACAAATTTATTTACTAATTGCTTGTGCTTTTTTGAGCAATTAATCTTTTATATTTGTCGAATAGCTCATCTTCCGTTTCCACATGCTGCGGATCTTTAGGAATACAGTCCACTGGACAAAATAACTGACATTGCGGCTGGTCATGATGACCAACGCATTCAGTGCATAAATCCGGATGAATTTCGTAAATCACTTCACCCATGAAAATAGCTTCATTTGGGCAAACTGGTTCACAAACATCACAGTTTATGCATTCATCGGTGATATATAACGACACTTTACCAACCTTGTTGATGTTTACGTTCAAAGGCCTCAACCACAGCTTGCGGAACAAACTTGGTTACATCCCCTTTTAAACGAGCAATTTCTCGAATCAATGTCGAAGAAATAAATGAATACTGCTCAGATGGTGTTAAAAATACTGCTTCAAAATGTGGGTCAAGTTGACGGTTCATATTGGCAAGTTGAAATTCATATTCAAAATCAGAAACTGCTCTTAAACCACGAAGTACTGCTGTTGCCTTTTGCTCTTTGAAAAAATTAACAAGCAAACCATCAAAACCAACAAATTCCACATTTGATAAATGGCTGAGTGATGTTTGGGCGAGTTCAACTCTCTCTTCTAGACTGAACAAAGGGTTTTTATGATGTCCAATTGCAATTGCTACTACAACCTCATCAAACATTCTTGATGCTCTAGTAACTAAATCAACGTGTCCATTCGTGATGGGGTCAAATGTTCCAGGATAAATTACACGCGTTTTAGACATCCGCTAGTACTCTAATTGTATTGTGAACCTATTTTAGCAAAAGTTATACATGAGGCGAAATATTGACGTGCAGGAAAAACTTCACCTTAGCATCAGTTTACGGCACAATAGGGGCAATTGTGGAAGTTTGAATTATGGCGAAAGCAACAGTAGTAAAGAAACATAATGGCGGAACCATCGCACAAAATAAACGTGCCCGTCATGATTATTTTATCGAAGAAAAATTTGAAGCTGGTATGTCTTTACTCGGCTGGGAAGTAAAGTCTTTACGTGCTGGTCGCATGAGTTTGACAGAAAGTTATGTCATTTTTAAGAATGGTGAAGCGTTTTTATTTGGTGCACAAATTCAACCGCTCCTTTCGGCATCTACTCATGTAGTACCTGAAGCTACACGTACACGTAAATTATTATTATCACGCCGAGAACTAGAAAAGCTAACGGGTTCAGTTAACCAAAAAGGTTACTCATGTGTTCCTTTAGCATGTTATTGGAAAGGTCACTTGGTGAAGCTTGAAATCGCGCTTGTGAAAGGTAAACAGCTTCACGACAAACGTGCGACTGAAAAAGATCGCGATTGGCAGCGTGATAAAGCTCGTATATTTCATAAGTAATTAAATAAAAAGCCTCTTTTTAGAGGCTTTTTTATATCGCGGAATTTATTAATTTAATCTATATAAGAGTCCAGCAATATATTCGCCAAACCATTTTGCAGTATCTAAATCGCCTTGTGGAGGAGTAATTTCAACAGGTGCATTATCTGACTGTGTCATTAAACCTAAACAACTCGATAATCGGTTTAAATCTTTTTCACTATGCCCAGTCGTCATTAAAGGTAAACCTGACCAAAGCATGCCATGTTGCATCGCAAAAATATTTAATTGTTGTAATACCGCCAGTTTATCGCCGCTTAGACCACCTGAGTTTGCAAATCCAGCTGCAAGCTTCCCTTGCCACAAACGCTCTTTCCAACGTTTAGAAGTACTGTCCATAAACTTTTTAAAGTCAGCGGTCATACTTCCCATATAAGTAGGCGAACCAAAAATAATACCGTGCGATGCATCAAGTGCATCCCAATCAATATGTTCAATATTCATTAAATGTACTTTTACACCCATCACCTCTGCCCCAGCAGCAATAGCGGAAGCTACCTTCGCGGTATGACCATATGGACTGTGGTAGACAATAGAGAGATGTTTTTCAGGCAAAGACATAAGATTAAAATTTTGAGCGATTTTTTCTATTTTATCATTTTATTAACGCTTGCTAAACCTTCATCTATAAATATGAAATATAAGGTTTTCACTACTGCATACTATAGAAATATTTTCAAATTAAATAAAAAAACTCTCCTATTTTTAATAAATATAAAATAAGAGAGTCATTTAAGGAAGTTATCAAAACTTACATAAAAACAAACGTAGCCATACGTCCTGTCTTCGCATCACGACGATAAGAAAAATACTCATCACCCTGTTGATAAGAACATTGATCTCCACCTAAGACTTGTTGCACACCTAGACTTTGCAAAATAAAACGTGCAATGGCATATAAGTCTGCATGAAATTTATTTGGAGCCACGCCCTCAACAAAAGCTGTTTCCAACTCTGGATATTTATCACAAAAAGCAGTTTTTACTTCGGCCCCAATTTCAAAACAAGGTTGACTGATTGCAGCTCCTAACCACGCCCAAGTCGGAGGATTTTGCATAGCCGTAACTGTATTTTCAATAATGCCACCTGCTAAACCACGCCACCCCGCATGCAAATTAGCAACTTCACTGCCTTCGGCATTTCCCAACACGACAGGTAAGCAATCAGCCGTCATCATCATTAAAGCATGACCTTTTGTTTGGGTAACCAAACCATCGCCAATTAAAGCTTTAAAAGGAATTTGTTCATTTACAGTATGGCAAATCGTACTATGCGTTTGGGTCATCCATGTCATTTTTTTAACACCAAATTTCGCAAACTCATCTAACAATATCATTCGATGCTGTTGAACACGTTGTGCCTCATCTTTGACATGTAAAGCCAAATTAAAGCCAGATAATTCAAGTTGATCCGTTGGTAATGCCAAAGGATGTTGAACACGTGTCTGCCCTACAAATACGCCTTGAGGTAAACCTTGAACAAATTCCATATGCACGTCCTTAATATGCAGCGTTTTCTGAACGTAACACATTTACTAAATGTGTAAAGTCTTCAGGCCACGGCGCTTCAAACAGCATTTCTTCACCAGTACGAGGGTGTTTCAAGCCTAATTTAGCTGCATGCAATGCTTGACGTTTAAAACCACGTAGAGTTTCAATCAGTAATTCAGATGCACCAGCTGGCACACGTACACGGTTCATATAAACCTGATCGCCAATCAAACCGTAACCAATATAACTAAAATGCACACGGATCTGATGTGTTCGTCCTGTTTCAAGACGAGCTTGTACACGAGTAAAATCTTTAAAGCGTTCTTTTACATTGTAGTGAGTTACCGCATCTCGCCCACCCGGTAAAATTGCCATTTTCACACGGTCAACTGGGTGGCGTTTGATTGGTTCATCAATCGTACCGCCAGCAATAATATTTCCATAAACAACCAAATCATATACACGGTAAACCGTTTTATTTGCCAACTGTTTACTTAAAGAAAATTGAGCTTCTAGGCTTTTAGCGACAACCAGTAAACCGCTGGTATCTTTATCAATACGGTGTACTAAACCAGCGCGCGAAAGTTCTGCCAATTTTGGGAAATGGTAAAGCAAAGCATTCACTAAAGTTCCAGAACTATTGCCTGCTCCTGGATGTACCACCATGCCTACTGGCTTATTAATGACTAAAATATCATCGTCTTCATAGACAATATTAAGTGGAATATTTTCAGGTTGACTCGTCGTCTGGGCTTCGAGCTCTACTTCAAGCGTAAGTAGCTCTGTTCCTTCACAACGGTGCTTAGGCTTGACAATGTTACCATTCACCAACAGATGGCCATCCTTCAACCATTGCTTGAGCTTTTCACGCGAAAACTCGCTCCACACCAAAGCTGCTACCTGATCGATACGTTGTCCCAGATAGGTTTCATCTAGCTGAACTTGCAACGATAAACGTGTTGCAGTTGTATCAGAAGTATGGTTATCTGCATCCTCAGAATCTTCAAGTAAATTGAAGTCGGTTTCAGAGAAGTTTGTGTTTGAAGATTGTGCTGAAGTCATTTGATCATTGAGATAAAAGTGGTTTAATAGCGCAATTGTAGCTCATTGCCCAACATAACAGAGGAGTTTTTATGTCGCTACCACGTTATAAAATTACGATGCTTGCCTTATCTTTAGGCGTAGCGTCTGCATTTGTGGGCTGTAGCAGCAATCCAAGTAAAAAAGAAGTGGTCGATACTGGCCCTCAATCTAGTGAACAAGCTTACTTCGAAAAGGCCCAAAAGTCGCTTGACCGTGGTCAATATCTTGATGCGACCAAGTCTTTAGAAGCAATCGATACTTATTATCCGACTGGACAATACGCTCAACAAGCACAACTTGAACTTCTATATTCGAAATTTAAACAAAAAGATTATGAAGGCGCCATTGCCTTAGCAGAACGTTTTATTCGTTTAAATCCTCAACATCCAAATGTGGATTATGCTTATTATGTTCGTGCTGTTGCCAATATGGAGCAAAACTACGACAGTTTGATGCGTTATACCTCTTTGCAACAGTCACATCGTGATGTGAGTTATTTAAAAGTTGCGTATCAAAACTTTGTTGATTTAATTCGTCGTTTCCCAAGTAGCCAATATTCTGTCGATGCTGCTCAGCGTATGAAATTCATTGGGCAAGAACTTGCCGAAAATGAAATGACTGCTGCCCGCTTCAACGTTAAACGTAAAGCTTGGATCGCCGCCGCAGAACGTTCGCAATGGGTGATTGAACACTATCCACAAACACCTCAAATTCCAGAAGCTTTAGCCACTTTGGCATATAGCTATGACAAGTTAGGTGATAAAGCTACTTCGCAACAATATATTGAAGTTTTAAAACTTAATTATCCAAGCCTTGTGAAAAAAGACGGCACAGTTAACATGCGTGCTGCTCGTAAAGAAGGTAACTGGATCAACCGTGCAACTTTAGGTATTTTCGGTCGTGAATCGACTGCTGCAACGCCAGAGAGCACAACTGAAGCAGAAGCTCCAAAACGTGGTTTCCTCAACCGTGTTAGTTTTGGTTTAATTGGTAATTCAGATAAAGAAGAAACTGAAGCACCAGAACAAACACCTGTTGAAGCTCCTAAGTCTGAACGTAGTTGGACAAACCGTTTAAGCTTCGGTTTATTAGACAAACCTGAGTCACAAGCAGCAGAAAATACAACTGTTGCACCAGCTGTAACCTCTACTGAAGCTTCAACTGATGTTCAATCAGATGAGGCAACAAAAGGTGCGGATGACGCTGCTCAATAAGTTTAAGCTTTAAAAAAACTTCAACAAACAGGCAAGTGATATCACTTGCCTGTTTGTTTTTATAAAATGTTAAAATATTTATTGGGCATATCTCGATTCATCATGTCAGAATATTCTAACTCACTGTCTCATCAAGTTTTATTACGGTTATCTGAATTATGGCAATTCCACAGCATACGATTGATCAAATTCTAGATCGCACAGATATTGTCGATCTGATTGGTCAGCGTGTGAAATTGAAAAAAACCGGACGTACATATTCCGGCTGCTGCCCTTTTCATCAAGAAAAAACGCCATCATTCCATGTTTACCGTGACAAGCAGTATTATCACTGCTTTGGTTGTCAGGCTAACGGAAATGCAATCCGTTTTCTTATGGATATTGATAACCGAAACTTTATTGAGGTAATGAAAGAGTTATCGAGTAGTACCGGAATTGAATTACCTAAAGATAATACTGAAAATAAAAAACTATCTTATACCCGTCAGGTTACAAAGCCACCCGTTACTAAAACAAATGCAGCAGAACCTGTAACTCCACAGCAGCCATCGGATGAAAGCTACAACACACTTGAACCAGTATTTTTTGATGACACTTTTGCTCAGTTCGAACAGCCGTTTAGCTTTGATGAACCCGTTCAAGAAGGTAATTTATATGACCTACTGGAAAATGTTGCTCAGTTTTATGAACAACAATTACCTCATAGTCAAAAAGCCAAAAATTACTTTAAACAGCGTGGACTAACTAATCAGACGATTCAGTTTTGGCGCTTAGGCTATGCTCCAGAAGACTGGCAACACCTTGAAAAAGCTTTTCCTTATGACATTGACGGATTAAAACAACTCGGACTTATCCGCTCAAGTGATAATGGGCGTGATTTTGATTTGTTACGTGACCGCGTCATTTTCCCAATTCGCGACCCTAAAGGCCGAGTGGTTGGTTTTGGTGGGCGTGCCTTAAATGATGAAATAAAACCCAAATACATTAACTCGCCAGACTCAGAAGTCTTTCATAAAAATCAGCTACTTTATGGACTTTATGAAGGTAGAAAGCTTAAATCTAGCGATTGGTTAATGGTTGAAGGCTATATGGATGTCATTGCGCTTCAGCAATATGGCATTACTGGAGCTGTAGCGACGTTAGGGACTGCAAGTAATACAGAACATCTTAATATTCTATTTAAACAAAATAGCCGAATTACCATTGCTTTTGATGGTGATGCTGCTGGTCAAAAAGCAGCACGCAGAACTTTAGAAATTGCTTTACCCCTTCTCAATGATGGTCGTGAACTTAAATTTTTTGTTCTACCCAATGATCACGACCCCGACTCTCTCATCCGTCGAGAAGGACTCGAAAATTTTCAAAAACTATTACAACAAGCCCCTCTTCTGTCCGATTTCGTGTTTGCGCACTTAACAGGTCAACACGATATCAGTACGCCTGAAGGGAAAAGCTTAGTCATGGGAGAACTCAGAGAACTCACCGAGTTATTGCCAAAACAAGGTTCTTTCCGTTACTTACTTACTCAATCTTTCCGTGAAAAACTCGGACTAGGTAAACGTTTTACCCCACAAATCAGCCACGATGCTTCGCTTTCGTTTAACATCTATACAAAAGATGAAGACTTTGCGATTGCAATTTTGATGGCAAATCCATTTTTATATACACATTTTGAAATCTTAAGAGCCTACATAGATAAAGATACGATCTTAGGTGATATATTATCCCTATTAGATCAAGTATCTGAAAACATACCAGAAGATCAAGAACAGGCTATGTATTACGTATTAGGCGCTTGTAGTTTGTACGTTAATGAAATTTCTCAGGTATTAAATCATACAAATATTTTTTCTATGCTTACTTCACCAGAAAAAGCCTTTAACCATGCCAATGAATACTCTCTTGGCTTACAAGATAAATATTTAAAACTAAAAATAAAAAAAGCTAAAACACTACAAGAAGCTAGCAACTTAAGACATCAGTATAATGAAGTAACAAAGAAAATTAGCTTGAGACTGCTTTCTTAATGTTTTGGCTTACGCTCATGATCAAATACATCCTGTAAATGCTGTTGTAACCATTCAAAATAATCAGGATTTTCTGCCTTAGCGGCTTCACGTAGCAATATCGATGTAGGATGTATAAGCTTTTGCGTCAAACGGTGTGCAAATTGCTGTAATACTTGTTCAGCATTCTCACCATGATGCAAAGCTTCTAGTGCATGTGTAAGCTCTTGTTGACTAATTTCTTCACTGTGTTGGCGGTAAGCATGAATTGTGCTACCCGCCTCTTTAACTTTTTGATGCGTAATAAGCTGAGTAGCTAATTGATTAACCATTACCTCTGCTTCAACAGCCGCCTGACGACGTTGTGCAAGGTTCTCATCAATCACACTTTGTAAATCATCAACACCATATAAATAGACCCCATCAAGTGCTTCCACTTTAGGATCTATATCACGTGGTACCGCTAAATCAACCATTAACATTTGTTGGTAGCGACGTTTTTTCAATGCGGCCTTAACATCAGAATAAGCAATAACTTGATATAAACTACCAGTACAGCTCGACACGACATCAGCACGATATAAATTCTCTGCTAATGCTGAAAACTCAATAATTTCAACTTCAACCTGATGTGCAATCTCCTGAGCCAGCTGGTCAGCACGCTCACGGCTACGATTACAAATAATAATCTTCGCGACACCCATTTCAGCCAAATGTTTAGCCACCAAGCTATTCATTTCACCCGCAGCAACCACCATAACAGTAAGCTTTTCAGGCTTACTAAAAACCTGTAAGGCCAGTTGTGCAACTGCATAACCCATTGAAACAGCATGACTACCTACCGCAGTTTCGGAACGTACACGTTTAGCTGCATAGAAAGCGTATTCAAAAACACTATTTAATTCAGGAGAGACCGTTTGCGCTTCTTTAGACAATGCCAAAGCGCTTTTGACCTGCCCTAAAATTTGTGGCTCACCAAGCATGAGAGAGTCTAGACCACTCGCCACTCGCATTAAATGTGTAATCGCCTGCGTATTCTCGTAACGATAAACATGATGAATTAACTGCTTTACATCAATATTATTGGCATCGGCTAACCATTTTAGAAGGCTTTCGGCGTTTTCTGCCATGGCATAAACTTCTGTACGGTTACAGGTCGAGACGACCACCAAATCCTTTAAGTTTTGGTGATGGCGTTGTTCGGCAAGCAAACGACTTAATCGCTCTGCATTGAAAGCAATTTGTTCGCGGAGTTCTACAGAAGCTGTTTGATGGTTGACACCCAATGCAAAGAAAGACATATCAGATCATCATTTCGCTAAATTTATGCTATTGTGCAACATCGGTGTCATAAAAAGCATTACTTTGGATCAATAAAAATTGCGTCAAATGAATAGCCGTATTAATTTTAACGGTGCTTCGATAAGACAGTATTCTACCACATTCTTGTTGTTAGGTAGCATGTCCTCGTATGTCTATGCACGTCCTGTGCAAGAGACCTATGCCGTGCATTCATTTGATCAGGCACTAGAGCAAACGATGGTCGCTGAATTTGCTCTAGCTTATGACGATATTCCAAACGCTTTGCATAATTACACAGTGCTCGCAATTAAAAGCAACTCTACATCAATTAAGCAGAGAGCTTTAGACGTTGCACTTGAATATAATGATTTACAAGCTGCGTTAAATATTGCTACACACTGGGTAGCTCAAGAACCTAAAGATGTACCAGCTTTATTTTATTTGTCACATATTGCTTTAAAAACGCACGAATATCAGCTTGCTGCTGAGACATTAGATAAAATTTTAAAGATAGATCCCACTGCCGATTTAGAACAAATTTTAGCTAGCATTGCTCCAGAAAATGCGCAAGATCGAGAAGTATTATTAACAGCTTTACGTTCTAGCGCAGAAAAAGACAATCCTTCTATTTTGGCACTCATCGCCAATTTAGAAGCTCAAAATGGCCAATTACAAACTGCGCTAACCAACATTAACAAAGCATTACGTCGACGTCCTAAAGTAACGAGCTTTATTTTAATGAAAGCAAACTTACTTATTGCTCTCAGCGATCAAGAAGGTGCGCTTAAATGGTATGCAAAGTCGAGTCGTAAAAATAAGAAAAATTTAGATATTCGATTAGCTGAAATCCGCTATCTCATACAAATTAACCAATCTCAGCTTGCGTTAGAAAAACTTGAAAAGATTATAGAAACCAACCCTAAAGCTGAAGAAGCCTTATTTATTGCGGGCTTAACAAGTATTGATTTAAAGCAATATGACAAAGCGGAACAATATCTTGTTGACCTACGAAACTCGGCAAAATATCAAAATGAAGCGTATTACTACTTAGCCATTAATGCAGAGCGTAAACAGCATTATGAAACTGCAAAAGCTTACTATCGTTTAGTTGATGGCAGTTTATATGTGGTATCTAGACGAAACTTGATCGCAATATATGATAAACAAGAAAATTTACACGATGCTTTACGGTTCCTTACTCAAGAACGAGTAAATTATCCTCAACATGCAAGTTTCTTATATCAAGCCCAAGCTGAAATCTTAAAGAAAATGGGCAATAAAAAAGCTGCACTAAATCTATTAGATGAAGCAATTAAAAACCTACCCGACGACCCAGAACTGATTTATGCGGAAGTTTTATTACTTGATCCATATACGGACCGTGACAAGCTGGACAAAACCTTAAAACAATTATTACAACTTGAGCCCAACAGCCCAACGTATCTAAATGCATATGCTTATACACTGGCACTGCAAAACCGTCGTTTAAAAGAAGCACGTCAGTATGCAGAGCAAGCATTAGAATATGCGCCTGAACAGGCCTCAATTCTTGATACTCTAGGTTATATTGCATTTTTACAGAACGATTATGAAGCTGCGGCGGAAGCCTTAGGCAAAGCGTATGAACTTAGCCATAATATAAATATTGGCGTTCGTTATGCTAAAGCTTTGTATATGCAAGGGTCACTCACTCAATTTAGCGCAGTGTTACAACAACTGAAACAAAAACATGCCAATGATCCACAATTACAACAGCTTGATGCGTTAATTTTACCTACATCTGCAAAAAAGAGTTAAATATATGAGCAAATTTGCCCAACTGTGCACAGCGATCTGTGGATCAAGTGTATTATTTCTAACCGGTTGTCAGCATTTTACTCAACCAAAACCTGCGGTTACCCAACAAGTTCAAGACGAAAAACACTTTAATTTGCAAGGTAAGATTGGGGTTCGTACACCACAGCAAACTGGTAGTGCTTTTTTTACTTGGCTTCAACAGCAAGATAATTTTGATATCGAATTAAGCGGTATTTTAGGCGTTGGAAAAACCCAAATTCAGGGTAAACCGGGCGAAGTAACTTTAAATAGTTCTAAAACAGGACTTATTAGCGCAGCCTCTCCAGAAGAACTTTTAGAGCGAGCAACGGGTTGGCAAGCACCAATTACACACTTAACGAGCTGGATTTTAGCAAAACCAGCAACGCTAAATGCTCAAATTACGAAAGACGCTGCAAATCGAGTGAGTCAACTGATTGAAGATGGCTGGACAGTTAATTTCAGTTACGATGGTGAACAAACTTTGCCAAACAAACTGGTTTTAAAGCAGGCTCTTGCTGAAGATAAAGAAAACCGTATTACAATGGTCATCCAAAACCGCTAAGTCTAATTATATAAATCTATGATTCGAGTTCCTTCCCCTGCTAAGCTCAACCTGTTTTTACATATTACAGGCCGACGTGAAAATGGTTACCATGAGCTACAAACCATTTTCCAACTGATTGATTTATATGATTGGATGACATTTACACCGACTTTGGGCGAAGAAGTCAAAATCGATGGGTTAAGTGAAGTTCGACCTGAAGAAAATTTGATTTATCGAGCAGCCCAAATACTAAAACCACATGCAAAAAAACTTTGTGGCTTGGACATCAAAATTGAAAAAAATATTCCAATGGGTGCGGGTCTAGGCGGCGGTTCATCTAATGCCGCCACAACACTTATTGTATTAAATCAATTATGGGAATGTGGCCTAGAGCAAGAACAACTTGCGGACTACGGTGTTAAGCTCGGTGCTGATGTTCCAATTTTTATTTATGGTAAAAATGCATGGGCTGAAGGCATCGGTGAACATTTATCATTCATAGACTTAGATCAAAAACAGTTCATTATTTTAAAACCTGATTGTTTTATCAGCACTCAATTGCTTTTTTCACAAAAAACATTGACAAGAGACTCTAAGACCACTAAATTTTGCGCCTATCAGTTAGAACCTTCTAATTTTGGAAATAACTTTGAGCCACTGGCTCGGCAGTTATACCCTGAAGTAGAAGAAGCAATGCAATATTTAGATCAATTTGGTCAAGCAAAGCTTACAGGTACAGGTGCTTGTGTTTTTATTGAAGTAACGAATGAAATGAATATTGATGAAATTCTTAAGCATTCGCCATGTAAATCTTACTTGGTAAATAGCTTAAAAGAATCTCCTCTTAATCATTTTAAGGTTACACGTTAGGGGCGTCGCCAAGTGGTAAGGCACCGGGTTTTGATCTCGGCATCCGTTGGTTCGAATCCAGCCGCCCCTGCCA
>NZ_KB849789.1:77176-184575 GCF_000369045.1 Acinetobacter pittii ATCC 19004 = CIP 70.29 | reverse complement strand
CATATATATCATCGAATTTAGGGGCGTCGCCAAGTGGTAAGGCACCGGGTTTTGATCTCGGCATCCGTTGGTTCGAATCCAGCCGCCCCTGCCATTCTCTTATTTTAAAGACAGACTTAATTGCTATGCTTTTTGTTGATTAATCTTGACATTGCATTGCAAAAATATTAAAGTTCTGCCGCATTAGGGGCGTCGCCAAGTGGTAAGGCACCGGGTTTTGATCTCGGCATCCGTTGGTTCGAATCCAGCCGCCCCTGCCATCTATTTCATTACATACCAACCGCCAAGGGTGCTTCATGCCCAATCTTGTCGTTTTTAGTGGAAATGCTCATCCACAGTTCGCTCAAAAAGTCGTAAGTCACTTACATATCCCTCTAGGTGCTGCATCAGTCGGTCACTTTTCTGATGGAGAAATTTCAGTAGAAATTACTGAAAATGTTCGTGGTAAAGACGTATTTATCGTTCAGCCTACTTGTGCCCCTACCAATGATAACCTTATGGAAATCTTGGTTATGGCAGATGCTTTGCGTCGTGCAAGTGCTGGTCGTATTACCGCTGTTATCCCTTATTTTGGTTATGCTCGCCAAGACCGTCGTCCACGTTCTGCACGTGTGCCGATTACAGCTAAAGTTGTCGCAGACATGCTTACCACTGTTGGTATTGACCGTGTCGTGATGATCGACTTACATGCTGACCAAATTCAAGGTTTCTTCGATATTCCAGTCGACAACATCTACGGTACTCCTGCTTTGCTTGCTGACTTACGTCAACAACAACATGACAACCTTATGGTGGTTTCTCCTGACGTTGGTGGTGTAGTACGTGCTCGTGCTGTTGCCAAACAGATGGGTGACATCGATTTAGCAATTATTGATAAACGTCGTCAAAAAGCCAATGAGTCGCAAGTTATGCACTTAATTGGTGACGTAAAAGATCGTGATTGCGTTATCGTAGACGATATGGTCGATACTGCTGGTACATTATGTAAAGCAGCTGATGCGCTTAAGCAATTTGGTGCACGTCGTGTAGTTGCGTACGCAACTCACCCTGTACTATCAGGTAAGGCTATTGAAAACTTACGTAATTCAGTTATTGATGAACTGGTTGTGACTGATACCATTCCTCTTTCTGAAGAAGCATTGACCTTAGGCAAGATCCGTCAGGTTTCTGTTGCTAGCATGGTTGCTGAAACGATTCGTCGTATTAATAACGAAGAGTCTATCAGTGCAATGTTCGATAGTTTATAATATTGCAGCTTTTTATAAACCCTAGCCTTGGCTGGGGTTTTCTATCACTAAACTGGTCGCAAGTTTAGTCTTTTAAACTTTAATGAGGATTTACTCATGGCAAACTTCGTATTAAACGCTCAAGCGCGTGCTGAAGACAAACAAGGGAAAGGTGCGAGCCGCCGCCTTCGTCGCGAAGCTTTAATTCCAGCTATCATTTATGGTGGCAACGCTGAGCCTGTAACTGTTACTTTAGAACTTCGTGAGCTTGTAAAAGCTTTAGAAAGCAATGCTTTCTTTGAAGAAGTTGTAGAAATCAAAGTGGGCGACAAAGTTGAAAACGTTAAAATCCAAGCGTTACAACGTCACCCATCTAAAAACACTCCTATGCACGCTGACTTCAAACGCGCATAAGTGTTTAAAGGCGTAGATTAGTGTCAAATATTTCGCTAATTGTTGGTTTGGGCAATCCTGGTTCAGAATATGCCCAAACCCGCCATAATGCAGGTTTTTGGTTCATTGAACAGCTTGCAGACAAATATGGCATTACATTAAAAAATGATCCGAAATTTCACGGAATCAGTGGACGTGGTAATATAGAAGGACACGATGTCCGTCTACTTCTACCCACTACATTTATGAACCGTTCTGGACAAAGTGTAGTTCCATTTGCAAAATTTTATCAAATTGCTCCCGAAGCAATTTTGATTGCTCATGATGAACTTGATATGAACCCAGGTGTAATTCGTCTTAAAACAGGCGGTGGACACGGTGGTCATAACGGTTTACGTGACATTGTCCCTCATATTGGTCCAAATTTTCACCGTTTACGTATTGGTATCGGACATCCTGGCTCGAAAGAGAAAGTTTCAGGTCACGTACTTGGAAAAGCACCAAGTAGTGAACAAAGTCTGATGGATGCAGCAATTGATCATGCCCTTTCTAAAGTGAAGCTACTTGTTCAAGGACAAGTTCCACAGGCCATGAATCAAATTAATGCATATAAACCCACTTAAATTGTTGAACAATCATGCTTGCTATCTTGCTTTTTTAGGAGCAAAATGCGCATCAGCCACTTTGCCAACCGCAAAAGCTAAAGATTTCACCATAAGATCTACATCTTAGGTCTACTCAGGAGACGCTAGCCATGCTATCTCGTTTATTAAAATGCAAAATTCACCGTGCAGTTGTAACCCATGCTGAACTTCACTATGAAGGTTCTTGTGCAATTGATGGCGTATTGATGGACTTAGCTGGTATTCGTGAATATGAAGAAATTCATGTTTGGAATGTAACCAATGGCAAACGCTTCACAACTTATGCGATTCGTGGTGAAGATAACTCTGGAATTATTTCAGTAAACGGCGGTGCTGCACATCAAGCAGACGTTGGCGATTTAGTAATTATTGCTACATTTGGTGATTTTACTGAAGCTGAAGCAAATATTCATAAACCACGTTTGGTATATGCTAATCCAAATAATACAGTCAACCACACAGCGAATTGCATTCCTGTTCAAGTTGCCTAATTTATTTTAAGAATAAAAAGCCCGCATTGACGGGCTTTTATTATTTTATAAATCCTTAATAGTTCCTTCCCACCAGTTCTTTTGTTTTTCACAATTTAATGGTTGAAGCTGTTCTCCTCGTAATTCGAACAGTATCGCCTCTCCTTTAGGATTTACCTTAAATTCAGCATATTTGGCTTTTTCATAACAGTGAGCCAAGCCTTCTGCAAACAAGAAACTGCGAGATGCAGGATATAAAGCCTGCAAACGATTTTCAGGATTTTTTAAAATTAACCTCTGCCCAGCAAATGAATTATTGATATCTAAAACGGTACGAACTACGCGATTTTGTGAATCCAAAATAACTTTTGCAGGAACGGAAGAGCGATTAAAAATCACCTGTTCCAGAGCCTCACCTTCACTCCCTGCAAGAGCTTTAAGAGATTGTAAATGTAGTTCATAAGCCAGTGCCATATAGTCACCTTGTAAAATTGAACGAGGATCAACTGGTTTAAGCTCAATAAAAATACTTTTACTATGGTGCAGATGCCATTCATTTTTCGCCACTAAACCTGCAAAAAATAATAGCGCAATAAAGGCAAGAATAAGAGAAAAATACTTTTTCATTCTTTCTCTCCTTTAACAAGATCATTTTTATTTTCACGTTGAAGTAACCAAGACAGAGCCAACAAAACAATACCCGAAATAAAAATAGATGCACTCTTAGCTAGAAAAGTTATTTGTAGGTTGTAATAGAGCTGCCAGAACACAAAAACGAATACTGTTAAGCTCACTCCATACACAATATAATCTTTCTTTTTTAATGCCCACGTTAAAATAATAAGCAGGATGAAAATTTCAAAATATCCCAACACAATAAGTAATACACCAAATATTAAAAAGGCGAAAAAAGTGAGTGCCTTAAGTTGTCGATATAAATGAAGAACACTAAAGCAAAGTAACCAGACAACAGGTAGCAAATATAAAACCCATAACTGCTGATCTATCGAATTTTCTGGTACCAACCCCATAAAAGTATCAAAAAATGAAGCTACTACTATTACGACCAGCACACATAAAAAAATACTACGCTCATATAGAGCTATTGATTTTCTCTTAGGTAAGAGCACTAAACTAAAAACCAAGTAACTGAGCAAAGTTAAATTTAAATAAGTCTGAGTAGAATGTTGTGACCACAATGAATGGTCCAGTTGTAGCAAATAGATAAAAGCTATGCCATACGTAGCAAGCATTTGAATTAAAATGAAGAACCAATGTGGTTTAAGAAAATAACTAATACATAGAATAAAAATCTGTGCAATTAAAACCCATAGAATTTGATCTGTTTCTGAACCAAGATGAAACAAGAAAGCGGTCTGCCCACTGATAAACAAACAATAGGCAAATTGCCGAAAGAAATAGCTTTGTGATTTCTTTAAAAGAATAAACGCCAATCCAACAAAAACAACTCCAATAACTAAAGAAATAGTCTCCCAAAACATCAGCGTAAAAGCTGCAAGTGCCAAGCCAGCAAGCCAAGCACCAATTGCCAATGGAATGACATAAAAGCGGCTTTGACGAAAAATTTTTATTAAAAGATAGCTAATCAGCGCAAACCAAATAAAAATAATGCCTGCAATCAATAAAAATATGAACTCATTAGAGTCTTTAAATAAGTTATTAATCCCATCTACAAGCCATATAGTTGCAGTCACACCAAGAACAGCTGCCATCAAACTAGCATATAGCTGATCATCTTTTTTGAAGAAATAATAAAAAACGACTATTCCGGAAAAGAAGGCAGAAATTAGATAAGGAATATTCTCATTCGATAAATATTGAATCATTCCAATAATCGAAATAACGGCGAACCAAGCGATAAAGACAAATCGTAAAGCACGATATTTCTTTATACATACCCAAAACTCAATAAGGCTTAATAAATTTAGAGCGATTAAATATAAATAAGGAAACTTTTCAGACCAGAAAGTCTGTTTAAAAAATAAAAAAAGTGTAAGTTGACTGGTAATACAAATTAAAGCAAAGATTCCAATATTCGGTCGATATAACCACGGCAGTAAAAGCAATGTCCAAATTAAAAAAAGCAAATAACTGTCTGCACCAGTTTGATAAACCTGTCCAATAACAGCCAAGCTTAAACCTATCATCAAACCACAAACGCTATGTAAGGTCTGCCTAACCCCATCGCTTAAAGTATCTTTTGTGCTGAACCATGCTGTTACAAGTAATATAACGGGCGGGATAGCGAGTTGAATACTGTCTGGAAGCATCAACCAGTTGGCAGCAATTAAATACAGAATACTTACCGCCATAAATACATAACTGAAAATATGGAGATGCTGAATAAACGAGCTATTGGTCAGAGGATAATAGTCTCTTATCTGCATGAAACACCTATTTTATTTATAATTTTCTATAAAAAACATAGCATTCCATTTTCATATCAACAAGTAAGCTCTTGTTAAAAAGCCTATTTCGATTTATGAAAATGCTTATTCATAAAGAAACTTAGCATTCTATAAAAGCATCTAGCCAATTTTATCAAGCGCGCTATAATAAAACCCATCGCTTCAGGGCGGGGTGTAATTCCCCACCGGTGGTAGAGTTAATTTTTATAAATAGATTAACAAGCCCACGAGCTTAAATTGTGTAATTTGAGCAGATTTGGTGAAACTCCAAAGCCGACGGTATAGTCCGGATGAAAGAAGACGACGAACTGGGATAAATCCGTTTTATTTCAGTGCCAGCCTGTTTTTACATCAGTCCTGAAATGTTCAACCGTATTTTTACGAGAGCGTTTCATTATGTCTAGCTTAATTCAACCAGAACTTTTTTTCTCAGCCCTCTCTCCTGCTGAGCAACGCATTCAACAAGCATTAGAAGATATCCGTCAAGGCAAGCCTGTCTTGGTTATGGACGACTTTGATCGCGAAAATGAAGCAGATTTAATTGTTGCAGCCGAAACTTTAACGGTAGAAACAATGGCACGTATGATTCGTGATGGTTCAGGGATTGTATGTTTATGCCTTACAGAAGAGCTAGCAGATCATCTAGAACTCCCTCCAATGGTTTCTCAAAACTCAAGCCAGTTTCATACCGCTTTTACAGTGACCATTGAGGCAGCTCAAGGCGTTACCACTGGTGTTTCTGCTAAAGACCGTGTAACAACTATTCAAACTGCTATTAAAGATGGCGCTGTTGCAAGTGACTTAAATCGTCCGGGTCACGTTTTCCCATTACGTGCACGTAATGGTGGAGTCCTTACTCGTCGAGGTCATACCGAGGGAACAATTGATCTAGCAAGATTAGCCGGTTTAAAACCTGCTGGTGTGTTATGTGAATTAACCAATCCAGATGGCACGATGGCATCGGGCATTCAAGTTTTAGCATATGCTCAAACTCATCACTTAACGGTGATTACGATTGAAGAACTTGTTCAATACCGCCAGCAACACGGTATTTAAATAAAAAAGGTTTGGCTTTAGATCAAAGCCAAACCTTCAAATTAAAATTTAATAATATTTAAGAAACTTTCTTTTGTGCTGCCAGTTCTTCAACATAGTCCAAAAGCTCAGAAAACTGCTTAATCATTGCTTTTGGCTGTGCTTGAGCAAGTTCCTCTGCTGTTCCGTAACCATAAGTCACCGCTACCGCCTCAATACCGTTATGACGAGCACCCAAAACGTCATATTGGCGGTCACCGACCATTAAACACTCTTCTGGGTTTAATTGCTCATGTTCCAAAATATAATGGATAAGGTCAGCTTTATTAGTCCGCTCACCCGTTAACTCACTCCCATAGATATGTACAAAGTATTGACTTAATTCAAAATGATCCAAGATACGTTTTGCATAAATCGTTGGTTTAGCAGTTGCGACAAATAAACGATATCCTTCTTTTTTTAAAGCGCTAAGCGTTTTGGCAACAGATGGATACACTTCATTTTCGAACAGGCCAACCACCGAAAAACGCTCGCGATAAGCAAGTAAAGCTTGTTCAGCTAAAGCATCATCTTGAGTAGCTAATAATTTTGCAAGTGATGGCTTTAATGGTGGGCCAATTGTCCAATCAATATCTAAATCAGCAGCCAATGGATAGCCTAATTTCTCCATTGCATAGCGAATTGAAGTATGGATTCCAACTTTTGGGTCTGTTAAGGTTCCATCCAAATCAATCAAAATATGTTTTATAGCCATTCAATCATTAACCCAGTAAAGTATTTAATTCAATTGGTCGAGAGTTTAATCAAACTCTCTTATACTAACGTAAATTTAAATTGAAAAGGAAATAACCGTGCGTCCAACCGTACTTTGTTTCTCGGGTTTAGACCCTTCAGGTGGTGCAGGTTTACAAGCCGATATCGAAGCAATTGGACAAAGTGGTGCCCATGCAGCAATTGCATGTACTGCCCTCACCATTCAGAACTCACAACAAGTATTTGGCTTCGAAGCAACCTCAAAAGAACTCTTATTAGCACAAGCAAATGCAGTTGTAGGTGACCTACCCATTAAATGTGTTAAGTCAGGCATGCTTGGCACGACAGATAATATTGCGGCACTAGCTGAATTTTTACGTGCTCATCCTGACTATCAATATGTACTTGATCCTGTTTTAGTCGCAAACAGTGGCGGCTCTTTAGGTGATCAGGCAACTCTCGTTAAAGCGTTCGTTGAACTTATTCCTCTAGCCACAATTATTACTCCAAATACCGTTGAATTACGTGCTCTAACAGGTATTACTGATTTAGATCAAGCCACTCAAAAGCTTTTTGAAATGGGTGCTAAAGCTGTTCTAGTGAAAGGTGGACATGAAGATACACCAGATCATATTAAAAATAGTTTATACATAAATGGTGAACTAGCAGCGAGTAGTAGCTGTCCTCGCCTTGAAGGTGAATATCACGGCTCAGGTTGTTCTTTAGCTAGCTTTATCGCTGGCCGTTTAGCTTTAGGTGATTCTTTAAAAATTGCAGTACAGCATGCTGAAACATGGTTATTCGGTGTTTTAAAAAATGCAGACACCCCTGTACCAAACGGACAAAAGATTCCAAAGCGTTTTTAAAAGCACAAAAAAGGCGCTTAAAGCGCCTTTTTTATTAATCTTAATTATTGAGGAATACGTAAAACTTGTCCTGGGAAAATCTCATCAGGATCTTTTAACATTGGTTTATTTGCTTCAAAGATTTTTGGATATTGATTTGCATCACCGTAAACTTCTTTCGCAATTTTTGAAAGGTTGTCACCAGATTTCACTGTATAAAATTTACTTTCTGGTTCAGGAGTTGCCACTGTCATCTGGTCATCTACTTGAGCCACATGATCAATGTTTCCAACAATAAGAATAATTTTCTCTTTATCTGCTTGGCTTTTTACCTGCCCTTTAATAATTGCGGTATCAGTAGTACCGTTATAGGTTACAGATAAGCCTTCTACCCCTAAGCCCAAACTTTTAATTAAACCTAATAATTTATTTGCAACTTCTTGTGCAGAAGGTTCTGCTGGTGTTGCTGGAGCTGGTTGTGGTTCTGCTGGTGCGGTATTTTTCTTGCCAATACCTTTTACAAAATCAAAAAGACCCATCTTTTAGTCCTCATATTATTGTTTATAGTAAAGTCATTAAACTGACCTTTATTGTTATACTTCAAAAAAGTTATACCTCTGCTATCAATTGAGGTTGATCTTGTAAAAATATGTATCTCTTAAATTTTTTCTAAAATAAAAAAAGCCACCTTGCGGTGGCCTTCTTTTTATTCAGCAATATGCGAATTAACCAAGTTTTTTAGTTACATAGTCAATTGCAGATTGAACTGTAGTGATTTCGTTAGAATCTTCATCAGGGATAGTGATGTCGAAGTCGTTTTCGAAAGACATAACAAGTTCAACTAAATCTAAAGAGTCAGCACCTAAGTCATCCATAAAAGATGCTTCGTTTTTAATCTCTTCAGCTTTAAGACCAAGTTGTTCTGCAACCGCTTGTTTAACGCGTTGTTCGATATCGCTCACAGGAATTCTCCTCATTGCTTGTGGCGTTTAATTTGCCACTAGTTTAATTGAATATAAAAATTTTTAAAAGTTTATACATCGGCGTTAGGCCATGTATAAACCACCATTTACATGTAATACCGTACCGGTAATGTAACCTGCTTTATCACTTGCAAGGAAACTCACCGCATTTGCGATATCTTGTGGCTCACCTAATCGATTTAAAGCCACTTGATCACTCATTTTTTTGCGAATGTCTTCACTAAGTGCATCCGTCATTTCTGTTGCAATAAAGCCTGGCGCCACACTGTTTACAGTAATTTGGCGGCTACCCATCTCTTTTGCAAGGCTACGGCTGAATGCTTCAATACCTGCTTTAGCAGCAGAATAGTTCGCTTGGCCTGGGTTTGCAAAGTGAGCTACAACAGAACTGATATTAATAATTCGACCAAAACGTGCCTTCGTCATACCCTTAAGCACACGTTTAGATAAACGATAAACTGCTTTAAGGTGAATGTTGAGAATGTCATCCCAATCATCTTCAGACATACGAAGCAACAAATTGTCTTTCGTAATACCTGCATTGTTAACTAGAACAAGTACAGGACCATAGTTCTGTTCAATATGAGAAACGACTGCTTCAATCTCATCGAGATTACGCACGTCGAGTGCCAAACCTGCACCTTGTTCACCAAAGCTATCACTTAACTTTTGTGCACCAGATTCAGAAGTCGCAGTACCTACAACAAAATAACCGTCTTGAATAAGTTGCTGGGCAATGGCAGAGCCAATACCCCGACTCGCGCCCGTCACTAATGCAACTTTGCGTTCTTGTGTCATGCAATTTTTCCTTCTGCCACTAAAACAGCATTTAGGGCATCTTCCATTTTGCTCTTACTATCAATAGAAAAAGCTTTTTCAATATTTGGTAAACGCTTTGCGAGGTTACTCAATACTGTACCTGGACCACACTCAACAATGTATTGAATACCTTGGTCTTGTAGAGACTGCATGGTACGTGTCCATTGTACTGATTGGTACAATTGTGCAGTTAATGCCTGACGCAATTGAGCAACATCGGTAGCTATTCCCGCGTTGACATTTTGTATTACAGGAATGGTAGGTAGCTCAATGGCAGTTTGTTCCAAAGCTTCTGCAAATTTCTCAGCGGCAGGTTTCATCAGCGAACAATGAGAAGGAACTGACACTGGTAAAGCAATTGCTTTAGCTGACTGCTCTTTTGCCAAAGCCATAACTTCTTGTACAGAAGCTGTACTTCCTGCAATCACAACTTGACCTTGTGAATTATAGTTTGCAGCTTCTACAGAACCTTCACCTGACGCACTCACGGTTTGACAAAGTTCAACTACTTTTTCATCAGCCAAACCAAGGATTGCAGCCATAGCCCCTTGACCCTGAGGTACAGCACTTTGCATGAGCTTGCCACGCAAGTTAACTAATTTAACTGCATCCGCCAAGCTCATAGAGCCTGCAGCTACCAATGCACTGTATTCACCTAGTGAATGTCCTGCAAGGTATTTAGGTGCCAGACCACCTAAATCAAGCCATACACGCCATAAAGCGATACTGGCAGTTAATAACACAGGTTGGGTATTTTCTGTTTGGTCGAGACCTTCGCCACTTTGCGCAATATGCCAAAGATCAAATCCAAGAGCATCTGAAGCTTCTGCAAAAGTTTGCCCGACCCCACTAAACTGTTCTGCTAGTTCAGCAAGCATACCGACTTTTTGTGAACCTTGACCAGGAAACACAAATGCAGTTTTTGTGGCTAAAGCTACTTGTTCAAGACGTTTAGCAGACATAAGAAATCCTTTTTTGGGTTTTCACTCATTTCTGGAGCGGAAATTTAACATGTTATTTATATATTTATAATTGCGAAAAACAACAAAAAAAGGGAGCTTTCGCTCCCATTTTTTCTATACTTAAGCATCACGCTTAATGCATATCATGCAATTATTCAGCATCAGCTGCTTTAGCGAATAATTGACGACCACGGTAGAAACCGTCTTTAGTCACGTGGTGACGACGATGAGTTTCACCAGTTGCTTGGTCTACTGTTAATGCATTCTCGGTTAAAGCGTCATGTGAACGGCGCATGTCACGGCGAGAGCGACTTTTACGGTTTTGCTGAACGGCCATGATGGCTCCTTACAAAGATCGAAAAAATGGATCAGAACAAATTCAGTTGTCTTATCTCACAATTATAACACAAATTATGAGTTAAGTTTACCCTTCAAACCTGCCAAAACATCAAACGGATTATCCCGTTTTTCTTCGACAACATTCTGAATGGTAGGTTGATGTTTATGTTCACAAGCATCATGCTTGGGAGATAAAGGCATCAACAATAACAGTTCATCTTCTAGTAATGCGAGTAAGTTAATCGAGGCAGGCGTATCATAATCGCCTTTCGTCGAAGACTCACTTTCACCTAAAACGATGAAATCAGCATCCTCATCCAAGCGCTCTATCAGTGACTCATCATCCACTAATGCAATATGGAAGTCCAAGACAAGAGGCATTTCAACAGGTTCCAAACAACGTTGGCACTCCATTGGAACTTTCGTGTCCATGTGACCGTCCATCCACACAATGCGATGATATGCATCCATTGATAGCTTACAGTCTATGTTGATCAATTGGTTATCAATTGATCCAACAGCTTCACGAGCGATACGAGCAAAGCGAGACAAGGGCAGTTGACCTGACCATGTAAAGCCTTGTTCAGCCCATTTAAACGGCTCAATCTGTGCCGGAAAGGTATTTGCTGACATAATTAAGGCGGCAATTCTACAAATTCATCGGTACTCTGTCAAAGATTAAGATACAATTTTGCACTTCTTTAGACAGAACTCGGGGTAAATTAAGCAATGCACCTGTTGCAGCCGCAACCTGAAGTTAACACTTCATTACTCGTTTGCACCCATTCAACTCATCAGAACACTCTTGTACCTGACCTAGTGCAACTCTCACCATGGTCAAGCTCAAAATCGGAGTCTGAGCAAGTTGATTGGCTTATTTTACACTTTAATCACTGGTTTTCCCACCATAATGTGACATTAGTTCGTGGTGATTTTGAACCTGAATATTTTCCAGCGACAAATAAAGAACCAGCCAAGATCCAATTTGCTCACGGTTTCTTTAATAGTGCTTTGCATGAAATTAGTCACTGGTCTATTGCAGGTGAAAAAAGACGTCTATTACCAGATTTAGGTTATTGGTATGCACCTGATGGTCGCACCCAAGAACAGCAAAGTTTATTTGAACAAGTAGAAATTAAGCCACAAGCAATTGAATGGTTATTTGCGCAATCTTTTGGCCGAAAATTTAGAGTTTCACTCGATAACCTTACAGGTGATAGCGGTGATGGCAAACTATTTAAAGATAACGTTTATGCTCAAGTGCAACGTTACTTTTCGGGTGAAGCTAAGTTGCCACGTGATGCAGCAGCATTTATTGGTTTTATTTGCCAATGTACACGTTCGGGTACACCTTTACAATTAAATGAATTTAAACGTGAACTCCTTGATTAATTGACAAAAAAGCTACGTTAATTGCTTGCCTAGGCCATTTAAAAAGCCTAATAATTATTTTTAACACTGGCGTGATGGAGTCTCTAAAATATGATGCATTTACATGTACATCCTGAAAATCCACAGCAACGCCTCATTGCCCAAGCGGTTGAACGTATCCGAGCAGGAGATGTTGTGGTCTACCCTACCGATGCTGCCTATGCAATTGGGTGTCAAATCGGTAATAAAAATGCCATGGAACGTATTGCACAGATTCGTGGCTTAGGGCCTAAACATCAATATGCCATTATGTGCTGTGACTTATCTGATATTGCAACTTATGCAAAAGTTGATAATGCGACATATCGTTTATTGAAAGCAAATACACCAGCTATTACTACATTCATTTTACCTGCAACAAGTGAAGTTCCTCGTAGATTGATGCACCCTAAAAAGAAAACGATTGGCTTACGTATTCCGAGTAATCCAATTTGTCAGGCTTTATTACAGGAGCTTGGCGAACCTCTACTCACCAGTACATTAATTTTACCAGGGCAAGAAGACCCTCTAGATGATCCTTACGATATTGAAAATCAGTTAGATAAACGAATTGATGTATTTATTGACGGAGGTTTTGGTACCTTGACCAGTACAAGTATCGTTGATTTATCGGGCGAACATCCTGAAATTATCCGCCGTGGTGTTGGCGATGTAAGTGCTTTTGAATAAGCACTTACTTTTTTACCAATAGTTTAAAAAAAAGTATTATCACTCAAAAAAATACTCTTTATTTATTTTGGATTTTTTTTACACTTTAGTCGTTAAGTAATTTATTAAAAGACACAATTCATTTAGAATGATTTTCACTATCTGCTGTTCTTCTACTTACAGCTGTCTAGGACTTGAATAACAAGTCTCATGCTTTTGAAAATTCGCGTGGCTTATAATCGTAATGAATCAATCACTTCATCAATCCATGGAAGACGCTCCACACATCCGTGTTTTAGATGAGTGGCATGACAAAATTCCAGAAGATCTCTATATACCTCCAGCTGCATTTGAGATTTTGCTCGAGCGGTTTGAAGGTCCATTAGATTTTTTAATTTATCTGATTCAGAAAAACGGTTTCGATTTAATTCAACTCGATATTGCTCCTATAGCGACTCAATATTTGGCCTATATGGATAGCATGAAATCTTTAAATATCGAGTTGACAGCAGATTATATGGTGATGGCTGCTTTATTGGCTGACTTGAAGTCTCGCCTACTTCTACCAAAACCTACAATTATAAGTATTGAAAAAGATCCTAAGCAGGAGCTTATTGATCGTCTTGAAACCTATCTACGCATTAAGCAAGCAGCTGAGCGTTTAGGTCAAATGCCAATTCTTGAGCGCGATACATTTAGTGCCAATGTAAGCTTAGGGCATATCTCTCCTGTTTATGAAGGTTACGATATCTCAGCGCTACATGATGCGTTGTTCTGTGTATTTAATCGCCCCGAACCTATTACCCATGTTGTCACTCAAGAACCTGTTTTACTCGAAGAACGTATTGCATATATTGAAGAGAAATTAGAGTCTGGTGACGTGTTAAGTTTTAAAGAATTACTCAATCCCCAGCAAGGTCGTATGGGAATGGTTGTTACTTTTATGGCAGTTTTAGAATTGACTCGCCAACAGAAAATTAAAATTATTGCCACTGGTATTGAAGCCCCGTTAGCAATTCAAGGATCTTCAATATGAGTAGTTTTGAACAAAATAATAGTGATTTGTCATTAGCTGACATACATCATGAAGTCTTATTACAACTTGAAGCAATTATCTTTGCCAGTGAAGCGCCTGTTTCAATTGCCCGCTTAAAAGAAGCATTTAACAATCAATATAATAAACAACAGCTTCGTCAGCTCTTGCAACAGCTCGCGCTATTACAACATGGTCGATCTATTGAGCTGATTGAAACAGCACAAGGGTTTCGCTTTCAGGTAAGATCTAAATATCGTAGTATTATTGCGCAAATTTGGCCAGAGCGACCAACAAAACTGTCGCCTTCATTACTAGAAACCCTGGCTGTCATTGCTTATCATCAACCGGTTACCCGAGCTGATATTGAACAAATTCGTGGTGTATCTAATAATAGTCAGATTCTTAGAACACTATTTGACTGGAACTGGATTAAAGAAGCCGGTTTTAGAGATTTACCCGGAAGACCTGCGTTGCTAATTACAACGCCTCAGTTTCTGAATGCTTTTGGTCTAGCCTCTCTAGGCCAATTGCCTCCCCTACAGAACGCCAAGGAAGCCTTTATGGCTCTCGATGCAAATGCACCGAAATCATAAAGAGGTGGACTGTTGATCATTATGTCTAAGGTTGTGCTGTCATGAGTGAAAAATTGCAAAAAGTATTAGCGCGAATCGGATTAGGTTCCCGCCGATATATGGAAGAGGTTATTGCCGCAGGACGCGTGAGTGTAAACGGTCGTGTTGCCCAAGTGGGTGAGCGCATTGAACCAGGCGATGAATTACGCATTGATGGCCGTAAAGTTCAGTTTCAGATTGAAGACGAAATTCGTCGTCGCGTACTGATTTATTATAAACCTGAGGGTGAAATCTGTTCACGTAATGATCCTGAAAAACGCCCAACCGTATTTGATCATTTACCACAAATTGCCAATGACCGCTGGGTAATGGTAGGTCGTCTGGATATTAACAGTACTGGTTTATTACTATTCACAAATGATGGTGAACTTGCTAACCGCTTAATGCACCCATCTAATGAAATCGAACGTGAATATGCTGTTCGAGTAATGGGTGAAGTAACGCCAAAACTACGCCAAAACATGGTTAATGGAGTAGAGCTCGAAGATGGCCCTGCCAAATTCGAATCATTCTCTGAAATTGGTGGTGAAGGTATTAACCGCTGGTACCAAGTTGTAGTAAAAGAAGGTCGTAACCGCGAAGTACGTCGTATTTTTGAATCGCAAGATCTTAAAGTAAGCCGTTTATTACGTACACGCTACGGCACAGTTATTTTACCGCGCGAATTACGTACTGGTCGTTGGATGGAACTCGACAAAACTGACATCGACAACTTAGCCAAATCGGTTGAGTTAAAACCACGTCAAGGTACAGGTTTATTTGGTATGGCAAAACGTCGTACTGATCGTATGACTGAAAAACCAATGGCAGCACGTCGTGGCGGATACTTACGTCAACAACGTCGTGATGATGAAAAAGAAGCTCCTGTTAACACAGGGAATCAACGTAAATCGACTGGTTTTAACCGCGGTTCGAAGAAATTCTAAGCTATTAAAAAGATGTAAAAAGACCGCTCAAATTAGAGCGGTTTTTTATAGCCGTTTAACTTAATTCATTTTTGCCAGTTCAATCCATTCAGCTTCAGGAAAATGAATAGCTAAATAATCTTTCAAATAATTTGAAGTATCTTGAGAAATTAATGGATCTTTTGATTCATCTTTTAGATTATAAACCAAGGCATGCAACTTCAGCCCACGAGACTTAAGTGCTTCAAGACTAAGCAAAGTATGGTTAATACTTCCTAAACGGCCCGATGTTACTAAAATAACAGGAAACTGATGCTGAGCGACATAATCAATGGTCAGCAGACTAGTGGTTAATGGCACCATTAAGCCTCCGGCACCTTCCAACAATACGATTTCAAAACGCTCCGCCAATGTTTGAGTCGCATCTTCAATTTTTTGAAAATCAATTTCTCGGTTATCAAGACGTGTTGCAAGATGAGGTGAAGCAGGATAACTGAAGATTTCAGGCATGGTTAGCTTGTCATGATCTTCTTGAAACCAACCCTGCCCCATAATTTCACGATGCTTTTCAATATCCTCAGAAATATCAGCGTTACCTGTTTGAATGAGTTTTTGGGTAATCACTTTTTTACCCTGCTCAGTCCATAATTTTGCTAAGAAACCTGTCGCGTAGGTTTTACCAATTTCGGTATCAATCCCACTCACAAAATAGATCTGGCCACTCATTTACTTCATTCTCCGGGCAATACAATAAATCGGATGATATGTTAGGGAATATCCTTCGGCATACTTAAACCGATCATAATCTTGATAAAACTGTTGTAAAGTTTGCTTAGTCCAACGATGCTGCGCCGTTGCTGTTACACCTGTTGCTTTTAAATGTTGCAACACAGCTTTAGGTGAATCGAAATAGAGTTGAGTTTCTGATTCCGACAAATGCAAAATCTCAAAACCAGCCTGAGTTAAGGCACTACTCCAATTTTCAACTGACCAGTAACTTAAACCCTGTCCTGTTAATTCTTTAATCTCTAATAAGTTTTTAGAACCAAAGGTTGAAAAGCATAACCAACCTCGCTCAGTTAAAGCCTCATTAGAACGTTCGAGCAAATGCGGTAAATCTTGCATCCACTGTAAAGCTGAACCTGAAACAATCATATCGAGCTGCTGAGGGAAATCTAAAGTTTCAATATCCCCAATCAACCATTTTAAATTTTCTTGATGACTAAAGTGCTGCTGCACATCTGCATATAGATCATTCAAAATTAACTCTTCAAACTGAAAAGATGTAGCAAGAAGACGAGTTAAATTGCCAGAACCACAACCAATTTCAAAGACACGCGACATCGTAGTCGGGCAGAACTGCTGAACTAAACCTGTTAAATTTTGGCAAATCTGTTTTTGAACAATTGCATGCTCTGAATAGCTTTGCCCTGCTTTGGCAAAACGCTGGGCAACTAAGTTTTTATTCAAACTCACAGAAAACTCACCAATTCTTCAAGTTCATGTTGCTGCACCATTGACGTTAAAGAAATACGCAAACGCGAACTGTTTTTAGGTACTGTTGGTGGACGCACAGGCATAGCATAAAAACCACTTTCATGAACGTATTTCGCTTTATCGATCGCAGCCTGACTTTCTCCAACAATGACTGGAATAATATGGCTGGTCGATGGGCTTACATAACCCTTTTGCACAACAGCTTGTTGAAGATATTGGCTAATACTTTTTAAATGTTCACGCTGAGATTGAGCGATTAATACTTTTTGAAAAACAAAGTTTGCCCATGCCATAACAATCGGAGGCTGTGCAGTACTAAAAATAAGTGGGCGCATTTTATTAATGAGATAATCTTTAATAATTGGATCACAAATAATGTAACCACCGACTGCTGCTAATGCTTTGCCTAATGTACCGACCAGAAAATCAATTTCCTGAATCACATTATATTGTTCAGCACATCCTAAGCCTTGCTGACCACGAACGCCAATTGAATGCGCTTCATCAACATATAACATAGTTTTAGCAAACCGTTTTTTTAGCTGAACTAAAGCGGCTAAATCCGTCTCATCACCGTCCATACTAAAAATACTTTCTGTGACCACAATGATTCGTTCAATCTTGTCATCCTCATGATATTTTTGGAGGAGTTGTTCCAAGTGTTGTAAATCGTTATGTCGATAACGCACATACTGAGCACCAGATAAACGTATACCGTCAATCATACTGGCATGAACTAACTTATCCGCCAATATTAAAGTTTTACTATCAGCAACAGCTGGCAAAATACCAATATTCATATGGTAGCCACTATTAAATAATAGTGCCGCGCGACCACCAAATGCTTGGCTTAGGCTATTTTCTAATTGTTCATATTCATCAAAATTGCCCGTTAATAGACGTGAAGATGATGAACTAAAATAGCTACGCTCGATTGGAAAGCTATCTAAAAACTCTTGACGAAAATTGATATCAGCAGCCAACCCAAGATAATCATTTGAAGCTAAGTTGAGCATCGTTTTATTTTGGATCATAATAAAACGTCCGTGCTGCACATTTTGGGTAAATTGTCTAAAGTTACCTTGTTGCTTTAACTCATCTAATTCGGTAGAAAAATGATCGAGTAAAGACATCTTAATTCGCTCCCTGCATCGTTTGAACAACTTCAACTAATTGTTCGAGCAAATCGCTTAACTCTTGATGCGTGATGACATACGGTGGCATCACATAAACCAATTTTCCAAAAGGACGGATCCAGATTCCGCGGTCTACAAATTGTTGCTGTAAAGTTTTCATATCAACATTAAAGGTGAGTTCTACTACACCAATTGCACCCAGCACTCGCACATCGGCAACATAATCAAGCTGACTTAAAGGCTTTAAATATTGGCTAAGCTGTTGTTCAATTCGCTCAATATTAGCCTGCCAATCTTGCTCAATTAATAATTGAGTACTTTTTAAAGCGACCGCGCAAGCAAGTGGATTGGCCATAAAGGTTGGGCCGTGCATAAACACCCCAGCCTCACCGCGACTAATGGTTTCTGCAACATGCTTTGTCGTTAAGGTAGCAGATAACGTCATGTAGCCGCCTGTTAGCCCTTTACCTATGCACATAATATCTGGCTCAACTTGTGCATGCTCCCAAGCAAAAAGCTTACCTGTGCGACCAAAACCAGTCGCAATTTCATCAAAAATTAATAACAGATTATATTGTTCACAAAGTGCTTTCGCCTGACGTAAATATTCAGGATGATAAAAACGCATCCCCCCGGCACCTTGAACAATTGGTTCGATAATGAGTGCAGCAAGGTTTTCATGATTTTGCTGAATAGCTTCTTCTAGCTCGGCAATATCTTCTTGGTTCCACTCTTCATGAAATTTGGTTTGCGGTGCTGCTACAAAAAGACGGTTCGGTAAACTTGTACCAAAAATCTGATGCATGCCTGTCACTGGATCACACACAGACATCGCATTCCATGTATCACCGTGATAACCAGAACGTGTAGTAATAAAATTTGTTTTTTGCGGTTGGCCTTGTGCTGTCCAGAATTGCACAGCCATTTTCAATGCAACTTCAACGGCAACCGAACCTGAATCTGCATAGAAAATTTTATCGAGACTTGGCGACGTAATTTTTAAAAGAATTTTTCCAAGTTCAATGGCAGGATCATGAGTTAAACCACCAAACATGATATGCGACATGTTCTGTAATTGATCTGTCACTGCCTGATTGAGTTCAGGGTGGTTATAGCCGTGAATTGCACACCACCATGACGACATACCATCAATTAAAGTCTTACCATCATCTAGTTCAATCGTTGCCCCATAGGCACGTTTAACTTTAAACGTTGGTAAAGGTTGGGTCATTGAGGTATATGGATGCCAAATATGTTCCAAATCAAAATTATCGGTCATCCTCTATACCCTTTTACAGCAATTAAATCTTTCATTTAGCACATGTTAAACCTGTTAAGAATGAAAGAAAATTGCGAGATCAACCAAAGCTTATTAACTTTGCTGATGAATTGTTAAAAATTGGCAGATTTCTTCAATTGTTCGATCTACTTCTAGGTATGGAAAAGCATGAGTAGCGCCTTCTAATACTTTATAACTCATGTTTTCTGTCGCGATATCCTTGAAATTTTCACTAATTTTGCAAGGAATGACATTATCTTGCTCGGCAAACACATGAAGCTGCGGACCTAGATAGTTTTTTAAGTTATTTACCAAATTTAGTTGCTCAAGCATTTGCAAACCTTCTGATAGCAATTCACTTGAAGGCGGATTTGCTATGTTTTGCATGCTTATCCAATCTTGTTTAGCCTGAGATGAACCGAGTGTAATTAAATAATAAAAACGCTTTAAAGTGGCTTGCGGGTTTTGTAAAAAAGAAGTTTTAAATTGACTAAACATATCAGCAGGCATAGCAGTCTGCCAATTATCGTTGGTAACAAAACAAGGATTTGAAGCGAGCGTAATTAAAGTTTTAGTTTGCCCTGTTTGTTCATAAAAAGTATTAACCAGTTGAGTTGCTAACTGTCCACCTAAAGACCAACCTATTACTACATCAACCTCAGCAACTAAATCAAGTTGGGCACAATAGTTAGTATCTAAAATATTAAAAATATTAATAAGTTGTGTTTGATAGCCAGCTTTTTCCAATTGCAATTTAAGGGACTGCAAAGGCTCCACTCCTACTCCCCAACCTGTAATTAATAAAATTTTATTTTGTAACTTCATATGCCTGTCCAAAGCCGATTTTATAAAGATTATATAATAATATCGATTTAAAATATCTTTTAAAATCAATATAAAGAGTAAATTTTAGAGCATAAGATTAAGCATTTATAATGAGTTAATATTCTGAAATATATTGATAAGTAAGACCCGCATTATTCATAGTAAATATACAAAAATTTAATTATCTAAACATTGAAGCCAATCAGAAAACAACATACTCCACACTTCGTCTATAAATCCATTATGCAATGTAATTAATGTTAATACTTATGTTTTTTTATTAAAAAAAAATGACTCACCAATTCATTTTAATGTTAGAAGATTAATTATTGATCAAAAAGTATTAGGAAGGCTAATATGAACAGTCAAAACACAATATCTGATGGGAGAGAAAAAAATACATCTTTTGTTACACCCAATGATATTATAAACAACTTATCTTTAGATAAAAATTACTGCTTATTTTTGGATATTGATGGCACACTCGCACCCTTTCAAATTAACCCTGAGCATAGTTTTATTCCACAAACTACATTAGAAATTATAAAAAAAATTATTAAATTAAATATACCTGTTATTGCTGTAACAGGCCGTGATGTAGATACAGCAAGCAAACTACTACATCCTATTGAAGTTCCAATTGCTGGTTTACATGGTTTAGATATTTGTCTTGATTCAGACAATTATATTCGACCAGATTTAAGTCAAATTAATTTTAAAAAATTAAAACAAGATATTCAAAAATCTTGCGAGAAATATCCTGAGTTATTAATTGAGGATAAGAATTATTCTATTGCTTTACATTATCGTAAAAATCCTGATTTAGAAAATCATGCTATTAATATTATGCAACAGATTAGCTCTAATTATCCTCAATTAAAATTAAATAAAGGAAAATTTGTTATTGAGTTAATTCCAAATCAAGCTGATAAAGGTAAAGCAATAAAAACCATATTAAATCATCTTAATTTACCTTCCGTATTACCTATTTTTATAGGCGATGATTTAACAGATGAATCAGGTTTTGTATTTATTAATCAGCAATCTGGCCTCACGATTAAAGTGGGTTCCGGTGAAACACAAGCTAAATATAGATTAAAAGATATTGATAATGTCGCGAATTTTCTTTTTTTATTTCAAAACAAAATAAAAAGCTTATATGTCAAAAATAGCCAAAATCAGAATGGAGAAAAAATATGTCTAAATTAATCGTATTATCGAACCGGATAAGTATGCCATCAGGTAAAGCTTCAGCTGGTGGCCTCGCCGTGGCTGTACAAGACGCTTTGAATGATAGTAATGGTATTTGGTTAGGCTGGAATGGTCAGCAAATTACCGATAGCGAAGCGCCAGAGTTTGAACAAGCCTCTTCTCAAGGGATTGATTACATTACCTGCCCTCTTACTCATCAACAATATGCGCAATATTACTGTGGTTTTGCAAATAAGGTTCTTTGGCCAGCCATGCATAGTCGCGAAGATCTAATTGAATATGATGCGCAAGAATATAGCACCTACCAAAAGGTCAACCGTTTGTTTGCTGAAAAGTTAAAACAGCTTGCTCAACCTGAAGATCTTATTTGGATACACGATTATCACTTTTTTAGTGTAGCGCGTTACTGCCGTGAATTAGGCATGCAAAACAAAATTGGTTTCTTCTTACATATTCCTTTTGCCAGTCTGAATATCTGGCACAAAATTCCGGTAGCCCGTGAGTTAATTCAAGACTTGAGCCAATATGATGTTATTGGCTTACAAACTCAGATTGACCAAAATGCCTGCATGCAGACTTGCCTGAATTTACTCGAAGCTCAAAAAATTCAAAGCAACAGTATTAGCTATAAAAAACGTCAAATATTAATTAAATCGTACCCAATTGGCGTTCAACCAGAACTTATACAAAAGCAAGCCCAACAAGATTTGGCGACCTCTTCGGTGTTTAATTTTGAAGAAATACCACGTCAAAAAACTATTATTGGAGTTGATCGTATTGATTATTCAAAAGGTTTACTTGAAAGATTTAATGCATTTGCAACGTTTTTGGAAACCAGCCCTGAATATCATGGCTTAGTTCGACATCTTCAAGTGGCGATCCCTTCTCGTACCGATATTCCAGCTTATCAACGCTTATATCAACGTTTTAAAACCAAGCTGGAGTTAATTAACGAAGAGTTTGCGCATGAAGACTGGAGACCTGTAGATTGCTGCTATGACACGGTACAGCACCATAATCTCATGCACATTTATCGTCATTCAGATATTTGCTGGATCAGTTCACTACGTGATGGGATGAATCTAGTGGCTAAAGAATATATTGCGGCACAAGACCCTGAAAATCCAGGTGTGCTCATTTTATCTAAATATGCTGGTGCTGCTGAGCAGATGTCTCAAGCCTTGATTGTTGACCCACAAGATAGAGCGGCAATGATGGATGCTTTAAAAATGGCTTTAGAAATGTCTAAAGCTGAGCGTATTAATCGTTATCAACAATTGATAGAGGGATTAACATCATCTGATCTTACCAATTGGCGAAATAATTTCTTAGATGATTTAGAAAAGACACCAACTTTACTAATGAAGCCTCAGCGATTATTACAAGATAATTATCAATCTATTTATCAGGTTTTATAAATCTAAATAAAAGAACATCGAGAAATTCAATTTCTCGATGTTCGCTATTTGGTGATTATTATTTATAAATTAATTTGTCTTTACTAATGTAAAGCGGTTAAGTAAAGCAATAATAAATAGTAATACAGCGACGCCTGTTAAAACTGTACTTAAACCAGTCCATTCCCCAATTAAACCGATTAAAGCTGGTCCACTTAATGAACCGGTATAGGCAATTGTTGATACTAAAGAAAGTGCTGCTGCTTTAGGCATATTGTTTTGTCGACCAACACGAGAAAACATCACTGGTACAATATTAGAACAACCTAATCCTAATAGTGCATAACCTAATACAACCACTTGCCACACTGGTGCCGTTACAATAACAGCCATACCAATAGCAGCTCCAATTGCACTATAAGTCACAATATTTTTTTCACCCCATTGCTTAAGCAAGATATGACCTGCAAAACGACCAGTCGTCATGCTAAGCGCAAAGAAAGTGTAAGCTAAACCAGCAAAAGCAGGATTAAGTTGATATTTACTTGTTAAATAAATACCACCCCAATCCATCGCAGCACCTTCTGATAAAAAGGCGATAAAACACATCATACCAATAAGCAGAATAATGCCATCAGGACGATAAAGTTTTTTCGGTGCTTGAGTTGTATCTTCATGTGGCTTTTCATCCTGTTCAAAAGACGTTAAACAAGAAGGAATAGCAACACCCCCAATAACAAGCAAAATCATAACGACTGATAAAGTACTCATTAAGGGTGAAAGCCCTACTGCCAATAGTGCTGTCACAAGCATAGCGCCTGTTAAGCCACCAAGACTGCACATTCCATGGAAGCTAGACATAAGAGCTCGCACACTATGTTTTTCAACAACTACTGCTTGTAAATTGATAGCTACTCCAAGACATCCTGCTGCCGATCCAAAAATAAACAATGCTACAGCCATCGTCACAATGCTGCTCCACATCGTAAGGCTAGGCAATAAAACCATTAACAACATCAATGCCAAAGCAATTAACGGACGACATCCCCAGCGCTTGACTAAAGCACCAGTGGCAGGCATAGCAATCATTGAACCAATACCCATACACAGCAAAAGTAAACCAAAATCGGCATGATTTAGGTTTAAACGCTGCTGTGCAAAAGGAATAAGAGGTGCCCAAGCTGCAGTCGCAAAACCTAAGCTAAAAAAGCTTAGTCGTGTTGCAAGACGCTGTGTGCTTAGGAGAGTAGCTGTATCTAAAACAGCAGGTTTGGTAAATAACATATTTCGCGAACTCACCATAAAATCATTGGCGATCCATACCAACCGATTTTCCATAGAAAAACCCTTGCCTCATTAAATTTCTAGGCAAGGGTTTTGTTGGCGAAATTATAAACAATTTCATAAAAAAAACAGGGGGTGTGATACAATTTTTCTGACTTTTTTGTAACTGCCAAAGCCTTATATAGTAAGGCTTTGAATATGTTCAATTTGACAAAATCAACATCTAAGTTAAGACTTCATTTTATTAAAATGAGCCAATAAAAAACCCAGCCTTAGCTGGGTTTTTTATTAAATTTGAGATTGAATATAGTTTTGTAAGCCAATTAACTCAATTAAACGTAATTGCTTTTCTAACCAGTATGTATGGTCTTCTTCAGTATCTGATAATTGTTGACGCAACATATCACGACTTATGTAATCGCCCTTCTCTTCGCAAAGTTTGATACCTGTCGCTAATTTTTCACGAACATGATATTCAAGCGCCAAATCAGCTTTTAAACAAGATACAACGTCTGTACCAACATTGATATCTTCACGGTGCATGTTTGGTTTAGCACCTAAAAACAATACACGGCGAATGATCGCATCAGCATGAGAAGCTTCTTCTTGCATCTCATGATCAATACGTTCATAAATTTTATTTAAACCCCAATCTTCATACATACGAGAATGGATTAGATATTGATCACGGGCAGCCAATTCTCCGCCAATGAGCATATTTAAATAGTCTATGACTTCTGGATTGCCACGCATAATAAATCTCCTATCGTATGAGAACTATTATGGGCAATCTTAAAAGTGATTGCAAAACAAAAAATGGTTAAGTTTATGATTTTTATCAAATTAAAATGAGAAACATACGCATTTGCAGTTTAAGTTATTTAAATTTCCTCTGCAAAAAGAAACGCTTGTCCAATTTATAAGTTCAGACAAGCGTTAAAATATGGCTCAAACCATCAATTTATAAATTTGTAACTAAAATCAATGGTTCTTATTTCGGTAGATCTATTCGCTTAAAGTCTGCCCGTAGCTCGCCATAAGTGATAAGAAATCAGTCTCATTCATAACAGCAATACCTAGTTTTGCTGCTTTTTCTAATTTCGAACCAGCCTTCTCACCCGCAACAACACATTTGGTTTTACTCGATACACTACCGCTTACGCGCGCACCTAATGCTTGTAGCATTTGAGTTGCCTGATCACGGGTCATTTGCTCTAATGTGCCCGTTAACACCCAGCTTTCACCATTTAATGGCTGGCGTGTTGGTGCAGTCGGTGCATCCCAATGAATTCCTGCGGCAATTAAGCGATCAAGCACTTCAATGTTGTGCGGTGCCAAGAAAAAGTCAGCAATCCACTCGGCAGTAATATCACCAACATCTGGCGTTTTCTTTAAAGCTTCAACATCAGCAGCTTTAAGCGCTTCTAAAGTTTGGAAAGTATTGGCTAACATTCTAGCTGTTGTTTCACCTACCCCACGAATTCCTAAAGCATAAATAAAACGCGCAAGCGTTGTCTTCTTACTGGCTTCAATGGCATCAATCAGATTTTGTACCGATTTCTCGCCCATTTTTTCAATCCCGAGTAAAGTTTCTCGGTGTTCGTGCAAATGATAAATATCGGCAACATCTTTGAGCAAATCGAGATGTAATAAAGACTCTACCCAACGATCGCCTAGGCCTTCAATATCCAGAGCTTTACGTGATACGAAGTGACGAATCGCTTCAATACGCTGTGCAGCACAGTACAGTCCACCAGAACAACGTGCTAAAGCTTCCCCTTCAGGCATTACAACTGGTGAAGCACAAACAGGACAGTTTTCAGGTAAATGTACAATTTCAGCATCAACAGGACGGAACTCTGGCCAGACTTTTTCTACTTTAGGGATAACATCGCCTGTACGATAAACACTCACCGTGTCACCAACACGTACATCTAGGCGATGGATCTCACCAATGTTGTGTAAAGTTACATTGGAAACTGTAACTCCTCCCACAAATACAGGGTTTAAACGCGCTACAGGAGTCAAAGTACCTGTACGTCCTACTTGCCAGTCAATCTGATCAACTGTAGTTAATGCAGCTTGTGCAGGGAATTTATAAGCAGTTGCCCAACGTGGTTCACGACTTAAAAAACCAAGTTGTTGCTGTTGCTTTAAGTCATCAACCTTTACAACCATCCCATCAATTTCAACTTGTAAATCTAAACGTTCTTGCTGAATTTGCTCATAACGTTGCTGTACTTCTTGAATTGAATTACACAGATATTGACGTTCAGCAATTTCAAATCCAAGTTTTGTGAGCCATTGCAGGCTGTCATGCATGGTAGTTAAGCCATGATTAGGTTCACATTGCGCGATGCCGTAAGCATAAAATGCTAAAGGTCGAGCCGCAGCAATATTAGGATCAAGTTGTCTTAAACTACCAGCTGCGGCATTACGCGGGTTGGCAAATGTTTTATCGCCTTTGGCTTCCTGTTCAGCATTGAGTTTTTCAAAACCAGACTTTGGCATAAGTACTTCACCACGAACTTCCAGCAAACGTGGAATTTCAAAGTGATCTGAATGTAACACTTTAGGCAAATTACGAATCGTTTTAACGTTCTGCGTAATGTCCTCCCCAGTTTCTCCGTCACCACGTGTAACGCCACG
This sequence comes from Acinetobacter pittii ATCC 19004 = CIP 70.29, assembly GCF_000369045.1. Classification (GTDB taxonomy): domain Bacteria; phylum Pseudomonadota; class Gammaproteobacteria; order Pseudomonadales; family Moraxellaceae; genus Acinetobacter; species Acinetobacter pittii. Next base: position 157,746 of record NZ_KB849789.1, on the reverse strand, counting down.
TATTAACACACCATTTTCATACCAGAGAGAAATCGCAAGACCATCAAGTTTTAGTTCAACTTCATATTGTACTTTTTGATTAGGTAAACGCTCTTCAACACGGCGTGCAAATGCGAATAAGTCTTCCTGATTAAAAACGTTCCCCAAAGAAAGCATCGGAACTACATGAGTCACACTTTGAAATTTAGAGAGTGCTTGTCCACCTACTTTTGTAGTCGGTGAATCTGATTGAACAAGGTCAGGATATTGCTCTTCTAAAGCTTTTAACTGGCGAAATAAATGATCATATTCACTGTCCGAGATTGTCGGCTGATCCATGACATAGTAGGCATGGTTATGCTTTGCAATCAGTTGAATAAGCTGACGCATCTGTTCGATCACGGAAGTTGTTGCCATTATGTTATTCACCATAAAAAAGGGTGGAAATTTCTCCACCCTGAGCTGCGACTAGATATGTTGCAATTATCGCAACGAACGTAAAAAATTAAAACTAGGCGGTTGCCTGTGCCGGACGATAATCAATCACATGATGACGCCAATGCTCTTTTAACTGTGGCGTAAATTCAAGATTATTCTCATCGTAAACTTTGCCATCAATTTCGCGAGCAATTAAACCTGCAATACTCGCCATCATGTCAAAACCAGTCACAGCTTTACTGTTTGGAAGCGCAAGGAAAAATGCTAACCCTTGAACTTGTTCAGTAGATAGAGTTTCAAGATCAAAACCAGCTGGTCCATTGTCTGTCATACGCAATACAGAGAACATGAGTACACTCGGCTCATCGGTATTTTCATAACGATGGAAGCACGACATTTCGCCGTAGCGTAAACCATATTTCAACAGCACTTTAAGCGCTTTATCGCCAGACAATGCACGACGAGGGTTTGGATAAACATTTAGCGCAATAATCTGTTCAGCCATCGCTAATGCACTTTCATCATCATAACGTTGCTGTTCATGTAAATGCACATCCAGAATATTACTCTCGCCTTCAAACTCAGCAATTTCGGCAGTTTCAATATTCGGATTTAAACTCAACTCAGGCTCAGCTTTTTCGCTTTCAGCTTCCAGATTTTCTTTTGCTAAAGCTTCAGCTTCCGGTTTAACAGAAACTGTATCAACCAACTCAACTGAACCATCTTTATGAATGGTAGAGCTTGGTACTGTTTCTTCAGATTTAATTTCTTCTACAGAAGCGTTTTCAACAACTGCTTGAGTTTGTTCAGTTTGAATTGCTTTAGCGGGTTCTACGGTCTCAATTTCTGACTGTTTTGTTTCAGGTACTTGTGACGACGCAGCTTCGCTTAAAGTTGGTTCTACTCGCTCTGCACTAGTCACCGCTACAGATTCAGCTTCAGTTTTCTCAAGCTGATCTCTCACGTGCCTAGGTATAACCGGTTGATTACTATCAGGATTGATATGCAAATCACTGTCTAATGAGGGTTCAGCATGGTTTGGCTTTTTTAAAATCATTTTTAAGCCAATTAGCATAATTATAATGGCAACAACGATGCCAATAATCGTATTGATTTCCATTCTATGACTCCGAAACTAACCCGTATTCTTTTGCCTGTTCTAAATCGACAGTGACTAATTTTGATGTACCCGGTTCAGGCATGGTCACACCCAACAAATCAGTTGCCATGGTCATCGCCAGCTTATTATGTGTAATGTAAATGAATTGTACATGTTCAGAAAGTTCTTTTACCAAATTACAATATCTCTGAACATTCGCATCATCAAGTGGTGCGTCCACTTCATCTAGTACACAAAACGGTGCCGGATTTAATCTAAAAATCGCAAATACTAATGCTAACGCTGTTAAAGCCTTTTCTCCACCGGAAAGTAATGCTAGAGAACTATTTTTCTTACCCGGTGGCCTTGCCATCAGTTTAACACCAGATTGCCAGTCATCTTCAAGACTTAAACTCGCCTCACCACCATTAAAAACCTTTGGAAACAGGTTTTGCAACTCCTGATTGATCTGATCAAAAGTTGTCATAAACAGCTTACGGGTTTCTTGGTCAATGCTTTTCATCGCATCTTTTAATTGAGTTACCGTATTTTCCAAATCTTGAATCTGGTGACTCAGCTCATCAAAACGCTGAGAAACTTCTTCAAACTCTTGTGAAGCGGCAAGGTTAACCGCTCCAATTTTTTCAAACTGTTTCTGTACTTTTTCCAGTTTTTGCTGGTGCTCGGCTAAATCTATTTGTAAGCCTTTTTGGAGTTCGGCATTTAGCTCTTTAAGCTGCTCTTGATAATGCTCACGATCTGACTTGGCTGCTTGCCATGCCAATCGTTTCGCTTCAAGTTGTTCTCTAAGCTGCTCATCTTTTTGTTGATATTGATGACGCTGATCGGTCAAAGTCTGCTGTTTTTCCTGCACACTATTGAGTTCAAGCTGCCATTCATTCCAGTTCTTTTGCAACTTTTCAGTTTGAGCAAATTGTTGCTGAAACTCTGACTCAAGATTTGGTAACTCCAATTGAATAGGGTCAACAAACTTTTTCGCTTGCTCCATTTGAACTGCAATTTGTTGATATTGGCTTTGCAAGAATGAGATATCTTTTTCAAGCAACTCAATCTGTTGAGTTGTCTGCGTGCTATTACGGCGTAAAATTTCACGTTCTTGTTGCTGATGTTGCAAGGCTTGTTGCTGCTCGTCTAACTGCTCTGTTAATTCTTCTACCCGAAATTGCAAAGTTTTATAGTCAGGTAAAATGGTTTCGAGCTTAATTGCTAATGCATGCAAATCAATTTCAAGATCATCTTTTTGCATTGCATCTTCTTCAAGCTGCATATCTAACTGACCAAGTTGATCTTTTAATTGCTGTTTTTGCAGTAAAAATGCTTGTGCTGCGGTTTGTTGCTTGGCAATTTGTACATCAAGCTGTTGTAAGTCTTTTTGTTTTTGTTTCACAATCTGCTGTTTGTGCTGCACACCTGATTGTAATTGCGCTAACTCATCTTTTTGCTGAACTACAATTTGATCTAATACTTGTAATTCTGGTTGCTGCTTTTCAAGAACTTGTTCAATTTCGTCTAGACGAATACGGTGGCTCAGCATACCTTGTGCACTTTGACTTTCGTCATCATACATAAGGGCAATCGCCCAATCCTGCCCGACATGATAGCCATCTAAAGTCAAAACAGACTGGCCATGTTGCAACTGCTTTTGCTCATTTAAAGCTTGAGTCAAATCTTGTGCAATCGCTACATTTGAAAAGATTGATAGCTGTGGCGATGCAATCCACTCATTCAAACAAACCAAGTTTCCTTTAAATTTATTTGTTTGCTCTGAAGGTTTTAGCTGGCGAGCAACTCCTTCTTGAAAGACTTGTTCGGTCTCAAGAATATGAGCTTGTAACCATTTTGCTAAAAACTTCTCAACAATCTGCGCATGTGGTTTACCTTGCTCTGTTAACTCTAGAGCTTGCATTAAACGTAGCGTATCTTGGTTTTGCTTTGGACTTTGTTTAGCAATAAGCTGGCTTAAGTTTTTCTGCTCTGATAATAAAACTTGGATTTCTGTTTTCAGAGTTTGCTGCTGATTTTTACTTGACTGGTGTTGCTGTTGAGATTGCTCTAAATGCAGTAATTGTTGCTCAATTTCAGTTTCAAGCGACGCGATTTCGCCCAGTAATTTCTGTTGCAGTTGCTCAAGCTCGCCCTGCTCATCTTCATGAACATGCGATTGAATTTGGTTTGCTTGATGTTGCAGCGTTTCTTTTTGCTGCTCAATGCGCTGAACATTTTTACCCAACTGTTCAATTTGAGCTGACATCTGCATTTTTTGCTGCTGTTGTTTTTCAACCTGAGCTTTTACTTGCTCAAACTGTTGTTGTGCTTGTTTCTGCTGAGATTGTAAATCAGCAAAGTTTTGTTCAGCCTCCGTCGCTGTATGCTCAACTCCAGTTAAAGCTTCTGTTTGTTCTTCTAGCTGATTATTCAGTGTTTCGAGTTGCAATTCAGAAAGCTGTAAACGTTCTTTAGTTTGGAATCTTTGCTGCTCTAACTGAACGAGAGTCGTACTATTTTGCTGGTATAGACTCTGTTTTTGTTCAAGAGTCATTTTAAGTTCAGATAGTTTCTTTTCAGCTTGTTGCCATTCTTGTTGTAGCGGTGAAGATTGCTGAATAAGTCGCTGAAACAAAGCACTGGTTGCTTCTAAATCATGTTCAATCGTGCTTAATTCTGAGCGAACCAATTTAAAGGTTTCACCCAATTCATTCATTTGAACGGTATATTCTTCTTGTAGGCGTACACTTTTCTCTGCCTGAAAAGACAAAATTTCAATTTTGAGCGTACGAATCTGGCTTTCTAAAGTTTTATATTGAACCGCTGCTTCCGACTGACGCTTAAGCGTTTTAAGCTGCGATTTTAACTCTAGTGCAATATCGTCTAAGCGTGAAAGGTTTTGCTCTGTATGTTCAAGATGCTGCAAAGTTTCACGGCGACGAGCCTGATAACGAGAAACACCCGCGGCTTCCTCAATGAACACACGCATTTCTTCAGGCTTGGCATCAACCAAGCGGTTAATCATGCCTTGCTCAATGACCGCATATGAGCGTGGTCCTAAGCCTGTTCCTAAGAAAATATCGGTAATATCACGGCGGCGACAACGTGTACCATTCAAGAAATATTCTGACTTACCTTCACGAGTGACCTGACGGCGAACAGCTAACTCATTATAAGCATTATACGATCCGCCCAACTTTCCATAAGTATTATCAAAGCGTAGCTCAACACTGGCCACACCAACGGGCTTACGTTTGGAAGTCCCTGTAAAAATAACATCTTGCATGCTACCACCACGGAGCTGACGAGCGTTTGACTCACCCATCACCCAGCGGATTGCATCGATTACATTGGATTTGCCACAACCATTTGGGCCAACCACTGCTGTGCGGTTAGCCTTAAAATTTAAGGTTGTACTATCTGCAAAAGATTTAAAGCCGGAAAGTTTTAAACTGCTTAAACGCATAATGCCCTAACTAGCGGCGTGAGCGTCTTGCCCAAGCCAATTCAATCTGTTTCATTCGTGTCAGCGATTCCAACACAAGGTTACGTAAGTGTCGACAAAAATCTTCCATAAATAAAGCGGCTTGTTGTGATTTTCGGATTAAAATTGCATCAGTCACGAGTTTAAATAATGCAAATGCTTCTTGTAGTTCCCGCTTAGAGGTATTTAAGGTCAAAAAATAACTACGACGTAATGATGGTAATAACTCTTTATAAAATTTCATTAGATAAGGATTACCCACCATATCTTGCTGTTCAGCTAGATATTGGAAGACCCCATCATAAAATTTTTCGATATCACCTGCTTTGACATGCTCAAGAAGTTGCTCTAATAGCAACTGTAATTGATCTGCTTCATGCGCACGCCATGTTTCGCTCATGCGTTGTACAATATGCCCCAGTAACATCATATTTGTATCAAACAACGCTTTAACTTGTTGTGCAGACATTTCTGAAACAATTGCCCCACGGCGTGGAAAAATCTCAATTAAATGAGTACGCTCTAATAATAACAATGCTTCACGAACTGATCCTCGGCTAACGTCAAGTTCTTTGGCAATACGTAGTTCTTGAATACGTTCACCTTCTACTAGCTCGCCACTAATGATCTGTTCGCTAATATATTTGACAATTTGCTCAGAAAGACTTTCTGTGTCTTCGAGATTCATAAATCACCCGCTACTTTTTATATGCATTAATCCATGCTTTTCTTTCGCATCCTTGTTTTTAACTGATCCCATCGATTAAAAACTATGTCATTGTCTGACAATTTTATTGCATTTTAAGCCAACTCATTTAAAAACAACACCAAAATCAGATGAATAAAAGCTTGGAGCGCTCTTATATTCTATGAATAAAAAAAAGCTCGAATTCCTAAAAATTCAAGCTTTTACACCACTGTCTTATAAATTTAAGATTTTAGTCTCTAGTGCATAATGCCTTTATAAATAAAATAACTGCCTACCACCACTAACAGGCAAGCAAAACATTTTTTTAACATCTGCGGCGACAACGCATGAGCAACCTTTGCTCCAAACTTCGCTGTGACAAAACTCATGACACTAATGCCAATAAACGCATAGATATGTACATAACCAATCGTGTTAGGCACTGAGATTTGTTCTTTTGCACCAAACCACATAAAGCCAATCGCTCCAGCAACTGCAATTGGTAAACCGCAAGCGGCAGAAGTCGCGACTGCTTTTTGCATGATCACGCCATGACGGTTTAAATATGGAACGGTTAAACTTCCTCCCCCAATTCCAAAAATTGCAGAGGCAATACCAATGCCTCCACCCGCCATGAATTGCATAGGGGTTGAAGGGAGCTGACGCGTTGGATCAACAATTACATATGCTCCTTTAAACATCCGATAGGCCATCACAACCGCAAAAATACCAATAAGAAGTTGCAAATGCTGACCAGACATCAGGTCAGCAATACCCGCCCCTAAAAATGAGCCCAACACCAGTCCAGGCGCTAAATTACGAAAAACAGGCCAAAGTACTGCACCCTTTTTATGATGAGCTGTAACAGAACTAAAAGACGTCACAATAATGGTTGCAAGCGATGTTCCGACTGCAATATGCATGATTACCGCGGGATCGTAGTGCAATTGGGTAAAAACGACATAGAGGATTGGTACAATAATTAGTCCACCACCAACTCCAAACAATCCGGCAGTAAAACCAGCAATTGCGCCAATGAGTAAATATATGATTAACTCCATAAATGTTTTACCACTCTGCTCATATTCAACATGGATTTAGAGACTCGCCAACTACAACAACTTTTAAGCGCAAAAAACCAGCTTCCAGAAGTGGTTTTATTAAAAGCAACCACAACTTCGACCAATGATGATATTCGTGAAATTGCCCAAAAAGGCATTACAACGGGCTTGGTTTGCAGTGCTCAACAAACTCAAGGGCGAGGTCAACATCAACGGCAATGGATTTCACCTGAAGGAAACATTTATTTAAGCACATTGGTGCAAACTCGAACACCCTTAGATGGTCGCTTAGCACTTGAAGTTGCTCTGAATATTTTGCAAATCCCGCAGTTACAAGCGCTGAATTTGCAAGTGAAATGGCCAAATGATTTGTATAGTACGCATGGAAAATGGGGTGGAATTTTGGTCGAACCGCTTTCCCAGCATCAAGCTATCGTGGGCGTAGGCATTAATTTAAAAACACCACCAGTGACTGATAGTGACCAACCGATTACGTCTCTAGAGGATTTAGGTCTAGAGCAAATGGGTCGTCTTGAGTTAATTTCAGAACTTTATATTGCGATTCAAAATGCTGCTCGCTGGTTTGATCATGGCTGCTACAATTTAGCAGGACGTTTTAACCACCACGCTGCATGGCTTAATCAGTTGGTGCAATTCGAACATAGTCAGGGGCTGGTTCATGGTCGTTTTGTTGGAATATCCAACGAAGGCGCAGTAATTCTTGAAACTCCTGAACCTCAGCAGTTTTATCAAGGTCGCTTAAGACCGCAAGTGAATCAATAAACAGGTGTTCTTCCATGAAAAGTTTATGGCTTGATATCGGGAACACCCGTTTAAAGTATTGGATTACTGAAAATCAGCAAATTATTGAACATGCAGCTGAGCTACATTTACAGTCCCCTGCCGATTTATTATTGGGTTTAATTCAACACTTTAAACATCAAGGTCTGCATCGCATTGGGATTTCCTCAGTACTCGATACTGAAAACAACCAACGTATTCAGCAGATTTTAAAATGGCTTGAAATTCCTGTTATTTTTGCCAAAGTGCATGCTGAATATGCTGAGTTAAAGTGCGGCTATGAAGTTCCGAGTCAGCTCGGGATCGACCGTTGGCTACAAGTACTCGCTGTAGCTCAAGCAGATGAAAACTATTGCATTATTGGTTGCGGAACAGCGCTCACAATTGACCTAACTCAAGGTAAACAGCATTTAGGAGGTTACATCCTGCCTAATTTGTATTTGCAGCGAGATGCTCTTATTCAAAATACCAAGGGTATTAAAATTCCAGACTCAGCTTTTGATAACCTAAATCCGGGCAATAACACTGTAGATGCAGTACATCACGGTATTTTATTAGGCCTCATTAGTACCATTGAAAATATTATGCAGCAATCTCCTAAAAAGCTACTGCTGACTGGTGGTGATGCAACACTATTTGCCAAGTTCTTACAAAAATATGAGCCTGTGGTAGAAACCGATCTTTTACTCAAAGGATTACAGCAATATATTGCCCATTATCCTAAAGACTAAAATACACAACAAAATAAAAGGCGCTATATGCGCCTTTTATTTTATGGATTTATTTCTTTTGGTCATTATTACCAAAGAGTGGGCCCATTCCGCCACCGCCGCCGCCAAATTGCTTTTGCATATTGCCTAATGAACGCATCATTTTGCTCATACCAGATGGATTCGCAAATTTCTTCATCATTTTAGCCATTTGCGCTTGTTGCTTAATGAGTTTGTTCACTTCAGCAACATCCATACCACAACCTGCCGCAATACGTTTTTTACGACTTGGGTTCATTAAGTCCGGATTACGGCGCTCTTTAACAGTCATTGACTGGATAATCGCTTCCATCTTCTTGACTTGTTTTTCAGGGTTCGCTTGCTCAATCGCTTGCTGAATTCCTGCACCGCTCATGCCGGGCAACTTGTCTAAGAAGCCCATCATGCCGCCCATTTTTTTCATTTGCTCAAATTGCATCAGCATATCTTCAAAGTTGAAGCTACCGCCTTTTTGCAATTTTTTCGCCATTTTTTCGGCTTTTTCTTTGTCGATTTTACGTTCAACTTCTTCGACTAAAGAAAGTACGTCACCCATGCCTAAAATACGTTGAGCAACACGATCCGGATGGAATGGTTCTAAAGCGTCAAGCTTCTCACCCATACCCAAGAACTTGATTGGCTTACCAGTAATGGCGCGCACAGAAAGCGCTGCACCACCACGTGCATCACCATCAGTTTTAGTAAGAATCACACCTGTAAGAGCTAAAGCATCATTAAATGCTTTTGCTGTATTTGCAGCATCCTGACCTGTCATGGCATCAACCACAAACAAAGTTTCAGTCGGCTTAACTGCTGCATGTAATTCTTTAATTTCGTCCATCATGTCTGCATCGACATGTAAACGGCCTGCCGTATCGACAATCAATACATCAGCAAACTGGATTTTTGCCTGTTCAATTGCACGATTAACAATATCAATTGGCTTTTCAGAAGGATCTGAAGGAATAAAGCCTGCACCAACTTCATTTGAAACAGTTTCTAACTGTTTAATTGCTGCCGGACGGTAAACGTCGGCAGAAACAGTCATTACTTTTTTCTTTTGACGTTCTTTTAAGAAACGTGCCAGCTTGGCAGCAGTTGTGGTTTTACCTGCACCTTGTAAACCAGCAAGTAATACTACAACAGGAGGTTTCGCACTTAAATCAAGTGTTTCATTCGCCTCACCCATCATCTTGGTGAGTTCGTCATAGACAATTTTTACAAATGCCTGGCCTGGTGATAACTGGGTCATCACTTCTTGGCCCAATGCCTCTTCCTTAACTTTCGCGATAAATTCACGAGTTACAGGTAACGCGACATCGGCTTCAAGAAGTGCCATACGTACTTCACGTAAGGTATCTTTAATATTGTCTTCGGTCAGCTGCCCTGAGCCAGTAACATTTCTTAAACTCTGTGTGAGTCGTTCTGTTAAGGTATCAAACATTGCAAAATCCGCTTAAAATGGCTAGTTGCAAAAAAATCTTTCTCGAAATAGAAAATTTATGCATAGAATGCTATAGGATACTTTAGTTCGCAGCGAATTTATATCTTATATAGATGAATTAATCCTGAAAAAGGTTTGACATGATTAGCCTCCCCTTGGTTTATACAATTTTGGCACTCATCGCATATACCACTTCTTTCTGGTATCTGTTTATTCGTTTAATGTCAAAACGTGAACCAAACTCATGGTTATTTGCTTTTGTTACTATCTTGGCATTAGTACTGCACGGCACAGTTTTATGCGATGCCATGCTTACACCAGCAGGAATTAACTACGATGTATTTAACCTGATGTCTTTTACATCGGGGCTTATGTTATTGTTAAGCTTAATTTTTAGTACTTTCCGCCCTATTCTGCCGTTAAACTTGTTAGGCATTCCTGTCGCAGCTATTGGTCTTATTTTAGGGTTTGCCTTTAGTCGACCAGATCAATTTATTGAACAGCATTCGTTAGGACTTGATACTCATATCATTCTTTCGCTTTCTGCCTATGCAGTTTTACTGATGGCAACCATACATGCGATCTTAATGTGGTTCCAAAATCGTGAACTCAAAAAGAAACAAAAAAAACGTTTCTGGGTCAACTTACTCCCGCCAATTCAGGCGATGGAATCTTTATTATTTGACCTAATCATTACAGGTTTCATTTTATTAACAATTGCGCTTACATTTGGTTTTTTAACAATTGATAGCTTCTTTGCTCAGCATCTCGCTCATAAAACCGTATTTAGTATTATTTCTTGGTTTATCTATGGCTCATTACTGATTGGCCATTACAAACTTGGCTGGAGAGGCCAAAAAGCAATTCGTTTTACCTTAATGGGTTTTGTACTTTTAGCGATTGGATTTATCGGCAGTAAATTTGTGCTTGAGATGATCTTAGGGCGCTAGAGAAATTAAAATTTAATCGATACTAGACAGCGTTATGCATATCCCGTATAACGCTGTTTTTCGTTTTACTCAGGTGACACAGACTGTGAAACTCATACTCGCTCCAATGGAAGGTTTAACTGACCCGATCATGCGGGATACACTCACATCTGTTGGTGATTTCGACTGGTGTGTGACCGAGTTTATTCGCGTTACAGACAGTATTTTGCCAGACCACATCTATTATAGTTTTTGTCCTGAACTAAAAAATGACGGTAAAACGGCAGCCGGTACACCTGTTCACGTTCAATTCCTAGGTAATAACCCAGATATGCTGGCAGCAAATGCAGCAAAAGTTGTTGAATTGGGTGCACCTGCAATCGACCTTAATTTTGGTTGCCCTGCAAAAACCGTTAATCGACATCGTGGTGGTTCAGTCCTTCTTGATGAACCAGACGTGGTACATCTGCTGATTAAAGCAGTGAGAGATGCTGTACCTGCTCATATTCCTGTTTCAGCAAAAATGCGTTTAGGTTACCTCGATGAAAACCATACAATGGAAAATGCCCACGCTGTCGAAGATGCAGGTGCAAGCTGGTTAACTGTACACGCTCGAACTAAAGCAGATGGCTATACACCACCAGCTTATTGGGAAAAAATTCTACCTATTAAAGAAGCTTTAAAAATTAATGTCATTGCTAACGGTGAAATCTGGACCAATGCTGATGCTAGAGCCTGTCAACAACAATCTGGCTGTGAAGACTTAATGATTGGCCGTGGTGCGGTAACGACTCCAGATTTAACCCAATGTATTCGCCAAAATATGAATGAAGCATTATTTAATTGGGAACAACTCGTTGACTTACAAATTCGCTTTTTAAACGGTCAAGCAAAAACAGAAATTGGGATGGTTGGTCGTTATAAGCAGTGGTTAGGCATGATGACCAAAGCCTATCCTCAAGCGAAAGAATTATGGGACCAAGTGAAACGTATTAAAGCTTTAGATGAAATTGTTCAACAATTAGAACACACCAGATCAGATACTATTTAACTCGGCATAGCCTTTAAAAAAAAGAGGGCACTTGTTTTCACAACTGCCCTCTTTCGTATTTCAGGTTAAGCTATTATTCTTTTTTAAAAGCCGCTTACTTTCATTTTAAAGTCAGTTACAGAAACGCCAGTGACACCAAAACTCCCCATTGAGCCATTAGGTAAATTATTAAACGTTGTTGTATTTTGAGTACTCATATTCCCTAATGTGACATTATTAAGTGAAGCATCAAATTTACTAGATGCGCCTGTATTCCCAAAAGTTAATCCAGTTGGATCAACTCCTGCATAAAAACCATCTAATACAAAACCAGTTGAGGTATTTGTTCCTCCAAACTTAAACCCAAATGTAGCTCCCGTATTATCGGACACTAAAGTAATTGGACAACCAGACGCAGCAGAACAAATAGATTGAATTGCCCCACCAAATTTAACCATAACGGACTGGGCAGCATGACCCAGTTGAATGTTTAAACGGGGTTTATTGGTTTGTACAAAGTTAATATCTAGATTTCCAGTAGAACGAATAATTTCTTTTACACCCGTATTTACTGTCGTTCCCGAACTAAAAATTGATTTTGGTGCATAACTTGTTAATGCATAATCGGATGGACTAGATAAAGATGTACTTGGGGCTAAATAAACTGAAAAAGGTAGAAGTCGAATTCCGTTTACATCATTCCCCATAGATATAGCTAAATTTAAAAAAGGATTTCCCCCCCCAGCATCGGTATCCATTGCAATATTAAAAGAAGGATTACCCGATACAGCAGCTTTAATAAACTCTATACCAGGAACTGGGTTAGTAGAGTTTCCAGCAATGACAAAACCAGCTTTACTGTTATAAGAAGTTGAAGCAATACCGTTAGTATCAATAAGTGCGACTTGATTAAATTTAACTTTATCGGCCTGAATTCCTAAAGTTAAGCCATTTTGACCCGTCGCTGCTGCAAGGCTTTGATCATCCAAAGGTTGCATTGCAAATACACTTGAACTACTGGCAAGTAGCAGCCAGAACCCTATATTTTTATTCTTCATGTCGCTCTAATCCTTAAGAGACAAACGCTTATTATTTGTTCAGACTATCAGAATAATATTCAAGTACAAAGCAATTATCTCTATAACCCGACGAATGCAAATCCAATCACACTAAAATAAAATTTATATAAAAAAGTGACGATAATCGTCACTTTTTTTATATTAGTTAAAGGCCCCATTTCTAGGCACAATACTAAAGCTACTATTTAAACGTCCACCCGTAATTGCAAGCTCACCTAAACGTGCTCCCGCTCCTGTTGAAGGCGGATAGAAATTAATATCTTTAACACGTAACGCGCCGTCAATACTCTTATCAGGGTTGAAATAAACCGCTGTATTTACCCCAACTTTACCTAAACCACTTGTTGTATCTTTACCCACAACCAAAGCGGTATTAAACGCTAGCTTTCCTGTAATATTGTCAAAACCAATTGCAGAACCATCAATCGGATCACTAATTTGAACCGTATTTCCAGTTGCTGTCGCAGGCACTGTGAAATCGCCTAGTACAGTTAAAGCACTACCATCTGCAATTGAACTATTTGGCACAATTGATAAGTTAAGATCGCCACCTAAACGGAGTTTTAGACCAAATAAGACATCATTATTTTTGGCAAAATTATCTATAGGTGAAGTACATGAACCCGTCGCTGGACAAGTTTTATATTTAGCCCCTGGTAAATAACCAGCTGCAATTTCTGTTGATAAAGCAAGTAGCATCTCTTTTAAACTAATATTAAGACTGCCATTTTCTAAACCAATACTTCCATTGCCTTTGAGGAACATATCGATATTACGTAAGCCCATGTAATAATCAGTAGGACTACCACCATTATTAGCATTTGGAGAACCATCAATTAATAAAATTGAAGTTGTTTTAGTTCCAGTCGCATCACGTCCCGTAGTTCCAGCAGCAATACCAAAACCTAAACGCGAAGTCGTTCCAGATGTAGCCACAACATTTCGAATAGGCTTACCATTTGCATCTTTGGTATAGTAATAAGCACTATTTGCTGGTGCATCTAAACCATATACAGCAGCGTTAGCATTTAAATTATAAAAAGGTAATGCTAAGCCCCACTGGTTATTTGCACCATTGTCTGCAAACTGATTGGCAGCAGCAACATTTGCACTTGTCGTAAAACGACCGCGTCTTGAAAATGCTTGAAACTCTGCTCCACGCATCGCAAGAATTAAGCTAAACGGATTAGTGACCGTATCACGGTGAATGTTATGTTGATAATCAGCAGTTGTTGTTAAAGTACCCGACCCTAAACGAATTGCATTTAAAGTCGCGTTGTTTGGCATTAATAACGTTTTTGTATCAGCAAGATTTAAATAAATATTTCCGCTATCAAAATAACCACGCGTAGCTGAGTTAAGGCCTGTTAAATTACCAAATTCGAAACCATAAGCATTCAGACCTGCTCCACCAATTTCTAAAGTGGTTGCTTTGCCATCTGAGCCTAGCATTGAGTCATTATCTTTAGTGAATTCACCTTTCATACGAAAGGCAATTCCAGAATTACCTAAAATACTATTACTTGAGCCCGTACCCGCAGCGGTATTTGCTGTACCTAATATTGTTGTATCTGACGTACCATCCATACCACGGACTTGTAAATAACTATTTACCATACGTCCGCTAGCACCTAAACGAATCAAGCCTTTCGCATTTTGGGGACTATTGGTTGCATCTAAAGCATAAGGGTTAGTTTTATCGACATTAGAACTTAACATGACCTCAATATTCAGGCCTGAATTAGTTACTTTTCCACTACTGTCTACATATGTGCCTGCTGTTAGACCAGAAGCTGAATCTGCTACACGATTAAAATCAACATAGCCATAGGTACTATTTGGGGTTTGTCCTACACCAGCGACATTAGTTCCAGTATTTGTCTGTAAAACCAAGCCACGAATTGGGTCAATCAGCATGGCTCCTTTACCGACAAAATTAAAGTTAAAATTTCTTAAAATTAACTGATTTAGCTGACTACGAGCATCTAATTGCCCTAAATAAATATTGGCATTATTAATACCAAGCGTCATGCTTGACTGACTATTTGCATTAAATAGACCATCTTGGGTTGTAAGTGCCAAATTTAAAGGCGAGGTCGTTTGAATAGCTAACTGCCCTAAAGTTGGCGAGCATGTAGCTGAACTATTACAAACTTTAACGCTATTTACGGTAATAAGTGATGGACTGCTTTGCATAGAAAAGTCGAGTCCAGTTTTACCCGTAGTTGGGTTACTCCCTACATCTAAACGGTAATTTGTACTTAAAGGCTGACTAGATGCATTACTTTTTTGAACTTTTATCCCGCTCGCTTGAGCTCTTAAGACCTGATCTGCACTACTAGGTGTACCTGCATGATCATCCCAGTAAGCATTATCAATATTGATTTCATTAAACGTCGTTTGAATCGAAATCCCATCTTGCCCATTAACAGCACTCATGTCAGCATCTGTTAAAGCTTCTAAAGCAAAAGCATGTCCGCTCACTAACAACATGCTGGTTGTTAATGCGTTTAAAATAAACTTTGAGCTGTGATTTTCTTTATTTTTTTTCATCACTTCAGTTCCTTTGAAATCTACATTAACCCTTAACAACGAGGATGGCTGCCATCACAGCTAAAGACCATGACTTTTCCTTGGATAGCCAAATTCCCATTCATCATCAAGCCCATAAAACCAGTTTCACGTCCATGGTCATACGCCGATGGTGTTGCAGTAGCAACTTGCTGGTTTGCACTATTAGCAGTGGCCGCATAAGTTGGCTTTTTGAAATATGCATAATCATACATATTTGCACTCGACCCTTGCGCTGTTGTTGAGCTGGTAAAGTTATCTTGCTCAATTGATAAAGCATTAAAACCAAAGTTACGAATTAAAATTGGCTGTGCCGCACTAAAACTAAGCTGAATAGCAGGCTTAATCATTTCAGTATTATTTTTATCCAAATACTTTAAATCAGCGCCATCCAAACCCATCTTTTGAATATTTAAAGTACCTTGTACGCCTTTAAATACGAGCCAAAGTTTATTACCACTATCACTATTTTCGGCCCAACCACTTGGTTTCGTTGCATCTGCTTGTACAAAACGCTTATTAATTGCCAAGCCGATATGGCAAAACTCTACGTTCTCACAGACACCACCACTACCATTGTCAAATACACCGTTAGCTGTTTGGTTTAAATTGAGCATTAAAGATAAATCAGCACCAGCTTGACCATTAATCGCCTGTAATGCTTCATTGTCTAAAGTTTGTAGCTCTGCATGAGTGACCGTTGCACAAAGAGCGAGGATTAAAGTACTTATTTTTTTCATAGCATTCTCCTCCTCTTATAGACCTTTAGTTGTCAGTTTCAAGTGTTGGATTAAAACACCGTCGATTGAAGCGGATCCCAAGTTATTTAAAGGACTAATGTTAGACAAAGCTGGAGCTTGATTAGCTGTAGGAATAACGTATCCAGTTGTGCCATTACTACTACCAATTAAATCGTTGACGACAGCATTTCTTGAAGTCAACCATGGAATAGCAGAGTTAGTCCAATCACGATTCGAAGTAGCTCCATACATTGGCGTCGAACCCGATGTACTCGTACATCCTAAAGCACCAGAACAAGTTGTTGCATCAGCTGGTTTTGGCGTTGGATTTGTAATAACCCACGCACCAGTTCCTTTGCTATATTCCCATTGATATAAATATCCTAATGTTTTATAACCACAGTTAGAATTAAACAAACCACAACTATATTCTTGTTTCCATGTCTGGGTATTCTGTTGTCTTTGTTTAAAACGGACCTCTGTCATTGTGGCGGAAGTAGTACCAGATACTGAATTAGTCATTGATACCAAACTACCGGCAGAAGTCCCAGAAACTTGCGTACCTGTTGAAATTAAACGCCCAAAGGAAACGCCAATTGCACCTTCGCCGGTATTTGCTAACAAGGTTTTTCCATTATCAGGACTATATACGGTACCAATCGTAATACTACTATGCGTAGGGTTAACACATGAATAAACGTTACACGTAGAACCTTTGTAAGTCGTGTCAGCACCAGTGTAATCAGTATAAATCTGTTTATATATTTCTGGTTTATTTGCAATTCGAGCAATTTCAATACTAAAGTTTTTGCCGTCGGAACCTAAAATAAGCGGTTGATATAAATTACCTAATACTAAATTAATATTTGGATTGTAGAGATATAAGCCTTCACTATCAGCAAACTTCGGTGCTACAGCGCCTGCAGAGTCAAATGCAGGTGTATATAAATTGTTTGATGCATTTGGTGAGTCTGAAGTTTCACGGGTACTAAATCGCAATACCTTATTTGTATCATTAAAGGCAATTCGTGTTTTATTCGATGTTTTTGTATCTGTTCTAGTTCGATTTTCTACATAGTAACGGCATCCACGAGAGGTACTAAAACTCCCTGTGCCACTGTTACCACAGTCTCCAGTACTACTTGCACTTAAAGTTGAGTTTGCACCCGCATGTACTGTTTGCCATCCATTATTACTACTTGTAGCGTATGTCTGCGTTTGACTCGTAACATTTTCAGTCACAATACTGGTATTTTTGCTATCACCCGTATTTAAGCGAACTAGTCCAGACATTCCTAACGTATTATTATAAAAAGGACTCATTCCTCCAGCCGTAGTTGCACCACCTAATGTTTGGAACATACTAATCTGGCTACCATTTAAACTAAAGCCATTTAGAATGCCTTGCAAACGTAATCGGTTAGCACGAGTTGTATCAATACTGGTACCAATTAACCCGTTATTATTACCATATTGAAATTGGGCTAGAGAGCCATTTGTTGTAGCGACAACATTGGGATTACGTACAAATGCATCAGCCCATAGCCCTAATTTTAAATTATATGCATCAGCTCCCTCTGCCCCATCAATTAATGGTTGATATAGAGGAGCTTCTAAAGATAAATACGTTACTGGGTAAACACCGCTATCTGTTGTACTAAAATTAGGAACATTGGTCGCAGTTTTTACTTTAAATATCCATGGATTGGCTCCTGTGCCCCAACTTGAAATCGCTGCTGCAGCTGAGGTGTTAGCAATACGCGAATTTGCATCGCCATCTGACTTAGATAATGCTAATCCATAAAGAAATATGTCTGCTTTACCTACTGCGCGGTCTTCTGGTCCAACAGTGCCATTACCACTTGTATCAGCCGCACCAACACTCAAAGGCCCTACGGGTACATAGTTAATATAACCTGTATCTTTACTACGATCGGTAATAATTTGATTTACAGATTCATTTGGACCAGCGCCACGAAATACCATGAATGTATTTTGTGGTAATATTGCAATACCTTCGCCTGTAGTTTCACTTAAACCAGCATCAGAAAGTTCTTCAAGAGCAAAGCTTGACTGACTTAAAAAAAGTCCAATTAAACTTGCTAAAACGGTTTTTTGAAACCTTACCGTATAATTAAGTGTAGTCATCGTGACCTTCCTGTTTTATACGATGCCACGCACCATATTTCTTTTTCTTTAACAGTCCTTGATGTGAGATTATTTCCTTTTTCATCTCACAAGGGGCAAACTTTTAAAAATTGCCAACCTTTCCACATTTCCATTATGCTGAATATTTACTCAAATGCAAAATTAAATAAATAAAAACTCATTTTTCCGATAAACGAGAAATAAGAGATGCATTTAACAGAATTTTAAAGAACCATAACAGTTAGCTGAGAAGTTTTGTTTTTGAAGCACTACATTAGTTAAGGCCATAGAAGCTGGTGTTTTCCCTGTTAAATCAACAGTTCCAATAGGAAGATTACCTGCTAAACAGTTTAATGCTAATGCTCCACATTTAACAGGATGTGTTTCTAGATAAGAACTAACTTGTCCCAAGGCATCAGTAATTGTAGCTAATGCAATATCAACATTTCCCGTAGGAGTAATTTGTCCAATATCAATTGGGTTTGTAAGCTCTAGCCACCATCCTGTTTGTGCCGTTGAGGCTGCCTCTGGCCATAATATATTTACACCCTGTACGGAGAGATAACCAGCAGAGCCATTCAGTTGAGCAGCATGGAAATAACCCAGACTTTGTTTAATTGCCACATTTACATCAAGATTATTTACTGTTCCAGTTACATCACCCGAAATCGGAACAGGAATACCCAGCACTGAAGCAGTTGCATCTAAAGTCCCCGTAACTGCAATCCCTCCAACCCTTGCTGTTGCATTCAAATTAGCTGTATTAATACGCTTACCCGTAATAATTTGTTGCCCCATAGACAATGTTCCACTACCTGCACCTAAATTTAGATTATAGGCCGTAGATGTAAATGGAAGTGTTGCTATGTTACCTATAAATTCTGCCCGTCCTGTAATTGCAGTTCCGGTTTCATCTTGGGTAATACCATAGTAAGGATTCGTAGTTACCGTACCTCCAGTTGGTTTAGTTACCATATATCCACTTAATGAATTAATACCACTAGCAGCATCACCATTTTCTAAACCAAAAGTAAGTAAACCCGAAAGTGACTTAGCACTTAACCGAAAACCTTGGATCTCACGTGTAGAAGCTGAATCTGGATTTTTAACAGCAAATTCTAAAAATGGATTGGTAATAATAGCGGAAGAAGAAGCACGCTCAGTACTAGTACTATCTACCGTGCCACCACTTAAACTCAAATAATCAATATCGATGTCACAGGCACCAGCGCCATTTACCCCACCACAACCTAACTGTAATTTTTTAATATTGGCATTAAGTTCTAATTGGGCATCTAATGCAAGTCGGTAAAACCCCATATTTCCATTTGAACTTGAGTTACTTGCAGAATCTGTAGGCGCAATATAAGACATACCCATTAAAGCTTGGCCACGAGTTGCTGATAGTTCAGCATCTGACATAGGGACTAGTGTAGAAGCAGCGTAAGCTGAAGAAAAACATAAGCTTCCGAGAGTTAAAAGTGCTACTCGAAGAGACGTAAACTGTCGCATGGCCGACCTCCGTATCCGTGGGGGCATAATCCTATTTAATTTCTTTTTATTTGGCCTATCTGCATTTGATAAATATTTAACTAAACATTATCAAAGAGAGCCTATATCAACCACATTTGCCTTTAAATTCTGTGATGCAGAACAAAAAACAAATCAATTATTGATCATATTATATCATTTTTTACAAAAGGAAACTGTCGTTTATCATAATTCCGATAAACGCTTCTCAAAAAAATTTTATTTATAAAATTGGGCCACCTAAGTGACCCATTATTTTTAAAATCTTTTCATCGAGGAAAGATTAAGTTTTAGGAAGCGTAACACCTGTTTGACCTTGGTATTTACCACCACGGTCTTTATAAGAGGTTTCACATACTTCATCACTTTCAAAGAATAGCATTTGTGCTACGCCTTCCCCAGCATAAATACGTGCAGGTAAATTTGTCGTATTTGAAAATTCTAACGTAACGTGACCTTCCCATTCAGGTTCTAATGGAGTCACATTTACAATAATACCGCAACGAGCGTAGGTCGATTTACCTAAGCACACTGTTAACACATTGCGAGGTATACGGAAATATTCAATTGTACGCGCTAGAGCAAATGAGTTTGGCGGAATAATACAAACGTCAGACTCAATATCGATAAAACTTTTGTCATCAAAATTCTTTGGATCGACAATTGCAGAATGTACGTTTGTAAAAACCTTGAATTCACGGGCACAGCGTACATCATAACCATAGCTAGAGACCCCGTAGGAAATCAACTTTTCACCATTTTTATCAAAACGGACTTGATTCTCTGCATAAGGTTCAATCATGCCGTGTTTTTCGCTCATCTCGCGAATCCAACGATCAGACTTAATGGCCATGTATTTTCTATCCAAAAGGTAAATTCATTGATTTCGACGTACTTTAACTTAAAAAACCAATTATGAAAACAACACAGAGCTACTCAAATAAATAAGAATAGCTCAGCAGTACGTTTAAAGGTTCAGTAAAGCAGAATAACTAATTGGAATTGAAAAGCTGACCAATACAAGTGAAGCGGTTTTTTGCAAGTTAGTTTGATTTAACCAACCCACTTTCTTAGAAGCTAAAACCGATCCCAAGAAAATCCAGAACAATGCAATTGGGGTAATAAGCGCTAAATAAGCCATCATATGAATTAAATAAATATGAAAATTACTCCATGCAGCTACCGGGAAAATTGCTGAGGCAAAGAGTAAGGCTTTTGGGTTTAATAAAGTGGCGCAGAATAACTCACGAGCACGAATCGTTGGCTGATTTAATTCAACTTCTTGATTTGCCGTATGCCATAACTTGATGGCTAAGAAAATAATATAGCAAGCGCTCAATAGCTTTAGAATAGGCGGCAGCATTGGTAGTGTGCTAGACACTTTTCCAATCAGCATTCCCCATGCAGAAATAGAGATTACATAACCCAAAACTTCTGCTGGAATAAGTTTTACTGACTTCCTTAAACCCACTTGTACTCCTGAAGAAGCGAGCAGAGTATTGGTTGGGCCTGGAGTAAGTAAAATTGTGGCTACTAAGCCAATAAAAAGCCATGAAATCATTGAATGACCTCACAATATAGTCATCTCAGATTAATAGATATCCTGTCACAAGGCAAAAGGTAATTGTAAGACAAAGTATTTCAAGTTATTTTCAAAATAAAAATAAAGTATATAAAAACAAATATTTATAAAATTACCACATAAAGTCGAGAAGAAAACTTTACGGTCAGTTGTTATACTTTTCAAATAGATTCTGAGTTAAGTAACATAACTATTTTTATTTTAAGTCTATTTTTCCATCAAAAGTCTTTATAATAAAAAATATATAGCACTGGTAAGTTTAAATTTTAAGCTTTTAATAAGTTTCAATTCATATATTGTTTCTGATTTTTTATATAGAGCATCGCGCTTTACTACCCTTAATGATTATGGCAAAGCATTTTTTTCAATCTTGGCTTCCCTCCCCCGAGAAAGTTTCAAATATGAAATTTCTAAGGATTTTTGGTAAAAAGACTCTTAATCCTGTGCTTTGGTATGTCAATCGAAAATCAATTACCCGAGCTGTTTTTGTCGGAACTTTTTTTGGTTTACTGCCTATTCCTTTTCACAGCGTATTTATTGTGATGGCTGTATTACTATTCGAAGTAAATTTACCAATTAGCTTGATGCTCGCTTGGTTAAGTAACCCGCTTACATTAGTTCCTATTCTATATATTGGTTTTTGGTTCGGTGCACACATTTTTCATGTGCATATGATTAACAAAGAAATGCTGCTAGGTGTATTGCATCAGATTTCTCGTTGGATTACTCATTTCGGCCATGGCCACATTGATTTTAGTCTTGCGAAAATCTTGATGACTGGACTTGTTGTAGAAGCTTTTGTATTTGCTGTTATTTTATATATATGCACAGAAATTTTCTGGCGCTGGATGGTTGTTAAAAACTGGAAAAGTAGACATCATCAAAAGAAGCAAGAAGAGGTTTTATAAAAGCTTCACTCTTCTTGCATAAGTTTAAATCATTATTTCGGTAGTTTTGATTTCATATATTCTTCGGCCACATTAAGCACATATTCTTGGCAAGCCTCTCCTGTACCAGGGTCATAAGCTCCGTTATTGGTAATATTATTAGATAAGATTCGAATGCCTAGGAAAGGAACATTAAACTGGCTTGCAATTTGTGCAACAGAAGCCGCTTCCATTTCTTCAACAGAAGTACCATAACGCTGGTGGAAAAATTGAATACGGTCAAGTTCATTATTCCAGACATCTGCTGAACCAATCGTTCCTTCAACCACATCACCTTTATCATAACGGACTTTATGTGCCGCCATTAACAACTCTTGGTCACCTTCAAATTTGCGTATTGCAATCGGCTCTGGGTCAGATTCATCTGTTGGTAACACATCAAAAGCCTCAACCCATGTGAGTGAGTTTGAACCACCACCCACTGGCTGTTTAGGTGTTCTAAATGCACCAATATTGGTTGTATATTTTCCTAAAACAATATCATATACATGCAAGTCAGGATCATGTCCACCTGAGGTTCCCTGATTGATGATCGCAATTGGTTTATAGCGTTCAATCGCTAGAGCAGTTGCTGCAGCAGAGTTACTCATACCCATGCGGGTTTTAGAAATAATCATTGGATAACCATTATAGGTACCTTTCCAAAAGGTCCATCCTCCAATGGTTTCAACAGTCTTATTTTCTAATTTTGAAGCCATTCTTTCCGACTCTACAGGTAAAGCACCCTGAATAATGATCGGCTGTAACTTCTGTTTTTGTTCCTGAACTGTTGGTGTTTGTGAAGCAGATGAGTTGTCATCGTTACATCCAACTAAAAATAAAGCGCTACATAAACTGATTACGCCCAAACTATACTTAAATTGCATTTTTTAACCTTTCTTTTTAAAAAGTGTAAGGTAGCAATCTACATGCCAATTTCAAGTTCAGCTTTGTTATTAGGAATCAGTAATTTAATTTTTTATTTTAATCACATGATAAAAAACCCGACTTAAAGCCGGGTTTTAATAAATTAGAAAATACGCTTATCATCACGTGTGCGTTGAGGGATTTTTTCAATCTGCTGCCAGACTGATTTAGCAATCTCAATATAACTATCAGCCGCATCATCCATTGCCACAACACTCGGTTTACCCTGATCAGCATGTTCACGTATTTGAGCATTTAGAGGCAAACGGCCTAACAATGGAATATGGTATTGCTCGGAAAGCTTATCACCACCACCGATACCAAAAATTTGCTCTTCATGACCACAGTTTGAGCAAATATGAGTCGACATGTTTTCGACAACACCTAATACTGGAATACCCACTTTATTAAATAATTCAATTCCTTTGGTCGCATCAAGCAAGGCAACATTTTGTGGAGTGGTCACAATGATGGAGCCTGTAACCGGAATACGCTGTGCAAGCGTAAGCTGAATATCACCAGTACCTGGTGGCATATCAATCATGAGTACATCTAAATCAGGCCAAAGTGTTTGATTAAACAATTGCATTAGAGCGCCTGTTGCCTTTGGTCCACGCCACGCGACAGGTGTGTTGTTATCACCAGTTAAATGTCCAATAGAAAGCACAGCCATACCATAAGCATCTAAAGGTACAAAATTTTCACTTTCAATAAGTGGAGTTTTGCCAGCGTTTCCTAGCATTGTGGGAATACTTGGACCATAGATGTCAGCATCTAATACCCCAACCTTAAGACCCATTTTTTGCAAGGCAAGTGCCAAATTGACGGTAGTTGTCGATTTACCAACACCACCCTTTCCAGATGAAACTAAAATAACATTCTTAATGCGAGGGTGAAGTGGAACATCTCTTTGTTGCGGAGCGGCTTTTTGAATCGGTGGATTATTTGGATCTGGTTCTGATTTAGGTGAGGCATCAAGCACAGGAGGTAAATTTGAACTTTCTTGTGTAGGGCGCTTTTGTTGAACCACGTGTAAATTAAGTTCTTCAATACCGCACTTTTCTAATGCACCCGCTAAATCATCATGGATTTGCTGCAAATGCTCTTTTTCATCAGGAAATGTATTAATCGTAAGTTGTAATACACGACCTTGAACTTGAAGCTGACTAATGCGCTCCTTTAAAGCATCTTTTGAATGCGGTAATAAATAATTTTGGAGTACGGTTTGGATTTCATCTTCTTTCACCTCTTGTGCGGGTGAAAAAACAGACTTTAATGAAGAAAGCCAAGACATATTGTTTACTCCAAAAACAGATCATTACAGCTTAATGGAGATAGTGTAACAGTATTGCTCCGCACTCGCTCACCTTGGGATGAATAATTACTAACTTCACATCTCATCTTTTAGGTAAGGAGTGCAGATTTTAGTTTAAATCAGCTTATTCAGCAGAATCATGGTTCTTTAATTTGTTGAGTTTATCGGTCGCAGTTTTCTTCAACTCATCAAGTTTTGCGGTTGCTTGCGTTTTCAACTCATCCAATTTTGTAGCAGCCTCTTCCTTTAATTCCGCAGCTTTGGCTTTCGCATCGTCAAGTTTATGAGCTGCTTCTGTACGCAAGTGATCAAACTTATCTTGTAGACTATGCTGAGCATCCTCAAGTTTACCTTTTAAATCAGTTGCTTTTTCTTCAAGAGCCTCTTTACCAGAAGCTTGTTTCTCTTTTACATTTTCCTTTAAATCGTCCAAAGTTTTTTCGCCTTGTACTTTTGCATCAGCTGCTTTTGCCTTTAATTGGTCTACCTTATCTTCAACTGCTTCTTTACCAGCAGCTTGCTTCTCTTTTACATTTTCCTTTAAATCGTCCAAAGCTTTTTCACCTTGTACTTTTGCATCAGCCGCTTTTGCCTTTAATTCATCTAATTTATTTTCTGTAGTCATCGTTGTTATCCTCATAGTTAATTAAAAAATTACCTGAATAAGTTATTAGTTATACATCGTTATGGCTTATTTTCTGACCGTAACTGCAATTTGAAACAAAGACAATACAGGAAGATTCAAATATTTTTTGATTTGTTTATCTGTTCTAAAGAGAAACCATGCCTGACCAAAATCCATTTTAATAGAAATCGCTTATGCCAAGCTGGAGATTATTAATCTTTGCTTATCTCCGTGCATCAGTTAAAATCTTCCACCTTATAAATACGAATGAGAGAATGAAATCCGTGCGTAAAATTTTAGTCACTAATGCCCTCCCTTATGCTAATGGTCCAATTCATATGGGTCATTTACTCGGTTACATCCAGGCAGATATCTGGGTTCGTGCCATGCGAGCAATGGGTCATGATGTGACGTATGTATGTGCGGATGATGCTCACGGTACAGCAATTATGCTACGTGCCGAAGCAAACGGTATTAGCCCAGAAGAGCAAATTGCGAATGTTCAAAAAGAACATATCCGTGATTTTGACGGTTTTGGCGTACATTTCGATCATTACGATTCAACGCATAGCGATGCAAACAAAGCACGTTCAACAGATATCTATATTAAAAACCGTGAAGCTGGAAATATTGCAGTTCGTCCTGTAACTCAGTTATTTGACCCAGAAAAAGGGATGTTCTTGTCTGACCGTTTCATTAAAGGTACATGCCCAAAATGTAAGTCAGAAGATCAATACGGCGACTCATGTGAAGTGTGTGGTACGACTTATAATGCAACTGAGTTACTTAATCCACGTTCAACATTAAGTGGCGCAACACCAGTTGAAAAATCATCAGATCACTATTTCTTCAAGCTTCCAAACTTCTCTGAATATTTACAAAAATGGACGCGTGACGAAGGACGTTTACCTCTTTCAATTGCAAACAAGTTAGATGAATGGTTTGAAGCTGGTTTAGCAGATTGGGATATCTCTCGTGATGCACCATATTTTGGCTTTGAAATTCCAGACGCACCAAATAAATATTTCTACGTATGGGTAGATGCCCCAATTGGTTATATGTCTAGTTTTGAAAACTACATCAAAACTAAACGCCCAGATTTAAACTTTGATGATTTCTGGAAAAAAGACAGCCAAAACGATGTTTATCATTTTATTGGGAAAGACATTGTTTATTTCCATGCTTTATTCTGGCCTGCAATGCTTGAAGGTGCGAACTATCGCACTCCAACTGGTCTTTTTGTAAATGGTTTCTTAACTGTAAATGGACAAAAAATGTCTAAGTCTCGCGGTACTTTCATTAAGGCCGAGACGTATTTACAGCATTTAAACCCAGAATATTTACGCTACTACTTTGCATCTAAGCTTTCAGATAAAGTTGAAGACTCTGACTTGAACCTTGATGACTTTGTTCAGAAAGTAAATTCAGACTTAGTCGGTAAAGTCGTTAATATTGCTAGTCGTTGTGCGAAATTTATCAACAGCAGCTTTAACAATACGTTATCTGCTCAATGTGCAGAAACTGATTTAGTACAAAGTTTTATTGATGCTGGCGATTCAATCGCTGCTGCATATGAAGCACGTGAATTCTCTACGGCGATCCGTGAAATCATGGCGCTAGCTGACCGTGCAAACCAATATATTGATGAGAAAAAGCCTTGGGCACTTGCTAAACAAGAAGGTCAAGAGCAACAAGTTCTTGACGTCTGCTCTGTGGGTATCAACTTATTCCGTCAACTCGCAGTGTACTTAGCTCCAGTTCTACCAACTTTAGCTCAACAAGTTCAAGATTTCTTAAAACTTGACAGCTTCGATTTCGAGTCACGCAAACAAATTCTTGTAAGCCATGAGATTGCGCAGTTCCAACCGCTTATGCAGCGTGTTGATCCAAAAGCTGTTGCAGCTATGGTTGATGCATCTAAAGAGTCTTTAGGTGCTCCTGCTCCAGAAGCAGCAAAAGCGGCAACGAAAAAAGACAAAGCAGCTGAGAAAAAAGCAGCCCCTACTCCAGCAGTTGGTGAAGCTGAAATTATCGGTATTGAAGATTTCTTAAAAGTTGACTTACGTGTTGCTCAGGTCGTTGAAGCAGGTACAGTTGAAGGTTCAGATAAACTACTACAACTTACTTTAGACGTTGGTGAAGCTGAACCACGCAATGTATTCAGTGGCATTCGTAGCCAATACGCACCAGAAGACCTAAAAGGTAAATTGGTTGTTATGGTTGCTAACCTTGCACCACGAAAAATGCGTTTTGGTATTTCAAACGGTATGGTACTTGCTGCCGGAAATGGTGAAGGTATTTTCATTATTTCTCCAGACAGCGGTGCGAAACCTGGCGATAAAGTTTCTTAATCTGCTTTCAAAAAAAGCTCCCTAAATTGGGAGCTTTTTTATTTTTAAGGGCTTTGAATAGGTTTAAAAGAGGCTTACTAAATTAGGACCACGGCCACCCTTCGCAAGGGTTATTAAATAAAACGTGTATATTTCCCAACTCTTCATTTGTTAAATAGCCATTCTTATTTTCATCTAAATAATGAAATAGCTCTGTCTGTTTGTTTTCACTTTGAAAACGCTTATCACTCGGCCAGTTATAAGGATAAAAGTCTTCAACCCGTTGAAATTCTTTTTGGCTATACATGCCATCATGATTTAAATCATATTTTTCCTGAAAAAGCTCCCAATCTAAAGAAGCAGGCTCACATGCACTTACCATATTCAAAACACAGTAAGTTGCACATCCAGCAAGTAACTTAATAGTTAGATTGCTCATGATTATTCACTTGTATATCGGAAATTTTATAGTCCTTTTCGTGAACTGGAGAACCAGCAATACTCATGGCCCGCTCATTTGCCGGTTGTTGCTTACTCATCGTTCTCATCTCACATCCTGTAGTTAAGATGAGAAAAACTACAGAAATGCTCACCATTAGTTTTTTCATAACGTGATCCTCATTTCTTTTTGTTTTATTTATTAAGTTACCACTTTTAAAGTGTTTAAGTGCTAAAAAAGATATTTCAATTTGTATATATTTTACGCAAAAATAAAGCCAGACTATAAATAGCTGGCTTTGGATTTTTTAGATATTTTAATTAAAGACTTATCATTTGAAGAAAATTAACTTTAAGCCTAATACACTCACAATACTTCCAGCTACTCGGTCAACGGCAG
Organism: Acinetobacter pittii ATCC 19004 = CIP 70.29; assembly: GCF_000369045.1. Lineage (GTDB taxonomy): Bacteria > Pseudomonadota > Gammaproteobacteria > Pseudomonadales > Moraxellaceae > Acinetobacter > Acinetobacter pittii. Next base: position 129,427 of record NZ_KB849789.1, on the reverse strand, counting down.
TTTTTGCTTTTAAGTACATTGTTCTAGGCTTCTCTGAAGAGAGCAGCATTGCCACACATGAGTACCAACCCGCATCAATCATAAAACAAATCACTGGTAATGCGACATAGTAATAATTAGGGATTTCTTTTGGCAGTAAAGCCGTAAATACGCTGGCCAATACAACTGCGATTTTTGGATTACTTAACTGGGTAATTAAGCCATATCGATATGCCTGCTTATAGGTCATTTTCGATTTGCCATCGTTTTCCATCGCAATTGGTTCTTTAGCATGTTTAATAATTTTAAAAGCCAGCCAAAGCAAATATAGCCCACCACCAATTTTTAAAATTAGATAAGCAGAAGGCACCGCCAATAAAACTGCTTGCAATCCCATAACTGCTAATAGACCAAAAAGCGCTGCGCCTGTCCCCGTCCCTAAAGCGGTAAACAACCCATGTTTACGTGATTTAGAAATTGAATTTTGTGCAACATAAATAAAGCTTGGCCCAGGACTTATTGCTCCAAACATCAATGCCATCGCAATTGAAAAAAGAGGAATAAGGGACTCAAACATTGTATTGACCTAGCATCATGCAATTGCGCGGTATTCTAACAGCTTTTTATGACACATATAAAAATGGCGAAGATATAAATGATGAAAATTGAATTTTCATGTTTTTACAATTTAAATCTTCACAACGGACAAAAATGTCCGTTAAATATATAACCTTTAGAACTCCCCAAACCGATGACATGAGTAAACGTCAAAAAATTGCAGCCCATAATCGGGATGAATTACTCAATGCAGCCGAAGAATGTTTTCGTATTCATGGTATTAATGTTCCCTTACAAGTTGTGATTGACCACGCTGAGGTCGGCAGAGCAACTTTTTACCGCAACTTTTGTGATCGAAAAGCTTTAATTAGTGCACTTTTAGAACGCGCGATTACACAGCTAGAGCAAAAAGCAGCTCATTTTCAACAATTCGAAGATGGTTTATTTCGTTTAATTGAAGGACATATTGGACAACTTCCCAAACTCGCAATTTTGCAAGATTTTTGGAGAGTGATTGATCGACAAGATCCAATTATGTTAAAAATTTATGAACGGCGAAATAATGCACTTAACCCACTGATTGAAAATGCGATAGAACAAAAATTGTGCCGAGCTGATCTGACCGCCGATGACTATGCAATGGTCACAGCAATGTTGGGTTCTTCATTTCAAGGACATGAGCCAGAAGAACAGACTCGCTTAGCAAAACGAGCAATTGAATTACTATTTCATGGTATTCAAATACAAAAAATTCGAGGGATAGAATGAGTAAAACGCCTCGTTATTTGGAAACACCACCCGACTGGACCCCAGAAGAGCAACCGACTTTACCTGGTTCACCAGCAGCTATTGCACACTCTGTACCTAAGCGGTTTATTTACTTTTTTATTGGTTTATTTATCGCCCTTTCGGCAAGCTTAAGTAATGGTTTTATTACGGCAAATTTACCTTTAATCCAAGGTGAGTATGGACTAACTCCTTCCGAAGCGGCTTGGTTACCTGCTGCTTATGTCATGGCAAATGTCAGTTCAAACCTGATTTTATTTAAAGCCCGGCAACAGTATGGCCTGAGAGTATTTTCGGAAATAGGACTCGTGATTTTTATTGCAGTTCTGGTATTGCATATTTTTGTGCATACTTATGAAATGGCCCTATTTGCGCGGGTTGTAGCTGGTTTAGCTGGTGCGCCATTAAGCTCTTTAGGTATGTATTACACCATGCAAGCTTTTAAAAAAGCAGACATGGCAAAAGGTATATATATTGCCTTTGGTTTTCAGCAACTTGGCGTGCCGTTAGCTTGGATTATTTCTCCATTTCTCGTAAATACAGATAGTTGGTCTGTTCTATATACCTTTGAGCTCGGCTTAGCACTTTGTTGTTTAGCCATGGTCGTTTCATTGAAGTTACCACGTAGCTTAAGAATTTATGTTTTTGAGAAGCAGGATTTCTTTACATTTGCTTTATTGGCTCCAGGTTTTGCCTGCTTGTGTATTGTGCTCACGCAAGGTCCAATTTTATGGTGGTTCAACAGTGAATGGCTTGCTTACGTCTTAATTGCAGGTTTTAGTTTAGTTGTTCTTGGTTTGCTCTATGAGCACTATCGTGCCAATCCATTAATTATGACACGCTGGTTAGGCGCCGCTTCGACCCTACGCTTCATTTTTGGTGCTTTTGCTATTCGACTTTTAATGTCAGAACAAAGCTACGCAGCTGTTAACTTCTTAAAAACAATGGGGATGGGTCCAGACCAATTTGTTCCACTCTATGTGGTCATATTGATAGGGATTTTAAGCGGAACACTTTTTAGTGCACTGACTTTTTCACGCGAACGGATTATCTTCCACTTACTTTTTGCAGAATTTTTAATTTTAGTCGCATGTGGACTAGATTATCACTTAACCAGTGATGTCCGACCTGTGAACTTCTTTGCAAGTCAGTTTTTAGTAGGCTTTGCAGGTGGTTTATTTATTGGGCCATTGCTCCTGATTGGCTTTGCGCAAACTTTGGCTAAAGGTCCTTCGTATGTGGTGACTTTTATTGTGCTGTTCTCTGCAACTCAAACATTTGGCGGCCTTGTCGGGTCTTCATTCTTCTCGACCTATCAACAACACCGCACACAAAACTATCAAGTCGAGATTATTAAAGATTTGGAACAAGCAGATCCTCTAGTTGCTCAAAGGCTCTCTACATATCAACGCAGTGCATCAGTTACGACTACTGACCCAGCATTACAAACAGCCCAATCCATGCGCTCACTTAATCAAGTGGTCACTCGTGAAGCGCAAGTGCGTGCCTACAATGACGTTATTGCATTAAACGGTATTTTTGCTGTCGCACTACTCTTGTGGGGTGGTTTTAATATTGCACGAAGTAAATATCTACAACGTAGAGGAATTAGCCGTCCTTAACGGCTTCTTTATTGATGAAATAGAAATTGAGATTGATATATGTCAGATGATCAAAACAAACCGGAACAAGCTCCACCTCAAGCAGCTCCCGCTCCATCTAACGAACCGGCACCTGCGAGCAAACTGATTCCAACAAAACGCTCAACTTTATTATGGATGCTAGTTGTGCTCATTGTCGGTATTTTAGTGATTTTGTGGGCATGGAGAATCGGACCCTTCGCAACGAGCGTTCAGCAAACTGACAATAGTTATGTTAAAGGTAAAACAACGATTTTATCGTCGCAAATTAATGGCTATGTTAAAGATGTATTAGTTAAGGACTTTGACCACGTTAAAAAGGGTCAAGTATTAATGCATATTGATGCAACCACCTACGACCAAAAAGTAACGCAAGCGGCTTCTGGAGTTGAACAAGCTAAAAATACTTTAGCCAATCAGACACAGTCTATTGCTCAAAAACAAGCTGATATTGTGGCTGCACAAGCAAAAGTAGATCAAGTTAAAGCTCAATATGAACTTTCTTTAGCACAGCTTAGACGATATCAACAGTTAGGTAATAGTGGAGCAGCTTCTAAATCTGAGCAAGATAAAGCCGCAGCAGATGCTGAAAATAACCTTGCAGCACTGAAGCAGGCAGAAGCCAATGTTTTAGTTGCCAAAGAAGCACTTAAAACGGCGCAGGTCGCGGAAGCTGGCTTAGAAGCACAAGTTTCCAGTGCTAAAGCACAACTAGATCAGGCACAAACTACCAAAGACTATAGTGTCATTGTTGCTCCAATGGATGGACAACTTGGTGAGGTGAACCCTCGTGTTGGGCAATATGTAGCAGCAGGGTCACAATTACTCTACCTCATTCCACAGCAAACTTGGGTGATTGCCAACTTTAAAGAAACCCAAATTGCCAATATGCGAATTGGGCAAAAAGCATGGTTTACAGTCGATGCGATGAAACACAAAAAATTTACAGGGCATGTTGAGCAGATCTCACCTGCTGCGGGTTCTGAGTTCAGTGTATTAAAGCCTGACAATGCAACAGGAAACTTTACCAAAGTGGTTCAACGAATTGCCGTACGCATTACCATTGATCCAAATCAAGAAGGAATAGAACACTTACGTCCTGGCATGTCAGTGATTACATCTGTCGATACAAGTTCGTAAACAGCTTTTTAAAGCTCTATTTAAAAAGCTACAATGTGATCAATCATTATTTTTCTCAATTTCTAATGTTTGATCACATTGCCCAACCTGTTTCCTATCAGCACATTGCCCCCCCCTCTTTAGTTCATCTCGACATTAAGCGATTAGATTTAGTTCATCCCCAAATTTCAGGCAATAAATTTTTCAAACTAAAATACAATCTGCTTGTCGCAAAACAACAAGGTTTATCGAGCATTTTGACTTTTGGAGGGGCCTATTCAAATCATATTGCCGCGACTGCCTATGCCGCTCATCTTTTTGGCTTAAAAAGTATTGGAATTATTCGTGGTGAAGAGTTAGCTGATAAGCCTCTTAATCCAACCTTAGCAAAAGCTCAAAGTTTAGGAATGTATCTACATTTTGTCTCACGCAATGAATATCGCTTACGAGATGATGCAAACTATCTTCAACAATTACGTCATCAATTTCCTGAAACTTTCATTATTCCTGAAGGCGGCACCAATGAATTGGCTGTTCAAGGTTGTCAGGAAATTCTGAGCCAAAGTGATTTAAATCAATATGATGTGATTTGCTGTGCAGTAGGAACTGGCGGAACGATTTCGGGGCTCATTGAAAGCAGTGGACTACACCAAAAAGTCTTAGGATTTTCGGCTTTAAAAGGTAACTTTTTACAACAAGAAATTCGGCAGTGGACCAAAAAACAGAACTGGTCTGTGACAGATGCATACTGCTGTGGTGGGTATGCAAAAACTTCACCCGAGTTATTGGCATTTATAGAAAGTTTTGAAGAGCAGCATGCGGTACCACTTGAACCGATCTATACGGGAAAGATGATGTTTGGTCTGTTTGATCTTATAAAGAATAATTACTTTTCTGAAGGAACTCGCATTCTGGCAATTCATTCTGGTGGTTTACAGGCAGATATAAGAAATAAATCACATCAATAACTAATTAGTTTTTAGTGCACATTACTTCGCATAGCAGTAAATGTCTTTAACATGACTAAGGCTCGGCATGATAGTATATGCCCCTTTTAAATTTTCACGATTAATCGAGAATCTCTTATGTCTAACAGTCATGTTGATGTCATTGTCTTAGGTGCAGGTGCTTCTGGACTCATGTTGGCTGCACATGCTGCTAAACGAGGACGCTCGGTTTTAATTTTAGAAAAAGCCAATAAAATTGGTAAAAAGATTTTAATGTCAGGCGGTGGTAAGTGTAACTTTACCAACCTGTATGTAGAGCCTGACAACTATATTTCTCATAATCCACACTTCGTTATTTCTGCCCTATCACGCTACAGCAACTGGGACTTTATCGGTTTGGTATGTGATTATAAAATTGCTTATGAAGAACGAAAACACGGGCAATTATTCACGCTAAACGGTGCTAAAGAAATTTTAGAGATGCTAGTGAGTGAATGTGATAAAACCAATAACGTTGATATCCAAACTCAATGTGAAGCTGTACAGATTGATCCATTAGAAAAAGGCGGTTTTACTGTACACACAAACCAAGGCCGATTTAGCTGTGAGTCATTAGTGGTTGCTACAGGTGGTTTATCCATTCCAACTTTGGGTGGTTCTGGATTTGGCTATGAACTGGCACAAAAATTTGGACATACGGTTTTCCCAACTCGCGCAGGGTTAGTCCCATTTACTTTTTCAGATCATATTAAAGAAGTCACTACACGCCTAAGTGGTAATGCTTTAGATGTGACTCTAAGTAACTCGAAGAATAGCTTTACTGAAGCATTATTGTTTACGCATCGTGGTTTGAGTGGTCCAAGTTCTTTACAGCTTTCAAACTATTGGAATACTGGTGAAAGTTTTAAAATTGACTTTTTCCCGAGCCAAGCTTTAGCAACTTATTTAAAAGATAAAAAGAAAGCCCAACCTAAAGTTTTATTGCGCACCCTTCTTAGTGAGTTTACTGCGAAAAGTATTATCCAAGAGCTACAACAACTTATATGGTCAGAGCAGAGCGAAACAGCGATTGGTAATATCAGTGATGCACAGCTAGACCATATTGCCGAACAGTTACACGGCTTTACTGTCAAACCATCAGGTACAGAAGGGTATCGTACTGCCGAAGTTACTTTAGGGGGAATTGATACAAGTGAAGTATCTTCCAAAACCATGGAAAGTAAAAAGCAAAAAGGATTGTTTTTTATTGGCGAAGTACTTGATGTGACTGGGCATTTAGGAGGCTATAACTTCCAATGGGCTTGGTCTTCCGCTTATGCAGCAGCACAATACGTTTAAATGATGAATAAGCTAATTTGAAGCTTTCGAATCATTTGAAGATTTTTCAGAATTACGTGTATGAGTTGTTGCCTGTTTTGATGAATTAGATTTGTTAAACACAAATTTATAAGCACTTGCTAAAAAACCTACCGTAATTCCCGCAATGACAATCGGTGCTAAAAAACGACCTGGTTTCTTCATCGTATTTTCCTCACTTATTTGTTTTTATAACGCTTAAAAAGAACGACCACTCAATATAGAGTGGTCGAACTTATCACAAAAATCAAAGATTTTTTGTACGGTTTATCTGAAAATTAGTTTTACTTACTAAATTTCGTCATTTTCTCCAGTAGATCCAAACGGTTTATTTACTGGTGGTTCTGCTGGATTTACTTGTGCAGAATCAGCTGGTTTTGCATCAGATGAAACAGTTGATGGTGAGGTTGTAGTCGTTGGTGCAACTGTAGATGTTGACGAACTCGTAGTTGCAGATGAGCTACCAGCAGATGGGCTGCTCGTTGTGGTAGTAGACGGTGGTTGATAAAGCGGATTCGGTTCATTCGCTTCTTTTTTAGCTTTATCTAACAAATCACTCAACAGTCTTTCTGCTGGTTGGCGACCACCTAAACCAAATGCAAGAGCGAAAGCAACTGCAACTGCGCCTAGAGTCAAACCAAAAGCAAGATTAACGATTGAATCTGCAATACCCATCGCTCTTAAACCAAGCGCAAGTACAAGACCAATAATTAACACACGAACTAAACTACCTAACCAACGCGAGCTATTATATTCGCCGCGTTGAACCACGTTCGCCACAACATTGGCAAGCCAGAAACCAATAACCAAGATTACAGCGCCCAATAGAATGTTTGCACCGAAATGGATAAACATTGCAATTAGACCACTAATTTGATCGAAACCAAGACGATCCGCAGCTTCAGAAACTGCAAATAGCATAGTAAAGAATACAATTAACCAGCCAACTGCGTTAGAAACTTTAGTTTGACCTAAAAAGCGTTGTACATCTAACTTTGCAGGAATTTCATCAACACCTGTACCTGCAATTAATTCAGCAACTAAGCGGCCAACAAAACGAGAAACAATATAAGCAACCAGTAAAATTAAACCAGCAGCAATAATGTTTGGAATCGCCTGCAAGATTTCATTAAGCATAGCTGTTGCTGGCTGAGAAATTGTCTCAATGCCTAAAGCTTCAAACGCTACAATCAATGTTGTAATAATGATGATTGCGAAAACAAATGAACCTAAGAATTTGCCTACGTTAGAGCTTTTGAAAAGACCAATTTTTTCAGCTTGAGCCTGAACACCTAAGCTATTTACTAAACCTTCAACAATACCGCGTACAATTTTTGCCAAGATATAACCAACAAAAATGATAACACCAGCAATAAAGATATTTGGTAAGAATGCTACGGCATCATTTACCATATTTTGAACTGGAATCAGTAAGCCTGTTAATCCTAATATTGAAAGAACAATCGGAAGGAAAAGTAACAATACAAGCCAGTAAAGAATTTCACCAATATTCTGGCTAATTCCACCTACACCCACTTCACTGCTTAACTTATCGTCAAGTTGAGTTCGGGATAAAACATTGGTCACCCCCGCTCGTATCAGTCGAGCAACGATCCAACCAATAAAACCCACCACAACAGCAGCAATAATATTTGGAATATAGACGAGTACCTGATTCACCATATTGCTGAACGGGCCACTCACTCCACTAATGTTAAGTACATTGAGAGCTGCGACAACAGCTAAGATTAGAATAAACCAGAATACGACTTTTGAAATAAGACCTTCTATGTTTGGAGCACGCCCAGTTGCTGAAGATAATTTTGCATTGGTATTTACTTTTTGCAGAAGTTTTTTTACACCTGCCGCAACTATTAAAGCGATTATCCAGCCAACCAGTAAGATGACGATTGCAGCTAAAATAGGATGAAACTGATCCCAGTAATACATCGCATCAAACTGAGCGCCGCGAGGCCCATCAAAAAATTCATTCATATTGTTATGTCCTCAATTGTTATGTTCTTTTCAGTGCCATCAATTATGAAAAACACTTTTCGTTGTTAAAAATGACGATAAATGCGGTCTATCTCACCTTATGTTTTGAATATTTTCTAATCAACACACTTCTGCATAAATACAACAAATTGATGCAAAAGGTTGCAAAAAAAGCCTTCAGGTCACATCCCAAAGGCTTTCTATAAAGATATACTGGTTAGCTTATTACCCTTTATAGATATTCAAATCTGAAGTACTCTTAATGACATGTGGTGTGACCTCATGTTGAAAAGCGGCTTCTTCTTTAGGTGTTTTGCTGTGATCAGCAACCATGTAGACGATGAGTGCAATAAGAAAAAGCCCAACAATAATTAAAATGTAAACTGGCAATCTTCTTTTTTTCGCAGTTTCTTCAGGACTCGTCACATGAGGTGGTTTTGAAAAATCATGCATCTTCTTTCCCCTCTTCTTTTATCATTAACTTTATAATCATCATAGCAATTTGGTTTGTTGCATTGTGTGAAAAAGCATTATGCTAAGGTGTCTGTGTTTGCAAAACTCTACTATTAAAATAATAAAAACAGTATAAAATTTAGGCAAAAATATTTAGCCATTAAAAAATAATGACAAGTTATGCTCGAGCTTCTTTAAGGTTCTATTTGTAATACAATATGTTTTAGCGCTTACTTTTTATAAAATAGGCTATAATAAGCCCCCTTGTTTTAAAGCTGCTCTATTTTATGATGTATCGTCAGCAAAACGTAACACTTGATCTCGACACTGACGTCACACATCAATGTTATATACATCAGACGAGAGACGAACATCTCATTGGTATTATTGAATTTAATAAACCAAGTTATGAACTCAAATGGGGTGATTTAGAGTATTTTCGTCGCCGTACTGAAGAATTTTCCGTCATGCCATTTCCTGACTGCATTAATGCCATGATTGTTGATATTCGTAATATCAATATTTTTCTAGACAATGATGTTCCGATTTTACCTTGGCGCTTACTAGAAGAAGACTGTCCTGTTCGCTTAGTCGTTCCACAAGATCGTTTGGAACATTATGCAGGTCTTTTTGAGCCAACTTGGCTTTCAACCGATGTAGACAGCGCAATTTCAGAAATTCGCGAATTTATGGATATGTTTGTCCACTAATAAACATATCCATAAAATTAATTATAAAGTTGTTTTCACCGCAATTTATTACCAGTAATTTTCTACCGCAATATTTCCCTCACCTCGACGGTTCATCGTCAAACCACGGCGTTTTAAAGCCTCTTTCGTGTCATCTACCATTTGCGGATTTCCGCAAAGCATGACGTGGCTTGTGGCAGGATTCAGCTCTATACCAGCAGATTTTTCTAATTCACCATTTTCAATTAGAATCGGCAAACGATCATGCAATGGCGCAGATGGATCTCGAGTAATAATCGGAATAAATTTAAATCCGTTATGTCCTTCCCCAAAAGTTTCAGCAATCTCTTGAATACGATCAACGTAAGCTAACTCAGCTGCGGTACGGACACTGTAGACCAAATTAATTTTTTGATATTTAGACCATGTATCGAAGTCTTGTAGCATCGATAAAAATGGAGCTAATCCTGTACCCGTTGCCAATAACCATAAATCATGGGGTAAAGGTTGTTGATAGCGAGCTAAAGTCAAATAACCATAAGGTATTTTTTCTAAATACAGCTCATCTCCTACCTTTAAATGTTGAAGATTTGACGTAAATGCACCGTCTGGTACTACAATCGAAAAAAACTCAAGCGTTTCATCAAATGGTGATGAGACTACCGAATAAGCACGAACAACGAGTTCCTCTCCAACTTTTAGCCCAATACGTGCGAATTGCCCAGCAGTAAATTTAAAATGTGCAGGGCGGGTCATGGTGAAACTAAAAAGAGTTGGAGTCCAGCGGTGTACAGATAAAACTTTTTCTACGCTAAATTTTTCAATTGACATGATTTCAACGTGGCATGAAATAGTGCGCTCATGTTAGCATGACAGCCGAAATAATGAATACTTTTAAACGTTAAGGCTTTTTAAACATGCGCATGACATTACGCCAGTTGGCTGTTTTTGTAGCAGTCGCTCAAGAAGGAACTGTCACCAAAGCCAGCGATGCGGTCAGACTGACGCAAAGTGCAGCAAGTATGGCTTTAGCTGATTTAGAGGATGGCCTTGGTGCTCCTCTCTTTGATCGTTTAGGTAAACGATTACAACTTAATGATTTAGGTCGTTTTCTATTGCCACAAGCCTTAGAGATATTAGGTCGCTGTGAAGCTTTTGAGCAAGCTGCAAAAGGTGAATTGCAAAGTATTGATTTACGTATTGGGGCCACTTTAACGATTAGTGATTACCTCATGCCAGATTTAATGGCAAACTTTTTACAGCATCATCCTAAAGCACATTTGCAATTACAAGTGGGCAATACACGCCAAATGATTGAAGCAGTCAATCAATTCCAACTTGATTTAGCTTTAATTGAGGGATCATGTCATTTACCTCAACTCCAATGTATTCATTGGCGTGATGATGAGCTTGCGGTTTGCTGTGCCCCAAATCACCCGTTAGCACGTTTAAATAGACCTCTAACAGCGCATGATTTTCTTCAAGTCGAATGGATTTTACGTGAAGAAGGCTCAGGAACTCGTGAAGTGTTTGATAATGCGATATTGCAAGATCTGCCAGACGCGAATATTCGCTTAACCCTAGGTCACAATGAAGCAATTTTAAAAATCGTTGCTGGTGGTTTAGGTATGTCATGTATTTCTAAACTAGCCATTGAACCTTTAATTGAAAAGGGACAATTAGTAATTTTAGATACACCATTCTGGCAGCTTACCCGTCCGCTTTATATGCTGGTACACCGTCAAAAGTATCAGGGGCCAGGTCTCAAAGCATTCTTACAATTCTGTGAAGATCAGGTTTAAAACCTGATCTTTTCATTGATTAGCGTCGAAAATTTGATAGCAATTCGCTTGTGATCGCTTTATTGTGATCCGCAATTTTATTTTTCTTGGTTTTCGCAGGATTCGGGTCAACACGCTCAATTTTGATCGCTTTAAATTTGCCCTGATTATCTGCGGCAAGAAACTTCACTTTTTCATTTCTTTTCGGTTCGCCCTCTGATGCAGGGAAATCAGAAATATGAAAGAAAATATCTCCTTCACTAGTTTCAATAAAACCAAACCCTTTATCAGCGTTATATTGTTTTACCCATCCAGTATAATACTCTTGCTTCATGATCTTTCCCCTACTTTTCCAATCCAGTTGTTGCGGTAAATAAAAAAGAGACTCACGATTCCGTTTTAAAATTATACGGTTTAATGAAGTCTCTTTTTAATGCGATTTCAAAAAATTAATCTTTTTGTACACTACCAAAAATTTTATCGCCAGCATCGCCCAAGCCAGGAACAATATAACCTTGTTCATTTAAGCCATTATCAATAGATGCTGTATAAATTTGCACATCTGGATGAGCTGCTTCAACTTTAGCAACACCTTCTGGAGCGGCAACTAACACCATAACACGAATATCTTTACAACCACTCGCCTTTAACACATCAATAGCAGCAACTAACGAATTACCCGTTGCTAGCATTGGGTCAATAATCATCGCAAGACGATTAGCGACATCCGGAACTAATTTTTTATAATACGTGCGAACTTCTAATGTTTCTTCATTACGCTCAAGACCCAAAACACTCACTTTTGCGCTTGGAATCAGGTTAAGTACGCCATCCAACATACCAATTCCGGCACGTAAAATCGGCACAATCGTTATTTTTTTACCAGCAATACGCTGAGTAGTAACAGTTCCAGCCCATCCATCAATTTCACAATCCACAACTGGTAAATCTTTTGTTGCTTCATAAGTCAACAACATAGTCACTTCCTGAGCAAGCTCACGGAAATTCTTAGTACTGATGTCAGCACGGCGTAACAAGCCTAATTTATGACGAATAAGTGGGTGACGAATTTCTTGAATGGCCACAGATGTTACCTAAAAATATAAAAACGTATTTATTATAATCTTTTTTTAACGCTCAATAAAAAAAAGCCTCCAGATTTGGAGGCTTTTTTGTACACCAGAATTACTGTTGTGAAAGCATGAAATGTAATGGAGATAAAATTTCTGCTTTTAGTGCCAAATTAATCATTGGATCTGGGTAGACACCCAAAATAATAACTAATGCAGCAGCAGCTAATACCATTAAACCACCCACTTTTTGTCCCCAATGAGCATCTGCATCAATACGAGGAGTTTCTGGTGGTGTCATATACATTACAACCATCACACGTAAGTAATAGTACAAACCGATACCACTACCCACAATAATCATTGCAGCTAAGAACCAGTGTTGAGTTGTTACAGCAGCCATTACCACCAAGAACTTACCAATGAAGCCTGCTGTTAATGGAATACCAGCCAAAGACAACATCATGACTGTTAAAGTTGCTGTAAGTACTGGACGACGCCAGAACAAACCACGGTAGTCTGCAAGGCTTTGTGCTTCATCTACGTTGTTATATGGGCTAGACATTAACGCTACTGCACCAAAGGCACCAATAGTTGTTAATACATAAGACACCACATATACAGTTACGCTACCCAAGCTCGCATAAGTCATGCTAATTAAAGCAATTAACAAATAACCAAAGTGAGCAATAGATGAATAACCAAGAATACGTTTTAAGTTAACTTGACGAACAGCGAGTAAGTTACCAACTAAAATCGACAATACAGCAATGATCGTCAAAATAGTTACTAATGAGTTCACCATCATTGCGCCTGAAGCAAGCATATAGCGCACGAACAAACCAATTGTTGCAACTTTAGCAGCAGTCGCTAAGAAAGTTGCCATTGGCGCTGGTGCACCTGCATATACATCCGGTGTCCATTTATGGAACGGCGCAAGCGATAATTTAAATGCAACAGCAAAGATAATAAGTGCTAAACCTAATAACACCATTGGCTGTTTGATTGCTTCAAATAATGCTTGTACAGAATCATAGAATGAAAGCGAACCTGTATATGCATAGATATATGCCATACCCATCAACAACATTGCCGAAGCTGTCGCTGAAAGTACAAGGTATTTAATACCCGCTTCAAGTGAGTTACTACGTTGATAAGTATAAGCAAGTAAGCCATATACAGGAATCGACATTAACTCAAGGCTAATGAAGAACGATGCATAGTGAGAGCTTGCAACCATCAACATTGCACCTGCTACTGAAGCAAGTAACAAAAGATATAACTCTTCGCGGTTGTCTTTATACGTTTCAATGTAAGCATGAGACAAAGTACAACATGCCAATGCCGCAATCAAAATCATAAATTGATAGAACATGGTAAATGGATCAACCATAAACATGCCCATCACATTTGCCGGTACAAACTTACCGCCAAATACTGCAAATAAAATATAAAGTGCAGCAAGGTTTAAACCAACAACAGAAGCTGTTGCGATTAAATTATGATTACGCTTAATTGAAATTAACAACATGACGACGATTGTTGTCAAAGCAACAATCATCACCGGAGCTAAAGGCATAAGCGTAGAGAATGATACTGTGAAGTTCATGATTATTGGATCTCCACATGGTCAAGTTGAGTAGCTGTTTGCTGAACAGTTTCAACGACTTCTTGTACTGGCACATAACTATTGACCAACCACTGCATGCTTGAATGAGATACATCCAAGAATGTTTGTGGGTAGATACCAAGCCAAACGAGACCAATCGCACAAATCATCAAAATACCAACTTCACGAGCAGATAAGTCTTTCAATGGACTAGTGTAATGTTGCTTTTGTTCAGGATTTGGTTCACCAAATAAAGCACGGTGAATCAAGATCAAGCCATATAAACCTGCAAATACAAGGCTGATAGAAGCAAGAATCGTAAAGACAGGATATTTATTAAATGAACCCATCAAAATCAGGAATTCACCAATAAAGTTACCTAAACCTGGTACACCTACAAGAGCAGCAACGAAGAACATCAAGAAAAATGGCAAGTACTGAAGCTGGCCACGAAGACCACCCATTAAACGTAAATCACGTGTATGTAAACGTTCATAGATTTGACCCGACATAATGAACAATGCAGCTGATGACAAACCATGTGCCAACATCATGATCATTAGACCTTGGAAGGTCAAAATATTACCTGCATAGATTGCAAGTAAGATAAAGCCCATGTGTGAAATCGACGTATACGCAAGTAAACGTTTCATGTCAGTTTGCTGGTAAGCACACCATGCGCCGTAGAAAATACCAATCAAACCGAAAATAATCGCAATGTCTGCAAACTGTGCAGAAGCTGTCGGGAAGAATGGAATAACAAAACGAAGCAAGCCATACGCAGCTGTTTTAATCAAGATACCCGCTAAGTCTACAGAACCTGCTGTAGGAGCTTGAGCATGCGCATCTGGTAACCAACCATGTAATGGGAATACTGGTAACTTCACCGCAAAACCGATGAAGAAACAGATCATGAAACCGTACGCTAAGCCTGCAGGTAAGTGGTTAGCTACAGCTAATAAATAGTTGTAATCAAAACCGATCATGCCTGTCATCATGTAGCCGTAAACTACAAGACCTAAGATACCGATTAACATCACTAGACCAGCAATCTGCGTGTAAAGGAAGAACTTAGTAGCAGCGTAAACACGTGAACGACCGTTTGAACCTTTATGACCCCATAACGCAATCAAGAAGTAGATTGGTACAAGCATCATCTCCCAGAAGAAGAAGAACAAGAACAAGTCAATCGCTAAGAATACACCGATAACGCCACCTAAACTCCATAATAGGTTTAAGTGGAAGAAACCAACGTTCTTTTGAATCTCGCCCCATGAACAACCAACAGCAAGTACACCAAGTAACGCTGTTAATAACACCATAAGTAAAGATAAGCCATCCACAGCTAAGTGAATGCCAATACCGAGTGATTGAATCCAAGGTAAATAGAACTCAGCAGACCAAGTTGGGATTTTAGAACCCAACTCGTAGCTATAAGTTCCACTTTGCCAAAGTGCAAGACCTAAGCCCAAAGTAATGAGCATACCAATTAAGGCAATCCAGCGTGGCAAAGTTTTGTCGAGCTTATCGACTAACCAACAAATAAAACCGGCAATGAACGGAACAAGGATCAGCGCGGGTAAAATTAAATTGTTTTCCATTTTATTTCCCCACTACCTGAATAACGATCAAGATCATCAATAACACCACTACACCGAGTGACATGCTTGATGCGTATTCACGCAATGAACCTGTTTGACGTGAGCTTGTAAAACTATTTCCGCCTTTCACGAGTGCAGGAAGAACTAACCACAAACCGTCAATCGGATCACGGCCAAAGATTTTGGCGAAGAATAAATAAGGTTTAACAAAAACGATGTCATACAATGCATCAAAACCAAAAGCGGTACGGCAAATATGTGCCAAACCTGAACCCAAACTTGTTTGAGCGAATGATTTCACTGCACCATAAGCAAATGTAAATAATGCTATACCAACAACTAGACCAACTAGTGCAATACCTACTGCTAAGTGCTCTGCCCCATGCATGCCTTCTACAAATTGTTCAGCGACATGGAATTCAGGGATTTTTGCAGTATTCAGAATACCTGCTACCGGTGCTTTTAATACCGCACCAACAAAAGTAGACAATACAGCTAAAATACCCAATGGAGCCCAGTAAGTTGCACCTTTAATCTCATGGTAAGGCGTGTTTTCTTGACCAAAGAATACAACCCAGATTAAACGGAATGTATAGATTGAAGTCAGGAATGCACCTGCTACACCCACCCAATATAAGGTGTGATATAAAGCAACTGATTGACCTTGTACCCAAACTTCACCAAGAATCGCATCTTTAGAGAAGAAGCCAATAGTCAAGAATGGAATAGCTGCTAATGCACCGCCACCAATCGCGAAACAAGCAAACAGGAATTTGTTACGTTTGAACAAACCACCCATTTTGAAAATGTTTTGCTCGTGGTGATAAGCCAGAATCACCGCACCAGAAGACAAGAATAATAATGCCTTAAAGAATGCGTGAGCCAACATGTGGAACAAGCCAGCTTGATAAGCTTCCGCACCTACAGCCATAAACATATAGCCAAGCTGACTCATTGTTGAGTAAGCCAAGATACGTTTGATGTCCGTTTGCACAAGTGCAGCAAAACCTGCAACTAACAAAGTTACCGCGCCAGTTACCGAAATGAATTGCATCACTTCAGGAGCAAGTTCAAATACGCTGAATAGACGGCAGCATAAGTACACACCAGCCGTTACCATTGTTGCAGCGTGGATTAATGCAGAAACAGGTGTTGGACCTGCCATTGCATCTGCTAACCATGTTTGCAATGGAATTTGCGCAGATTTACCAGCAGCACCCAAGAACAACATTAATGCAGTCCAGATCGTAAGAGACGAACTCTTCGTCATTACTTCTGCTGCGTGTTCAACGATGTACTGAGTATTCAACGTACCAAATTGTTGGTAAAGCAAGAATAAAGCAATAAGTAAGAATACGTCACCAACGCGGGTCACTGTAAACGCTTTGATCGCAGCCCAACCATTTGCAGGGTTTGCATAATAGAAACCGATTAGCAAGTAAGAGCAAAGACCTACGCCTTCCCAACCCAAGAATAACAACGCCAAGTTGTCACCCAATACAAGCACAAGCATGCTTGCAACAAACAGGTTGAAATAAGAGAAGAAACGCGCATAACCCTCTTCACCACGCATGTACCATGATGCAAAGATGTGGATTAAGAAACCAACACCCGTGATCATGCCCATCATGAGTAAAGATAAGCCATCTAAATGTAAGCTAATGCCCGGCGCAAAACCGCCAACATTGAACCATGTCCACAAGTTTTGAACAAAAACTTGCTGACCACTCGTAGTAAATGCCATTCCAGCAATGAGTGCAAATAATGCAGATAAACCTACAGAACCTACGCCAATAACTGCTGCAACATTTTCAGAGAGTTTGTCTCGTCCTGCCGCCAATAAAATAAAACCGATTAGCGGAAATAATACTGTTAAATATAAATAACTCATCCGCGCATCTCACTAGCAGCATCCACATCCAAATGATGGAAGCGATGATAGAACTGAAGGACAATCGCAAGACCGATACATGCCTCTGCTGCTGCAAGGGTCAAAATCAAGATGAACATCACTTGCCCATCTGGTTGTGCCCATACGCTACCCGCAAGAACAAATGCCAATGCTGCAGCATTCATCATGATTTCAAGGCTCATTAACATAAATAATAGGTTGCGTCGCACCATTACACCGTAAAAACCGAGTGCAAAAAGGATGGTTGCAACAATCAAACCATGTTCTAAAGGAATCTGGCCCATTATTCTTTTTCCTCTTCTGCACCTGGTTCACGTTTACCTAAGTGGTATGCTGCAACAAGGGCTGCTAGCAATAACATCGCGGCAACTTCAACCAATAATAAATAGTGAGTAAAGAGTGCTTGACCAACTACTTTTGGTCCAATCACTTGTGCCCCAAGTGGTGCTGAAATAGTGGTGTATTCACCACCAAGCATCCAAACTAAAAGCAAGCCGAGTAAGAAACTCATGAGTGCTGGATATGCCCAAGCATCTGAAGAAAGCCATTTGCGTTCTTGTTCAACGGTGTGTTGACCTAAGTTAAGCATCATCACCACGAAGACAAATAGAACCATAATTGCTCCGGCATAAACGATGATTTCAAGAGCACCTGCAAAAGGCGCCCCCACGATCATGAAAATACCAGCAACAGCAAGCAATGAAACAATTAGACTAAGTAGAGCGTGTACAGGGTTCGTGTTAGTCACTACACGAACCGTAGAAACGATGGCCACGAGTGCCATCAAATAAAACGGCCACATCATGGTAATAGACTCCGTACATCGATTGGTGCACTTTCTTTTTGTGCTTGACCTTTCTCTTTACCGTTAATTGCCATACCCGTTACACGGTAGAAGTTGTAATCTGGGTATTTGCCCGGACCTGAAATGAGTAAGTTTTCTTTCTCATAAACAAGGTCTTGACGTACATATTCGCCTAACTCGAAGTCTGGTGTGAGCTGAATCGCAGTTGTTGGACAAGCTTCTTCACACATACCGCAGAAAATACAACGTGAGAAGTTAATACGGAAAAACTCCGGGTACCAACGACCATCTTCTGTTTCTGCTTTTTGTAGTGAGATACAGCCAACCGGACATGCAACCGCACATAGGTTACATGCTACGCAACGCTCTTCCCCATCAGGGTCACGCGTTAATACGATACGACCACGAAAGCGTGGCGGCACAATCTGTTCAGCCGGAACTTCTGGATATAAAATCGTGTCACGTTTACGCGTTGCATGGCTAAACACCATGAGTAACGTACGTACAATTGATCCGAATCCAGCTAGAAATTTATACATTTTGTACTCCCTGCTGTCCTAGGCCTGATTCATCAGAATCACAGCACCAGTCACTAACAAGTTGACCAACGCCAATGGCAAACAAATTTTCCAACCAAAGTTCATGACTTGGTCATAACGCGGACGCATTAAAGAACCACGTGCCAATACAAACATCATTACAAAGAATGCTGTTTTAATCACAAACCAGAATACTGGTGGAACAAATGGAATTTCTAAATTGAATGGCGTTAACCAGCCACCAAAGAATAAAGTCACGATCAATGCAGAGATCAGTACTACGTTGACATATTCAGCAACGAAGAACATACCCCATTTCATACCGCCATATTCAACATGGTAACCTTCTGCCAATTCTTGCTCTGCTTCTGGTTGGTCAAATGGATGACGGTGAGTTACCGCAACACCAGCAACTACGAAAATCAAGAAACCTAAGAATTGTGGAATGACAAACCAAACATCACGTTGTGCTTCAACAATTTCACGAAGGTTAAATGAGCCTGCAATTGCAACCACACCCATCAATGAAATACCCAAGAACACTTCATAAGAAATGGTTTGAGCTGCTGAACGTAAACCACCAAGCAATGAGTATTTGTTATTTGAAGCCCAGCCACCAAATAAAACCGCATAGACTGCAATACCAGCCATTGCCATGAAGAACAACAAACCGATACTCATGTCGGCAACACCCAGTGAAGGACTCACTGGGATTACCATGAACGAAAGAACCGCTGTTGCCATTGCAACAGCTGGTGCTAAACGGAATGTAAGTTTGTCAGCAAACTTTGGTGTCCAGTCTTCTTTGAACATGATCTTGAGCATGTCGGCAACGATCTGGAACATACCACCAGGACCAACACGGTTTGGACCATAACGGTCTTGCCACCAAGCAAGTAAACGACGCTCAATAAAAGACATCAACGCTGCAACTAAAACCACAACAAGCAAAATTACAACTGCTTGAACGACAGCATAAGCAATCGGCCAGTTCTCAGCCCAAAGTGGCGTTTGACGTATAATTTCTTGATTCATGAATTACACTCCTAAAGCCACTGAAACAGGCTCAGCTAGTGACACCATTGGTGCTAAACCAACTGGGTAACCAATATAACCTGTAGGTAAATATTCAATTACTTGTACAGGCAAGCTTACAGTTGTTTCACCTGCTTTTACTGTAATGCGTTGACCTTCTTGAAGGTTCAAACGAGTTGCATCTTGTTCGCCCACTGCAAACACAGCTTCAGGAATACGAGTTTCCATTGCAGGTGTTTTAATCGTGAATTCGCCAGAACCAAAAATATGGTGCATTGGAACTAAGCGGAAACTTTCAGGATTTGCAACTACTGGCACTGGAGCAACGTAGCTACGTGCAGGACGTTTTGCCAAGCGATCGAATAAACGAACACCAGAATCACCACCTTTTAAGTGACCACCAACTTCATCTTGGTATTTATTCCAAGATTGTGGAGAGTTCCAACCCGGAGCCCATGCAAATGGTACTAATGATGACGCTTTTTGCGGACCAACATAACCTTCCATTGAGAATGTTAATGCTGAATCTGGATCGGTAGGTTGTTTAGGCTCATGAACCGATAACGGCGCACGCATTGCTGTACGACCTGAATAACGACGTGGTTCACGCGCGATTTTCAAGCCATGTACACGGTAACCTGCATCAGGCGCAACATCTTGGATAGCTTCAAGTACTGGTACATTTTTCACGATGCTTTCAATTACATCGTCAAGCAATGTCCAATCTACAGCCTTACCTTTAATGCCAGTTTCAATGGCATGTAACCAACGCCATGATTCTTTAATTGCATATTCAGGTTTGTAGTAACTTGGATCGTAAACTTGATAGAAACGCTGTGCACGACCTTCTTGACTTACAACAGTACCATCACCCTCTGCAAAGCTTGCTGCTGAAAGAACGATATCAGCCTGTTTCACAGTTTCAGTTTCACTGTGATCAAGCACGATTACTGTTTCAGCTTTATCTAATGCAGCTTTTACTTGAGCAGCTGGTAAGCGACGGAACAAATCATTTTCAACAATAACAAGTGTGTCGTAGTCTTGAGCAAATGCTTGTTCAAGGCTTAAACCACCGAACAATGCCAAGCCCATAGAGTTCACTTCAGGAACTACAAGACTTAAACCAGCTTTAGAACCTAAGTTCTGAGTTAACTGTGCAGCAGCTTCCATAATAGAAGCATCTTGCAAGCTTGTACCCGCAATAATTAATGGTTTGTTTGCTGCTTTTAGAGTGTCGGCAATGGTTTGAGCAAATGCTTTTGCATCTTCATCTAAACCACCTACAACTTCACCATTTACTGCCGCAGCAACTGCAAAGCCTAAACGTGCGATGTCATTTGGAGAAGCAACCACTTCACCAGTTGCAATGTCAGCAAGACGAGTTTGAGTTGCAGCTAAAATGTAAACCGGAGATTTTGCTTCTTGGCCAATACGTTGTACAGGCTCAGCTAACCAATCTGGTGTACGTGTTTTTGCAGCCATTTCACGCGCTTTGTTTTTCGCAGCTTGGCGAACAGACAATGCCATACGAGGTGCAGTTTGAGTTAGGTCTTCACCTAAGATCAGAACAGCATCATAGCTTTCAATTTCACGCATATTCGGGTTGTAGATACCCTCGGTTTGCATGATAGATGCAGCAAGTTCAACAAGCTTTTGCTCTTTTTGTGCAATACCAGTTGAATAATTTGCCTGACCTACAAGCTCACGTAATGCATAGTTCGATTCCAAACTTGCGCGAGGAGAACCAATACCCAAAACTTTTTTGCCTTGAAGCTTAGCAATCGCTTGATCTAGAGCTTGGTCGACAGAAACAGTTGCAACAGTTTCACCATTACGGAACTGAGGCTGACGTGGACGGTCTGCACGGTTTACATAACCTGTGCCAAAACGACCTTTGTCACAAAGGAAGTATTGGTTAACCGAACCATTAAAACGGTTTTCTACACGACGGATTTCACCATAACGTTCACCCGGAGAAATGTTACAACCAGAAGAACAGCCTTGACACACGCTTGGTGCATACTGCATGTCCCACTTACGGTTATAACGCTCTGAATGAGTCTTATCAGTAAATACACCTGTTGGACATACTTCAGTCAAGTTACCAGAGAATTCAGACTCTAAAGTACCTGATTCCGGACGACCAAAGTAAACACGAGATGCATTGGCATATACGCCAAAGTCTGTACCGCCCGCATAGTCTTTGTAGTAACGAACACAACGGTAACAAGCAATACAGCGGTTCATTTCATGCGCAATGAATGAGCCGAGTTCTTGGTTGTAATGCGTACGTTTTGTAAAACGGTAGCGACGACGGTCATGACCCGTCATTACAGTCATATCTTGTAAATGACAGTGACCACCCTCTTCACAGACTGGACAGTCGTGCGGGTGGTTGGTCATCAAAAATTCAACAATAGATGCACGGAAATCCGTTGCTTCTTTGTCTTCAATTGAGATATAGGTATTGTCAGATGCTGGTGTCATGCAAGACATGACTAAACGACCACGCGTATCTTCTGGATTCGCATATTGCGTAACAGCACATTGACGGCAAGAACCAACCGAACCTAAGGATGGATGCCAACAAAAATATGGGATGTCGATGCCCAGACTCAAACATGCTTGTAGCAAGTTTTCCGAGCCGTTGACTTCATACGATTTTCCATCGACATGAATTGTAGCCATAGTCGAATTCCTTAAGCTTGTTCTACGTTGCTGGTTTGCACGACAGGACGATTCGTCACTTTCGCTTCAAACTCACCACGGAAATGTTTGAGTGCGCCCATAAGCGGCTCCATCGCACCTGGTGCGTGGGCACAGAAAGTTTTACCAATCCATAATTTACGAGTTAATTCTTGTAAATGGTCGATATCTTCTTTCTTACCTTCGCCTGCTTCAAGTGCTTTAAGCGCTTTAACAGCCCATGGCAAACCATCACGACATGGTGTACAGAAACCACATGATTCACGCGCAAAGAACTCTTCTAAGTTACGAGTGAGCGATACCATACATTGGGTTTCATCTACCACCATTAACAAACATGTTCCCAAACGAGAACCTGCTTTCATAATCGTGTCTGCATCCATTGGTAAATCAATGGTATCTGCTGGCAAAAAGTCAGTTGAAGCACCGCCCGGTAACCATGCTTTGAGCTTTAAGCCCTCACGCATACCACCTGCATGATCTTCAATCACTTCACGCGCAGTTGTACCAAATGGCAATTCCCAAAGACCCGGGAATTTAACTTTACCCGATGCACCATAAATTTTAGTGCCTGGATCTTTTGATTTACCCGCTGATAAACCGATATACCACTCTGGTCCACGAAGCATGATTGCTGGCAAGTTGTTATAAGTTTCAACGTTGTTCACAATCGTCGGACGGCCCCATGCTCCTGCAACTTGCGGGAACGGTGGCTTAGTACGTGGGTTAGCACGACGGCCTTCAAGCGAGTTAATCAATGCAGTTTCTTCACCACAGATATAACGCCCTGCACCCGTATGTACATGCAGATCAAAATTCCAGCCAGAACCTAAGATGTTTTCGCCTAAATAACCTTTAGCACGAATCTGTTCTAACGCTTCATTTAGATATTGAGCAGCCTCGATGTATTCACCACGGATAAAGATATAACCTTGAGTTGCTTCTAAGGTATAACCCGCAATTAACATCCCTTCGATCAATTGATGTGGAAGTTTTTCCATCAACAAACGGTCTTTAAAGGTACCTGGTTCCATTTCGTCGGCATTACAGATCAAGTAACGTGGACCACCATCATTTGGTGCCATCAATGACCATTTAATACCCGCAGGGAAACCCGCACCACCACGACCTTTTACAGTTGCAGCTTTAATGACGTCTAACACTTCAGCAGGTTTCATGCCTAAAGCTTTTTTAAAGCCCGCATAGCCTTCAAGTGCTTCGTAATCATCAGCACTACGTACCGCTTCTTGTTTGCTTAAACGCCAAGTGAGCGGATGAGTTTCCGGATTACCGTCGCCATAAATTGGTTTTGGTTCAGTATTCATACATACTTCTCCAATAACTGTTTAATTGATGTCACTTCGACTAAACCGTGAGTATCTTCATCAATCATTAAAGTTGGGCCTTTGTCGCAGTTGCCTAGGCAGCAAATTGGAAGCAATGTAAAACGACCATCTGGTGTCGTTTGACCATACTGAATTCCTAATTCACGCTGGAATGCTTCAGCAAGAGTTTCTGCACCCATTAAGAAGCAAGCAATTGAGTCGCAAAGTAAAATTACGTGACGACCTACCGGATGGCGATAGATACGGTTGTAAAATGTTGCAACGCCTTCCAAATCAGCAACACTCATCGACAACAACTGTGCGATGGCATTCATTTGAGCGTCATCTACCCAACCATTACGGCGCTGTACACACTTCAATGCATCTAAAGAGGCTGCACGAGGGTATGGATAGTGACCAATGTGATGTTCGATTTCGTGAATTTCTTCCGCAGTCAAAATCCCTTCGACATTCACACGTGGTTTTTTATCAGTCAAAATCATCATTATGTGTTACCTCTTAGCGATCCACGTCAGCCATAACCACGTCAATGGTCGCCAGATAAATGATTAAGTCAGATACTAAACTTCCGTTAATCACTGAAGGCATTTGCTGTAAGTGAGTAAACGTCGGTGTACGAATACGAGTACGATAACTCATAGTCGCTTTATCTGAAGTCAAGTAATAAGTACTTGCACCTTTAACCACTTCAGTCATAAATGATGACTCGCCCGCTGGCATGACAGGACCCCATGAAACGCTCAAGAAGTGCGTAATCAAGGTTTCAATATCTTGTAATGTCTTATCTTTCGGTGGTGGAACAGCCAATGGATGATCCGCTTTGTATGGACCAGAAGGCATGTTATCCAAACACTGTTGAATAATTTTTAGCGACTCGGTAATTTCACGGAAGTGAACAAGCACACGTGCGTATGCATCGCCTTCATACTCAACCGGCACATCAAAATCGAAGTTTTCATAGCCGCTGTATGGACGATATTTACGTACGTCAAAATCGATACCTGTTGCACGTAAACCAGTACCAGTTACACCCCATGCGAGTGCAGATTTGGCATCGTATTGTGCAACATTACGCGTACGTCCAATAAACACAGAGTTTTTCAATGCCGCTGTGTAGTATTCGTTTAAGCGTTTAGGCATCCACTCTAGCAATTCTTTAACAAGCTTTTGCCAGTTGTTTGGAAGATCGTGTGCTGTACCGCCAATACGGAACCATGCTGGATGCATACGGTAACCCGTGATTGCTTCGACAATGTCGTAAACTTTTTGACGGTCTGCGAACATATAGAATACTGGTGTCATACCACCAGCATCCTGAATTGCCGTACCACAGAATAACAAGTGGTTATTAATACGGAACAATTCGTTCAACATGACACGAATCACTTGCGCACGCTCAGGAACTTTAATACCTGCCATTTGCTCTACAGCCATCACATACGGCATGTTTTGAGCACAACCACCTAAGTAGTCAACACGGTCAGTATAAGGAATGAAAGAATGCCATGTTTGACGTTCAGCCATCTTTTCCACACCACGGTGGTGATAACCGATATCAGGTACACAGTCCTTCACTTCTTCGCCATCTAACTGCAATACAACACGGAACGCACCATGTGCAGATGGATGGTTAGGACCCAAGTTCAAGAACATGAAGTCTTCATCAGCGTTACCACGCTTAAGACCCCAGTCTTCAGGTACAAAACGTAAGTGCTCTTGTTCAAAGTCTTGTTTCGCTTTGTCTTGCATGTACGGCGTATATTCTGTCGCACGTGCTGAATATTCTTTACGAAGCGGATGACCTTCCCAATAGGTTGGCAACAAAATACGACGGAGCATTGGATGCCCTTCGAAATTGATACCGAACATATCGTAAGCTTCACGTTCATACCAGTTGGCATTTGGCCAGATATTTGTCGCTGTCGGAATGTTTAGGTCATTTTCGTTCAAGGCAACCTTGATACGAATGTCACTATTACGCTCAAGCGATAATAAATGATAGAACACAGTGAAGTCAGATGCTGGTAAACCATCACGATGAACACGTAAACGTTCATCCATCGCAGATAAGTCAAACAGCATTACATACGGACGTTCCACTTTACGCAGGAACATAAGGACTTCTTGCACGCGTGCGCGCTCGACCCAGACTGTTGGAAACTCTTCAAAAGTCGCCTGCACGTAAAAGTTCTCACCAAATTTGGTTTTGAGCTCTTCTACGATTGCAAATGCTGGGCGTGAATCAACTGCTGTTGACTCTGGCATAGCAATGTCAGTTTCAGCCATTGGCTTGGCTTCCTATTTAATACAAATTCTGTCAATTTTCTCGATGAACATATCAGTTAGATATGTCAAAACACCGTCAAAAAATTATTTAATCTCATCCATAGAGCGTAAGTTTTTAACGGCAATACGCTCTGCATTCTTACGGTCACGTTCTGGCATCATCTTTGGCTTATATACTGGCTGAAGATCATCACCGATCACGGCAGAAAGCGGGCGTCGCTCTAATTGAATCTGGTCTTGTAAAAGCATTAAAGCTTGAATTAATGCTTCAGGACGAGGCGGACAACCTGGGACGTACACGTCAACAGGAATAATTTTGTCTACACCTTGTACTACTGAATAGATGTCGTACATACCTCCAGAGTTTGCACAAGCACCCATCGAAATGACCCATTTAGGCTCTAACATCTGTTCATACAGACGCTGAATAACTGGTGCCATTTTTACGAAACAGGTACCTGCAACAATCATCAAGTCAGCCTGACGAGGTGAAGCACGGATAACCTCTGCACCGAAACGTGACAAGTCATGCACACCTGTTAAGGTCGTTGCATATTCGACGTAACAACATGAGGTACCAAAGTTAAATGGCCACAAAGAGTTTTTACGTCCCCAGTTTACTGCTGTATGCAAGACATCCTCTAAACGAGTCATGAATACGTTTTTATTCACTTCCTCTTCAAGCGGATCCGTCACAATTTGACGTTCTTGCAATGGGTATTGATCAGCATCCGGATTCGCGCGGGTCAGAGTATATTTCATCCCGACTTACTCCTTTTCAGATGACAATGCAGGTGTAGTTTTTGACTTAACACGACCTGATGATTGAGCTGGAATCTGACCTGTAGGGTCAGTTACGAGCTCTTCAATAGAATTAAAGCGTGTAATTTCAGCAATGTTCATTGTTGGTGAACCGATTTTAACCGCCTCACCTGCTGATTTACGGCGATCTGCTGGTGACCAACTTAAAGCACCTACAGAGAAGGCATAAACAAGCGCAATCAATAAATCAACGACAAAGATCACTACAGTGGTATATCCCAACCACCCTACTTCACGCACAGAAGTAGACCATGCATAGAGGTAAAGCGCCTCTAAGTCGAAGACAACAAAGAAAATTGCAACTAAATAGAACTTTGCAGACAGGCGAATGCGAGCGCCACCAGCACTCACGACACCTGATTCAAACTGCTCTTGCTTAGCACGTCCCCACGATTTTCCCCCGAGGAGTAAGGGAACTGTGAGCATAAAGACGCAAAGAAATGTAACGCCGATCACGAAGGCGATAATCGCCCAGTCGTATGGAGTAATGGCACTCATGCGGGGATAACTCCTGGCAGGCCTATTATTTAACAAAGAATGTATGTATTGGCCTTCAAATACACCAAACACAAAATTAATCCCGCCAATTGTACCTGATTTCTAATTTCCCATGCTAGTTGAAGCGTCTTAGTCTTTCGGATGATTTTCTAGACAAAACTATTCTTCTATGTGTTGTAAGGGGGGTTTCACAGCACATAATCGGTTTATTTAATTGTTTCTTTATTTATGATGATTTTTTTCATTTTTTAATTTTAGAATATTTACACAGTTGAAGCGCTTATTAACTTTTTATAACTTACTTTTTTATAATATTAGTTTGTTTTTTATTGTATTCAGCTTCTCCTCTGAATTATGATGAATGTTTAATCATGCATAATATTTTATTACTCTTGGATAAGAGTATTTATCATTAAGGGCAGCTGATGCCATACTCACTTCGTGAATTTTCATTTCTCTCCTTTTTTAAATTTTTTCTCCTATTTAGCTTCATTATTGCGACATGTTGTTTCATTGGCATTGCATCTCGCCCTTTAAGTTTTCTTGCATTCTTTTGGCCTGCCAATTCGGTTTTGCTCGGATTGCTTATTCGTTTTCCAATCACACGCCGACCAAGCGCATTTTTAGGTGCCTATATAGGATATGTGATTGCTGACTTATTTCAGGGCACTCCATTTGCTCTCACACTTGTTTTAACAACATCAAACTTTCTTTATGTTGTTACTACGTTTGCGCTCTATATGTTTTTTAATCAATATATTAAGGCGGCCTATCGCGGTTATTCCTACCTTTTCTTATTTGGATTATGCGGAATAGGTAGCGTAGTAGGTGCATTGTTTGCAGCAACTTTCGTGCCTATGTTTAATACCAAATTTATGATTGGTGGCTTGTTGGATGAGTTTGGTTACTGGTTCACTTCAGAACTGCAAAATGCCTTGCTTCTTTTACCTATCATATTGAACATCCCTCAATATAGTCAGGTTAAACATTACTTTTCAAGAAATCGTGGCCTACAACCAACCGACCTTTTACCTTTTGGCGCTGTGCTTATTTCGATTGCTGCTAGCTATTATGACTCTGGTCCGGGTTCGCTGCTCTACCCGATTGCTGCCCTGATCTGGTGTGCCATTCGCTACAAACCTATTGTTGTTGCACTCATTACTAGCTTTACCAGTGCTTATATTATTTATCATGTCTCTGGACATTACCTTTTGCTCTATCCAAACGAATATTTCAGCAATACGGTCTCAATCCGAATTGGGTTAATTATGATGACGATTGCCCCACTTACGGTTTCTAGTATTAGTGTTTTGCATTCAGAGTTAATTCAAAAGCTTCAACATGCCATTGCACATGATGAACTAACTTCAAGTCTGACTCGACGCCAGTTTTTACAGTCGGTCAGATTACTTCAAGAAAAAGTACAAAAAGAAAATAAGACCTCAGCTTTTTTCATGCTTGATGTCGACCACTTTAAGCAAGTTAACGACAACTATGGTCATCAAATCGGTGATCGGGCGCTACAAACTTGTGTCACCACGATTCAGAATATTTTACATCCTCATGATTTATTAGGTCGCTTTGGAGGTGAAGAGTTTGCCATTTTTATTGCAGATACCACTAAAGAAAGTGCATTTGAACTGGCTGAACAAATTCGAATTAAAATTAGTCAGCAACCAATTTATATTTATGGAAAATTACCAATTTTTATACAGGTGAGTATTGGCATAAGCTTATATTCGCCATCGTCCCATCGAGCTATTGAAAGTTTATTTAAAGAAGCAGATGACGCTTTATATCAAGCAAAACGCCAAGGACGTAATCGAGTGTTTATCTCTTTATAACTTTTTCATTTCATCATCTAGTGTAATGAATTTTATACAATAACCTGTGTTTTGCCATGTATGCTAATAACAGATAATAAGGAGAAAAATGCATGACTCTAGAATATACGCATAAACCAAACTACTACTTGTTTGCACAATTACTGGTGCGACATATAGAAAGCTATATTCACAAACATCCAGATGCCAACAATGCAATTTTTGACTTGAGGGATGTCTATGAAATATTTAGACAGGATTTTGCGTCAACGACAACAAACCTAGAAGGTATTTTGCATATTGCAGATGAATATAAAATAGAAACGCTTAATGGAGATCAACCTCTTATTCAAAAATACCAGATTGATGCAAAAAATAATTCGTTACTGATCGATTTTAATTCCGATGCGTTAACCAGCTTAAGAAGCGGAAAACCTATTTTGGAACCAGATGCGACTCAACTATAAATAGATCAATAAAAAAGCACCTTATGAAGGTGCTTTTTTATTGGCTTTTAAAGGAGGCTGTTTAAAGCGTTTTGCTGGCCATGTCATGATAAAGCGAGCGCCACCCAATGTCGGGCTTTCATCCACTTTAATTTCACCGCCAAACCAGTAGGCAATACGGCTTACGATAGACAACCCTAAACCATAACCGCCCGACGCACGTGTACGACTATCGTCTAGACGGGCAAAAGCTTCAAATACTCTTTTACGGTCTTGTTCAGGAATACCTGCGCCGTCATCTTCAACACAAACAAAGGCCATACCATCGCTGTGGATACCACCGGTAATCCGAACTTTATTATCGCAATAACGAACCGCATTACCCACCAAGTTTTGAACAACACGATGTAAGTAACGACGCTCAGCATCTACTTTTACATAAAGTGGAGGAGCAACAAGTTCAATTTCTTTTTGCGTTTTTAAAGCTTCGGTTTCGACCGCAACCTGATCTAACACATCAAATAAAGTAATTTCATCAAAATCGAGTGAAGGTGTACCCTGCTCTAGTTTTGCATAAGTCATGATTTCATCAATTAAGGTATTGAGTGCTTCAATATCTTTATCAATCATATCGACCTGATGCATACGATGGTTGTAATCATCTTCTTCCGCCAACATTTCTGTACCAAAGCGAATACGGGCAACAGGCGTTCTAAGCTCATGAGATACGGCTCTCATTAACTCACGCTGAGCCTCGATTAAGCGCTGAATATGATCAGACATGTTGTTATAACTTGATGCCAAGTTTGCCATTTCGTCACTTCCTTCAATAGGAACACGCAATGACAAATCACCAGACTTCATGCGATTTAATGCATAACGTACTTGGCGAATTTTACGCTCTAGCGGCAAGATCAACCCATAGACACCTAGACTCAGCAAAAATAAGCTAAATAAAGTAATCCCTGCTGAAAGCTGCAAAGGCATCCAGTTAAACATCGGAACTGGTCCAAGCACGAGAACCCGTGTAGGCTGATTCGGAATTGGAGAGACGATTGAAATAGTTGTTCCGCGTACTGTCGCACTGTCTTTGTACAACATGACGCTTTGATCTTGGCGTAAACGACCAATTTGTTCAGAGTCCAGATTAATATCTTGAATATTGTAGATATTAATTGGGTAAGAGAAATGCTTTTGAATCTTGGCAAGATATTCTTGTTCTTGCCCCGGATAAAACATTAAATAATCCAGTACAAAAATAGGGAGAGCCTTCATTTGGCGCTCAGTAATTTTGTCGACTTTTATAGATAAAAAGTGCTGAGGATCATCACGTAAGCCAATAATGATATACGCAATACTATTACTGGCATCGTAACGGACAACAGATTTTTGAGCTTCGATTCGTTTTTTCTCGGTACGAGATAACTCAACCTTGCTTGCATCAGTATAGTAAATTGGAAGTTCCAATAAATCTGACGCATCTGAAACCCAGTCTATTTTCTGTTGCTTCCCAGGCTGTCGAGCGACTCCCTCACTAATGACATAAGAAATACCATCGGTTAAAGATTCTCGATATTCTTGTGCCCGTTGATAATTGATAATTTGTACAAGCAAATAACCAAAGACAGCAACCAGAACAACAAGAATTACCAGTCCCGCATATATTCGCAGGAATATACTGTGTTTAAACACTCGACCAACCTTATAGGAAGTTTATTCAGACCTTATAACCCGTTGGTTTCTTTAACGAACAAGTAACCTTTACTACGTACTGTTTTAATACGTTTTGGATTTTCAGGATCATCACCAATTTTTGGACGAATACGTGAAATACGGACGTCGATTGAACGATCCTGACCATCGTATTCGATACCACGTAAACGTTCGAAGATATCTTCACGCGATAAGATACGACCAGCATTTGATGCAAGCAACCATAATAGGTCATATTCTGCGCTAGTGAAGTCAACAAGTTCACCATTTAGCGTGACAGAACGACCGCCATTATCAATTACAAGGTCATCAAACTCGATACGCTGTGCAACTTCATCTTCTACGGTTTTATCTGTGCGACGTAATAGTGCACGGATACGCGCTAAAAGAACACGTGGTTGAACTGGTTTAGCAACATAGTCATCTGCGCCCATTTCCAGACCAAGTACCTGATCCATGTCTTCTGTACGTGCAGTCAACATCAAAATCGGTTGATGGTAATGTGGACGAACTTCACGGCAAACTGTTAAGCCATCGGCACCCGGCAACATGACATCCAAAACCACTAGATCTGGTTGTTCACTAATAATACGACGAATTGCACGGTTACCATCAGTTTCTACACCAACTTCCAAGCCGTTGCGAATTAAATATTCTTGAGTTAATCGCGCTAAGCGCTCGTCATCTTCAACGATCAGAATCTTTGGTAACTTTTCTTCTTGGCTCATATCATTGCCCCTATAAATCTCGTTTCATGCATCTTAAAAATCTTGCAGATACATTCGTTTATCATTTGCAATATACACACGTTTACATTGTAAACAAGTAGGCGTTCACCAAACTGATACATGACCATCGTATTTTGTTGCATTTTATTAGCCTTTGAATTTTCACGTGTTTTTAAGATTTATTTATTGTTATTAAATTTCATATTCTATTCATATTTCCAATGTATGAATATTAAACAAATTATTTCTCTGTTTAGTTTGAATTTATTTAAGTGTTTGTTTTTTGAGTTATCCACAAAGTTATCTATAAGTGTTTTTTAACAGCTTTGCTATGCTATCTCCCATCAAATCATACAGATAAAAAATTACTAAAAAGTCAAGATTGATCTGCTATGAAAAATCCCGTATCTTGTGTTGAAAATAAACTTTAACTACTAAGTCTTGTGTTTATCCCTCAAATATCGTGGCATGTTTTTTGCTCGGTTCAAACGGTCTATGAACATAACAAAAGTGACAATGGAGCTATGCTGGCATGAGCGTAATTACTTCGACTCCCGGTCAAATTCAGGTGATTAAGCGCACTGGAGATGTTGCTGCATTTGATGCAGAGAAAATTTCAGTTGCGATTGGTAAAGCTTTTCTTGCTGTGGAAGGTCAACAGAGTTCGGATTCTAGCCGTATTCACGACCGTATTACCCAGTTGACGGAAATGGTCTTAAATACTTTTACTCGCCGTTTACCATCGGGCGGTACGATCCATATTGAAGAAATTCAAGATCAAGTAGAACTTGCTTTAATGCGTACTGGGGAACAAAAGGTTGCCCGCGCTTATGTGATTTACCGTGAACAACGTGCTAGCGCTCGTCAGCAAACGAACTCAAACCACCACCCTACTTTACAAGTTACCGACAAAAACGGTCAGCTTCAGCCACTTGATTTAAGTGCATTGCAAGCAACTGTTTCTAAGGCAGCTGAAGGTTTGGAAGGTATTGATGTTCAAGCCATTGTCGATGAAACCGTTAAAAACTTATATAACGGCGTAAAAGAAAGTGATATTGCCACTACAATGATGATGGCAACACGTACCCGTATTGAACAAGAACCAAACTACACTTACGTGACTGCACGTTTGCTTTGTAACGAATTAGTGAGCACTGGTTTAACGTTCTTAGGCTTATCAACAGATACACCTGAAAACAATGCACTTGAAGCATTCTTGAAAAAAGGTGTTGAGCTTGATTTGCTTTCACCTGACTTGCTTGACTTCGACTTAGAAAAACTATCAGCAGCAATTCAGCCAGAACGTTCTAATCAGTTCACCTATTTAGGTTTACAGACTTTATTTGACCGTTACTTCATTCACTCAAACGGCGTTCGCTTCGAATTACCACAATTATTCTTCATGCGTGTGTCGATGGGTCTTGCACTCAATGAGCAAGATAAAGAAGAGCGTGCAATTGAGTTCTATAACTTATTGTCTAGCTTTGACTACATGGCTTCTACGCCTACCCTGTTTAACTCAGGTACATTACGTCCACAGCTTTCAAGTTGTTACTTAACAACAATTGGCGATGACCTTTATGACATTTATGGCGCAATGCGTGACAACGCGATGCTTTCTAAATGGGCTGGTGGTTTAGGTAATGACTGGACACCTGTTCGTGCCTTGAACTCTTATATTAAAGGTACTAATGGTAAGTCTCAGGGTGTTGTTCCATTCTTGAAAGTTGCGAACGATACAGCTGTTGCAGTAAACCAAGGTGGTAAGCGTAAAGGTGCTGTGTGTGCTTACCTAGAAACTTGGCACTTAGACATCGAAGAGTTCTTAGAGCTTCGTAAAAACACAGGTGATGACCGTCGCCGTACTCACGACATGAACACTGCGAACTGGGTTCCAGACTTGTTTATGCAACGTGTATTTGAAGATGGTGAATGGACATTATTTACCCCTTCTGAAACTCCAGACTTGCACGACTTAACTGGTGCTGAATTTGCTGAGCGTTATGCTTACTATGAGTCTGTAGCGAAAGAAACTAACATGCTACACAAGAAAGTACGTGCTAAAGACTTATGGCGCAAAATGCTTTCTATGTTGTTTGAAACTGGTCACCCATGGATCACATTCAAAGATGTATGTAACTTACGTTCACCACAACAACACGTTGGTGTAGTTCACTCATCTAACTTATGTACTGAAATTACCTTGAACACAAATCAAGACGAAATTGCAGTATGTAACTTGGGTTCGATCAACCTTGTACAACACGTTCAAGGTGGTGTGTTAGACCGTGAAAAGTTAGCTCGCACTATTAAAACAGCAGTACGTATGCTCGATAACGTTATCGACATTAACTACTACGCTGTACCACAAGCGAAAAACTCTAACTTGAAGCACCGCCCTGTCGGTATGGGTATCATGGGCTTCCAAGATGCTCTATATGAAATGGGTATTGCTTACGGTTCAGACGCTGCTGTTGATTTTGCTGATGAATCAATGGAAGTAATTAGCTACTACGCAATTGAAACTTCAAGCAACTTGGCTGTTGAACGTGGTGCTTACTCAACATTCAAAGGTTCATTGTGGGATCAAGGCATCCTTCCAATCGACTCTTTAGAAATTGTTGCGAAATCTCGTCCAGAGCGCATGTTCGAAGTTGACCGTACTCAACGTTTAGACTGGGACACTTTACGTGCCAAAGTTCAAAAAGACGGTATGCGTAACTCAAACGTGATGGCGATTGCTCCAACTGCAACCATCTCTAATATTTGTGGTGTTTCTCAGTCTATTGAACCAACATTCCAAAACTTATATGTGAAATCTAACTTGTCTGGTGAGTTCACTGTTATTAACCCATACCTTGTTCGTGCATTAAAAGAACGTGGTCTTTGGGACACAGTAATGGTTAACGACCTTAAACACTTTGAAGGTTCAGTACAAAAAATTGCTCGTATTCCTGAAGAATTAAAAGCAATCTTTGCTACTGCGTTTGAAGTAGATACACGTTGGATCGTTGATGCTGCATCACGCCGTCAAAAATGGATTGATCAAGCTCAGTCGCTTAACCTTTACATCTCTGGTGCAAACGGTAAGAAACTTGACATCACTTACAAGATGGCATGGTTACGTGGTCTTAAGACGACTTATTACCTCCGAGCTTTAGGTGCAACTTCTGCTGAAAAATCTACAATCAACACAGGTGCTTTAAACGCAGTTAAACCTGCGACTGTTGAAGCAGCGGCAGTTGCTGCCCCTGTTGTAGAAGCGAAGAAGCCAGAAGCAGCAGTTGAAGAAGAAGGCTTTACTCAAGCAGCTCCTGTACCAATGGCTTGTTCAATCGACAACCCTGATTGTGAAGCTTGCCAATAACATTTAATAAGATTGCTCTTTTTCACTAAGGAGCAATCTTAAAAGAGGTAAAGATTATGCTTTCTCATCTCAGCCATAACTATATGCTTGGTGTTGGAGTTTTAATCTTTGCCTTTATTTTCTTTTATATGCCGATGGTTTACGCATTTATCACAATACGTAAGCAACAGCGTAAACAAAATAAGTTGTAGTGAGTAGAGACCAAAGGCCCAAAATTTGGTCATGCATCAATAAAACTTAATTTTGTTTACACATTAAAAGCGTATAGTAGGGACATCTTCGTTTAAGAGATGTCAAATATAGATATATACAACGAAGAGAGAACAAAAATGTCTATCCTTAGTTGGGACGATTTTGAAGATGATTCGCAAAAACCGACTACACCTGAACACAAGTCTACGCCCGTCCAATCGGAAAAAGCGTCAGATTCGCAGAATGTATCTACTGCGCAGCCATCATCGCCGAGCGTGGCAGCTCCACAATCCGCTGGAACCCATTCCGTGCGACCAACAGTTGCCTCCGATACAGTGGCTAGAGCCGCTCAAGCCCTAGAACATTTAGACGTTGCCCCTGGCCTTGAAGAGCTAGAAATGGGTGCTCAACGTGTTCAAGTTGACGACAAAGCCATGATTAACTGTCGTGCGGACTTGAACCAACTTGTACCATTTAAATATGAATGGGCTTGGCAGAAATATCTTGACGGGTGTGCAAACCACTGGATGCCTCAAGAAGTTAACATGAACCATGACATCGCGCTTTGGAAGTCTGAAAATGGCTTGACCGAAGATGAGCGTACTATTGTTATGCGTTCTTTAGGTTTCTTCTCGACTGCGGACTCTTTGGTTGCAAACAACTTGGTATTGGCGATTTACCGTCACATTACTAACCCTGAATGCCGTCAGTACATCTTGCGTCAAGCGTTTGAAGAAGCGATTCACACTCACGCTTACCAATACTGTATCGAATCTTTAGGCATGGACGAAGGCGAAGTCTTCAACATGTATCGTGAAGTTCCATCTGTTGCACGTAAAGCAGCTTGGGGCTTGAAATATACTCAATCTTTAACTGATCCTAATTTCCACACAGGTACGCCTGAAAACGACCAGCGTTTACTTCGTAACCTGATCGCATTCTACTGTGTACTTGAAGGGATCTTCTTCTACTGTGGCTTTACTCAAATTTTGAGTATGGGTCGTCGTAACAAGATGAACGGTGTTGCTGAGCAATTCCAATACATCTTGCGTGATGAATCTATGCACTTGAACTTTGGTATCGACATGATTAACCAAATCAAGATTGAGAACCCTCACCTTTGGACTGCTGAGTTCCAACAAGAAGTGGTTCAAATGATTGTTGAAGGTACGATGCTTGAAATCGAATATGCACGTGACACGATGCCACGCGGTGTATTGGGTATGAACGCAAGCATGATGGAAGAATATTTGAAATTCATCTGTAACCGCCGTTTATCTCAGTTAGGTTTACCAGAGCAATTTGCTGGTGTAACGAATCCATTTGCGTGGATGTCTGAGATGATGGACTTACGTAAAGAGAAGAACTTCTTCGAAACTCGCGTAACTGACTACCAAACTGGTGGTGCGTTAAGCTGGTAAGTCTAACTTATCAAATCAAAAGAGCCGCTCTACTCGAGTGGCTTTTTTATTGAATATATAGAGAATTAGCAAATCAAAGATTTATTACACATAAAAGATATTAAAATCAAAATATAAAAATTAACAGGTACATACCCAAAACATATTATAGATAAGGTGAGTTGGCGCTCTTGCAGGATAAGTATCTTTTTCGAAAACCTTATAGGTTCTATTCTTATATTTGATGATCAATAATTCTTCTTTTCGATCAATAACTAAACCAACTTTATAAATAAAATAAAAAGAATCATTCTTATTTATGCGTCTAAATACAAATTGTACTAAATCTTCTTTTTGTATTTTTGAATGATCAACCACTATAAAACCTTCACATATAGAACACTTCCATTTGATTAAATCAATACTCATATCCATATTTCGAGCTACCAAAATTATATAAATAAACCTTAAGTTAATAAATATAACTTTTAATAAGTTAAGATATAACTAAAGGCCTATACAACAATATCAATAGAAATATTAAAATATCAATATGAATTAAATTTTAAAATTTAAATATTAATTTAATAAGTATTAAATAAAAGTTTAAAACATGATTTAATACTTATTAAAAGCAAAATTTTTCATATCTTAATTGTCAGATTTTTTAATTATTCTTTGTATCACTGTCCTTGAGACAGCAAGGTCCTTAGCTAACGAATACACACTAAAACCTTTCTTAAATTTATTAATAACATCCTGTTTTTGATCGTTGGATAATTTTTCAGGTCTACCCCCTTTTCTGGATAAACTAGATTTTTTTTGTCCAACACAATCAATTAAAAAAAGTTTTTCAAAATTAATGCAAATTTCCATAAAGTGGATAAAATTATTTTTAATATCATCTTTAAATTCACAATTAAAATAATCCAATATAATTAATTTAATCTTCTTTCTTTCAATTAACTTAATAGATGATAATATCTCCGTAAAACTACTACCCAAGCAATCAATACCTTTAACTATTAAAAAATCATCTTCTTCTAAAGAATAGTTAATTAAATTAAGAAAAATAGTTCGTAAAGTAATAGGTTTATCTACTGATACTAATTCAAAAATGACTCTCTTAGGATGAACTTTATGATCAAAGCTTGCTAGTAAAGAAATAAAAGATTCTTTTTCTTTTTGCAAATCATCAATATTTGAATTTATTCGTATATATGCATAAATACGCATAGTCATCCCCCCTCTATCCCTTAGAGTGATGTGAAGTATGTCTAATAAAGTAAATTAAAATCAAAAAATACTTTTAGATCTTCACTTATTGATTGTTATATGATTAGTTTATTAATTTCATAATTTTATAGTAGTGTAATTATTACCATATTTCTACTATTTTAAAATTCCAATGATCACAACAACAAAAATATAATATGTTAAGATATTATATAAAGATTAAATAATTGCCTGAAAATTACTTTAATTTTTATATTTAAAACTTACAAAACAGCATAAGAAAATTATAAATATAGTCAAATATTAAAACTATATATATTTTAAATATTAATAAAAAATATAAATTTATAATTTTCATAAATTATTTTACAGAATTGTTTTAAAACCATGTTTTTTATTTTTAACAAATTTAAACACATAGTTATAAATCAAACCAATATATTAAAAAAATACTTTTATATCAAAAAGATATATAAAATATCAAAAATCTTCTGATTTCCTATATGATATTTTGTTTTGTTATGTATATTCAAATCATTCTATTAAAAAAATAAAACTAGATTTTAATATTAGATTAATATTAAATTTAGAAAGACTTAAGCAACAAGGTAATTAAAGATGAAAAGAAATACCCAGAAAAGCCCAATAAAATTATTAACTAATATAATAACAATGATTAAAAATGTGATAAACAGTGAAGCTCAATCTATGCATTTAATTAATGTGTTTTAAACAGTGTATAGTACACTTTTGTGATTTAGTTCATGTTTTTTTTAAAAAAATAAGATGCTAAGATTTGTTTTGTTTTTGTTTAATTTTGGTGTTTTTAATATGCGTACATATGCCTATGTTAGAATAGAGCCTAATTTGCAATTTGAATTTTCTAGATATATCTCTTTTTTTAGTGAGTATGGTTATAAAATTCAAAAGAATAGATTAGTAGTAGAAGAAGTATCTGTTGATAAATCTATTATTTATAGAGATAAATTTCTTAACTTAATAAGTTATTCATTAGAAGAAGGTGATATTTTAGTGATAAAAAGCATGGATTGCTTGGGTAATAGTTTTGAAGAAATTTTAAGTATAGTTGATAAAATTGATCAAAAAAAAATCCGACTGATATGCTTGGATTATTCTAAAAATGAAATTAATGGTGACTTGAAAATTTTCTTCCTTCATTTTCTAAAATTATCTGCTGAATTTGAAAAATTGTTCAAATCTGACAACAAAAAATTCAAAGATCACAAACCTGCAAGAAAAGTTGGTAGGCCTGAAATATTGAATAATGAACAAAAAAATAGAGTGATTGAGTTGTTCAAAAAAGGCTATAGTGTGTATTCACTCGCTAAAGAGTTTTCAGTTACAAGAACTGTAATCCAAAGAATTTTAAACAATGCTTCAAAAAGTAACACATTGTAATTATTTAAATTTTAATTAAAAACCCATTAAATGCATATGGAATGATATAAAAGGGAATCGTAATGAAATATATTTCATTAGTAAAATTTAATCCTTTACACAATATAAATTATAGGAAATATTGAATTTTAAGAAAATTCGATAAGACATTGATATATATAAACATATTTAAAATATTATTATATTTTAAATTTATTTTTTATTAATGATAATTTATAATGGCTCTATATTAATTTACTTTTTCCTTACAATTTTAAATTACTTTTTTCTTTTGACTCTTCTCTATAAAATCAGGATTAATTAGTTATACACCATAAAATAAACTTTATTTTCAATTGATTATGAAATTAATTTGCGCAAATATATAATTTATATATATTTACTATTGATTATATTATATTTACAAAGTAAAGTTGTTTTCAATGAAATAACTTAATCAAACTTTTAAGTTAATCTTGACAGTGTTAAAAAATTTCAAACGTTAGCTTAATAGTTTAATCTTTTAAAATTCATAATTTTGAGTTTTGAATCAAATAGTTTAATGCTTTCAAGCCATTATTATGAAAATTTATTTATTTTTAATTTTGATAAACACTTAATATGAATGATCTTTTTTGGAATTCCTCACTAGGCTCAGCAACAGGTGAGATTTATATTCCCAAAGGACTTGGGCCCTTTCCAGGCATAATTATGTTTGATACAGGATCAATAAAAAGCACTAAAACTTACGCTACTTTCTATGCAGAAAAAATGAAAGAAATAGGTTTTCTCTCTTTTTTAGTTTCATTAAATTTAAACCAATCAAGCAATTATAAAATTAATGAAATAGGTTCTGCTATAGAATATATTTCAAATCGAAAAGAAGTAAATAATAATATATATTTAATAAAAATTGAAAAAAATAGTTTTCTAGATCTAAATATAGAATTATATAAAAATTATTTTCAGGCTATCGTTTCAATCAATTATTTTGATTTAAATAACTAATATTTTAAAAATTGTTTAAATAAATTATAGTGGAGATTAAGCTATTCGAGCTTAATCTCCACTATGTACTTAATTATCAAAAACCGTGGCTTACAGATGATTTGGAAACATAAATTGAGTTTTGTGGGTTCGCATCTTCGACCCAACACGATTTAGGGACATTAACTTCCTCGCCACTTACTAAAGTAATCTTTGTCTGCTTCAACTCACTAATAGTATTACTCGCAGCATAGTAATGATGTTTATCACAAATCACTGTCTTCTTATGATTATTTGCATATTGAGCAGCTTTATCTGCTGTAACCTCACCTGTACCAAAGCTAGGATGGGCTGATTTTTCTGCTATTAAGTACAATTTATGATTCACAATTGTATTGATAGAAGGTGGTGAATAAACCGATTGATGTCCATATGGTTGATTCACACAACCAGAAAAGATTAGTGTTAATGAAAATACGATTTGAGTTAGAATTAAATTCTTCATTAATTTTAATCCTCATGTTAAATATATAAAAATCCATTTTATAAATCCCATCTTAAATTAAAATTTAGAGAGTTGGAATTATTAACAATAGATATACCCCAATACATTTAAGTGAAATTTAACCTTGCATTCTTAAATTGGAATAAAAGAAATCAATATAACTTTAAGTTCTTTATTAATTAAGAAGAGTCCACACCCTAAAAGGCTGTGGACTTAGTGAATATCACTCAAACCTGAAATACGAGGATAGTTGCATAATAAAAATCCTCAAAATTATATTCACATAAGCCTCCATTTGTATCAATTACAAATCAATTAATTTCAAAAATAATTTTTTTATTAAAAAATTATCTTTATTTTACATACACTAAGATCACCTCCATCAAAAAAATGTTTTAAAATCATGTTTTAAATACTTAAATTTCAAACATTATAAAAATAATTAAAGATAGAATGCTTTCAAAATTTATTGTCCAGAATTTATAGTTTTTACATCTATATTAATTTTCATCTCAACTTTCATTTCGTTTATAAAACTTATATTTAAGTAATAAACAATTAAATAGATCATTTTATAGATTCAAAGCAAGCTAATCTTTTAATATCCGCATAAAAGTGATTCCTATGAATGATAGCAATAGTACTTTTTTATTGTTCTATGCAAATAAAAAGTACGCTTATAGATTTCCAGCTTGGTCAAGAATATTTAAGGTTGGCATTCCCCTTGCACACATCCCTGCGATCTTAGTAGCTTTCTCAGCCAAATTATGATGATCCCTGTCAGCCGCTTGTAAATTTATGATATTTGATGCCCAAGATAATTGAATCAACTTGTCATGAAGTACTTTTTGAGAAACCCAAGGCACAATACTGTCATTTAAATCCCCCACAACAAATACTCTATTCGCTGGGTGCTTGGGTGTAAGTGCTGTTATTGCATCTACAGTTTCAAATAGTCTTGGATCAGATGTCTTCCCCAATGCTTCAGCCTGTATTTTTGGTGATGAAGGAGCTGAACTTGGAACAGCACATAATATATCAGTCCTTTTTGATAATAAGGCAGATACAATATGGCCACCACCACTATGCCCAACTAACACATAGTTAAGAATTTGATGTCTTTGCTTAATTTTATTTAATGCTTCAGACATTAATAAAGATTCTAATGGCTTTCTAGCACCATTATGCACACCAGATGATCCATAAATCCCTGGACGAGCTACAAAAATATATGGGAAATTATACAACTCTGTGGACCAAACGACTGCTTCATTAACTTTGTCCTGTGGTTTTTTGTTAGTATATGATAAAGGTGCTACTCCTCCTACAATTGCTACATCACCAGAAAAATACGCAATTGCTCTATTATTAATTTGATTTTCGAGTAATCCGGCAGAATAATATCGTATGCATTCTTTATAGGAGTA
This sequence comes from Acinetobacter pittii ATCC 19004 = CIP 70.29, assembly GCF_000369045.1. Lineage (GTDB taxonomy): Bacteria > Pseudomonadota > Gammaproteobacteria > Pseudomonadales > Moraxellaceae > Acinetobacter > Acinetobacter pittii. The sequence continues at coordinate 86,673 of NZ_KB849789.1, read as the reverse complement.
ACCATTTAAATTCACTTCAACCCAAACTGTTCTTCCGATTCCAGAATTGTCTAATTGTATACATTGTGATTGCGTCGAAGTAACAACTTTATATGCATCATCTCCAATAAAATTTCCATTTGTTAAATCAATACTAACTGTTTCAGCAAAAATATGATTAGTAGCTAGCAACATCAATAAAGAAATTAATTTTTTCATAATTAACCTTTTTCATTTAGATAAACTTTAGATAATTAAATTAACAACCAAGATTAGTTAACACAACAACAAAAAAGAAATATTAAAAACCATATAATTCATTTATTTTTATCAAAAAAATAAGATAGATCACATTAAAATTAAAAATATAAATTATGTTTTAAACTACACTTAAATTAAAACACATGAATTAAATTTTTAATAATTTTAAACACAACTCAAGCCTTAAAATCACTTCTAGTACCACAAAAAAACAAATACAATAACAAACAGAATTAAATATCACTCTATTATTTTTTAAGAAAGGGATTAAAACAATTTAATTGTTTTCTAGTCAAGATTAACTTAATTAGGTCATAATATGCTACATCAATTGAAATATTTAGATTTAAGTAATTTAAAGAATCAGATCAGTGAATGGATATCACTATATAATCAGACTGACTCTGATAAAAAAATAGTCTTTATCTCATATGGTTGCCTAGATCAACGTTGTAAAGTTTTTTCAATCGCTAGTGCTGACATACAAAAGTTGCAAAAAAAAATAAATAACTTTTTAGAAAAAATTTTTCTTAAAGATAAACGTTATCTAGCCTATATAAAACTTGATATTGTAACTCAGATAGAAAAAAACAGTTGGACTGATGTTACCAATGATATATCTAATCAAAAGCATAATAATCATTTTAGGAAAGGTATTAGTTTTGATAAAGATTTTAATATATGTTTTTTAGAGCAAGAAATTTATGGGAATGCAATCATACGAGGAATTTCATATGATCAAAAAAATTTCATTGACCAGAATAATTTAAATAATGCAATCAAGAAAAAATATCCTTCTATTAAAAAAGAACTAGAAATTAGTAAAATTAAAGATGTTTGGCTTTTTGAAACTAAAAGTGTATTTTACGAAAATGGGAAATTTATTAAACTTCAAAGTGGCGGTTGTGAAAATGGGGTTAGATTTATTGATAGAAATGATAAATCTCATATTAAAGAAATAATTAATAAAAATGCTAAATTTCTATCCAATCAACTTTTAGAAGATGGGAAATTTATCTATGGCTATTTCCCTGCCTTTGATAATGAAATTAAAAGCTACAATACAATACGGCATTGCACTTCAATTTATTCTCTTTTAGAAACTTTTGAGATTGAAGAGAATAATCAATATTGGCCTAAAATTCATTTAGCTATTGAGTACAGCATCAAAAATTTTTTTAAGCTAATAGATGAAGATACTGCTCATATGATTGATGGAAATGACAATAATCATGAGATCAAGCTTGGTGCGAATGCAGCTGCTATTTTAATGTTAACAAAATATCAGGAAATTACTAAAAATAAAAAGTATCTAGAATATGCAGAAAAAATAGCAAATGGAATTCTACAAATGATTGATAAAACAGGAAAAACAACTCATGTTTTGGAATATCCTTCCTTGTCTATTAAAGAAAAATTTAGAATTGTTTATTATGATGGTGAAGCTGCATTAGCACTATTAAGGCTTTATCAGTTAAATAATAATAAAGTTCTTTTAGATACTGTTAAATTAATGTTTGATAACTTCATATCTAATTCATATGAAAAATATCATGATCATTGGTTAAGTTATTGTACGAATGAATTAACAGTAGTATGTCCAGAAGTTAAATACTACCAATTTGGTATAAACAACTATTTAAATCACATGGACTTCATTAAAAATCGTAAAACAGTATATGCTACTTTCCTTGAGATGATGATGTCTGCTTATAAAATGGTAAAACGTCTAAATATACAAGGTCATGAAAATCTATTTAAATCTTCTAAATTTGAAGAATTAAAATCTCTTATTCAGTTACGTGCTGAATTTCAACGCACAGGTTTCTTCTATCCAGAAGTTGCCATGTATATGAAAACCCCCAAGTCTATATTAAATTCTTTTTATGTAAGACATGATCGTTTTCGTGCTCGAATTGATGATCAAGAACATAATTTATCAGGTTACATTGCTTATTATTTACACTTCAAAGATTAGTTTCAAATCCAAAATTATTTAATAATGTAATTAAAGGTTTTTTTATGAATAATGAAATATTTACTTTATCAAATGAAACTACAAATGTTGAGTTTTTTAAAATTGAAAAGTGTCTTAGTCGACTTAATATAAATATGTTTTTCCTTAAAAAAAATCCACATAAGCTTATTACACTAAATAATGATTTGAAACTTGAAGGACATAATAATTTTTATAATTCTGTTCTAAGCCTTTGTACAATTGGTGCCTTCTCTTACTCATCTTCTAATCTTAACTATGGGGTATCTATTGGCCGCTATTGTAGTCTAGCAAGTAATATCAAAATTATGGGTGCTCACCACTTCCCCGAGTGGATTTCTACTTCACCTCACTTTTATAGTGAGGACTATCATGATACTGATCCAGCATTAGTCACCCATAATTATAGAAGTCGGCGTAATGTTACTATCGGAAATGATGTTTGGATTGGAGCTGATGTTGTTTTAAAAAATAATATTACAATTGGTGATGGAGCAATAATTGCTTCTAATAGTGTTATTACCAAGAATGTAGAACCATATACTATTGTGGGTGGTAATCCTGCCAAATTAATTCGTAAAAGATTCGAAGATACAGTCATTAAAGAATTAATGCGCTTAAAATGGTGGAGATTTCATAAAAATGATTTAAAAGGTCTAAATTTTACAGATCCATCTGATTTCATAAATAATTTAGAAAAAAGAATTTATATAGAAAGATTAAATGAATACCACCCACCAATTTTTACAAAAAATGATTTACTGAAAGCATCTTAAGCAAACAAATCTTTTATGTTGTATAACTTATAAAATGGTTATTTATTATGAAATCTCAATATTTTTTTCTATTTCCAAAAATTGACCAAAAGAAAAATGGATTGGTTTTTGCTCTTTTAAAGCGCGCAAAAATACTAAATGAACAATTAGGTATTAGCCCCACAATTATTACTACTGAATATGATCGCTCACTTGCAGAAAATTATTGGAGCCTTATATCTACAAACTTAGCTCCTCCTTCTATTGGATATCTCAATTTATATGGTGATTTTCAAGGAACTCATCTAAAACTAGCTAATAAAAAAATTCATAGCCCTATGGTAGAAATGTTTAACAGTAACATTTTAAAAACTATAATTCCTTTCACCTACAATCAACGTTTTCATGATAAAAATAATAAAAACTATTTGTACGAAATACGGCAAAATGACTCTCCTACTTTAAGTTATGTGAATACTTTCAAAAAAGGTGTAAAAACAGGACGAATTATTTATGACTCTTATGGTTATCTTAGTTGTATTCAAGTCATCAACCCAGAAAATCAAATGATAATAACTGAAACTTATTATCATACAGAAGGTTATCCAGTTATTATAAAAAACTACCAACTCAACGAAAAGAATAAAAACATTGTTTCAAATATTTTTTTATTTAATAAACAAGGTGTTATTAATGAGGTTTTTGATACTGAATCTCAGCTCATTCAGTATTGGTTCCTAAAAATCTCTCAACTTTATAAAAATGATCTGATGTATATTCTTATCGACCGTGCAATTCATTTCTATGAACCACTTAGAGAGATAAAACAAGAAAACATGCGATTTATTGGGACAATTCATGCTACCCATCTAAATGGTCATGATATTCAAAATTCTACAATTAATCGTCATTATCGTAGCTATTTTAAATATAGTAATGAATTAGATGCACTAGTAATCTTAACTGAACGCCAAAAACAACATATTCAACAGCGCTTTGGAATGGAAGAGAAATTATTTGTTATTCCACATATATATGAAAAATCTATTGACCATGTCAATTTTTCAAACAGAGACCCAATGTTTTGCTTAACTATTGCTAGATATGATAAAGCGAAAAATTTAGATAGCTTAATTAGAATTTTTAAAAAAGTTGTAGAAGTAATCCCCAATGCTTATTTAAACATTTATGGTTTTGGAAGTGAGCATAACTTCTTACAAAGTCAAATTGATGAACATCAGTTAAATAACCATATTAAATTGATGGGCTATAATGAGAATACTGATGCTTTATATAATAAGGCAAGCTTATTCCTTTTTTCTAGCCGATCTGAAGGTTTCGGTATGGCAGTTTTAGAAGCCCTATGCCATGGCTGCCCTGTCGTGAGTTATGACATCGATTACGGACCATCAGACATGATTAATCATGATGAAAATGGCTATTTAGTTACTTTTCAAGATGAAGAATTATTTGCACAGAAAGTAGTTTCTTTATTAAAAGATGAACACAAACGGCTTAAACTTAGTGAAAATGCATATGCATGTAGTCGACTCACAGATCAAAAACAATTTGCCCTAAAATGGCAAGAGCTTTTCCAGGCTATTCAGTAATGTTTTTTATGCATAAAAAAACTTTGGTTTTATTATTCTCTACATTTTGTGTATCTACTTATATTCATGCAAAAACTGATTGTTATTCAAGTAGCCCTCCTGTTGTTAAACAACTTGATCAAGTCTATTATGGCATGAATAATCTGCGTATTTTTTACACTACTTCTGGTGATAATGCTTTAATATTTCAGCAGGATAAAAATCTAAATCATGTTCCAGACTATGTAGAAAATATTGCTATTCAAGCAAATACCACACGAAAAGCTTGGTCCGTTTTAGGCTACCAAGATCCTTTGAATAGTCCACGCTATAAAAATAACGTCCAATATATTGATATACAAATACAGAAGCTTGATGGACTCGGACTAGCTTATGATGAACCCCATCGACATTCCAATAATCCATTAAAAAAAAATGCTTGTGCTCTAATTATTCTTATTAGCAATAATATTCCAAATCTAACTACTGACTCTTCATTAATAGCACATGAATTATTTCATCTTTACACCTATGGTTATACGATGTTTAAGCAACCTTGGCTGACAGAAAGCTTGGCAGCTTGGTCAGAAGGGATTATCAGAAAAGATAAGTTTGGTACATATGGACAAAGAAATTTGCCGAAAAATGAAGAAGATTTCGACAAATACATCTTGCAAAGAACTTATAGGACATCTCAATTATGGAACCGTCTTTCTACACTTGTAGATACATCTGATGGAAAACTATTTTTACCCTCTTCTCTCATAAAACAGAGATACACTGATGGGCAACCTGTTTTTCAAGATCAATATTTAAAAGGAACCGTCTTTATGAAAAAGTTTCTTGAAAATCTTAGAAGACAAGATCAACAAATTTCTATTTTAAATAATTGGAATTTATATCATTGGAAAGAAATTGATCAAAATTCAGCTCATTTCAACACACAAATTTTAGATACATTATTGATAACTCTAGAAAGCAAGAACGAACGTAATATAGAGAAAAATGAATTTAAAAGTCTCTTAAAAAAAGTTATTAAAAATAAAAAAATCTGAGCCTGTAAATTATTTTGTGTAAGTTCCATTTTTTATAAATGATCTTTTAATCGATCATCGAACTGAATCGTAAACCAATTCATTGCTAAACGCCAATTTTGAATTGGCATCGTCCATTTCTTCGCAGCATTTGATGTTGCTAAGTAAATGACCTTCTTTACTGAGTCATCAGATGAAAAGATTTTCCTTTTCTTCGTTGAATGGCGTATTACGCTATTCAACGACTCAATCGCATTTGTTGTATAAATTGCATGACGTATTTCGGCTGGATAGCTAAAGATCGTTCGGATATTTTCCCAATTGGCCCGCCAGGATTCTCCAATTTTGGGATACTGGTGATTCCATTGATCACAGAAGATGTCTAGGGATTTTAAAGCATTTTCCTCTGTACTTGCCTGATAAATCGCTTTCAGACCCGACGTAACAGCTTTGTAGTCTTTCCAGCTTACAAATCTCAGGCTATTGCGTACAACATGCACGATACACAGTTGAATATCAGTATGAGGGTAAACAGAGGTTATCGCGTCAGGGAAGCCTTTTAATCCATCTACACAGGCAACAAGAATGTCCTGTACTCCTCGATTTTTTAGCTCTGTCATGACTGACAGCCAGAATTTGGCACCTTCTGTCTGAGCAATCCACATACCCAGTAATTCTTTTTGCCCATCCATATTGATGCCTAAAGCAAGGTATACGGACTTGTTAATCACATTGGAGTGCTGACGGACTTTGACAACAATACAGTCAAGATAGACAACAGGATAAAGGCTATCTAAGGCTCTATTTTGCCACTCAGTCACTTGCTCAATCACAGCATCGGTAACTTTGCTGATGAGAGATGCTGACACATCGGCATCGTACATTTCTTTGAAGAAGGCTACAATTTCCCTATTAGTCATTCCTTTTGCATACAGTGAGAGGATTTGGTCATCCATACTGGTGATGCGTGTTTGGTGCTTTTTTATAATTTGTGGCTCAAATGAACCTTCTCGATCACGGGGAATATCTAAAGCCAGTTGTCCATCTTGAGTTGTAATGGTTTTAGAACTAAACCCATTACGGCTATTTGAGCCTTTCTTGGGCTGATGCTTTTCATAACCGAGATGGTCTGAAAGTTCAGTATTGAGTGCAGTTTCAATCATGAATTTTTTAAAGACTGCTGTCATTTGGTTTAAGTCTTCTGGTGTTTTTAGACCTTTAGCCAATTCGGCAGCCATACTTTTGATTGTTGCTTCATCCATGTGAAGTACCTTTTGTAATTATCCTCTGAAGGATAAATGAAAATTAAGTACTTACACAAAATTTAGAACAGTCCCAAAAATCTAGTTAATTTTACTTTCAAAAATATTAAATAAGCCATTTACTGCGACTAATGCTTTTAAAAACTATTTTTAAATAAAAAAAGAGAAGGCACTTATGCCTTCTCTTCTATTTACAGTTTTCTATCAACAACAATCAATTAAAACAACAACTGATTATTATTCAATAACTCATCCAATGTTGTATCTGTATTTTTCAATACAATGAGATCAGTTGAGTTATATGTATTTCCAGTACCATCTCGATCAATACTAATCAAAGTATTACCCGCACCGTCAGAAGTAACAGACACATAATTAGAGATATTGCTTGCATTAGCACCATTTAACAATGAACTAATATCAACTTTATCACCTTGTGCCAAATTAAAGTCAGTCCATTCATCCTTACCATTGCCACCTGTTGCATCAGCAGCGTTCAGTAAGTTATAGACAACTGTATCTGCACCAGCTCCAGTAGTAATAATGTCGTGGCTAGCGGTACTGATGGTCTCACTACCAATATTCACGGTCAAAGTTGCAGGTGTACTTTCATCACCTGTTGCAGCAACCAGTTTATAGTTCAATGTAGCGACATCACCAGAAGTAGCAGAACTATTTGCTGTGAACGTATATGTTCCATTTGCCGAAACAACGAATGTACCATCCTCAACCGTGATTGTTTGACCATTCGCTTGTACATATGTACCAGGCGAAGTTTCTACAAATACTTTTGTACTTGCTCCACCCGTTACATCTACACCATTACCAGAATCATCTGTTAACAAGTTACCCGTAGCAGTTACCGTCGTGCCATTACCAACGAATTGGTCATAATGTGTGAAAGTAGCATTTACAGTAGTGTTGACAGTAGTTGTATTCGTTCCAGCAATCAGAGGAATATTAGATTCTGTGCTACCAAACACGACACGCCATTGACTAGCAGTGTCTGATGCAGAAACCTGATAAGAGCCACTGATCAACACAGTACCGCCAGCATCACCTAAGATTGGTGATGAATGTACAACAGAAGCTGATGCTCCAGGTTGAGTTGTCCAAACACCATTCACAAGTTTTTGCACTTGATAACTGAAAGTATCACCATTAGCAGAGCTATCGAGGATACCACCTTGTGTAGTTACAGAGAAATTAAGCGATGCGGCAGTATTTGCAGCGACATTAATCACATCGCTCGTATCACTACCAGCAACTGAAGTAGCAGCGCCAAATAACGGTTTCGTACTACTTGCAGCCATACTACCCGTATCAACAGTTGTATTGGTTGATGGAACTAATGTAATCGCAGCTGCTGCTGTATTATCAGTTGCCGTCAACTCTACGACACCATCTTGAGTTGGATCTTCTGGCCATGTGATATCAAGATCATTTGTATCAATGCGAACATTTAAAGTCGCTGTATCTTGATGCCCGTCACTATCCTGAATGGTGTAAGTGAAACTATCTACTTTACCTAAACTATTTGGAATGGTGAAATCACGGATGTATTCATAATTACCATTCTTATCAATAAACAACTCACCATATTCACCTTGAATACGAGTAAATGCTTCACTGTCTTGTGGTAGAGCAGTTATCACACCATCTTCATTAGCAACACTGATAACCGTTGCTGTTTCACCAGCATGAATCACATCAGCAACGTCCGTTGGATTTTCAGGATTATTTGCTGTAATCACATTACCTTTTGCAACGACATCACCATAATCACTCAACACCTCGTTGGTAACAGAAATTGAAGCGATACCAATTCCTGTAACTTGTACGCCCTCACCTGGAGTTAATACAAGTGCATATTGTCCTTCAGGTAGATTACTGATGGATGCTCCACCTCCCATGACGCCTAAACCAACTCCAAGCATGGATCCAGCATTATCTATTTTATTATAGAGCTCATATCCACCCGTATTCTCGTTATAACGAAGAATATTAAGGTCATAAGAACCAATACCACCACCTATTAGAACTCCACCAAAAGATACATCAAACGATGCAATTCCACCTTCAGGTACAGTCACTGTAATTGGTGTTTGACCTTTCAAGTCAATAATTGGCCCAATCAATGATAATGATGGGAAGGTTACTAACGCACCACCCGGAATATCAGGATGAGTTACTACAGGATTAACCTCACTTAATACCGTAGCAATATCATCAATAGCATCAATGAAAACTGGAACTATAGATGTGACTGGTAATGAAGTATTACCTGCTGCATCTGTCGCTGTTGCTGTGACAACATCGCCAGTTACTAATGTGCCAGGATTAGCTACAGACCAAGTACCATCACCTTCTGTAGTAGTAGTAATGGTACTACCATCTGGGAAGGTTACAGTTACTGTTGAACCTGGTTCTGCCGTACCTGTGATCGGATCAACATCATCCAATTCATCAATAGCAATTACTGGAGGTACAGTATCTACAACTTCTGTTGCCGGTACTGATTCATTACCTGCTGCATCTGTCGCTGTTGCTGTTACAACATCGCCATTATTCAAGCCTGGGTTCGGTACTGTCCAGCTTCCATCTGTACCTGCAACAACTGT
>NZ_KB849789.1:19714-73103 GCF_000369045.1 Acinetobacter pittii ATCC 19004 = CIP 70.29 | reverse complement strand
TATTTAAATTATTATTTTTATCATCACTATCATGTGCCCACCACAAAATTCCTGCTGCGGTTAGCGGTACAGATAACCACGCCCATGGAGATGCAACTCCATCGTGATAAAGAAGCGGTTCTATACTATCAATATAACTATAAGTAATATTTTCTAATAATGCCCCGTTGGCATCAGTAAATTGTACCCAAATTAATTTATGATTGTTATCCTCAAAAACTAAGCTATTATCAGTTGAATAATTACTACCGTTAAAAAAATCAACTATTACTATTTGTTCACCATTTTTTAAAGTAATAATTGCATTTCGACCATCTTGTCTAATTTCGGAAACATCATCTTTATTTACTTTTATTAAAATAACAGATGCTTCGGAAAGAGAGACTGTATCCTTTGTCGTAATTTCTAAGGTTTCATGACTCTCCTTAGAAACCACCCTTATCTCTGACATATTTATTCCCCTTGTACAGGATTATTTAATTAAACCAATCCAATTTAAAGCCCTTATTTTTTGAAATAAGAAGAGCCCAAATTAAGGAATAAACTAGAGAAAACAAAAGCCAACCTCAACGCAAAAACAAATTATAAACATGAATCACGTCACGAAAAATGTGACAAAAATAAGTTTGTTTATTAACCAAATAAAAAATTAAAATAATAAATATTGTTTTTCAAAAACTTATAAATAAATAATACTCACAATAGTGTTTTAATTTTCTTATGTTTTAAAACATAAATAATAAAAACCACATATTTAAAACAAAAATTTTTATTATTAATATCTATATAGCTTTTAAATATTTAAAAGCTATATAGATTTAATTTTTTATCTTTCTCTCAAAGCTTCTTTGGCTTTATTAAATGGTTTAAGTAAGTAATCGAGTATTGTTTTTTGACCAGTACGAATATCTACTGTTGCCACCATACCCGGTGTAATACCAAAAGCTTTACCTTCTTTATTGTAAAGTTTGTCGGAATCAGTGCGGATATAAACACGATAATAGAATTGATCCTGTTTCACTTCATCACGAATGGTGTCTGGTGAAATAACCGTAACCTTACCTTTTAAACCACCATAAATTGAGTAGTCATAGGCAGTGATTTTAACCAGTGCTTCTTGTCCCGGACGAATAAAGGCAATGTCACGCGGTAAAATACGCGCTTCAATCAGCAGTTGCTCATCAATCGGTACAATCGTCATCAATTTACCGTTTTGTGGAACAACACCACCATGGGTAGTCACCGCAATTTCTTTGACGACACCACGCACTGGTGCTCTGAACACTGCACGGTCTAAACTGTCACTACGACCCCTTTTGTGAGTGATATTGATAAACTAGAAGCAATACAAAAATATATAAAAAACTTTGTACCTGATTTGATTATAAGTTGTAAATCATTGTGTGGAAGAGGCAATTTACTCATTAGAAGATCTAATCTCTTGAAATATTTTAAAACAATCCAAAACTTATTTAAAAATTATTAACCCCACACATTAAACAAATAATTTTCAGAATAATTTTCTTTAAAAAAAAATAAAGCGAAAAATGATTATTTTTTAAAAACATTAACTAAATAATTAATTTTTTTAAAATTTAAATTATAAAAATAAGTTTTAAACACACAAATTTAAAACCTAATAAAACTATACAACTCAACAGCTATAGTAAAAATTTTAAATAAAAAAAACCTACCCCTTGGGGAAGTGGTAGGCTATAAACTCTAAAAAATCATATATTAAAGATATATCATTTATTTAAAAGCAGCAATAATGATTAATTTAAATAAATTTAAAACATATGATTAAAAACATATAAAATTAATAAAAACACTCCCCCATCTATTTTATAAACACAATATATATTTTGCGAAAAAGGATGCCAATAACAGCCCTTTTTTATATCTACAGATTCATAAATTAATAATATTACGTCAGATCCAAATAACTAAATACAGCCTTTTCAACTCGCTGCTGTAAATGGTTTAAATCACTTTCCCCTGCTATGCCTGCTGCGTTAATCATTCCTTTACTTAACGCAATTACATCTTGTGCGGCTGTCTGCTCATGTGAAATACCAGAACATATAAACAAGTCAGAAATTATGGTTTCAAGTTCGTGTTGAAGTACGCTTTCCTCAACATCTTTTCCAATCAGTTCTGAAGCAAACTCTAAAGTTCGTGCCAACTGCGGACGGCTCAATTGATGTTGCACAGCAGCCTGAATGATGAGTTTTAATTTTTCTTTTAAGTCTGCGGCTTCATGCTGCTGTATGGCTTCAACAATATGGGTTGAAAGCTTGGCGCGTTCACGTCGAATTAACTCGACGATTAAAGCCTCTTTAGATGGAAAGTATTGATATAGGCTACCAATGCTTACGCCAGCAAGTTCAGCCACGGCATTTGTGTTAAATCCAGCAAAGCCTAAAGACTCCAAAATGCGAGCAGCCGCCTCTAAAATAGCTTCAAAGGTAGCCACTGATCGTGCTTGACGTGGGCGTTTACGTGGGTCTGGGAGGGTTTCTGACATGGGTCGAAATGCGAGTATTTAATGTGAGTAATCACTCATATACTGACTGAGTCATGTTGATATGACAAGTAAATGCTGTCTTTTCAATTGAGCTACAACTCGGCCCAGTCATGGAGTGGTTATGTCTAGAACCTATACTTTTTTTATTCATTTAAGAGCTTTGCCTGCTTGGTTGGCGTTACCTCGTGAAAAGCGGGCTGAGTTTAGTACACAAAAGCTTGAACCTATTTTTGAGAAGTACCCGACTGTAAAAGTTCGGTGGTATGACGTTGAAGCATTTAGCACTAAAGCCAGTGATATTGCTGTGTTTGAGACGACATCTTTGCAAGATTATTATTTTGTGATTGATGCGATTCGAGACTCTGAGTTTTGTACAGTGCCCTACTTTGAGTTTGTAGAGATTATTCCAGCAATTGAAGATGGGTATCTGGAGTATGAAAGTTCTTTATAAACTCTATTAGTCTAATTAATTAAAAATAGATATTACATATCAATTTCAAACAATTACTATAAATTTTTAAAATTTGTAAGAATATATAAAATTTAATTTATTAAAAACAAAATTTAGAAAACAAACAACACCATTACCACTTCAGGGTCATGGTGTTGTTATAAATAAGTTATTTTATTTAAACCAATTTAAAATCCATGTTTTAATATTATTAAAAGTACTAACAATAGAATCCCAAGCACCTTTTATCCATACAATAATGTCCGAAACAATTTTAACAATATAATCAACCAACCTAGTAAATAAATCATTAATTAAATCACTAATTTTTTGTGCTGCAACGATGATAAGGTTTTGAGCTACAGGAAAAGTATTACCGATTTTTTCTGCTTCTGCAAAAATCTTCTCAATATTATCATTTGCTTTCTTCTTAGCATCCTCTTTAATTTTATTCAGTTTATCTTTAAATTTTGATTGTGAACTATCAGAATTACCACTGTCTTTCAGCTCTTTAGCAGATTTTTTTAATTCTTCTTCGATAGTTGAAGCAGTATTTGTAGACAAATCCTTTGCTTGATTTTGTAAATCATTCAATTTACTTTGAACAGAATTATCTGCTAATTCACTATCATCAGCGACCAGATACTTATTCGTTGCCTCCATTAAACCTAAAGAATCTTCAACCAAATTAGGATAATATGGTATTGCCACACCATTATTAATATTATTTTGGTAGTGCTCTTTCATTTCATTTAGAACATTAACGAAGTTCGTCATATATTATTCCTATAATACTTTTTAATAATTAGTAAGATATTTATTATGATTAGAATTTTTTAAATTTTTTCATTATGATTAATATAAAATAATTCTCACCACAACACAAAATAGATTAACATAGTAAATCTATAAGTAAATATCTCACTCCACATCAATTACAAATAAAAAACAATAAAATCATTATTAAATTAAAATTAAAAATCATTTAAAAAAATCACAAAAGCGCTTAAAAAAACTACATTTTAATTAATTATTTTAAATATTAAAACAACCTAAATAATATTGTTAGCAGAAGTATTTCATAAATGTTTTAATGCGAACTGTCATCTCTAAAATATTCTCAAATTATACCCTAAACCTATACTTTTTTTATTCATTTAAGAGCTTTGCCTGCTTGGTTGGCTTTAGCTCGTGAAAAGCGGGCTGAGTTTAGTGCACAGAAACTTGAACCTATTTTTGATATGTACCCGACTGTAAAAGTTCGGTGGTATGACGTTGAAGCGTTTAGCACTAAAGCCAGTGATATTGCTGTGTTTGAGACGACATCTTTGCAAGATTATTATTTTGTGATTGATGCGATTCGAGACTCTGCATTTTGTACAGTGCCCTACTTTGAGTTTGTAGAGATTATTCCTGCAATTGAAGATGGGTATGTGGAGTATGGAAGTTCTTTATAAAAGTTTTGGTTCCACTTAATCAGGTCTTAGGCTGTTCTAAGTACATAGCCAAGCTACTGATTTTTATATATGATTAAAAAAATTCAATTCTTTTTTATACATGAATACTAAAAAGAAAGGCGACGCTTTTGAAAATTTTGTTTTTGATTATTTCTCGATCCTACTCAGAAAGGGTTACTTAGGCATTAACCCTAATCAAGCTAAAATTTACAAACAGAAAAAGTACTATTCAAAGGATAGAGAGGGCTACATTATCTTTGATGTAGCTATTGAAGTTTCCTTCTTTGAACAAGAAGATCCATTTCTGGTTATTCTTATTGAATGTAAAGATTATGGTAAAAAAGTACCTGTTGATGATATTGAGGAATTTTCAACCAAAGTTAGTCAAGTCGGAAAGCATAATACTAAGGCTATCTGCATTACTAAAAATGGCTTCCAAAAAGGAGCATTAAAAATTGCAAAAAATAGAAATATAGGACTATGGAAAATCACCACTAATGATAATCATGAAGTTATCTTTAATAGAACAATTAATAGAATAAAGAATAATGATGAAATCATAAGTAATGCACTCACTTCAGAAAATTTCCAAGATATTTCTGCTACGAATATCTTTATTCAAACACCCCTACGCTTTACAAGCATTCCAAAAGATTTAATTTATGATTTCCTTTCTTTGCAGAAAGATGTATCTCCAAAAGAATTCTTCACACAACACCGTGTAAATTCATACTCTAAAACTATCCCTTATAAATCTAAAAAAGAGTTAAGCATCCTTGCAGAAAACTTATTTGATAAATTTTATAAAAACGATGAGATAGATTTAAATGAAATAATAAATACTCTAGGTTATAAACTTATTGAGATTGATACTCCCGAACACCCCAATATTATTGGTAAGCTAGAAACTAAATTAAAAACTATTACTATTTTGGGAACTACCTTCTTTTCTCAACATCAGATTAATTTTGCAAAAGCACATGAAATAGCACATATTTTTCTTAACCATAGCAAATATATAATTTCAGAGAACTTTTCACCAGCTATGGAATCTCACTCTGTAGATATAGAAATTACCCAAAATATTGATCGACTAGAATTTCAAGCAAATTATTTTGCAGGTTGCTTACTACTGCCTGAAAATCGGTTAAAAGCAACTTTAAACTATTATTTACAACATTATGGCATCAGAAATAGAGGATTCTCACCACTCTACATTGACTCACAACCATGTAACTTTGAAAATTATAGAAGAATCATTTTACCTTTGACTGAAATTTTTAACGTTTCCCAAGAAACAATGAAAATTAGACTAACAGAATTAGGTTTAGCTCAATTTGCTTTTCAACCTACTTCTACCAATAAGGTAAAGAAGTCATATATAGATCGGTTCTAAGCCCTCCCCCAAAACCTCTCCAACACCACATCCCGTTCATCCACACGATTTGAACTTAAAACCTGTAGCATCAAGCCATCAATTAAGTTTAAAACCATGTTGGCATCGGGTTTGAGTTTGTTAGTTTCCAGACTAAAAACTAAATCAAAAATTTCTTTCAATAGCCATTTTCGGTATTCAACTGCCATGCGGTAAGCCCGAGGATAAAGCAGTTTTAATTCAAAAATGGCTTTAAACAAAAGATGGTAAAGGCTATTTACATCGACATGTAAACGGACAATTTCTTTGAGTTTATCGGCTGCGGTTGGGTAGCGGTGTGAATAGACAATTGCTAGTACTTCTTCTTTGAGTCGGCTTTTTTGAAAGATTAAACACATTTCAACAAGACGTTCTTTCGAGTGAAAGTAGTTATAAAACGTGGCTTTTGGAATTTTGGATTTTTTAATAATCAGGTCTACCCCTGCATTGTGAAATCCATGCGTGGTAAAAAGTTGGATGGCAGTTTGAACAACCTGTAATTTTTTGGAAGATCTTTCTAAAGTTGGCATAGTTTTACCGTTATAAATTCTTGTTGTTTCTAAATGAGATAAAAAGCCTGTGCCCTTTCTGGGAGAAAAAAAGGCACAGCAAAGCCGTAAGACGGTGCTTGGCACATCTCAAGTTTTGTTTTGCTAAGTTTTAAGTAAAAATGACTAAAACCTGAAAACCTTATGGCGTTCAAGCTGCTGTAAATTTTTAAGCTGTGTCGTTATAGCTTTTGGCACTGAGGGCCAAAAAATGATGGATGTGCATAGCCAACTCCTGATATTGGGAGTTCTGCCAAAGCATTCATTTGGAATTATGGTGGCAGAACGAGCAAGGGTTAGCAGACTGATAGTAAGAAATCAGCACACCCGAAGGTGTCCCTCACTCGTCCTACCGCAACGAGCGAGGGACGATTGAAACACATGAGACTACTCCTCAGAAAAGGAATAATCTGATGCTCTTACTATGCGGTCTGCTAAAACCGGCTGGCAATGTAGGCCAGCACGCAAAGCATAATCTGAGAGTTTAGAGGTGTCAATGTAGCTTTTATGACAAGTGTTTAAATTTCTTATTGTTTTTCATTAGATTAACTTAATTATTATTTTAGATATTATATTTAATTGTATTTTTTAAATTAAGTGAAGCGATCCATGCTTATTGATTTCTATCTTTTAACTTTTAATTTGAAACAACAAAAAGGAAAGTGAGATTAGACAATCTCTGTCTGCCCCACTTGGTGATAAGCACGGTTAAAATAAACCAAACTTTGGTCATGTTGGCTTTGTTTAATCGCCACAATCGGACATATAAAAATCGTATGTGTGCCGACTTGTTGAATTTGCTCAATCTCACAATCGAAACTTACCAAAGCATCGTCTAATACAGGTGAACCCGTTTCTAACTCAATCCATGCGCCATGTTTAAAGCGCTCTTCTGGTGTGAGCTTAGATGAAAATGCCTTTGAAATATGTTCGTGATGCGCGCCTAACACGTTCACAGTTAAGATTTTGTTATCTAGGAAATGTGCATGTGAACTCGCAGATTGGTTCATACACACCAATAATGTCGGAGGTGTGTCAGTCACACTACAAACAGCAGAGGCAGTAAATCCAAAACGGCCAGACATGCCTGCCGTGGTCACAACACTAACTGCACTTGTGAGTAAAGACATTGCATTTCTAAAGTCTGTTGCTTGAACCATGACATTATTCCTAAATTGAACCGTACCTTGTCCTGTGTGTTTGCTATACCGCCCAACTCCATCAGGAAGGTACTATCGACATGCGACCTGATTAGAGCGACATGTAGTAAGTAAAATGAGGGTTACTTGTTTGATTATCAACTGCCATCAAAAAAGTAACCCTTTATACCACTTATTGGTAAATATTAAGCAGTAAGATCATAACCAGTCAGTTCTCGGCGAACGATTTCTGCACCTGCACTTAAAGCATTTAACTTGCCGCGTGCCACTTCACGAGAAAGAGGTGCCATACCGCAGTTTGTGCATGGGTAAAGCTTGTCAGAATCTACAAACTGAAGCGCTTTACGTAGTGTATTGGCTACTTCTTCTGGTGTTTCAATCTGGTTAGATGCAACATCAATTGCGCCGACCATCACTTTTTTACCACGAATGAGTTCGAGTAAATCGATAGGCACATGTGAGTTGTGACATTCTAACGAGATGATATCAATGTTAGACGTTTGAAGTTTCGGGAAAGCTTCTTCGTACTGGCGCCATTCAGAACCAAGTGTCTTTTTCCAGTCAGTGTTGGCTTTAATGCCGTAACCATAGCAAATGTGCACCGCAGTTTCACATTTTAGACCTTCAATTGCGCGCTCTAAAGTCGCGATACCCCAGTCATTTACTTCGTCAAAGAATACGTTAAATGCAGGTTCGTCAAACTGAATAATATCTACACCAGCAGCTTCTAGCTCACGCGCTTCTTGGTTTAAGATTTTGGCAAATTCCCAAGCGAGTTTTTCACGGCTCTTGTAGTGACCATCGTAAAGCGTATCAATCATAGTCATTGGGCCAGGTAATGCCCATTTAATTGGTTGATTGGTTTGCTGACGTAAAAACTTCGCATCTTCAACAAACACAGGCTTTTGACGAGACACCGCGCCTACCACAGATGGCACGCTTGCATCGTAACGGTCACGAATACGAACTGTTTCGCGCTTCTCAAAATCTACGCCATTTAAGTGTTCAATAAACGTGGTCACAAAGTGTTGGCGAGTTTGTTCACCATCGCTCACAATGTCGATGCCTGCAAGTTGTTGTTCATGCAACGCCAAACGTAACGCGTCTTTTTTACCTTCAACTAAGCCTTCGTTTTCAAGTTTCCAAGGCGACCAAAGCTTTTCAGGCTCTGCAAGCCAAGACGGTTTTGGTAAGCTGCCAGCAGTTGAAGTTGGTAATAATTTTTTCATGATAATGACCCGTATGTTGATTAATTAGGAGCGTAATTAGCAGACCACTGCTCAAGAATCGCTTGGTATGGTTTGATAAATTGCTCTTCAACAAACTTCCCCTGCTCAATAGCCAAACGGCTACGTTCTTCACGGTCATACACAATTCGAGTAAGTGAATAATCTTCGTGTTTCAAGCTTGGTTGATAAGATTTTCCAGCCACTGAATTTGCATTGTAAATTTCAGGACGGTAAATCTTTTGGAATGTTTCCATCGTACTAATGGTACTAATCAACTCAAGGTTGGTGTAATCACTCAACAAATCGCCTGTAAAATAGAACGCTAACGGCGCAACGCTATTTGGCGGCATGAAGTAGCGAACTTTTAAGCCCATTTTTTGGAAATATTCATCAGTTAATGAATAGTCTTCTTGCTTGTATTCAACACCTAAAACAGGATGTTCGTTTTCAGTACGGTGATACTCTTTAGTCGTCGAAACGCTTAAGCAAATTACAGGTGCCTTTTTAAAGTTGGCTTTGTAAGTTTCAGAGTTAATAAAGCTCTTAAACAAGTTACCGTGTAATTCACCAAACTTTTCTGGCGTGCTAAAAGTCGACTTGTTTTTGTTGTGATCTAACAACAGCACACTAAAGTCATAGTCACGTACATAAGACGAGAAGTTGTTGCCTACAATACCTTCGATGCGTTCATTGGTTTTCTTATCAACAATATTGGTTTTCAATATTTCGATGAGAGGAAGCCCGCTAGTACGGTTTTCGGCATCAATGTTCATTTCAACTGAAATGATTTCAAGTTCAACGCCATAGCGGTCGCCTTTAGGGTTGTCCCAATGAGCTAAGGCATTGAAACGATTGTCGATCATCTGCAATGTATTGCGCAAATTCTCTTCGCGGCTCATCCCTCTTGCCAAGTTAGCAAAGTTGGTTGTAATACGTGTATTGTCTGCTGGACGATAGTTCTCATCGAAACAAATACTCTTAATCGTAAATGTAAATTCTTTACTCATTGTGATCAGTACCCTAATTTCTGAGATAAAACCTAAATAAAAACCTTTTGCTCTTTTTAAACTTTCCAGACTTGTCAGATTTGTGCCTTATGGTCTTATCAAAGTGAATAACTGGAGCGCTTCAGAGCATGAATAGATTTATACCGCAATCAGAACATGAATAAAAATGATTTAGTCTCATTACAAACTGAGTGAAATTCATGTTTAGGGTTTAATAAATAAGTATGAAGTTAAATATTTTTCATCTTAGGAAATTTTAGTCAGCAAAAATTCAATTTACGGCACTCACACGGTGCCTTAATCATTTCAAATATTTATTATTAGTTTCAAAAGTTTAAAAAGAAAAATTCAATTTAAAAAGAATCAACCTAAAGTAATTTATGCTGACTTTCATTCATCTCTGCTTTTAGCCATTCTAAAAATATGGTTTTACGTGAATCTTCCTCAAAAGCGCTATGAGAAAGTAAAAAATAAGCTGAATTATCTTGCACAACAGGTGAAATTTTTTTCAGTAAGTTCCACTCAAGCTCTTTTTCAATCATATAAATTGAGATGACTGTTGCGCCAAGTCCCGCCAAACAGCCTTCTAAGCATAGATAAAAATGTTCGAGTTCAACTTTGGTGTAGCCTTTTAAACTCTGCTTTAACTCAGCAATGCGACTCGTACTTTTGAAAAAATTTGGTCTAGAGGTCGAAATGAGTATGTCGTTGGTTTCCGATGGCTTAGTTGCTTGAACGAGAGCGATATATTCATCGGCAATCTTTTCGCTATAAATATGCTCTCCCCAATCAAAGTCATTTCGGCGAATTGCGATATCAATATTATCTTTTTCAAAATCGACCACACCGCCTGCTGTGAGTAGCACAACCTCAAAATCATGACCAAGCTTTTTAAATTTTGATAACCGTGGAATAAGCCATTTCATGGAAAGCGTCGGTTCACACGACAAAACCAGTTGTTTGTTGTGAATTTTAGGCTGGCTGAGTTCTATTAAACATTCATCGAGTTGACCAAACACCTGATGGCAACAACTTAATAAAATTTCACCCTGCTCGGTCATCACAAGTGTTTTATTTTTTCGATCGAACAAAGTCGTATTTAAAGCTTCTTCTAAATTATAAATTTGTTTACTAACCGCACTTTGCGTCACAAATAATTTCTTTGCAGCTAAAGTAACACTGCCATACTTCGCCACAAAGTAGAAAAATTTTAATGAATTCAGCGATATTCTCTCAATCATTCCAAAAACTCATAAATGTGTAGTCGTTTTTATCGATTTTTATTTTTAGGTTTCTGTTCAAAATAAAAATCATCTTTATTAAAACCTATTTTAGATGATGAAAAACATATTAAATATCGATGTCTATCTTCCCAAATGTAAAACCCTAATCTTTCTCACGAAAAGAATAACAGCTTTAAGTAAAACAGTTCTCCTCTCAAATACATTCCACAAAGTACAGATCAACCCCCTAGTTTTCAGTGAGGATGCAAGATAATGGCAGAGTTTATTGCGGTTATTCTCATCACGATTTTGGCGGTGGTTAGCCCCGGCGCTGACTTCGCGATCGTTACCAAAAATAGTTATCTGTACGGCAGAAAAATAGGTGTATTCACTTCACTCGGCATATCGCTTGGCGTGTTGGTGCATGTGACCTATACGCTAGTCGCCGTTGCGTTTGTGATGACTTATACGCCACAAATTTTGAATATTGTTAAGTATATTGGCGCGCTTTATATGATCTATATTGGCTATAAAACTTTTACTCAAAAACCAGTTTTAGACACTGCTGCTTTAAATTTTATAGGTACTTTGCAAGCCATAAAATACGGCTTTTTTACCAACGCCCTGAACCCTAAAACCACGCTATTTGTGATTAGCACCTATACGCAAATTGTGAGTTTAACTACACCTAAAACTATTCTTTTGGCTTATGGCTTTTTTATGTCTTTTGCCCATTTTGTATGGTTTTCACTGGTGGCTGTGCTGTTTTCATCCATGCTACTGAGACAGAAAATGTTAGCCAAGCAAGTACAGATTAATAAAGTGATTGGCTCTATTTTATGTGTCTTAGGCGTGATTTTGCTTTTTACTAAGTTTCAGTAGAGGGACTTGATTGCTAAAGCGATAATAAATACAGAGCATCGCTTTAGCTTATGTCGGTCAATAGATTAAGAAATTACATGACTTAACCATATAAGCGCTCATCTAAAATTCATATTTCGCCATCATTTCTATACGCTTATCTTTTCCTACTTGCTGGCTGACAGTGTTACGCTCACCATAGACATACTCAACCCCAAAAGTTAGTGGTTTATTGGGTTTAAACATCAAATTCGCCCAACTCTGTTGTAACTTTTTATTGGCATCTTTTGTTATTAGATCTTTATCTTCATAGATCAATGCACCATGACCTATTGTGCCCCTTAGCTTTTCATTAAATTGATAAGTAAGACCCAATTGAAATGCATCAAAATCAATTAATTCGACATCATCCCCGTTTTGAATATGACGGACATTATCTGAAGTTACCAGTAATAACTTATTGTCTCCAGAAACATGCGAATAGTTGCTATTAAATAATAAGGATGGCGTGATT
The DNA here is from genome assembly GCF_000369045.1 of Acinetobacter pittii ATCC 19004 = CIP 70.29. Taxonomy (GTDB): domain Bacteria; phylum Pseudomonadota; class Gammaproteobacteria; order Pseudomonadales; family Moraxellaceae; genus Acinetobacter; species Acinetobacter pittii. The sequence goes on along the minus strand of NZ_KB849789.1, from coordinate 60,712 downwards.
TTATAGCGAAGACCTAATGCGGCACCCCATCCCGTTTTAGTTTCATCATTTTCATTGCGTAGACGTACTTCTTGGATCAAACCACGCGCAGTCATTACGCCTTTGTCCGTGGCAAATTCATATTTCAATTTACTCGCCAGTAAAGGCAGACGGTTCTCGTCATTGCCTTTTTCTAAGCTTAAGAAAGAAGAGGTTGATGCATTAATTGGCCCAGAATAACGCACCATTGGATTACGATTAGTACCACCACCTAATGCTGTATTTGAATCCAACATTTCTGGTGCTGTTTCAGTTGAAAGAAAAGTAGACGTCGTTTGACCAATCAACCACCGATCATAGTTTAAATAAACATGTCGCAGACGGGCATTGTCTTTATTTGTCCCACCACGGAAATCTATTTCAATTTTCCCTTTTAACGTCTTTTTCCCTACCGGAGTATTAAAATCTAAACCAATACGAGAGGCATTGACGGTCGAATCCAAGCGATCTTCAGTCGATTTTTTATCAGGATCACCATCTAGTAACACACCATTAATGCGGTTAAACATACCTTTCGCACCTTCAAACTGATAGGCAGTATCAGCACGAACAAAGCCATACAAATTAACATTGGCACCTGATTTTGTTTGCCATTTGAATATAGCTTGAGTATTTTTTTCAGGCGGCGTAATAACACTTGCCGTAGGTACGTGTGGAACCTGTACGCTATTTGTAGGTATTGCTTGCTGAGCCTGAAGCATTTGTCGGAGTTCATTCACTTCTGCACGTAACTGTTCAAGTTCACTGCTCTGATTGGCATGGGTAAATGTAGTAATCGTGGTCAAGCTAACGATTACTACTGTCTTAGGTGAGTTAAATTTCATTTTGCATTCCTTTGTTTTATTTCAATAAAGCGTGCTGTTCATCCATTTACAAAAATTGTAGATATAGTCCCCCCTTAAGTAGCTTTTCAGCTCTTTAAAAATGTCTTACTTACTTTTTAGATTTAAAAAACAATTGCAGACTGTATTGATAAAAAAAGCGTGTAGTGAGAATTACAAAAATTAATCTTGAGAGTTGAAAGGAAACAACGATGGGTACTGCGAGTCCGAGAGCTTTAGCCATCAGTGACATTTCTGCGATGCCTCCAGGTGAAAGCCCTAAAATCAAGATTTGTTTTTCTGTATGACTTAAATTAACCAGTAATAAAGCAACGCTGATCGATAGCGCTAAAGCCAGTAAATTGAATATCAGTGTGATTCCAATAAATTTTTTATTTTTCCTTAAAAAGCTAAATGGAAATTTGCTACCTAGTGACCAACCAATACAGACTTGACCAAAGGCAGTAAACCATTCAGGCAATTTCATCTGAAGTATTCCACAAAATGACAATAACCCAATAATGGCGAGTGGCCCCAAAATCCAAGCATTCAAAAGATTAAAAAATTGAAAAACCTTACCCACAAACAGAGCCAGACAAAACAGTAAGACGACCTGAAAAAAGCTAAATTGATCCGACACTGGTATCTTTAAACCAGTCCATTGAACATGAAAATAAAGTTCCATAAAAATTGGGACCATCACAACCAAAATCACAATTCTCAAACTATGGGCAGCAACGACTTTATCGACTTGAGCCTGATACCGTTCTGCAATATTCACCATTTCACTGGCACTGCCAATGGCCGAAGAAAACCATGCTGTTGCCCAATCCAAGGCATTAATTCGATATTGCAATCCAGCCAGTAATGTACCCAACACAAGTGACCATGCCAAACCTATGAGGATAAAGCCCCAATATGCTGCCACTGCCTGTACCAAAGCTGGTGAAAAGTATAGGCCTAAAGCCATACCGATAATGACCTGCCCTATGCGTCGCCACTGGGGATCACAGGCAAGTGGATGACCAACACTACCGAACAATAAGGCCGTCAATAAAGGTCCAAGCAACCAAGGCAAGGGAATATGCAAGTATTTGGCTATTAAAGCTCCGACCAGAGCAATTGCTAATCCTTTGAGATTTGAGCTTATTTTTTCCATAATTCAGAGCAATAATAGCCAACCAATGCTGACTATTATTGCTGTCCTATTAAGCTTGTTGCTTTTTGATAAACAAGTATTTACGAACGATTGGCAAGATCAATAATAATCCTGACATGATCCAAAGTCCTATACTAATCTTACTGCTCCATAAGACATCAAGTTCCCCTTGAGAAATTGAAAGTGCACGGCGCAGATTCGATTCCATTAATTCGCCAAGTACAAAACCAAGAATCAGTGGAGCTAAGGGAAAATCAAATTTTCTGAGAATATATCCACATACACCTAAGCCCATACATAACAGCAAGTCAAAGATATTGCTATGAATAGCATACACACCAACAAAACTCACACTTGCGATGATCGGAATCAGAATGTAATTAGGAATACTCAGCATGCGGGCAAAGAAGCCTACCAATGGCAAGTTTAATACCAACAGAATGATATTACCCACCATAAGCGATGCAATCAGCGACCACACCAATACAGGTTGCTGAACAAATAACTGCGGACCTGGTGCGATGTTGTACATAAGCAATGCGCCCATCATGACCGCAGTCGTCCCCGAGCCCGGCACACCTAGTGTCAACATGGGTACAAATGAACCACAAGCGGCTGCGTTATTCGCACTTTCTGGTGCAGCAAGCCCACGTAAATCACCTTTACCAAACTTGCTACTATCCTTTGCCATTTTTCGCTCAGTGGTATAGGCCATTGCACTTGCAACGGTTGCGCCTGCTCCTGGAAGAATACCCAAGAAGAAACCAATCACTGAACTGCGGATAATAGCAACTAACGAGAAAATGAACTCTTTAAGATTAAAAAGAGAACGCTTTCCTTGTTTTAAAGCAACTTGACCAATTGTCGTACGTTCGAGCATTAATAGGATTTCGCTTACACTAAATAGGCCAATAACCAAAGTAGTAAAAGCAATACCGTCACTTAAACCCACACTGTTAAAGGTAAAGCGATATACACCTGTAATTGCATCCATCCCTACAGTTGAAAGTGCTAGGCCCATGAGTGCCATAATTAAAGTTTTAAACGGCTGCGTACTAACCAGACCAGTTAAACAAACAATTGCAAAGACCATCAGAGCAAAATATTCAGCGGGACCAAACGCAATTGCCCATTTCGCCAATATAGGAGCAAACAGCACAATCCCAATAAAGGCAACAGTACTTCCAACAAAGGAACTGACCGATGACAAAGACAATGCAATTCCTGCCTTACCTTGCTGTGCCAATGGATAACCATCTAACGTGGTCATAATGGCTCCAGCATCTCCGGGTACGTTTAACAGAATCGCTGAAATACGTCCGCCATATTCACAGCCCAAATAAACTGCTGCCAATAAAATCAAGGCACTATCTACGGGTAAACCCAAAGCGTAAGCAAACGGCAATAAAATTGCCACACCATTAATTGGACCTAAACCCGGTAATAAGCCAACAATCGTTCCAATAAATGCGCCAATCAAAGCAATTAAAAGATTCTGCGGCTGCAAGGCAACCTCAAACCCCATCATTAAAAAACTTAATACATCCATATCGGGTCATCCTTAACCAAAAAATCCAAGTGGTAATGGCACATCCAAGAAACGGTCAAACATATAGTAGGTACTCATGCTCAGTACCAAACCTGTCACCAAAACCGGTATGGTTTTGCCATGGAAAAGTTTGCCCACTGCAATGGTCATCAACAGGGTTGCAACAATAAAGCCGAGCCATTCAAAAACTAATGCATACAACGTTAAAGCCACCGCACATAACGTTAACTTAACGACTAATTTTTTTGTCCATCCCAATTCCACAGGTTCAAACATAATGGCTGGTCGAATAGTGAGATACGCTGCACTCGCTGTAATTAAGCCCATTAATAAAATAGGAAAAGCTTTAGGGCCCACTGGATCGTAGGAAATTGGGGCTTCAAAATTGCTCGCATAAATCAACAAAAATAACCCACAAACCGTAATAATGGCGGTAAGAATCCGTTCAGATTTCATCATCTATCCTCAGAAAAAAACTGAGCTGAAAAATAGCTTCTCAACCCAGCCGATTTGTTATTGTGATAATTTATATTCTTGCGATAACTGCCGCATTTCCTCGGTTTGTTTATAAACATAAGCTTTGAGTTCTTCACCTGTCAGCTGAAATGGGAGTAGATCCTGATTTTCACGGACTGCATCAAATTTCTGGTTAGCCATCATTTTATCGAAGGCATTTTTCCACCAACCATAAGCTTCATCACTGACCTTTGGTCCCATATAGAAACCACGGATGACTGGCCACTCAATGTCATAGCCTTGCTCTTTTGCAGTAGGTAATTTTGAGAACTTCCCGTCTAAACGCTTGTTAGCAAAAACTGCCAAAACCCGAATATCACCAGACTCTAGGTATGAACTGACTTCACTAATATTGCCCACCCCAACTTGAATATGCTGCCCCAGTAATGAAGTCAGCACTTCCCCACCGCCTTCAAGTGCAACAAATCTTAAATCGGCAGGACTAATACCTGCTTTTTTTGCCAACATTGCTGTTTGCATCCAGTCTTGACCACCTACACTTCCTGCACCACCAAAGCTAAGTGCTTTTGGGTTTTCTCGGAGTGCTTTCATCAAGTCATCGAGGTTTTTCAATGGTGAGTCTTTATGTACCGAAACCAGACCATAATCGACGGCGACCCCAGACAACCATTTCACATCTTTTTCAGTGAAGTGTCCGAATTTTCCTTGTGCTAAGTTCAAAAGTGAACCAGTGGAAAATGCAACCACGGCATTATTATTCGCAGGATCACTGTTTACGATCTTGTTATAGGCTACGGCTCCTACCCCACCTGGCATATAGGTTACGCGTATTGGATCTTTGAGCTGGTCTGTTTGTTTAAAACCAGATTGAATTAATTTACAGGTCATATCAAACCCGCCACCCGGCTTGGCTGGGGCTATACATTCCGGACGTTTTGGCTGACCCGCCTCTTTAGAAGCATTTCCTGAACCACACCCAGCCATTGTCACACTGACGCATGTTAATGCGAGTAAAGTTAAATTTTTCATGTTACATACATCCTTATAACGTTTTGCTCTATTCATATTTTGATTTTTACCAATCTCAGTAATCGACCTCCTTGGCACGATCATGCTTATTGGTTTTTAGTTTTGGTCTTATGTTTTGAAATGCGCTTTTTCACAGCGAACTTCAGTAATGCAGCGTTACTATAAAAATTACGAATCAAGCGACTGAAAGAAATAGCTAAGGAGAGGGAAAGTTAGGACAATCACCAGATCTATAATGAGAATTAAAACCTTTGCAAAAATATCTAAAAATGCTTCGGTTAAATAATACTGATGAATAACAACAAGATAGTAAAAACGTAATCTATTGAGTTGTCTTTTGCATATCCATGCTATGGGTAACGTTAATATTTAAATAAATAAACTTATTTACCCAATTTTCCCTTCTGATCAAATGAGCTAAATACTCATATATTTTTCCAATAGTTATTTAATCAATTACTCTTCTTCATCATTTGAAAATCCATCATATTTTTTAATGCATCATGCATTTAATGTGCTCCCTTTTTCATTTGAAAAGATTAAAGCACAGATCAAGAAAACATCGTGATACCAATAAATTAAAGGGGGCATTAGTAAAATTAAATAGGTTAAAATTCTAAGAAAAGGGAAGTGAAAGACTGAAAATCTAGCGATAAATTTATCGTAATAATAAATAAAAGTTAGAGAATAAATTTTAATATTAAATTTGAAAAAGATCGTTTTATTGTTTTTAGAATATCAAATTGAAGATCTTTTTTATGGATTGCTGTTAATATTAAAGCACATGATAGATTTCCCAATCCTTCATATCTGTACAAATTAAATCAAGGATGATGAGCGAACATATTTATTATGGAAATCAAACAAATAAAATATTTTTTAACTGTGGTTGAAGCAGGTAGTATTGGTAAAGCTGCCCAAAAACTCGATGTGGGTGCTTCTGCTATTAGCCAGCAAATTAGTAAATTAGAACAAGAGCTAAGCATTCGCCTATTACAGCGTAATGCCTTTGGTGTAACCCCTACTCCAGCAGGTCTCGCCTTTTTAAAACATTCTCAACTTATTTTACGTCAAGTGAACTTCGCGGTAGATGCTGCTCATTCTGCACGACTATCTGGACATGTCAGCCTTGGCTTTCCACCGACGATTACTGCTTTGATTGGCATCCCTTTAATGAAACTAATGTCTGAACGTTACCCAGACATTCGTTTAGAGATTGTGGAAACGCTATCGGGCAATCTAATTCAATCCATTAACTCGCGTCAGCTCGATATCGCGATTATTTTTACCAATGAAATTGATAAACAGTGGTCAATACAGCCTTTGGTACGCGAGCAAATGTATTTAATGGCACGCAAGGAAGTACTAGAAAAATATGGTCTTGCCGAATGCATCAAAAGTGGTGTGATTCAGTCTCAACAAATTGGAGACCTTCCTTTAGTATTACCACGCCAGCGCCATAGTTTAAGAAAGTTGCTTGAGCACAAGATTGGTCAGCTTAATGTCGTCTATGAAATTGATGGCCTACACTTACTCATGGATAGTCTAATTCACCTCGACCTTGCCAGTGTCCGCCCAGGTAGCGCTTGTCTGCAAGAGTACAAACATAAGCTTCAATTACTCAAGTTAGTAGACCCTGAAGTTGAACGAATCAATTACTTGGTAAGCCTTGCCGAAGAAGAATTATCACCTGCTGCACTTGCCGCAAAGTCAGCCATTAAGGCATGTGTGAAAGATTTGATTCAAAACCAGATTTGGCCATGTTCTGAAATTATTTTATAAAGAGTCATTAATTTTATTAAATACCTAATTAATTTTGCCCTCTCACTCCCTCCTGCTTTTTGAGATTACATTTTCGTCCGAATGATAAGTGGTTTTCTGCTTATCGAAATATAGATGTGTAGTTTGAACTGGAAACAAGGCATCACATTTTCTGCAAAGGACCTCGCTAAATCTCATCTCTAACCCATTTGCTCTTTAGATTTATTGATTGAATCAATTTAGGTCCAGCCTCGAAAATCGTGAATGTTTCCATTTTGTCAGGCCAAGGAGGTCTCCAATGGATGTCGTGAATAACCGTAGGGCTACTTTTAAAAAAATATTAAATGTAACGAGTGGCAACTTTTTAGAGCAGTACGACTTTTTTCTTTTTGGTTTCTATGCCACTTATATCGCGGCAAAATTTTTCCACTCTGAAAATGAATATGTCTCTTTAATGATGACATTTACCGTATTTGCTGCGGGTTTTCTTATGCGTCCTCTCGGCGCTATTTTCCTGGGCGCTTATGTCGACAGAGTTGGTCGACGTAAGGGTCTTATTGTTACTTTAAGTCTTATGGCCATCGGAACCATCTTAATTACCTTTGTACCGGGTTATGAAACCATAGGTATTATTGCGCCGATTTTGGTGGTGATTGGACGTCTATTACAAGGCTTCTCGGCAGGTGTTGAATCTGGCGGTGTTTCTATTTATCTCGCAGAGATTGCAACGGATAAAAATCGCGGATTTATCACAAGCTGGCAGTCTGGCAGCCAACAAGTTGCTGTTGTATTTGCCGCATTACTTGGCTATTGGCTCAACACCATCTTAACTACGGCTCAAGTGGGTGAATGGGGCTGGCGTATTCCGTTCTTAATCGGTTGTTTGATTATTCCTTTAATCTTCTTGTTCCGTCGTACGTTAGAGGAAACTGAAGACTTTAAATCGCAAAAGACTCACCCTTCAACGAAAGAAATTTTTAGCACACTGGCAACCAACTGGCGCATCGTCCTTGCAGGTATGATGATGAGTGCCATGACCACGACCACTTTCTACTTTATTACGGTTTACACCACAGTGTATGCAAAACGTACTTTAGAAATGTCAGTAACAGACAGCCTTTTAGCAACCGTGTTTGTTGGTTTATCTAATTTCTTCTGGTTACCAATGGGTGGTTTGCTTTCAGACAAAATTGGTCGCCGTCCAGTACTAGTCGGTATTACCACACTTGCTCTCTTTACAAGTTATCCAGTTTTAAGTTGGTTAGTGAGCAACATTAGCTTCTCAAACCTTCTAATTACGCTTGCTTACTTCTCATTCTTCTTTGGAATGTACAACGGAACCATGGTCGCAACCCTTGCAGAAGTGATGCCGAAACGTGTACGTACAGTTGGTTTCTCCTTAGCGTTTAGCCTTGCAGCCGCTATTTTTGGTGGTATGACCCCAATGGCTTGTACCTTCCTTGTCGAAAACACAGGCAACCCAAGTACCCCTGCTTTCTGGCTCATGCTTGCTGCGGTCTGTAGCCTCATCTCAAGCTTGTATCTATGCCGCGGTTCTAAACAGAAAAATACTGACGCGATTGCTGAACCTGCAAAGATTAGCGCTTAAAACAACAACTACTTAACTTGAAATTTTAATGAACAGTACGGCAGATCTTACGTCTCCGTACTGTGTTCTCCTGTCATTAAAGCGAGATACTATGAAAAAGTCCCCTATCTTCATGACCATTTGCCTAGCTGGTGCTGGCTTAGGCTCAACTCTTACTAACGCAGATACAATCGAAGTGATTAGCTCAGGTGGTTTTTATTCATCTATGGAAAAACTCATTCCATTATTTGAAAAACAAACAGGTCATACTGTGCATCTCTCGTCTGGTTCATCAATGGGTGCATCACCAACTGCAATTCCAAATCGACTCGATCGTGGTGAACGTTTTGATGTGGTGGTCTTGGCTGCTCCTGAACTCAACAAGCTCGCAGAAAAGGGTTATGTAGAACCCAATTCACAAAGTCCTTTAGTCAATTCAAGCATCGGCATGGCTGTGCCTAAAGGTGCACCAAAGCCAGATATTAGTTCTGCAGAAAAATTTGAAAAAGTTTTATTAAATGCCAAGCACATCGGCTATTCAGCAAGTGCGAGCGGTACGCATCTTGAAAAAGATGTTTTCCCAAGCTTCCCGCCTGTCGAGTACAAAGTAATTTCGAGTAAGGCAGAAAAAGTGGTAGGTGACCGCGTTGCAAAACGTATCGCCGAAGGCCAGTTTGATATTGGTTTCCAGCAAATTAGTGAAATCAAACCTTTTACTGGCAAATATGGTCAAGTTGAATTAGTCGGCCCAATCCCTGCACCGTATCAAAAAGTGACGGTATTTGCGGCAGGTATTGGTAAAAACTCGGAACATGCAAAAGTCGCAAAAGAGTTAATTAAATTTGTGAAATCGCCACAAGCAACACAAATTATTGAAGAACAGGGTCTTGAGCAGGTTAAAGAATAAAAGCTCTAAAAGGTAACATCTTGAGATGATGTTGCCTTTTCTCTTTTAATGGTTTACTCAAAGCAATAGAACAAAAACTATAGCGATAAACCAGTGTAGAATTAATCCATAAAGGTTAATGTAGTATTTGCCGTGGAACTCAAACAATTAAAGTATTTTATTGCAGTGATCGAGTCAGGAAGCTTGGGTAAAGCTGCAAAAAATCTCGATATTGGAACTTCTGCATTAAGCCAGCAAATCTCAAAATTAGAAAGTGAACTTTCCATTCGCCTTTTACAACGTACTGCCTTGGGTACGGTTCCCACCCCAGCGGGTTTAGCTTTTTTTCAACAAGTGCAACTGGCACTTAGACACCTAGACCATGCCGTAGACTCTGCGCATTCTTCACGTTTAAGTGGCCACGTCACCGTCGGTTTTTCGCCGAGTGTTGCAGCAGTTATTGGCACGCACTTTTTAAAACTCATGAGAAATCGTTACCCCGACATTAAAGTCCGTTTAATCGAAGGGTTATCGGGTGACTTAAAAGCTTTAGTTAATGCAAGACAACTCGATGTTGCCATTATCTTTAGTGATGATGTTGACCCACAGTGGGCCATACAGCCTTTAGTCAAAGAACAGATGTTTTTAATCTCACCTAAAGAAGTGCTGAGTCAGTACGGGCTTGAAAACTGTATAGACACTCAGACCATTAATCATTCACAGCTTAAAGAACTCCCTCTGATTTTACCAAGTCAACGACATGGACTGCGTTTACTGCTCGAACAGAAAATTCATCAGCTTAAAGTGGCCTATGAAATTGATGGGCTGCATTTGTTAATGGAAAGCATTAGCCAACTCGAAATGGCAACTATTCAACCTGCGGGTGCATCATTAAACTCAAGGCAAGACCTCTGTTTACTACGCGTTGTAGAACCTGCTATTGAGCGTATTAACTATTTAATTAGTCTCTCTGAAGAAGAACTCTCGCCTGCTACTTTAGCCACGAAAGTAGTGATTCGCGCCTGTGTAGCAAACTTGATTAATGAAAAGCGCTGGCCCGGTGCGGAACTCATAAACACTTAAGCTGTTAGTGTTTATTTTTACTAAACACCCATTCAAGCCTAGCCTCTCACTTCACCTTTCCTTTTAAAGCTACATTAGCCCTAGCTGAGAAAGGGAGAAATCCATGCATGATGTGATTGTAATTGGTGGTGGGAATGCCGCACTGTGTGCCGCGCTCACGGCAAAAGAAAGCGGCGCTTCTGTGCTTGTCATAGAGGCAGCACCTAAAGAATGGCGTGGTGGTAACTCACAACACACTCGTAACCTTCGCTGCATGCATGACGCTCCTCAAGACGTATTGGTCGATGCCTACCCCGAAGAAGAATATTGGCAAGACCTACTTAAAGTGACTGCAGGCAAAACCAATGAGCACTTAGCCCGTCTGGTCATTCGTAGCACTGCAACCTGCCGCGACTGGATGCGTAAACATGGGGTGAATTTTCAGCCGCCACTATCGGGTGCTTTGCATGTTGCACGTACCAATGCCTTTTTTATGGGTGGTGGTAAAGCTCTCATTAATGCGTACTACCGCAGTGCCCAAGAACTTGGTATTGAAATTTTATACAGCACAAAAATTAAAGATCTAAAGTTAAATCAAGGACATTTTGAAGCTGCAATTGCTGAAGATGGACGTGTGTTTAAAGCAAAAAGCTGTGTATTGGCCGCAGGTGGTTTTGAGTCAAATCTTGAATGGTTAAGAGAAGCATGGGGACAAAATGAAAACGGCGAATGGCCTGCCGATAATTTCATTATTCGTGGTACCCGCTTTAATCAAGGCAACTTGCTCAAATTTATGATAGATCAAGGCGCCGATATTATTGGTGACCCATCGCAATCGCACTGTGTCGCCGTAGATGCACGCGCACCCTTATATGACGGTGGTATTTGTACTCGTATTGACTGCGTTTCCTTGGGAATTGTGGTCAATAACAAAGCTGAACGTTTTTATGATGAAGGCGAAGACTTTTGGCCAAAACGTTATGCGATTTGGGGCCGTCTTGTTGCCAAACAGCCACAGCAAATTGCTTATTCGATTATTGATTCAAAAGCCATTGGTCGTTTTATGCCACCTGTATTTGCTGGCGTAAAAGCAAATAGCATTCAAGAGTTAGCCGAAAAAATCGGGCTAGATGTCAAAACCTTATGCCATACCGTAGAAGAATTTAATCAAGCCTGTGTGCAAGGCACCTTTAACCATACCGTTTTAGATGACTGCACCACCGAAAATATTGTTCCCAACAAAACCCACTGGGCCGTTCCTCTCGACCAGCCACCCTTCTATGCCTATGCCCTTAAGCCCGGCATTACCTTTACCTATTTAGGCTTAAAAGTAGAAGACGATGCTGCTGTGCGTTTTAACAATAAGCCAAGCAGCAACCTGTTTGTCGCAGGTGAAATGATGGCAGGTAACGTACTTGGTCAGGGTTATACCGCAGGCGTTGGTATGTCAATCGGAACGTCATTTGGGCGAATTGCCGGAAAAAATGCCGCCCACTATGCACTTTCACAAGGAGTTGAACATGAATGCTAATAGTAAAGCCCTAATTCCAGTTGTTCAGCTCTCTGACCATGAGCAAGAAGTCCAAAGAGCTCTACAGATTTGTAATGCTTGTCGCTACTGTGAGTCTTTTTGCGCTGTATTTGCGGCTATGACCAAACGTCTTGAGTTTAACCAAGCCGATATTCATTACCTCGCAAACCTCTGCCATAACTGTGGTGCGTGTTTACATGCTTGCCAGTATGCCCCACCTCATGAGTTTGGGGTAAACATTCCTAAAGCGATGGCACAAGTACGTTTAGAAACTTACCAAGAATTTGCGACCCCTCAGCCTTTAGGTCGACTTTATAAGTCTGTAGGTATTCCTTTTGTCTCGGCTTTAACACTTATTTTCTTTTTTTGCATGTTAGCCGTAGTGTGGTGGAAAGGCACTGACTTATTTGCAGGCTATCAAGGTAATTTCTATGCGATTTTCCCGCATAACTTTTTAGCCCTACTTTTTGGAGCAACCTTTACAGTTGCCATTGTTTTACTCGGCATTGGAATTAGCAAATTCTGGCGACAAACCTCTAAAGTCATTCACGGCAAAGTTGAGAAACCCGATCTGGTTCAAGCCACTCAAAATGTATTAACGCTTAAATATTTAGATGGCGGTCATGGCAAAGGCTGTAATGAGCAAGATGATCGTTATACACAAATCCGCCGTGTGTTCCATCACCTGACGTTTTATGGCTTTATGCTCTGCTTTGCAGCTACAGGTGTAGCGACTTTATATCACTATTTTCTTGATCTACATGCACCTTATCCTTACCTAAGCTTGCCTGTGATTTTAGGAACTTTGGGTGGAATCGGCTTAGTTATCGGGCCTGCTGGCTTGCTCTATTTAAATCTTAAACGTCATCCGTTGCATGGTGACCGTGAGCAAAAACCTGTAGATCGAGGCTTTATTTTCCTTCTACTTATCGTTAGCGCTTCAGGGCTAGCACTTATGGCATTTCGTAATACCCCTTACATGGCACTTTTACTGATTTTCCATTTAGCTACGGTCATGACCTTCTTTATTACCATGCCATTTGGAAAGTTCGCACATGGTTTTTACCGCAGTGCTTCTTTACTCAAATTTGCCATCGAAGAACGTATTTCCAAGAAATCATAATTTCATTCAAAAGTATTCACTATCTTGGCATAGTGAATACTTTTATTATTTCTTAAGTTCAAAATACTTCATAGCTTCCCTACTTTTTACTGTTTAAAATTCCTAAGCCATACATCGGCCACTTGGTACTCGCTTTAATATTATTAATGAGTATCGCCACTAAAACTAAAGACACTGCGCCGACCAAAACAGGGAAAATTAAGAAACTCCACTCATAATGTATGCTGCTTGCGGTGAGCAAAATAACCAAAGGATTCGCTCCAGCAGGTGGATGAACGCATTTAAACACTTGCATGAGTGCAATGGCACAGCCCACTGAAAAAGCAATTGTAAAAATGGAAACACCGACAAATTTTAGAAAAAACAACCCCACAAAAGCCGAAATAAGATGCCCAAATACAATATTTCTGGGCTGTGCCAAAGGTGACTGCGACACGGTATAGAGCAATACACAGGTCGCACCAAACGGCGCCATGATAAAGATATTATGTGTGAGCTTACTCAACCACAAAAGTATAAAAATACTAACTGTACCCCCAATAAGGCTTCGCAAAATATCAACTTTATTGGGCGATGGAGCCAGTTTTTCTTTGCCATAAAAAATAGAGAACATGATTTTTATTCCTTAGCCAGACATTGCTTTTTAAAAAGCATATAGATAAAATCTCAAATAGTACAGATCTGTACTATTTTATTTTTTGGAAAAGACTCATGTCAAAATCTGCCTTAAAAATATTAGATACAGCCGAGAAGTTATTTAATGAAAATAGTTTTGTCGGGGTTGGCGTCGACCTGATTCGCGATGAATCTGGCTGCTCTAAAACCACCATGTACACGTACTATAAAAATAAAAATCAACTGGTTAAGTCTGTACTCGTTGCACGTGATGAACGCTTTAAGCAAAGTCTTTTGGGCTATGTAGGAGATACAACAGGGTTAGAAGCCATCAATAAGATTCTGGATTGGCACACCAACTGGTTTAGGCAAGATTTTTTTAAAGGCTGTTTATTTGTAAGAGCTGTCGCAGAATCTAACCAAGACGATCAAGACATTATTTCTATTTCTAAAGCCCATAAACAATGGATTAAAGTGTTGATTGCGCAAAACTGCAATATACCCAATGGTGAAGCTTTATCTGAGCTGATCTATACGGTGATTGAAGGACTCATTAGCCGCTTTTTAGTCGATGGTTTCGATGAAACACTTGCGACAAACATGAAAAACTCTATTAATCAATTATTTAATATTCATAAACATTAGCATGAGAACTTAAAATGGAAGTGGACCATATTTTTATTTGTGTACAATCAGGCGCTCCCGAAGCTGAAACTTTAAAAAAATTCGGTCTAACAGAAGGTTCATCCAACAAGCATCCGGGTCAAGGTACAGAAAACAGACGCTTTTTCTTTAAAAATAGCTTTATCGAATTAATCTTTTTAAATAACCCCGAAGAAGCCTCAAGTGATCTCACAAAACCGACTCTGCTTTTTGAGCGACTAAGTACTCAAAATAATATCGCGTCCCCTTTTGGTATTTGTTTTCGTCCTAAAAATAAAGATGATAACAGCGCAAAATTTCCTCATTGGGTTTACAAGCCAAGCTATTTACCAGCCAGCTTAGAAGTAAATGTTGCCAAAGACTCTGTTGTATCTGAGCCAATGTGGTTCTTCCTCTCATTTGCTTCACGACCAGACCTTGCTGCGAAAGAAAAACAACAACCACTTGTGCATAGCAAAGATTTATCAGAAATCACCTCAATTAAGGTTTCTATTCCAAACCTCGAACAGCACCCTACTTCGTTACTGTTCAATACGCTTGATGATTTTGAAGTGACTGATGGATCGGAGCATTTAATGGAAATTAGTTTTGATCATGAACATCAAGGAATAATTCATGATTTCAGACCAGAGCTGCCGCTTATTTTTAAATATTAAAACGCTTAGTTTCTAATAAAAACTGTGATTTATTGCAAATCACAGTTTTTATTTAAATTGAATCACATTAAAAATGACAATAGCTTAAGCAATTTTCCCATCAATAATGCCTTTCTCCTTTAATGCAGCAAGCTCTTCTGCTGTTTTAAATCTCGATAAGATTTGAGCAGTATGTTCACCTAGTTCTGGCGGTGCATGATGATATTCAACTGGAGTATCAGACAGCTTGATTGGTGAGCCAATGGTTTGGAAGTTTTCATTTAAACGATGAGGAATATTCACCACTAAATTGCGATGCACGATTTGTGGTTCAGCCAAAGCATCTTCAATAGAGTTGATAACACCTACGGGTACTTTTAAGGCATGAATCATATCAACCCATTCTTTAGCAGTTTTTTGCAAAAAGTGCTCGGACAATAAAGGAATCAGTTCATTTCGATATTTTACGCGGTCCTGATTACGGACAAACTTTTCATTTTCGAGTAACTCTGGATAACCGATCGCAATACACAAATCTTTAAACTGCTTGTCATTACCGCAAGCAATAATAAATTCTTTATCTTTGGCCTTAAAAGTTTGATACGGCACAATACTTGGGTGTTGATTACCCATGCGCTGCGGGGCCTTATTTGAGGCTAAATAGTTCATTCCCTGATTTGCCAGTGCCGCGACCTGTACATCAAGGAGTGACATATCAATATATTGACCACGTCCTGTGTGCGAACGTGCAATCAAGGCAGCTTGAATGGCTATGGTTGAATACAATCCCGTTTGAATATCTACTACAGCTACACCAACCTTTTGCGCCCCACCACCTGCCACCTCATCAGGCTCACCAGTAATGCTCATTAAGCCAGACATACCTTGAATAATAAAATCATAGCCGGGCTCTTCTGCACGTGGGCCATCTTGTCCAAAACCGGTAATCGAGCAATAAATAATATTTGGGTTTAACTCACTTAAGGAAGCATAGTCCAAACCATATTTAGCCAAAGACCCTGTCTTATAATTTTCAATGACAACATCGGCAGTCTTTACAATTTCATAAATTAAGGCCTGACCTTCGGGTGTAGTTATGTCTACCGCAACCGAATATTTATTGCGGTTGGTACACTGGAAATAACCAGATTCACGGGTCATGTTTCCATCGTGATCGGGCATCCATGGTGGACCCCACATACGGGTGTCATCACCGACTCGAGGACGTTCAATTTTAATCACTTCTGCGCCAAGGTCTGCCAAGATTTGCCCACACCAAGGCCCAGCAAGCACACGACTTAAATCTAAAACCCGAATTCCTTGTAATGCACCCATAACGATACCCTTATCTTTTTAGAAGGTATTAACGCACCTTCTTTTCATTGTTTATGATTGTCTTTGTGGATCGTACTGACGATCTTTAATAAATAAGCCCGGCAATACACCCGCAACAAAATACGCAGCGCCCATCACAATAAAGGCCATGGTAAAAGTTCCACCCGATGCTAAGAAACCAATCGTGGCTGGTGCAATAGCAGCCCCGACACGACCAATGTTATAAGCACCGCCAATGGCTGTTCCGCGCACATCGGTTGAAAAACTTTCAGCCATATAGGTCGCGTTCACACCGTATGGAATGCCATATAAGAATCCAAAAGTGATCAATAAATACAAAATATTGTCAGGAGTATTGAAGAAAATAATGATTGGCAAGAACACAGCGCTGGCAATTGTTCCAAATACAAAAACAGCACGGCGGTTAAATTTATCAGCAAGATAGCCCGCTAAAATTTTGCCTAGAATCATTGCAGTATATGAACCCACCATATAACTGGTTAAGTTTTTAAAGTTCATATGCACTTCTGTTTCTAAATAACTTGGCATCCAGTTGTTAATGCCGTAATAACCAAACTGTAAGAAGAATGCTGTGGTCATCCACAATAAAAACATCTTACGGTGCTTAAAATTATTAAAAATTTGCTTATAGATACTGCCACTTTTCGGCTTTTCAGCCACCACTCTTTCTTTAGGTTGTCTATTGCCTTGCAAGCTTTCAATTTTGGTGAGCTGCCAAGATTTTGGCTCTGGTACAAATCGTTGCAGGAAAATATTAACAAAAGCAGGCACCACGGTCAGGAAGAATAAAACACGCCAGCCATGATCTGGAATAATTGCGCCAGCTAAGAGTGTCGCTGCAATATAACCTACGGTCTGACCCGTCTGTAGCGTGCCCAAGACCGTTGTCCGGTACGTGGTTGGCACATATTCAGCCATTAAGGTATTACAAGCCATATAGAGTGCTCCGATTCCTAAAGCACCAATAAAACGTAGAGCCATAAATTGCTCGAAGCTTTGCGTAAAGCCTAACAAACAAGTCGCTACCGAAAAGAAGGTTACCGAGTTGGCAATGGTTCGTACGCGACCAAACTTATCACATGCCCAACCACCCAAAATACCGCCAATACCCATACCCGCCAAAGAAGCACTGCCTAAGGCACCCGCTTGAAAGGTACTTAAACCAAACTCTGCCTTTAAACTGGTCAAGCTATAAGACAGCAGCATAATATCTATGCCATCGACCACCATCGCAAAATAGGCAAATAACAATGCCCATTTCCATGTATTTGGTCCAATCTTTTCATATGTTCCTAGGTTACTTGGAAATGTAGTTCTTAACTCTTTTGATATTACTTGAACGTCATTGTTCATCTTTAGTTCCTCATTTTCCCAAATGAGTCATCGATAGCTTACTTATGTTTTCTGTATGACTTAATCTTCTATACTTTTCATCATCTTACATTTAGTTTTAAGTACACAGAGGCACATCTTTACATGAGTATCCTTACGATGAATCTTGTCATTTTCCATAAATTTTTGCGTAAAAAATCCCTAAAGGTGCTCTCGAAAGAACACCTCTATCTTTTAAATGAATGAGTTAGTTACTAAATGCTGCGATGCCTGTTTGTGCACGACCTAGAATTAAAGCATGAACGTCATGTGTACCTTCATAGGTGTTCACAACTTCAAGATTGACCAAATGACGTGCCACACCAAACTCGTCACTAATACCGTTTCCACCCATCATGTCACGCGCCATGCGGGCAATATCAAGTGCTTTCCCACAGTTATTACGCTTAATGAGAGACGTGCCTTCAACTGAAGCAATACCTTCATCTTTCATACGGCCAAAACGTAAAGCCACTTGCAAACCCAAAGCAATTTCAGTTTGCATATCTGCCAGTTTCTTTTGAATCAACTGATTTGCAGCCAACGGACGACCAAATTGTTTACGGTCCATAGTGTATTGATGTGCAGTATGCCAGCAGAACTCGGCAGCACCCATTGCACCCCATGCAATGCCATAACGGGCGCTATTTAGACAGGTAAATGGGCCTTTTAAACCTCGAATTTCAGGAAACGCATTTTCTTCAGGTACAAAAACGTTATCCATCACGATTTCACCTGTAATGGATGCACGTAAACCGACCTTGCCATGAATTGCTGGTGCAGATAGGCCTTCCCAGCCCTTTTCTAAAATAAAGCCGCGAATATCACCAACATTGCCTTCAGCAGAAACTTCTTTTGCCCAGACTACAAATACATCGGCAATTGGGCTATTGGTAATCCACATTTTTGCGCCAGTCAAACGGTAACCACCATCAACTTTTTTAGCACGGGTAATCATACTGCCCGGGTCTGAGCCATGATCAGGTTCTGTCAAACCAAAACAACCAATATATTCACCCGTAGCTAGTTTAGGTAAATACTTTTGCTTTTGCTCTTCGCTACCAAATTCATGAATCGGAACCATAACCAATGAGCTTTGCACGCTCGCCATAGAGCGGTAACCCGAATCGACATATTCAATTTCACGTGCAACCAAACCGTAACTCACATAGTTCAAACCCGCGCCGCCATATTGCTCAGGAATGGTTGGCCCCAGTAAGCCAAGCTCTCCCATTTCACGAAAAATAGATGGATCTGTTGTTTCATGACGGAATTGTTCAAGTACACGTGGTTGCAAACGTTCTTGGCAATAGGCATGAGCTGCATCACGAATCATGCGCTCATCTTCGGTAAGCTGTTGCTCAATTAAAAATGGGTCTTGCCAGTTAAATTGAACTTTTGCTTTTTTTGTTGTCACCATGTGATTCATCGCATCCTCTGCTTGATTTGATCTTCTTTATTTAACTCGATGTTATGCGTGAAAAATGCAGTAATCAAACGATAAATGTTCATGCAGATATGCGACTTACGCATATTTAAAATAAGATGTATTAAATTTAGATATTTAATTCGTTGTATTTCATTAAAAATGGCTTATTTTTATACTAAACTCTGCTCTCTGCATTTAGGTCATATGCTGTTTTGAAATATGACGACAAATAAAAGGATTTATTTATGCGAAGAAGTATCCCATCCATTCAGGGCCTGATTTGCTTTGAAAGTGCAGCAAAACATCTAAGTTATACCTATGCTGCCCAAGAGTTATGTATTACCCAAAGTGCAGTCTCGCGCCAAATTCAACAATTAGAAGATTTCTTGGGCGTTGAACTCTTTATACGTACTCGGCATGGCGTTGAACTGACCATTGCAGGTCAGCAGTATTTTAAAAGCATTAAACCTTACTTGTTAGGACTAGAGAAATGTACAGCCGATGTGATTTCTCATAAAGGTTTAGGTGGCACACTAAAGTTAGGTGTAGTACCTACCTTTGCAACGCGCTGGTTGTTACCCAAGCTCCATCTTTTAAATCAAAAACACCCTGAAATTACGGTTCACTTAGAAACCAGTACCAAGCCCTTTTTATTTAATGACAATATTTTTGATGCTGCTATTTTTGCAGGTACGCAGCAGCAAATTGATCACTGGCCCGGCATACAAGCACATTATTTAATGGATGAAGAAATTGTACCCGTGTGCTCGCCGAGGCTCATCGAAAAGTATTTTCCAGATGCAGTCATGATCAATGAAAATACCTATGATTTAAGCTCGGAAGATTTGCTGAAAATTCCCCTACTACAACAAACCACTCGGCCTAGCATTTGGCAAGAATGGTTTCTAACTCATCACATGCAGCACCCGAAACCTTTTGATGGACAACGCCATGAGTTATTTTCAATGCTTGCTGTTGCTGCTAGCCATGACATGGGAATGGCCCTAATTCCGCAAATGTTGATTGAATCTGAACTACAAAAAAAAGAACTGGTGATTGTTTCCAATAAAAAACTTAAAGGTAGCCGAAAGTACTATCTCATCCATTCGACCCAAGACATCACACCGACCATTCAGAAATTTGTTGAATGGATTTACCAAGAACTAGAACAACTAAAGAGCAATACAAATTAGCTCAGCAGTTTTTATTTATGCTCAATATTGCGATCTATACTCATAAAAAAGATTGTGATTAATGAGATCACAACCTTTTTAGTTAAGCGCAAATGACTTTGAATTAATGACTCATCAATTGAATATCTGAACCACTACGTTTCGGGTCAATCAAAA
This sequence comes from Acinetobacter pittii ATCC 19004 = CIP 70.29, assembly GCF_000369045.1. GTDB lineage: Bacteria > Pseudomonadota > Gammaproteobacteria > Pseudomonadales > Moraxellaceae > Acinetobacter > Acinetobacter pittii. The sequence continues at coordinate 40,269 of NZ_KB849789.1, read as the reverse complement.
TTTTGGCATGCTGTTCAGGGTCACGTAACGCTTCAAATGCACTCGTAACACCCTCTAAACCGACAACACCTGTAATCAGCGGTGAGCAGTTCACTTTACCTTCTGCAATCATGTGTAGAGCATCTCGAAACTCAAGTGGTGTATATCCCAACACAAACTGAATTTCTAACTCTTTATTAATTGCAAGTGCGGGTTCTATTTTGTCACTTTGCATGCACACGCCCACCCCGATAATTCGGGAAAACAAAGGTGCACCTTCAATAATTTGCTGTAAAACACCCGGTACGCCCACACATTCAAAAATAACAGGACGTTTTGGCAGAGCACCTAACTTATCAATCATGCGCCATCCATGCCACCACGGTAAGCGAGTCGCTTGCAACTTATCAAACAGCCCCATACCCATGTTAATTGCATCAGAAACATTGCCAAGCAAACCAAACTCTTTCCAGTTGGCAAATGGCGATGTCTCTTTAGGGTCTACCACAATATCTGCACCGCATTGCTCGGCAAGCTTACGGCGGTTTGGTGAAAAGTCGCTGGCAACTACAGTTTTAACCCCAGCTGCTTTAAGCATTAATATGACACCTAGCCCGACAGGACCACAGCCAATTACAATCGCAGGTTCACTTGTTTTTACACGGCTAAGGCGAACAGCATGCAATGCAACTGCCATAGGTTCAGTCATAGCAGCACTATCTGCATCTAGACCATTGGGTACTCCAAACATCAAGCTTGATTGAGCCAATACTTGCTCGGCATAACCGCCCGAAGCATTTGGAGAAAGCCCTGTAGACAAATAACCATGCTGATCTACATTTAAAAGCGGCATTGCGCAAACAAGTGTATCGGCTTTAAATTTATGACGTGTTTTTGGACCATAGTCTAAAACCTTGCCACAAAACGAGTTAAGGCAGAAATATCAATAACAGAGAACAGAGAACAGAGAACAGAGAACAGAGAACAGAGAACAGAGAACAGAGAACAGAGAACAGAGAACAGAGAACAGAGAACAGAGAACAGAGCTTATATAAAGAAGTTCAAAGATTGGAGTATGTATGAATTAAAATTTCGAACTAGAAAACAAAAAAATTTCTTCTATCTGTAAGACTAGAAGAAATGATTTTAATATTTGGGATATTTTTAAAGCTTGAACGCTTTTAAATATGGTCGGAGCAGTAGGATTCGAACCTACGACCCCCTGGTCCCAAACCAGGTGCACTACCAGGCTGTGCTATGCTCCGAAATTGGGGTGAATGACGGGATTCGAACCCGCGACAACTGGAATCACAATCCAGGGCTCTACCAACTGAGCTACATCCACCATCAAATAAGTTCTATGTACCAAGCTACCAAATGGCGCGCCTGACAGGATTCGAACCTGTGACCATCCGCTTAGAAGGCGGATGCTCTATCCAACTGAGCTACAGGCGCTTAACCGATGATGCTTATCATGCGATACTTCGCCGATCTTAAAATATTATTTTAAGTGGTCGGAGCAGTAGGATTCGAACCTACGACCCCCTGGTCCCAAACCAGGTGCACTACCAGGCTGTGCTATGCTCCGATCTATCTCAGCTTTTGCTGTATCGCACATCGTGCGGTACGGTGTGCATTCTAGGCGCGACGCCCTCAGACGTCAACACCTATTCTCAAAAAAAGTTAAAAATCCTTATCAAATGTATATTTAACAAGCATTTTGAGGTTTTTTAACGTTTTAACGATGCACTAAAGGCTAACATTCGATCTAAAGGCATTTTGGCACGTTCAGCAAGCGCTGGATCGACGTGTATTTCCTGATCACCTTTTTGTAAAACTTCTAAAATTCCGTCAAGTTCATTCATTGCCATCCACGGACAGTGCGCACATGAACGACAAGTTGCCCCCTCACCCGCTGTTGGCGCTTCAACTAAAATCTTATTGGGTACTGCTTGCTGCATTTTGTAGAAAATACCGCGGTCAGTTGCCACAATGAGTCTTTCGTTTGGCAAAGTCTGCGCAGCTTTAATGAGTTGAGAAGTACTACCTACTGCATCTGCAATTTCTACAACCGATTCTGGCGATTCTGGATGTACCAATACAGCAGCGTCTGGGTACAGTGCTTTCATGTTGGCAATACCACGCGCACGGAATTCTTCATGCACAATACATGCGCCATCCCAAAGCAACATATCTGCACCAGTTTTCTTCTGAATATAGCGACCTAAGTGCTGATCTGGTGCCCAAATAATTTTTTCACCTAAGCTGTCTAGATGCTCAACAATTTCAACCGCACAGCTTGATGTCACGACCCAATCTGCACGTGCTTTAACAGCAGCCGATGTATTAGCATAAACAACTACGGTATGGTCAGGGTGCTGATCACAAAATGCCGTGAACTCATCAACTGGGCAACCCAAGTCGAGTGAACAGGTTGCTTCAAGTGTCGGCATTAAAATTGTTTTTTCAGGAGACAGGATTTTTGCTGTTTCTCCCATAAACTTAACACCAGCCACAACCAGTGTAGAGGCTGCATGATCTCGTCCAAAACGGGCCATTTCTAAAGAGTCAGAAACGCATCCACCTGTTTTTTCGGCAAGTTCTTGTACTTCAGGGTCGCAATAGTAATGAGCAACAAGGACAGCATCACGTTTTTTGAGCTCTGCTTCGATCTGCGCAAACTTTTGTTGTTTTGCTTCTTCACTTAAGCGATTGTCTTTTGGCTCACCTAAACGGTCTAAATGCGCTTGTACAATGTTTTTTGCATCGTTGGCAATTAAAGTCGCATCACTCATAAAACGTCTTCTCTATCCTTCATGCTGGCATACCTGCTCGCATATAACGTTACTGCTTAAATGATTTACGGATTGAATCATTTAATATCAAAAGATGGGGCTAATAAAAAAAAGCCTCTTTGTCGAGGCTTGATTATAACTGATATTTAAGAACGGTAATCAGCATTAATTTTGACATAGTCGTAAGATAAGTCACAGGTATATACCGTGTCTTTGGCCTGACCACGTCCTAAATCAACACGAATGGTAATTTCGATTTTTGCCATAACGCGCGCACCCGCTTCTTCGGTATAGTCCTCAGCTGCGCCACCATCTTTACAGATTTGTACATCGTCTAACCACACTTGAATTTTAGACACGTCTAAGTCTTTAATGCCTGCATAACCAATCGCAGCTAAAATACGCCCCCAGTTCGGGTCCGATGCAAAAAGTGCAGTTTTGACAAGTGGTGAATGCGCAATGCTATATGCAATGTCACAACATTCTTGAGTATTTGCGCCGCCTTCTACAGCAACAGTAATAAATTTCGTCGCACCTTCACCATCACGGACAATTAACTGGGCTAAACGATTCATTACACGAGCAAGAACTTCTAACACTTTAGCGTAGCGTGCATCGCTGTCCGATGTAATTTCAGCGCCACCCGCCTGACCTGTTGCTACGAAAATACAAGAGTCATTAGTCGAAGTATCGCCATCAATCGTAATACGGTTAAATGAATGCTCAACCGTGGTTTTTAGTAGCTTGTGTACTAAATCACGGCTAATAGGTGCATCTGTTGCCACGAAACTTAACATGGTTGCCATGTTCGGGCGGATCATTCCAGCGCCTTTACTAATACCTGTCATGGTATAAGTAATGCCATCAAGTTCAAATTGTTCAGATGCGCCTTTAGGCACAGTATCTGTTGTCATAATGCCAGTTGCAGCATCATTCCAAGCAGCATCTTGTACGCTATTTAATGCAGGCTGAAGACCAGCAAGTAAGCGCTCCATCGGAAGCTGCTCACCAATCACACCTGTAGAAAATGGAAGCACTTCAAAACTATTAACACCAGCAAGCTCCGCTAACTTTGCACAAGTATCCTGAGCGTTTTTCAAACCTGTAGGTCCGGTACCTGCATTGGCATTACCCGTGTTAATTACTAAATAGCGAGGATTACCTTCGGCAAGATGAGCTTTAGAGACATGAACAGGTGCTGCACAGAATGCATTTTGAGTAAATACACCAGCAACATTTGAGCCTTCTACAAACTCAAAAATGACTAAATCTCGTCGGTTTTGGTAACGTACATATGCTTCTGTTGAGCCAATTTTTACACCTTTTACCACATGCATTTGTGGCATTGTTACGTCACCGACAGCCATTTTTAGAACATCCAAAGTTTGTTAAATAAGATCAATATTTCAAAAAAAGCGATGCAATAAAGCACCGACCTTATGAAATATCATTGTGAACAGCTTAGTAGAAAAGTCTAAAAAAATCGAGCGCAAAAACGGCTCATTGTTGCTCTAGTTTTAATAAAATATCTTTCTTATCAAGCCCACCAGCAAAACCAACTAAAGCTCCACCCGCACCAATGACTCGGTGACAAGGTGCAATAATGGAAATCGGGTTTTTGCCATTTGCCGCGCCCACTGCTCTCACCGCTTTTTCATTGCCAATTTGAAGTGCAATATCTTTATAACTTCTTGTTTCCCCATAAGGGATGGTCAGTAATGCAGCCCAGACCTGCTTTTGAAATGCGGTCCCTTCGAAATCTAACGGCAATGTAAATTCACGGCGTTTACCTTCAAAATATTCTTGTAATTGTTGTTCGGTCTTTAATAAAACTGGATGTTCAGTTTGTTCGACCAGCTCAGCCAGTCGAACACGTTTTGGATTTTCATTGTCCCAGAGTACTGCCACTAAAGCATTTTCATTCGCAACTAGCTTTAATTGCCCAACAGGCGAATTGATATACTTATAAGACAGCAACATAGTTTTATTCTCTTAAGACGGCGATGAAATTTTCATTAAAACCAAACCTGACACAATTAATACAGCGGCAATCATTCGCATAGCTCCAATAGGTTCATGAAGAAAGAAAATACCGACTAGAAATGACCCAATTGCGCCAATGCCTGTCCAAACCGTATAGGCAGTGCCAAGCGGTAAAGTTTTCATTGAAATTGAAAGTAGAACCACACTCAAAATCATAAAAACTACGGTAATAACACTAGGGGTTAAACGTGTAAAACCTTCGGACATTTTCATAGAATATGCCCAAATGATTTCAAATACACCTGCTAAAATTAAAATAGCCCAAGCCATAACATTCACTAATTTTTATAGCGTCAGGTCGTCCCGACATGATGTCCCATTATGGGGGAGGTCGTTCCTCCTTTATGTGAGAACTCAGTTTACTTTAAAATAAAAAATGAAGGCAAACCCTGACACAGGCTTGCCTCTATCAGAAAATATTATTCATTTTTTAACTGTAAAATTTTTCGTGCACTATTTAAAACAAACAAAACAATAATCAATCCAATCATTAAGTCAGGATAACGCGAACCTGTAATGGCAACCAATATTCCAGCGACAATGACACCCAAGTTGACGATGACATCATTTGCAGAAAAGATATAACTCGCCTTCATGTGTGCCCCGCTCTCCTTATGGTCTCTCATTAAATAAAGACAACTAATGTTGGCCGCAAGAGCTAATCCGCCAATTAAAATCATGAGAATTGAAACAGGTTCACTGCCATATATAAAACGGCGCAGTACATCACCTAACACAATCATGGCTAAGCCAAACTGCAACCACCCCGAAAGATGCGCAGCCTTTAATTGCGCATTTAGATTTTTAACCACCACAAATAAAGCAATGCCATAAATTGCAGCATCGGCAAACATATCGAGCGAATCGGCAATTAATCCTGTAGAGGAAGCAATAATGCCTGCCATCAACTCAATAACAAACATGACTCCATTAATCAACAATAACCATTGTAAAACTTGTTTTTGTGTTGCATTGGTTGAGGAACTAGCTCGAACCTTTTTAGGTTTTTCAACAGGTTCATAATGTGGCTGTGTTTGTTGTAGCTCGGCTCCTAGTCCTAAACGCTGTAAACTTTGAGTAATCCTTTCAGCTTGAAGACTGTGATAAATCGCTAGATGGCGTGCAGGCAAATCGAAATGAAGCTCTTGAATATCATCAGTATAAGAGGCCAAAGCCATCCGTACCATTTGCTCTTCGGCTGCACAGTCCATGCGAGGAATATGGTAATAACTTACCCACTGGCTCTTTTTAACCACAGGTTCACTAGGCGTGAAACACTCCTGAGACGACATGCTTGAGCATTCGCAGTTAGAGCTATTTTTACTTAAATGTATTTGATTCTCTTGTTTTTCTAAAGCCATCTTTGCACCATAACTGACACAAAAAACAATGCCATTAGTATAAACTAATGGCATATGTTTAAGCTTACTTTTTGTTCGGCAATTAGAATTTTAGTGTTAACCCAGCTCCATAATACCAACCATGTTCGGAGTCGGTTCCAGTTTGCCAAGCAGTTTGTTTTAAACCTTTTTCATAACCATAACCGACATCAACAAATGGCATGACCTTTTTGTTGATTTCATAACGGGTTTGAAAGCCAACTTGTAAACTAGATAGCCCTGTTTTATTGGCATAGCGAGATTCATCTTGCAAAACAACATCTGCTTTTAAATAAGGTTTACCAATTAACTTTTGGGTAAAGAGCAAGTCCCTTTCCGTTTCTAAACTTAACTTCCATAGCTGGTCTTCACCTGCATAAAGATATGCATCGGTTTCAAAAAAGTAAGGTGCCATGCCATGTAAACCCACGACACCTGCCCAACGATCTTGCTTTTCATCTTCCCGTTGCAAACGCTCGTAGTTTACCCCAGCCTGTACATCCCAATAGTCAGCTACATTTCGACTATAAAGTACTGAACCGCCATAATTAGCATCTTCTGACTCTGCTTTATCCACATGGGCTTTAATGAACAATTTATTTTCATCCGTTCCCACCCAAGTTTCTAATTCAGAAGAAAAACTACCTTCTCCCTCTTTGTTTTGAGTCCATCCCGTATCAATCGTGGTTGCTTGATAGATCTGACCACCGTGTTCGCGTAAATGATCATGAGTTAAAGGCTCTTGAGCAAAAGTAAATACTGATATGCTCGAGAAAGCACCGCAATATAACATTTGAGAAAATAACTTAGTGATGCGCATGACTAGCTCCTTTCTCATTTTCAGATTGAACAGGTGATTGAGCTTGAGCAGGTTGTTGTCCATCATTCACTTGAGCCACAATCAACTTATTCATCATTCCAGCACTCATGTGATAAAGCAGATGGCAATGAATCGCCCATTCGCCTAAGGCATCAGCTGTCAATAACGCAGTAACGGTTTTTCCTGGTGGAACAATGAGAGTATGTTTATTTGGTAAGTTTTCAGCTTGTTGGCCATTTTCTAATTGCATAAACATGCCATGTAAATGCATTGGGTGGGCCATCATGCTGTCATTCACAAACTTCAAGCGAATACGTTCGCCATACTTAACTTGTAATGGCTCAGCTTCGCTAAATTTTTTGCCATTAATGGTCCAGATATAACGCTCCATGTTGCCACCTAAACGAATAACTAATTCACGTTCTGGCGCACGCGTGTCTGGCTGAGGTGTTAAAGATTGCAAATCGCTATATTGCAGTGCCTTCATGTCCGCTGGTGTTGAAGCATTTGCCCAACCATAAACGGGTTCATCCTTTTTAGGCTTATTCTCAGATTGCGCAGGCATCTCATGATTCATATTCATCATAGCGTGGTCATGCTCACTAGCTGACATTGCCTGCATATCATGCTTCATTTCAGGCATCGCTGACATGTCATGATCCATGTTCATGATTGTAGAATTATGATTAGCATGGCTCGCCTCTTTTTTCATTTCAGGCATAGCCGACATGTCATGTTGCGTGTTCATTTGATGGCCAACATGTTCATCACTTGCCCCATTGCCATGACTCATGCCCATATCATCCATAGTTAACAAAGCACGTGGACGTGGCTGCGGTATTTGAATTGGCCCTACAGCCTGCGCATTTTCATTATGCAAAGTCCCAATGGCAAAACCACTGCGGTCAATAGACTCTGCTTCAATCTGATAATTTGATTGCGTAGGCTCTACAATGACATCGTAGGTTTCGGCTGTACCGATACGAAACTCGTCAATTGCAACTGGCTTAACTGGCTGCCCGTCTGCACTCACAACAGTCATTTTCAAATTTGGAATTCTGACATCAAAAAATGACATCGCTGATGCATTAATAAATCGTAATCGAACCTTATCACCAGCTTTAAAGTTAGCTGTCCAGTTTTGTTGCGGTGTTTTGCCGTTGACTAAGAAGGTATAGCTCGTCACATCAGACATATCGGTTTTTAACATCCGCATCTGATTCCACATCGAACGATCTTGCCAAGTTGCTTTTAAGCCTTGTGTTTTAACTTGCTTCAAAACATCAGATACGGTTTCACGGCGGTTTTGATAATACTCAGCAGATTTCTTCAAATTCTTCATAATACTATCGCTAGAAGAATTATGAAAATCTGAAAGCATCACCACGTAATCACGGTCTGTTTTCTCATGAGCAGCAACAGGTATCTTGCCTTTTGGGTAAATCACAAGTGGTCCATATAAACCATCTTGCTCTTGGCCTTTACTATGCGCGTGATACCAATAGGTGCCGTTTTGTTTCACCTTAAAGCGGTAAACAAAATCACCGTTTGGCGCAATTCCTTTAAAACCATTGAAACCCGGTACGCCATCCATTAACCCTGGCAGTAATAAGCCATGCCAGTGTAAAGACGTATCTTGATTCTTTAATTGGTTATGGACGTGAATAACAGCTTCATCCCCCTCCTCAAACTCAAGGAGTGGTGCTGTAAACTTGCCATTTACGGTAATTCGTTTTAACGGTTGGCCCGTAACATTGACCTGTTGTTCATTAATATTAAGGTGATATTCCTTAATTGCTGCGAGTGACCATGGTGAAACCAATAGCCCAAATACAGCGACTAAGCTGCTAATTGTTTTATGAGACATTGCTGTGATCCTTTTTAATTAAAAAAATAAGTAAATAAGGATCAAGCTTTAGGAGGACGTAAAATCTCTTGCCAGTATCCGGCTAAATGTTGAGCCTGATAAATACTGCTAAATTGATATGAAATAGGAATAAGTGGGGATTCAACGTCAGGTACAGCTTGCTGCAGAGCTAAATTCACCATTTGGCAATGAACTGGGTTACAGTCCTGACAATGCTCACCATGCGAATGAAGAGACTGAGTCATCTTTTGATGACATACGGTCTGATCATTTGCTTGAGTATGCATATTGTTATGCGAAGATTTTTCACTATGACATGGCATAGTATGAAGATCATGTTGCATAGGCGTCTGTGCAATAGACACACCACTCCACCCAATGACGAAAGCCATTAGGAACACAAACCAAGCATACTTGCGTAAGTGTTGTAGAGCCATTGTGATTTATCACCTAGAGCCGATGAGTGATCTTAATGCCATTAGCATAACGAAGTTTTAAAAGAGATACAATTTTCTATCTTAAATGCTTGTTATAGGGCAATTAAGCAAATGGGGGTTGATGCTGAAGTACTAAATCAATCACCTCTAATGCACCTTCTTGCTCATTACTTACAGTGGTATAAGGTGCCACCGCTTTTAATGCTTCTACTGCATTTTCAACTGCAAACCCATAACCCACAGCTTTAATCATCTGCATATCATTGTTGTTATCACCAATCGCAACCACTTGATTAGGTTCAACCTGCCATTTTTGTAGTAACAGCTTCAAACCATGTGCTTTATGCTGGTCGGGAAGAATCAAATCGATAAAATTAAAACCACTTGAAACAGGTACCAAAACTTTATCTGCTACAAAACTTTGCTTCTGAAAATGTTCAAAAATCGCAAAGCTTTCGTTTTCCTGAGCGGTAAAAGTAATTTTGCACACTAAGTCATCTAGTGCATAAAAGTCATCTACAACTGTCAGTTTTTCAAAATATCGGGCAACTTTGGCATAGTCTTCTGAGTTCATGCTGCTATGCACATAAGCACTCTGTTTCCCACAGATCACCATGGTTGAGATATATGAAGAGTCAATCGCTTTTAAAATCTCAACGTATTGTTGCTGACTTAAATGAGCAAAAGCTATTTCTTGCCCAGCATCTACAACATGTGCGCCATTTTCTGCAATAAATGCAATCTCATGATTAATCTCTGGAAAATAGGTAACAAGTTTTGCAAGTTGATTACCACTGGCTACCACAAAATGAATATTATTTTGTTTTAGTTGTTCGTATTGTTTTAAAAAACGTGCTTTGTTGTACTGCTTTTTGGAATTAAGAAAAGTCCCATCCATATCTACCGCTAAAATTTTTACTGTCATTAATTATCGAGGTCTCTTACTAAAAACTTATTAAACCAAATTTAGCTTTATTTTTCATGACACTTTTACAGTTTTATACGTATCTATGCACAAAAAGTTTTACACAGAGCTACATCGTTTTTTGCACAGGTTATTTTTTAGCAAAGCTTAATAAAAAACCAGCTAATAAATTATTCAACACGCATAAAAAAAGAACGCCAAAACGTTCTTTTTTCATAGTTTTTGTCTATAGAATAAACGGTTGATCTAATTTTGTTTATTTTACCAACATCTTATCCATACGGTTATCAACACAGTTATCCATACAGTTATAAACAAAGTTATCCACAAGTCTATTTTAGATTAACTCTATCTTTTTAAGCATCAACACTGCCTACTTTCGCAAGCTCTGCACGCATTTGGTCAATCACAACTTTATAATCGGGTTGACCAAAAATTGCTGAACCCGCAACAAACATATCTGCACCAGCTTCTGCAATTTCACGGATATTTGCAGGGCCAACACCACCATCAACTTCTAAACGAATATCACGACCACTTGCATCAATAATTTTACGAGCTTCACGTAATTTTTCTAAAGTCATTGGAATGAACTTTTGTCCACCAAAACCAGGGTTTACACTCATTAATAAAATTTGGTCAACTTTATCAAGTACATAATCTAGATAATGCAATGGCGTGGCTGGGTTAAAAACTAACCCTGCTTTAGCACCACCAGACTTAATAAGCTGTAATGAACGGTCAATGTGGTGAGATGCTTCTGGGTGGAATGTAATAATATCTGCGCCTGCTTCCAAAAAGTCTCCAATAATACGATCAACTGGAGATACCATTAGATGCACATCAACCGGAGCTGTAATCCCATAGTTTTTTAAAGCCTTACATATACCTGCACCAAAAGTTAAATTTGGAACATAGTGATTATCCATAACGTCAAAATGCACTACATCTGCACCTGCGGCTAACACTTTGTCTACATCTTCGCCTAAACGAGCAAAATCGGCAGATAAAATAGAAGGAGCAATCAAATAAGGCTTGGACATAGGTGGATGACCTGGCTAGAAGTTTAAGGAGAGGCTAAAAATTATAACAAAAAAGAACCTACTTAGCCCGCCCTTCCTTGCTTAAATGACAACATTTCAAACTTGCAACGTAACGTTGCAACAATAGAATGCTAACGGCGAAACGAATTTGTTAAGGTACATTAAACCAATGTGAGGATTGATAATGAAAAGCACAACTCATCTATTAACAAACGATGGAAAACGCATTGCAAAACGTCTAGTTAATCATTGGAAACACAAATTTGAAGTACAAGAAACTGAACAGGATTTTAAAATCTTAATGCCTACAGCAACGATTACGCTTGCACCAGAAACAGAGCAGTTAAACGTTGCTATTGATAGTCAGTTAGATGACCACAACCACTTAGAAAAAGTTGTTCTTGATCATCTAAACCGTATGGCTCAACAAGAATTTCAAGTTGAATGGCAACACTAAATTAATTAACCAGATACCTTTTCTAACTGGATTGCATGAAACTGTAAGTGCTCATCCATAAAGGTTTGAATAAAATAATAACCATGATCATAGCCAGCATGTTGTCTTAAAGTTAAAGGCTGTCCTGCTTTTAAACATGCTTGCTTAAATTTTTCAGGGTGAAGCTGTTCATAAAATTGGTCATCTAACCCCTGATCCACCAAAATTTCGCTAAATATTGCACCATTCTTTGAGACTAAAGCGGTGGCATCATGAGCCAACCAGCTAGCGCGGTCTGCACCTAAATAATGACTAAAGGCTTTGTCACCCCATGCACACTCTGTTGGTGCACAGATCGGAGCAAAAGCAGATACCGACTTAAATTTTTCAGGATATTTAAACGCTAAAGTTAATGCACCGTGGCCACCCATTGAGTGTCCAAAGATACCAACTTGTTGAGCGTTTACAGGAAAGCTTTTTAAAATGAGTGGATATAACTCATCAATTAAATAGCTTTCCATTTGATAATGCTCAGACCATGGCGCTTGCGTAGCATTAATATAAAAGCCCGCACCTTGACCTAAATCCCAGTTATCCCCTGCTGCAACTTGCTCTCCACGAGGAGAAGTGTCTGGGGTAATCAATATTAAGCTGAGTTGTGCTGCCATATGTTGCGCATGTGCTTTAATGGCAAAGGTTTCTTCAGTACATGTTAACCCAGCTAAGTAAAACAAAGTTGAGCAAGCTTTACCTTCTAGAGCTGCTGGTGGTAAATAAACACCAAACTTCGCTGGTCCTTTTAAATAAGAAGATTCAAATTGGTATATACGCTGCTCGCCCTCAAAGCAGCGGTTTTTTTGCAGGAGTTGCATCGTTTTTAGCCTCTGTTTTTGTTTGAGCAATATCTACACTACCCGTATTTTGCTGAGGAAATAGATACTTTTCCAATTGAGGTAGCATAAGTTCCATATTTTTACCAATCATCCACTGAGGCTCTGAAGGTTCAACACCTTGAGCTACTTCCCATTTGGTTACTGTTTGCTTAGCTGTGTTAAATGAGTCTTTCATTGACGATTGCTCTCGCATAGCCAAATCAAAGAAAGCCCGACCGAAATAGGTATAGTCAGCTTCGTTATTACATCCAAAAGAAGTTTTATCAGCGGCAGATGCGGTAATAATTAAAGTATCAGGAGACTGTAAAGCAGGAATAAAGCTTCCTGAATAACAGGCAGAGATGACAATCACACGCCAGCGAATACCGGATTTATCAAGTGCTTCACGTAACCATTTCGGGTCTACTTGCCCTAAATCTAATGGCGCATTTTCAATTTCGAAGTGATTTTGTTCACCGTGTGAAGTCATATATAGAAATAAGACATCGCTATCACGGTTCATTTGCTGGCCCATACGGCGTAGGGCTAACTCAATACTGGTTTTAGAGGCAATTGGAATTTCTGTGCGGGTATCTGGATTATTAACCAGCATCATCGAACGGCCAATCGTTCCGAAACGTGTATCAAACTGCTCTTTAATACGGACTACTTCCGATTTAAAAACATCTTGATAACTATCGCCAGCAACACCTAAAAAATACCAATGGCTTTTAGCGAGCTCACCATATTGAACTTGCTCTAAAGAATCATTTAAAAGTTTACTTTGCGCATAAAAAGCATCTTCAGCAAACGTTGGAGTCGAATCTTCAACCTTCCAAATCGGTTGATCTTTTACAGAAAGTTGCCAAACCACCATCGTTGCAATAGTCGCAACCATAACCAATGCACGTTCCCACCATGGCCATTTAAGCTCACGTGAGAACACCCAAATTACCGCTAAACTTTGCCACACGAATAAAGCTACAAATAAGCTCGGTAAAATTCCGTTATAAATAGCATCGGGAATAAAGTTGAGATAACCGTTAGACCCCAAATACTGGATTAAACATTGAATTAATAAGATATTTGTATCTAGAACCAGCCAAAGTAAAGCAGGAACTAGCATTAAGCGAGGTTGGTTGGTTCGCTGTGATAAGAAAATACCAACAATTAAAGCAATGAATGGCCAAAGCGCATAACCAATTAAACCTTGTGAATTAAAATCACCGATTTGACCAGCTACAAGCCAGCTGTAAAGAGAGTTGGTACATCCTCCTAAAATTCCCCAAACAATAAGCTGAAGAATAGATGGATGTACAATTTGTAGAGAACGTCTTGACCCCAAAAACAGCCACATTCCGGCAATTTGGTTGCTTTTAAAATCATGCCAAAAGTTAATGGAGGGTTTAAGATCAATCATAAAAGGTTTTCAAAAATTTCGTTTTTGACAGGCATCTTAAGTGTATGCCTGCTAAGAATTTTAGCAATCATGCTTTTGAACTATATCACATATATTTGTGCATTATTCAAGCAATAAAACCTAACCTTACATAAGCCTACTGAAAATACGCATCAAAACGACAAGCATCCCCTTGCCATTGATGAGCTGGCTCTTGATTTGCCAAGAAAATAGCATGGCGTGGCCGCTTAACGACTACACGTTTAGCAACTCTCTGTGCCAAAACTAGCAAATTATCCCCCAAATCCATCTCACCATCTTCGGGTAAAAGAAGATGTAAAAGTTGCATTTGTTTTTTGACTTGAGCTTGTTTTTTAATTGCTTGTTGATTTTGGTCGCGCTGTGGGAACATCGGGTCAAGATAGACTACATCAACCGTTTTTGCTTCTTGATGTAATTGCTGTAAATAGCTCCCAGAGTCAGCAAAGATCAGTTGAATACGATCCATAAATTGACTTAAGAATGGATCACGTTCCGCCTGAGCTTTCGAATCTTCAAGTAAAGTAAATAAAATCGGATGGCGCTCAACGAGCTGGATTTGGGCACCTAGATAAGCCATAAGTAAGCTGTCATGGCCTAAACCCGCTGTAGCATCAACCAGTACCGGCTTTTCACCTAACTGACAAGCACGGGCAATCATTTCCGATTTAAGACTTGCACGTTTTAAACGTGGAATTTCAGCTTTCCAGTCAGGCTGCATTTTCATGCCATTAGCAGATAACCAAAGTCCGTTTTCATCTACACAAAGGGCAATTTCAGGATTGAAGCGTAAAAACCGTGCATTCAGCTTTTCAATTGGCTGTAAATCGACAGTCACACCTCTAGAACAAAGCACAGCTTGGTAGTGCTGTGCTTGTTCTTGAAAATCTTCTTCAAAATATATATGCATGAGTACTGCCTTTACTTTGCTTTACCCTGATCCGCTATCTTTTTCCACGCATCATCACGTAAATAAACTGGCAAAGCATGCTCGGCATCCACCCATTGCTTTTGTGTAGCATAGACACGTGCAATAGAAGCAATATCCTGTGCAGTTGCAGTGATTGTTTGATGCTCTGCATCAGCTTGAAGTAGCTTGGCGCCCGAACCAATTAAGCAATGTTTTGCATAAGCTGCTGCTGGCTCATAGCTCATTAATTTTTCTTCATCAATACACTGCATAATTCCTTGTTCATCTAGAACAAAACTTGCAATGTAAACTTCATTCATACGCGCATCGAGCACCGCAGTCACTTGTTCCAAACCTTCAAGTCGGTAAGCAGCTTGTGCTAAAGCTTGCAATGTAGAAACGGGAATTACTGGTAAATCTTGTGACCAAGCTAAAGCCTGAGCAACAGCAGCATTAATTCGAACACCACTAAAAGAACCTGGCCCCCGGCTAAAGGCAATCGCATCCAAACCAGCAACTTCAAGACCTGTTTGTTGTAGCCCTTGCTCAATCATAGGCAAAATGGTCTGGGTTTGTGCTTTCGCCCGCGTATCGAGTTGAAAAAACAGTTCTTGGGTTTCATCGACTAATGAAATAGAACACTGCTCATTTGCAGTTTCCAACGCCAGCAATTTCATGCACAACCTTAGTATTAAATCAGATTAAAAACGAGGGTTATGATACCCCACTCGGCTCTGATAGGCGAGTTGTTCTATCTCTAAATAAAAATGCCAAGCTTGTGCTTGGCATAGAAAATAACTTATTAAAAGATTTTAAAAGTGAAACTCTTTTAAATCTGCATAGCTCTTAAAGTGTTCAGCATAATGTAATGCGCTCAAGCGTATTTTCGCTGCCCCATCTTCATCTAAAGTTTTGATAATTTTGCCTGGTGAACCCATCACCACTGAATTATCTGGAATCACCTTCCCTTCAGGAATTAAAGCATTAGCACCGATAATACAATTTTTACCAATCACTGCCCGATTTAAAATTACGGCGTTCATACCAATCAAACTATTATCACCAATCGTACAACCATGCAGCATGACTTTATGTCCAACGGTGACATATTCACCAATATTTAACTCAAGTCCAGCATCGGTATGTAAGACAGAATTTTCTTGAATATTAGAGAAATCACCAATCCGAACGACACAGTTATCAGCACGAACTACTGCACCAAACCAAATGCTGACTTGACGCCCTAACTCTACTTGTCCAATTAGCGTTGCAGTTGGAGCAACCCAGCCATCCCATGGTTCATGTAAGGCTTTTGGGTGCTGTCCTTGATAGCAATACATCATAATTTATCAATCCTAATCTTTATTTTTTATGAGAAAACTTTGGCATTCCAAAGGTTGGTGAGTTGAGTAAAAATGGCCAATCTTTTTGATAACCCAATCCATATTTAAACAGAGCAACTAACATACGAGCAGTTAAGCCCCAAATAATTTCATTATCAATCTGTAAGCTTGGGAAGTATAAAGACTGATGAGCATATCGGACTTCATAAGGTGTTGGCCGCGTCTCGATAAGCTGCTGTAATGGGACAAAGAAAATTCGATCAATTTCAGTAGGCTGAGGTATTAAAGTGACCTCAGGAGGAATAAGCCCAACGATCGGTTTTACAGACAAACCGCTTCTTGCACGCTGCATCGGCAAATCACCTAACAACTGTACATCAAACGGATTTAAAGCTGTCTCTTCTTGAGCCTCTCTCAACGCTACAACAATATTACTCGTATCACTGGGGTCACGCTTTCCACCCGGAAAAGAAACTTCCCCCGCATGGTTGTTCATATGTATTGAACGGCGTGTAAGCAGTACCTTTGGATCATTCTCATTCGTAATAGCAATAAGTACTGCAGCTTGTGCTTCTTGTATGCGGGTGGAAAAGCGTAATCTTTGCTGTAACTTTTGTGTTAGCAAGTGCTCTTCCATACCATTCACCTATTATTCTGTCTCTCTTTGCATCATATCTGAAAATCAAAGTTAGGGAATAGAGTTGATGCGTAAGTCTAAAAATTCAGTTATGCTGAGGCATCTCTATACTCGATGATAATTATGAGTTTCTGTGTAGCGTGTGGGCATAAAACCGAACAAAAAATTCCTTTAGGTGATCATAAAGTACGCCGTGTTTGTACTCATTGTGGAAATATTCATTATGAAAACCCCAAAGTAATCTGCGGTGCCTTAGCGTTATGGGAAGACAAAGTATTACTTTGTCGTCGTGCGATTGAACCTCGTTATGGCTTATGGACATTACCTGCTGGTTATATGGAATTGTTCGAAACCATGGAACAAGGTGCAGCACGTGAAACTCGTGAAGAAGCAGAAGCCGAGATAGAAATAGAACAACTTTATTGTATGTACAATATTCCGCGTATTGGTCAAATTTATGTTCTTTTCAAAGCACAGCTGAAAGATGGCATTTTTGGTGCTGGTGAAGAAAGCATCGAAAGTCGTCTGTTTGAAGAGCATGAAATTCCATGGGGAGAACTGGCCTTTCCTAGTGTCGAACATACATTAAGACATTATTTTGAAGATCGTAAGAAACAAGTTTTTCCAACACATCTTGAAACTTTGGGTACTCGTTTAGACCATACAGGTTAATCAATTAGATAATAAAAAAGACCGCTT
This sequence comes from Acinetobacter pittii ATCC 19004 = CIP 70.29, assembly GCF_000369045.1. Lineage (GTDB taxonomy): Bacteria > Pseudomonadota > Gammaproteobacteria > Pseudomonadales > Moraxellaceae > Acinetobacter > Acinetobacter pittii. The sequence continues at coordinate 22,646 of NZ_KB849789.1, read as the reverse complement.
TCGCGGTCTTTTTTATATGTCTTTTATTTTTTTAAGATTTAGTCTTAATCTGATAACAATCAGCTGTTCTAAGTGTCACAGTTCCAGCCATACGTTGACCTAAAGCTTTTTCAGTCTCAGTCGGAGCAGGTGAAATATCTTTAATATTATTATAAACTTGTTGATAGAAAGCATACGGATTTAACCATGAAACTGTTTTGTTATCATAGGTAGTAAGATTCGCACCACTGGTCTGCCCTTGTAATAGATTAGCAACGTTAATTTTTGCGCCACTTACAAGTAAAGTTTGGCTACCAGTTTGAGAAGTACTTTGAACTACATTTGAATTTAGGCCTACCACAATGCCATTTAAATTCCCTAATTGAGGCACCCCAAAAATCATTCTTACTGTAATTGACTTATCATTGGTGGCCGACTCTGTTCCTCCAGTTGTGCCAATTCTGTACTGCTGAACGCCATTGTTATCAATTAAACTCGTATTCGAAACCACTCCACACTGACCAGACATGTCTGTTGCAGTAGCATTAGGTTTAATATCTGTTCTAATGTCTCCATTTTCATCAACTACAATACCCAAATCAATAGGGGCAATTCCTGCTGTATCAAATTTAAAGTTTAGAGTTGCATATAATGGGAAAATATAAGTTTGACCAGATTTGACATTATTAGCTGTTTTAAAGATCTGATTAGACAGATAGCTCGCAGGGCTTACCTTATAAATATCCATAGAACCATTATAATTTTGGTTATCAACACTCTGTTTCCATAAAGCATACTGCTGAGGATTAGGAGTTTTAGTATTTGTTAACCCGAAATATGAACTATCACGTCCTGCAATAAGTGAATCATTCAATAATTTGCCTTGATAAATCACTAAATCTTCATTTGTATTGCTAGAAGTTTTTAAACGGAATGGTTGTGTTGATTTAATTTCTGTCTGTATTGGATCAAGCCAAGTAGTTTGCGAGTCTGCAACCATTTGAGTTGGCTTAGATTTCGTCAAGACATTTAATACTGCACTAATTGCTAACTGGCTTGTAATTGTACTCGTTCCTTTCCATTGTAAACCATAACCAAATGTATATCCCCGACGATCAGATAGTAAGAATAAATTACCAAACATATGTTGGGTATTAGCGCTATTTTTTGGGCAATCTGCTAAATTAGTTAAATTACATCCATAAAAATTTTCAGATATTAAATTAGGCTCAGCCAAAGTAATATAATCTGATTGATATAACCCTACTAAACTTAAGTGTGCCAACTGCGTTACCAATTCAAAAGCTTGCGTATCTGATACTGGACTTACATCTAACCATGGTTTCAAAATATTGGCATAAGCACCATTTTTCCATTCTGTAGCTGTAATATTTTGAACTAAAATATTTAAAGTATTTTTCTTCTCATCGGTAAATTGGGTTGGCTGCAAATCACCAGCAACATGATCTCCCCTCTCTAAGCCAACGCTTTGAAAAAGTTTTACCAATGCCATTGCAACCCGCACTGTAGGATCATTCTGGTTAAGTGAGGTTGGTGTTTGCCCAGTTAATCCAATCGCCATATCCATGACTTTCAAACGTGGCGGAACAGTCATCTGAATTTTTGAAACAGTGTCTAACTTAACAGAGCCTAGTTCAATTTTTCTTGTAGCTTTGGTATCTTGCAAATAAAAACTAGCAGTATCGCCTGCTTTACAAGATCCGATAACACTATTTCCAGAAGCCTTAGTAACAAAACTTAGATTCGCTGCACTACTACAGGTAAAATTAATACCCGCTATTGGGTAATCTAAAGAGAATTGTAGACAATCACTGTTTGTTACGGAACAACTTCCATTAGCAGTAGCTCCTCCTGATCCATTTGTAGGATTCTCATTTATTGTGGAACTACCACCACCACAACCGTTTAGCATCAGTGCCAATGTGGTAAGTGCAAAAGGCCATAAAACTTTTTTATTCATTAGATATCCTACTTATTTTTAACGTAATACTGAAATTTGAATTTGTCCCTGATTCGTTAACTCATTTTCTGCCACATCTACGGCAGAGGATAATGGCGTCAACATCATGTAATGTGCTAAGGGTGGTAATTTTAAAACACCTTGGATTGATGCGTGTTGTAATAGAGTAGAAGGATACGATTTACTCTTGAAACCGCTCACCCCCTCTAAAATACACCCTTTATCATCTAAAAAAATAACTAAAGGCCAATAATATAAAGGTCTTTCATTACTAGCAGCGAATGACATAAGTTTTAAATGTTGAATTGAAGGATCAAGCTTTATCAACTCATACTCAAACTTTTCTTTAAGAGGTTTTCTTGGCCACAAATTTACTTCTTTACTTATACTGAGCTTTTTAATTGATTTATTATAATTTTTAATAAAACACTTATCTTGTTCAAAAGTTGCTTCTAAATCTTGAGAAGATAAACGTATATACGTCGGCGCTAATACCACTGCCGACTCTGTATCTTGAGTATGTCGATTAAAAAGCTGATCCAACGTTGATCGACTTAGACCTTTTTTACGTTCTATTGACTCAGTTCTGCCTAAACCATCTGGCACGATATAAAAACGTTTTTTTCCTTCTAAATTAAACTCTTGGTCTTCAAGATATTCACTATTTACATATTCTATGCCATCAATAGTAGTAAATTTAGACTTATCTTGTGAAGAATTTGGCTCAGGGGAAGCCTGTGAAGTACTTTTGATCGGAGGTGGAATTAAAAGTAATTGTTTCTGCCATTCATCATTAGATGCCGTCTGAAGTTTTACATTTTCAATAGGTGTTTTTAATTCATGACTATTTGCTGAAGTAGGCTGAGTATTTTGGACTTTTTGCGGTGCAGTCGGTGCAGTCGGTGCAGTCGGTGCAGTCGGTGCAGTCGGTGCAGTCGGTGCAGTCGGTGCAGTCGGTGCAGTCGGTGCAGT
>NZ_KB849789.1:0-19704 GCF_000369045.1 Acinetobacter pittii ATCC 19004 = CIP 70.29 | reverse complement strand
CGGTGCAGTCGGTGCAGTCGGTGCAGTCGGTGCAGTCGGTGCAGTCGGTGCAGTCGGTGCAGTCGGTGCAGTCGGTGCAGTCGGTGCAGTATTTAATTTCTTTTGTGTTGATTGCTCCATTTTTTTTGGTGAATCGATAGTAGTTTTTTCTTTAGAAACTTTTTGAGCTGGATCAATTATAATTTTATTCGGTAGATTTTGAGATTGTATTTCCACTCTAGGAGGTAGCTGTCTTTTTTGATCAACTTTTTTACTCGGTACAATCATAGGACGCCCATCTGGACCTATAATCGTGTAAAAACCATCTGCATAAGATACAGAAACACTTACCATCGCAACAGATAAAATTGAGATAGCAAGTTTAGGGCGGAACATCCATTTATATTGTCTTACCATTTTGTTCTATAACTCAAACCAAGCACTGTAACTTTAGTATTCGTTTTTACATCTAAACCCGCATAAGGATTTAATAAAATATTATCAACACCACATTTATTCGATAAAGTACTTGTACACGCGGGTATGTTATCGCGACTGCGTAAGAAACCAACTGAAAGATCCAAATCTGTATCTGCATCAAAACGATAACCTAATCCTAAACCAAATAATTGTGCATTATTAATTGGGACCATGGTATTACGTTTGTCATTAGGGATAGCACTGGCACGGGGCTCATAACCAGCTCGTAATTTTAAACGATCCGTTGCTGAATACTCTAAACCAATACCCCAACTCCATGGTGAAGTAAATTTTAAAGGTAATGCTAAAGAGTTATCAGTCACATCATTAGATAATAATTTTGCAACTTTGAGTAATGAGATCTGACGATCAAATTCAAATTTAAATTTATCCCATGCCGAATAATCTGTCCATCCAACATCAAAATTCACTTGTAGGTCTGGCAAGATCTTGTACTTAATACCTGCCTGAAAATGTGCAGGATACTCTAGATCCATTGCAACTAAACCTGATTCAATATCAGGTACATAACCAGGAAGACCTAAAATTCTAGCTAAAATTTGACCTGTAGCAGAGGAATTCAATCCCTTAATCAATTCTTGAGGTGCTTTAGCATTATCAATTAAGTATTTGCCTTTCATACGCATCTTGGCTGAACTTTGATAAACCATACCAAAGCCAAAATCATCTGTCGGTTCCCACAACAAGCCCAGGTTATAACTTGGACTTAAAGACTGCTCCAATGAAACTTGTAAAGCTCCCATTTTATTAAATGGGTTCATTCCTTCCTGAGCATTACACATACCAAATAATAACAAGTCGGTAATCATGTCATTATTATTCTTAAATGGTGCGCAAACCACTTCATCAACCATACGCAATACACCAAGCATCTCATTTGGAAAGCGAAGATCAGTTTTCAATGCTAGTGCGTTATAAGACATACCAATTGAGGCACCAATTGATAAGTGATCGTTTACTTGAAAACCAAAAGATGGGGATAAATATGTGATTCGCTCTACTGCAACTTGCTGCCCCATATAGTTACCAGCATTTCCATTTTCTGCCCCAAAACCAGCAACCAATGGTGCATATATCGCCGTTGCATAAGTTACTTTTGAGCCAGGTGGTTTGTAAGCAATTCCTGCAGTAGGAGCAACCAGTGGGTAACCTTCCCCTAAATCAACCATTTTTTTAAGGATAGGGACATATAAGCTAGCGTATTCAACATCACCACGCACAGGTCCCTTAAAATCTGTACAAATATTAGCAGTCACCTCTGGTCCATCATTACAGACGAGAGGATCATCTGAATAACCAAAAATATTGTAGCCAGGGGGAGCTGAAAACTCGCGTTGAATATCAAAATTAGCAAGAATACCCTGTACATCAGTTTGTAGCCCATCAATCTTGGCTAACGCTGCAGGGTTAAAATGAACAGCACTAATACCTGGTGGATCTGCTGTTACAGCATTCCCCATCGATAATGAACGAATATCAACAGCTAGGTTTTGTCCTAATTGAGCATTGGCAAAGCTAGAAAAACCAGAGATCACAATTGCCACTGTTAAAGGACATAATTTAGGATATTTCACCTGCCTATCTCCTTATTTTTATTTTTTGCGCAAACCTAAGATATCTAGCGGGAATGACAAACCAAGTGAAACATCTGGTGCATCCTCTGTTAAACCAAAGCCAACTGTACCGTTAACAATCGTATCAGGTGAAACGCGTACCCCCAAAGCAAAAGCCATCACCGCACTACTCTGATCTGGTGACTGATATGATTCACCATTTGCAAACTGAAACTCTGAATTTAAGTTAAAGCTTTGTTGGTAAGACATGGTTAAGGACACATCATAGTTAAAGGAATAGGCAAAACCGAAAGAGAATCCTCCACTGATTCCAGGATCAAAAGATTCTAAAATCCGATTACCACGTACCTGATTTAAACCAGTCTCTTTAAAACCATAATTAGCAGATGCTGAAGCAAATAAAACCACTGGATCGATATATTTGCGAGTACTTGCTCCTACACCTACAGAGTAATAACCTTTACCAGTTGAAAGTTCATTTTGAGCAACTTCATATGGACTATCCCCAGTTTTAGTAGAAACGCTACCAAACAAAACTAAAGGTAAGCGTCCTTGTTTCAATGGGAATGGTTCCCAACGTGCACCTAATGAAATATCCCCCAACCCTGCAGTATCAGAATCACTAGCAATATCAGATTTAGCAACGAGAGGAACGGTTGCTGAAAGTGTTAGATTATCTAAAACACCATATTGAGCTGTAAAACTGTTGGTCAATGTATGCTGAGCATCTTCCCTAATACTCAACCGACTAATACTAGAATTATCATCTCCTAATGCTAAATCTAAAATACTATCGCGGTAATAGGTGTAATCGAGATCATAATATGTTGAAATTTCACCTTTTTTAATTAATGAATATTGTCGTTCATTCGAGGTAAAAACTTCTTGTAAATTAGTCTCTTGGCTCGCATCTCCTTCTTGTTTCTGTAAAGCAGTCGCGGCTTGATTTGCTTCTGGATTAGCTGATGTAGGTTCAGATTCAGTAATGGTAGATCCATTAGTCGGAGCTACTGCATCTTCTTGCACTGAATTTGATGTTGGCGTTACATCTGATACTGTGGTCGCTTCAGAAACAGCTGTACTATTTTGTACGTCTGCTTGTGCAACTTGATCATCTGCATAAAGTGTACCTGTAATAGCACTCATGCTTAATGCCAATACACTCATCTTCATCCATCGATTATTCATATTTCTTCCCACCCAATTTATTTATTTTACTAAATCAAATTTTCATTACTTACGTTTGTAATAAAGACGCATATAAGTTTCTATCGGCTGATTATGATTGGAAGAGTGACTATCATTATCCAGAACCCTTCGCATTGTTGAGGCTTTATTTGCTAAACGATCATAATTAAACGTTGGATATTGCACATCCACAAAGGCATAACGGTTAACAGTTGCATCTTCCACATGACGCATATCAGCATCTTTCAATGTTAATAAGTCTTTACGCTGTGATTCAGGCACAGAAATAACAAATAACGTATTATTATCCCAAACCTCTTTAAAACGATTTTCATCAAAGCTGATATTGCCTAAAGCAGGATCAGCTACATAGACTCGTCCATCTTTATAAGCTTTATATACGACAAAATGTTTAAAACCAGCATATGAAATAGGAACAATCGCAGGTTGACCTAATTTAACTAAATCCGAAAACTCCCCTCGATAACCGCCACTATCCAAACCAATAGCAGTTACGAAACGCTTCATATCAAGTAGTGAAAAGCTACGGCGTTCAATAATTCGTTGATACTCACCATACTGAAGTAAACCACTCATTGTTTGTTGTTCAGTTAAGCTTGTACCCACATAACCATTCAACAAAGTTGTAAGTGCAGCTGAACCACAGCTATAGTCATATGCTTGTCGAACAATACCGCGAAATTGATCTTCTATCGCAGGCTTAATCGTTACTGGCTCAATATGATTACGCCGAAATGATAAATTACGTGAATCGGCAGTCTCTGTATAATAAACAGTTCCCGGTGGCTTTTTTTCTATTTCGAAGGCTTCTGTCGCAAAGTAATATATCAATGCTGAGCCCAAAGCAATCTCTAACATAAGCACTTGTTCTAAATGGTGGCCTAACTGGCCTTATTCATTTTATTCTTAGAGCAATAGCTCTACATCCCTGTGTGTTGAAGATACCTTTTTTTTTTGAAAAAAACAGCCTTTTTTTACTTTTTTTTGATGAACGTTTAGTTTTATAAAAATAGAGAGACTTTTATGCTTAATTTAAGTTAATTTTTAAATTAATAGCTTGTTTTTATCAATTAAAATATATTTTTATATAACAAAACTAGATGAGTTAATAAATTAAAAAAGCGCGTATTAAACGCGCTTTTTTTTATTAAAACTTTTAAATTAGTGACCAGAAATTGTAATTGTAGAAGTACCTACATTAATACCTTGGATTTCAACATCACCAATTGAAGCAGCAGTATTTGAACCTAAACGAATACCCTGTGCATAGACGTTCATGCCTTGAGTACTATTATTTTGAATTTTTAAGCCAGTCGGCACAACAGAAATGTCAGCATTCACATCTAAGTTACCAGTTGTATTACCAGCACCACGGACCATAACTTTATCAAGGACAATTTTACCACCGCCAGCAGCATCATTAATACCTAGGTTAGATAAAGTTAAACCACCTTGCAAGCTTGAATTTACTTTAATCATTGCACCTTGTGGTGTAGCACCTAATTGAACATTAGCTGAAATAGCGCCTAAAGATAAATCTAAACCAGAAAGAATTTCAGTTGGAGCTGCTTCTGTAATACCACGTACAGCAGTAGTTTCATTTAAAGTACCAGAACTACCAACACCAATAGAACCAACTTTTACATTAACTGCACCTACATTTGCAGCAACGTTTAAAAACGCGCCATTTGTAGCAGATGCACCAACGCTATCAATTTTAAGATCTAATAAATTCTGTGTTGTATCTACCTGCGTAAGAGTTATCGCTTTACCTTGAGTTGCATCTGTACCCGTAATTGTGATTGCACCTGCAGTTGCTGTAGCACCCATAATACCTGTAGTTGGGTCCAAACCATCGTTATCGTGAATATACAATTTATCGATGGAAATACCGCCAGCACCCAAAGCGATACCGATATTAATACCATCTTGACCAGTAGCAGCACTAAGCGCAGCATCGTCCATTGACTGCATTGCCATTGCATTTGCGCTGATAGCTAAAGAAGAAACTAAAGCAAGTTTAGTGAACATTTTCATTGAGCACTCTCCCAAGAGCATTTATTTTTTGACTTTAACCACTCTCATTGTCTCAAGTCGCATTTTTCTTTATATGGCAACCGAAACTTCCAATCCTTGAGTAGTTTTGCTTAGCAATTACTAAATTACATCTACGTTACTTTTTGTTCAACTAGTGTTGTGCATTTTTTGCCAATTACCCGACAAACGGTACACCTCAACTTTTACTTCATAAATGATCATGAACATATAAAATCTTAAGCTGTAATCGTGCTTGTTTTATCAGCAGAAAGCTTTCCAATTAAAACTCTTCCTCCTGATGAACTATAACTTGTAGTAAACTATGTTATCTCATTAACCACTACCTTATTTAAAAATGTCTCAGTTAAAGAAAAAAATCTCTTTACATGGTAAAAGTGCTGCCGATATTTTAAAAAAGTTACACGGGTTAACTGGGCTTATTTATTTAAATGACAATGACAATCCAATTATTGGATTTCTTCCGCAAGATTATATTATTATTCAAAATGAAAATTATTTAGAGTTTGAGCGCCAAAATTTTAATGAATATAAAAATAGATCAAAATCAAATCAACTTTTAAATTTCATTCAATTTAAAGAAAATAATTTAAATAAAAATATTGAATCAACAACAAGTTTTATGGGTGGTTATATTGGTTTTATCAGCTATGATTTCAGTGCACATCAATTTATTAATGGACAAAATCATATACAACCTTCTCTATTCCTAGGCCAATATCGATCTTTTTTAAAATATATAGATAATGATTGGTATTTTTTTAGTGATGAAGAAAATGCAATTGATCTATTCTCATATATTGAAAATAAAATAGAGAATTTTGGTTCCAATAACTCTAAAAATACATTTGAATTAAAAACCATTATTCAACCAAGATGGTCTAAAAAACAATATTTCGATGCTTTCTATAAAATACAAGAATATATTAAGGCTGGAGATTGCTATCAAATTAATTTAACCCAAGAGTTTAAAGCTAAATTTTCAGGATCCTTATTAAATAAAGCTAAAGACTTATGGCAACTTACAAATGCTCCATATGCAGGTTATTTAAAATTAGATGATTTTGAATTATTAAGTTGCTCTCCCGAGCTTTTCATCGAATTTAATCAAAATAAACAAATTAAAACTAGACCTATTAAAGGCACAATGCCTCGCTATAAGAATGCAGAAAAAGATTTTATTTCTAAACAAACCTTAAAAAACTCTCAAAAAGACCAAGCAGAAAATGTGATGATTGTCGATTTATTACGTAATGATTTGAGCATTTATGCCAATACAGGATCTGTAAAAACAACAAAACTATTCGAGATTGAAAGTTTTAATCAAGTACATCACATGGTAAGCGAGATCGTTGCCACTCTTAAAGATGATATCAATCCTATGCAAATGTTGCTTTCAGCCTTACCCGGAGGCTCAATCACAGGTGCTCCGAAAATTCGGGCAATGCAGATCATTGAAGAGTTAGAAGAATCAGCAAGAGGCGCATATTGCGGAACATTGGGTTACTTCAATTTTGATGGAACCGGTCGCTGGAATATTCTTATCCGTAGTTTTCAACAATATCAGAATCAGCTTTCTTTATGGGCAGGTGGTGGTATTACGATTGCATCAAATGCAGAAGCAGAATATCAAGAAAGTCTTGATAAAGTCTCTGCTATGCTGAACTTGATGAACAGCACAGCAGAGTAAAATTTAGAGAATATCTTCTTTTAATGTCTGTACTAAACGCTCATTTTGCTCATCAGTTCCTACAGTTATTCGCAAGAATTGATTAATACGAGGCTTATTGAAATAGCGCACAATAATGCCCTGCTCACGTAATTGCTGTGCAAGCTGACCTGCATCATGCGATGGATGTGAAGCAAAAATAAAGTTTGCTTTAGAAGGTAAAACTTTAAAGCCCAAAGTAGTTAATTCATCTACTAGCTTTTCACGACTAGAAATAACTTTTTGACATTGTTCTTCAAAATAAGTTTGATCTTCAAAAGAGGCTACCGCTGCTGCAATTGCAAAACGGTCAATAGGATATGAATTAAAACTATTTTTGACAGCTTCAAGTGCAGCAATTAAATGAGACTGAGCAATCGCGAAGCCAACGCGTAAACCCGCAAGAGAACGAGATTTTGAAGTTGTTTGACACACAACCAGATTCTCATAGCGATTTACTAAACTCACAGCTGATTCTGCACCAAAGTCAACATAAGCCTCATCAATGACAACCACTCGATCTGGATTAGCTTTTAAAATTTGTTCGATTTCTGCTAAGCCTAGTGCAATACTTGTTGGAGCATTAGGGTTTGTAATAATAACCCCACCATTTGGTTGCACATAATCTTTAACTTCTATCTCAAAATTATCATTGAGTGGGATTTCTTTAGTCTTTGTACCAAAAAACTGACTATAAACTGGATAAAAGCTATAAGTGATATCTGGATAAAGAATTGGTTCATCTTGAAGAAAAAATGCTTTAAAAATATGAGCAAGTACTTCATCTGAGCCATTACCAACAAAAACTTGTGAAACTTCAATATTCTGTTGCTTAGCAATCGCATGTTTTAATGCCGTAGCATCTGGGTCTGGATATAAACGCAATGCATCAGCCTGATGAGTTAAAACAGCTTGAACTGCTTCAACTACTTTTGGTGATGGCGGATATGGATTTTCATTTGTGTTGAGTTTCAATAAATTCTGAATTTTAGGCTGTTCGCCAGGAACGTACGGCTCTAACTCACGAACTTCTGGACTCCAAAAGCGCATTTGTGCTGTAGATAAAGTCATGGTCTTATCTCAAAAAAGGGCTGAAAATCAGCCCTGAGTAATAATTAAAAAACTACAAGGTTTATAAGCTTATTGATAACGATAGCGAGCTGAGCGTGCATGGGCATCTAAGTTCTCTTGGACAGCTAATATGTCGGCTGTTTTGGCTAACGATTTGACTCCATCTTTCGAACACATAATTAAGCTCGAACGTTTTTGGAAATCATAAACACCTAATGGAGAAGAAAAACGAGCAGTTCCAGAGGTCGGTAATACATGGTTTGGGCCTGCACAATAGTCACCAATTGCTTCAGGTGTATAGCGCCCCATGAAAATTGCTCCAGCATGGCGAATATCTTCACTCATAGCCTCGGCATCATCTAAGCAAAGTTCCAAATGTTCTGGTGCAACTTGATTAATCAAATCAATTGCTTCTGCACGGTCCTTTACTAATATCAAAGCACCACGGTTTTCAATCGAAGTTCTCGCAATGTCTGCCTTTGGCAATTCATTTAAATGCTTTTCAATTGCCAACTCTACCGCATTAAGCAAAGCTTCATCAGGAGTAATGAAAATAGCTTGAGCAACTGTGTCATGTTCAGCCTGAGATAAAACATCCATAGCTAACCAATCTGCATTATTTTCACCTTCTGCATATACTAAAATTTCAGAAGGTCCAGCAATCATATCAATACCAACCTGACCAAATACAGCGCGTTTGGCAGCCGCCACAAAACGATTTCCAGGGCCAGTAATTTTATCTACAGGTGGAATAGTCTGAGTACCATAAGCAAGAGCTGCTACAGCTTGAGCTCCCCCAATAGTGAATACTCGACTCACTCCTGCAAGGTAAGCCGAAGCTAGAACCAATGGATTTAGTTCACCGTTTGGTGCAGGAACAACCATAATAATTTCAGGTACACCAGCAACATGGGCTGGCACTGCATTCATTAAAACTGAAGACGGATAAGAGGCTAAACCACCTGGTACATAAATACCCACACGGTCTAGAGGTGTGACTTTTTGTCCTAATGTATTACCCAAATCATCTATATAAGTCCAGCTCTCTTGTTTCTGAGCTTCATGAAATGAACGAATACGCTTTGCTGCTAACTCTAGAGCATCACGAATTTCTGGGCTTAAATTATCAAAAGCAGTTTTAAGTTGTTGTTGGGATAATTCTAAATCTGAAAATTGATGCGCAGGATGTCGATCGAACTGTTGAGTAAGCTTTAAAACATGATCATCACCATGCTGACGAACATCAGCAATAATTTGATCTACTGTTTGCACTAAATTAAGATCATTCACAGTTTCAAATGCTAAAAGCTCAGCAAAAACCTGTTTGAAGTTCTGATCTTGAGTCGATAAACGTCGCATCAATTTACCCACAAGGCGAAAAAGAAAAACTAAGTTTACTCTTTTTCTAGGCGCTTGTGGGCATCATCTGAAGCAACTATCACAAAAGCATGATGGGAAATTGCTTTTAACGTGATTGAACAGCTTGCTCGAGCTGTGAAATGATTGGATTTAATAGAGTTTGCTTACGTTTAAAACTAGCTTTATTTACAATTAAACGTGAAGAGACTTTGCAAATCTCCTCTAATGGCTCAAGACCATTCGCTCTTAGCGTATTACCAGTATCAACCACATCCACAATGTAATCACCCAAACCCACCAAAGGCGCTAACTCCATAGAACCATAGAGTTTGATCACATCGACTTGCTCACCTAAGCTTGCATAATACTGACGTGTAAGATTGACGTATTTCGTGGCAATTTTTAAACGGCCTTTTGGACGTTCCATTCCCACTTTACCAGCAGTCATTAATTTACACTTAGCGATTTTCAGGTCAAGTAGCTCATATACATGCTGAGCGCCATGTTCCATCAACACATCTTTGCCTGCTACACCTAAATCTGCTGCGCCATTTTCTACATAGGTAGGCACATCAGATGCACGTAAAATCAAAATACGTACTTGCTTATGCGTAGTAGGAAAAATCAGTTTGCGGGACTTTTCCGGATCTTCGAGCAAATTAATACCCGCTGTAGCTAGTAAAGGTAACGTCTCTTTTAAGATACGTCCTTTACTGAGTGCCAAGGTCAAACCATGATCAAAATTGCCCATCACATCAAAATTAGGATCATCGTTTCTTACATCATTCATTAACTTACTCGCTTAATTTTGGCACCTAAACCTTGAAGTTTCTCTTCGACATGCTCATAACCACGGTCAATATGGTAGATACGGTCAATTAAGGTATCTCCTTCTGCCACTAAAGCTGCCAAAACTAGAGAGAACGAAGCACGCAAATCTGTTGCCATTACAGGTGCAGCCTGTAAAGTTTCTACTCCAGTCACGACAGCATCATGACCTTCAACCTGAATATTAGCACCCATGCGTGACAATTCAGGAACATGCATAAAACGATTTTCAAAAATCGTTTCAGAGATAGTTGCAAATCCACGACCAATAGCATTTACAGCCATAAGCTGAGCTTGCATATCTGTTGGAAACTCTGGATGTGGCAAAGTTCTAAAACTTACAGCTTTAGGGCGTTTTCCTAACATATCAAGTTCGATCCAGTCATCACCACGAGTGACTTCGGCACCCATTTCTTCAAACTTATCCAAAACAGATTCAAGTAATGCAGGGTCGGTATGTGTAGTTTTGACACGACCGCCCGTAATTGCCGCAGCTGCCAAATAAGATCCCGTTTCGATACGATCAGCTACCACAGCATATTCACAGCCATGCAAACTTTCTACTCCAGTTACAACAAGAGTATCAGTATCAAGTCCTTCAATCTTAGCGCCCATTTTAATGAGCATTTGAGCAAGGTCAGTGATCTCAGGCTCACGAGCTGCATTACGAATAGTCGTAACACCATCAGCCAGTGCAGCAGCCATCAAGATGTTTTCAGTACCACCAACGGTAACCATATCAAAAACAACTTCGCCGCCTTTTAAACGACCTTCAACTGAAGCATGGACATAACCATTTTCAACTTCAATATGTGCACCTAAAGCCTCTAAGGCTTTTAAATGCTGATCAACTGGACGTGATCCAATTGCACAACCACCTGGTAAAGAAACTTTCGCATTACCGTAACGCGCTAATAATGGTCCTAAAACCAAAATTGAGGCGCGCATTGTTTTTACTAGTTCATATGGAGCAAACTGATTATCTAAAGTAGAGGTATCAGCTTTTACTGTGTCATTTTCATAGCCGATTGTAACCCCTAAACCACCAATCAACTTGACCAAAGTATTTACGTCTTTAAGATTTGGAACATTAGTGATCGTAATTGGAGAGTCTGCAAGAATAGTTGCAGCAAGTAATGGTAAAGCTGCATTTTTAGCACCAGAAATGCGCACTTCCCCGTCGAGCTTAACACCACCCGTAATTAAAAATTTATCCATTAATATTTAAGCTCCGAAAAGGCTTGCTTTACGCCATTCATCTTTGGTCATTGCACGAATTGTTACCGCGTGAACTTCGCCACTTGCAATATAAGTATTTAATGGTGCATAAACTAATTGTTGGCGAGCAACAGTACGCTTACCGTCAAATTGATCATCCACAATACGGAGGTCAAATTTTCCGGCCTGTCCGCTCACCGCTACTTCCGCTTCAGGGAAAGCTTCTTTTAAAATTTGAGTGAGCTGTTCACTATTCATTGCAAAGACCTCTGACACAACCTAAGGTGTAAAACGAAGTATTTTACTATAACTTTTTCAAAGAATTCAGTACGTGTTTATATTTTATCAATAAAAAAGAGGCTATGTTTCAAGCCTCTTTCAATTATATAAAACTTATTAAATAGAAACAGCAACTTGCGAATAAGTGCACTGCATTTTCCGATATTTTAATAATTGTTTTTTTAATTTTTCAGTTAGTTTTTTAATTGAAGTATACATATCATCAGCAGTTGCCTGAGCAAATAACTCAATTCCCGGCAATCTTACAATAGCCTCTGCAACATGGTTCGAACTACCTTTATGAGAGCGCTTATCAATTTGATGATCTTTTGTTAATTTAATCTGCATACTATTCACCTGATCTAAGTGTTTTGTTAACTGATTAAATTTTAATTTAATATTTTCTTCTATAGCTGGTGTAATTGCTAAATGATGTCCACGAATCGTTATTTGCATAATTCTATCCCTCACCTTTTTTAGGTTATCTAAAGAAGAACTAAAACGATTTAATGCTATCAAAAAGAAAACTTGGAACAATTAAACCATTTTAGTTACTCTCTTGGTGAAAATGAAATTTCATTATTTCGTCATAATGAATCTCTAGAATAGCCATACTTCAAAATTCAGATCAAGACTTTTCTTTCAGACGACGAAGGAATATGTAACGATTCTCGATATTTTGCGACCGTTCTTCGAGCCACTTCAATTCCCTCATCCTTTAACAATGTAGCAATTACATTATCTGACAAAGGCTTACGTGGATTTTCATTGGCGACTAGTTTCTTAATCATTGCCCGAATTGCGGTGGAAGATGCTTCTCCCCCTGCTGTTGTTCCTACATGGCTAGAGAAAAAATACTTCAACTCAAATAGACCACGAGGCGTAAGCATATATTTATTTGTAGTTACACGAGAAACTGTAGATTCATGCAACTCGACTTCTTCTGCCACATCTCGAAGAACTAGCGGCTTCATCGCTTCCGGGCCTATTTCCAAAAAAGCTTTTTGATGCTCTACGATACAAGAAGCTACTTTTAATAACGTTTTATGTCTTTCATCGATACTTTTGATAAAGTTTTTCGCCTCAAGCATTTGGTTACGTAAATATAAATTATCCTCACTCTGATCTGCTCTACGAATCATACTAGAGTAAAAAGAATTAATTCTTAATTTAGGAAGTACATCTGGGTTTAGCTGAACCTGCCAATGTAAATCTTTTTTTGAAACCACTACATCGGGAATTTGATAATCAGATTCTTGTTTATCAAAATCCATACCAGGATAAGGTTTTAACGTTTTTAAAAGATTGATTGCAAATTTTAATTGGTCTTTCGTTAAACTTGTTTGTTTGAGCAATTTATTAAGATCATTGGCTATCAAAAGCTCATAATACTGCAATAGATTTTTTGCTTCGTTTAGATATTCAACATCTTTCGGTAGAAATTCGAGCTGTACCTTTAAACATTCCGCTAAATTACGCGAACCAATCCCTAAAGGATCAAGTCGTTGAATGTGTTTTAAAACAACTAAAACCTCATCTTCTTCGATCTCTTCCTCAATATCCATTTCATTCAATAATTGTTGTGCCGCTAAAATTATTTCTTCAATTTCAGCATCTAAAAATCCCTTATCATCTAATGCATCAACAATACAATAAGCAATTAATTGATCTATTTTAGAAAAATGCAAAAGGTTAACTTGTTCTAGAATATGTTCCTTTAGCGACAATTGAACTTGGCGATTATCCTCTCGCTCTTCAAATTCTGGAGTAGCCAAAGCTGTTGATTGATGGGTATACACATCATCCCACTCAGTATCAACAGGTAAATCATCAGGCAAATGATCTGCATTTAGCTCAGTCGTTAAGTCATCCGATTCTTTATTTTCTAATGCAGCCAGACTCTCCGTTAGTGATTCTTCTTCTATTTTTTCAAGTAAAGGATTACTATCTAGTTGAATCTGAATTTCCTGTTCAAGCTCTAAACTAGAGAGTTGTAACAAACGAATCGCCTGCTGCAATTGAGGTGTTAACGATAGAGAATTCGCTACTTTCAATCCAACAGATAATTTCATATATTTCATTTTCCATAAAACAAGCAAAAATCATGCCTATTCAATATTTATAACATATAGTCTCTATTTGTCATACATATCCAACTGAAATTTGTAGAAGAAAAAAGAGATTTTTCCAATTATAAAAATAATCTTATTAAATTAATTCTATCAAACATAGTTCCCATATGATGTCAGACGCGAAATCTTGTTATAAAAAGTTAATTAGGAGAATCTAGCCCTCTTTTAATTTTGTTTAATTGATTACTCTTCGGTTGTATAGTTTTTTCTATTAAATTTAAAGATTTCAACTCATAGCTTACTATTTTATATTTATTCCCCCACACATATATTTTTTATCACAATAAAAAAACACCCCCATTCATTAGAATGGGGGTGTTTAGAATAATGAGCTGGCGATGACTTACTCTCACATGGGTAACCCCACACTACCATCAGCGCTAAGAGGTTTCACTTCTGAGTTCGGGAAGGGATCAGGTGGTTCACTCTTGCTATGGTCGCCAGCACAACTGTTTATGGATACTTGCTTCGTTTTATTCACTGTGTGATACGTTGCGTTTTCCAAATCTTTACAGATGGGCTGATTGGTCTGATTTTTCGTTGTTCATTTTAGCTAGTAGTATAACTAAATCAAGTTGCTTTGCATGTTTATGAATCGATTGATGCTTCATATACAACTGCTTGGGTGTTGTATAGTCAAGCCTCACGAGCAATTAGTATTGGTCAGCTTCACATATCACTATGCTTCCACATCCAACCTATCAACGTCCTAGTCTCGAACGGCTCTTTAGAGGAATAAATTCCTAGGGAAATCTTATCTTGAGGTAGGCTTCCCGCTTAGATGCTTTCAGCGGTTATCCCTTCCGAACATAGCTACCCGGCGATGCGACTGGCGTCACAACCGGTACACCAGAGGTTCGTCCACTCTGGTCCTCTCGTACTAGGAGCAGATCCTCTCAAATTTCCAGCGCCCACGGTAGATAGGGACCGAACTGTCTCACGACGTTCTAAACCCAGCTCGCGTACCTCTTTAAATGGCGAACAGCCATACCCTTGGGACCTGCTTCAGCCCCAGGATGAGATGAGCCGACATCGAGGTGCCAAACACCGCCGTCGATATGAACTCTTGGGCGGTATCAGCCTGTTATCCCCAGAGTACCTTTTATCCGTTGAGCGATGGCCCTTCCATACAGAACCACCGGATCACTAAGACCTACTTTCGTACCTGCTCGACTTGTGGGTCTCGCAGTTAAGCGCGCTTTTGCCTTTATACTCTACGCGTGATTTCCGACCACGCTGAGCGCACCTTCGTACTCCTCCGTTACTCTTTAGGAGGAGACCGCCCCAGTCAAACTACCCACCAGACACGGTCCTCGTCCCGGATAACGGGACAGAGTTAGAACCTCAACATTACCAGGGTGGTATTTCAAGGACGGCTCCATTGGAACTAGCGTTCCAACTTCAAAGCCTCCCACCTATCCTACACAAGTAAGGTCAAAGTTCAGTGTCAAGCTGCAGTAAAGGTTCACGGGGTCTTTCCGTCTAGCCGCGGGTACACTGCATCTTCACAGCGATTTCGATTTCACTGAGCCTCTGCTGGAGACAGCGCCGCCATCATTATGCCATTCGTGCAGGTCGGAACTTACCCGACAAGGAATTTCGCTACCTTAGGACCGTTATAGTTACGGCCGCCGTTTACTGGGGCTTCGATCAAGAGCTTCGCTTACGCTAACCCCATCAATTAACCTTCCAGCACCGGGCAGGCATCACACCCTATACGTCCACTTTCGTGTTTGCAGAGTGCTATGTTTTTAATAAACAGTTGCAGCGGCCTGGTTTCTGCGGCTGTCGTCAGCTCAGGAAGCAAGTTCCATCACCAACAACAGCGTACCTTCTCCCGAAGTTACGGTACCATTTTGCCTAGTTCCTTCAGCAGAGTTCTCTCAAGCGCCTTGGTCTACTCGACCTGACCACCTGTGTCGGTTTCGGGTACGATTCCTGTGTAACTGAAGCTTAGAGACTTTTCCTGGAAGCATGGTATCAGCCACTTCACTGTACAAGTACAGCTTGCTATCGGATCTCAGTATAGAGTACCCCGGATTTGCCTAAGATACATACCTACATCCTTCCACCTGGACAACCAACGCCAGGCTGACTTAACCTTCTCCGTCCTCTCATCGCATTACACAGAAGTATTGGAATATTAACCAATTTCCCATCGACTACGCCTTTCGGCCTCGCCTTAGGGGTCGACTCACCCAGCCCCGATTAACGTTGGACTGGAACCCTTGGTCTTTCGGCGAACGGGTTTTTCACCCGTTTTGTCGTTACTCACGTCAGCATTCGCACTTCTGATACCTCCAGCATACTTCTCAATACACCTTCATCGGCTTACAGAACGCTCCCCTACCACTTGACTAATGTCAAATCCGCAGCTTCGGCACATAGTTTTAGCCCCGTTACATCTTCCGCGCAGGCCGACTCGACTAGTGAGCTATTACGCTTTCTTTAAAGGGTGGCTGCTTCTAAGCCAACCTCCTAGCTGTCTATGCCTTCCCACATCGTTTCCCACTTAACTATGATTTTGGGGCCTTAGCTGGCGGTCTGGATTGTTTTCCTCTTGACTACGGACGTTAGCACCCGCAGTCTGTCTCCCGGATAGTACTCATAGGTATTCGGAGTTTGCATCGGTTTGGTAAGTCGGGATGACCCCCTAGCCGAAACAGTGCTCTACCCCCTATGGTATTCGTCCGAGGCGCTACCTAAATAGCTTTCGGGGAGAACCAGCTATCACCAGGCTTGATTAGCCTTTCACCCCTATCCACAAGTCATCCCCTGGCTTTTCAACGACAGTGGGTTCGGTCCTCCAGTTAGTGTTACCCAACCTTCAACCTGCTCATGGATAGATCGCCTGGTTTCGGGTCTATACCCAGCAACTAAACGCCCTATTAAGACTCGATTTCTCTACGGCTCCCCTATACGGTTAACCTCGCTACTGAATATAAGTCGCTGACCCATTATACAAAAGGTACGCAGTCACACCACGAAGGTGCTCCCACTGCTTGTATGCATGCGGTTTCAGGATCTATTTCACTCCCCTCACAGGGGTTCTTTTCGCCTTTCCCTCACGGTACTGGTTCACTATCGGTCAGTCAGGAGTATTTAGCCTTGGAGGATGGTCCCCCCATATTCAGACAAGGTTTCACGTGCCTCGCCCTACTCGTCATCATTATGTGTGCCCTTTCGTGTACGGGAATATCACCCTCTACGTTCGCACTTCCCAGAGCGTTCCACTAAAACACACATAACTTAATGGGCTGATCCCCGTTCGCTCGCCGCTACTGAGGGAATCTCAATTGATTTCTTTTCCTAAGGGTACTGAGATGTTTCACTTCCCCTCGTTCGCCTTGCAACACTATGTATTCATGTTGCAATACCTACCTTAAAGTAGGTGGGTTCCCCCATTCAGAAATCTCCGGATCAAAGGATATTTGCCGCCTCCCCGGAGCTTTTCGCAGGCTATCACGTCTTTCATCGCCTCTGACTGCCAAGGCATCCACCACATGCACTTAATTACTTGACTATACAACCCCAAACAGTCGTCAACACCTACAAGTGAGTGTTGTCCGTGCGATTCTTCATCGCTACTATCTGTTGTCTGTGTACTTAAACACTGTACAGCTTCAATCTAAATTCATATACCAAAACGCTTGATTCAGTTAATTTGCTAGTTCTCAATTCATCTAGATTAATTGCTTAATCCAAACTCTTGAGTGAACAATTTATTTCAGACTCAATTTTGCCAATCTGTTAATGAATAAACACGCCTTCGTCAGGTCATGCTTAATACCGTGATACTTAAATCACAGAAGTTAATAAACCAAGATCTAAATCTCTATTTACTAATTTCTGTAATCCGAACTTCTCTTAAGTTCTGGTGGAGACTAGGAGAGTCGAACTCCTGACCTCCTGCGTGCAAAGCAGGCGCTCTACCAACTAAGCTAAGTCCCCAGCTTACATCATCAGTCATGTATCTTTTATCTATAACTTCAACCAGTCAAAGTCATGGTGGGTCTGACAAGACTTGAACTTGTGACCCCACGCTTATCAAGCGTGTGCTCTAACCAACTGAGCTACAGACCCTCAGATACATCTATGAAGAACAACTTGTTGTGGATTCTTACCAATCGTCAATCTTTCGTTAAGGAGGTGATCCAGCCGCAGGTTCCCCTACGGCTACCTTGTTACGACTTCACCCCAGTCATCGGCCACACCGTGGTAACCGCCCTCTTTGCAGTTAGGCTAGCTACTTCTGGTGCAACAAACTCCCATGGTGTGACGGGCGGTGTGTACAAGGCCCGGGAACGTATTCACCGCGGCATTCTGATCCGCGATTACTAGCGATTCCGACTTCATGGAGTCGAGTTGCAGACTCCAATCCGGACTACGATCGGCTTTTTGAGATTAGCATCCTATCGCTAGGTAGCAACCCTTTGTACCGACCATTGTAGCACGTGTGTAGCCCTGGCCGTAAGGGCCATGATGACTTGACGTCGTCCCCGCCTTCCTCCAGTTTGTCACTGGCAGTATCCTTAAAGTTCCCGACATTACTCGCTGGCAAATAAGGAAAAGGGTTGCGCTCGTTGCGGGACTTAACCCAACATCTCACGACACGATCTGACGACAGCCATGCAGCACCTGTATGTAAGTTCCCGAAGGCACCAATCCATCTCTGGAAAGTTCTTACTATGTCAAGGCCAGGTAAGGTTCTTCGCGTTGCATCGAATTAAACCACATGCTCCACCGCTTGTGCGGGCCCCCGTCAATTCATTTGAGTTTTAGTCTTGCGACCGTACTCCCCAGGCGGTCTACTTATCGCGTTAGCTGCGCCACTAAAGCCTCAAAGGCCCCAACGGCTAGTAGACATCGTTTACGGCATGGACTACCAGGGTATCTAATCCTGTTTGCTCCCCATGCTTTCGCACCTCAGCGTCAGTGTTAGGCCAGATGGCTGCCTTCGCCATCGGTATTCCTCCAGATCTCTACGCATTTCACCGCTACACCTGGAATTCTACCATCCTCTCCCACACTCTAGCTAACCAGTATCGAATGCAATTCCCAAGTTAAGCTCGGGGATTTCACATTTGACTTAATTAGCCGCCTACGCGCGCTTTACGCCCAGTAAATCCGATTAACGCTTGCACCCTCTGTATTACCGCGGCTGCTGGCACAGAGTTAGCCGGTGCTTATTCTGCGAGTAACGTCCACTATCTCTAGGTATTAACTAAAGTAGCCTCCTCCTCGCTTAAAGTGCTTTACAACCATAAGGCCTTCTTCACACACGCGGCATGGCTGGATCAGGCTTGCGCCCATTGTCCAATATTCCCCACTGCTGCCTCCCGTAGGAGTCTGGGCCGTGTCTCAGTCCCAGTGTGGCGGATCATCCTCTCAGACCCGCTACAGATCGTCGCCTTGGTAGGCCTTTACCCCACCAACTAGCTAATCCGACTTAGGCTCATCTATTAGCGCAAGGTCCGAAGATCCCCTGCTTTCTCCCGTAGGACGTATGCGGTATTAGCATTCCTTTCGAAATGTTGTCCCCCACTAATAGGCAGATTCCTAAGCATTACTCCCCCGTCCGCCGCTAAGATCAGTAGCAAGCTACCTCTCTCCGCTCGACTTGCATGTGTTAAGCCTGCCGCCAGCGTTCAATCTGAGCCATGATCAAACTCTTCAGTTAAAATCATTTTGCACCTTATTAAAGACAAGGTGCCAATTCTGGCTCATCAATTACTGACTTAAATTTCGCTCAAATAAACTTCGAGTAATTTAAACCAATCAATCAATGAAA
>NZ_KB849788.1 GCF_000369045.1 Acinetobacter pittii ATCC 19004 = CIP 70.29 | reverse complement strand
AATTATTTCGATTAATCAATCAGTAAAAATCCACACAAGTTGTTCTTCAATTCTCTTAATGATCTTCTTCCTGGTTCGTCACCAGCAAGCTAGGTCGGCTATATTACTCTTAATCTCTTAAAAGTCAACAGGTAATTTCGATATTTTTAAAACTCACTCTCAAACCAACTTAACATCAAATTCATCACTTAAAGCAATCAACTTAATCACAAGTAACTGTTTTTCAACAAGTTTCTATCTGCATCACCGCCGATGGATGTGCATTATAGACCATTAACTTACCTTTGCAACCCTTTTTTTAAATCAATACCATCAACTGGATACTTTTTAAGCTTTTTAGTCACTTTTAGATGAGATATTAAACTTTTTTTACGTTATCAACTTCATGTAGAATAGATTATTCGTGCAATAGTTTGGCATTAACTCACCATGTGGCAGTTCGCTAAAAAAGTATTTGTTTGCATACTTGTAGTGCTTGCTACGAGTGGGCCTTGTTATGCCAATTCAAAACATAATTTCTATGTACTTACTTTATCTATCCTAAGCTACAGTAAGTGGGAGAATGTAAATACTCCTACTCTTTGTGTAATTGATAACCCTTCTATTACATCTACTTTTCAATCTTATATCCAGCAAATGTCTTATAATTATCGTGTTCAAACTGTAAATGCGAAAGATTTTGCTCGGTCACATTGTCAGGCTGTCTATTTTTCTAGTACTTCTCCGCAGCAACAACAAAACCTTATTCAAAACTATCCTTATCATTCTTTACTTTCTTTAAGTGTTAATAATTCAGAGTGCGAGATAGGAAGTATCTTTTGTTTATATACTCAGAATAATTACACTACCTTTAAAGTTAACTTAGATGCTTTAAGTCACTCCAAAGTCCATATTGATCCGAGAGTATTACTCTTGGCTAAGAATGCGGAGTAAGGATCATGATATCAAAGTTGTATCAGTCCACTTCACTACACGCATTATTTAGAAAATCTCAATTTACTATTTTTGCTATTACTTTTTTTATTTGCTCTTTTACGTTTGTCTCAATTTCCGTTTTTACAATGGAAACTTATGCTAAACAAAATTTGCAATTGCTTAGTCATACTCTATTAGAGCGTATTCAGCCTGCAGTCGTGTTTAATGATAAAATTACAATAGAGCAGATTTTGAATGAATATACGAATGATCATTCAATTCGTACTATTCATATTTACGATTCAGAACATCATCTGATCGCCCAAAGTTTTAAATTATCAAGTCAAACTTCAATTTTAGAAGGCTGGTTTGATCATTGGTTTTTAAATGAGCCTGTTCATCTTACAATTTATCATCATGAACAAAATGTAGGTGAACTTACACTTTTTGGTAGCTCTGAAAAAATATTGCAGTTCCTAAAAATGATTATGGTAGGGCTTGCGATTGCAATGTTGTTTATTGTTTGCGCTTTATGGTGGTCAGTAAATCTAACTTATCGTCAAATTATGCAGGCTATTTACCCACTTACTAATATTGCTCAAATTGTAAGTGAACAAAAAGCTTATAATCTTCGTTTCCCTTATAACCGAATTAAAGAATTTCAAGATTTAAATACCGTTTTTAACGAGTTACTTGAAGAAATTCAAATATGGGATAATCAGCTGCAAAAGGAAAATCGTAAATTATCCTTTCAGGCTCATCACGACCAACTCACCTTATTACCTAATAGACATTATTTTTATCAAATCCTTTTAGACATGTTTGAAGATAAAGGGTTTGATAATAAGTCTGCATTATTATTTATAGATAACAATAACTTCAAAGCAATTAATGACCAATTTGGCCATTTAGCTGGCGATGAAGTTTTAAAAGAAATGGCGAATCGCCTGCAAACTCGTTTGCGTCATCAAGATTTTATTGCACGGTTAGGTGGTGATGAATTTGCTGTCATTTTGCATTCCATTAGTCATGCTGATCATTTAATATCTATTGCTGAAAATTTACTCGAAAGCTGTAAAGAACCTTTGCATCTAAATGGTCAAACCATTTACTTCAGTTTCAGTGTAGGTATTGCTTTATCACAATTTGCATCTAGCCCCGAAGATTTCATTATGCAAGCAGATCAAGCAATGTATAAGGCTAAAAATTCGGATGAACACTGGTTTATCTATAAACCTGAAAATTAAATTTAGGCTAATCTATGAATACAAGATCTTTAAAACTCTCTTTTATTGCATTGCTATGCATTACTCTTGCAGGGTGCCTGAGTTTTGGTCCATTAAAATATCGTCAAGTAAAATTGCTCAAAAAAGAAGGTTTCGTTCTTACTGATGAAGGCTGGACTTTAGGTTTACCAGAACGCTTATTATTTGACTTTAATAATGCGCAGTTAAAACAAAGTCATGAAGCTGAGTTAGTACGTCTAGCAAATCAATTGAATAAATATGACCTGAATAAATTGAAAATTGTTGGTCATACTGATGATGTTGGTGATGCTACATATAACCAAAAGTTATCTGAAGAGCGTGCTCAAAGTGTGGCAAACCTTTTCTTAACACGTGGATTTAAAAAAGAAAACATCTACGTAATTGGTCGTGGTTCAACACAACCTTATGTGCCAAATACAACCAATGAAAACCGTGCGATTAACCGACGTGTTGCGATTGTCGTTATTCCATAAGTAAATTTAATTCATAAAAAAGCCAATCCTCTGTGATTGGCTTTTTATTTTAAACTAGCTCAATAATATCAATGGTTGGTGGCACTCTGAAACGCAAAGGAATTCCAACCATTCCTGTGCCAACGGTAACAAAGACATCCGCATGCTCATGAGAGTAGAAACCGCGCTTATGACCTAAAATTGATACTTTTTTCATAATATAGTTAGTCAACCATGGAAGCTCTACCTGCCCTCCATGTGTATGCCCAGATAACATTAATGGTCGATTCGGTAATTTAGGTACCATATCTACCGTATCGGGGTTATGAGATAAAATTAACCAAGGCTTGTCTTGCGGTAAATCAGGCATAGAGCGCATATCGGTTTTGCCTGCCCAGAGGTCACCAATACCAATCAAACGGAACTCATCAAAATCAACGATTTTCCCTTCAATATCAACAACCTCATTATAAAATAGGGCATCTTTTAATAGTTGCTGAATCGGTGGGCCAGGATATTGCTCATCATGATTTCCAGGAACCGAATATACAGGCGCCTGAATTTCTTTTAAAACACTTAATTCTTCAATCAATCTGTCTTCTGGCTCATATGTCCAATCACCAGCGACTACCACTAAATCAGGTTGCTGTTCATTTAATTTTCTAACTATGGTTTTGAGCTGACGTTCATGCCCTGAAAATAAACCGATATGTAAATCTGCAATTAAGGCAACTTTTACTGGTTTATCAAAACTACGATCTGGATTTAAGCGATATTGATGAGTATCGACACGCACCAAATGAGGTTCGATAAATCGGGCGTAAATTAACACACCACTTAAGAAAAAGATGAAAATACCTTCATGAATTGAATAGTAACCAATCCAAGCAGCATATAAATTAAAAAACCAGAGAGGAATAAGTAGATAAGAGAGATAAAATGCGAGTAGATGTACAAAAGCTTTAAATGGATGAATCGTCTCGGTTCGTGATTGATGAATCCAAGCCTCAGAAATTCCCCATAGAGCAAGTATTGAAAAAATAAAGTAAAAACAAAAAATGATTGAATTTGGATTCCACATTACGACTCTCGACTTATCTTATATTGATTGCTAGTAATCAAATTCAATATTTATCTTTCAATATGCACGAATTATACTCTAGCTCACCTTATCGTATGTACTGATTATGGCACAATCCTTTCCTTCCAAACAGCTTCAAACGAATCAACAAGCTAAAGGCTTTTTGATAAAAGCCTCTATAGTCCTATGTTCAAGTTTTGCTGTGGGTTTGACAGGATGTAGTACTCTGCCAAAACATGGTGTTGAGCCAGTACAATATGCAAAAGATATTGATACCTCTGAGACTTCACTTGCCAAAATTATTACACCTTTACGCCAGCAAAATCCAAAGTTAACGGGTTTCCATGTTCTAAATGATCCGCTGGAGGCTCTAGCGGCTCGACTTAGATTAATTGATAAAGCCGAAAAGACTTTAGATTTACAATATTACATTTGGGATAATGACAAAGTTGGTGCTTTAGCCTTGCACGCGATTATTCGTGCAGCTGATCGAGGTGTAAAAGTCCGACTTCTTATTGATGACAATAATGCAAAAAAAATGGAAGGGATTTTACTGGCCCTTTCTCAGCATAAAAATATTGAAGTTAAGCTTTTTAATCCCTACCGTTTCCGCAAATATCGTGCGATGGATATGGTGCTTGATTTAAAACGTATCAATCGTCGTATGCACAATAAAAGTTTTATTGCCGACAATGAGGTTGCTCTTATTGGCGGACGCAATATGACCAATCAATATTACAATGTAAGCGATAGCTATCAGTTTTCTGATGTCGATGTAATGTTGGTAGGCGCTGCTGTTGATGATATCGTAAATTCGTTTGATGATTACTGGAATCATGAATATGCATATTCAGTTCAAAGTATCGTAAGTCCTGAGCAGCACCGTTTACGCTATGAAGGCTTAAAAGAACAGCTTGAAGCACACTATCAACAAGCTACCGTCCAAAACTTTTTAAACTTAACCGCAAAATCTCATGCATTTGATCAATGGCTAAATCACAATATTCAATTTGATTGGGTCAAAGCAGAAGTCGTAAAAGACTCACCTGATAAAATCAAATCGAAAGCT
The DNA here is from genome assembly GCF_000369045.1 of Acinetobacter pittii ATCC 19004 = CIP 70.29. GTDB lineage: Bacteria > Pseudomonadota > Gammaproteobacteria > Pseudomonadales > Moraxellaceae > Acinetobacter > Acinetobacter pittii. The sequence goes on along the minus strand of NZ_KB849788.1, from coordinate 30,361 downwards.
AAGAAAGAAGAACACCTCAATTTCCAGTTAATTAATCATTTGGAAAAACCAGAAAGTAACGTTGACTTAATCTCTGCTTATTTTATTCCTGAAAAACAAGGTGCCAAGATTTTAAGCACGCTTGCCAAAGAGGGTGTTGAAGTTCGAGTTTTAACGAACTCTTTCAAAGCGAATGACGTTGCTGTTGTACATGCCTTTTATGGGAAATACCGTAAAGAACTGCTTAAAAACGGCGTACAACTTTATGAATTTTTACCAACACCTGATAAAAGAGATTTAAATAAAAATACAGATGAGCTTGCCACTAAAGCTAAAGTAAATATGAAAGGGCTAAGCCGATCAAGTTTGCATACTAAACTCATGGCATTAGATGAGCAGGTTTTTATTGGTTCATTTAACTTTGATCCGCGCTCGGCTTACTTAAATACTGAAATTGGTGTGATTTTAGATAGCCCATCACTGGCTAAGACGATTCACCATACAATGGATGAAAATTTAAATAAGTATGCTTATAAATTAAAGCTCGACACTAACAATCATATTTATTGGCAGCAAGAAACTCCAAATGGCCCTGTAATTTATAGACAGGAACCTGAGATGAAATGGTGGCAGAAAGCAGGCATGAAATTTCTTTCGTGGCTGCCACTTGAAGGATTTATGTAATTAGTTTTTTGGCTTAAGTACTTTTTGATGTAGTTGAGCCAAACCCTCTACCATTTTTTCTTGAACTTCGCGCGTTAAACTTTTGACGTCATGCCCTTCCACTGAAATAGGAGGCAAAGTTAACAGATGAGCTGTTACTTTAGGCATTTCAAGTACACGTTGAATATGTTCGGCAAATGTCATGTCACCAATGAATGGCGCAACTGTATCTAGTTCCCCATCGCGATTTACATAACAAATCAAACAAACCTGTACTGGACGCTGTGCTTCAATCGCTGCTCCTAGTAATCGTCCATGGACTTTTTTAACAGAATGTCCATCTGTAGTTGTGGCCTCAGGAAAAAATAATACGGGAATATTCTGTTTTAAAAATTCAGCAATTTGCTCACGAATTCTGACGGAATCACCAGATCCACGCTTAATAAATAACGTTCCACCACTTTTGGCTAAATTTCCAAGAATAGGCCAATTTTCAATTTCAGCTTTAGCCAGAAAGAAAACTCGCGCACCTGACCCTAGAACCGCAACATCTAGCCAAGAAATATGATTACTTACCCATAAAGCTGGTTCTCTAGGAATTGTGCCATGTACTTCTATATCTAAATTAAAAACCTGACATAAACGGCGGCAAAAGTATTGGACATAACGTGTATTAACAGGATTATTAGGATCTTTATAAAGCCCATGTCGATAAACTAGATAAAAACCTTCACTAATTGCGGCCGTGGCAGAAGTGACCTTTTTTCCGTATAAACCTATTTTTGATAATTTCTTTAACGTTGAATTAACTATACTTTGCGTTTGAGCCATAAAATTTCACTAACGATTAATCATTGTTATACCCATCTCGAGTCATTCTATACGTTTCGTAATAAACTTGCATTGACGATAGAGAACGGCAAATAAAATAAATCTGAACATTAGACTAATCTCATATAACTAATCTAAAGGATGAGAACAAACGCTTTCCCCTTTTGCTTAAGTTTCCTCTAGAATAAAGTTTTCCCATTTTCAGGATTTATAGCCACGTGGAATATGTTGATCGGCATCAAGGCGGTGAACGCACAATCTTAGTGAGTGTTTCTGTACAATTATTAGATGATCTGGATGCCGAAGAGTTTGCTCTACTTGCACAGTCTGCTGGTGCAGATATCCTTGAACATATTAAGGTTCAGCGTAATAAGCCTAATCCTAAATTTTTTATTGGCTCCGGAAAAGTCGAAGAAATTGCAGAGCAAGTTCAGGAGCTAGAAGCGAGTCTGGTTATCTTTGACCATGCGTTATCACCTGCTCAAGAACGAAATTTAGAAAGAATATTAAAATGCCGAGTTATTGACCGCACAGGCTTAATTTTAGATATTTTTGCGCTGCGTGCCCGTACGCATGAAGGTAAGTTACAAGTCGAACTTGCCCAGCTTAAACATTTATCTACTCGTCTTATTCGTGGTTGGTCTGCCGACTTTGAACAACAAAAAGGTGGTATCGGCTTACGCGGTCCCGGTGAAACACAACTAGAGACAGATCGCCGTCTCATTCGTGTTCGTATTACCCAATTAAAAGATAAATTAGACAAAGTACAACAGACTCGTATGCAAGGGCGTGCTGCAAGACAAAAAGCAGCTATTCCAACGGTTTCATTAGTAGGTTATACCAACGCTGGTAAATCGACTTTATTTAATATTTTAGCTAATAGTGATGTCTACGCAGCTGATCAACTATTTGCAACACTTGATCCAACCCTACGCCGTTTAGACTGGGATGGTATCGGTACTGTTGTGCTAGCAGACACAGTAGGTTTTGTACGAAACTTACAGCATGATTTGGTTGAATCATTTAAAGCAACACTTGAAGAAACACTAGAAGCGACCCTTTTACTGCATGTTATTGATAGTAGTAGCCACGACATGCTTGACCAAATTGAAGCGGTTGAAGGCGTATTAAAAGACATTGGTGCTGATGCTCCCGTACTTCGGGTATACAACAAAATTGATCTAAGTGGTGAAGAGGCCAAAATTATTTATGCCGAACCACATGTACCAGATCGAGTTTATGTTTCAGCTCATTCTGGTCAAGGTCTAGAGTTGCTCCAAAAAGCAGTACAAGAATGCTTAATGGGCCAAATTCAAAAGTTTTCACTCGTGCTTAAGCCTGCTTATGGCAAATTACGTACTCAACTTTATGCCTTAAATGTGATTGAGTCTGAACATTATGATGATGCAGGCTTATTACATATTGATGTGAAGATTGCACCACATAAGTTAGAAAAGCTGATTCGCCAAGCAAAGCTTCCATTGGATGAAATCTTGAGAGAACACGCGAGTCAATTTAAGCGCCCCTTGGAAGAGTTTGAAATCAAGGGCGATATCAGTTAAAACTTGATAAGTAAACTTTTAGAGATAAAAAATATGGATAAGATCAAAAGTATAGACTGGACAGCATGGGTAATTACATTACTACTCATTATTGGTTTTCGTGAAGGCTCTGTCGTTGTCATGCGTGCTTTTGGTCATCCAGAATTAGGTAATCTGGTCGGTTTAATCAGCTTACTTATTATTTTACTGATTTGGAGAAAGTTTAAAAAAATTCCACTTCGAATAGTAGATACCAATAATAAAATCATGAAAGAAAGTGGATTCGCGTTTTTACCTATCTGTGCAGGTTCATTAATTATGCTCGTACATATGGGTAAGGAAATTCCATTATTTCTTTTTGTTTTAGTGGTCAGTACCCTTATACCTTTGTGGGTCTATGCAAAAATGGCAAAACGTTGGTTATAAGGAGAATAAAATGTTTACGATTTTCTACGGATTTTTGATCACACTCATTGGTTATCTGTGTGCAAAGCCTTTAAACCGACGTTTCCCGCAAGTTCCACTTTTAGTTTTTGGCATGTTCATTGTAATTGGCTTACTTTCAGTTCTACATGTGCCATATGAACAGTATCGTCTTTATGTGAATAACTTATTTGGTCATCTATTAGGTTATGTCACTGTAGCCTTAGCCATTCCCTTAGCTGCAATGCGTTACGATGATCTTCCAATTAAATCTGTCATTGGTATTTTACTTTTTGCAAGTATTAGCGCCGTTGCCCTACCTATGGGGCTGGCTTACTTGTTACATATGTCTGAACCTACAATTCTTGCATTTGCCACCCGTGCAGTAACTACTCCAATTGCTCTGAACATCGCAACTTTATTACATGCTCCTGAAACACTTGTGACCCTTATTGTTATTTTGTCTGGGGTAATTGGCGCTGCATTCTCACCATTCTTACTTAAACATATTCATGATGAGAGAGCATCAGGTTTAGCCTTAGGTTTAGCTGCACATGCCATCGGAACAGCTCAAGCTTGGCAACGCGGACCCGTTGCAGGTCGTTACGCTGCATTTGGTATGGCATTGAATGGTGTATTTACTGCAATTTGGCTACCAACATTAATGTTGTCTTTTGGAACACCATAATTAAGAAGTTGATTAAATAAACATTGAACGGTCTATCAATTCCAAATAAGATGACCTTTCAAAGTTAAAAGGATTTTTAATTATGGGGAAAATTTTTATTGGAGCTCTGCTCTTATTGGGGATTAATACTGCTACATTTGCAGCAGATATTACAGGTCTCTGGCAAACAATTGATGATAAGACAGGTGCTCCCAAAGCACAGGTAGAAATACGAAAAGAAGCGAACGGGACATATGCCGGGAAAATTATCAAAGTAACGCCACGCCCAGGTTATACGCCTAAAGAAATTTGTGATAATTGCCCTGCGCCATATACCAATAAACCGATTTTAGGTCTGGATATCGCAACTGGTTTAAAACAGGTAGATGGACTGAACTATACTGGCGGTAAAATTTTAGATCCGAATACTGGTAAAGTTTACGGGCTTAAAGCAAAACTTAGTTCAACTGGCAAACGCTTACATATGCGCGGTTATCTCGGAGTTTCAGCTTTAGGGCGTAATCAAATCTGGATACGAGTAGAATAATAGTTCCCAATAAAAAAGCCGCTTCTGCGGCTTTTTTATTTTAACTCAGCTACAAGCTTCATCTTACGTTCATAGCAAAGCATTGCTTTTCTTATAGTTGCACTGGGTTTTCAACAGAAAAAATTTCTTTGTCTTCAATACGATAAGCCATTAATTTTCTGCCCCAAACATAGCCACCATCGATATTCTGGATCTGCTCATTAACAGTTCTACCCTCGAGCGCAGCCCAATGACCAAAAATAATCTGATGAGTTTGTGCGGCTTTGCTCGGAAATTCAAACCAAGGTAAATAACCTTCGGGCATTGGTGCATCCAAAGAATCTTTAAAACTAAACTCTAAAGCCCCTTCGGCATTGGTTAAACGCATGCGAGTCAAATAATTGGTAATACAACGTAAACGCGCAGAACCAGTTAGGTTATCTTCCCACAAATCTGGTTTAGAACCATACATGTCTGCTAAAAAAGCATCCAATACAGATAAATCTTCGTTTGCGAGTACAGCCTCAACCTCTTTTGCCAACGTTACAGTTTTTTGCGCATCCCAAATACAAGGTATGCCAGCATGAGTAAGGATCGTATGCTCGTTTGGCAATAAACATAATGGCTGTTTACGTAACCAATCGATTAACTCATCACCATCAATAGCATCAATAACGTCTTGGGTACGATCTTTTTCTTTAATCTCTTTTAAACCACGCGCACCCGCAATTAAAGTCAGGTCATGATTTCCAAGTACAGTTGCAGCAGCTCCGCGCTCAGCAAGCTTTTTAATAAAACGTAATGCCCCTACCGAGTTTTCACCACGTGCGACTAAATCACCAGCAAACCATAAAAAGTCTTGATCTGGATCAAAACGTATTTCTTTAAGCAAGGCTTTTAGAGCTTCAAAACACCCCTGCACATCACCAATAACATAGTTAAAACGCTTAGTCATTTACGCCACCATTTGATCGGCCAAAGCAACAAATTGGGCAAGTGTTAAGGTCTCTGGACGAGCCATCGGATCAACACCAGCTTTTTCAAAGCCATCTTCTGCAATCATACCTTTAAGACTGTTTCTTAATGTTTTGCGGCGCTGAGTAAATACATGGGCAACCAGTCGAGCTAAAGCTTTTTCATCTTTTGCTGTAATTGGCTTTTGATCATAAGGAACAAGGCGGAAAACAGCGCTCGTTACTTTAGGTGGTGGGTTAAATGCACCAGCTGGCACTTCAAATAAAAATGTTGGTTGACAGTAATACTGAATCATTACCGACAAACGTCCATATTCTTTCGTATTCGGTTCAGCAGTAATACGGTCAACCACTTCTTTTTGCAGCATAAAGTGCATATCTTTAACTTTGCTGCCAAATTCCAAGAGATGAAAGAGTAATGGGGTTGAAATGTTATAAGGTAAGTTACCAACTACACGTAATGGTCGGCCATCTTTTACCAGTTCGCTAAAGTCATATTTTAATGCGTCAGCTTCTATAATCGTCAAACGTTCAGGATGTGGAACACGTTCTGGTAGCCCAGCAGCTAAGTCACGATCTAGCTCCACTACTGTTAATGCATCACATTCCCCAATTAAAGGAGATGTTAAGGCAGCTAAACCAGGTCCAATCTCGACAATATTGTCGCCTGTACGAGGACTTACAGAGCGCACAATTTTGGCAATGACTCGTTGATCATGTAAGAAGTTTTGACCAAAACGTTTACGAGCTTTATGCCCTTCATCTTTCGGGTTTAGGGCATTAATTTGATACATAGAACATTTCCAACATGAAAAATTTAGCTCGCTGCTAAAGATAAAGCTAAATCAACAGCGACATTTAAACTTGAGCTTTTTGCCAAACCAGTCCCAGCCAAAGACAACGCTGTGCCATGGTCAACCGAAGTTCGAATGAAAGGCAAACCCAATGTAATATTGATGGCTTCACCAAACCCTTGTGATTTTAACACAGGTAAACCTTGATCATGGTACATGGCAAGTACAGCATCTGCATTTTTAAGATGTTCTGGAGTAAACAAAGTATCTGCCGGCAAGCTTAAACTCATTTTAAGCCCTTGCGCTCGATAACTTTCGAGTACCGGATTAATGGTCTCAATCTCTTCATGACCCAAATAACCATCTTCACCTGCATGAGGATTTAAGCCACACACGAGTACACGTGGGTCTGTAATCTTAAATTTAGTTTTTAAGTCATGCAGTAAAATATCAATGACCTGATGCAATCGCTCTTTGGTAATTGCATCTGCAACATCTCTTAAAGGTAAATGTGTAGTTGCTAACGCGACACGCAAAGTTTTAGTTGCAAGCATCATTACGACACGCTCTATACCTGCAAACTCTTGATAATATTCAGTGTGACCGCTAAATAAAATACCAGCATCATTAATGACCGATTTTTGCACAGGTGCCGTGGCTACCCCGACACTTTTACCAGACATTGCATAATCTGCTGAACGACGCAGTTGTTCTAATACATAGGCTGCATTAGCTGGGTTTAATTGACCATCAATAACTGCTGCGTCTAAAGGCACATGCTCTATATAGAGTTCATTCAGAGATGATGACTCAGGCTGTCCGGTATATTCTATAAATTGAATATTTATCCCAAGTTTTTGGGCACGTTGCTCTAATAAGTCTCGGTCACCCAAGATAACAACAGGGCGTTCATCAACCCGCTTAGCCAAGCTCAAACAGATATCTGGACCAATACCAGCCGGCTCACCGGAAGTGACATATAATGGCAGCACAATCACTCCAGACACATAACAAGAATTTGTTTGATTTTAACATATCTGATATTCATCAGTTTATGGATTAAATTATATGGCTTAAACTGGATTTTTCTTGTGAGTTTGGACAAACTCGTTTAGAATGCTCGCTCCTTTTGTTTGGACAGATTCCATAGTCCAAACCAACTATAATAGGTAGTGGTTTAATGAAAACTCTCAGCGCTAAGCCAGCTGAAGTTCAACATGACTGGTATGTTGTTGATGCTTCTGGCAAAACTTTAGGTCGCCTTGCGACTGAAATCGCTCGTCGTTTACGCGGTAAGCACAAAACTTCTTATACTCCTCACGTTGACACTGGCGATTACATCGTTGTGATTAATGCTGAACAAGTTCAAGTGACTGGTAAAAAATCACTTGATAAGAAATATTATCGCCATACTGGTTTCCCTGGTGGTATCCGTGAGACTAACTTCGAGAAGTTAATTGCTCACAAACCTGAAGCTGTTCTTGAAAAAGCGGTTAAAGGCATGTTACCAAAAGGTCCTCTTGGTTATGCAATGATCAAAAAAATGAAAGTGTACGCTGGTACTGAGCATCCGCATGCTGCTCAACAGCCACAAGTTTTGGACATCTAAGGGATACAGCACATGGCTACTAATTATGGTACAGGTCGCCGTAAGACCGCAACTGCACGTGTTTTCTTGTCAGCTGGTACAGGTAAACTCGTTATTAACAACCGTACTTTAGAGCAATATTTCGGTCGTGAAACTGCTCGTATGGTTGTTCGTCAACCTTTAGAACTTTTAGAAGTTACTGAAAAGTTTGACCTTTACATCACTGTTAAAGGTGGTGGTATCGGTGGTCAAGCTGGCGCGATCCGTCACGGTATTACTCGTGCGCTTATCGCTGCTGACGAAACTTTAAAACCTGTTCTACGTCAAGCTGGTTTCGTTACTCGTGATGCTCGTGAAGTTGAACGTAAGAAACTTGGTTTACGTAAAGCTCGTAAACGTCCTCAATTCTCTAAACGTTAATTCGTTTATCGAGTTGGACAAAAAGCCTTGGATTTTTCCAAGGCTTTTTTATTATGAAAATAGAGCTACAAAATACAAACTTATAAATATAAACAAACTAGCTCTTTAGAACCGTGATTTCCTACAGCATTTTTAGTATCCTAATCGATTCACTCAACCACGTCGTCTTGTGATATGTCGGTCGAAAACACCTCTATTCAGGGGATTACCCTTTACAGTCATGCTGATGATTTCCGTTCTCACTGGATTCGTTTCTTATTAGCAGAAAAACAAATCAAATATCAATTGATCATAACTGACCATGAAGACGAAGATTTGGCCAGCTTAAATCCTTACAACCAATTACCGATGTTGGTCGAACAAAATCTTAAATTATTTTCAGCGCCTATCATCGCTGAATATTTAGATGATCGTTATCGTCAAAGTAAGCTTTATGCCGATGCACCTATGATGCGTGCGGAACAGCGTCAGTATATCTGGAGACTTGAAAACGACTGGTTTAAGTTAGCAGATCACATGTTAAAACATGCTGACTCACTAAATGTCGAACAAAAGCAAAAAGCTCAAAAAGAACTACGTGAAACATTAATTTCACTTACTCCCCTATTTCAGCATTTTCCGTATTTCATGTCTGAGAATTTTACAATCTTAGACTGCATGCTTGCCCCTATCTTTTTAAGATTAAATAGGATGGGAATTGATTTACCAAAACAGCACTGTCGACCTATATTTTTGTACTGTAAACGTATCTTTGAACGGCCTTCTTTTGCTAAATCAATGACGCCTCAAGAGAAAAACCGTTACAATGAACTATTAAATATGGAATAGCGTGATATGTCTGAGCAAACTATTGATTTAACCCCTACACGTCCTTATCTTGCTCGTGCAATCTATGAATGGATTTGTGATAACCAGCTTACTCCTTATCTATTAGTTGATGCGACACAACCGCATACCGACGTTCCGCAACAATTTGTTAAAGATGGGCAAATTGTTCTAAATATTGTGCCCCATGCAGTTCATCAATTGCTTATTACTAATGAAGCTATTACTTTTTCAGCTCGCTTTGGTGGAGCATCAAAAGACATTTATGTCCCTATTCAAGCTGTTCTAGGGATTTACGCACGTGAGAATGGACAAGGTTTATTCTTTGATCCTGAAGAATATGCCAATGTAACACCTGTAGAAAATACAGTAGAGTCAGAAGTACAAGAAGCAACTGAAACAACATCGACTAAGAAAAAACCATCGTTAAGAATTTTAGATTAAATTTAGAGGAAGAAAGCATGGCATTTGATTTAGTCCAATACTTTGCTGAGCAGATAAAAATTCAAAAGCCTCAGCTTTTAAATCAATATCCAGTTAATGAAAAAAATAAACTGATTGATGAGGTGAATATTCTTACGCTTGGAAAACTGATTAGTTTATGGCGTCAGAATGATAATAAGATTTATCAAGAAATCAAAACCTCAGATCCACTTTATATTCAAGAAGTTGCTCGTCATTTAACGACTTCTAAACATAATCAGTCGACTTTAAAAAATTCAGAACTAGAACAGAGTATTTCTGAAATTTTAACTTTGCAGTTAGCAGAACTTAATCAGCTCGATGAAACAGGTGGTTTTGGACATAATGGCTTAAAAGAGTTAATTTTAGGTCAGATCGAACACTTATCAGGTCAAGCTGAAGATTGGGTTTGGTCAACAAACCACCTAAATGAATTAATTGGTTCTAAACCTGTGGAACAAGAAGAGCTATCATTGGATACAACAATGAAGGAGTTCAACCAAATGGTTCACCAAGCCCAACCTCATCATGATGACGTGCATATTGAAGAACAAGCTGCCGAAATTTCTGTACCTACATGGTCAAAGATTGTTGCCCCTGTAGTTGCTTTAGCAATTTTGGGCTATCTCTACTGTATTTATACACAGCTCGTTTAGTTCACTTATTGCTATAAAGGGGAATTCATTATTTCCCCTTTTTTATTATTAAAATTGGAACATTTTATCTACAAGTATTTTATTAATATTCTATTACAATTATTTTATCCAGATTTTAAAATATATAATGTTAAACTCAGCACAGTATTAAAATTAAAACGTAAAAACAATCTTATAATATTTTCTATGGTCTGACATTTTGTGTCACTTATTTCCCAAAACAACAATTTTACTTTTTATTTAATTTATTGACTTCAAATTGAGCAAAAATATAATGAATTTCAGCTACTTTTAGGAAAAAGTAGTAAATATAATTTTAGAATCCTGAGAGATAAAAAATGGCTAAACTTTCTTTAGATAGCTTAACGACAATTGATGGTTTTATTGCTTCTGCACTTGTTGATTCAGAAAGTGGATTGTCACTTGCAACACAAGGTGGTGGGGAAATTGATTTAGAATTGGCTGCTGCTGGTAATACAGAAGTCATTCGCGCAAAGCGAAATGTAGCTAATGCATTGAAGTTAAATGACAATATTGAGGATATTTTAATTACCTTAGGTAAGGCTTACCATTTAATTCGACCTTTAGAAAGTAATAATAATTTGTTCCTTTACTTAGTACTCGACCGTAGCAAATCAAATTTGGCTATGGCTCGTCATGAGTTAAAGTCATTTGAAAAAGAGCTCGATTTCAGTTAAGTGATTTAGTTTATGCTCTTTATATTCATTATAAAGAGCATAAAAAATCATTACATCAATTTATAAAAAATTAAAATGATACTATGGATAGTCATTGCATAAATATTGCAGTTTCAGGTTTAAGCTTAAAAGTTTCAGATGAATTAAAAATATTAATCCGCAATCTAATATCAAATCAATATGGTATTAACTGGGTTAATATTTCCAGTAATCATATTGATTTATTAATCATTAACGAAAACTTTTTTGATGCAGATAATATTCAAAATATTCTTCACAAGAAAAAATTTCTTTATTTAAAAGTTACGAAAACAGCTTCAGAAAATAGAAATTCTATTTATGAACACACCTTACATCTACCAGTAGAAAAAACAGAACCTCTATTAGAATGGCTAGAGGACAATTTATTGTCCTCTTTAGATCAGACAAACTTTGCTGTAGTTTCTGATTTATCAAATGAGCCTCCATTCATTGATAATAAATTTATAAGGAATTTGCACAGTTCAGAAAACCCTAGGCTACACATCTTTGATGATAAAGGCACTTTAGCGATTATTGATAATAGAACTCAAATTGCTTGGTTGGAGCCCTCTCGTCAAAAAACACAAACTAATATGAGCTTTAACTTTGCTTTTGCAAAAACATCTGATTTTACTAAGGTTTCTCGTAAAAAAGATTATTATGTACAAGACTGGTTATGGAATCTGATTTGGACTTCAAACAATTTTGAGAATCTAGCCTCGAAGGATAGTTATTTTAAAATTGACTATTGGCCACAGCCCTATCAAAAAGAATATAGAAAAGTGAGCCTACAACTCTCCGCATGCTTTATACAAGGCGCAAAAATTACTGATGTGGCTAAACAGCTTAACTTATCAATCAATGACGTCTTACGCTTCGTTACCGCTTGTTTAATGGCAAATAATGGAAAATTTATTTCTGCAAATAAATGTGCTTACACACCAAATTTTTATTTAGAAAATTCAAATACAGACAATCATTTTTTTAAAAATTTTATAGGGAAAATTAGACGGCGTTTTGGTCTTTAAGGGAAGTTATGATTATACAGCAATATAAAATTGTCTTTGCAGGTAGTATGGGGGCAGGTAAAACAGAAGCGATTAAATCGCTATCTGAAATTCCAATTCTGGAAACAGAAGCATTCAACACTGATGTACAGAGCCACCAGAAAACCCAGACCACTGTAGGTATTGATTATGGTGAAATTACTTTAGATGATGGAATCAAAATCGGACTCTATGGCACCCCGGGACAAAGCCGTTTTGATTTTATATGGTCGGTCATTTGTGAAGGTGCAATCGGTGTTATTTTATTATTAGATCATAATAGCTCTAATCCAATTGCCGAGTTAGAAAGCTATTTAGAAACCTTTAAAAATTATAACGACAATATTGCGATTGGTATTACTCATGTTGACGAAAATAAAGAGTCATCACTTCAACAATATCGTCATTGGATAAAAGCAAATGCACTACCATACCCTCTTTTTTTTATTGATGCACGTGAGCAAGAACAAATTTTAATGATGGTTGAATCATTAATTGCATCACTTGAAGTCAAGGTAGGCTCAACATCTCAAGGGAATGATCATGCTTAGTATCCCAACTCAAAAACGAACCGCTCCAACACAGTTACTACAACTTGCAAAAGCCGAAGCTCATAATATTTTGATGAATACGCGTGGTGTAGATTTTGTCATGATTTGCTCTTCTGATGGTTTTGAATTAGCAACAGTGAGCCACAAGAACCACCATAACACTACTAAGTTAGCAGCCGTAAGTAGCTCAATTTTGGCAATGGTCACTGCATTTTTAAAAGAGATTCAACTGACGGGCTGTAACAACATTACTTTAGATGCAGATAATGGCAAGGCCATTTTAACTGCTATTCCTGCTGTTCATCACCCAATGGTCATGGTTACGCTAAGTAATAAAGAAGTCCTTTTAGGTCAACTACTATATAGCCTAAAAAAAGCAAGTCAGACAATTGCAGAGGCCGATGGAGAATAAATCAGGACTCCTCATTTAAAGTAAAATACCGCTCATATAGAGCGGTATTTTTTACTAGATTTGAATAGTAAATAACATCTGCCGTTTTTTTACTTGCTGCCCTTGCTGACCTAAAACATCATCAACTATTCCATCAACATCCGATTTAATCTGCTGTTGGATTTTCATGGCTTCAAGCACTAATAAAGTTTGGCCTTTTATGACTTGATCACCTTTATTGACCAGAATATTCACCACAGTACCATCCATTGGTGCACGAATTTTACCATCTCCGGCAACATCGGCAGCTTCTGGTGCAGCATAAGTTACATTGCGAATTGCGACATTGCCATTATTTTGATCTAAATAAAGCTGATCATCATTTAATACATATTGCACACGGCGACGTACACCATCAATTAAATAAACTAATTGCTCTGGCATTCTCTCAAGCACTTCAATACAAACTGATTGATCACAGAGCTCTACCGTAAACGTGTTATTTACAGATGAAAGCTGTAATTGAATTTGCTGATCATCATATTTAAGTTTTAATGGTAACGACACGCCAAGACCCGTTTGCCATGCCACAGTTCCTTTTCTTTGGCTAAATAATGCCGCAGCAATAGCTAAGGTTTCTAAAGATAGAACCTGCTTATGCAGACTGCTGTCGTTTTGAAAATGCTGTTGAATGAATGCAGTATTAGTATCCCCTGCAACCACGATTGGATGACGCAGTAAATTGACCAAAAACTGCTTATTACTATTTACACCTAGCAACACACAGTCATCAACTGCACGAGCGAGTAAGCGAATCGCATCCTCACGGGTTTTCCCATATGCAATCACCTTCGCCACCATCGGGTCATAAAATGGGCTAACCTCATCAGTTGCCAACATGCCATGATCAATCCGTACATTTGGCAAAGTTGCTGGCTGCCAACGCAGAACTTGTCCTGTTTGGGGTAAGAAATCTTGCCGTGGATCTTCTGCATACAAACGTACTTCAATAGCATGTCCGTTTAAAGTCAATTCATGTTGTTGCAGTGGTAAGTGCTCACCATTGGCAATACGCAACTGCCATTCAACCAAGTCCAATCCTGTAATAAGCTCAGTCACAGGATGTTCTACCTGTAAGCGGGTATTCATTTCCAAAAAGTAAAATGCACCCGATGCATCAAGTAAAAATTCAACCGTTCCCGCACCGACATAAGCACATGCTTTAGCGGCAGCAACCGCAGCCTCACCCATTTGCTGACGCAGTACGGGAGTCATGACCGGACATGGAGCTTCTTCAACAACCTTTTGATGACGGCGCTGGATTGAACAATCGCGCTCAAACAAATACACATAATTACCATGCGTATCACCAAAAACCTGAATTTCGACATGGCGTGGAGCAATGACTGCTTTTTCTAAAATCAACTCCCCCGAACCAAAAGCATTTTCAGCTTCTGAACGTGCGGTTTGTAATGCCTCAAACAACTCGGATGCTTGCTGTACCAAACGCATGCCACGACCGCCACCACCCGCAGAAGCTTTGACCATAATTGGAAAGCCAATCTGCTCAGCTTGAGTTGCTAAATATTCAAGGTCTTGTCGGTCACCTTCATACCCCGGCACACAAGGAACGCCCGCCTCAATCATGGCGATTTTTGAAAGGCGTTTACTGCCCATTAACTCAATTGCAGAAGCGGTAGGCCCAATAAATGTAATCTGGTTGTCGATACATGCCTGAGCAAAATCAGTATTTTCTGACAAAAAACCATAGCCAGGGTGAACTGCATCAGCACCTGTCTTTTTGCATGCATCTATTATCTTGGTAATTGAAAGATATGACTCAGATACTTTTGAAGCACCAATATAGACAGCTTCATCGGCCTCTTGCACATGGCGAGCATGACGGTCTGCATCGGAATAAACTGCGACAGTTTGATAGCCCATTGCCTTAGCAGTTTGCATGACTCGAACTGCAATTTCACCACGATTGGCAATCAGTACTTTTGAAAATTTCATTATTTTTATCCCTATCGCTTATGATTCATCGGCCCAATTCGGCAACCGTTTCTGGATAAAAGCCATCGTACCTTCTTGTCCCTCGGTACCACCAACTGCTTGAGCAAACTGCTGTGCAGCATCATCTAACAAATCACTCAAAGGCTCATTGAGCGTTCGATGTAACAGTGCTTTAGTCACGCGGGAAGCCTCGGGGGCGGCACGTTTAATGTGTTGAATGGTTTCCTGTAAAGCTTGTTCAAGTTCAATTTCATTATGTGCAATTTGATGAACCACACCGACACTCAGTGCTGTATGTCCTTCAAAACGCATGCCGAGTAAAGCAAGTCGGCGTGCCTGAGTCAGGCCAATACGTTTCACCACAAAAGGAGAAATTTGCGCAGGAATTACACCTAGACCTGTTTCAGGTAAACCAAACTGGGTATTGTCACGACTAATGGCAACATCGGAAACACATGCTAGACCAAATCCCCCACCTAACACCGCACCCTCTAAAATGACCACAACAGTCTGTGGTGCAGCTTCAACTTGCTCAAGCATGGCACCAAAACGGCGGTTAAAGTCAGCATAAGGTTGTAGACTGCCGGCAGTAGTCGCTTCAATTCGTAAAGTAGCCATATCTTTAATGTCACCACCTGCACAAAAAGTAGCGCCTTCACCACGGATGATCACCGCACGAATCGAAAGGTCATCGCGAATGGCAGCAAAAACCTGCTGAATTGCATTGACCATATTCAGGTTCATGGCATTGCGACTCTCTGGTCGATTTAACCAAAGGTATAAAATACTGCCGTCCTGTTCCAATTGAATACTGTCATCTATATCTAAAACTTGTAGAGATGCTGAAAGTGTCATGGTGTATTCCTTATATTTATTTGTGCTTTTTAGGCAGAATATCCATCAACTTACAGATAATTCCCAACATAATCTCATCTGCCCCGCCCCCAATAGACCCTAGGCGGCCATCACGATACAGCTGCGACGCAGGGTTATCCCACATGAAGCCATTGCCGCCCCAGTATTGCAGACAACTATCAGCAACTTCACGAGTTAAACGTCCAGCTTTGAGCTTTGCCATAGACGCCAACATCGTGACATCCTCGCCCGCAATATGCTGTTCGCATGCTTGATAAGTTAATGCTTTTAGTGCTTCCACTTCGGTCATAAGTTCAGCAAAGCGGAAATGGATATATTGGTTATTAATGAGGGGTTGACCAAAAGTAGTACGCTCTTTGGTGTAATTAATTGTTTGCTGAATACAATGCTGCAAGCCGCCAATCGCATTAGCACATGCCCATAAGCGCTCTTCCTGAAATTGCATCATTTGCATCATAAAGCCCATACCTTCGACACCCACCAAGTTACGCTGCGGTACACGTACATTGTCTAAATAAACTTGTGCTGTGGTTGTTGAACGCATCCCTAATTTATTAAGTGGCTCTGAAAAACTAATCCCTTTAGTTTTTGCTGGCACAATAATCATTGACTTATTAACGTGAGGTTTATCATCAGACGTGTTGGCTAAAAGACAAAAGAAGTCGGCCTGCAATGAGTTGGTAATCCACATTTTGCTGCCGTTAATGACATAGTCATCGCCATCTTTTTTTGCAGTTGTTTTAATAGCAGCAACATCCGAACCAGCATGTACTTCTGATACTGCAATGGATGCAACATATTCCCCTGCAATCGCTGGTGTTAAAAACTCATCACGTAATTCTTTACTACCAAAACGTGCCAAAGCAGGTGTTGCCATATCGGTTTGTACACCAATAGCTAAAGGCACCCCGCCACAAGCTGCATAGCCAATTTCTTCTGCAACCACGAGGTTATATGAATAATCTAACGCTAAACCGCCATTTTCTTCTGGCTTGCAGATTCCTAATAAACCAAGATCCCCCATCTTCTTAAATACTTCATGGATTGGGAAACATCCCGCGGCCTCCCATTCTGGAATATGTGGATTCAGCTCATTTTGAACAAATTGACGAGTTGTACGGCGCAATGCTTCATGTTCATTAGTAAATTTCATTGTGTTATTCCTATTAATTTTTTTAATTGCGGTAAAGGTTGATTAAAAACGGGACACACCAAAACGAGTTGGATTTAGCTCTCGTTGCTGTGCTTCATAAATGGTCTGTAAAAGGAAAATTAATAATTTTCGGGTATCTCGCGGATCGATAATGCCATCATCATGTAACATGGCCGTATTAAAAAGTGCGGTAGATTGCTGTTCCAATTTCATCGCTGTACTTTGCTCAAGAAAATCGAGCATTTGCGGATTCGGCTCCTGCCCTGAAGCTTTTTGTTTCCCTTCAGCAACAATACGCAGTACCTTTCCAGCTTGTGCAGCACCCATTACGGCAACATGCGAATTTGGCCAAGCAAAAATAAAATCTGGCGATAAACTCCGACCACACATTGCGTAGTTACCAGCGCCATATGACCCTGCCACAACGATTGAAATTTTAGGTACGGTACAATTGGCAACCGCTTGAATCAGTTTTGAGCCATGTTTAATAATGCCATTTTGCTCGGCATCGGTTCCCACCATAAAACCAGTGGTGTTATGTAAGAATAATAACGGGCGGTTAGTCTGTTCACATAAGTGAATAAACTGAGCTGCCTTCGCCGCCCCTTGAGGTGTAATCGGACCATTATTAGTAATAATACCGATGTGTAATCCGCCAATCTTCGCCCAGCCACACACCGTTAAATCATCATATTCCTGTTTAAATTCTAGAAAATCTGAATCGTCAATAATGCGGGCAACCACTTCTTTCATATCAAATGGTTGTTTAGGATCACTTGGAATCACACCCAATAATTCCTCGGTATCGTAACGAGGTTCTTTATAAGTTACATCAACTGGTTTGATTTGCTCTTTCCAGTTCAGATGTTCAAAAATTTCACGTGCAAGTCGAATACCATCAGCATCATTTTCAGCCAAATATTCTGCGGTTCCAGCAACCTGCGCATGCATTTCCGCCCCACCCAATTCCTCCGCTGTGGCGACTTCACCCGTGGCAGCCAGAAGTAAAGGTGGACCTGCAAGAAGCATCTCTGTTTGTTTGCGTACTACAATGACATAATCCGAAAGACCTGGTTGATAAGCTCCTCCTGCCGTTGCGTTCCCATGTACCACTGCAAGTTGTGGAATACCTGCTGCAGACAAACGTGCCTGATTGGCAAAAGTCATACCACCATAGGTAAATACTTCAGCTGCATAATTTAAGTTAGCGCCGCCACTTTCGGTCAGCGTAATCAGCGGGAGTTTTTGTTCTAAGGCAATTTTTTGCAAACGCAAAGTTTTCTGTACGCCCATAGGAGACATGGTACCGCCTTTAATCGCGCTATTACTTGCAGAGACCAGACAACGCACACCACTGACAAAACCAATGCCAGCAATTACACCACCACCAGCTTCGGAGCCATCCTTGTCATCATGCATGTTGTAGCCAACCAAACCACAAAGCTCAACGAAAGGTGAATCAGCATCAAGCAATAACCGTATACGCTCATGCGGCAGAATCTTGCCCTTTTTATCGAATTTCGGTTTAGCAGCATACGATTTATCAATGCTTTTTTGCTGAATTGCACGGACTTCACTCAGCTGAGCAAGCAGTGCCTCTTTATTCTTTTGATACTGTTCACTACCAACAGTAATTTCGGATTGAAGAATGGTCATTTTTTATTCCTCACTCCGAGCCTGAATTATTGCTTTGCTCGACTTTCTCAGTCTTATCTTTTTTAAAAATTTCAGGAATAAACGCGCGGTGGAAACCATTATAAGATTGACTATTTGTTGCTTCGGCTAGTGGGTACATGCGTGTCCCTTGCGATGCAGCGCCATCTATACGCAAAGTTACACCTGACACAAAAGCCGCAGCATCGGATAGTAAATAACAAATTGCCGATGAGACTTCCGACTCAGTTCCCATACGTTTTAACGGTACATTGCCAGCAAGATTTGGAATAATTACTTTGGCAAAATCACCGCTATAATTATCCATACCGGATGACACAATCCACCCTGGTGCAACCGCATTTACACGAACACCAGATTTGCCCCACTCAACCGATGCTGTTTTAGTTAAGTTATCAACCCCTGAACGCGCAGCACCAGAATGTCCCATTCCCGGCATACCACCCCACATATCAGCAGTCATATTGACAATACTGCCACCATGTTTAGCCATCCATTGGTTATAAGCTTCACGCATTAGATAGAAAGTTGCGTGTAAATTATTACGCACGACTGCATCGAAACCATTCGCCGAAATATTCTCTAAAGCTGACGGAAACTGGCCGCCCGCATTATTCACCAAACCATCGAGTTTGCCGAATTTCTCAATCACTTCGGCAATCATATTTTTCACTTGTTCTTCTTCACGGTTATCACAAACAATGAAATGAACTAAACCACCATCTTCTATTATTTCTTGGCTTACTTTCTCTAATTTTTCAATTTTGCGTCCTGTAATCACTACTTGAGCGCCAAGGGCTGCAAGCTCATGTGCAGTACAACGGCCAATTCCTGAGCCACCACCTGTCACAATAATGACTTTATTGGCGAAAGCATCTGGTCTAAATATTGATTGATAACTCATCTTTGTTTCATCCATTCATTTTATTTTTCTAAAAGATGTGCCGGAACTTTAACAGGCATATCCAATAACTGTTGGGCAAAGGCTTTACCTTGCGGATCAATACGTAAGCTGGCAACACCACCACCGCCTAAGGCATTCTCCAACATAAAATTCAGTGCATTTAAACCCGGTAACTCATAACGAATTACTCGCCCTTTCTCAGCATCCAAGACATGTTGCATATAGCTTGCAACAGACTGTTCAGTTAGTGCTGCACGAATCCATGGTAAATAGTCTGCTTTACGTGCAATCACGCCAATATTGCTATGATTGCCTTTATCACCACTGCGGGCATGCGCAATTTCAATCAAAGGAACTTCAATTTCATCTCCTTGATAAACTGCATTTTCACCTGCCGTTAATGTAAGCAATTGCTCTGTAGAATCCCCTTGTGGAATCTCAACTGGGTAACGTTTGCCTTCAAAATCAATTTCAATATTCAATTGATTTTTATCAATTAAAAATGAAAATAACTTAATCACTGGAGATGCTTTTGGTCGACCTCCAACAATTCCTGCCAAGGCTGGAGCCATACCTGTTGAAGCTTGTGCAATTTCAGATGCAAAGAACATACATGCTTCTTTAAACATGTGTTTTACAGCTATTTTAACTACCACTTCACGACTATTTAATGTTTGGGCATGGTCGCCATAGGTACTTTCAATACCTAAAATTTCAACAGACTTTTCACTAAATGGCGGCACTGAGCGCATTGCTAAAACACGTTCGCACTTAGTCAAAATCGCATCAGCAATGACTTGTGCTTTTTGTGGTGCCTCACGTCCTGCAATGAGGAAACTCACTAAAACCCGATAACCATCAGGATAGGTCGCGCTGACTTTATATTGTGTAGTTGGTGCTTGTCCTTTTGCACCCGTCACACGAACTCGGTGCTCCCCGACTTGCTCTAAATGCACGTGGCTGAAATCAGCAATGACATCGGGTAGTAAATATGCTTGAGGATTGCCTATTTCATAAACAATTTGCTCTGCAACAGTAGCAGTAGAAACCAGACCACCCGTACCTTGAGGCTTAGTTACAACAAATGAGCCATCTTCACTCACTTCAACCACTGGAAAGCCCATGTTGTCGAAGCCCTGTACCAATTGCCAATCGGTAAAATTACCACCCGTACATTGGGCTCCACATTCAATCACATGACCTGCCAACGAACCTTGCGCCAATTTGTCATAGTCATCTAAAGGCCACTGATATTCATGAAGTAAGGGTGCAAGTACCACAGCAGAGTCAACTACACGACCCGTAATCACAATATCTGCACCTAAGTCTAAGGCGTCACGAATAGCAACCGCGCCTAAATAAGCATTACTGCTTGCCACCTGTTCTGGCAACGCTTCTCCGCTAAACATTTCTTGAATATTCTGTGATTTTAGCTGCTCATGTTTTGGCAAAAGATCATCACCTAACACCACAGCCACTTTCAGATCTAGACCATACTCTTTAATAATTTTTTGCAAGGCATCCCGACAAGCCAATGGATTAACACCACCCGCATTACTAATCACTTTAATCTTTTTTTCAGCAATTTTTTTTAGTAAAGGTGCCATGACTCGGCTGACAAAATCTAAAGCATAACCATGTTTCGGTTCTACCATCTTCGCTTTTGCCATAATCGACATGGTAATTTCGGACAAATAATCAAAAACCAAATAATTAATATCGGTCAAATGCACTAACTGAAAAGCGGCAGTATTGGTATCTCCCCAAAACCCAGAGGCACACCCTATTTTTACGACTCGATGATCATCCTGCTGATTATTTGCCATTCTATTTCTCATTATTTTGTCTAAAAATCAGCCTCAACATTACCAAGCAAGCGCTTGGTTTGTAAAGCGCAAAATGTTATTGTGATGTTGACCAAATCTTCCAAATTCGGCAAATAATCTGAAATGCGATGAAATTTAGTGAAAATTTCCACTATAGACTTTTAGATAAAGGAACAAACTGAGCACATGATTGCCACCTCAATTGAACAGATTCCAAATATCCCCTGCTTTGATGACAGTCCACGTGGCCGTTTATTGCACGGTGCAGCCTATCTTTTTCATAAGCAAGGCTATGATAAAACCACTGTTCGTGAACTTGCTCAGTTTATTGGAATCCAATCGGGAAGCTTATTTCATCATTTCAAAAGTAAAGATGATATCCTCGCTCATGTGATGGAACAGACCATTATTTATAATCTTGCCCGTTTAAATGATGCAGCAACTCAATATACAGACCCAGAACAACAATTACGTGCTCTTATTAAAGCCGAACTGATCTCAATTACTGGAGATACTGGTGCAGCCATGGCTGTGTTGGTGTACGAATGGTTCGCTCTATCAAAAGAAAAGCAAGATTATCTTTTAAAAATGCGTAATGAATATGAACAAATCTGGCTCGACGTTATAGAAAAGTTATGCACGCAAGGTAAAGTCAAACACGATGCTTTTATTTGGCGACGCTTAATTGGCGGTGCAATTTCATGGACTGTAACTTGGTATAAATCTGAGGGTAAAGTCAAAATTGATGAGTTAACCGAAATGGTCTGGGAAATGGCTTTGAAATAAAAAAGGTGGCTCAAAGTCCACCTTATAAGAATTAATAACCAAACTGTTTACTAATCAAATCTTTCATAATTTCTTCAGCACCACCGCCAATCATATTGACCTTCACTTCACGGTAAATACGTTCTGACTTGGTACCTCGCATAAAGCCCATACCACCTAATGTTTGTACAGCCGCATCAGCACAAAATTGCATAGTGCGAGTCGCAACATTTTTAAGCATTGAAATTTGCGCCACCAACTCAGGTCCTTGTAACTTCGGCTGAGTCATTTTCCATGCTGTTTCTTCAAGTAATGCCCGCGTTGAGGTCAGTTGGGTTGCCATATCTACCAATTTATGGCGTACTACTTGATGATCTATTAATCGCTTACCAAAAGTTTTACGTTGCTGTGCCCACTCTAAAGCTTCTTCATAACAGACTAATGCATACCCATAAGCGACTACTCCCAAGAAAAACCGCTCCATATTAAAGTTATTCATAATAACTTTAAAACCAGCGTTTTCTTTACCGAGCAGATTTGATGCAGGTACTCGTACTTGATCAAAATGCAAATGTGCCGTATCTGAAGCCCACCATCCCATTTTTTTCAAAGGTGTTTTAGTAATTCCTTCACTGTGAGCATCAACGAGCAACATTGAAATGCCTTCTGCACCTGTTTTAGTTGGGTCTGTACGCACCGCAACTGTATAGTAATCTGCACGAATCCCTGACGTGATAAATGTCTTCTCACCCGAGACAATGTAGTAATTACCATCACGAACAGCTTTAGTTTGTAATGTAGCCACATCAGAACCACCGCCCGGTTCTGTAATCGCCAATGCTGAAATCTTTTCACCAGAAATAATCTCTGGTAAAACTCTTGACTTTAGTTCTTCACTTCCAAAATGCTGAACCGGTGGCGCTCCAATGGTATGGACCATAAGTGAAATATGCACCCCACCTGAACCAGCTTTTGCCATTTCTACACCAGCCAGTAATGAATAAAATGGATCTGCATCAGGAATACCGCCATATTCCTCAGAAAAACCTAAACCTAATAGACCAATTTCAGCAGCCTTCTTATATAGCTCTCTTGGGAATGTCTCAGCCTCATCCCATTCATTAACGAAAGGAGCTATTTCTTTTTGTACAAATCGACGAACATTATCAGCAAAAGCAATATGTTGTTCATTATAGTAAATTGGGTTTGGTTGCATTTCTACAGATGTCCTGATGTTTTTATTTAATTCCAGAACATATCTTGTCATGTTTGCCATCAATCAAAAGTTGCAAGAATCTCCATTTTCTTGGCATAAAACATCAAAGCTTCTTCTGTTTATTCAAATACAATGCAATGCCTATACTTTTAAGCAACAACGAAAACCACGAGCAGCATAATAAGACTGCGCTCCATTATGATAAATAAAGACACGACCATATCGACGATCAGCAAAAAGTGCTCCATCTAGTTTACGAATCTCATTTGGGGTTTTGAGCCAACTTGATGTTTTAAGGTCAAACTCTTCGATTTCTTGTAATTGGTAATATTGCTTTTCTGTTAAAAGTTCAACACCCATTTCCTTAGCTATATCTATTGCGCTATTTTTAGGAGGATGATCTTTTCTAGATTCTAGAGCCTCACGATCATAGCAAAGGCTTCTACGACCTTTAGGTGTCTCAAGAGAGCAATCTACAAATAAATATTCGTCTTTCTGCTGATCATAAGCAATAACATCAGGCTCCCCTCCTGTATTTTCCATTTCCAGCAATGACCAAAGTTTATCAGGAACCTTAATTAGTTTATTTTGCACATCCGACCACTCTATTTCTGTATGACGATGTGTATTTTTTTCAAATCTATTCTTTAATAATTCAAGGAGTAACTCTATTTGCTTTTGAGTTAGCTGTTTTTTATCTACCATTAAATAAGTCCTTATATTTATTAAATTGAACGGCCATCAAAATAATTTATTTTATTTAATATCAATGGCTTCTCCGCCTAGTACACTAATTGCAGAGATAGAACTAAATCCAATACCTCTACATTAGGTTCCATAATTAAGATAATCAATAATCGTTTACTATATATTTAATTCCAAAAGTGTCCACAACGCTTACATCTATTACCATTTCTAAAAGAAAATAAAGGTAGGCCCAAAAACATAAACGCTAAAAAGGCAGATTTTTTTCCTTTATTATTAACTTCTATATCCAAGCTTCCACACTCAGGGCAACATTCTTTACTCTCCCCAAACTTTTGTTCAAGCTCATCACTAAAGTCTTTTTCAAGAAATGACTTCGCTTCATCAACATAGTTTTCTGGAACTAATAAACGAACCCCACCTAAAGCATTAGAATAAAACCAATCCATATTAATTGTATGCTCATTTTCAATATAAACAGGAATTCCAAATGCTTCTAGTTGAGTCTTTGCAATTTGTGCCTCATAAGGAAATGAGAAAGTTTTAATTACGATCCATTGCATATTAAATTTCTAATTAGGTAAATAATTTTAGAGTAGCTTTATTTCTTTATAATTTGAATCAATTTCAGTATCTAAAGAATTGAGGATACAAATTCCGCGCATAAAAAAACACCCCCATTCATTAGAACGGGGGTGTTTAGAATAATGAGCTGGCGATGACTTACTCTCACATGGGTAACCCCACACTACCATCAGCGCTAAGAGGTTTCACTTCTGAGTTCGGGAAGGGATCAGGTGGTTCACTCTTGCTATGGTCGCCAGCACAACTGGTATGGATACTTGCTTCGTTTTATTCACTGTGTGATACGTTGCGTTTTCCAAATCTTTACAGATGGGCTGATTGGTCTGATTTTTCGTTGTTCATTTTAGCTAAGTGTTTAACTAAATCAAGTTGCTTTGCATGTTTATGAATCGATTGATGCTTTATATACAACTGCTTGGGTGTTGTATAGTCAAGCCTCACGAGCAATTAGTATTGGTCAGCTTCACATATCACTATGCTTCCACATCCAACCTATCAACGTCCTAGTCTCGAACGGCTCTTTAGAGGAATAAATTCCTAGGGAAATCTTATCTTGAGGTAGGCTTCCCGCTTAGATGCTTTCAGCGGTTATCCCTTCCGAACATAGCTACCCGGCGATGCGACTGGCGTCACAACCGGTACACCAGAGGTTCGTCCACTCTGGTCCTCTCGTACTAGGAGCAGATCCTCTCAAATTTCCAGCGCCCACGGTAGATAGGGACCGAACTGTCTCACGACGTTCTAAACCCAGCTCGCGTACCTCTTTAAATGGCGAACAGCCATACCCTTGGGACCTGCTTCAGCCCCAGGATGAGATGAGCCGACATCGAGGTGCCAAACACCGCCGTCGATATGAACTCTTGGGCGGTATCAGCCTGTTATCCCCAGAGTACCTTTTATCCGTTGAGCGATGGCCCTTCCATACAGAACCACCGGATCACTAAGACCTACTTTCGTACCTGCTCGACTTGTGGGTCTCGCAGTTAAGCGCGCTTTTGCCTTTATACTCTACGCGTGATTTCCGACCACGCTGAGCGCACCTTCGTACTCCTCCGTTACTCTTTAGGAGGAGACCGCCCCAGTCAAACTACCCACCAGACACGGTCCTCGTCCCGGATAACGGGACAGAGTTAGAACCTCAACATTACCAGGGTGGTATTTCAAGGACGGCTCCATTGGAACTAGCGTTCCAACTTCAAAGCCTCCCACCTATCCTACACAAGTAAGGTCAAAGTTCAGTGTCAAGCTGCAGTAAAGGTTCACGGGGTCTTTCCGTCTAGCCGCGGGTACACTGCATCTTCACAGCGATTTCGATTTCACTGAGCCTCTGCTGGAGACAGCGCCGCCATCATTATGCCATTCGTGCAGGTCGGAACTTACCCGACAAGGAATTTCGCTACCTTAGGACCGTTATAGTTACGGCCGCCGTTTACTGGGGCTTCGATCAAGAGCTTCGCTTACGCTAACCCCATCAATTAACCTTCCAGCACCGGGCAGGCATCACACCCTATACGTCCACTTTCGTGTTTGCAGAGTGCTATGTTTTTAATAAACAGTTGCAGCGGCCTGGTTTCTGCGGCTGTCGTCAGCTCAGGAAGCAAGTTCCATCACCAACAACAGCGTACCTTCTCCCGAAGTTACGGTACCATTTTGCCTAGTTCCTTCAGCAGAGTTCTCTCAAGCGCCTTGGTCTACTCGACCTGACCACCTGTGTCGGTTTCGGGTACGATTCCTGTGTAACTGAAGCTTAGAGACTTTTCCTGGAAGCATGGTATCAGCCACTTCACTGTACAAGTACAGCTTGCTATCGGATCTCAGTATAGAGTACCCCGGATTTGCCTAAGATACATACCTACATCCTTCCACCTGGACAACCAACGCCAGGCTGACTTAACCTTCTCCGTCCTCTCATCGCATTACACAGAAGTATTGGAATATTAACCAATTTCCCATCGACTACGCCTTTCGGCCTCGCCTTAGGGGTCGACTCACCCAGCCCCGATTAACGTTGGACTGGAACCCTTGGTCTTTCGGCGAACGGGTTTTTCACCCGTTTTGTCGTTACTCACGTCAGCATTCGCACTTCTGATACCTCCAGCATACTTCTCAATACACCTTCATCGGCTTACAGAACGCTCCCCTACCACTTGACTAATGTCAAATCCGCAGCTTCGGCACATAGTTTTAGCCCCGTTACATCTTCCGCGCAGGCCGACTCGACTAGTGAGCTATTACGCTTTCTTTAAAGGGTGGCTGCTTCTAAGCCAACCTCCTAGCTGTCTATGCCTTCCCACATCGTTTCCCACTTAACTATGATTTTGGGGCCTTAGCTGGCGGTCTGGATTGTTTTCCTCTTGACTACGGACGTTAGCACCCGCAGTCTGTCTCCCGGATAGTACTCATAGGTATTCGGAGTTTGCATCGGTTTGGTAAGTCGGGATGACCCCCTAGCCGAAACAGTGCTCTACCCCCTATGGTATTCGTCCGAGGCGCTACCTAAATAGCTTTCGGGGAGAACCAGCTATCACCAGGCTTGATTAGCCTTTCACCCCTATCCACAAGTCATCCCCTGGCTTTTCAACGACAGTGGGTTCGGTCCTCCAGTTAGTGTTACCCAACCTTCAACCTGCTCATGGATAGATCGCCTGGTTTCGGGTCTATACCCAGCAACTAAACGCCCTATTAAGACTCGATTTCTCTACGGCTCCCCTATACGGTTAACCTCGCTACTGAATATAAGTCGCTGACCCATTATACAAAAGGTACGCAGTCACACCACGAAGGTGCTCCCACTGCTTGTATGCATGCGGTTTCAGGATCTATTTCACTCCCCTCACAGGGGTTCTTTTCGCCTTTCCCTCACGGTACTGGTTCACTATCGGTCAGTCAGGAGTATTTAGCCTTGGAGGATGGTCCCCCCATATTCAGACAAGGTTTCACGTGCCTCGCCCTACTCGTCATCATTATGTGTGCCCTTTCGTGTACGGGAATATCCCCCTCTACGTTCGCACTTCCCAGAGCGTTCCACTAAAACACACATAACTTAATGGGCTGATCCCCGTTCGCTCGCCGCTACTGAGGGAATCTCAATTGATTTCTTTTCCTAAGGGTACTGAGATGTTTCACTTCCCCTCGTTCGCCTTGCAACACTATGTATTCATGTTGCAATACCTACCTTAAAGTAGGTGGGTTCCCCCATTCAGAAATCTCCGGATCAAAGGATATTTGCCGCCTCCCCGGAGCTTTTCGCAGGCTATCACGTCTTTCATCGCCTCTGACTGCCAAGGCATCCACCACATGCACTTAATTACTTGACTATACAACCCCAAACAGTCGTCAACACCTACAAGTGAGTGTTGTCCGTGCGATTCTTCATCGCTACTATCTGTTGTCTGTGTACTTAAACACTGTACAGCTTCAATCTAAATTCATATACCAAAACGCTTGATTCAGTTAATTTGCTAGTTCTCAATTCATCTAGATTAATTGCTTAATCCAAACTCTTGAGTGAACAATTTATTTCAGACTCAATTTTGCCAATCTGTTAATGAATAAACACGCCTTCGTCAGGTCATGCTTAATACCGTGATACTTAAATCACAGAAGTTAATAAACCAAGATCTAAATCTCTATTTACTAATTTCTGTAATCCGAACTTCTCTTAAGTTCTGGTGGAGACTAGGAGAGTCGAACTCCTGACCTCCTGCGTGCAAAGCAGGCGCTCTACCAACTAAGCTAAGTCCCCAGCTTACATCATCAGTCATGTATCTTTTATCTATAACTTCAACCAGTCAAAGTCATGGTGGGTCTGACAAGACTTGAACTTGTGACCCCACGCTTATCAAGCGTGTGCTCTAACCAACTGAGCTACAGACCCTCAGATACATCTATGAAGAACAACTTGTTGTGGATTCTTACCAATCGTCAATCTTTCGTTAAGGAGGTGATCCAGCCGCAGGTTCCCCTACGGCTACCTTGTTACGACTTCACCCCAGTCATCGGCCACACCGTGGTAACCGCCCTCTTTGCAGTTAGGCTAGCTACTTCTGGTGCAACAAACTCCCATGGTGTGACGGGCGGTGTGTACAAGGCCCGGGAACGTATTCACCGCGGCATTCTGATCCGCGATTACTAGCGATTCCGACTTCATGGAGTCGAGTTGCAGACTCCAATCCGGACTACGATCGGCTTTTTGAGATTAGCATCCTATCGCTAGGTAGCAACCCTTTGTACCGACCATTGTAGCACGTGTGTAGCCCTGGCCGTAAGGGCCATGATGACTTGACGTCGTCCCCGCCTTCCTCCAGTTTGTCACTGGCAGTATCCTTAAAGTTCCCGACATTACTCGCTGGCAAATAAGGAAAAGGGTTGCGCTCGTTGCGGGACTTAACCCAACATCTCACGACACGATCTGACGACAGCCATGCAGCACCTGTATGTAAGTTCCCGAAGGCACCAATCCATCTCTGGAAAGTTCTTACTATGTCAAGGCCAGGTAAGGTTCTTCGCGTTGCATCGAATTAAACCACATGCTCCACCGCTTGTGCGGGCCCCCGTCAATTCATTTGAGTTTTAGTCTTGCGACCGTACTCCCCAGGCGGTCTACTTATCGCGTTAGCTGCGCCACTAAAGCCTCAAAGGCCCCAACGGCTAGTAGACATCGTTTACGGCATGGACTACCAGGGTATCTAATCCTGTTTGCTCCCCATGCTTTCGCACCTCAGCGTCAGTGTTAGGCCAGATGGCTGCCTTCGCCATCGGTATTCCTCCAGATCTCTACGCATTTCACCGCTACACCTGGAATTCTACCATCCTCTCCCACACTCTAGCTAACCAGTATCGAATGCAATTCCCAAGTTAAGCTCGGGGATTTCACATTTGACTTAATTAGCCGCCTACGCGCGCTTTACGCCCAGTAAATCCGATTAACGCTTGCACCCTCTGTATTACCGCGGCTGCTGGCACAGAGTTAGCCGGTGCTTATTCTGCGAGTAACGTCCACTATCTCTAGGTATTAACTAAAGTAGCCTCCTCCTCGCTTAAAGTGCTTTACAACCATAAGGCCTTCTTCACACACGCGGCATGGCTGGATCAGGCTTGCGCCCATTGTCCAATATTCCCCACTGCTGCCTCCCGTAGGAGTCTGGGCCGTGTCTCAGTCCCAGTGTGGCGGATCATCCTCTCAGACCCGCTACAGATCGTCGCCTTGGTAGGCCTTTACCCCACCAACTAGCTAATCCGACTTAGGCTCATCTATTAGCGCAAGGTCCGAAGATCCCCTGCTTTCTCCCGTAGGACGTATGCGGTATTAGCATTCCTTTCGAAATGTTGTCCCCCACTAATAGGCAGATTCCTAAGCATTACTCCCCCGTCCGCCGCTAAGATCAGTAGCAAGCTACCTCTCTCCGCTCGACTTGCATGTGTTAAGCCTGCCGCCAGCGTTCAATCTGAGCCATGATCAAACTCTTCAGTTAAAATCATTTTGCACCTTATTAAAGACAAGGTGCCAATTCTGGCTCATCAATTACTGACTTAAATTTCGCTCAAATAAACTTCGAGTAATTTAAACCAATCAATCAATGAAA
>NZ_KB849787.1:27534-28562 GCF_000369045.1 Acinetobacter pittii ATCC 19004 = CIP 70.29 | reverse complement strand
CGAACCCAGCTTGAGTTTGGTTTTGATGTTGGTGGAGCAATCGTACGATCAGGAATTGTAGAGTAGTTATCTCTTAATCCACCACGAGGCCCTTGCTCTCTATAAATACCACCATCACGTCCAGTATTTTGACCAGGTTTTAACGACATATTTTTCTCCTATGCGTATTGAGTTAATTTCCATGTAACGGCATTACCATTGTGCGGGGGCATTCGATTTCCCTTAGCAATTGGTGCTGTTGTAGATGGAGTGTCTAGAGATTTCCAGACACCACTTTCAGGACATGTTTGACCTGTTGATGCAGTTGTACCGATTGGTGCTTTAGCCATAACGATTCTCGTCGTAAGATATAGTTGAACGTATATGTAAAATAATAGTGATATTGCAAAGAGTCAAGTTTTTTTATATGATTTTGTACAGATATATCTTAATGATATAATAGAGGTGTTTTATGTCTTTTTCTTCAAAACTTAAAGAGCTTAGATTAAAGAAAGGGCTTTCATTGCAAGATGCAGCAGATTTAATTGGGATATCAAAAACACATTTTTGGGACTTAGAAACAGGGAAAAGTAAGAATCCTTCTTATGATCTCTTAGAGAAAATATCTAATAAATTTGGTATTAGTATTTCATCATTAGTCAATGAAAACGTTGAAAATAATGAAAATGAAGAATTAAAAGTATTATTTAGGCAAATGAATAGTTTAGATCAAAGTGATTTAGACATGATAAAATTAATAGTCGAATCTAAAACCAAAAAATAATTCTTATTATGCTTGAATTTGAATTGTCTCTTATAGACTATGCCGATTTTACTAATGTAAATGATATTTCTAATGCATTATTGAAAGATATTAGAAGTCAATCTTTAGCTAATCAAGTACCAATTCCTGTTCCAATAAATAGCATTGCACTGAGTTTAGACATAGGATCGATTGATCCACTGCCTACTGAAATAAATAGCTTTGAAGGAATGCTTTATAAAAAAGATTGGCAGGGATTTATCTTTTTTAATGATTCTAGTCCAAA
>NZ_KB849787.1:19192-22339 GCF_000369045.1 Acinetobacter pittii ATCC 19004 = CIP 70.29 | reverse complement strand
ATTTTTAGTAAGAAGGTTTCCTTCATCATCGAATGAAATAAGTCCTTTATCAAATAATATATCTACGTGAGCTGCTAATAAGATTCCATTTGATGAATCTAAGCGTTCACTATCATTTGAAATCCTCCAAGGTTTAATATGGCTTGCACGCAACAACTCATTTAAACGGATTCCAGTAAGCGGACAATGCCCAAACTTCTTAATTAGTTCTTTTCGAAAGATGTTTTGTCCAATGCGTTGCAAGATATATACAGATTTTGATGTTAGAGGAATATTTTCATCTTTATCTTGGTCTAATTGACCAATTTCCAGCTCTCCGGAAGGATCTATTTTTTCATATAAGTAACTGGCCAAGTTGGCGCTAATTTCTGCTAAGTAGCAACCTTGGTTGCCATTTCCTGTAGTTGCGCTGATTGGGGAATATTTGGCTGGTAATAATGGTCGAATTTCATCAATAAAGTCTTTAGGCTTAAATTTACTTTCGACAACAAAGAAATCAACATCTACTTTCCAGCCAACGCTCCCCCAATGTCCTGTTTCTTGAAAAGGATTTTCTGCCTCATAAGCTGATGATCTAGCACAGCCTAATGCCTGGATGACTCCCATTGCGTAAGAAAAAACAATGTCACCAGGTTT
The DNA here is from genome assembly GCF_000369045.1 of Acinetobacter pittii ATCC 19004 = CIP 70.29. Classification (GTDB taxonomy): domain Bacteria; phylum Pseudomonadota; class Gammaproteobacteria; order Pseudomonadales; family Moraxellaceae; genus Acinetobacter; species Acinetobacter pittii. The sequence continues at coordinate 21,703 of NZ_KB849787.1, read as the reverse complement.
TACGAGTTTCATGTTTTCGTATGATTGATTGAAACTATTGTTGGCGTTTACTTTTGGGGACCAGAGATAACCATCTCCAACTTCAGTTTTATATGTTTGTTTATGATTAACCCAAAAATAGTTAGGAAGTTGTGTATTCATAGTAAGTCTCTTCTGCAGTTTGATTAGGAAATGAGAGCAGAAGAAGCACCACACTTACATCACATCTCTCAATAGACATTAGAATACACACGAAATACAGGGGTGTAAACAGGGTGTTATCCAGGGCTTTAATATTTTAACACTTAATTTTTATTAAAATATTGTTTTATATCATTAAAAATTTTTACAGGACTTGTTTTTTTGTACTTATTTTTATTAAAAAAATCTTTTATAAGCGCTCTTATATTCTCTAATAGATGCAACTAGAGTCCAAATAAGAATTCCTATAATCAGATAGTTTGAACGTTTTATTAGTCGATGAGGCTCTAGACTTTCTAACAATGTACCTGCCGTTTGAGCATGTAATTTTGCTAGCTGATAGTCCATGCCAATTTTGATTAGCAATGATAACCCTATGCCAAAGACGAGAATCCACCATAATTTTTGGCTTACCATAAATGGAAAAAAGATAGTTTCTAGTAATGCTCTCATTAGCTTCTCGTGTTTTTAAATTTGAAAGTTTTTCTAAAATTAACATAATACGCCTTATGCGAAACACTTGAACTTTTCCTTTTCGCATCAATATCTTAAAGTAAGCCGTTCTAGGGTTCAGCGCACTGGAACGGCTTTTTCTTGATACTTCACGTTCCACGTATGTTTCTTAAACAATGTTCTATATTCTTGTTTAGTCCAGTTGAATAATCACCTTACCCATTTGGCAAGAAAAAGCGACTTAGAAAGCCTCTTTTCGGCTGCTCTGGTTCTACGTGCTCTGGCACTGGAATACGCTTATTTTCTGTTTCGACTGGAGTAGTCAATCCGTCATCTTTCGGCTCGGGTTCTGACCGAGGATCTGTTGCTATATCTGGAGCAGATTTCTGATCGGTAAACGTAGTCATATTGGATTGTGGGGGCTTCATTTCAATGAGTGTCAGCAGTGTATCTATACGAGCATTTGCCTTGGCTTCACGATCTTCGGCTTTTTCTAACTGTTTTTTTAGAAAATCAATTTGGTTTTTGAGTTCTACAACTGTTTTATCAGTGTATTCAGATGTATTTTGATTTTGTATTGGAGACGTATCGATACGTTTTACTTGTTTTACTCCAAAAGGTTCTCCATAGACACGAAGAAGTTCTGAAAAATCTATAAAACCATCATGGTCACGGCTTAACACACCGTTTTTTATATCTTTATATAGCGTAGCTCGAGATTTTTTATACAGGGTTGCAGCATCACTAACACTGTATTTTGTAGCTGTATTCATAGTGTATTGCTGTGTATTTTGAAAACGTATTGGAGAATACAATATGTGTATTCTCCAATACACTCAAGCTTTAAAGCCTAAGTTTTTTAGATGAGGCAAAAACTGTTTTTGCTGTATTGGATCTCTTAGCATTTCTTTGATTTTCGCGGCTAGGCTCTCATAGCTTTCATTACCATTTGCTAAGTTTGAAAATTCAGGTAGTCGTGAAAGCTGATTGCCAAACATATTGATTTGAGAATCTGTCATTTGTTGGAATGCTGTTTGGGGCGTTCTAGTTAATTCTTGTTGAGATGGCCTAACTTTCGATTTAATTCTGAATTGAATGTCAGTGATAACTCGTCCTTTTTTGAATTGGTCATAGTCAACGGTAATATCAGTGTGTTTATTAATTTCACTTACTGCTCTGTCTAATACGTTGGATTTAAAGTTAGACATTGTTGAATATTCAGTCGAGTCAAGACCTAACTTTGATCTAAGATCGTTAATACTATATTTCTCAGTTTTTGCTACATTCAACCATTTAATTAATAGCTCATATAGTCTTATGCTATATTTACTTCTAAAATCAGATACTTGCTCTATATGATATTTGGTAAATTGTTCGCTTAATCGGCTAATTAAGCTGATAACTTCGTTGCTAAGGTATAAAACAATAAGACCATTAGAATCTACATAGGTCACTTTGTTTACCCAATTTGCTGTAGTAAGAGCCTCTAGGCCCTTATATCTATCTAAATAACTGAACTCCCTTCTTTTTAGTGTTTTTGCTGCCTCTCTGAGCAAGCCATAGGCATTATTACTATCCACTTTAAATTGATGAATGTAGTCGCTTACAAGCACTTCTATTGGTGTATCTGGCGTGAGATTAGAAGACTCTCTAGCTCCAACTATGGCCAAGAGCATAATACGTTGCTCTATGAGTGATAAGTTAAAAGAAGCATCGATAAGAGCATTATCTTTAACAACTAATTTATTGTTATTTGTCATGATATGAAGCTGAGTAATTCATTTAACTAGGTTATATGTCATATATTTTAAATAGTCAATAATCTATCTATTTGTATACCCCTTAAACCTATCTTTATCACCCCTTAAACCTATCTTT
>NZ_KB849787.1:12642-14052 GCF_000369045.1 Acinetobacter pittii ATCC 19004 = CIP 70.29 | reverse complement strand
TAAACCTATCTTTATCACCCCTTAAACTATTGCAAACAAAGGCTTTCAGCCTGTATAAAAGTATTAAAAAGCATTAAAAATAATTAAAAGCCTAGTCTGGTCAAATTGCCCTTGGTTTTCGCTTCGCTCAAACTCTATTGAATCTCGCTTTCGCTCGATTCGGGGGCAATTTTTTGGCTCTTTTCGTTGTGAATTTGAGAAAAAGCAAAGGCAAGAGCAAAAGCAACTCGGAATTCGCTTCGCTCATAAAGCTTTATGCTCGCTTTGCTCGGTCTAGACTCAAATTTTTGCATCTAAACTTCACTTTTTTAGGTCAAGTAACCTAAAAAAGCGGTTTTTCAGAGGGCCGAGGCGCGAATTTTGGGACTGTCGCTCGTAGACACTCGCTTGGTTGAGGTGTTTTTGTGGTTTATTGAGGTTGTGTCATTTGCTTCTATTTGCGTTTAGAGGCAATTTTTTGTTTTTTAGGTACTGATACTCTAGTTCAGTTTGAAATGATCGCTCTATGGCGAAAATACAGCGTTTAAACGTGATATTTGTTCATTACTCTGGTGTTTTGTTGAATGGGTTTCTTGGATCTTGTTTGGCTTCTTGTATAAATCGTTCAATTTCTTGGTATTGGCTTGAGTTAGCAATTTCTTGGGTGACGGTCTGTAGATCCTTGTTGCTTTGTTGCATGGTTTTACCGATTAAGGCCATACGAAATAAGGTTTTCAGGTTGTCCAAGTCCTGATTGGAGTGGGTCATTTGAAACTTTGCTCGTTCAAAAACGCCTAGATAGAGTGAGCCGATAAAGTACTTGATCTGGTCTTCTCGTTTTTTCTGTTGTTTCTGGCTCTGTTTTTCCTTTTGTTGTTCTGGATTCAGGGCTTTTTCTATTTTCTGATTCAGGTTTTTCGCTGCGGTCTGGTGGCGTTGTGTTTTGAGGATTTCATCCAGTGCATCGTGCATGGCAAAGTAGGCATCGATGTCATGTTTTTGGTGGAGCTTGAGGATGTTCTGTTGCAGTGCATTACGTTTGGCAGGTTTTGTTTGTTGGATCAGTTGCAGCTGAAGCATGCGTTTGTTGTAGGCATTGCGTTCATAGCGACATTTCTGGATCAGTTGTCGGTCTTGCTCACTGAGATCCTGAAGACTCTTTTTGTTTTTGAGCATGTGCAGGCAACGTTCTTCAACTCGGCGTTTGAACGGTAGATTGAGGATATGCTTGCCGAGTTCGTTGATGTCTTTTGCTGTGAGCACTAACGCTTTGCGTCCTGCCATTTGGATCTCGTTTTGCCGTGAATGGAGACCATGTTAGCGTCATCTTGTGGGCGTTTAAACTATTTTTTCTGCTATGCATAAAAAATAGTTTATCTCGTTTCCGTGTCTTTTTTTGACAACAACCGCTAAAGCGATTATTGTCAAAAA
>NZ_KB849787.1:5613-7632 GCF_000369045.1 Acinetobacter pittii ATCC 19004 = CIP 70.29 | reverse complement strand
GAGTGAGCTGACAGGTGAAGATCAACCGCATTTGCATCTGATGTATTCTGAACGGAGTCTGGCCGATGAGATTGAACGACCACCAGAGCAGTTTTTTAAGCAGTATCGTCCAAAGAATCCCACTAAGGGTGGCGCACAGAAATTAACGGCTGATGCGTTGGGCTTTGGCCGTGATCAGGTGAAAGCCTTTCGAGAAAAAACCGAGCAGCTGATTAATCAGGCTTTGGAAATTCATGCACCGATGAAGACCGTAATTCTGGAGGGTATGGAGATTGTTGTTCCGAATCGAGTGAGTCATTTGTCCAATCAGGAATTTAATCAGAAGTACGGAACGCAATTGCAGGATGTTCCGCAGATCTACCGATGGAAGTTGAAAAGTGCAGATCCAATGATTCAGCTTGAAGTTGAGGCACAGAAGCACACCATTCAACAGATTCGACAATTTAACAAGCTCCAGATCTATCAAAAGGAGTACAACCAAGCCTTAGCGCAGCGTAAAAATCAAGACTTGGATCGTGATGACGGTTATACGCCATCATGGTTCTAGGGATATTGTGAGGTTTTAAATCCAACTTTTGGAGGTCGTATGAAGACTGGAAAACAAATTCTTGAGGGTTTATTTGACGATCAACGTGCTGCTGCACATGATCCCCATCATCCAGTGAATGATCAGCTACGGGCCAGTTTACTGTGGAAGAAGCATTTACTTGAGTTGATTCAGATCCCACGGCATCAACTGAAATCAGATGATAGCTATGTTTTGGTGTCTGATATTCCTGAGTATTTTAAGGCACAGTTTGAGCAATATTTTTTAGGTCAGAACCTATCGCAGCATGTGGATCATCCTGATGAATCACGACTGGATAGCAAACGTTTGGACAGTTTTATTGTCTATCTGAAAGATCATCCAAGTTATAAATTACAGTAGAGTGGCCAAGTATGAAAAAGAACGTAGATGCAGAGCGTATTCGTGCTGCTTTTAAGGCAACGCAAGGGATTGTGGAGCATTCATTTGAGCAGCATGTGATTGATGCCAGTCAAGCGGATGTAAATGCGATGATTGAACGGATTGCGTCTGGGGAGTCGAGTTTTGAGGAGGAAGATGCGGTTTTAATGATGAAGTGGAGAGCCATGAAAGCTTTACAAAATAAGGGTTCATAGCTACTTTTAGATTTAAATACGTTAAAGGTATTTTAGTAATTCTTATGTTGTCTAAAGTCAAAGATACATTTGGCTACATCACCTAAGTAATTGACACATGGTGTTATATCATCCCAATAGCCTTGAACCCAAGAGCCAAAGAAAAAACCTAGAATAATCATTAAAATAGATATAAACCAAACTTTTTCTTTGATCATTGTATCTTCATTTTTAACCCATGCTACAATTTTTCTGGTTCCTATATTTCCAAAGTAAAATACAAGAAACAGTAAAGCACCAATAAATGAAAAAATACCAATTCCAAATGTGAACATAAGATCCTCTTTTTTAATGAATACGTTTATTTATTAGTTAGAAATTGGTCTTAATTTACTGTTGTAAAAAAAGAATCCTTAAGCTCAAGCATGCCTGCTAATGCTAAAGTAGGTATACAGAATAAAATAAAGCCTAAAGTAATAAAGCCTAATCCATAAGAAATGCCCAAATTGCTAAAGCTAAGTAAAACACCTAAAGTAAAAAATATTGAAGATGCTATAAACATAAAGCTGAAAACAGTAGATAGAGCAGGTTCAAAATTAAGAATGAAATTCTTAAGCCAATTGGGTGTTATAATTTTTATTTTGAAATTTTTATCCATTATAACAATAAAAAACAAAGGGATAGTATATATACCAGAAAGCCATACCAGTATGTTTATGTAAGTATGATTGTTAGGTAAAAGGCTAGATATCATATTATTAAAGTTAATTAATTCATGACTTTCATTATTAACAACTGCAAATATATCAAGACCTAAAGCAAAACTAAAAGGAATAACTCCTAAAAGGATAGTTGTTATAACACCTTGTTTTGTAGCTT
>NZ_KB849787.1:0-703 GCF_000369045.1 Acinetobacter pittii ATCC 19004 = CIP 70.29 | reverse complement strand
TCGCACTTAACTGGAGATACTCTTTCATGCACGAAACAACAAACTTCATCATCATTTACAACCATTGGAAAGAATATACCTAAAGAAGTAAGAATAGAAATTGAGGCTAATCACTTCTCAGCTCAATTACTTATGCCAAGTCTAGAGTTTAAAAGAGATATTAATCAGTTTGAACCTGACCTACGAGCTATTTTTATAATTGCACAAAAATATAACGTAAGTATGGCTGCATGTTGTGTACGGTTTAAAGACTTATCTGATTACTGTTGTGCAATAATTCATACTTATAACTTTGAAATTAAAAGGGTTTTAAAAACAAAAGGATTTCCTAGTTTGGAACGAAACTTTAAAAAAGGAAATTATATTAGCCCTAAGAGTATTTCAGCTAAATCATCAATAACTACAGAGCTATTACCCACAGATTGGAAAAATTGGTTACAAAGTCCTAATAGTGATAGAACAGAATTATATGAGCAAGTCTTTCAACAAGATGATGGATATCGAGTTACATTGTTATATTTAGATAATAGCCAAGAATTGGATGAAGATGATTTGGAAATAGAGCGTTTATCCGAATGGAATCCAAAATTTAAGAGATAAATTATATTCTATTTAACTTAATTCTATGAAAAGCCCAAATAATATATTTGAGCACTCAAGCTTTTACCTAGGAAGAAAAATCCCGCGAATACAATTAGGATTA
>NZ_KB849786.1:1154742-1279742 GCF_000369045.1 Acinetobacter pittii ATCC 19004 = CIP 70.29 | reverse complement strand
TTCTTAGATTGCAAATTTTTTAGAGAATTTTTTATTCCATCAATGAGCACATCATCTTTACTTGAAACGATCTTAATATCTTTTTGTGCAGTTAACTGTGAACCTTGAATATCAACTTTAGCACCCTCTAAATTAATACCACCATTTGCTGTATCCAACTTAACAACTTGTTCTGATCCATTCCCTGTTGTTCCCCCATAGCCTTTTAAAGTTAAAGTGCCAGTTTTAGAAACAAGTTCAATATCACCTACCGCCTTTAGACTATAAACTTTTGGATCAATCGTTAAGTTAGAATTGGTTTGAATTGTTAGGTCACCATTTAAACTATTTAACTTTGTATCATTCTTGAGTAAGTCACTTCCGACCGCATTTAAGTTCAATCCAGTCTGACCTAAAATAAAACCGCCCGCCTCTAATAGAACAGCTCCACCTGTTAAATTTGTATTTTGTAATACTTGGTTTCCTGTAGCCGTTACAGAGGTAACACCCTTAGATGTTAAGTTAGTGACTTTATCCGCAATCCATTTGGTCGCTGGCGTATACTCAGCATTGCTATAAACCGTACGGCCAGAGCTTACCGCCAGATGCTGGTCTGATGTAGCATTCACACCCTGTAAAGTCAGTAAATCTTTTGCATAGAGTTCAGTATTACCTTTTGACGTTAATACGCTATCGATAATTGTACTCATGCCTGCTCTACTATTGATCGCAAGTTTACCAACCGTCGAGCTTAGGTCTGTATTTTGGATTTTAATATCGGATTTGCTATTTTCTATCGAAACGGTTTGTCCCTTTAGAACATTATTTACCGTTTTAACTTGGCCCTTATTTGCAGTAACAACTACATCATTATTAGCTTTTAAATTTATTCCATTATTACTCGAAACTAATATATCACCCTGATTCGCATTAACTTGTACTGATTGTAAGTTAACGGTGCCATCACCAATTGAGCCAAGTGTTACGCCTTTTAAACCACTAATAACCGTCTGATCAGTTGTTAATTCATCTTTATCAGCTGAAGGTATCGCCTTGGTTGTCTGGGTCGAGTTTAAATTTATATTTTTATTCGCGAGTATAGAAATCTTTCCAGCCGAAGATGTGGCCTTTAAGCTATTTGCAGTAACTCCACCAGCAAGTGCGGTTAGATTAATATCACCTTGAGCCTTGAGTGCCTGACTTAAAACAAGGTCAGCAATTTCAGAACTCACATCAATATTTTTTTGTGAGGTCAGTGCACTATTGAGTGCTATTTGATTGGCATGGAGTTGAATACTATCTTTGTTAGAAATTTCTTTTGCCGTAACGGTTAAATTATTGGCTGCATCCAGCTGAACCAGACCTGTAATAAGCGGAAGTGCCTTGTCAGCATTATTCCAGACCAGATCACGTCCACTATAGGCTTTAATGTTTTTAACTCTGGTGGCAGCATTTTCAAGTGAAAATCCAAGATTCTTTAGGTTTAGATCTCCTGAACTATACAGGTTTAGATCTTTACCCGCATAGATCGTCCCACCTTGAAGATCAATCAGGTTTTGGGTATTAGCCGAATTTGCTTGTAGGTTGATTGAACCTAATGATGCCTGTATATGGTTCTCTGTAAGTGATAACTTACCGTTACTTAAAATATTTAAATCTTTGGCAGCAATCAGTTTTGCGCCTTTGGCTGCGACCAAGTCTTTTTGTACTTGTATGGTTGCTGTACCACGGTTACTTTTGAGTTCCGATCCCGCTGCAAGATTGATATTTGCTGCATCAATATAGACATCCCCTCCTTGTGAATCATCCATAATGCGGGTATCAGCAGCCAGATTGATATTACCTTTGGCATTAACGATTAAAGGTGATGAAGCCAGGCTACCGACATTAATAATAATTTCTTTAGCATTTACATTCAGGTTATTACCTGAATCGATATTTAACATGCTATTACTGTTAATACTGCCTGATGAGTTGATGTCGGCAGCTGCATCAGTACCCGTTGTTTGTATGTTCACTAAACCTTGGGTTTTACTGGTTGAACTGATTGTGCCACTGTGTTCAATTTTTCCGGCACTGGTAATCACCAGATTGTTTACTGCTTGAATAGTCCCGGCGTTAGTCACGCCCAAACCTTTTTCAGTTCCCATCAAATAGATGTTGTTGGCATACATCCCACCCAGCGCTTTAACATCTACCGCCAATGTCGGTGCGGTTCCAGTACCTGTTTTAGCAGTAACATCCTGTAAATCTGCACTGACATTATTTGCCCCGGCAATCACCTGAATATCATTTTTGGCACGTAGTTCAGCACTAAGCTCTAATGCACGCGCATAGAGATCCACATAATTTGCATCGTTATTATTTCCACCCAAACCAAATTTAGAATTGGGGTTCGCTGAGACCGTAATTTTCCCTTGGTCAACCGTAAACTGTTTGATACTACCATCAGCATTTAACTGAGGTTTACCTGTGGTAAAAATTGCCTTGTTGGCATTAATAAAACCACCACCTTTAATGTTAATACCGGATGGGTTGGCAATAATCACATCAGCCATTTGCCCTGCAACTTCCAAGTTACCCTCAAAGCGTGAAGCGGCTGATGAATTTACTTCATTTAAAATAACTCGCGCTTCGCCTGTGGCTAAAAATGGATTGGCTGCAACGTTTCCTACTGTTTTTGTCGTAGCCCCTTGGCGACTGTTATTTAGGACGGCACCTTCAGCTAGTACATCAAACTGTTTATAAATATTATGGGATATCCCATTTTTGGGAGTTTGAATATTAACGACAGGAACGACTGTACCAGCTGAGTTCTTACCAGCTCCGATGACTGCTCTATTCGCAGCATTTGCAGCACTGTCCGCTACAATACCCGCATAGACAGGTGCTAAAGGCATCCACAGGCTAATACTGGCAACTAATGCTTTCACTTGCCAGAGTTGATGAAATGCCTGAGATTCAGTGTTATCAATATTGTTCTGGGTACTTGCTTCACTTTGGCCTGATGTCTTGGTTTGGCTTCGTACATTTTCAGCCACCGCCACAAACATTTGACGTGCTTTGCTATAAATAATGCGATAACTATTCTTGTTCATGAATAAAGTCTTTTCTAAAGTAAATTAATAAGAAAGGTTGATACTAAAACCGGTAATCCAGTCTTTTTTTATGCTGTCAGGTGCAATTAGCCCTCGACCTGTAAAGGCATCCAGATAAAAACTATTTTGATAGGTACGTAGCCCTAAAACACTTCCGAGTAAATAACGCTGACCCGGTATGCTATTACGCCCATTAACCCAGCCCTGATCGACCGCCATGTAAAACTGGGTATTTGGAATTGGTGCATTCAAGCTGATTTCTTGCTGTAGATACTGGCCGTTATCTCCGGAAAGCATGAGCTCACCATCAAAACCACGCACGCTATAGCGACCACCAATATAAAAGCGGTCATTCGGTACTAAAATTTTCGGTGCATATTGTCCACGCCAGTTAAGGCGATATTGGGCAGGTTTTTCGAGCAAAAGAAATGGGGTGATATAACGCAGATCTGCACTTAAAAGTGGTGCACGGGAGTAACCTTCAACAGGAAGATGGTTTCCGTAAACATCGGTAATGTTTTCTTCTGGTGCAGTTCGGGCACCTACTCCCATCCCACGACGGTAATCGATGCTGCCGTCTAATACTGCATTTCCTAAATATTGACGGTGCTGAAACCCTAAATTCCAGCCTGAGGTTCTTCGGTGTAAGACATTAATTTCAATATCATCAATAAAACTTTGGCTTTCCTTATGATAAAGCTTTCCATAGACACTGGTTTTATGTTGTCCACTACGGCTAATCACACGAGATAAATTTAGGTTGGCTTGCTGACTGTTGCCATGGTAAAGCAGTGGACCATTCCCCCCTAAGACTGTTTGCTTATATTGATAGTCATTATAGCTAAGACCTAAATCATAATAACCAACAGGCAACTGATAACTAATAAAGTAACTTCGGTTTAAGTCTTCATGAAAATCATCTAATGAGTGACTCACATTTAACGATAAAATATCATTTAAATGAAATGGATTATTGACACCTATCCCGATATTTCCCATATAGGTACCAGTGTCCTGATTACCAGAGTCATCTACACTTAAATTGAAATTAACTTTTTGTAGGGGTTGAAGTTTGAGTATTAAATCGCTATAGCCCGTTAATTCTTTATCTTGAGCAGTTGCGGGAGTAATTTGCATATCTACTGCGTAGACACGTTTTAGGTTTTCTAGCCCCTGATCTAGTTTTTTTAGATTCACAATGTCGCCCGCTTTAAAGAGCAAGCCTGTCTTAAGCTGTAATGAAGAAATTTTACCTTCCTGAATTATGATTTTATTCAGGCGACCAATTTGCACACTCAGGTTTAAATTCCCCTGATTTAAGTCTTGCGGACTCACGACAATTTGACTGGTAATAAAACCCTTTTTTAAAAGTTCGTTTTGGGCATAGTTCACAATGTTATGTAAACTTTGGGTACCAATACATTTACCCAAAATATTCTGTGGGTGTTTTTTTATGGCCTTAATCACAAAGTTAAATTGCTGTAAGTCAGATTCCGAATGACCAGTTAAAGGAATAAGACTAATTTTTTTAACCGCAACGCATGGGCTTTCTTCAACAACCAGATGCTTAAAATCCTGTAAGGGCTTGGTGTTTTGGTAAGGAGTTTGCTGAGCAATTTGGTCTTGTAATTGCTGGTTAAGCTCTTTTAAACGTTGATCTTGAAGCACCTGACTGGGCAAAGAAACGTCTTCGATGGCATAGACATATTGGTGGAAACCCGCAAAAAGAATAATAGAAGAAGTTATAAAGTTCTTAGTTAACATCTCATATACAGAATTGTACGTATAAGAACTTTATTTTACACAAAAAAACATATTATTCAATTTTTCTTTATATTTATATAAAATGAAATTTATCAGAGTTAAGAAAACTTTCTCTATTTAAGCCATATCTATTAGAATTGGTAAAGATCTTGTTAGTATCTAGATAATCTTAGATAGAAGAATTTCTACAACATTATTAACCTTTTCTACAATATAAATTATATTAAAAATCAATTATTTTAATAAATATTTTGCAAACAATCCAAAATTCTCTAGCTTTTATTTAATTAATTTGAATGTAAAGCTGAACTATTAAAAACTTTTATGGAGATGCTTGAGAAGCGGATTGTTGCGGGTTAAAAATCTTTGTTTTTTAATTTATTGAGCTCAAACATTGCATTTTTATATTCAAGGTATGCTTTTTCACTAATTAGAACCACAGCATCTTTCTCTTTTCGTGTAATTTTTACGGCGTAACCTAACAGCACTCTTTCCATGACCTTTGAAAATTGTGATCTTGCATTCGCATAATTAATTTGTTCCACAATATTAGCCCTTCTCAAATAAAAGAAAGCCACTTCTGATATTAAAGTGGCTGTAATTACATTAAAAATTGTATCGACCTAATAAGTTGATTCGAGATAGTTTCCCTTCTAAATCTGAAAATGTTTCTCTCTTCCCATAGGTGTATTCAACACCAAGATCGACTTTCTCAACAGGCGTCCAAAATAAATTGACGCTCGCATTGATTAGCCTTTTATTTTGATCAGGGTTATTTTCTGAAAAATTTGAATCTTTATAGATAAGGCTACCAGCGGACAAAGAAGAACGTAAATTTTCATTCCATTTGCGCAGATACCCTAACTCAATAGAATCAAATTCACTTAAATACATCCGATTTTTATCAAAGTAGAAAGCATCATTATCTTTTGAATAAAGCATGTAACGGTTATCGCCAGCGATGTGATAGTAATTAAACACAACTGAGTCATTTTCAGAAAGCTTATACTTTGTACCTAATCCAGCACCCCAAGCAAGTTTAGTTTGCTCTTCATTCGTGTCAGAAACTGCTCGATTTTCATGAAGCATGCCATGCAATTGAACCAAAAAATCTGGATTTTTAAATTCATATCGCATGGTTAATGCAGGAAAACGGCTTCCACCTTCTACATTTTTATTTTCAACATCACCGCCTTCCAAAGCGAATAATAATTTTTGTTTGGCATCAACGATGTGCTGATAACGGATTTGGATATTACGCTGAGTTCCTGTGCCCATCGCACCTGTAAAATCAACCAAACTTGGAGCTGTATCACTATTCACAAAAGGTGAAGTCGTCTGACCAATTAACCAATTTCCTAGTGAAATATAAGCGTGTCTAACCCGAACCGAACCATTACCATTATCTCCGCCGCTTCCCATGAAATCGGCTTCTAGCTTTCCAACCAAGTCTCCTTTCGAGGTGGGCTTAACGATATCCACCCCTACACGTGACGTCGCAGCAGAAACATTTAATGATTTACTTGTTGAGTTTGAATTGTATAATGGTATTGACCCTGTTTTATTCGCAATTGAACGCGTTGAACCTTCAAAATCATATGCAGCATCAACACGTATATTTCCATAAAATTTAATTTTAGTCTGATCAGTCGAAACAGGCTTATCAGTGTTTGATGTTTTGTTTTGACTCAATTCAGGTGCTTTATTCAATCCTTTATTTTTATTTAGATTTTGCTGCTCCATCAGATAATCTATTTGCTGTTGTAATTTAATTATTTTTTCATTTAGCGCTGAGTTATCTTCGCTTTCAGCTTTGGCTTGCTGCAAAGTCATACTCATTAATAATGATAAAGAAATTATCCCTTTATATTTCATGTCCTTTTCCTTTAGACGAAATCACATAGACCGAATTGAAATTTCCTATTTTTCAATCAGTAAAATAATGATTATTGAATTAACTTTAGATAGGCTAACGAAGCTCAATCATTGACTTCGCTAGTTCCCTTTGTGTTTGAATGGTTTTGAATAACCTTATTCCGGTAATTCACATCCTTTTTGTTTTAAGCTGTTGATCACCCAGCTACGGTCATTTTCACCTACGGCGATTTGCTCTAATTGCTTTTGTTCAGCGGCATGTTTGGCGCTTGCTTTCAGATAAACCTCTTCTACTTCCGCATACGGCACGCTTAAAAGCCCATCTTCATCACCTAAAATTAAGTCTCCAGGTTCAATTACCATTCCATTGATTGCGATAGGGACATTAATTTCCCCCGGTCCGTCTTTATAAGGTCCTCGATGTGATACTCCTGCTGCAAAAAGTGGAAAATCTCCCTCTCCAATTACAACTGAATCACGAATCGCGCCATTAATAACGATGCCGGCTATACCTTTCTTAATCGCATACGCAACCATCATCTCTCCAATTAATGCATTGGTTAGATCGCCACCAGCATCAACCACAATGACGTCTCCCGGCTGGGCGATATCAATAGCATAGTGCAACATCAAGTTGTCACCCGGACGAGCCTTAACTGTAATGGCCGGCCCACAAAGATATCCCTTTTTATGCATTGGTCTTAATTGAGCCCCACCTGAAGTCATTCGATTCATTGAGTCACTGACATTAGCGACTGGTAGATCTCGATATTGCTCAATCCATTTTTGCTCAACTTTTCTGTCGTTTTTTAGCACTCTAAAACCAATTGCCATAACTTTTCCCTTAGATCAGTTTTCTTGTGCAAATTAATATGACAGCATTTTTTTGAAATGTCATTTCATTTTTAATTAAATTTAAACTAAAATTTATTCAATTTTTAAATTCAGTTTTTACTATTGACTATTTTTTTGAAATGTCGTTTTAATAATATGGATTATTAAGGACGTATTTTGCTCAAAATACTTAAATGGAGTGCAAGTCAAAATGAAACGTAAAGTTCTTATCACGGGGCCAACATTAACTTCAGATGCGTTACTGTATGCTCAGTCCCATGATATTCAGTTGATTCCAACTGAACCCTACATGGCAAAAGATGAAATGGAAAAACTCATCCATGATGAACAACCTGATGCAATCCTTGTTCGAACAGGCAAACTTTCTAGAGATATGATTTTTGCTTCTGATAATTTAAAAGTGATTGCAAAACATGGTGTTGGGTTTGACACAATCGACACTCAAGCTGCTGCTGAACGAAAAATTCCTGTCACTATTGCAGTAGGTGCAAATGCACAATCTGTTGCCGAACACGCTTTTGCACTCATGTTTAATGTTGCGCGACAAGTCACATGGTTAGACCAACGTATTCGAGAAGGTCATTGGGACAAAGCAAGTGCAAATGGTGTGGAGCTTTATGGCAAAACGTTGGGCTTAATTGGTTTAGGGGCAATCGGTAGCATACTCATGAAGTTAGTGGCTCCCTTAAACATGAAAGTAAAAGTATATGATCCGTTTTTACAAAATTTGCCAGAGCTCGATTATGTAGAACAGGAACACGACTTTGAAAAACTTTTAGAAACCAGTGACATTATTAGCCTACATTGCCCACTCACAGCTGAGAATAGACACTTATTTTCTCATGCCCAATTTGAAAAGATGAAACGCTCAAGCATCTTAATCAATACAGCACGTGGTGAATTAATTGATCAAGCTGCATTAGTTGATGCACTAAAAAATAATAAAATTGCTGGTGCAGGTTTAGATACCTTTTCTTCAGAACCACCAGAAAAAGATAATCCACTATGGGAATTACCTAACTTGGTTGTGACTCCTCACATAGGAGCAAACACAACAGATTCACGTAATCGCGTCGGTCTTTTAGCACTTGAACAGATTGTGAGTATTTGGGATGGCCAATTACTAAACCCACGAGCTATCGCTAACTGGAAGTTACTCAATAGCTAATCATGGAACTCAATTGTTTCTAAGCTTTTAGATGCGAGAACAATTAAAATACTGAATATAAAAAAGGATTTTTTTATGTCTACAGAATACTCTCAACCGAGTGCGATTGAACGCGAAACGATGCGCAAGGTGGCGTGGCGATTACTGCCATTTTTAACACTTTGTTATGTCATCGCTATTATTGATCGTGGCAATATTGGTATGGCTTCATTACAAATGAATGAAGATCTTGGCCTAACAGCTACTGCTTTTGGTTTTGCCAGTAGCTTATTTTTCTTTGCATATTTTCTATTTGAAGTACCCAGCAACCTCGCCATGCAAAAATTTGGAGCAAAAGTTTGGATTGCTCGAATTATGGTGACGTGGGGAGTGATTACAGCCGCAACAGCTTTCGTTGAAAGCTCTACATCGTTATATATTATGCGATTCTTACTCGGTGCTGCCGAAGCAGGGTTTTTCCCGGGTGTCATTTTATATTTAACCTATTGGTTGCCTGCAAACTATAGAGCCAGAATGGTCGCAATATTTATGGTGGCGATTCCGGGTGCAAACTTTATCGGTTCACCACTATCGGGACTTTTATTATCGCTAGATGGCTGGATGGGCATGCGTGGGTGGCATTGGCTATTTATTTTAGAAGGTATCCCTGCCATTTTATTAGGTATTGCCTGCCTATTTGCACTCACAGATCGACCAGAACAAGCAAAATGGCTTAATAGCGAACAAAAAGCTTGGTTAGTTGAAAGATTACAGTTTGAACGTCAACAAAAAACCCCAATTGGCCATATTTCACTATGGCAACTTTTAAAGAATAAATATATTTGGTTTATGATCATTATTTATTCTGGTGCTTCTGCTGCTGGCAGTACAATGAGTGTTTGGGCACCACAATTAATTAAATCATTTGGTTTGAGTAATTTAGAAATCGGTTTAGTGAATGCGATTCCTTATGGCCTAGCTTCTATTGCAATGATTTTTTGGGGTCGTAGCTCAGATCGTAAAAATGAACGCCGTTGGCATACAGCAATCACACTATTGATGATCTCATTTGGTTTATTAATTGCTTTGTTCACGTCTTCACTTATTGGCACAATCTTTTTACTCAGTGTCGTATTAATTGGTGCTTATTCTATGAAAGGTCCTTTCTGGGCTTTAGCATCCTCATGGATGTCACCGACTACAACGGCGGCAGGTCTAGCAGCCATTGGTGCATTTGCCAATCTGATTGGTGGCGGGTTGATGGTAAATATCTATGGCGCAATTCATGATGCAACAGGAAGCCACGCTATTGCCTTACTTCCACTTGCAGCACTAAACCTTGTGTCGGCTATTATGGTTTTCGTTATGTCTAGAAAAAAAGCTGTTTTGTTTAGCCAACCACAAAGTACTTCATAAACAATATACATAAAAAAGGGGCTAACGATTTAGCCCCTTTTTTATATCTACAATATTAGAATTAATTACGAATACTCTTACCACCTAAACTTTTCGTTAAATCATCTGCAATTTTGAAGAAAAAATCCCCCACAGATTTTGCAATTTCCGCAGTAAAACGACTTGATGGCCCCGAAACGACTAATGCTCCAACTACATCATTTTGAGCGTCAAATACAGGCAATGCCATTGAAGCAGCATGTGGCTCCGTTACACCCGTTGAATAAAAAGGTTCAGTTCTTGCTAAAACTTGTTCGTGTGTTGATCGCAATGCTTGAGCGCCTGCTGCTCCATCCATTGGTCGAACTTCGCCCGGCTGAATATGAACACGCAGTCGATGGGTAGAGTTCACTCTATATTGGCAAAGACGATATGCCCCATGTTTAACGTAAAACGAAGCAGTTTCACCAGTTTCATCAACAAGTTGCTGTAAACACGGCACCACATGTCTTTCTAGATCTAAAGCATCTTGATAAATTGTATTTAAACGCATAACTTCGCTGGCAAGCGTATATCTGCCATCCGAAAGACGGTTAACAAAACCAAAATCTTCTAGCGAAACGATTAAGCGCATGATGGTTGCTTTATTTAATTCTGTTCGTTCTGCGAGTTCTGCTAGGGTTAAAGATTTATCACCTATTCTAAAAGCAGTTAACAAAGTTAAAAGGCGATCAGCCGATGCATTTCCGCTTGTTGCTGGGTGAGGTTTAATTTTAACCATGTTTTTCCTACAATAGCTTGATATCAATTTTAATGTATTGAATTAGGTTTTTAACTTTACCATATTTCTTATATTTTAATTCTATCTCTCGACAGCAACTTCTTTCATTTATCAAAGTACTTAAAATATGAAGCATGGCCTCATTATTAGTAGGCTTTACCACTAACAATGAGACCTATATTAATTTTCAATCTTAAGCTTGTATTACGCTTCTATCTTTTTGTCTTTACTACTTGAATAGATAAAATATAAAGCAATCCCTAAGCAAATTAATGCACCTAATCGATACGGTGAAAAAGGGAGCATTTCATTACCAAACCAGCCAAAGTTATCAATCAAGATACTCATCAAAAGTTGCCCAAAAATTACAGCCACCGTAGCAACCGCAGCTCCAATTCTTTGTACAGCCAGTACCATAATGACAATATAAGGCACTCCACACATAGCACCCAACAACTGCCATTTAGGAACATCTAACAAGGTTAAAGTTTGTTTAGGTTCAAAATAAAAAATAAGCAGTGCAGTAATTAGAGCACCGACCGAGAAAGTCAAAAAAGCACTACGAAATACACCAACCTTAGCTCCAAGTTGACCATTAATTGCAGCTTGCACACTCAGTAAAGCACCACCAATGACGGCGAGAAGAATCATTAAAATTGTCATGCGCGTCTCCTATGCTTTTGCGACAAGTACAAGTGCAACAACAATAAAGATGAGTGCCAAAATTCGTTTACGGTCTACCTTTCGGTGTGGAGTCCCCAACAAACCATAGTGGTCGATGATCAGACTTTTAGACACCTGCCCCGCTAAAATGCCTATCATCGTCATGGCAATACCGATAATTGGAGTGGTAATGGTCAAAATAATGACGTAAGCAGGGCCAAGAACACCACCGAGTAATTGCCAAGAAGGAAGCGTAAAAAATGAAGGACTATTACGTGGACTAAAAAACAGCATGAGTAAAAAGGTAAGTGCTGCACCCACGCCAAAAATACTAAACGTGGCCCACAACTCACCCACCTCCTTTCCTAACGGCCCTAAAAGCCCTGCTTCGACCGATAGCCCCATTCCCCCTAAAATCGTTAGGAGTAGTAATAGAATTTGCATCTACATTGCCTCTTCTGTATCTAGGCAACGAATACTAAAGTAGCCAATTCATCAGAAAAACAGCATAATTCATGAATCACTTTTGCAGAAATTGCACAAATGGATTTAACAAATTCGATTGATATCCGCACGCTTCGCTTCTTTATTAGTGTTTATAACGCACAAAACTTCTCGAATGTAGCGCGTAAAGAAGATGTGTCTGCATCTATGATTTCTCGAACCATCCAACAGCTTGAAGATGCATTGGGACAGCAACTTTTCTACCGTAATACGCGAGCAATCACACCGACCGAATCGGGCAAATTATTTTTTGAATATGCAAAAAGAATTACCGAACAATTTGATGAAGCACAAAAGGCATTACAAGATAAAACTATAGAGCCATCCGGACTCGTCCGAATTAATGCCCCTGTGTTTTTTGGTCAACGGCATATTGCGCCGTGGTTGGCAGGTTTATCAGAACGTTATCCAAGACTCTTAATAGAACTAATACAAACCGATGAATTTATAGATCCGTTACGCGAAAGCACCGATTTAATATTTCGCATTGGAACGCTGACCGACTCATCATTTCATGCACGTATTTTTGGTACACAAAAGTATCATTTGGCCGCCTCTCCTCAGTATGTTGCCGAATATGGTGTTCTTGATCAGCCAACAGAACTTAATCAACACAAATGCTTAGTCTATAAAGGTTTTGAAGGTCCTAACCGTTGGTTAGTGAGAAAGCCCAATGAAGAATGGATACATTATCCAATTACCCCCTTACTTTCTTCAAACAATGCCGAGAGTTTAATGACAGCTGCGCTTCATGGTATGGGGATTGTTTTATTTCCGGACTGGTTGATTGGCGAGGCTTTAAAACAAGGCGACTTAATCAAGCTTTTACCTGAATATGAAGTCGCGATTAAATCACAGCCCCAGCATATTGCAGCCATTTATCCAAATGTCCGCCATCCGCCACTCAATATTAGAGCAGTGATAGATTATTTTTCAGAAATCTATGGAGACACACCGTATTGGCAGAATTAATTTTTGATTTATAACAAATCTTAAAGACTAAGATGTATCAATGTTTTCCTATTCGTATACGAAAACTATGCGGACTTACATCCGTAATTTTAATCGTATATAGATATTTAAGCTGTTCTTGATCTTTTCTCATATCAATTTCAACTATCCCATCAGCTTTCTCACCAGTTATATCAACCTTATAAGAGTAAGCTGGTCGCTTAGGACTAGAATAATGGTCCGATCCAAAACTACGAATACTATAACTTTTAATTTCTCCAAATTTCTCACTTATAGTTTTATCGGTATATATCGCTGATTCAACTCTTTGAATATTTCCCTTATTGTTAACAACTAAATACCCACCACTAAAAATAAGAAAAATTACAATTAATAAAGCTATGTTTCGTTTTTTCTTCAAATCTTTAAATTCTATAAACATGTTATTTTAACGTTACTTAGAAGAATTAATTATACAAACTATAATGGCTTAATAGACCAATTAACAAATTTAATTTCTATTGGTAGATTTGGATTACTCCAAAAAGATTGTATTTCATCAACCTTCTTTAAATTTTTAACAGTGCTTTTTCCTTTAACTTCAACAACTATATTCCCATTTTTTCATTGTAGCTAACTGTTTGAATGGTATAAAAATAATTTTTTACAAGCTTTAGTGCTTTATTTATCTGACTTATAGCCTCTTCTCTACTTTCTTTAGCCCCGTATTGAATATCAATAGGCAGATCACCTTTAGAAATTGCGTTTCCTACTACTATATTTCTCTTTTCATTCTGGCCATAACCTTTGACTCTGACCACAATTTTATATGTAGGCAAGTTTTCAATATAAATACCAGCGATACGTCCTTTAAATTCTTCTTCAATAGCATCTAAGGCAGAGTCTCGGTTAGCTTCTAAAAATAATGCTTTATTTGCTTCTGCTGTGTTAACCCCATGCAATAAAGAATAACTACGGATGCCCTGCTCAATTCCTTCATTTGATGCAGCAAATGTACAAGATGATGAAATTAAAATTGTTAACGCTAATATTTTTTTCATTTTTACCTTCTGGTCAAAAATAAGACTTAAATATAGCGATATATTGTTTATATAAAAACCAACTAAAATTGAGGCGAAAAACAAATCCCCTAAAGATTTCCCTTAATATTTTATAAGTAAATATAATATTTTTAAGGAAAAGCTTGAAAATTACAGTTTCTAAAACAAAAAATTATAATCCGTTATTTTTTGTTTATTTTCTAAGTTAACCACACATACTAGCAACTATTCTTTTAGTTTCTGGGTTGATTACTATAGTGACTCTGTCGGGGCGAAATTCTTCTGTAACTGGCTCCCCAATGTAAGCACTTCGATAGACTCTTGCATTAGTCATCGATAGGATCTGCTTTTCTGTTAAATCAGTTTTACCTATGAGATTCTTAGCTTTAACTGGATCACAATCAAAAGACGCATCCCATTCTTTACTTTTGCTAGGTACTAGAGGCTTAGATTCTATCTTTTGTTGCTGTTCTTGAGCTTGTTTAGGAGCTTCAGCATTTAATACATTATTTGAGCAAGCTGAAAGCAGGCTCATCACAAGCCCCCAAAAAACATATTTTTTCATATTTCTAAATACTAATTATTTATTTAAAGCCAATATATCATAAGTTAAAAAATGAGAAGTCACTTAAGGCGTCTATATAACTTTAGAACATAAAACAATTAAATTTATTAAAGCTATCACAACAGATGTTTATAACTCTGCTTACCACATTCATAAGGAGTACCTTTTAATTCTTCTAATTCCTCTTGTAATTTTTGTCGATCAAGTGGAAAAACAGTCATAACATCCTGATCTTTTAAGCCAAACCTTTCTCTATTTAACTCCATAAATTCAATCATTGGTTTTTGTGCTTTTCCAACATCGCATAAAAGATCAGTTATTCTCATTTGATGTTTAAAGCTAACTTGCCCCACCGAATGAATCCCGCTTAAATAGTTTTGTAAGTTTTGTTCAGCAGTTCGGGAATTTTCTATCAATCCTAGAAAAATTATCATTCTCTCTCTTCCTAGCTTTTCAGCATGTAAGTAACCAGAATTTAAACAAAATAAGATAAAGATAATTGAAGATAATTTCATTTTTTCTTGGATGTAAAAATTATTTGGATTTAAATTATAAATCAAAAGCTCTAGTCTCAATAAACACCACTACAATAAAAAAGCCCATCTTCCGATGAGCTTTTTAGTTAATTAAGATTATTAAATGCATTAGGCTTTAAATTCTGCTAATACAAAGTTTTTTACTATTTCATCAAAATTAGGTTTCAGAAGAGTTGGCTTGCTATCTTTTATAGTTTTATACCAATAACTCGCTGCAACTCCCATACTAATCAAAGCTAACAATTTCATAGCTCACCTCACTTATTGGGAAGAGTGAAACTTAAAGTATCATTCGCGTTTGTAGCGTTCCAACTCGTTTTAGCAAGGTTTCTGTATATTTTTTAAGCAATGTGTAATAAAAAAGTCCATTTCTTTGGGAGCTTTTTTTTAGGCTATTAGTGCAATTTACTTACACTTCGACCATTATAAAGCATATCTAGTACTTATCTTTTAGAGGGTCAAGGTTTCAATAAAAGATTAAGAATAGCCCGCCTCACCACTCCCCCTTTCATCTAAACTATTCGGGGTTAAAGCATTGAACATCAAGCCATCAATAAGTTTTAAAAACCATGTTGGCATTGGGTCTTAGCGGGTAGTTTTAAACTAAAAACCTGATCAAAAAGTTCTCAAAACAACCATTTTCTATACTCAATCGTCATATATTAAAATCGATAGGTAATCACACAATTTCTTTACATTTTTTGTTACTTGAGTATTTTACATACGAGTTGGAACCTCTATCCCTAGTAGCCATAAGCCACGCGATAAAACAGCATGTGCTAACATACACAGTGAAATTCGCGATGAACGTATTTCGTCATTATTAGCATTCATAACTGAACATTCTTTATAAAATCGATGGAAAACTTGTGCTAAGTTAAACACATAATTAGTAATTTCATTTGGCGCATAAGTGGAAGAGACAGAAAGAATATAATCTGGAAAACGCGCACATTCTATTACTAATTCACGCTCAGCAGGTTCAATAATATTAATATCTCCCTTACTCCAACCATATTCCTCAGCTTTTTTTAGAATAGAACTTATACGTACACATGCATATTGTACATATGGTCCAGTTCGCCCTTCGAAAGAGACAAGCCTCTCTGCATCAAAAATATAGCCTGATTGCCGGTGACTATCTAAATCTGCAAATTTTATCGCCGCCAGACCAACTTTACGCGCTAGTAATTCACTTTCCTCACCTGTTGTTTCAGATCTAAGGGCTATACGACTTTTCGCTTTCTGTATCGCTTCTTCAAGCAGGTCTGATAAACGTGCTACTCCCCCATCTCGAGTTTTATAAGGTTTACCATCAACACCATTTACAGTACCAAAACCAATATGAATTAATTTAGTAGATTTAGCATAATCAGCAACACGAACCGCGCGAAAAACTTGTTCAAAATGTAAGGATTGTCTTTGATCTACTACATATAAAATACTTTCAGGTTGGAATTTAATATAACGATCTAACACTGTAGCTAGATCAGTAGTCGCATAGAGTGCAGAACCATCCGACTTTTCTAGTATTAACGGTGGCATAGGTTTTTTATCTGTTTCCTCAGAAACATCAATAATGAGAGCACCTTGACTCTCTTTGGCTATGCCTTTGCTTCGTAAGGATTGGATCATTTCAGGAATAAGGGGCTGCACATCACTTTCTCCAAGAAATAAATCAAAATGTGCATTAAGCAATTCCATATCTTTAAGCTGCTTACTCAGCGATATCGAACGCAATTTTTCCCATAGAAGTCTATAACCAACATGACCTGCTTGTAAGGCAGCAGTAACTTTTCGAGCAAATTGCATCCGTTCTGGATCATTTTGACAAGCTTTAGATGCTTCAGGATATAAACTATCCAACTCCTCTATACATTTCAAAGAGTCAATTGACAAAGACGGATTTAGCTCATCAAAACATCGTAGATTGGGGTATCTAATTTCAATTTCAGAGATTAGCATCCCCATTTGCAGCCCCCAGTCTCCTAAATGTAAATCCGAAATTATGTTGTATCCTTGAATGGCAAAAATACGTCGTACACTCTCTCCAATTATGAGAGAGCGTAAATGTCCTACATGTAAAGGTTTTGCAACGTTGGGACCACCAAAATCAATAAGAATACAACGTTTATTGTTAACAAGGGATACATTGAGATTCGGGTCTTCTAATTGTTTAGATGCACTTCTATTTAACATCTCATCAGATAATTTTAAATTAATAAATCCCGGACCTGAAACTGAAACATTAGAAAATTCCGGAGAAATTAATAAATGATTGACTACAGTTGTAGCTAAGTCAAATGGATTTTTTCTAAGGCTTTTTGCAACTTGAAGGACACCATTACATTGGAAATCTGCTATATCAGTCATCATTGATTTAGTTGAAAATGCCGTCTCCGTCGGTAATCCTGCTTTAATAAATGCAGCCTGTAAAAGGCTATTAATTTGGCTTGTTAAAGATGGCTTTTTTTCTGAATCTATCAAATCATATAATATCATAATCTACCTCCAAAAATCATTTAAAATAAAACTTTTAAAAATTCGGTAAATAAAAGTAATCTTCTATATACATACCAAATAAAAACAAACTTATTTCTATTCTCAACCTCTTATTTATTTAATCAATAGGCAAATAAATATAAGTCAACAAATAACAATAATATCTACAAACCAAGAGCCTATCAATATAAATTCATTTAAGATTCAAAACAGGCTAATCAAAAAAAATATTAAATAAAATTAATATTTAAACTACCTCCTAATCAATAGAGTTAAAGCATAATAAATTTCTTTTTCAAAAACAGGAATATATTTATTACAAGTTTCAAAAGCTACAGTAAAACCATTATTTAAAGAATTAACTAAACTTATATTAGCCAATATATGACCAATATCAAAATAAATATCCGTTAAATAAGAGGAAGACTTATATCGCCACATATATACGGAAGGTCTAATATAAATATTAAAAGCAATAATATTATCAAAAAAATATTCCTCAGATATATTTTCTTTATAAAGTATTAAAGTATGTTCAACACAATTGTAATAATAATAATTATTATTATAAACAACAAATATTTCAACGCCATGTCTAGCTGCAATAGATGGACTAGGTTTAATCATCACATCATCAAAGTGAAATTTAACAATTTGTTTGGACTTACAAGAAAAATATAATAATAAAGAAATAACATCTAAATTTGAATTAACATTATCAAAAGAATTAATATCTTCTAATTTAATATAAACATTATCATCAAAATCCAAAGTTAAACGTGGTTGTTTATTATTTTTATGTGAAATTAAATTATTATTCATATCAGCTTTTCTAACAAAATCTTCATTAGTATAATCTATATATCTAATTTTTTTATGCCATTGAATATAATTAGTATTCAAATCAAATTCTAAAAAAAAATTTCTTAGATCTTTAACAAAATTTGAGTATCCATTAGGAATTTGAACACGTCTATTTAATTTGTAATCTACCATCCATAGTTTAGCACATAAAAAAATAAAACTTCTTGTACTTCTCATATATTACTCCTTTATAATTGCCTGCGTTACATATCTTTCTCTTCCCATAATAGTCCATCTACCATGATCGATTATTTCATAATTTTCATCTAATATATTATAAGTAGAAGCTAAACAAGAAATTGCATTTCCACGCCTATTACATACCTCATATGAATTACTCATCATAATAGCTTCTAATCTTGATTTTTTATAAGCTAAATCAATAATAGGAGATACTGAAGCCCCCCAACCAGAAACTCCCCTATATTCAAACTGAGTAATCGCATGAAATAATTCTTTCTCAAATTGATAAATAAAAGTTTTTGAGTTTATATTATTTATAATAATTACAGGTTGATATCTAGGATCATTTCTTATTTTATAATTATAAAATCTTTCTTTTAACTCATAACAACTATTTTCAATAGAATTTATTTTATTTGAATGCGCAGAAAAACCAGTAGTAGTTGAAAAAATATTTAAATCTCGTAAGTTGTAAAAAACGACTCTTTCAACAGCTTCAGACAAGAGCTTTTCGTATGCTAAATCAGTATCAAGATCAATAGAGCAACAATTCAGATTAATCTTGCCTCCAAAATTTGCAACACCATCAAAAATACTATATATCTCATTATCTATTGTAAGTTTTGTAAGGTTATAAGAAACTAAATTTATTTTTTTCATAATAAATTACCATTTTAAAATAACATAGCATATTGGGGTAAATTCCGCCTTCCACTTTTCAAAATACTTTCTCTTATAAATAATTCGTTTAGCCCTCCTATTGTTATACTTTCAAAACCAAGTGACAAACATTCTAATATAGCCATTTGAGCACTATGTCCTACTTCTATACAAACAAATCTATATGATTTTGAACCATAGCGGGAAGCAATTGCTGTTAATCTACAGCTCCATAAAATCATCCATGAAACACTCTTAAAATCTACATGATGAACATCCATAGTTTCTTTTAAAGGCTGATTCAAGGAGTATAAAAACAAAATATCGGATTTTTGTGGACAATATTCATAAATATTAATTATATTTCCATTTTCAATTTTACATAAAAAAAGCTTTAAAGGATAATAACCACCCGCAGATGGAATAGTTCTATTAGATTTCGTTAAAAAACCATAAGATGCATTTAATATCTTCTTTGCATCATTTATCGTCGGCGTTTTATTTTTTAATTGCCTTGAAGAATATCGATTAAAAAGATTTTTATTAATATTTTCTAAAGTTGATTCTTCAATAATTTTTTCAACTTTATCAATAGTACTTGGTAAAAAATATCTTTCATCTTCAAATATACAATACTCACTTTCTGTAATTTTCTGAGAAAAGAAAGCAAATCTAATAAAATCAGTTATTCTAGTCATAATTCACCCAATAGCTGCAATATATAAAGGAATATTATCAGAAAGATCTAAAAAATCTGCCATCTCTTCATCAAGTATTGCGGGTGTTATAAATGTATTAAAACCTTTTATTGTTGCTTGCACTAAATAGAACTGGCAAAGTTGAGCTGTATTTATTAATAAATTTCTGTAACTTCGCTCGTGTTTATATACCGTACTATATTTTTCTAAATCTGCTGCTATTATAATAGTAGCTAAACCGCCTGCTGCTCTTTTTTGACCAATTGCTAATTTGGCCACCTCTTTTTTATAATTTCCTTCTCTTATTAGTATAAGTGCATGCTTATTTAAATCATAATAGTAACAACCCGCAGATAAGACTTGATCTAAAATTAACAAATCTTTATAAATTACTATATATGTATGAAGTGCTGAAAAAGCACTATCATATACCGAGTCTCTATCACTAGATTCAAATATTTTCGTTCCTCTTTTTCTTGCATATTGATTTGAAAACCATAAAATTGAATCTATATCGTTTTGGTTAAATTCTTTTTTATAAAATGGCTGGAATGATCTCCTACCAATAATACCGTGAAGAATATCTTCTCCTGAAATATCATCTAAATCACTATTCAAATAATAGTAATTACTTGCATTTTTCTCATCTATCTCTTTAATTTTACTATTTTCTATTGGTTCAAAACTTTCATTTTCCAAACCATTAAAATATGCTGGATCATCTGAATAATTTAAATTTCTTGAAGAAAGATGCAAAACCAAAGCATCAATCCATCCATTATCAACCCACTCCTGCACACCAGCTTTTTTATGTACAATTGTACTAGCTTCAGCAAGTAAACCATAACTAATAAATGTTGATAATATATCATCCACCTCTACCTTTGATATATTATATTGTGAAAGAATTATTTCTTTTAACTCATTTATAGGACATGGCACAGATTCCGTTATTGTAGCAAATATAGGCAATATCTCTATATTTTCTACCTCATAGGATTCCTTTGAAATTAAATCATAAATTACTAAAGAGCCATTATTATTTTTTAATTGAATTGCTGGTTGAATATCTACAATATAGTTCATATATAATCTCAATATATAATAAAAGATGACATAACTGATTCTTTTAATGGATTTAGAGACAAGATTGATTCAATTAAATTTTCTGGTACAGAGTAACTTTCTGTGCAATCTAAACCCAAAATACTACCTACTATTATTTCGTTTGCATGAATATGTCCCAAATCAAAATGCATTACTCGGTAACTTCTTGCTTCTCTATATCGAAACATACTTCGTTCAAATATACAGCTATGTAAAATTATCACCTTCGGTTTTTTTCCTTTTCCTCTCACTAGTACATTACTTGCTATTATTAGTTTATTAACATCAAATGAGCTAATATTTATTTTATCTAATCTATGATTATTTACATTAAAATGATATGCTCCAAAATCTATACCATCTACTCCATCATTAACAATTATATATGCCTCTGTTGTATGCCTAGCACCTCCAGAAGGAACAGGTTTAAGTATATGCTTTCCTGTAGCATACATCTCTACTGTACCAACTTTGGCTATGGAGTAATTTAATAAAAGATTAATTAAATCTAATGATATTTTATTATTTAACCCCTCAATTTCTTTTGAGAAAATACTATTATTTATTTTACTCTTAAAAAATTTTAAAGGTATTAATTCAGCCAAATCATATTTTGGTATCGAATTCCTATACTTTTTAAAATTAGATGGCGGTTGCTCTTCTCTTACCTTGATATCCATTTCATTATGATCTAACTCTTGAATTTCTTTACTTTTAGAGTAATTTACCCAATTCATTCGTGAGGTACTAATATGAAAGAAAACACTTTCCATATTATTAATTAGTTTTTTTGAAAGAATAAACTTATTATACCCATATCCATCTTTTATATTATTTACTTCTAGTATTCCACAATCTATCAATCCTTTTATTGCATTAATAACATAATCATTTTCATGATTAATACTCTCTAATGCTTCTAAAACACTTCTTGGTTTCAAGAAAAATTCCCATACCTCCCAAAACATTTCATTTTTAATAATATCAGGTTCCCAAGCCAAACGGTCTTTTGCTCTGTATAAATACTTCTCAGATCCAATAAACCTAACTTGAAATGATGGGCATATTTTAAGTATAGTATTTTTATCCAAAATTTTTCTCCAATATTTTATTATTTCAGGAGAAATAGGAACCCTTACGGGCTCCTATTATCTTTTTCTATTCTAATATTCAAATAGGTTTAATTATTATGACACAACCTTGTCTATTACCTAATGCTCCATGAGTCTGAGTTGAGTTCTTTTTTAATGCTGCTTTAAAGTCATTTCTTGTGGGAACTTTACTTGATTTAATTAAGCTTTCGGTTG
Source organism: Acinetobacter pittii ATCC 19004 = CIP 70.29 (assembly GCF_000369045.1). Taxonomy (GTDB): domain Bacteria; phylum Pseudomonadota; class Gammaproteobacteria; order Pseudomonadales; family Moraxellaceae; genus Acinetobacter; species Acinetobacter pittii. The sequence continues at coordinate 1,257,247 of NZ_KB849786.1, read as the reverse complement.
ATTGGTTAATATTTTCATTACAATCATTCATGATGATTTCCTCTCTTTATATATACGTTAATTTTTAATTTAAATGTTGCACAAATTGCAACGTTTGGTAAAAAGCAAGATATATGCCAACATTACCACTCTATATTAACTTATTATTTAGCTTAATAATTTTTATTTAAATTATTAACTCACATTCGATCTATTAATTTTAATCTCTCAAATAAAATATAATTGCCCATTAATAGTGCAATATTTTTTTTATGCACCAAAAATAGCAAATTAAAAAAATTTAAACGTATTCTGAATAAAAAGACTCCTTTTAATAGTAGTGATGAGAGGGTATAAGCAATCTTGTTAAATCCCTTTCTTATTTTATTTAATTTTATCTAAAAAGAAAAAAACCTCTCCACCACCACATCCCTCTCTTCCAAACTTTTTGAGCTTAAAATCTGGAACATCAAGCCATCAATTAAGTTTAAAACCATGTCGGCACTTGGTTTTAACGCATGGGTGTCCAAACTAAAAACCAAATCAAAAAGTTCTTTAAGCAGCCATTTTCTATATTCAAGCGCTATACGGTAGGCCTGCGGGTAAATCTGTTTAGTCTCAAAAATGGCTTTAAGTAATAGATAGTACAGGCTATTAAAATTAACATGTAAAACAATAATCTCTTTGAGTTTATCGCTTGAGGTTCGGTAACGGCTTGAGTAAATAATTGCCAGCACTTCTTCTTTAAGTTTGCTTTTTTGAAAAGATATGCACATTTCAATAAGTCGCTGTTTTGAGTGAAAGTAATTATAAAAAGTGGCTTTAGGAATTTTGGATTTTTTGACGATTAAGTCCACACCCGCATTGTGAAATCCATAGAGATTGAACAGCTCAATTGCTGTATGAAGAACCTGTAATTTTTTGGAAGATCTTTCTAAAGTTGGCATCGTTTTACCGTTATAAATTCTTGTTGTTGCTAAAAGAGATTAAAAAGCCTGTGCCTTTTCTGGGAGAAAAAAAGGCACAGCAAAGCCGTAAAGACTGTGCTTGGCACATCTCAAGTTTTATTGTTGCTAAGTTTTAGACGTAATGATTTAAAGCCTGAAAAGCCTATAGCTCATCAAACTGCTTTAAAATTTTAAGTTGTGTCGAGATAGTTTTTGACAGTGACTGCCAATAATTTATGAATGTGCATAGCCAACTCCTTCTTGTGGGAGTTCTGCCAAAGCATTATAAATTATGGTGGCAGAACGGAAGAGGGTTGACGGACTGGTTTGGACTCCAGCACACTCGAAAGTGTCCCACTCCCGTCCTACCGCTACGAGAGGGAGACGAGAGATACATGCAAAACTATTCCTCAGAAGAAATAATCCTGATGTAGTCCAAACAAAACGGTCCGTCAAAACCGACTGGCAATGTAGGCCAGCCCGCAAATGGTAATCTTCAATATTTGAGCTGTCAATGTGAAATTGGCTAGAAATTATTTAATTAAATTATTGTTTTTCATTTAATTACATAATTAAGAAAAACCTTAAATATTGGCTTAACAATTTGCTTTTATAACAGCACTCTAACGCTTTTTTTATTGTAACTGCGCTTGCTCGGCCATAAATATTTTAAATTTTGAGACTAAAAAAGGAGGTATTAGCCTCCTCTTTTAATTCAAACTATAAACGTTTGGTGGTAGTTAAATACCTTTATCTGCCAGATATTACTGAAGATTCTTTGAATATGTTTTAGTTGATATTTGTGTGATCTCTTTCTTTTCTAGACGATTTAACAATGTGCCAAAGATTGCAGCAACAATGTACATAAATAATGAATAAACTGCTGCTGGCATAGCGGCCATACTGCTTGCCATTACTGTAAAAGCAATGGTCATGGCTAAGGTACTGTTATGAATTCCAATTTCAAACGCGCAAGCTTTTGCCTGAAAGCTATTTACACCCAATAATCTTGGAACAAAATAGCCAACCATTAAACTACATACGCAAAACAGCAAAGTTGCCAATCCAATTTGTCCAATATACGTCATCAGATTTTGGTAATCTCGTGCAATTGCTAATATGATGATCGATACGAGAAAAAGGATAGCAAAGATACGCACAGGTTTATTGAGTTTTTCGGCCGTATGCGGTGCAAAATGACGGACTAACATCCCGATCCCAACGGGCACTAAAATAATGAGAAAAACCTGTATGATTTTAGAGAATTGCAATCCTACATTTTGCCCATTTTCCATAAAGTGTTGTATTGCAAAATTCACAATTAATGGAAGTGTAAAGGCAGCAATGACTGAATTTATAGCCGTTAAAGTAATATTTAAAGCGATATCACCTTTATAGAGATAACTAAATAAATTAGCAGTTGGCCCGCCCGGTGACGCAGAAAGGAGCATTAATCCAACAGCAAGCATGGGTGGTAAAGCAAGAACCTTACAAATAATAAATGCAATACCGACTAAAATAACCAGTTGGCAAAATAATGCGATAAACACGGCTTTTGGGTGTTGTCGCACGCGTTTAAAGTCATTTATGGTCAACTCTAGGCCCAAACCAGCCATAATAATTGCGAGTGCAATTGGTAAAAATACGGTAATTAATCCTGAACCCATAATCTCATTCCTTTTTTCATTTATTTATGGACCTTCTATTCCCATACGCTTATGTTTTTAATTAAAAGTTCTTATTAAACCTTTAGTTCTTTTCTTAAAATTTTACCCACGTTCGACTTGGGTAATTCATTTATAAATTGAATATAGCGTGGTTGTTTGTAGCCAGTCAGGTTTTCTTTTGCATAGATTTGAATTTCTTCAACCGATAAAGAGTCATCCTTTTTGACAATAAAGGCTTTAGGCACTTCACCCGATTTTTCATCTGCAATCCCAACCACGGCGACTTCCAAAATTTTTGGATGTTGGGCTAAAACTTCTTCAATTTCGTTCGGAAAAACATTAAAACCTGAAACTAAAATCATGTCTTTTTTACGGTCAATAATTTTGGTATAGCCTTTTTCATTCATAAAGCCAATATCACCCGTTCTAAAGAAACCATCAGCAGTCATGACTGCTTTCGTTTCTTCGGGTAAATTCCAATAACCTTTCATGACCTGCGGGCCACGAATTGCAATTTCTCCAGTTTCACCGGGTGCTAATTGATGACCTTCATCATCCAAAATTGCAATATCCGTGCTCGGTACAGGAATACCGATCGTGCCACTAAAAGTATTAGAGATTGGCGGGTTAAAGGTCGCCACAGGCGATGTTTCTGATAAGCCATACCCTTCACGGATAATACGTCCTGTCAGTTTTTCCCATCCATCGGCAGTAGGTTTCAAAATTGCCATACCGCCGCCTGTAGTAATTTCTAAACGGCTATGGTCCAATTTATTAAAGCCTTCATGATTAATCAGCGCATTAAATAAAGTATTTACAGCAGGAAAAACCGTAGGACGATATTTTTCAAAACAATGTACGAGAGCGTCTAAATCACGCGGGTTTGGAACCAAAACAGTGGCATAACCTTTATTCATTGCACTGTGCAATAAACAGACAGTAAAACCAAAAATATGATAAAGCGGTAAGGCACAGATCGCTATTTCATCTTCGAAAGCATCTCGGTCACCAAAGTAGCTTTTAAAAACCACATTATTTTGTAATAAGTTGGCGACAATATTTTTATGGGTTAATTCTGCGCCCTTGGATACACCTGTTGTTCCGCCCGTATATTGCAAAAGCACAGTATCCTCAAGAACAAGCTTAGGACGTATATAGTCTTGGGCATTTGCCTTCAATAAGATTTGCTTAAAAACGTATTTTTTAGAATCTAAGGTGTCTAATTCAGTAGGTTGCTCGACCAACATTTCAGTCATGGTGGTCGTAATAATCTGCTCAATCGACACTTGCTCTTTGACAGCATCATAAACAGGTAAAAATTGCTCTAATATAAATAAGACTTTTGCACCTGCATCATTTAATTGATGCTTTAACTCGCGTGCTGTATAGAGGGGGTTAATATTGACCAGAATGTAACCTGCACGAATGACGGCAAGTGAAATAATCGGGTATTGAATAATATTGGGCATCATTACGGCAATACGTGTCCCTTTTTCTAGCCCTAAACTTTGCAAGAAAGTTGCTACTTGTCGACTATATAAATCGATTTCAGCATAAGAAAAAGATTGATCTGCAAATATAAAAGCCTTTCTTTGCTGGAACTTATTAAAACTGTTGTCCCAAAAATCGAGAAGTGAAGTTTGTTCATCCGGCAATGTAATCGTACTTTCTATATTCCATTGCTTATATTCGTCTAACCAGATCTGTTTTGTCATCTTATTGTCCTTTTATGAGAGGGAGAAATGGAACTATTCCTACTCCACTTTTTATATTTTCTTTAATCTCTTAATCTGCTTACTCTCGTGCAGAAATAAACTGTTTATATAACTAAGCGATCCATCAAATAGTTGAATTAAAATTTATAACCAATTTTCAAACCGTAACCGATTGAATAGTTATTTTTATATTCACCCACATAATATTCACTGCCTGCCTGAGCACCAAGCTGACCTTTGGCGTCACCAAGCCATAGGTACTTCATTCCACCTGAAATAAAGTATTTTGAAGTTGGACTATATTGCGCACCAAGCCCAACACTGTAATAACCTTTAGCTGGTCCGCCTGTGGATACGCGCTCACCTGCTCCCGAGTCCCAACCTACAGAAACTGAACCCGACCATTTATCGCTTAGGCGTTGTCCAATTCCAAGATTGGCAGACCATTGATCATCATAATAACGAACCAGATTAAAACCGTTTGGACGACTTGGCGTTGATAGAACCCCAACAACTTCTGAGATTTCACCAAAACGATAGGGTTTAAACTCAAAATCATTCCAGTGAACCCAACGCACGTTACCGAACAATAAAGTACCTTTGCGTAATCCGGTCTGAAATTCCAAATTCACTGACTCTGGCGCTCTAAACTTAGTTGATCCTGATGTGCCTGCTTCGGGTAAGCCCGCAACAATACGATTGAGTGCCTCCCTCCGCGATTCAGTGAGTTGTCCTATAGAAACCATATACGCTAAATGCTGATCAAGAAAATCACGGCCTTGCTGCGTACTTAACATATCAACCAGTGGCGCATTTTCATTGGCAGTCACTTCATGCATAATTTCTGAACGATAGGTCAATGAGGCTTTAATGGCTTTTTCGGGAATTTGATAACCAAATCCTGCCAGCCATCCCCAATCTCCAACTTCTTTGGCATTAAAGTCATAGCCATTATATAAACTGAAAACTTGACCTCTTAAATTGACGTTACTCTTAAACGTCTGATAAACAGGGCCTGCATAAAAATTCCAGTTTTTATCCGGTTGATAACCAAAAATCAGACTAAAATTTTGCATAACAAAATTCGATTTGGTGTTCCCTGTTACGACTTCTCCACCGGTCTTTTGGGCAAGTGTTGCTGAATCAATACCCGGTATTAAAATCGTATCACTCGGCTTAGCAACAAAGCTGTTATTTCCATAATATTCAGAATCGGAAGTAAAGGGCTGATCGTAAAGAAAACCAAATGAAAACTGAGGTGCTAACTGTAATTTCAAAGCTGCACTGGGACGATAATCAGAGTTTGCAATATCAGAAATACTATTACGGGTTGGGTTTGTACCTGCTTCTTGTCCTTCTAATGAAGTGTCTGAAACAGATAAACTTGCCTCAAAATAATTACCAGGTTGTAGAAATGCAGAAATTGATTGTCCTGTTCGATCAAATGCTGCTGCATAGAGTGGGCTCGTACAAAATGAAGCCATAACCATGACTAATGTTTTCTTTTTCATCTTTTAATCCGTCCTAGATTTTTATTTTTACTTATTAGGGCGCTCTTTACTGAACGCCTGATGTTTGTTTTACATAGTGATTCTTATTAGGCATTTTCTATAAAATCGGGTTGTTCTCCTTTTCTGTTAAACAGCGCGGTTAAGGAATGGTTCTTATTAGAACCATTCTTCTGACATATTGAGTGGAGTGGCCTCTACCGGATCAAGTACCACTAACCAACTTATAATTTTCGGCATTTCCCAACCAAAGAAATAATCACACGCTGCAAGCTTCCCACGCAGAAAATCAGGGTCTGTTGAGTCCGGCATGAGTTTATGAATGACTACAGCTTGATCAAGCCATAACCATCCCACCACAAGATGTCCAAAAGCTTCTAGATAATTGGCGGCATTTGCCAGTTGAAGTTCTACATCGGTTAATGCATGCAATTTCTCTGTTACATTTCGGATGAGTTGCCACTTTTGGTCTAATTGATCTGCATGATCTTTTAAAGAAGGCTCTGCGTTGGCTTGTTCAATCGTATTCATGATTTTTTCATGTAATAGCTTCATCGACAGTCCCTGATTAAGACGAGTTTTTCGTCCTAATAAATCGAGCGCTTGAATGCCAAATGTTCCTTCATGAATCGGGTTGAGTCGATTGTCCCGATAAAACTGTTCAACATTATATTCACGGGTATAACCGTAGCCGCCATGAACTTGAATGGCTAAATCATTTGCCACAAGCCCCCATTCAGAAGACCAGCTTTTCACTACTGGTGTTAATAGATCAAGTAATTGATGTGCTTGATCGCGTTGCTCGGCATCTTCAAGCGAGTGGATATCATCGGTTAATCGGGCTGCATATAGGCACAGTGCCAACGCACCTGAGACATATGCTTTTTGCGCCAAGAGCATACGGCGAACATCCGCATGTTGAATGAGCGGAATTTGTGGAGAACTTGGATTGCGTTCACTACGAGAGCGACCTTGTACTCGAGTTTTTGCATAATCTAAAGCATGAAGATAACCAGTATATCCCAATGCTGCTGCCCCAAGTCCAACCGAAATTCGGGCTTCATTCATCATATGGAACATATAGGCCAGTCCTTTACCAGCTTCGCCGACTAGCTCACCAATTGCGCCTGCTTCTCCTTCGGGTGTGAAACGACCTTCCCCAAAATTCAGCACACAATTCACAGTTCCCCGATAACCCATTTTGTGGTTAATTCCAGCTAATGCCACATCATTACGTTCACTTGGCTGTCCATTTTCATCGAGTAATTTGCGCGGTACAGTAAACAAAGAAATACCTTGCACACCTGCTGGTAATTGTCCATTTTCATCTGGAATTTTTGCCAAAACCAAATGAACAATATTGTCAGAGATATCGTGCTCGCCACCTGAAATCCACATTTTGTTTCCAAACAAACGATAACGACCATCTTTTGTTTTAATCGCACGTGTACGAATATCAGCCAGACTTGAACCTGCTTGCGGCTCCGATAAGCACATCGTTCCGAAACATTTGCCTTCTATCATAGCGTTGACATAGGGTTTAACTTTTTCAGGTTCACCATGAGCCATTAATAAATTTGCATTACCAATGGTTAAAAAGGCGTAACCCGCTGTTCCCGAATTGGCACCAAGTAGATATGCCATACCTGCACGCTCAATGGTATTGGGTAAGTTCATTCCATTCCAATCTGACGGAAACGCTGCACTCATCAAACCTGCATCCGCAAAGGCCTTTAGCGCTACCCCGACTTCAGGATTGACAGTTACACGTTCACCATCAAAAACAGGTTCGTTACTGTCATTTTTTTTATTATGAGGAGCAAATAAATCGGTTGCCAAAGCCTCGTAAACGTTTAAAACAGACGTATATTCAAAACGGTCCTGTCCTGCAAAAGAATTGCGTTGGCTGAGTTCTTCGACTTTTAGCCAATCGAATAGCAAAAAATCGACATCACGGCGAGAGAGAATTAATTCATTGCTCATGGTTTATTCCTATACATTTACAAGTGTAAGCCACTCGGCCACAAGTGCCGGTTTTGCCTGATCTTCGATTTCAATCGTGACTTCCATGATCAACTGATAACTTCCCTTATTTTTTTGGGAAATATTTTTTAAGTGAAAATTTCCACGCACCCGCTTACCGCTATGTACAGGACTCATAAAACGCAAATTATTGATGCCATAATTCACGCCAGATTTCTGCCCCTGTACAGTCGGCAAGACCTGAGCGGCCATCGCTGAAAGTAAAGAGAGTGTTAAAAAACCGTGGGCAATCGTGCCCCCAAAAGGTGTCTGACGAGCAGCTTCTTCATCCACATGAATAAATTGATGATCTTGTGTGACATCCGCAAAGGTATTAATCATGCTTTGATCAATGGTCATCCATTGCGAGCTACCTAATGCTTGGCCTTGCAACTCAACCAGTTGGTCGATGCTTAATGTATTTTTTGTCAAAATTACTCTCCTGCCATTAATGAAGCCTTTTTCAGCTCAAGCTCGCCCTGAGCGCCTCCTCTGACAGGAACAAACTCATCTGTTCGGTCTGAAACATCAGCTAAACGTTGTGCTAAAACATGCGGAACCTGTTCATCCGTACCTAAATAAATTCCTTGCGTAAGGGTAATGTGGGCAGCTTCAAAACTACCTGCGCCCGCACAAAGAATCATACGGGTAGGTGCATCTTCGCTAACCAAAGTCGCGATTGCAGGACTGACCGCACTTGGAGCAAGTGCTTTAAGGGCTTCTTCGGGTAATAATCCTTCAAGCATACGCGTTGCAGCTGTTGGTGCTAAACAATTCACCCGAACATTAGATTTTTCACCCTCTAAAGCCAGTGTCTGCATGAGTCCAACTAATGCCATTTTTGCAGCACTGTAGTTGGACTGCCCAAAGTTGCCATATAGACCAGAGGATGAAGTCGTCATAACAATACGACCATATTTTTGCTCGCGCATAATATCCCATACCGCTTTAGTGCAATTTACTGCCCCCATTAAGTGGACATCAATCACGGTACGGAAGTCATCTAGTGACATTTTGCTAAAAGTTTTATCTCGAAGAATTCCAGCGTTATTAATTAAAATATCTACACGTCCCCAACGGGCAATTGTTTCATCTACCATCTGTTGAACTTGTTCAATATCAGTGACTGAAGCACCATTTGCCATCGCCTCGCCACCAGCAGCAATAATTTCATCCACGACTTTTTGGGCCGCCATGGTTGAGCCACCTTTTCCGTTCACATCGCTACCAAGATCATTCACGACCACTTTTGCACCCAAACGAGCCAGTAACAATGCATGTTCCCGCCCTAGACCTGCGCCTGCACCTGTAACAATAGCCACTCGATTGCTTAAATTAATTGTCATGATTTTTTCCTAAATATATGAATAAGATGTATTTAATAAATGTTTTAATAAGCTGTCACACCGCCATCAATTGCAATGGCTTGACCTGTGAGATATGAGTTTTCTTTGGCACACATCATCAGCATCATTGCCACCACTTCACTTGGATGGCCAAGACGCTTCATTGGCGAGGCCTGCGCTAAAAAGTCTTGTTTCTCTTTGAGTTCACTGTCGACCACCATCGGGGTGGTTGTATAAAATGGACAAATTGCATTAACTCGAATGCCTTTATTTGCATATTCAACCGCTGCTGTTTTGGTTAATCCCACCACAGCATGCTTTGCCGCAGCATAGGCAGCCAATTTGGGAGCAGCGCCTAAACCTGCAACAGAAGCAACATTCAGAATAATGCCCCCACCTTGTTGCAACATCTGACGAATTTGATGCTTCATTCCAAAGAACACACCTTTGGCATTGACGGCAAAACTCAAATCCAAATCTGCTTCATCGGTATCAATAAAGCTTTTCATAGGCGGACTCATACCTGCATTATTGATCCCGACATCGATTCTACCAAACTGAATAACTGCACTTTGCACCAAAGCCTGTACATCTGCTTCACAGCTGACATCACACACTTGCGCAACCACCTCTACTCCTGCTTGGCGTAGCGGTTCAACTACAGTATTTAACCCTTCAATATTCAAGTCACCCAACACTAATTTTGCACCATACTTTGCCAGTTGCTCTGCCAGCAATGCACCAAATCCACTCGCCGCACCTGTGATTAAGACCACTTGACCTGAATAATGTTCGTACATTGCTATTCCTCCCTAAATAGTTAAACCGCCATCAACCACAATACATTCACCATTGGTGTAACTCGCAGCATCTGACACTAAATAAAGTACAGTTCCAGCCATTTCACGTGGTTCTGCATGACGGCGTAATGGAATTGTGTCCATCCAGCTTTTATAAATATCTTCATTTTCAAATAGTGCCGAAGCAAATTTGGTCTTGGTAAGACCCGGTAATAAAGCATTCACTCGAATGCCCAATGGTCCACATTCTTTTGCAAAGGCTTTGGTCATATTCACCACCGCAGCTTTGGTAATAGAATAAATACCTTGTCGGTCTCCGGGTTGTAGGGCATTTACAGATGCGGTATTAACAATTGCACCGCTACCCTGTTCTTTCATTAATTTACCCGCTTCAATAGACATGAAGAAATATCCACGAATATTGACTTCAACCGTTTTGTTATAGGCCCCAATATCTGTATCTAGAATATGACCAAAATAAGGGTTGGCGGCCGCATTATTGACTAAAATATCTAAACGACCGTGTTCTTTACGAATATATTCAAAAATTGCTGCAATATCTTCGAGTTTACCCACATGACAAGCGGCTGCCTCCGCTTTACCGTTTGCTGCAATAATTTCATTAGCAACGCGTTGGCAATCTTCAATCTTGCGACTAGATACAATTACATGTGCACCTTGTTCTGCTAAAAGTTTGGCAATTTCCTCACCAATACCACGGCTTGCACCTGTAACTAAGGCTATTTTTCCAGTCAAATCAAATAAATGTGTTACCATATCATTTCCTTATGTTCATAGGTTTTATAAAAATTAGTTGTAATCAACGCTTCTAAATTTGGTTACCACAAGCGCTACATTCAAAATTCACAGTATTAATCACTCTATTTCTTATGCTATTTCCTGACCATATCTAACTTGTTACAATGAATAAAATGAATTGTTTGAATAACAAACTATGAATGAAATGAATAATAATATTGCCTCTCTTGCTCGTATTGACCTGAATTTATTTCGTGTATTTGTGGCAATTTATAAAGAAAAAAATCTAACACGGGCCAGTGAACAACTTTTTCTAAGTCAACCTGCTGTTAGCCATGCTTTGGCACGTTTACGTGATCATTTTAATGACCCATTATTTATTCGAGATGGACACGGTGTTGTTCCATCACCTTTAGCCAAACGTTTATGGCCTAAAATTGAACAGTCATTACAACTTATGCATCAAGCAATTCAAAGCACGCATGACTTTGTGCCAGCACGAGATTTAAAGCATCTCACAATTGCTATGAATGATGAGTATGAAGGAATTTTTTTACCCTCTATTATTCAGCACTTAACTCAATTTAATCCTAATTTACAGTTAAATAGCGTACGCATTGATCGTAAAAACTTAAGACATGAGCTTTCTACGGGGAAAATCGATTTTGCGATTGATGTTCAACATTCGGTTGAAGATAGCATTGGTTATGAATGCCTTACTAAAGATCAATTTGTAGTAATAAGTCGTAAGCAGCATCCTTTATTATCCAAAACAAACCTAACCAAAGAAATTTATTTAGAAGCTAAACACATTACAGTGTCCTCTCGTCCTACAGGTCGTGTTTTTGAAGATTTTTTCTTATCTAAACAAGGTATCAAAAGATCGATTAGTTTCCGCTGCCAACAATATGAAACGGCAATCCGATTAATTACACAAATAGACCATTTACTCACGATTCCTCAATGTCAAATTGCTCATTTTAAAGATACTTACCCTCAAATTAAGGTGCATCCACTACCGATAGATATTGTTGGATATCAGATGAATTTATATTGGGATCAGCAAAAGGCCCATGAACACCAAATCGTATGGTGTAAGAGCCAAATATTGCAGCTTATGAATAATTTATAAAATATTAAATTTATGACAGTAAAATTCTATTTCGCTTGCACTGCTCATATTTTTATGTATGATTGAGTAATCACTCAATTAATATTTTTGTATATGGCTCGTCCTCGTAGTGAAGATAAACGTAATGCAATTTTAAGTGCTGCTATTGAAACATTAGCAGAGCTTGGCGAACGTGCGTCTACCTCAAAAATTGCCAAAGTTGCTGGCGTGGCAGAAGGTACTTTATTTACCTATTTTAGTAATAAAGAAGAGCTGCTTAACCAGTTATATCTTTCGCTAAAGGCTGAGTTACGTCAGGTGATGATGCTTAGTTACCCCACTAACGCTGACCTGCAAATACAAATGTCACATATCTGGCAAAGTTATTTGGACTGGAGTCTAGAAGCCCCTCTTAAACGTAAAGTAATGGCGCAGCTTTCGACCTCGGAACAAATTACTGAGCAAAGCAAACAAATTGGCATGCAAACCTTTTGTGATCTCACCCAAAACATTCAAGAATGTATTAATGATGGAAAATTAAGAGACTATCCACCGTTATTTATTGCTTCAATTTTAGGTGCGCTTGCAGAAGTTACACTTAATTTTATTGCCCAAGACCCTTCTCAGGCCGAGCTTTATCGTAAATCTGGTTTTGAAGCGTTTTGGCATGCAGTTTCAATTTAGATAAAAGTTAAGGATGCGCGGCGTCCTTATTTTTAAACCAATTAATGAGTGAGCAAATACTCATTTAAATAAATCAAAATAAGCACTTAGCCCAAGTTCTTATTTGCACATATAGGTTTGTTCCAATAAGGAAAAACAAGATGACTATTTCAAACACAACAGACTTGCCTTCTCCCTTAATGCCATCTCAACAGCACAATGGCAAATTTAGAAATACGCGTCCCAATCAACACAAGCCTTCTTTTGGCAAAACACTTCAGCTCATGTGGAAGTTTTTATTTAACAAACCAAAAGACACCGTTCCAAACAAAGAAATTCCTATTTTAAGTTTGTCGAAAGAGCAGTTATTAAGTGCACCCGATCGCTCTCTATTTCGCTTGGGCCACTCAACTATCTTACTAAAACTGCAAAATGAATTTTGGTTAACCGACCCAGTTTTTTCAGAGCGTGCATCACCTTTTCAATGGCTTGGACCAAAACGTTTCCATCAGCCCCCAATTAACATTGCCGAATTACCACCCATTAAAGGCGTGATTTTGTCGCATAACCACTACGACCATCTCGACTACCATGCAGTAATACAGCTTAACGATAAAGTTGAGCATTTCTTAACTCCGCTTGGTGTGGGTGACACACTCATTAAATGGGGAATTCCAGCAGAAAAAGTTCAACAACTTGATTGGTGGGATACCACACAGGTAGATGGACTAAAATTGGTGGCTACCCCTGCCCATCATTTTTCAGGCCGTGGTATGGGCGATAGCAATGCGACACTTTGGGCATCGTGGGTGATTATTGATAATGACTTACGTGTATTTTTTAGTGGAGATACGGGATATTTCGATGGGTTTAAAGAGATTGGACATCGTTATGGCCCATTTGATCTGACCATGTTAGAAACTGGTGCTTACGACCCTGAATGGCCTGATGTCCACATGCAGCCAGAGCAAACGTTACAAGCGCATATCGACTTAAAAGGACGCCATTTGTTGCCTGTACACAACGGTACTTTTGACTTGGCGCTTCATGCTTGGGATGACCCGTTTGAACGTATTGTCGGTTTAGCTCATGAAAATAATTTAGCCATTAGCACACCGCAAATGGGTGAACTCTTGAATCTTAATGAACCAAATGTCGAAAATTATTGGTGGCGTTCGTAAGTTTGAAGAAATTATTTGGAGAGTAAAAGAATGCTTTTGCTCTCCAATCTTAATATTTTAACTTGTCTTATGTGCCTTCCAAGGAAACTTAATTGTGCACACAACAAAAACCAGAAATAAAAATTGGGAAATATACATATAGTTGAGCAAGTCTCGCCCTACCTTTAATGTAATCCAAGTGTTGTGAATGACATCACTAAATATAATAAGAAAAGTTAGAATTAAGCCGATACGAGGTCTATAAAATAGAAGAATTGCTGCAAGTGGATCAATAAACGTTAAAGATGTCCAATAAATACAAGTAAATAAAGGCGCATTGTTATAGTCCCAAAACAAACCATGCATCAAAACTGTTTGTAAATGGTTGAACCCTGCACCGATAAGGCAAAGTGCATAAATACATCTAATAATAAATTCAGTTTTCAAAACAACTCTCTTATTCATTCATCATGCTATATAAAAAAATATTTTTATTCAGATAAATCTATTTAATATTTTAAGTAAAACAATCTACGTAAATATAATTTAAATAACTCTATAAATAAATGATAAATGCCTATTCCGTTTCATCTATCTTACTTATAAGTGGTGAACTATTTGATTAAACACCTGTTAGACATTCTTACGATTCAGAGAACTTAATAAAATATTTTTTATAAATTATTAAAATCTGTTTATTTAATAAAATTTAAATTATTCAATAAGATACATTCATAGTTAACACTTTTAAATAACCCTCTTTAAACTAGGACTAACTTTATCCTAGTTTTATTGTTGACTTAAAACACAGACTACATTAGTCTGTGTTTGTAGTTGATCAATTATGAAATTAAATGGCTTATATCACTAGTAGCGTCGAGTATGCGATTCACTGTCTTCTTTTTCTTGTGAACAATGAAGATAAACCTTTAAGTAGTAAGGATCTTGCCGAATTACAAGGAGTCTCTCCGAGTTTTATGGCCAAGATTTTTCCTAAACTTGAAAAGGCAGGTCTCGTTATTGCTCAAGAAGGTGTTCGTGGTGGATATTTACTCGCCCGATCTGCTCACGAAATCAGTTTTTTAGATATCGTGAATGCAATTGAAGGTGAAAAACCGCTTTTTGAGTGCCAAGAAGTGCGTGGTAAATGTGCAGTCTTTAACAATGCCCCGCCAGATTGGGCAACCAGTGGTGTATGTGCAGTACATGCTGTCATGCTACAAGCCGAAAAAGCTATGCGAGACGCTTTAGGTGCTCATACACTTGGCGATATTGCAGACCGTTTTGGCCGTTATGCCCCCGACGTATTTTTTAGTGATGTAAATGGTTGGATCAATGAACGCATTGAAGGAAGAACAGCAAAAATGCGGAAAAGTAAAATATCGCGGGATACTCCCGACTAATGAACTGAAAGGGTCTCAAACCCTAGAGCAATAACACCCCCTAATCGTTTTAAACGCCTTCTCAGATTTTTCGGACAATCAGAGAAAGGATTCTCTCACCTTAAATTTTGTGATGAGCAGGAATGTGCTGTCCGAAAATCTATCAAAAGGATAATCAAATGAGTAAGCGTATTATTATTGCAGGTTCTGGCTTTGCTGGTTTATGGGCTGCACTTGCTGCACAAAGAGCAATTCACTTAGCTTCGCAAGAACAAAACATTGAAGTGGTGATGGTTTCCCCTAGCCCGAATGTTGGGATCCGTCCTCGTCTTTATGAAGCTGTGCTTGAAAACATGAACCCTGATATTTCAGAGTTATTAAGTGTGGTGGGAGTTAAATTTCTGGCAGGTTGGGTAAATAAAATTGATGTCGACCAACAGACCATCGAAGTTTCAACCACTGATGGCAACAATCAAACCTTAAGCTATGATCGTTTTATTCTGGCAACCGGTAGTACGACTTTTATGCCACCTATACCAGGCCTTACCGAATATGGATTTAGTGTAAGCACCCTAGAAGATGCAGAAAAACTAGATCAGCACCTTAAAAACTTAGCAAATAAACCTGCAAATGCAGCGCGTAATACGGTGGTCGTTGCAGGTGGTGGTCTTACCGGGTTAGAAACTGTTACCGAAATGCCTGAACGTCTGCGTAGCATTTTAGGTGCAACTGATGTCCGTGTAGTTTTAGTTGATTCCTCAACAGAAATTGGCGCGGCGATGGGTGACCAAGCTGCTACCGTTATTCGAGAAGCTCTTAGCGAGCTTGGTGTGGAAGGTAAAGCTGGGCTACGAGTTACAGCACTAGATGCATCAGGGGTAACACTTTCTAATGGCGAAAAAATTGAATCAGAAACCGTGATCTGGACTGCCGGTATGCGAGCCAACCCACTCACCTCTCAAGTTACTGGTGAAAAAGATAATTTAGGCCGTATTTTAGGGGATGCCTATTTACATGCACCTGAAGCAAAAAATATTTTTGTGACTGGCGATACTGTAAAAGTTCCAACTGATGATTTAGGGAATTTTAACGTGATGTCGTGTCAGCACGCCATGAGCCTAGGCCGTGTAGCGGGTTACAATGCTGCGGCAGAATTAGTTGATTTACCCCTTCATCCATACAGCCAACCAAAATATGTAACTTGTGTTGACTTAGGTCCTTGGGGTGCACTTTATACCGAAGGTTGGGATCGACAAGTTCAATTTGTGCGTGAAGAAGCGAAAAAAATTAAACAGGAAATTAATACTGTCTGGATTTATCCACCAGTTGCAGACCGTGAAGCTGTTTTTGCAATAGCAAATCCTGATTTTGTAATTGTTCCTTAAATTTAACCTCGTAGGATCAATCCATTTATTTAAAAACCCTAAAAGCAAGCCCATCGCTGGTCCTACTTTTAGGGTTTATATTTGAATTATTAAATTATGACTTTTCTAGCTCTTCTATTATCGCTAAAGCTGTCTTTTTAGCTGAAAACGGGTTTTGACCCGTAATTAACTTACCATCTTGAACGACGTATGGTGCAAAAGGAATAAAAGCTTTTTCATAACGAGCACCATATTCTTTCGCTAACTCTTCGGCATTGTATGGCACTTTTTTTGCTACTCCTGCCAAAACCTCTTCACTCCATGCAAAGCCTGTTAACTTTTTGCCTGTTATAAGTCGGTCACCATTTGAAAGTCTGACATTGAGCAAGCCACAATAGCCATGACAAACACTCGAAACAATGCCGCCCTTTTCATAAATGTTTTTGGTGATTTCTTGAAGTTCAGGATTATCTAAAAAATCCCACATCACCCCATGGCCACCTGTGTAATAGATCACGTCATAGTCTTGCCAATTAATATCGGAAGGCTTAAAGGTATTTGCCAGCAGCGTAATAAAAGCCTGATCTTTTTCTCGGTCTTTAACAGATTTATCTGCCACTAAAGGCACAAGCGATTTTGGTTCAATTGGAGTTTTTCCACCATTTGGACTCACAATATCTTGCACATAACCTTGTTTTTCAAACTCATCATAGGCATGGGTAAGTTCACCTAACCACAGTCCTGTTTGTTGATCTACATCCTTATAGCGTGAAACATTGGTCACGACGTGTAATATGCGTTTAGACATTTTCTCACCTCATTTTCATATTTATAATTCTATTCTTTCGTCTATCAAAGCATAGAAAGTTGTTACTGAAAGTGTGTGCTTGGTAAAGTTATGAACCTTGCTTTTGTGTTACTATAAGTCTAAAGTTAGCTTGAATGTCAAGAGAGTATGTGGCTATGAATATTAGCGAGTTATCGAAATTAAGTGGTTTAAGTACCCCTACTATTCGTTATTACGAGCAAATTAAACTCTTGCCTAAAGCAAAAAGAAAATCGAATGGCTATCGTGAATATACTGATAACGATTTGAAACAACTTTCTTTAATCCAGCAAGCTCAACAAGTCGGGTTTTCTTTAGCAGAAATTAAAGCATTTTTGCCATCGAAAGTTGTCGCTTGGGACCATGATGCTCTCATTCAAACGATTGAAACCAAAATTCAGGAAATAGAAATTTTAGAACAAAAGCTAAAAGTCAGTAAGCAAAACTTACATACCATGATTGAAGCTATTAATAACAAACCAGATGAAATTACATGTGAGCAAAATGCAGAACGTCTGATGAATCTCTATTTTGACAACGCAAAAACACCATAATTTCAATTAGAGTTAATCGCTCTCGCGTTGTATAGATGGGTACTGGTATCAACTAAGTAACCAAAGCGTTTAAGTATCAATCTATAAATCTAAAAAAACGAATTACGGACCAACGCTGTAATTCGTTTTTTCATGCAAATACTATAGAAAAAAATCAGCCAATCTTTTGATAGCGAAAACCTTATTCGGGACGATCTATAAACATGCTGTTTTAATAAAGGCTTTTAATTAATAACCAACGGACCAGAACCCGGCAACTCGGTCACTAGTTTATAACCCATCAGTTTTGCTGGCGTATATGTACCGCCTTTCACTGTATTTTTGAGTAAATAATTCACCACAGTCAGTGAACCATTTACGGTAAGGCTATATGCATTTTCTGTTTGGATACGGGCAGTTTTGATTTCCCCACGTGAATTTCTGGCTTCACCCCAAACATAGGTAGGTACTTTCGCGCGGAGTTCCTCATTTGGTCCAACAACCGTTTTTTCAATACGTGACTTAATAAACTTCTGCACAGCATTGATTTTTAATATTGGGCGTACATAGTTCAGCATTTTTGCACCAAAAATCATTTTGGGAAATGCGGGTACAAATACTTCAATGTTTGGAATACCAGTTGTATAGAACGCTGTAGATACGTCTCCCCACGGAACACTCATGGCACTTTTTTTACCGTCACCAAAATCAATGGTCCGAACATAATGTGCTAATGGAACGGTGATAATTTTTCCGTTTTTACGAATTTTTCCGCCTTCGGCCATACCTTCTGTACTTGTTTTTGCCGTACCCGGTGAAAGCCCTGTTTTTGAATCAAAACCAAGCGCCAAATGGGTCGCATCTGGCAGAGCTTCTTTGAGCGCAGCGGCAACGCAATCTGTCGGAATCACATCAAAACCAACACCTGGACAAAGCACAACATCGGCTTTTTCGGCTTGGCTGTTAAGTGACTGTGCCAACTCAAATACTGAGATTTCGCCCGTAATATCTAGATAGTGAGCACCTGCCTTTATACAAGCTTCCATCATGGGTTTCGATGTCGCGGAAAATGGCCCTGCACAGTGCATGATCAGTTTAAAGCCTTTGAGTTGTTCACTTACCGCATCCACGTTATCGAGCCCAAAAGCCTTATAACCAAGCCCCAACTCTTGAGCAAGTGCTTCAACCTTAGCTTTGTTACGACCAGCCAAAGTTGGTTTTAGACCTTGGCGTACAGCTTCACGAGCGATTAACTCGCCCGTGTAGCCATTTGCTCCATAAATTATCCAGTTTGAATCGTTCGCATTTGTCATAACACAACTCACTTATTAAGAAGCAAATGAATAGTCACGCATGCCTTTTTTGTATTGGCGAGTACGGCATGACATAGCTGATTGTTGCAAAATTAAAGCCCAAGCTGGTGAAACATTTGGTTTTGTTTTTTTACCTGCGCTTAAATTACGTAACTGGAATTTGACCACAGCCATATTGGCAAGTGAAGCAAGTGTTTTGTTCTTCCAAGTAATTGGTTTTAACTCAGGAGTAAGATTCTGGCCTTGTTTCCAAGCATTTGGCAAATTAGGTTCAATTGCTAGAGCTGTGGCAATACCGACCATATCTACACCACTTTCAATCACTTTCTCTGCCACTTGTTTACGGCGTATCCCACCTGTCACCATAACAGGCATTTTGGCAACTTTACTAATCTCTTGCGCAAATTCTAAAAAGTAAGCTTCACGAGCAAGTGTACGGCCATCACGTGCTTGACCTTGCATTGCAGGTGCTTCATAGCTACCGCCTGAAAGTTCAACCAAATCGACTGCATGCTCATTTAACATTTTAACCACTTGTTGAGCATCTTCAGCGCTAAACCCACCACGTTGGAAATCGGCTGAGTTCAGTTTTACTGCAACAGTAAACTGAGGCGAAACCACTTTACGAACAGCTTTAACAATCTCAATTAAAATGCGAGCGCGGTTTTCTAAAGAACCACCCCATTGATCTTGGCGTTTATTACTCAGTGGAGAAAGAAACTGACTTAATAAGTAACCATGTGCTGCATGAATTTCTACACCAGTAAACCCAGCTTTTTCACCTAGACGCGCTGTGTTTGCAAAACGCTGAATCACCTCTGCAATCATAGATTCAGTCATTTCAATTGGTGTATTAAAGCGATTTGACATTTTGCCAAGATCAAGTGAAATAGCCGATGGCGCCCAAGTCTGCTGACCAAGGTTTGCTTGCATTTGACGCCCCGGATGGTTAATTTGAAGCCAAACCTGAGCGCCTTTTGAACGACCAATTTGTGCCCATTTTTTAAAAGTATCCAGATGCTTTTCATCTTCAAGCACTACGCCGCCCGGTCCAGTCATCGCTCGGCGGTCTACCATCACATTTCCAGTAATAATTAGACCTACGCCACCATTTGCCCAAGCCTGATATAAACGCATTAATTCTTCTGATGGTGCATGGTCTAAATCAGCCATATTTTCTTCCATTGCCGCTTTAGCAATACGGTTAGGAACATATGAGCCATTTGGGAATACTAATTTTTCGAACACTTTCATTGGAATGACCTCATTCAGTATGGCTTTACTTTAAGATTAAAGCTAACTTTAATGTCAATACCTTTTAGCATTTCTATATTTATTACTTTCAATTTCATTTACTTATAAATAAAAAAGAGGCACTTAATAGGCCTCTTTTTTAAAGTTTAAAGCTTTAAATTATTCGCGAATAAACGTCAACAAGTCAGCATTAATCACTTCATGGTTTACAGTTAACATACCGTGAGAAAAACCCGGATAGATCTTGAGTTGGCTATTTTGAAGTAACTCAGCAGATTTTACGCCAGACGTTTTATTAGGCACGATCTGATCGTCATCACCATGTAACACCAAAACAGGAATGGTGATTTTCTTTAAATCTTCGGTAAAGTCAGTTTGTGAGAACGCCACAATACCATCGTAATGCGCTTTTGCACTACCCGTCATACCCTGACGCCACCAGTTAGCAATAATACCTTCAGATGGTTTCGCATCTGGTCGGTTAAAACCATAGAACGGACCAGATGGAAGATCTCGGAAAAATTGCGCACGGTTGGTGAGAACCTGATTTTGCAGATCATCAAAAACTTCTTTTGGTAAACCTTCAGGATTATTTTCAGTTTTAACCATCAGTGGCGGAACTGCACTGACAAGAACAGCTTTCTTAACATTGTCTTGGCCATGACGTGCAATATAGTGAGCTACTTCACCACCGCCCGTTGAGTGGCCAATGTGAATTGCATTTTTAATATTCAGATGTTTAACCACTTCTGCAACGTCATCTGCGTAGTGGTCCATATCGTGACCATCCCACACCTGACTCGAACGTCCATGTCCCCGTCTATCATGGGCAACTACACGAAAACCTTCTTTAAGGAAAAAAAGCAACTGTGTGTCCCAATCATCTGAACTTAAAGGCCATCCATGATGAAAAAATAAAACTTGGGCATCCCGTGGTCCCCAATCTTTATAGAAAATTTCTACGCCGTCTTTTGTGGTTACATATCCCATCTTTGTTCTCCTGGTGAAAAACTGCTTGTTGATTCGTTATAAAGGATTGAATATTTATACTAAGTTTAAAGTTAACTTTAAGGTCAACTATCTTAATCGTCTTTTAAAAATAAAATTTATATGAAGACGCTAGGCGACATTGTATCTTTTTAATCTTTAATTGTTTTTATTTTATTTCCCTTAAATGTCAAAGACTTTACACCTCAAAATTAAAGACTTGACCTTAAAGTTAGCTTTAATCTTATAGTTTCTGTATTGATTCTAAATTAACACGTCTTGAAATATACAGCATTAGCTACTCGGTCAATTAATATAAAGGTGAACTTTCATGAATACAAAACAACAGTTTACTGAAGTTGAATTTGGGCAACAAAAAGTCAAAGTACCCAAAGGTGGTTATTATGACCGTTTCAGAATGAACCCCGATTTAGATGAAGTCGCGCAAGATCCTGCTGTTGGCAACATCGATTTTTTCCGTCATATTCCTAAAAAAATTGTGGAATCCCGAGTAGGTCCTGTTTGGGCACCCAATTTTTATTATCGTAGTGCAAATGTACAACTGCTCATGCTTGCACCTATTAAGCAAATTAAAGCAAAACTTCCTGCTGACTTAACGCCATTACAACCATTTCCAGGTTACGGGTTGGTTGCTGTTACGTTTTTTACCTATTCTGTTTGTGACAATGACCCTTATAACGAAGTGTCGATTGCGATTGTTGTCCGTAAGCCTAATGCTCGTGGTTCACATATTGCAGAGTTAATGAAATCGATGCGTCAACGTCATTTTTATGCTCATGTTTTAGCTTTGCCTGTTGATACTGAAATCGCCAGAGTGCGTGGTGTATATGGTTACCAGCTACCAAAATGGTTAACTAAAATTGACGTCAACATTAACTCAAAAGAAGTGCAAGCCGATATTTTTGATGTTAATGGCAAATTGGATTTAAGCTTAAAGACCGCTGTACCGACTTTAAAACATGTTGATTCTGAAACACATATCAACAGAGCCACCATGCTACATGTTGTTGATGGTAAATGGCATCAAACTGAAGTTGAGTCCAACATTCTTTCTTTTGCACAAAAACTTTTTCCAAAGAATGTTCAACTTGAGAAAAATGAGGGACCGTTAAGTACATTGCTAAATGAGCTTAGTGCTTCAACTATTCTCCGCTTAGATATTATTGAGGATGCTCAGGTGGTGCTTAATTTGCCGATTAAACTTCTTTGATATTTTGGCGGTATGATTACCGCCTCCCTTTAATTTAAAATAAACTTAAAGCTATTAATATCATAGTCTAATCAGATATCTAAGTTAGGCTATTTTCGCCATTTCGACACTACGCTGCTGCAACAGTTTCACCGATTGCTTCGCTTGCCAAGCTAATTCCATCATATCAACATCAGGAATTTGATCATTTTCCACTACCATTTTTCCAGCCACAAACATAGCTTTAATATGTGCTCTCCCGCCACTTGCCACAGGGCCAATCGCCATATCATGTAAGCCGAAATAACGCGGATCATTCAATTGATAAGCCACTAAATCTGCCTGTTGTCCAACCTCAATTGAACCCACTTGATCTAAACCTAAAATCTTAGCTCCACCTAAAGTTCCCCAACGAATGATATCCTCTATACTTGCAGCATCTGCTCCTCCTTCAAATAACCCACCCTCATATTGAGGTAGAGCCGACATGCCCTTTCTGGCCCGTTGTAACAGCCATGCAGCATGGGTTTCAGATAACATATCTGCGGCTTCATTCGAGCCCGCACCATCTACTCCAATCGAAATAGTCATACCCGCTTGTTCTAAACTGACAAGATCGGCAATACCACTCCCCAAACGTGCATTACTCTGAGGACAATGTGCAATCCCTGTTTGTGTTTGACCCAACAGCTGTATTTCTTCAGGTAATAGCTTAACCAAATGGGCAAACCAAACATCGCTTCCAACCCAATCCTGCTCTGCACAAAACTGTACAGGTGTCATACCAAATTTGGTTCGAGCCGCATCCAGATAATCTACTGTTTCAGATAAATGGCTATGCATGCGGATACCCAATTGTCTAGCAATCTTGGCGCTTTCTCTTAATTGCTGTGCAGTGGTCGAATGCAAAGCTGTAGTGGGTGCCATTACGATTTTCCGGAATGCATCGGAACTCGGTTGATGATATCGCTGTACTAGGAGTTCTATATCCTCCATATAGTCTTCAAATTTCTCAGGGCGTAATGCTTGCGGTAATTCGCTTTCTAAGCCACGCGTTAGAGTTGCGCCACCTCGGCATAACACAAAACGCATGCCTAACTTTTCAGCTTCATCAAATAAAATCGCAGCCCCATCGAATGGCATTTGTGGCCAGTAAAGATAATGATGATCCGCTACTGTTGCACAACCTGACCGTAATAATTCAATTAATCCGATACGTACTGCCACCCGAAATGTAGCTTCATCGAATGCACCACGAAATCGGTATGGCGTACTGGCAAGCCAAGAGGTTAGGTTTTGATTTAAACCTTGCGGTTCTCCCTTCAATAAGGATTGAAATAAATGATGATGAGTATTTACCCAAGCTGGATAAATTACACAGTCTTTCGCATCGATAATTTGTTCATTCGATTGTGCGGTCAGTTGTCCCAATTCAATAATTTTACCGTCTTGAATACGGATATCAGTAAATGAAGAACGTGCTGCATCCCCCGATAACCCTGTCAAAATGGCATAAGCATTTTTGATTAAATAGCGATGATTTAAAGAACCATTATTTGAAAGATCAGGACTCATACTTGTTCACTCTCATGCCATTTACTTAAAAAGAAATGACTTAATAAAGACATTAGCACAAATAAACCCAAGCCTGTGCACGTAATAAGAAATAATGCTGCAAACATTAATGGTAAATCGAGCTGAAAACCTGCTTGCAAAATTTGGTAAGCCAAACCTGCACTAGTCCCACCAGCTCCAGCCACAAACTCCGAAACCACGGCGCCAATAAGTGCCAAACCAGAAGAAATACGCAACCCACCAAAGAAATAAGGCAAAGCATTCGGCACACGTAAGCGCATTAAAATTTGCCAACGACTGGCTTTATTGATCTGAAAAAGATTAAGTAAACCTTTGTTGACGCTACGTAAACCTAAAGTGGTGTTAGTCAATATTGGAAATACTGCAACTAACATGGCACAAACGACTAATGCTAATGTTGTATTTTGAATCCAGATAATCACCAGAGGGGCAATAGCGACAATTGGAGTCACCTGAAATAAAATGGCATAAGGCATAAAACAGGCTTCTACTACACGGCTTTGTACAAAGACGAAAGCGATCAAGGTGCCAATGACTACAGCACAGACAAAAGCCAATAAGGTAATTTTTAGCGTGATCAACAAGCTTCCAAATAACACACTGGACTCTTTAATCATTGCCATAACAATATCGCTGGGTTTTGGTACGACATATACAGGTACTTCAAGCTGTTGAAAACTTAACTGCCAAACTAGTAGGAAAATCAGACCTAACCCTAGTGGAGCTGCAATAAGTTGTACCTTTGGATGTTCCATTAATGGTTTAATCATGACTATGCCCTCCGCTTGCCTCAGCTAATACTTGGGATAGATGTGAACATTGTTGAATAAAGACTTCAGAACTACGGAAAGCTTCATCACGCACATAAGGCCCCTCAATTTCAAGGTCAGCCACCACACGTCCTGGTCGTGCCCCCATCACAATGACCCGCGAAGATAAATACACTGCTTCATAGATGCTATGAGTAACAAAAACTACGGTTAAATCTCGCTCAGACCATAATTGACGAATATCACTGTCAAGTTTATGGCGAGTAAATTCATCTAAAGCTCCGAAGGGCTCATCCATTAACAGTAAGTCTGGTTCAGTCACTAATGCGCGAGCCAAAGAGGCACGCATTTGCATCCCCCCCGAAAGCTCTCGTGGATAAGCACGACTAAAGTTTTCTAAACCAACCGCCTTTAACGCGGCCATAACTTTTGGTGTACTAGTTGATTTCGAAATATGCTGCAAATCCAAAGGTAAGCGTACATTTTCTGCAATATTAGCCCAAGGCATCAGGGTTGCTTCTTGAAAGACCATTGCCATTTTGCATTGTGATTGAATCTCGGCCTTGCCATTCCAACGCACTAGTCCCGCAGAAGGTTGCTCCAGATCGGCAAACATTTTCAGTAAAGTACTTTTCCCGCAACCTGACGGTCCAAGTAATGAAACAATCTCACCACGTGCAATATTTAAATCCAAACGTTGTAAAGCATTAGTACCATTTGGATAAGTCTTTTCTACCCCTCTGACCATAATCATTGGCGTAATAAAATTTGAAGATTCATGTATAGAAGTATCAATTGTTAATGCAGAATTCATATGGTTTCCCCTCCGCGCGAATGCCTTTTTTCTTAACCCTATAACCCTGACTACTTAGCAGTTTTAACAAACTGTGTGGTATAAGCAGTTTTCCAGTTGGTTTGAGCTTTTAACAAACCAGCGTTCACCATAAAATCTCGTGTGGCTTTCCAACGCGCATCGGTCATGACCCCGATTCCTTGTGTTTTAGCATCTCCTCCATCAATCAGTTTGAGTTTGCGCATTTGACCTACTGCAAAGGCCAGCAGTTCATCTTTCATATTTGGGTTTTCTTTTTTAATCAAACTATTCCCTAATCGAGGATCAGCTAAATAGTTTTTCCATCCTTCCATCGATGCCTGAACAAAACGACGCATAACATCTGGTTTGTTTTGAATCACATCATTGCGTGTAACTAAAATACCGCCATAAGCTGGATAGCCAGCATCAGCAAATAAAAAGAAATTACTTGAAGGCTCTGCTTTTTTTGCCTGAAAGACTTCAGAGGTTGCATAGGCTTGCTGTGCCACATTTTTGCCAGCTAAAAATGGCTGCATATTGAAGGTATAAGGGCGAGCCTGTGCTGCATTTAATTTATATTTCCCTTTTAACCATGGCCACCAGCTTGCTTGCCCACTGGTTGAAACAAGAATTGTTTTGCCTTTTAAGTCCGCCAAAGACTTTACATCGCCATGAGTTAATACACCTTGTGGGTCAAACTGAAATGGTGCCGCAACTGCTTTGATTGGAAAATTACTTTCAATACCCTTTAAGACCTGTAAATCATAATTAATTATAATGTCGGCACGTTTGGACAATAGTAAGGTCATATTATTGACCTGTGGCCCACCAATTTTAATATCGACATCGAGTCCGTATTTTTTATAAATCCCTTGTGCAAGTGCCTGATAATATCCACCTTGCTCGGCTTGTGCATACCACGTGGTTTGTAGAACAAGTTTATCGGCAGCATAACTGGTTGAACTGAAAATTGTTCCTAGCCCCAATAATGCACTCACAATAACAGTACGTCGCCCTTTGCTTACATAGTGCTGAATATTCATAAATAAGCCCCCTAAATCTGTATTGATTTATCTTGCTATTCTTTTTAGGGGGGCAATCAATGTATCAAATGCACATTTCTCTCAAAACCAAGATGGTTTTGTCCCCAAAAGAGGAACAGCAAACGCTGTAGAGCAATGTCCCGCATGTTTACTACACACTGACCGCTTATACTCAGGAATGAATTAGCAAGCTCTGTGCCAATTTTGATTTCATTTTGTTTTTCATAGTAATAATCTAATTTGGGCTTATTTTTAATCATTCCTCAATGAACAAACTGCGTTAATTAATTTGTTTTATATGCGGCTTAGTGGTGCACTAGGTCATCATTCATGCACTTCACAGGTGCTTTTCTAGAATAAAAGATTTTTGATTATTCATCGCTGATTCATCTTAAATGCAATATTGCTCTCCCCATCCCAACTTCATAACCTATCCTTAGAAATTGGCACAAAAAGTGCTACATGCTCTATGTCAGAGTAGAAGCGTTCAGCATAGTAGTAATATTAATTGCTATGTGGGTCATTGCTCAGAAAACAGTTCATGTTCTTTACATAAAGTTATCTTTTATTAAGAACGTGTGGCTCTTTTTTGAATGTGACCCATTATTTCAATCTATTTGATTGGGTCACGATTATCCAAAATATGAGGTTGAAATATGAACAGCGCCAATATGACTCCAGTAGCTGAAAATGACTACAGCTTAGAAGAACTGCAAAAAGAAGCTCGTATGGGAGCTTTTGGTCAAGAGACCTTTGAACGGGAAGTCCGGGTCATTAATTTATCAAATTTTGAACAACGTAAATATGAAATTGCGGACCAACTCTGGTCAGCAGCTACCGATATTGGCTTCTTTCAAGTATCGAATCATGGGATTCCACTTGAGCAAATTCAAACTGCATTTGAAATGACACAACAGTTTTTTAATCTGCCAGAATCAATTAAAGCTCGCTACCCACTCAATCGCAATGCAGGTTGGGAAAGTAAGGCACAGGTTCGTCCATCGACCAGCACACCAGACCAAAAAGAGTCTTATCAAATTACCCGCCCACGTATGGAAGGTCTTTATCCTAGTCAAGAGGAATTACCTAATTTTAAAGATACCATGTTGGAGTTTGAACATGCATGTTGGCAAGTCGGCATGAAAATTTTATCTTGCTTTGCTTATAAACTAGGCTTTGCCGATAACTTCTTTACTCTTGCTCATGACCCGGATCAAGAAAGCTACCAAAGTACTTTAAGAATGCTGCACTACTATGCAATTGACCCTGCTCTTAAAGATCAATTAGGTCTATGGCGTGCAGGAGCACATACAGATTTTGACTGTTTAACGCTACTGTTCCAACGTAAAGGACAAGGTGGCCTGCAAGTTTGTCCGGGTAAAGATATGGAACAACAGCAATGGACCAGCATTGAGCCACGTGATGATGTAATTACCTGTAATATCGGTGATATGCTCACGCGTTGGAGCGATGATCAACTGCCTTCTAATTTTCATCGTGTCAAAAATCCTGAAACAGATGAATATCAAGGCGCACGTTATAGTTTGGCATTCTTCTGCCAAGCCAATGAAGATATGATCATTGAAGGGCCACAAAAGAAATATCCGGCCATTACAGCTAAAGAATATTTAAAACAAAGAATTAGCGCAAACTTCAACGGAAAGTATTAAAAGTACTGCGTACGGTCAGAGATAAATAGTCTCTGACCGTTCTGAAGTTTCAGCAATACATATTCTCATTAATCATTCTTAAACTTTTTATCCTTATTCAATAACGTAATATCCAGTTCAACTGGTCTGATCTGTTATTAAAAATACGGCTAATTTTAAGCACGCGCACCAACAAATAGATAAATTTTGTGTAGAATCAAATTATTTATTTATATATTTACGGTGTGTTGCTTATGAGCCCACAAGCTATGCTCAATGGAAAATCATCTCAGGTGACTGAGCAAGCGGTGGAAATCATTTATCAACGCATTCAACAAAATACTTATGCCGTCGGATCTGCTTTACCCTCACAACGTGAGCTTGCAATTCAATTAGGAATCAGCCGTGCATCTTTGCGTGAAGCATTAACCCGCCTTGCCGCTTTAGGTCTATTAGAAATCAAAGCAGGTAAAGGTGTTTACGTTATTTCACAGCATAGCCAAGCGGCAGAACAATGGGATGGTGAACATCGTGTATCACTTAAAGATTTCTATCAATTACGCTATGTACTAGAAAGTTTTTGCGCACTTCTCGCATGTGAGTATTTAACTGAAGATGATAAGTCCATCTTACAGCAACATTACCAATCATTAGCAAGTGCAATCAAAGAACAAAACTGGCAAGCAGCCTCTGAGTTTGATTATGCATTTCATCAACATATTATTGAACTTAGTCATAATCAATCGATTATTCAAACACTTAAAATACATACTGACTGGATTAAAAAGAGTCAGATCCTACCCTTTGTTCAACCCAATCTGGCATTTAAAACCATTCATGAACATGAATTAATTCTGCAAGCTTTATTTAATCAGGACTCAGCAGCAGCTGAAAAAGCTATGCAAGCACATATTATTGGTGCCGCACAGCGTGCTGGTGTGTATTTTTCCAGACATAACAGCGCAATATAATCATAAATTCCAAATTTGTAGTGCTATGCACTACTTTGCTCCATACTTTGAACCACATCAATACCACCTTTTTAAGATTGCTTTTTAATGGAGCAATATTACTGGTATGACCAGTAAAACCAGTTAATAAAATTGGCACACTTCTCGCTTAGAACGGTTTAGAAACTTACTTAAATACTTAGGATCTGAACAATGAATATCGCGATTGTAGGTGCAGGTATGGGCGGTTTAACTGCTGGTATCGCTTTAAAAAAATTTGGTCATCAGGTCACAATCTATGAGCAAGCAGCCGAAATATTACCTGTTGGCGCTGCCATCTCACTTTGGTCAAATGGTGTTAAGTGTCTCAACTATCTTGGTTTAACGGATCAAATCCAGAAACTAGGTGGACAAATGGAGTCTTTAGCATATCTTGATGGTCTTAACCAACAAACCATGACCCAATTTAGTTTGTTACCTTTATATAAAGAAGTAGGACAACGTGCCTATCCTGTCGCTCGAGCTGATCTACAACAATTATTAATGCAGCAATTTGGTGTGGAAGACATCAGACTCGGGATGAAAATGACTGCAATTGAAGCTCTTCAAAATGATGTCACCATACATTTTCAGGATGGTTCTCAGATAACAGCTGATCTACTGATTGGTGCAGATGGTACACATTCTCTTACGCGGCAGTTTGTACTGGGCCATCAAGTTGAACGTCGCTATGCTGGTTATGTAAATTGGAATGGCTTGGTTGATATTGATGAGCAGATTGCACCGGCCATGCAATGGACCACATATATTGGTGAAGGTAAACGTGTATCACTCATGCCCGTTGCACAAAATCGTTTCTATTTCTTCTTTGATGTGCCGCTTGAGGCTGGACTGTCAAATCAGCGTGAATATTATAAGCAAGACCTTAAAATGCATTTTAGTGGTTGGTGTGAACCAGTACAAAAACTCATTGAGCGTTTAGATGAGAAAAAAACCAATCGTGTCGAGATCCATGATATCGAGCCTTTTATGAATTTCTATAAAGGACGTGTAGTGCTCTTAGGTGATGCTGCCCATAGCACAACTCCAGATATTGGACAAGGTGGCTGCCAAGCCATGGAAGATGCGATTTATCTTGCTCGTGCCTTACAAATCAATACCTTTGGTTTAGAAGATGCTTTGAGCCGCTATCAAAACAAACGCAATGATCGTACTAAGGAAATGGTGTTAAGAGCCCGAAAACGTTGCGATGTGACACACATGAAAGACCCGAAAATCACGCAAGAGTGGTATGAATCTTTATATCAGGAACAAGGTACTCACATCATGCAAGGGATCATCAGTAATATTATCGGCAATCCTCTCGACTAAATATTTAAATGCTTTCCCCCTCTATAGGGGGATTTTTTAACCCATAAAAAAAAAGTGCATATTTCGATTTAAATATGCACTCTATGCTATAAAACACAGTTAAAACTTATAAGACAGTGCAAAACGGTTTTGTAAGAAATTTTTGTCATAGCGTGGTGATGTTTGGATACCTGCAAAATTGCTGACACTAAAACCTTTTAAAGCTCCCGTAAAATTATAAATACCAAACAACATATATTCAGATTGATTTCGACTCGCGACATTTTCCGACTCTTTTAAGTCCATAAATGAATAACGCGCGCCAGCTATCAACTGATCTGTCAAATTACCTTCTAAAGACAACATCAATGCATTACCTGAACCTAAATCTTGAGTGCTGGTGAAAAATGGCTGGGCAAAAAGTTCACCTGAAGAGGTTTTAGCTGCATAGGGTGTTAATAATGCCCCATTTAAATAACTACCCTGATCTGGTTTTATATAGTTATACGCGACTTTTAGACTGGCGGTAGGCATAACCTTAAACGCAGCCTGTACACCGAAAATTTGGCTATTAACCTCTCCAGCAAGTGCTTTGCCCTGATCTTTACCTGAAATATACTGGATTGAAAATTCAGGACTATAATTAAGCATTGGAATTGCTAAATCAGCTTGGGTATAGATTAGACGCGTATAGTCATCATAATTTTGATACCAAAATTGCGTTTTTAAACTTTTATCATTGGCTAAATTAAAGCGCTTCCCTGCACCAACCGACCAAACCCCATTGGTTTCCACATTTGAATTTTGACGAGAAGTTTTATTGAACTCATCCTCGCCATAACTTTTATATTTATTTACTTTAGTGAGTCGTAAGAAATCATAATTATTCCCGATCTGTACATCAGCAGCCTGATATAAAAACATCAATACACGACGGTCAGCATAATCGCCCATAAAAGGTAAATTTAGCCGCTGGTTACCAATCGTCACTCTAGCCAAATCGTTTTTCCAGCTTACATAAGCTTCTGCTAGACCATCCCTATCTTCTTTTAATTCTGGCACTTCATCATTTTCATTTTTATCATCCAGACGGCGCTGTATGTCGTATCCCACAGCTGCCTGTATGCCATAAAAAGGAGCTGTTTCATATTTAATATACCCACCAATGACGGTCGTATCCTGATTTAAATTATTCACAAAATAGCCATTATTAAGTGAGTAATATGCAGATTTAACTACCCCATGAATACTGCCGCATGCAAATGCTGCCCCTATACGGTCCATTGCATCATTACTCGTCTGACAATCCTGCTTTAGATTAAATAGGCCATTCAGACTGGTATCAGCAGCCCATACCGGCACAGTAGCAGCCATGCTCAGCATAAGTAATGCCGATTTTAATTTAAAATTTCTCATAAAATTCCCCTATAAGATTTGATTTGAAAGTCGCTTATGGTCTTTCAAAAGACCTGTTTTTGACCTTTTTAAAGTCAAAATCCCCCTAACCTATTCATTATTGAATAAGCGACCTTTAAATTTTTGCGAATGAAAATGCGGTTAAATTAGAATGTCTAATCCCTAACCGGTGTCGATCAATGCCCTGAATTTATGGGCGTAGTTGCAACATCAACGGACTTTTTGCTAAACGGTAAGTGGTTAAAAATAATATTAAGCAAAATGGCAGTGATACAGGCAGAACTAATACCTGAATGTAATAGGGTTTTTACCCATGTCGGAAATTGCGCATAAAACTCTTGGTTTACAATTGGAATCATGCCGATTGTGAGTGAAGTAGCGACAATAATCAGATTCTTATGATCGTTATAATCTACTTTGGCTAAGGTTCTTATCCCACTAGCAGCAACAGTGCCGAATAATACAATGCCCGCTCCACCTAAAACTGGCATCGGAATTGATGCAACAAAGCGGCCAATAACAGGTAATAAACCCAAGATAATTAAAATTCCACCAGCTGTTGCGACTACAAAACGGCTTTTAATACCTGTAATTGCAACCAGACCTACATTTTGAGCAAAGGCGGTTTGCATGAATGAACCAAAGATTGGGGAAATTGCACTCGATAGCATATCTGCACGTAGACCATTACCAATTCGTTTTGAATCAACTTTAGTTCCAACGATTTCACCAATCGCAATAATATCGGCCGTGGTTTCAGTCATGATTACCAAAGTAACAATTACCATGGAAAGAATGGCAGAAAATTCAAATACAGGAGAACCAAAATGGAAGAAACTTGGAAAAGCAAAAATAGGACCCGTACTTACTCTTGAGAAGTCAGTAAAGCCTGCAATATAAGCAATTACTGTACCCAAAACGATTGCTGCAAGAATCGCAAGGCGGCGCAGAATCTGATTTTGCAACATACTAAAAATAATCACAATCGCTAGCGTAATTACAGCCAAACCAGTATTAGTCGGATCTCCCCAGTTTTCAGCTTTCGGGTTTCCTCCCATAATCCAGCGGATCGCAACAGGTGTGAGCGAAATACCAATCATGGTAATGACGCATCCTGTGACCACAGGTGGAAAGAAGCGGATAATTTTTGCAAAGA
Organism: Acinetobacter pittii ATCC 19004 = CIP 70.29; assembly: GCF_000369045.1. GTDB lineage: Bacteria > Pseudomonadota > Gammaproteobacteria > Pseudomonadales > Moraxellaceae > Acinetobacter > Acinetobacter pittii. The sequence continues at coordinate 1,223,957 of NZ_KB849786.1, read as the reverse complement.
ATGGTGTAATCAACAAACCAATTAGAGATGCGACAATCACAGCACCAAATGCAGATGGCAACCCCCCACCGGTACTCACAATTGCCAAAATAGTGGCAACCCCTGCGAAAGATACGCCTTGCACAATTGGTAATTTTGCACCGAAATATTTAAAGCCAATGGTTTGTATAACTGTGGCGAGGCCTCCCACAAATAAGGCGGCAGCCACCAATAAGCCAATCTCTGAAGCATCTAGACCTGCAGCTGCACCAATAATCAATGGCGGTGCAATAATCCCACCGTACATGGTCAACACATGCTGCAAACCATATAAGATGTTTTTATTCATCCCTAAATATTGATGTTCTGCCGAGATATGCGGATCTCTCTCTGGATTTATATTGTCTTGATGCATGGGTTAATTCCTCAAATTAAATTCATGATGTCCATATTGCTTGGGTTGATTTAGCTGCCACGATACGTTGAATATGAGAAAGGACTGATCAATAGAGGCACGTGAAAGTGCTGGTGAATATCATTGACTTTAAAATCAATACAGACTCTCGGATAAAAGCTATTGGTATTTAGGGCCTGAAAATAATCCCCTACTTCAACAACCAATTGATAATGACCACGAATAAATGAGTCGACATTAAATGCTTGAATACGTCCATCTGCATCAGTGAACTGTTCATCGATTAAAATATATCCATGGCTCGTTTCCTCGAATAATTTCACCAATACTTGAGTTACTGGCTCGCCGAGTGATGCACTTAAAATATGTGTGCTGATACCCGCCATTATTGAATCTCCTGATTTGAGCGAAGAAGGACGTTTCTGAATTAATTCAGAAATCCAAGTTGGGATATGCACACAAGCTTGTAATACCAGCCGAGCCTGACTAGAAGCTAGTTGATTAAAAGTTTCGAGTTGCATATCCGCTCCAATTTAATGCATTGTCTGACTGGTCTGACCAGATGCATTAAATTAAGCAACAAATATGCCAGTTTAAATAAGATAGGCTTTCTAATAGTTATACATACAATCGGTTTAAAACTACTTCAGGCTTATTTAAATGCGAATAAAAGAAATAAAATTCTTTCAAAATAACTTTATGTAGACTTTTGAACAGTATCCTTAGGGATAGAAAACAACAATAAAAAAAGAGACCAGTTTGTGGTCTCTTTTTTGAATTGATTAGATAGCTTCTCTGGTCATCTCACCATTCACCAATCTTAAAATCTGCAACGGGTTGCTGTCTTTTAAAGCCTCTGGCAATAAGCTTTGCGGATAGTTTTGATAACACACAGGTCTGAAATAACGGTCAATTGCCAAGGTTCCAACAGAAGTTCCTCGGGCATCTGAAGTGGCTGGATATGGTCCGCCGTGTACCATCGCATCACAAACTTCAACACCCGTTGGATAACCATTTATGAGCAATCGACCAGCTTTTTCTTCTAACACTGGAACCACATCTGCAAACTCGGTTAAGTCTGCTTCGTCGGCAATTAAAGTTGCAGTCAGTTGACCATTCATGCTTTGTAGCGCCTGAATGAGTTGAGCTTTATCTTCAACCTCAATGATGACGGTGGTTGGTCCAAAGATTTCTTCTTGCAGAAGCTGGTCACCCGCCAGTAACAGCTCAACATCGGCTTTAAAGAGTTGTGGCTGTGCCTGATTGCCTTGCTGGGTTTGACCTGCCAAGTGCTTAATACCTTGATGCTGGGTTAAGTGCTCAAGACCAGAGGTATAACTTTTCAAGGTGCCGGCATTGAGCATAGTCTGTGCAGGTTTGCCACCCATAATTTCGGTTAGGTTACTAATGAGCTGACTAAACTCGGCTGATTTAATTCCCAAAATTAAACCTGGATTGGTACAGAACTGACCACAACCCAAAACAACTGAATCTGCCAAGTCCTGTGCAATTTTTTCACCACGGGTTTTCAGGGCTTCTGGCAATAATAACATCGGGTTAATGCTGCTCATTTCAGCAAAGACCGGAATTGGCTGTGGACGGGCTGCTGCCATATCACATAAAGCGCGACCACCACGAAGTGACCCCGTAAAACCAACTGCTTGAATTAAAGGGTGTTTCACTAAAGGTTCACCGACACCATTACCATAGATCATGTTAAATACGCCTTTAGGCATATTTGATTTTTCTACGGCACGTTCGATTGCCTGCGCTACAAAGTCTGCTGTCGCCATGTGGCCACTATGCGCTTTCACCACTACAGAACAACCCGCTGCCAGTGCCGAAGCAGTGTCACCACCTGCGGTTGAAAAGGCGAGCGGAAAGTTACTTGCCCCAAAGACTGCCACAGGGCCAACACCGATTTTAATCTGACGCAAGTCTGGGCGAGGTAAAGGCTGACGCTCAGGCAAGGCTGTATCAATCCGCGCACCTAAAAAGTCACCACGACGTAACACTTTGGCAAATAAACGCATTTGTCCACTGGTACGGCCACGCTCGCCTTGTAAACGTGCAAGTGGTAAAGCGGTTTCCTGTGAGACAATTTCAAGAAAATCTGTACCTAATGCATCGAGTTCATCAGCAATATTTTCTAAAAAGGTAGCACGCTGTTCAGGTGATGTATGACGATAAGTCTTAAACGCTTGACTGGCGGCTTCACAGGCCTGATTAATCTCTTGCTCAGTTGCATGGTGAAACTCATAAGGTAGAGCCTCATCAGTCGTAGCATGAATACTTTTTAATAAAGTTGTACCTTGTGCACTACGTGAACCGCCAATAAAGTTGTGTCCGATAACCATTTTATATTCCTTAGAGTGTAATAACTGAACCGATCGGTAGCTCTGGTTGTGTATGTGCGAGCTTATTTTTGAGTGGAAGTCCGAACTCTTTCATCTCTATTTCAAACTCATCGTTAACCTGTGCTTGAATACCATCAGCAAAAGATAGAGTCGCTGTACCGAAATAGTGAATATGAACATCCCCTGCTTTTAAGAATTGTTGATACTTAAAGTGGTGATATTCCAGATTTGCCAAGCTATGGCACATATTGTCTTCACCAGACAAAAACTCTTTTTCCCAAATGATTTGTCCATCACGGCGCAATCTGCTAGTTCCGACTAAATGTTTTGGTAACTCGCCTGTACGTAAAGCTGGACCAAAACTACAAAAACGTAATTTTGAATGCGCCAGATATAAATAATTACGACGCTCCATCACATGGTCAGAATATTCATTGCCCAGCGCAAACCCGATTCGGTAAGGCTTTAAGTCTTCGCCAATAACATAGAGGCCTGCAATTTCAGGTTCTTCGCCGCCGTCTTCGGCAAATGGTGGTAAAGGTAATTCAGCTCCTGGCCTTACCACGATTGAACCGTCACCTTTATAAAACCATTCCGGTTGTGCTCCGATCTGACCTTGTGCTGGACGCCCCTTTTGTAGCCCCCATTGAAATATCCGCATGGTGTCGGTCACCGAGCTGTCATCGCTTAAATTTTGTTGATGCATTTTGTCGCGTGCAGATGCAGAACCTAAATGGGTTAAGCCTGTACCAGAAACTAAACAGTGCGTTGGGTCTGGATGATCTAAAGGCGGCAATACCTTTAACTCTGCTAATAAAGATGAATAATCATAGGTTTCCGCTTCAAAGCCTAACGCCTCAACTTGTTGTTCCAGTGAAACTTTATTACGGATTGCTAAAAGTGCTAAATCACGAACCGATTGAATATTTTTAACCGGATATGTCATGTTGCCTTCTACTTTAGCGACGGCACGTTGATTTGCACGATTCTCAAATTGAATAATTTGCATGTTTTATTCCTTACAAAGGCTTTTGAATATTCACTGTTTGTGTTTTTTGACGTTCGAGCTTGGCATAGACGATGTAAGTCAGAATCAAGCCAAAAAGCATGACGATAGATAAGAAATACAAACCAGCAGCCATATTTCCCGTGTATTCTTTTAAAAGTCCGATCCCAAATGGACCGACATAGCCACCTAAATTTCCAACGGAGTTAATTAAGGCAATACCAGCCGCTGCACTTGCACCCGTTAAGAAACGACCCGGTAATGTCCAAAACACGGCAGTCGATGAAAATAGACAGAACGCAACTACAGCCAAAGCTGCCAACTGCATAACTGGAGAATTTAGCCAACCACTTAAAAACATTGCACAAGCACCTAGTGCATACAGAAAACTTAAGTGTCCGTAACGATCGTTCAGGCGGTCAGTACTACGCGGAATAATGAGAAGTCCAATAATTCCAAAAACGTAGGGAATGCTAGATAAGAAGCCAATTTGAATATCACTACCTCCCCCAAATTGCTTAATAATGGTAGGAAGCCAGAGATTTAAACCGTAAATACTTAAAGTCACTGGTAAGTAATACAATGCTAATAAAAGTACGCGTTTGTCTTTTAAGGCATGCAGTGGATTGGCATGTCGGGTTTGGTCATATTCGGCTTCATCTTTAACAAGTTCATTTTTAAGCCATTGTTTTTGTTCAATGCTTAACCATTTCACTTTATCAATATTATCTGGCAACCACAGGAATGTCGGTAAAGCCAATAAAACCGCGGGCAAGCCAACTGCAACAAACAACCATTGCCAGCCGTGCAAATTTGCAATGCCATCCATTCCAAGTAATAGACCAGCTAAAGGCCCTGCAATCATCATGGCAATCGGTTGTGAAAGCACAAACATTCCCATGATTTTTCCGCGATGCCGCACCGGATACCACTGTGTAATTAAATATAAAACACCAGGGAAAAAACCTGCCTCTGCTACACCGAGTAAAAACCGTAATAGATAAAAACTTTTAGGGCCTTGAATAAGCGCCATGGCCATAGTGATGAGGCCCCATGTTAATAAAATGCGGGTAAACCATTTACGAGCACCAAATTTGTCTAAAAGCAAATTACTTGGAACTTCAAAAAGAAAATATCCAATAAAAAATAAGCCAGCTCCTAAACCATAGGCAGCATCACCAATTCCTACATCTGCACCCATATGCAAATGGGCAAATCCGACAGCAGCCCGATCAATGTATGCCACAAGATATAGTATGACTAATGCAGGTATCAGCTTAAACGTGACCGTCCGTATTACATCCTTTTCGAAATCCATGTTCGACTCCATTTCCTTTTATTTACTTATAGAGCATCTTGCTCGTAAATTATCCCTTCAATTTAAAATATAGTAATACTATTTAAATTTCAAACCTTTTAAAAATAAAATTTATGGTGTATTTTTAATTTAATTAATTCTAATAGTAATACTATATAGGGAAATTTGTATGAATAACAAACAAGTTCTTCGTTCGGCTGCTTGGTTTGGTACAACGGATAAAAATGGCTTTATGTATCGCAGCTGGATGAAGAACCAAGGAATTCCAGATCATGAGTTTCAAGGCAAGCCCATCATTGGGATTTGTAATACGTGGTCTGAACTCACCCCATGTAATGCGCATTTTCGAAAAATTGCCGAACACGTAAAAAAAGGGATTTTAGAAGCGGGCGGCTACCCTGTTGAGTTTCCTGTATTTTCAAATGGTGAGTCGAATTTACGTCCTACCGCCATGTTTACCCGCAACTTAGCCAGTATGGATGTTGAGGAAGCTATTCGTGGTAACCCTATTGACGGCGTGGTGTTACTGACAGGTTGTGACAAAACCACCCCTGCATTATTAATGGGTGCCGCAAGTTGTGATATTCCTGCCATTGTAGTAACTGGTGGGCCAATGCTGAATGGTAAGCACAAAGGTAAAGACATTGGTGCAGGTACTATCGTTTGGCAAATGCATGAAGAGTTAAAAGCAGGCAAAATTGATTTAAACGAATTTCTATCTGCTGAATCTGGTATGTCACGCTCGGCTGGTACATGTAACACCATGGGTACAGCTTCTACAATGGCGTGTATGGCTGAAGCCCTAGGCACTTCTTTACCCCACAATGCGGCCATTCCAGCGGTAGATTCTCGCCGTTATGTGTTGGCTCATCTTTCAGGTATGCGCATTGTTGACATGGTTCATGAAGATTTACGTCTTTCCAAAATCTTAACCAAAGAAGCCTTTGAAAATGCGATTAAAGTCAATGCAGCTATTGGTGGTTCAACCAATGCCGTAATTCACTTAAAAGCAATTGCTGGACGCATTGGGGTTGATTTACAACTCGATGACTGGAACCGTGTTGGCCGTGGCATGCCAACCATTGTTGACTTACAGCCTTCAGGCCGTTTTTTAATGGAAGAATTTTATTATAGCGGCGGTTTGCCAGCCGTGATTCGTCGTATGGGTGAAGCCAGTCTCTTACCACATCCACAAGCCTTAACCGTAAACGGTCAAACCATTTGGGAAAACTGCCAGCAATCACCTATTTATAACGATGAAGTGATTCGGAAAATAGATAACCCAATTCGACAAGATGGCGGTATGTGTATTTTGCGCGGTAATTTAGCCCCTAAAGGTGCGGTGCTTAAACCATCTGCTGCCACACCTGAACTGATGAAACACCGTGGTCGTGCAGTCGTATTTGAAAACTTTGATGATTATAAAACCCGCATTAATGATCCAGACCTTGATGTTGATGAAACTTGTATTCTTGTGATGAAAAATGCCGGCCCTAAAGGCTATCCGGGCATGGCCGAGGTTGGAAATATGGGGCTACCACCAAAAATTTTAGCCAAAGGCATTACCGACATGGTTCGTATTTCCGACGCACGAATGAGTGGAACAGCGTATGGCACGGTCGTTTTACATGTTGCCCCTGAAGCCATGGCAGGTGGGCCTTTGGCCGTAGTTCAAAATGGTGACTTTATCGAACTTGATGCCTATGCTGGAAAACTTCACCTAGAAGTGAGTGATGAAGAACTTAAGCAACGTCTTGAAAATTTAGCACCATCAGCTCCACCAAGTTTTATTGGCGGTTACCGTAAGCTCTATGTAGAACATGTTTTACAAGCCGATGAGGGCTGTGATTTTGATTTCTTGGTCGGTTGCCGTGGCTCAGAAGTTCCACGTCATTCTCATTAATATTTATTCTTGAAAAAGATGATCTTGTTAAAACACAAGGTCATCTATACCATAGGATATTCAACATGTCGTAATAGTGAAATATGAGTAAAGCTGACTATAAAAATCCTATTCCAAGCAAAAGCCAACATGCATTAATTGTTCAACAATTGGGATTAAAAATTGTTTCTGGAGAAATTTCAGAAAATGAGAAACTCCCAAGTGAAGTTGATTTATGTGAGGAATATAAAGTCAGCCGCCCTGTCTTTCGCGAAGCAATCCGTGTTTTAAACGCTAAAGGCTTAACTTACTCAAGACCCAAAATTGGAACTGTGGTAAGGCCTAAAGAAGAATGGCATTTACTCGATCCAGATGTATTGTTTTGGCTAATTCAAACCACGCCTGAACACGAATTTTTTAAAACACTTTCTACCGTACGACGCGTTTTAGAACCTGAGCTTGCTTATATTGCAGCAAGTACAGCAAACGAAGAAGATATTGAACGCATTAAACATGCCTATGATGGGATGGAAAAAGCAACAACAGTTGAAGAATTTATAGAGCCAGATATTCAATTTCACTTAGCAATTGCCAAAGCAACGCATAATGACTTATTGGCTTATATGTCAAAAATGCTGGTTTTACCTTTACAGCAATCTATTCAAGTCACCAGTCTACGCCCAAATTTACAAGGCCATTCACTACCTAGACATAAAGCGATTTTAACCGCAATTGAAAATAAAGATCCGCTCTCGGCTCGCCATGCTTCACTTGTTCAGCTAGACGACACCAAAATGGCTTACGATTTAATTAAAAAATAATTTGATATATTCACTATTTAAAGCCTGATCACTCAAAATAAAGTAATCAGGCTTTTTTATTTATAAATTAGAATACCTTTTTAACTGAGACAGTAAATGTCGAATCAATCGGATTTGAAATTGGCGCATCAGGTTCACCATTACTATACTTTTTATAGAAACCATCTTTGTCCCAAGCTTTGGCATACGCTAAACCAGTAGTCCAGCCATCCCCTAAATCTTTAATCAATTCGACTTTCATATCTTGAAAGTTAGCTTCCGAGAAATTTTTAATTCTTTCATAGCCATAGTGAGCACCAAAAGTCCAAGACTCATTGATAGGCTGAGTAAAAGTTAGATCTAGATAAGTTGTTCCTCGTGAACGTTTACCTGCTGGGCCACCCATCGTATCTGAGTTATAGCCTGCATAATCTGGAGTGTAGGTAATGAAATATTTAAGAGTCAAAGGCCCATAACCAATTTGAGGCACAATTTCGCCATAGTTATAACTGGTACTTCCCGTTTCAGGCGTACTTTTAGCTCCTGGATAATAGTAATAAAAAACCGTCATTCCAGCCGAAAACTTATCAAAAGTTTTTATATAACCTGTATAAAAATCCCACTCAACTGAAGCATCACGAAGATAGTTAGAACTTACATTTGAAGCCCAAGTCCCTACAAATAATCCATTCGGATTTGCATAATCTAGACCAATTTGTAATGCAGGCTTGCCCCAAGTTTGTTGGAAACCACGTGAGATATATTGACTTGCGAAGGTTACATTAGCACTGTATGGAGAAATTTGTTCTTGTTCATTTACTTGCTCAGCATGTACAAAACCACTAGACATAACAAGAGAAGCTATCCCTAAAATTTTTCTCATCTAATAATCCTTTTAAATATTACCTATAGGTTTAAAGTTTTAAAATAACATGATAATTCAATTTAAAACGTATTAAAAAGTTATAAATTCAAATTTCTGGATACTTCTTCTTCGCTATAGATCTCTTCAATACAATCTAAGATTTTAGGAATATACGAACTTTGGTCCATATTTCGCATTGATAGAGAAATGGGACTATAGGCTTCTAAGTCTAAGATATTTAAATAAGTTAGATTCTTCATTCCAATGTCACAGGCGCTTTCTGGAATAATACAAATACCCTCTCCAGATGCCACCAAGCCAAGTGCCATATGAATTTCGCGGACTTCAGTCAGTTTGGCAGGAACAAGACCTAATTTGGTAAATAAAGCTTGAATAGTGGTCGAAAAATTCGGCTTAGGTGTTGTGGGATAAGAAAAAATTGTCTCATTGATAATTTGAGATAAATAAATTCCTGATTCTTGAAACTCACTTAAAGGATGTTTTTTATGAATCGCGAGTTTTAATTTTTCTTTTCGAAGTAGAAGTCGCTTAATGGCAGGATCGCTAATAGGTAGCCGTCCGAAACCTAAATCAATTTTTCCTAACTTTAAGGCTTCGACCTGATCTCGTGTACCACATTCAATAAGCTCGACATGAATGTCAGGATTTTTTTGTCTAAATAGATAAATGACCTGCGGTAATCGCCCATACAGAAGCGAACTCACATAGCCAACTTTAACAACATTCTCGACTAGCTTCAGTTTCTTTGCCATAGAAGCAGCTTGAGCTGTATGGGTCAAAATCTGTACCGCATGTTGGTAAAAAAACAGCCCTGCTTCAGTCACTTTTAATGGACGTGACCCTTTCACAAATAGATCAATGCCTAACTCTTCCTCTAGTTTTTTGATTTGGCGCGTGAGTGGTGGCTGAGCAATAAAAAGCTTCTCAGCCGCTTTAGTCAGACTTTGTTCTTCAACAACGGTAACAAAATAACGTAGATGCCTTAATTCCATTAATATACCTTTTTAGTATCTTAAAATACCGTTCTATATCTATTTTAGGCTATTACATTCTTCTATGGTATGTAAACAAGTTTGAAATAGTTGAAACTTCATGTATAGAACCATAGAAACCATACTTGTGGATATTCCAACTATCCGTCCTCACCAGCTGTCTGTGACTACAATGCGTACTCAGACTTTGGTGCTCGTTAAAATTACGACCACGGATGGTATTGTAGGTTGGGGTGAAGCGACCACCATTGGTGGACTGAACTATGGTGAAGAAAGTCCTGAAAGTGTCAAAGCCAATATTGATACTTACTTTGCACCATTACTCGCATCAGTTAAAGATTTAAATGTTGCTCAAACACTAAAACTGATTCGTAAGAATATTAATGGTAACCGTTTCGCGAAATGTGCCATTCAGACTGCTCTACTTGATATTCAGGCAAAACGTTTAGGCGTGCCATTAAGTGAAGTTTTAGGTGGCCGTCTGCGTAATAGTTTACCTGTACTTTGGACGCTCGCGTCTGGTGACACAGAAAAAGATATTGCTGAAGCTCGAAAAATGATTGAGTTAAAACGTCATAACACGTTCAAACTCAAAATTGGTTCACGCCCTTTACAACACGATGTTGATCATGTGATTGCAATTAAAAAAGCACTCGGTGCAGATATTAGTGTACGCGTTGACGTAAATCGTGCATGGTCAGAGCTGGAATGTATTCAAGGTATTCAACAGCTTCAAGATGGCGGGATTGATTTAATTGAACAGCCTTGTGCTATTCAGAACACTGAAGCTCTTGCGCGCCTAACACAGCGTTTTGATGTCGCAATTATGGCGGATGAAGCTTTAACTGGTCCTGACAGCGCATACCGTATTGCAAAAAGTCATGGTGCCGATGTATTTGCCGTGAAAATTGAACAATCTGGTGGTCTGATCGAAGCGTGTGAAGTTGCCAAGGTTGCAGGTTTGGCTGGAATTGATCTTTATGGCGGCACTATGCTTGAAGGCCCTGTAGGTAGCGTGGCTTCTGCTCATGCGTTTGCAACCTTTGAAACATTAGCGTTTGGTACTGAATTATTTGGTCCGTTATTGCTTACCGAAGAAATTTTGAAAGAACCGCTACGTTACGAAAACTTTGAATTGCACTTGCCAACAGCTCCCGGCTTAGGCATTGAAATTGATGAAGATAAAGTCGAGAAGTTACGTCGTTAAGGCAACAGGATAAGGAGTTTCCCATGTTATTTCATGTACGTATGGATGTGCATATTCCACTTGATATGCCAGCCGACAAAGCAAATGAAATTAAGGCTGTTGAAAAAGCCTATTCGCAAGACTTACAGCGTCAAGGTAAATGGCGTCACATCTGGCGTATTACAGGCCAGTACTCAAACATCAGTATTTTTGATGTCGAGAGCAATGAAGAATTGCACAATATTTTACAGGGTTTACCTCTCTATCCTTATATGAACATCGAAGTTATGGCGATGAATCGCCACCCTTCTTCTGTTCGTGATGATGATTCGTAAACCAAAAGAATTTTTTAAATGTGATCTCTGAAGTCCATTTAAAAACCAAGCAGATTATTCAGAAGGTAACAAGGAACGTGGCGGCACTTATTCGCTAGCAAAACAAAATGCCCGCAGCGCTGCCACCCAAAACCGTATTGCATACTTAAGGAGTTTTAGTATGAACCGTCAACAAATTGATGCGCTTGTAAAACAAATGAATGTCGACACTGCAAAAGGCGAAGTTGATGCACGTGTTCAACAAATTGTAGTGCGCCTTCTCGGGGATTTATTTCAAGCCATTGAAGATTTAGATATTCAACCTTCAGAAGTATGGAAAGGTTTGGAATATTTCACAGATGCTGGTCAAGCAAACGAACTTGGTCTTTTGGCAGCTGGCTTAGGTTTAGAGCATTATCTTGATTTACGTGCAGATGAAGCTGATGCCAAAGCTGGTATTACGGGTGGCACACCACGTACCATCGAAGGCCCACTTTATGTAGCTGGCGCGCCTGAATCTGTTGGTTTTGCGCGTATGGATGATGGTACAGAATCTGGCAAAATCGATACCTTAATTATTGAAGGTAAAGTAACCGACACGGATGGCAATATCATTGAAAATGCCAAAGTTGAAGTATGGCATGCCAACAGTTTGGGTAACTATTCGTTCTTTGATAAGTCTCAATCTGACTTCAACTTACGTCGTACCATCTTAACTGATGCTGATGGTAAGTATGTTGCATTAACAACTATGCCTGTAGGTTATGGTTGCCCGCCAGAAGGTACAACTCAGGCCCTTCTTAACAAATTAGGCCGTCATGGTAACCGTCCATCTCACGTTCATTACTTCGTTTCTGCACCGGGTTACCGCAAGCTGACTACTCAATTCAACATTGAGGGTGATGAGTACTTATGGGATGACTTTGCTTTCGCAACCCGTGATGGCTTAGTTGCAACAGCAGTTGATGTAACTGACCCAGCTGAAATTCAACGCCGTGGTTTAGATCACGCTTTCAAACACATCACATTTAACATCGAACTTGTTAAAGATGCCGCTGCTGCTCCTTCAACTGAAGTTGAACGTCGTCGTGCTAGTGCTTAATTGAAAGTATATGTGAGTTAAAAGTTCGCTTTTGACTCACAAAATTTATTCCATTTATTACTACCATTAAGAATTTAAATAAATTTTTAGCGGTAGTAATACATCACGTTACCTCATGCTCTAAGGTTTCTCACATGATTGACAAAAGTAAGTCCTCACTAAGCGAGGTTCTATCGCAGATTAAAGATGGTGCAACCATTCTGATTGGTGGTTTCGGTACCGCAGGACAACCCGCTGAACTCATTGACGGACTGATTGAACTCGGTGTTAAAGGCTTAACCATTGTCAGCAACAATGCCGGTAATGGTGACTATGGTCTGGCGAAACTGCTTAAAGCAGGTTCGGTTAAAAAAGTGATTTGCTCTTTCCCGCGTCAGTCTGACTCTTATGTTTTTGATGAACTTTACCGTGCGGGAAAGGTCGAGCTTGAAGTCGTACCACAAGGTAATCTGGCGTGCCGTATTCAGGCAGCCGGTATGGGCCTAGGCGCTGTGTTTACCCCAACAGGCTTTGGAACACTTTTAGCCGAAGGCAAAGAAACCCGCGAAATTGATGGTAAAGACTATGTGCTTGAGTATCCGATTAAAGCTGACTTTGCCCTGATTAAAGCTTACAAGGGCGACCGCTGGGGCAATCTGGTTTACCGTAAATCTGCACGTAACTTTGGCCCAATCATGGCCATGGCTGCTGATGTCACCATTGCTCAGGTTTCTGAAGTGGTTGAACTCGGTGGATTAGACCCGGAACACATCATCACCCCAGGTATTTTTGTACAGCACGTTGTACAAGTAGCGCCAGCACAGTAAGCAATAAGGAGAAATAACATGAGCTACCAGAAACTCAGCCGTGACCAGATTGCAAAGCGTGTGGCACAAGATATTCCAGATGGTGCCTATGTGAACTTGGGTATTGGCCTACCAACCAAGATCGCTAGTTACTTACCTAACGATAAAGATATTTTTCTTCATTCTGAAAATGGCCTGTTGGCTTTTGGCCCGCCACCGGCGGCAGGTGAAGAAGACCCAGAACTGATTAATGCGGGTAAAGAGTTTGTGACCATGCTTGAAGGTGGTAGCTTTTTCCACCATGGCGACTCGTTTGCGATGATGCGTGGTGGTCACCTTGATATTGCGGTACTTGGTGCATTTCAGGTTGCTGCGAATGGCGACTTGGCGAACTGGCACACGGGTGCACCCGATGCGATTCCTGCTGTAGGTGGTGCGATGGATTTAGCGGTTGGTGCCAAGAAAGTATTTATCACCACAGATCATGTGACCAAGCAAGGTGAGCCGAAGATTGTGGCTGAGCTGAGCTATCCGGTTACAGGTAAAAAATGTGTTGACCGCATTTACACGGACCTGTGTGTGATTGACGTGACTAAAGATGGTTTAAAGGTGATCGAGAAAGTGGAAGGTCTTAGCTTTGATGATTTACAGGCTTTGACTGGTGCAACTTTGATTGATGCGACTAAAGATTAAAATTTAAACAGCAGTAACTATCGTGAGAAGCGACATGGATGTCGCCCGTTGGACAGGGAGGCAAGGAAGCCTCCTCTGTTCAACAAAGGTTTTTGTTACTTTTGACCTTTCAAAAGTAAGGTATCACTTAAGCAAAAGACCTGCGGATATCACGGTAGATTACAGCCGTGATGTTATCCGTTGATATGAAAATTTATAAATCATCACAACGTGGTCTTATCTGTTTAAGCCAGATGCCACCAGCTAATTCGTGTCACTTTTTTTAAAAAAGTAACCAAAAACCTTTGTTACTCAGACACAACTTCCCTGTTGTGCTGAGCAACGAGGCGACATCCATGTCACCACCGCGAAATACTTACGGAGAATGGCTAAAAAGGCCTGAAGTAAAGGACGAAAGTTAGAATGAAAAACGCTTATATCATCGATGCCATCCGTACTCCATTCGGCCGTTATGCCGGTGGTCTTGCACCTGTCCGTGCCGATGACCTTGGCGCTGTGCCGATTAAAGCGCTCATGCAGCGTAACCCAAGTGTAGATTGGAAACAGGTCGATGATGTGGTCTATGGCTGTGCCAATCAAGCCGGTGAAGATAATCGTAATGTCAGTCGTATGTCAGCACTTCTTGCAGGTTTACCGTATCAGGTGCCAGCAACCACCATTAACCGTTTGTGTGGTTCATCACTCGATGCCATTGCCATTGCTGCCCGCGCCATTAAAGCAGGTGAAGCGAATTTGGTGATTGCAGGTGGTGTGGAAAGTATGAGCCGTGCACCCTATGTGATGGGTAAGTCTGACAGTGCCTTTGGCCGTAGCCAGAAGATTGAAGACACTACCATGGGTTGGCGCTTCATTAACCCGAAACTTAAAGAATTGTATGGTGTAGACACCATGCCCCAGACTGCCGAAAACGTCGCTGAACAGTTCAACGTTAATCGTGCAGATCAGGACCAGTTTGCCTTGGTGAGCCAACAACGCACCGCAAGCGCGCAAGCCAAAGGCTTTTTTTCTAAAGAAATCGTGGCAGTTGAAATCCCTCAGCGTAAGGGCGATGCTCTTGTGATTGATACCGATGAACATCCACGTGCATCAACCACCCTTGAAGCTTTAAGCAAACTTAAACCTGTGGTTAAAGCAGATGGCGCAGTAACAGCAGGCAATGCTTCAGGTATTAATGATGGTGCAGCGGCTCTATTGATTGCTTCTGATGAGGCAGTCCAAGCTTACAACTTAAAACCGCGTGCCAAGATCATTGCTTCAACAGCAGTGGGTGTAGAACCACGTATTATGGGCTTTGCTCCGGCACCAGCCATTAAAAAATTACTTAAACAAGCCAACCTGACTTTAGAGCAGATGGATGTGATTGAGCTGAATGAAGCCTTTGCTGCACAGGCTTTGGCCGTGACCCGTGATTTAGGTTTGCCAGATGATTCTGACAAGGTAAATCCAAACGGTGGTGCCATTGCTTTAGGTCATCCACTTGGTGCATCAGGTGCACGCTTAGTCACTACAGCCTTAAACCAGCTTGAACAAACAGGTGGCCGTTATGCCTTGTGTTCAATGTGTATTGGTGTGGGACAAGGCATTGCTTTGATTATTGAACGTGTTGAAGCACTTTAAGGAGAAACAAATGCCATCTTTTCGATCTGCCGATGCACAAATTAACTATCAAACTTTTGGCGAGCCATCTTTCCCTGCTCTGGTATTTTCCAATTCTTTGGGCACCAACTATGGCATGTGGCAAAAACAGTTTAATGAGTTAAAAGATCAATTTTTTGTGATCTGCTATGACACACGTGGTCACGGTTCATCATCTACGCCTGACGGTCCATATACTGTAGAGCAATTAGGTGAAGATGTTGTCCGTTTACTGGATCATCTAAATATTAGCAAAGCTGCTTTTTGTGGAATTTCTATGGGTGGTTTAACCGGTCAATGGCTGGCAATTCACTACCCTGACCGGTTTAGTCATGTGGTTGTGGCAAATACTGCCGCTAAAATTGGACAAGAACAAGCATGGCTTGACCGTGCAAAATTAGTACGTGAGCAAGGTTTACAACCGATCGCAGCTACAGCAGCCTCGCGATGGTTTACAGATCCCTTTATCCAAAGTCATGCTTCAATCGTCAACAACCTATGTAACGACTTAAGTGCTGGCAGCGCAATGGGTTATGCCAATTGTTGTGAGGCTTTGGCTAAAGCGGATGTCCGTGAGCAGTTAAAAGACATTAAAATTTCTGTATTGGTGATCGCTGGAACTCAAGACCCTGTAACGACTGTTGCAGATGGTGAGTTTATTCAGCAACGCATTCCACAATCAAAACTTGCAGAAATAGATGCCTCTCATATTTCCAATGTAGAGCAACCAGAAGCTTTTAATAAAATCCTAAAGGATTTTTTATTAGGTTAATTTAATGATTCAAAAAAAATGGCCTATAAAGGCCATTTTTTTATATCTCGTAGAAACTTAATACCGAATCATCACCGATTTTAATTCGGTGTAATCTTCAATAAATGCATCTGAAAACTCTCTGCCAATTCCTGAAGCTTTCACGCCGCCAAATGGAACTGAAGGATCTAAGAAAGTATGCATATTGACCCACAAGGTGCCTGCTTCAATTTTAGGAATTAATCGCAAAGCTTTAGACAAATCATTTGTCCAGATACTTGCGGTTAAACCAAAGCGTGACTGGTTCATCAGTTGAACGAGTTCTTCATCAGTTTCGAATGGCATTATCCCGACCACCGGACCAAAAGTTTCCTCTGAAAATAAAGGATCATCCGTATTTTTGAAGGAAATCAAAGTCGGCTGTACAAAATATCCTGATCGATCTAGAGTCTCACCACCGGCAATAATCTGGTTTTTGGCTTTAGCCATATCTAAATAATGTTTCACTTTATGAAAATGTGGCTGATTAGAAAGTGGACCAAACATACTTCCTTCATCCATAGCCGATCCAATTTTGAAACTAGAAAGTGCTTTCGAGAGTTTCTCGACCAGTTCATCATATTTTGCACGGTGTACAAAAAAACGCTCTGGGGATGCGCAAACTTGACCTTGATGTACAAAAGTTGCTTGCAACAAAGTCGGTAAAATCTCATCAATATTTGCATCGGCCAAAACAGCTATGGCATTTTTACCACCCAGCTCCAGACTTACACGGGTTAAATCACTGCTCATCGCAAGTTTACCAATCGCAATACCTGTTGGTACTGAACCTGTAAACGAGACTTTCTTAACGAGCGGCGACTCAATTAAATATTGTCCTGTCTCCCCCTTACCCGTAACCACATTAATTACACCCACTGGAATACCTGCCTCAATGGCAAGTTCAGCTAAGCGTAATAAAGATAAGCTGGCAAACTCACTTGGTTTAAGCACAATCGTACAACCAGTGGTTAAAGCTGAACCAATTTTCCAAACACCAATCATCAGTGAAAAATTCCAAGGCACAATCCCTGCAACCACGCCAATAGGCTGTCTTAAAGTAAAGGCTGTATATTTTTCACCTTGCATAGAAGGAATAGACGGTTGCATGGTTTGACCATTAATTTTAGTTGCCCAACCCGCAAAATATCTTAAGAAAATAACGGATTGTGCGACCTCAAGATGACGGGAAATATTGATAAGTTTTCCGGTAGACAAAGTTTCAAGCTGTGCAAGTTCTTCACCATATTGCTCAATTAAGTCTGCTAGCTTGTTCAGTTTAACGCCACGTTCATACGGCGTTGTTTCAGCCCAAGCATTTTGAAAAGCATGTTCAGCACTTTTTACCGCACTATCTACATCTTGTTGACTACCAATACTAATTTGAGCAACCACTTCTTCAGTCGATGGATTCACAATATCCACTTTATCTAAAAGCTCGGCAGCAACTAATTTTCCATCAATAAAATGTCCATGTTGACGCGCCATAAATTGCTGTACGCTTTCTAAAATCTGAACTTCACTCATTTTTATTTCTCTCAATTCATTTAAAAGGATTTATTAATAGATGTATTGCAAAATTAACTGCGCATACACATTGGTCTTATCATCGTAGTTTTGAGTACCACCACTATGGATATCGTGTTTCGGTTTATAGAGCCCAACTAAAGGAATAACATTGAATTTTTTATTGACCGACCAGACTGAAAAGACATCTAACTCATGTCCATCTACATTAGTTAAAGATTTATTTACTGTTTTGAACTTATAGGCCAAAGCACCCAACATAAAATTTTCTTTCAAATTCATCATGTAAGAAACTTGATGAATATCGGCATTTTTATTGAATGGACCAGCATAATTTCCGGCAACTTCGCCCTGAAACCATGTACCAAAGCCGACTGTATTTCCATAAAACATAGTGTCATATTGGTCTGAAAAATGACTAAAGCGGTAACCTAATGAGGGGGTATATTTTGAAGATAAAAAATTATAGTTCAGCGCTAAGTAGCCAGCATTTTCTTGGCCATCTTTTTTATCTTGAACCACAAACTCAGTTTTAACTTGTAGTTCTGGCAAAGGCTGATAATTCAAACGTAAAGCATAATTTTTAAGATCTTCGCGCCCTGAAACGTGTTCAGCATCTTCAAGGTCTAATACATTTAAATAGGTAAACCCAACGCCCCTATCTTTAAGCTGATATATCAGATCAGTCACAAACAGTTCAGGTGAAAATTGTGCTTTATTGTCGGACTTTAAATAAGCCAGCTTTAGCGTTGTATTCTCTTGCGGTTTGTATTGAAGCAAACTTGTAAAATCAAAGCTTCGACGAGCTGCCAGATAATATGCGCCGCCCCGATCGAGTGCACCATCCGCAGGCGCTTTACCGAGGTTTAACGCATCACCTGCAATGAAGAACCCGTCACCAATCATGATATTTTGCCGACCAATACTTAAATCATAGGTGATCAATTCATCTTTATTGGGGCCGTCTTTAAAACCAATGATCCATTCATTCACATCTGTTTTACGTTCTTTGCCATTACTATTTTGGCCGGCATCACCATCACCAAATGTTGCCGAGCTAATACCGCTCAAACTTGCATAGAGCTGATTGTTTTTAAAGGTGTATTGTCCTTTAGCACCATATTTAAGATGACCTTCTTGCCAATTAATTCTTTCATCCTCTAGATTTTCGCCGTTATAGCTTTTACCACTACTAAAAGCTCCAAAAGTTGCTTCAAAAGTTGGCTTAATTTCAAGCTCACCGGCATGCACAGTTGAAAAAAATGAGACAAAGAGAGTCCCTCTCACAACCTGAGAAAATAAATTTTTCATTGAGAAATTCCTTTTTTGCGAACGGCCTAACCGTGCTCAAGTGTGGGTAACCGATTCATTACCCACTCTAGATCATTTACTCGTTTAGTGATGGTCGTGCTGTGTGTTTTGCTCTTCTTCACCCAAGTTTAAAGTCGGGGTGCTGTCAAAGAAGTTCCAAGGTTTGATGAGTGTATTCACCCACTCTGTCGGCATGATTGGCCATTCTTCAGCACGCGCCACATGCGTTGTACCTGTTGTCATCCAGACCACAAGGTCTTTATTTTCAATATTTTCATTGTTGCCAATGAACTGTCCTAAACCTGTGTCATGAGTTGAACGGTTTGAATATTTCCCTTCAGGATAGCGTTCGTCTGGATTGTACTGAGTCACCCAAATTTGCTTATCCATAAAGTTCAAACGTTTAAATAACCATTCATCTTTAGAGAAATTGGCTCCTTTCGCCACAGGGTGTGTTCCACCTGCAAAAGGAATTAATTGGTAAGAAACTGGATTACCTAATTTATTTTCCTTGTTGAAATTCGTGAGTAAGCGAATGGTAGATGGATCAAATTTTTCAGCCGCATTTTGCTCATTCGTAATGACTTTACTATCAATTTGCATTGAGCTTGTACGAACACCACCTTTGTCATTGGCTTTCACCACAGGGTCCATATGCATAAAGCTGTTGTTTTCCCCATCTACATCCATGTCTAAGCGGAAGTTATAGATGTGCTGATGCGTTGTACCCACAATATTATGGTCAATTAAAGTTCCATATTTGGTGTCTTCTTTTGCGGTACTGTCATGCATGGTGCGTGATTTAACGCCTTTAACAGCTTCAATACCCGTTGCACCCGCATTAATCCCAATTACACCATTTTGGGCAAATACCCAGTCAAACATGTAATCGTAGTTTCCAACCGTACTAATCCAGCGCACCACAAGTTCACGGCGGGCTTCACTGGCATCTTGGTTACCAAAAATTTCGTGATGTTTATATTCAGGTCCTGCATAACGTTCAAATACAGCAATGGCATTTGGAATCACTTGTGGCTGGCCTTTGTAGTCTGTAATCACGGCATCAAGTAAAACAGCGTTGTCGGGTGCATCTGTTCCCGGAATAATAGATGAGGTAAGTGTTCCCATACCATATTCGCCAGAGTCCAAATAAGATTTGAAGTACCATCCAATATCAGGATCACCATATGGAACCACCATTCCACCCAAGTTGCCTTCATACATGACTTTGCGCTTCACACCTTTATCTTTATAGGTCACCGTTGAAAGTTGTAAGCCAACACGAGAGTCTAACGCCACATGCAAACACCAGTTGCCCCAATGTATGGTTTGACCGGTAATGCTAAAGTTCTTACCCTCAGGTTCAGTAATATTGAGTGGTTTTAGCTTACTTGCTACGGGCTTATTCGACATATAAGGTCGATTTGCCATTGGCACAGGAATAATCGCACCTTCTTCAATCTTGATAATTTTTTCTTTATCTAAATCAACTACAGCAACTAAATTTTCAATTGGATGTGCCCAATAATTGCCATCCCCTACATCTAGGTAAGCAACGACTTTTAATATATTGAGTTGTTTGTCCAGACCATCTTTACCGCCAAAATATCCAACAGTTAGCGGTGTAGCAATCACTTTCTTCACATCGGTAATACCGCGTTTCCGTAAAGCTTCCTGATATTCTTTACTTGTCTCAATTACACGCTGTACGGCTTCAAAATTATCGAGCAACACCATTCCATGAGTGTCTTTAAGTACATTCCATTTTG
This sequence comes from Acinetobacter pittii ATCC 19004 = CIP 70.29, assembly GCF_000369045.1. Lineage (GTDB taxonomy): Bacteria > Pseudomonadota > Gammaproteobacteria > Pseudomonadales > Moraxellaceae > Acinetobacter > Acinetobacter pittii. The sequence goes on along the minus strand of NZ_KB849786.1, from coordinate 1,203,210 downwards.
TGACTTGTTGAGTGTTAAGATTAACTTCACCTTCAATTGCTTGACTCCCCTTTAATAAAATAAATGAGGCAATACGATCTTCTTTAAATTCTTTGTGATTAATAAAGTAGTCCCAAACTTTTGCTTTTTCAGGTTCTTTAAGCTTTAACTCGGCAAAACGCATATTTTTATAGGCGTATTTCGAGCGGTTAATCACATCAAATGTCTTTTTAATTTCGTCAGAATTTAAGCTATTGAGTGGATGAAACGTATTTTCAATTTTAAAAGTTTGATCTAACCCAGACTGGAATACTTCATTAAAAAAATCTTTTCCAATAACAGGTTTACCATCTTTAATTAATAAAGGCACGCTGAGCGTGAAAGGTTTGCCATTTATCAAAACCTGATCTGAATTAGGTTTAGCTCGAACCACCATAGAACCTTTGGTGATCATATAAGTATTAGTAAAGTCATCTTTAACAACTTTAGCGCCTTGCTCACTCATGTTTTGATAAAGTGAGACCATGTCGGCCTTTCCACCATGAGCAAACGCTTGAGTATTGAGTCCCCAAAAGCTTGCAGCGATTGATAAGTTAAGTGCCAGTATTTTTTGTATGTCATTCAATAATCGTTGTTTACGCATTGGTTTCATCCTTTTCATCTATCCCTGAACTATCTGAATCAGACAGTTAAAATGCACTTCCTGTGAGTGAAATTCATTAGACCAACTTAATAGTTTTATGGTTATTAAGCTTATCTAACCTGCTCTAATGAATTTAATTTCAACACACTTACATAGGGCTAGCTTGTTCAAGAATGACGTCGAATTTGTCTAAAAATGACATTAAAAGAAGAAATATTTAAACCGGCATACCCTCTCTAAATTCTTTAGGAGAAATACCATAAGTCTTTTTAAAGATTTTTGAAAAATGAGCACCGTCCCAGAAACCCCACTTCAAGGCAATTTGGGTAATCGAACTCTGTTTGTTCTTTTTATCAAGCAAATCTGCTTTGACTTTTTCTAGACGCTTGAGCTGTATATATTTGTTAATAGATAAATTTTCTTGAAGGAACAAACGGTAGAGATGACGTAGAGATACCCCAATATGCTCTGCAATTAATTTAGGTGTTAAATCGGGTTTTGCTAAGTTTTCTATAATATAGCGCTCGGCTTTTTCCATTAGATTATTGGAGCTATGAACATTTTTATAATTGATTGTGGGTTTGATTAAGGCGATCAGCGCATCTTCAAAAGCATTACCGTCTTCGGTTGCGTACCAAAGTTTGATGTTTTCTGCAGACATATTTTTCAAAATATTCTTGAGTAAAAAACCACTCATATTTTGAGTAATCAGTTTTCCAAAATATTCAGTACTAATATTTTCTTTAAGTAATTTTTCACGTGAGAGATGGACTGAAATCTGACTCACCAAACCTTGCGGATACATCGAAATAGTTTCGACCGGGTCTACCAACACAATATCGCCTTCATTCAGACTTAGAGTCTCATTCTTATACTCGAGCAGCATTTTTCCCGAATACTGCAAAATCAAAAAACAAAAACGATTATTCACTCGATCTATTTCATCGGCTTTTCGGACAATTTTATTGGCATTATTTTTAATAAAAGCAATTTCGGTATCGCCCAATAAAAAGCACTGAACCTCACCAATGAATAAATTACGGGTTCCATCAAAATCGGTTTCAAAATTGCCGCACACATTTTTAATATGGTGCGTCCATGTGAGTAATGCATCACTTACATATTGGTTCATCCCTTACCTCTCTATACATGTGCCACCGCTCAAGATTTTGCGCTTGTGGTGGTGCACTGTCTTGGCATATTTGCAATCATGTTTTATTGATAAACAAATTGTGTGCCAAAAATTCCTTATCCGTGGAATTGTTTTGATGATAGTCAGCTAGATGTAAAGAAGCTGATAAATCAATTCAATTTATCAGCTTAATGGGGCTTATGCTACTCCCGCAAAATCTCGCAGCATGGTAATAAAAATATTCTTTTGTTCCTCAGAATACTTTTTAAACACCTCATTTTGGTGGCTATCGGCAATATCAAACAAATACTGCGCCGTTTGTTTGCCTTTTTCGGTCAGGGCGTACAAATTATCATGATCGACCAATAATCCTTCAAATTTTAGAATTTCAGCCGACCTTTCAACTTCTTGCATTGGCATAGCAATATCTCGCGGTAAATCTTCTTTACTAGAAGCAGTACCACTTGCCAAAACAAGCAAGAGACGAGATTCACTGGTACGGAAACCCGAAGCCATTTGCTTAGGAATATAGTCGGTTTGATAGGCTTTAAAAGCACGGCTCATTAAGTAGCAGACATTATTATATAAGTGCCCATAATGTGTTTGGTCTACGCCGTTCTGTTCAGTTTGTTTAACTTGAAGGCTTGGATGCGGCATGACACAAGAATATGCACCTTGATGGTAAACCAGCGGGCTTCGGCCTTGGTCATGGAAACGAACCACTTTACCAATAATAATCCAGTGGTCACCACCTTCGATCACTTGATAACGTTCGCACTCAAACACCGCAGAACAATTTTCTAAAATAGGTGCGCATCCTGCGCCAAGTTGAAAATTTGTGTCGGCAAATTTATCAATATTGCGTCTCGAAAACTTATTAGACAGCTCAATTTGCGTGCCCGATAAAATATTGACTGCAAAATGTGTTGCTTCTTCAAATACTGAAAAACTTGACGATTTTTTATCAATGCTCCACAAAATAAGCGGTGGATCGAGTGATACTGAATTAAAACTATTTGCGGTTACACCGACTTTCTCACCTTGTGCATTTTGTGCAGTAACAATGGTAACGCCTGTTGCAAAATTTCCTAATGCTCGTCGGAACTGTAGTGGATCGACCGTAAACTCATCTATTTGTTGTAATACATTCATCATCTTTCTCCTAAACCTTCTCTTACATCCATATAAATCGCGAGAGCATTAAATATCTAAAACTAATCTCGGTGTTTTAGAGCGTGAACAGCACACTAATATTTGCTCATTGCTGGCCTTTTCTTCGTCAGTAAAATAAACATCTCGATGATCAGGTTCGCCTTCAATTACATCGCACATACAGGTTCCGCATACGCCTTGCTCGCAAGACATTTCAATGTCGATGCCTTCTTTAGCCAAAGCCTGCAAAATGGTTTCGCCAGCTTCAACCATAATAATTTTTCCGCTACGCTCAGCCACCACTTCAAATGAATCTCCCGATGTGTCGGTTTCGACTTGGAAATACTCTTTGTGGATTTGCTGCTCAGGAAAATCGTGAGTCGTGGCGAGGTTAATCACCCAATCCATGAAACCGACTGGACCACAGGTGTAAATATGGCTCTCTAGGTCAATATCTTTAATGGCAGATTCAAAAAATGCTCGGTGGCTTGCACCTTCCGATTTAAAATGAAAAGTTGTGTGTTTTGCTAACTCACCATTTTTAATTTCATCAACAAAAGCACATTTTTCAGGGCTAGCGCCGCAGTAGTGAAGCTCAAATGATTCGCCTTCATGTGCAAGTTGATACGCCATCGTGATTAATGGCGTAATCCCGATTCCACCGCCAATCAAGACACTGTGTTTGGCTTTTAAAAGTGGAAATAAATTTTTTGGCTCACTGACCTGAATTTGCATGCCATCTTTAATTTCATCAAAAGCGGATATTGAGCCACCACGTGATTCAGGGTCACGTAAAATTCCAAGGCGAAACTTACCTTCATCATTTGGATTTTGGCAAAGTGAATATTGGCGCACCATGCCATTCGGTAAGTGCACATCAATATGCGCACCTGCTTCAACTTTTGGCAATGTTGTAGAAGTTGCAGATTCAAATTCCATGACTGCAATATTTCCACCTTCCACATGGCGATTTTTAACGACAACATCATAAAGTGTAGTCATGATTCAACTCCCTTTTCATGATTAAGCGATTGGCTTAACGCATGAATAAACCACCGTTAATATCCCATGTTGCACCAGTCACAAACGCCGCATTTGGACTCGCAAGCAACCCACAAGTTTCAGCAATAAAATGCATACTTCCTAAGGCTTTAACCGGAATATTCTGGATGAACTGTTCCATTTTTTCGTCTGACACCACACTATGAACGATCGGTGATTCCATAGGTCCCGGTGCAACTGCATTGACCGTTACCCCTTTTGCCGCAAACTCTTTGGCAAAAATTTTGGTTAACGTCACAATCGCGCCTTTGGTTGCCGCATAGTGTGCACCTGTTGCAGTACCACCGTTTTGTCCTGCTAACGACGCCATATTAATGATGCGTCCATAGCCTTTTTTAGCCATATATTGGCCAATAATTTGGCAAGCCTGAAAGGTGCCGCGTTGGTTGACTTGGGTCACCCAATCAAAATCGGCTACGGTAATTTCTAATACTGGCGTTGCTTTGGTGACGGTAGCATTATTAATTAACACATCAAGTTTAGAAAATTTCTCTTCAATCCATTGCACCGCTGCATGAAAATCTGCCTCAACTGAAATATCTAATTTCAAGGGAAACATATTTTGGGCATATTGACTTTGAGCCTTGGCATTTTCTGCTTTTTCAAGCGTACTTGCCGACAAAATCACTTGATGGCCTTGGCTCGCAAAATATTCAGCAATGACATTACCGAGTCCAGAAGCAGCACCTGTCACTAAAACAACCTGTTTCATGTTACCGCTCCTAAAGAATGTAGCTAATACCAGCTAAGGTATCGGTTGAGTTAACCAAGTTAATGATTTTACGGTTAATCTTAAAGCCTGTAGCCGCATCACGAGTTAGATGGTAGGTAATATCAGCTGTGTAATGCTTAAGGTTTTCTTTACGGAATTCACGTAAGTTTTGAGCACAACGCAAAACGATTTCATCATCTTGGTCTTGAATGACTCGTACTCGCGAAATACTGCGTACCGTATTCGCCTTTGGTGCCGTAGAAATTGCCTCACCATTTTCAAGACGCTGTACACGTAAAGTACGCATATGATTATCGTCATAGGCATAATTTAAGTTGTTTTCGTAGTCAGTGAGGTTTGGGTCAATTGGAATGATATAGACACCTTTTTCATTCCATAAATTAAGCCATTCACGGTACTCGCTGTGGTCTAACATATCTGCTTCGGCCCAGATGAAAGCAGTGACTTCATTTAACAATTGCAGATTCATATTCATTGCTCTCTCCTTAAGCCGTCATCATCTTTTTCCACTGCTGGTATGCTGCACGCATACCAGTTTCAGCACTGACATCACTTTTTAAACCATCTTCAGTTTTGACTTCGCCCGGTAAACCGCGGTTGAGCATGATCCATAAATCATTACCCGCATTGGCGCCGTGTTGTACGCGCTCCCATGCCTCAGAGTCATCTGGTGTACCAAAACCAAATGGACCTTGGAAATGTTCATGCAAACGTAAGCGATATTGGTTGGCAATTTGTGGGCCACCATCCATCGTAATTACCGAGTGATGAATTTCTGTTTCAGCAACTGAAATTGGCTGTAACACACGGAAGAACGCCATCGAACATGCAATATTCGGGAATAAATTTAAGTTAAAGCCAGAACCACCGACTGCACGAACAATACGGCGTACTTCTAACTCTTCATGGCCTTCGTCACGCAAAGCTTGAGCCAAGTCTTCAAAGCGCTCTTGAATTGGTCGCTCCATAAGCTCTTCGTCTAGATCAACCAGTTCAGGAATCATCACCATAACACTGTGACCATTCCCTAAGTCTTCAACAAAGCCTGGTTGGTTTTCGAAGTTAAAGAGTTCTTCTGTTTTTTCATCGACAGAACTTAAGAATGACTTATGTACCAACGGGAAGTGATATGCATCGGTGGTATTTTCAAGCTGGATTTTCCAGTTACCCGGGAAACGGAAACGGTGTTCACCCAACACTTTAATTGGATAACCCGCGCCCTGTTTCATAAATAGGTCAATCCATTTTTTTGCAGGCCCAAGGAACTCTTCAAGAGGCTGAATATCTTCTTTAAATGAAGCGAAGATCATGCCGTTATATTCTTCTACACGTAGACTCACCAACGGTAATTCTGACTTATCTAAACAATCGCCGTAACTTTCTGGAGATGGCACACCACGTAAACTGCCATCAAGTGCATAACTCCAACCGTGGTACGGACATACAAAACTATTAGTTTTTCCTTTTTTATGTTCACATACGGTTGCTGCACGGTGACGACAACGGTTTAAAAGTACATGGACTTTCTTTTTACGGTCACGTACCGCCACAACAGGCTGTTTACCGATGTTAATCGTTTTATAGCTTCCGCCTTCTGGAATTTCGCTGGCATGCGCAACCCAGACCCAAGTGCTATAAAAGATTTTTTCCATTTCTTCATCAAAAATACGTTCATCTTTATAAAGAGAAGTATGAGCACGGTCACTTTGAACCAAAGCATCGTAATCAATGCCAATGTTATGCGTTGGGATAATACTGTTCATATCAATAGTCCTTTTAAATATGTCCTGGGTCATTCCTGGGAAGGTACCGGCAATTCAGCTTCAGTGTGCCAATGCGATACGGGACGACTGAAAATATTCTGTGTTTGGAAATGTTTAATTTTCCATGTTCCATCTGCTTGCTTTTGAAACTTCACATTGAGCTTTGCTGTATTCAGATGACTACGGCCATCTTTAAAGGTTGAAGTTTGCAACATGAGCCATGAAGCATTTGCATCATTTTGATTTACATAAATTTGTTCTGAATTTACAAAGTGTGCATTCATAACAAAGTGAGATTCTTTTTGGGTATAACTTTTAAACATGTCGTAAATCGACTGCCAAGAATCATAACGGCCAAAAGATTTGGCATATTTCTCACCAACACCTTCCCAAATACAGTCCTGATCAAAAAGATTCATTAGCTCATCAAGGTCTGTATTTGCATTAAGCTCGTCGCAGATTTCCATATAACGGTTCAGGCAGTTACGAATGGCATTGTGCGCTTCTAACTGTTCTAGTCGCTCTAAGATTTCTGCAATATTCACTTTGTCATTCATTGCCATCGCCTTAACGTTGGATAATCAATTCGCGCCCAACACGAGCTTCAACTTTGCAATATTTCCAAAGTTTGTATGGCCCTTCACCCACCACTGTCGTTCTAAACAAGTTGCAAGCTGCGTGTACGGTTTCAATATCTGGAACATCTGCAAGCAAGTACGTCGTCCAAGGCCAACCTGCACTTGGGCCAACCATGCTTTGGTCATCATCAAGATTTCCAAAAACATGAACACCCGGTAAGTCATGAATGCCATTCCACATTTCACCAAACGCGGCCCAAACTGCTTTTGCTTCAGCAGGTTCTGCATCAAAAAAGTTTTGATTAATACCCATGCAGAACAAAACGCGTAATGATTTTTTAGCTTCCATCTCAATATCCTTTTAAAAATTAAACTTATAAATAACCTGGGGTTGGTTTTAACCCGAAACTGATTGAGCCTGCATTTTGTAAAGTTGCATCACCCATAAAGGCATGCTGAGTCACCACGTTGGTGTCATTCACAAAACGGCTAAATGGATTGTTGGTATAAATTGCTGTCATACCCGCGAGCATTTGCATTTTTCGGGTGACTTTGGCGCAAACTCGCGCTGCATGGGTACATGCCAGACGCATATCGCTAATTTGTTCAGCAGTTGCTTCACGACCAGCAATAATTTCATTCCAAACAATATCCATGGTTTGATAAAACCAAGACTTTGCAGCCTGAAACTCAGCATCAGCTTGAGCGAACTCATATTGAGTCACTGGGCGGTTTGCAATTTCTGACCCGCCTGTAATCGATGCTTTACCTGGTGCCAATTTTTCAAATTCTTCTAATGCAGCAGCTGCAACCCCAATACCCACCACGGTTAATACTTGGGTGGCTAAAGACAGTGACGGATATTTAAAGAATGGCTCGCTGAGTTTCGAAGGTTCACCACGTACAAAGGTCCATTTCTTTTCGACCAATACATCTTCAACGACTAAGTCATGACTTCCTGTACCTTTTAGGCCAACGGTGTCCCAAGTCATTTCGATTTTTGCTTTTTTGGCAGGCATCACGGCCATGCGTGGTAAGCCTTGCATTTCATTGTTTTTAAGCGGTGAAATCCCCACACCAACAATGTCAGCGCCCATACAACCACTTGAGAATTTCCAACGTCCACGAACTACGACACCTTCATCTGTAATTTCAGCAGGTTGTGGTGGGAAAATACCTCCGGCAAATACGACATCTGGTCCGTTTTGGTACAACTCTTTAAGTGTATCTTCAGGCAAACTTCCTAAATACGCAGGGCTCATACCGAAACTTGCGACCCAACCGACTGAACCATCAGCTTTAGATAAAGTTTCAATCAATTCACAAAACTGTCGTGGTGAACATTCATCACCACCAAAACGTTTCGGAACCAATGCACGGTAAACACCGATTTGCTTAAGCTTTTCGATAACGTCTTGACTCACATAAGCCTGATTATCAAATTCACCTGTACAGGCACGCTCACGAATTTCTTGGCACAAAGCATCTAAGTCAACTGCTTTGTCTTGAGAAGCAAACTCCATTTTAGATAACTTATTCATCATCTAACTCCTTGTAATTTATTGCATTGCATCAACACAAAATTTAGCTATTGCGCATAATTGCTCATCTTTTTGATGCTTTGATACGATCTGTAAGCCCACTGGTAAACCTTCACTGGTTTCAAGTGGCACTGAAATAACGGGATGACCTGATAAATTAAATGGTCGAACTAAACCTGTAAGATTCAAAAAAGCGACCGTGTTTTCAGCTTCAGAAACTTTCGGTGGAATTTGTGGAAGTGTCGGTAAAACCAATGCATCATATTTTTCTAATAAAGCATCGAGTTCTTGGGTTAGCTGCGCTCTCACAACTTCTGCTTGTTTTACTTGTTCTAAAGTAGTGTGTGCCGCTTTTAATAAACGACCATTTACATCAGAACCAATTAAGCCTGTTTGAGTTAATTCACCAAAAGCTTGCCAATTTTCATAATTAATAATTTGCATGCCTGCATCATAAGCCGCTTCAAAATGTTCAACTTTTTCTAAGGTGGTATCTAAATTTGCTTTTTGAAGTGCTTGATGAATACAGTTCCAAACGACTTCATCTGCGCTTACATCTAAAACAGCAAGTTTTGGTGTACGAGTAAATTCAGTAGGTTTGAAAGTTGGATCAATAATTTGCATGGCCTTTTCAATCATCTCGACTGAATTTGCAAAAGGACCAACGCAATCTAAAGAACTTGACGGTGGATATACGCCTTTGCGACTTACCCGACCAAAAGTCGGTTTTAAACCAAAAACTCCGCAACACGCAGCGGGCATGCGGATAGAGCCGCCCGTGTCTGTACCTAAAGTAAAATCAGCTTGTTTAGCAGCAACTGCTGCAGCCGAACCACTCGAAGAACCGCCTGGAATAAGTTCAGGATATTTAGGGTTAATCGGTGTACCAAAAGCGTGATTAATGCCTGTAATACCAAAAGCCAATTCGTGCAAATTTGTTTTGGCAATAATTTCACAGTCAGCTTTTAAAATGTTTTTAACCACCTCAGCATCATCTTGAGCAGGTTCAACATTTAATAAAGCTCGACTACCAGCAATGGTTTTTAGACCTTGAATATCAATTGTGTCCTTGACCATCACCTTGAGCTTGCCACTTCCTTTGTGCACGCTTTGGCTAACAATATTCATTCACTTTTCCATGTATTTTTATTCATTAATCAAAATATCGGAAAATTTAATGGAATTGTCAAGTATTTTTTATAATTTGTTCCCAAGGAAATATCCAAAATTTTGTTTATAATAGGATTACCCTTTTTTCACTAAGTTATTGCTTAGCTATGCTTGATCATTTAGAACAATTTCTTCCTAATAAAGAACCGTCGAGTATTCAAAACTTCCCTTTTTTTTGGGTATCTCAAGTTAACGGAAAATATTCACAACTCATTGAAAAATCAATAAAAAAACTAGGTATTGATAATACACGCCGTAAAATCATTTTAAGTACTAATGCTTTGGGTGAAGCCAGTATTACCGATATCGCTAATCTTTCTACCTTAAAGTTAACGACTGCAACAAAAGCTGTATATCGCTTAGTAGAAGATGGAATTGTTGAGGTCTACTCTTCTACCACCGATGAACGCATCTCGATGGTGAAATTAACGGCCAAAGGTGTTGAGCTAGTTGAACAGATTAATCAAATTAGTGTGGTCACCTTGGCAGGCATTCTGAATGCTTTTTCAGAAGACGAGCTACATAATTTAAATACCCAGTTAAAGAAATTATTTGACCTGATGCCATCCAGCTAAATATTTCTCATTATGATAAATTAGCTCTCTTAGAGCAGTTAAAAATTTCTTTTTCTTTAGCTGCTCTTTCGTTAAAACAATAAAAATTAATAAAATCAAATTCTTATATCATAAATTTATCTATATATAATTACTTAACATACTTTTTAGGTATTCTAACATACTTAATAAGTAATGGAATTTTACATATAAAAAGAAAATAATAATTCCATGATCTTAAAAATCCCATTAACTCCTAATTGGGTTTAGACGCACTCTTCCGGTCTGTACGAGACCAAATTACTCATTTCTAGCCTATTTATTATTCTTATCTAAAAGGGGGAAATATCGAAAACTTTAGAGGAATAATAAAAGTTAGATATCAATTTCTTTAAGCGTTTTATACATAAGGATTAAGTGTATGAACCAAAGTAATATCGCTGTTGAAAGGACACAGAAGAAAAGCAATGCATATGCATGGTATGTGGTCATACTTTGTATGTTGGCATATATATTTTCATTTATTGACCGCCAAATTCTGGCGCTGATGATTGAACCCATCAAAGCAGATCTCCAACTTTCAGATACTCAATTTAGCTTATTACATGGCCTCGCCTTCTCACTGTTTTACGCCGTTATGGGTTTACCCTTAGCCTACATTGCCGATCGTTTTTCACGACCAAAACTAATTTCAATCGGGATTATTGTTTGGAGTCTGGCAACAGCAACTTGCGGTTTAAGTAAAAACTTTATTCAACTGTTCTTAAGCCGTATGGCGGTAGGTGTCGGTGAAGCGGCTTTATCTCCAGCGGCTTATTCAATGTTTAGCGACATGTTTAGTAAAGACAAACTAGGGCGTGCTGTCGGGATCTATTCAATTGGCGCTTTTTTAGGTGGAGGTATTGCCTTCTTAGTTGGCGGTTATGTCATTAACCTGCTTAAAGGTGTGACACTCATTGAAGTTCCATTATTAGGCGCACTTAAAGCATGGCAAATTGCCTTTTTAGTGGTGGGTTTACCCGGCATCATTATTGGTTTGCTGTTTATTTTGACCGTTAAAGACCCTGCACGTAAAGGCCAACAGCTCAACCAAAATGGACAAGTTGACCAAGTTAAATTCACACAATGTCTTCAGTTTATTAAAAAACATTCGAAAACATTTGCTTGTCATTATTTAGGTTTTACCTTTTATGCAATGGCACTCTATAGCCTAACTAGCTGGACACCTGCATTTTATATTCGTAAGTTTCAACTCGCGCCGACTGAAACAGGCTATATGCTTGGTACCATTCTGTTAGTCGCAAATACATTAGGCGTATTTTGTGCAGGCTGGCTAAATGACTGGTTTATCAAAAAAGGCCGTCAAGATGCGCCGATGTTCACGGGTGTAATTGGTATTGTTGGCCTGATTATTCCAATTGCATTTTTTACCCAAACAGATCAGCTTTGGCTTTCAGTTAGCTTACTGATTCCTGCAATGTTCTTTGCATCTTTCCCTTTAGTGATTTCAGCAACTGCTTTGCAAATGTTAGCCCCAAACCAGTTTAGAGCACGCCTTTCTGCCCTCTTCCTTTTGGTGAGTAACTTAATTGGACTCGGTATTGGCACAACACTGGTAGCCATTATTACAGATAAAGTTTTTGGTAGTACGTTAATGGTGGGCTCTTTTTTATCTATTGTAGGTGGTTTGTCTTGTGTACTTGCTTTAATTCTGCTTTTCAAAGGCTGCAAATTCTTTAGTGAAAGTATGAAGCTTGAAAAATTAAATTAATAGATCTCACAAATTGCAAAAATGTACTCTCTAACTAAACGCTTAGAGAGTACCGAAATATTCAAAATTACGTAGTGCCGAGGACTGGCGCATCTTTTTGGAAATGGATTATGGAATTATTTCACCGTTTTAAACCACGCACTTTAGCTGTTGCCACTTTAATACTTATGTGTAGCAACTCATGGGCCGCAAATCCAAATCAGCAAACTGAAGATGAATGGAAATTCACTTTAAAAAATGCCTACATTAACCGTGATTTTGATAATGATGCACTCAAAGACACTGGTAGTTGGTCTCAGGCAGCGTCATTATTTTATAAATCGAAAATGCATGACACCCCGTTAGTCATTGCAGACAAGCCAATCACGATTGGGGCTGATGCTTCTGTTCAATACGCCGTGCGCTTAAGTTCAGACAAACATGTTGCGGATACAGTTTTGCCTTTTAATAAAGAAACACAATCTCAAGCCTCTGACTTCTTAAAATACGGTGCGACTTTAAAGCTGGGTTATGACAAAACTCTTTTAAGTGTCGGTGAACTCTGGCTAGATTTACCTGTAACTGCCGTAGATGCTAGTCGTCAGTTACTCACTTCGTATTGGGGAACCAACCTAAAGTCACAACTTTCAGACCAACTCTACGCAGAAATTGGTCGGGTTGAAAAAGTATCTCCACGAAATGAAGAAGACTTTAAAAAGTTTTCTTTCACATCAAATGGGGTTACTAAAGAATCTGATGGTTTGAACTACATTGACCTGCGCTATCAATTCACGCCGTCTTTAAAGGGTGAATATTACTTCGGTAATTTAGAAGATCTGTATAACAAACACTATGTAGGACTGGAACATACGTGGAAGCAACCAAGTTTTGCTCTGACCTCTAAGTTTAAATACTTTAATGCAAAAGATGATGGCAATACTTTTGATATTGATGCGCAGAACATCGGGGTGCTAGAAACGCTCAAAGTAAAAAACCATACCTTTGGCTTGGGCTACCAACAAATTATTGGTGAATCAGCTTACCCATTACCAGATGGTTTCTTACCAGAAACTTATTTTATTAACTGGAATGCTACGGGCTTCTTTAAAGAAGATGAAAAGTCTTACCATGTCATGTACGGCTATGACTTTAAAGATTATGTTCCGGGCCTAAATGCGATGGTGAAATATGTTTACGGACATGACTTTAAAGCTGCCAATGGTGAAAAAAACCATGAAACCGAATCGAATGTGATTTTAAACTACGCATTTCAGCAACCGTTCCTAAAAGGCGTGGCCCTGCAATATATTCGTATTGATTACAATGTAAAACATGGCAATGACTTTGGCGAAGACCGTTTATTCGTCAATTACACCAAAAAATTCTAAATAAAAATTACCCCCTAAAACTTAGGGGGTAATTTTTTTATCCTAATTTATTGACCAACTTTAATGGTAAAACCTTCATAACAATACTCATGGGTAACCATGGCCACTGTGGCACATAAGCTTTTACAGGTTGTTTTTCGATAGCTTTTACTAAAGCTTTACATCCTGTTTTGGCGTCAACTTCAAAAGGTAAATGTTTAGCACCTTCATTCATTTCAGTTCGGATGTAACCTGGGAAAATGGTTGAGACTTTAATTGGAGTATCTAGTAATTCAGCACGAATACCCTCGGCCAAGTGAGCAACTGCAGCTTTACTTGCCGCATAAGTCGATAAATGTTTTGGTAATCCACGCATCGCACTCATGGATGACATCATCACCAAATGACCAGCGTTTTGCTCTCTAAAAATTTCAGTCGCCGCCTCACACTGTGCTAAGGCAGAGATAAAGTTTGTTTCAGCTGTGGCTCTGTTAATTTCAAAATTACCTTTACCAATACGACGGCCATTGCCTACTCCGGCATTTACAATAATTCGGTCTAAATAGCCAAATTCTTGTTTAAAGGCACGAAATACTTCAAAAACCTGATCGTAATTAGTTACGTCCAGACTTTTTGCAATGACTTTTATACCGTACTCATTTTCAAGTTCGGTTTTTAAAGTCTCTAATCGGTCTAAACGGCGTGCACAAATCGCCAAGTTATAACCTTTCGCTGCAAATTCATGCGCCATACCTGCGCCTAATCCAGAACTTGCGCCTGTAATTAAAATCGTCTTTGCCATGCTTTTATCCTTATTTTAAATCCATGTCAGTAAATCTGGACGCTTAGCTTTTATAAAATGATGTTCATTTAAACTTAAAACCTGAGCTTCATTTCCAATCAAACGCAAAGTCGTGAGACTTGTATTCGTGATTGCCCAATTCAACGCAAAAGTTCGATTAGGGCTAAGTTCAAGCAGCTTGCCAATTGCTACAGAAATCACTCCACCAGAGGTAAAAACAACTGCATAGCGAGGTTCGGTTTTTGCTAACTCATCACAAAGTTGCTGCAACGCCGTTTCGACTCTTTCTTTAAAGTGTGGCCAAGACTCATCATATTCATGATGAAAGTCACCATCTGTCCATCGTCCAATGGCACCTTCGAATATTTTGGCAAGATATGCGCGTGGATTCTGTTCTTGTGCTACGTCAGCTTTTAACAGTTCAGGCTGTTCAAAACGCGGTTCATAACGGGCAAAAACCTGTTGATGGTTAAACTCATTCCATAAATTATTATGATGAATCACCGCATCTGGAAAGCATTCATCAAGTGCGAGCTTTGCAGTCTGCTCATGACGCTGCATAGTTCCAGCAACCACATACGGTTGTTCTTTCAATATTTGCTTAAAATAACGACCTAACAAAGTCGCCTGAGCCTCGCCATTTTCAGACAGCTCATCATAGTTACTTTTACCAAATGATGCCTGTCCATGTCTTACCAGATAAATTGTGGTCATCTTCTTAAAATACCCTGTATTTTCTGTAGAGATTGCTGAGCAAATTCAGATTCTTGCAATTTTTGCTGTGCGATAAGTTTTAAAGCTCGGATATGTAGCGCATGAATCACGATCCAGAAATCTTTAAATGCAGGATTTCGGGTTTGTTTATGGTAATAACGGTAATAGATTTGCTGGGCAATCACTGCTAAACGGAATACACCGAAGACTTCATAAAAAGCCCAGTTCTGAGGCTCCAATCCTGTTTTCTGCAAATAATAGTCAACGACTTCTTTTCGTGAGAACATTCCCTTTAAGTGAGTCGGCTGACGGCGCGTCGATCTAAAAATCATGTTATCCGTTGGCTCAACCCAATAGGCCAAAGCACTGCCTAAATCCATTAATGGATCACCCAAAGTTGCCATTTCCCAATCGAGCACACCAATCACTTCTGTTGGATGTTCTGGATCTAAAATCACATTATCAAAACGCCAATCATTGTGAATAATACAAGTCGTAGAATCTTGAGGGATATTATCGTTTAGCCATTTTCGAACATATTTAAATGAAGGAACGTTAATTGTGCGGACTTTTTCATAGCGCTTATCCCAACCTTCAACTTGTCTACGGCAATATCCCGCACCTTTGCCTAATTCAGCTAAAGGCGTGTTCTCATAAGGTACTTGATGTAGCTCAATCAGCTTATCAATAACATTTACACAAAGCTCATGAACATCTTCTTCATTAAAGCCAAGCTCAGGCGGTAATTTTGCACGAGCAATAATACCTTCAATGCGTTCCATGACATAAAAATCACAGCCAATGACCGATTCATCCTGACAAAGTGCAACCATTTTAGGAAGCACTGGATAATAAGGCGCAAGATTTTTCTGCACCATATATTCACGGGCCATATCGTGGGCTGACTTCGCTTTTGTTCCTTTTGGGGGACGTCGCAAAATTAAATCGGTATTTTCATATTTTAAACGATAAGTCCAATTCGACGCCCCGCCCGTATATTGAGTAACAACTGCTGGGCCAACCAGCTCAACCCCTTGGTTCTTTAACCAGTTTTCAACTGCCCCAATATCAAGTTCTTCACCTTCACGTACTTCACCGCCTACATCAATTACCGACATATTCACTTCCTTTAAACTTATACTTTCTTATGACGACCATAACCACGTTTGGCCAACTCTAATTTGGCAATCATGCCTTTATGTACTTCATCTGGACCATCAGCTAAACGTAAACTGCGTGCTTGGGCAAAGAAACCCGTTAATGGCGTATCTCTTGAAACGCCTGCACCGCCATGTAGCTGAATCGCCATGTCGACTACTTTTTCTAAAACACTCGGAGCGACTACTTTAATTGCAGATATTTCTGTTAAAGCAGCCATATTCCCTAAAGTATCCATTTTATAAGCAGCATACAAGGTTAAAAGTCTGGCTTGATCTATGGCGACTCGAGCATCAGCCACGCGTTCGAGGTTTCCACCGAGTTTTAAAATTTCTTTGCCAAACGCCGTTCTAGACATGCCTCTATCAATCATGAGTTCTAGCGCTTTTTCAGCAGCGCCAATACAACGCATGCAATGGTGAATACGTCCTGGCCCTAAACGCCCTTGTGCAATTTCAAAACCTTGCCCCGCTCCGCCAATAAAGTTTTCGAGAGGCACTCGAACATTATTAAAATGAACTTCACCGTGTCCATGCGGTGCATCGTAGTCACCAAACACAGGTAACATACGTTGAATTTCGACACCTGCGGTATCAATCGGTACTAAAACCATAGAGTGTTGATGATGACGGTCTTTGGTTTCATCTGGGGTATGCGCCATAAAAATAATGACTTTGGCATTTGGATCACCTAAACCAGAAGACCACCATTTTTTGCCATTTAAAACAATTTCATTACCATCGATGAGTGCAGTCGCTTGCATATTGGTTGCATCGCTTGACGCAACATCTGGTTCAGTCATACAAAAAACAGAGCGAATTTTTCCGTCCAATAAAGGCTGTAACCATTGTTGTTTTTGCTGTTCACTGCCATAGCGCCATAACACCTCCATATTTCCCGTATCTGGTGCATTACAGTTAAAAACGGTAGGTGCCAATAAGCTGCGGCCAGTCAATTCAGCAATATGCGCATATTCTTGAACAGTTAACCCAGCACCCAACTTTTCATCGGGTAAAAACATATTCCAAAGACCGGCTTGTTTAGCTTTAGTTTTCAGAGTTTCTAACAGTTCAGGCCACTGCCATTTTTTCCAGTTCCCATCTGGATTTAACTCATGAACCTCTTCCCAAAATTTTGCTTCGATAGGTTCTATTTCTTCTAAAATAAATTTTCTTGTTCGCTCAGCAAAATCTTGAGCTTTCTTTGAAAGTTCAAACATTCTTTTTTCCTTCACATCATTATCTGGTCTTTACATCAACATAACTTGAAACTTAATATGAATGAAATGATTTTATTAAATAACACCTCATGAATAATATTCATAACCTGCATGGCCTAGACCTAAGCTTTTTTCACCGAATCGATATCAATTTATATCCACTATTTATTGCGATTTATGAGCAAAAAAGTATTTCAAACGCGGCAAGTAGCCTTAATATTACGCAGTCAGCAGCAAGTCATGCTTTGCAGCGTTTACGTCAGCAACTTGAAGATGATGTATTTATACGTGTAGGCAATAAAATGTCTGCCACTCCTTTTGCCGAGCAGATTTACCCAACTGTTAAGCAAGCACTTTTAACGATTCAAAATATTAGCCAACAGAAACATGTTTTTGATCCAACCAGTTTAAAAAGCTTAAAAATCGCCGTGCATGATGAAATTGAGCCGATTATTCTTCCAAGACTGGCTCAACATTTTCAAAATCTTAATTTAGATTTGCAGTTTGTGAGTATGAAGCTAGATCGAAAACATATTATGGCGGACTTGGCGACACAACAGCTCGATTTCGTGATTGACCTAGAACAATACTTATCTCCAAAAATTACCTTTGATCATTTGGTAACAGATGAGTTTGTCATTTGCAGCCAACTTAAAGAAGTCGATTTAGCTAGTTATATCAGTGGTCGGCACATTGGTGTTTCGTCACGCCGTACGGGCGCTTTACTTGAAGATATTTATTTAAACCAACACCAAAAAATTTCAAGAAATGTATTTATGCGCTGTCAAAACTATTCAACGGCGTTACAAGTTTTAGGAGCCCAAGCCGACGCAATACTCACCATGCCTCGAATGATTTTGCAGCATTTGTCTTATAGTCATGAAATTTGCTTACATTCTCTGCCTTTTGAGATAACCAACATTAAAATGGGTATGTTTTGGCACGAAGATTTAAGGGATAATTTAAGACATCAATTTCTGCGACATGAAATTATTAAACTTTTTCAGTAAAGCAAATTGATCTACTAAGCTTCTATCGTACAAGGATCAGTAATGAGTAAAGATGAACGGATAATCCAGAATCAGGACAACAAAAAAACGATTCGTCATGAAGATTACATTGCTGGTATTGGTAAAGGCATGGCGATTTTAGATAGCTTTAGTAGTAATCAACATCGTTTAAACATTTCTATGGCTGCTGAAAAAACTGGGCTTACCCGAGCAGCAGCAAGACGTCATTTATTAACTTTAGAATATTTAGGTTATCTTGAGTCAGATGGTCACTATTACTATTTAACTCCGAAAGTTCTTAAATTTTCAGGAGCTTATTTAGGTGCAGCCCAGCTTCCGAAAGTATCTCAGCCTTTATTAAATCTGTTAACTAACCAAACTTCTCTCATTTATTCGGTGATGGTACTTGATGGTTATGAAGCCATTACTATTGCTCGTAGTGCGGCCCACCAACAAACTGACCGTGTAAATCCATACGGCTTACACTTAGGTAACCGTCTGCCTGCTCATGCGACATCTGCGGGTAAAATTTTACTGGCACATTTAAGCCAAGAAGAACAATTGGACTGGCTCCAAAAATATCCTCTTCAGCGTTTAACTAAATATACGCATGTCGAAAATGATAAATTTTTAGAGTTACTACAAGAGATTCGAGAACAAGATTGGTGTTATTCGCGTGAAGAACACGAATTAGGAGTTCATGCACTCGCCGTACCAATTTATGGACAAGACTTTAAAGTGGTTGCAGCTTTAAATATTGTTTCTCCAACTATGAAAACAACTGAAGAATATTTAATTCAACATATTCTGCCGCTATTGCAAGAGACTTCGCGGGATTTAAGACAAGTTCTTTAAATCTTGCTTAGGCTATTTCGACAGGGTAAATTTTATTGTTTGCTTAGGCTATTTGAATAGATAGAACGATCGCGGATGAATGCTTAGGCTATTTCTAAAAATAATTAAACGGAATTTTCAAATAACGGATCCCATTCGCTTCAGGTTCTGGAAAATTTCCACCATTCATATTAATTTGAATTGAAGGCAAAATTAATTTTGGCATTGCCAAAGTAGCATCTCTTTTTTGACGCATTTTGATAAATGATTCTTTAGAAACTCGTCGATTTAAATGAATATTGCTTTGCTTTTGAGTTTTTATATCTGTTTGACAGACATATTCATCACGACCTTCGGGCTTATAGTCATGGCATAAAAACATGCGCATATTGTCGGGAAGTGTATAAAGTTTTTGTACCGAATCATAAAGCTCAGCAGCACTTCCTTTAGGAAAGTCGCATCTGGCCGAACCATAATCAGGCATAAATAAAGTATCACCGACAAAAACAGCATCGGCAATCACATAGCTTAAGCAAGCGGGTGTATGCCCTGGTGTAGGAATGTTATAGGCTTCTATCTCCCCTATTTTGAAATGTTCATAATCTTCAAACAAATAATCAAAAGGTTGATTTTCATTGAATTTCTTAAAGTCAAAATTATAAATAGCCGAAAATGTTTCTTGTACTACCGAGATTTTTTGACTAATCGCAATTGTACCGCCCAATTTAGATTTTAAATATTGAGCCGCAGTCATATGGTCCGCATGTACATGGGTTTCTAAAATCCATTGTACTTTAAAGTTTTGCGCCAAGACATAATCGACGATCAGATCAGCATTGGATGTTTTTGTAGTGGCCGATGCGGCATCGTAATCAAGCACGCTATCAATAATAGCGCATTGAAGAGTCGCTAAATCCGCAACAACATAGCTAAAAGTATTGGTGTTTTCATCAAAAAAATCTTTTACTAGAGGTTGTTGCATAGGCTTAATTTCCTTTATTTAAAATTCGGTAAATAAACATTCCTAATAACATTGCGACAATAAAATAAAGCGCTTCAAAATGCCCTAATCCAATCAGAGTTAAAGCGGGCGCTGGACATATACCTGCTATTCCCCAGCCTATACCGAAAATAAAAGCACCAACAATTAACCTTTGGTCAATCTGTGTATTCGTTGGTAATTGAATTTGTTCATTAAAGAGTGTTTTAGGAGTTTTTATAGCCTTTTGAAATGGAATAAATGCCACAGCAATAGCACCTAACATTACAAACATTAAGCTAATATCCCACTGCCCAAAAATATCTAAAAAAGCTAATACCTTTTCTGGATTAGACATGCCAGAGATCATTAAACCTAATGAAAATAAGCTACCAAATAAAAAAGCAAAAATGTTTTTCATAGGATTACCCCATCACATGACGAATGATATAAACCGTTAACATGCCAGCAAACATAAAAACTGCTGTCGCTATCATCGAGCGTTTTGATAACCTGCTCATACCACAAATACCATGACCGCTTGTACAACCCGACCCTAACCGTGTTCCAAAGCCTACAAGTACACCTGCTAGAATAAGTGCAAATGTATTAGCTTTAATTTCAATTTCAGGCTGATAAAAATAACCATATATGAAAGGTGTAATCACGAGTCCCGCAATAAACCAGAATGCCGAACTCTTAAAGGTGTCTTTAGTAGGATTGATGACTTGAGCAAGCAAACCACTGATTCCGGCTATACGGCCATTTATATATAAATACCCAACTGTTGCGATGCCTAGTAATAAACCACCAAAAAAGGTATAGACAATATTTGACATATAACCACTCTTAACAATATATGTTTTTATAATCTGTATTATACGCTGATTCTTTTAGAAATACTTAATATAAAACTTTTGAGTTTATAATTCTTCTTAACAAGAAAAAGCCCCAAGATTTTGGGGCTTTTGTCATTAAATTAGATCTTTAATGCCTAATTGTTCAGGTAACTTTTCCATAACCTTATTCAATCTATTATTTGCTGGAGAGATACAACCTGTGTAATGGCTTAATTTAGTTTCTGTGCCATTAGGTTGAATCCAAGTAATGTAATAGCTAGACATGTCGGTCGCTGTTTGCTGGCAACCCGCAGTTTTTGATTGTGTACCTGTTTCAGGGCGATAAGTTTTTAGATCATCTGCAAGTTTTTTATAATCTTTAACGCTACCTTGAATTTCTTTAACACCTATAGCTTTAGTGTATTGTTTACCTTCAAAGCGAATTAAACCTGTAGGTGTTACTTCTACAGAATAAATCGGACATGCGCCAAAACATGGGCTAGAAGCATAGCGGATTGTCTCTTGTGTATTCGGTGCTTGCTGAACAGAAGCACAACCCATCAAAGCTAAACCAGATAAAGTTGCAAGAACCAAAAATCTCATTACATCACCTATTATTATCAAGTGGCTTTAATTTATCAAATCATACACTTCTTGTCATTAAAGACTATTTTTTGTGATTTTATTCATTATTTAACTTTTAATTTTGCTTAGGCTATTGAGCAAGATAAAAACATTTTCTTTCACCCATAAAAAAAGGCCCATCTTTCGATGAGCCTTAAGCCATAAAAGC
The DNA here is from genome assembly GCF_000369045.1 of Acinetobacter pittii ATCC 19004 = CIP 70.29. GTDB lineage: Bacteria > Pseudomonadota > Gammaproteobacteria > Pseudomonadales > Moraxellaceae > Acinetobacter > Acinetobacter pittii. The sequence continues at coordinate 1,181,438 of NZ_KB849786.1, read as the reverse complement.
TTAAATTCCTGAAATACAAATTATTACTGGATAGTAATAATCTGCGTCGACCATTCTAGCGCAACCCAATAAATTATATAAATATAATATAAGTATATATTTAAGCTCGTTTTTCCAACAAAAAACACCTTATTTTTAAGGTTTAAAACTTAATAATGTTTATTTTTAATTAAAATTCACAATGTTAAGTTAAACAAAACTTAATAAAAGTTAAGGTTTTATTTATAGGTAAAAAATCCTAAGGAACTGGTCAATAGTTAAGCTATATCTAGCGTTCAGGCTGAATTGACCATAAGACTATTTCAAGTTTAGCAACAACATCAAGCACTTTTTTACTATTTGGTAAAGCTATCTAGTTAAAAATATAGAATTTACTTTTACTCTTTTATATAAAAAATATATTAAAGGATAAGGCAAAAGAGAAATACTCTCTTTTGCCTTTCTTAATTATTGTTCTAAGCTATAAGCGATCACATAATCACCATGATCAGGTGTGATACCTAATAATATAAATATATAAGAGTAATGAGATAATTGTGGGATTTTGTGGGATAAGATGGGACTAAGTGGGATGAGATTTGAAAAGATTTTTCATACAGTGAAATAGAAAAAGCGGGCTTTGGAGTCCGCTTTTTATTCGAATAAATCCAGATTCTGGTCTAAATGGAATTTAAGCTTTTCTTCGCCATTTACGATACTGCGGATTGTTCTGATAGTCACGCCAAATTTACGGGCTATCTTTGAGCGACTTTCTTTTTTTGCAGCCATTTCACGGATCGTTCTGTTACGCATGGCAATCGTGATTGTTGTCGCCATAGGCACTTCTATTGAGTTATTCCCTAAATGCTCTGAGAGCAGCTGTAGCTTTGAATAACCGATAATCTGTGAAAGCTCATGATGAATGCCTAGAGCGTGCTTGTGGGGTACAAAAACTAAGATGCCACCATAGCTCTCAATAAGGCTCAAAGCTGGTTTTATACCGATAAGCTTCGCCACAAATGCAAAGTTTTTTGGCATAAGTGCAATGAGTTCTTCATCAGAAAATAGTTGTTGTGCATCAGTGATGTGAGGACGATAAACCATAATTGCTCCCGCTGTTATCCCATGTTAAGATTTAGCAGTCTTATGATTTATCTCCTCTTACTTTCGTCGGTGGGTGGAATTGAAAACCTCAGTGTTGGCGCACTGGGGTTTTTACTTTCTTATTGTTCTGTTCTTTCAATGCCGCAACGTTTGCACCATTGTCGTAAGTGATTAATGATCATGTCTGCGTGATGACTGCTCATAAATTGCAAGGCACTCACACCAACTCTTTTCTCTACAAATTTTGCTAAAGCTTTTTCGCTACTATTTCTGACTTGACCAGCTTCATGAAGCTGTAACCATAAATGGCGGATTAATTTACTTTGGTCATCATTAGCTAAATTTTTAACTCCAGATTTATTTTTTGATTCAATCTCAAAGCCAAGTTGTTTAAAGCGATCTAGCACAGTTTCAAGCTGTGCTAGGTTCAAATCTTTTGAACTGGTTTTACCAGTAGTACTAGTAAGAATGTCGCGGTAAAGCTCATCATCTAATTTAAGATTTGTTTTGCCCACATGAATTAGCTTGATCAGATTAGCTTTCTTATTGAATTTCATAGCAACACTCCAGAACGGATAATTGCCTCTATCAAGCCACCTAGACCACAAAGAGCGATTAGAATGGCAATGCCTGCTTTTATCGTGTAGGCACGTTTCTCAAAAATGGTTAAACCCAAGCTATTACGTGTTATCCAAGCCAATTTTGCTTCTTTGAAACAGCTTCCTAATCCGATGAAGAAAATAACGAAATAAGCAATGATCAACATTGTGGTTTCTCCTTCGGAATCTTAAATGAAAATACAAGCTTCCATATTTGCTGTACGGCTTCAGACATAACTTTGGCATCAGGTTCTTCATAGCCAAATGAATTAATAAATGTTCCGTGATTAGGTGTATAAAATCCTTCCTTCTTGCACCATTCAAAATATGCATTTGCAACTTGAATCGACTTTACTTGGAAAGCAAAGGTAGCCTTTTTATGATGCACCTCAGCACGATGCTCAAAGATTTTTTTTGCTTCTTCATCTGTCAGCCTCATAGTTTTCATGAAACCTCTCCCAAACTTTCCACCACGTCTGGTGGTAACTTTTCCAAATCCTCAATGTTGATCATTTAATTTCCTCAACTTCACAATCTGTAATATGTAAATCTTGTCTATTGAAGAAAGTGGAGTTAGCTGGAATACCTGTCATACCTTTTTTCCAGTCAGCTACTACATAGCCGAAAACATCCCAATTTCCATTTTCACCACCGTTTAAAACCAATTCAGCGGCATATTTATAGAGGTCATCTTGAGTCTTGAAATCTTCATAGCCACAGGCTTTGATGCCATCAATATCTTGTTGTGATAACTCTTTAAATTCCTCTGGTAGCTCAATTTCAATTTGAGCCTCTATAGTGATAGTTACTAATTTTTTCATACCCATATTCTTCTCCGCTGCTCATCAGTACTGGATCACGACATCCAGCAGACACGGGCACTCATGCCCGTGTTTCGCTTATTTCAAATATTCCTGTTCAGGTTGGTATGTAGCTTTTTCATCGTTTGAAACTGGTTTGGCTTCCCATGTGCTTTCAAAAAAAGTTTGCTGATTTGCTTCCATCGTGTCTGAGATTTCAGAAGCAATTTCGAGCGCATGGGCAAGGTCGTCAGCCTCAACAACGTGTTCTTTGACATAGATATTTGAAACTTCAACTTTAAACTTCATTCTGTTCTCGCTTATGCTTCGAGTGTATTTAAGGCTTGATCAATCGCTTTTTGCTGAACTGTGTCTCTTGCAATGCGCTGGTTAGAACTATTCAACACGTGGTACTCGAAATATCCGCAAAGGTTGAATTTCCGAACAACTCTTAGTCCTTTCTTCTCAAGAACATCCAAGTGATTTACTTTTGTTGCCATTACTTAATAGCCTCTTTTAGTGCCTTTCCTGCCTTGAATGAAGGTGCTTTTGCAGCTGCAATTTGAATTTCTTCACCCGTTTTAGGGTTACGGCCAGTACGCGCAGCGCGCTCTTTTACGGTAAAAGTTCCGAAGCCAATCCAAGAAACACTTCCGCCTTCAGCTAAAGCCGCAGCGATTGCATCTTCTACCGCTTGTAGTGCTGCTGCTGCTTGTGATTTAGTTAATTCAGCGTCCATTGCGATGTTTGCGATTAAGTCAGATTTATTCATGTTTAAAAGTTCCTGTTTTAAGAAATAGATGCGATGTCTAGAGATAGCGGTAAGTAACCACCAGTAGCGTCATCGCGGGTGTAAAAACGTAAGTAGGCTTTGCTGCCAATAATGTTGATGCTGTCTGAAATGGCTTGCATTGCTTGCTTCCATTTCGGGTGGTTGATTTCAATGCGTTTTAATCCAAGTACTTTGGTTGTGCTGATGTCTCCCTTTTTGTCCACGTGGAATGCGTTATTAATGATGACTTTGATTTCGTCACGGCTGCCTTCAGTCCATTCTTCAAGGCACTCATCAATGAGTTGTTTTGCAGCTTGCAGACGCTCATCAAAGCTGATGTTTTCCGCGATATTGCGTTGGATTTTCAAACGTCCGTCATAGGTCATGAGTGTTACGTTGCCTTTATTGCCACCAACTTTTGCACCGTATTGGTCGGTAGAAATTTGGATAAAGCTGGCAATATCAGCAAAGCCTTCAATTTTGAACTCCTTTAAAAGGTCATGGATTTCTTTCGCTTTCTCATGAAGTTTGCGAACCGTTTGGTCGCGCAATTTGTCAATTTCTTTGACATTGGCTTCTGGTACAAATGCACCTGAAGCGTTTTCCCAATAACCTTCTGTAATAGGCTTATTCATGTGTTGCTCCTTGTTCTGATTCAATTTCCGCAGCCTTAAGGCGTTGGTAACACTGTTCTAAAGTTTCATCTGGCTGCTTGTTTTGAGAGACATGCGCCATAAGTTGTTCTTTGGGAATGTTCTTCAGCCCGCGCTCAGGTTGCTTCTCATTCATATGGATAAAGCCCATCATTTCGGTAACGCTTGTATTTGGGCGTGTGAATTTTTGACGGTCATGTTGAGCCTGATCAGCTGCACGTTCAGCTTCAGTTTTTGCACGTGTTGGAGTTGGTGTGCGTTCGACTGGAGCTGGCGCATTTTCTGGCTTGAATGAACTGATCACTTCATACAGATAGCCGTGATTTTTTAATGGCAACTGCAATTTGCCTTGGTCGCGACGCTCAAGCATGGTGTTGATTGCCCAGATCCAAGCAGCTTTAGGAGCTGGGTAACTTTGATGACCACGTTTTATCTGTTGAGCGTTAACATCTGGTGCAATTTCGCCAAGTAACTTAGCTGTACGATCAAAAGTAAGTTCACGATTTTGAGGGCGGAACATTCCCAAATACTTGACCAGTGGCGTAGCTAAATCACCAACCAGATTTAGTGAAGCAACAAAAGCTTTGCTGGCTTCACCATGCCCTAATAGGGCATCTAGGCTGTTTGTTGCTCCGCAAGCTGGGCATCTAGTTCTCATTTAGTGACTCCCAACAAGTCGCAACAATGCGTTGTGGATTGCCTTGATAATTAGGCAAGCACAGTCTTCACCAGAATCCCCTTGTAAGGCTTCTTGGTACAGTTCAAAAAATTCAGGATCATCAGAAATTTTCTGAAGCTGTTCCCATGTAAGTTCATTGGGAATAACCGCATGTTTGTTATCAACTAACTTATTTAAGTCTTTGTTGAAGTGCTGGCGTTTCTGTTTGATGTTCATAGACCACCTCGAAAATGCTTAGATTTGCTTTCAACTGCTGTTTGACAGTCAATGCAAAGCTTTACGTTGCCTAGAGCGCGACGACGTTCTGGAATTTCTGCACCACAGTCTTCACATTCATAGTTGCTGACTTGGTCAAAGTGTTTAATGTTGGCAAGTGCATGGTCTAAATCCTGTTCAGACAATGTGCTTGCAACATCTGCGAAATCAGCCATCTCAACCTCCGAAAATTTTGCTTAATGCGTTAAAACCAGCACATGCAACGACCATGATCGTGATGCAAACCATGCCAATGACGTATTCCTTATCCATTGCAACCTCCTAATACAGCCATCACCACAGCAACCCCAAAGGCCCAGAGCGAAAAGCTCACAGTCAGTACATTTCTTAAATTAAAATTCATGCTTAAACCCCCATCACGATGTCGCGGGTGATAACGTCCTCGCCAATTTCCGCTGCGAGGTTCATTGAACTGGTAATCAAGTTGCCAATGGCAAGTGGATATAAAAGTGAGCGTGTGGTTTTGCCAGCGCTATTGATATGAGTTAGGCGGTCAACAATTGCTTGAATACCGTCTTCAGTGATGATCGACTCCAGCTTTTTATCAACGCTTTTTACTCGGTGTTGTAAGTACTCAACCAATGAAGTATTTGTTAAAGGTTCAAGTGTCACGCTCTCACAGCGTTGAACAACTTCACGAACTGCGGGATTACGCTCACTTAATTTGTTTGCAAGTTCTGGCTGACCAATTAAGACGATTCCAATTAGTTTTTTGTAGCCATCTTCTAATTCAAAGAAACGCTTTAATTGTTTTAGAGTGGCAATTGGCAAGCTGTGAGCTTCTTCGATCACTAATAAATGGCTATAACCAGCTTCGCTTGAATTTTTTAAAATCGTATGAACTTGGCGAAAACGACCCTCGGCAGAAATGCGTGGTTTTTCTTGACCAGCACTGACCGTATTAATAATTGCTTCAGCAATATGGCTTGATTTAAGTGTCTTACCTTTAATGTCATTATCTTCAGTTGCAATGACGTATGGTTCGATAATTAAAATTGGTAATTTTTCACGACGAATACGGTCTAAAAGGTCGCGTCGTAAAGTCGATTTACCTGAACCCGACTCACCAGAAATTGCAATGAATCCGCCATGTTTTGCTGTTTGATATAGTGCTTGACGCACATAGTTGATATCGCTGTTCAAAAACAGTTCTTCAACTGCGCGAACTTCATTTGTAAAAGGGTTATCAAACAAGCCAAACAGTTTTTTAGCTTGTGGAGTCAACGACTGTTTTGCGAGCAACATGGCTTGTTCGTCCTCATTTAAAAGTTCATTAATTTGTTTGTTTCCATGTCGTGCTACTAATGCGCGATACACATGGTCTAGTTCTCTTTCACTTGCTGCTTCTGAGCCAAGTCGTTCGAGAAGTGTTTTTTGCGGTGGTGCATCAAACATTTCGTTGAATGCGTCATCAATTTCTGTCTCGCTAATCTTTGCGTTGATCAAGAACTCTTTAAAACGGGCTTTCACAAACTCAGTATTCTTCTTCGGCCATCTCAGGCAGTTGATGATGATGTTGATCGATGACGCGCTTAGCTGTACGTATCGAGCTAAGTCAGCTTGTATAATTCCGTTGTCTAAAATTAGATCCTTGAGTTTTGTCGAGCAGTCTTTTTGTTTCATGGTTGCTCCTTAACCGACAACGCGAAGTTGTGGTCGTTGTTGTGGAAGTTCTTGTTCAGCCTTGATTGCTTCAGCAATTTCACGTACTGCATCGGCAGGGACTAAACCATCTGGATAAGATTTTTTGAGGGCTTTGTAGTGATCCGTGGTCCACAGGTCACCGATTAAGCCTCGGATTTCTTTTGCTGCTTCTACTGTTGAAATAGGTGCAGATTCACGACGTTGTTTTGGTGTTGTGACTTGCTCACCAGCACGTTTGATGTAAGTCGGAACTTCAACCGCTGTAACGTCTGCCATAGCATTGAGCTGGCCTTCATAGGCTGGTTTCTTCTTGGCAATTGCTTTGTCAACTTGTTCCAGCGTGTCAGCGCCATAGGCGTTCTTGAGAATGCGTTTACGGTTTTCATCAATTGCGCTTTGAGGCATTGATTTGATTTCTTCACCAATAACAGCCGCATCATTCCCAAAACCGACCCAATCAACTTGCAGTGGTTCACATGTGAAAATGACTTCATTGCCATGCTGATCCTTGGTCAATACATCGATGCATGGCGCACGGTATGGATTGACAACAATTTGCAATTTAGCTTTCGGATAAACCCCATCAACATGGCGAACGTCATAGTCTTGTGAGCCATAGCCCTGAATGGCATGACTAACGGTAAGGTTGGCTTTTACTGTTTTTTCAACTGGTACTGTGCTGATAAGTTCTCGGCATAATTCCATCGGTGGAGCAATGCGTAATTGTTCAGGCTTAATGGTTTGCCATACAGCATTACGGCTGCGCTTAGTACGGCTATGAATTTTGGTTTCATTCCAGTACATGCGCCAATCAGCTGCTTTCGCATTTAGTTCTTGGATGTTGTTGATCTGCATGAAACGCAGACGGCCTTCAAACTGTGTTTCAACAATATTTTGAGCGTTTTCAACTTGACCTTTTGCTTGTGAATTACCAGTTGCATGGGCCATAAACATTACATCAAGGCGTTCAAGTAAATTCCTGAACAATCCGCTGGTGTTGGCACAACCTTTGTCTGTGTAGAGGATGTTTGGCACACCGTGCATAGGTTCTTGAGCTGAGCGTTTTTGAATAGCGTTTAAGAAAATCTCAATTAAGTTTTCAGAGCTTTCACTTCCGTACACGTACTCAACATAAATTGAACCTGAATAGTGGTCGGTCATGACATAGCGAATCACACGATCATTTTCGATTTTCTTCACATTGGCAGGTTTGTTCTTGTAGAACTTTTTCTCATCCATGACTTGCATACCACCTCGCGGGAGGTAGAACAAAACACAGACAGATGCATCGACTTGCCAAACATGGTTCGGGTGTAGCGATTTTTGCTGTGTATGTGCCGATGGTGTTGCTAACTGTTTTGGATGGCACATGTTTTGTTTCATGATGCGTGAAACAGTTGCCGCTGATACTTTTGGCGCTTTACCATCTGCAATGAGCATTTCAAGTGCTGTTGTTACTGGTAAAGTTTTTTTGCCATTGGCACGTGTTGCCACATGCACCATGCCACCAATCATTTCAGCTACTTCAGTTGGTACTACTGTTTTGCCTTTGTCAGAGCGTTGTTTGCGTTCAGATTTAAAACCTACTTTTTCAAGTTCACGGTAAAGTTGCGGTTTGCTAAGACTTAAAAAGTCACAAGCAGTTTTAACAATCGCAGCTTTCCCACCAAACTCAGCAGCAGTAAGTTTGGCTGCAATCTCACGCAAATAATCTTGTTTTGCTAAGTTTGGATTTGTCATGATTACTGCTCCACGTTTGTTGCATCAAATGCAGCAGCGTCTTGATCCGCAGGTAACCATGCTGGGTTTACCATCGTTTCAAAATCAATTTGAATTCCTAGCTCAACACTAGTTTGGGCAATCTGTTGAAATGCGCTGATTACGAGGGCTTCAAGTTGCTCTTGGATGTTGTAAAGGCCATGCTCGTTGATGGTGTCTAAAACTGAGTTGACCGTATTTTTAAAACGCACTGTGTCGTTGTGCATTGTTAAACATGCGGTGTTGGCTTCTTCTAAAGCTTTAGCTGCAATTAGTTGCTCTTCGGATTCAGCGCGTTTTTTGATTTGAACAGGACTCTGGAGCTTTGTGAGCTTTGCATCTAGTTCGTTAATCTTTTGGTCTTTCTTTTGGAGGAGTAAGTCACCAGCTTCTTTGTCAGCTTTAATTTTGCGAAGTTCATCTTTTAATTCGCGTACTGACATAGTTTCAATGCTGTCTAAAGAAACCTCACCAATGCTTCCACCTTGTTCGATGACTTGTATTTCATCGTCATCTAGCGTCACAAGCTCAAGCAACTTTGTTTGATTTCCAGCTTTCTGCAAAAGCGAACTCGAATTCGTTTTTGAGAATTTCAACACCGCTGACATAAATTTTTGTGCCATACGTGGGGTGAAATTCAACATCTCAACGCGCTTATTAAACTCACCATGCGGTGTAATCTCTTTTAAGATTAATAAGCGCTTGCCAAGCTCCATCACTGCTTCAACAGTACGTTGTTGGAAAAAGCGAATTTCATCTTCCAATACACCAACAGTTAAAGCTCCTTCATAACCAAGTTGCGTTGCTAAACCTGCAACAGCCTTTGTATGATTTTGAATTTCAACTTCAGTGACTACTTCATTGCTCATAACGAAACCTTATTAAAACTGTGTGTTAAGACGTTGGTTGTATTCATTAATTCGTGCTTGAACACGGTCATATTCTTCTTTACAAGCTGTTGCAAATTTGACCGCCTTCACACTTGGGGCATAGTTGCCGTTGTCACGTTTTTCTGCCCAACCATCCGCTTCAAGGGTTTGGAGTGCGCGAGTAATAAATACAGGTGTTTCTTTCAAGCTTTCAGAAAGCTGTTTATTGCTAAGGCCGAAAACGTAATGACCGCGTAGCGCGAATAAAACACGTAGAACTTTCTCTGCTGATTTATTTGTTGCTGACATTAGTGACCATCTCCTAAGCTGTGTTTGGGTAATACAAGTTCATCTCGGAGGATTTGGTTGTCTTGCTCTGCCATTGCCCATCCAACAAAGCTAAAACTCATACAAAAAATCAGCACATAAATGATGATTAGCACTTCGTTAACTTTTCTTTTTGGTCCCATATCTTTTCCCTTGTGCAAAAGTGTGCAAAAATGTGCACATTAGGTTAAGCAGTGATATTTTTCTCACTGTTTGGTTTTATGCCAAGTTGGACAGCGATTTGATGACCTTTTCCACGCTTACATTTGGCTTGACCATTCAAAACCTTATATACATCTTGTGGGGTGTAACCATGTTGAATAGCCCAATCAGTAACGGTTTCACCTGTTTTCTCAAACTGGGCTTTGACTTGAGCTGGAGTTTTAATCGTCATAAATTTGACCCTCTAATTTGTGCGATTTAATTCGATTTAAGTTGAACCTTGGACTTTATAATTGCTCAATATTTTGAGCATGTCAATAATGGATGATCATTATTTTGAACAATTTTAATGAAAGATTGCGCGCGGAAGTAGATAGAATTGGAGTTAGTCAGTTATCAAGAGACTTAGGAATTGCTCGTAATACACTTTATAATTGGTGTGAAAAAGGAAATATACCTTTAGATAAGTTGCTGCTTTTAAAAGATTATGGCCTTGATGTTGATTACATTATTACAGGTCAAAAAGTAGTCCCACTAGTAAGCCCAGAAGCGCTAATCATTGCTCAAAAATATGAGCAATCAACTACTGAAATAAAAAATAAAGTTTTGATGTTGTTATTAAGTGGTGAGGATGCGACAAAAAATGTCGTAACTGAGATTTCCAACACTGGAAATGGCACCCAATATAATGCTAAAAAACAAACTGTTAATAATGCTCCAGTCACCCAGAATAAAACCAAAGTAAAAGTTGGTAAGCAACGGGGTGATATCGTGAATGGAGATAAGCATGTAGCCAAATAGCTGGGAGGAATTAAGGTATGAAAAATATGGGCGATGATGAAAAAAACATTAAAATCCATAAAATTTTAGGGGATGTTGTTGGTAAAGAAGGTGTGACAGAGATCAATAAGCTCAAGGGTGATTTAGTTCAGGGTAATAAGTATTTAATTAAAAATGGTAAAGAAGCTCCTCCACAAGATCATCCTAACGGAAGAGATTGCCCTCAATGTGAAGGCTGGACTTGGAAACGTACGAGAGAATGTGTTCATTGTGGATGTGATATCTTTGCCCTAGATGATGAAGCTGACTTGAAACGGCAACAGGAAATCCAAAAACAACAAGAAGAATTAAAAAGAAATCAGGCAATTCAAAGACAAAGAGAGCTTGATATTCAAGAGCAGTTAAGGATCCAGCGTGAATTAGAAGTTCTTGAAGAGTTGAAAAAACAGAATAAAAAAGAACCGCAAACCTTGTGGGATGTCAGTTCAAATGAGCTTCTAAAAGAACATGAACATTGCAAGAAACAGAAAATGGATGTTTATTCCAATAGGTTTATACCTTTTGCCATAACTATATGTGGGTTTGGTATTTCAATTTATTTAATAATTACCTTGGTTCTTCCTAATATGTTTGTATTAAAACATACGGACTGGTATTGGATTTACGCAGTTATTTTTGGATCAGTTTTTCCATCAGCGCTTTGGTTAAATAAAGTTAGAACAAGAGATGATAAATTGGTTGCTTACTATAAAGAACGTATCGAACTCATTGTACATATTTTAAGAATTCGTGGTGATTTATGAATAAGGATTTCGAATGGTTAAAATGGGTTGGTCTTTTTTCTGTTATTAGTATTATAGGTGCAGTACTTTATTTTATTCCTAATAAAAAAGTTACTTCCCCCACAATTGAGCAGACATCAACGACCTTTAAAGAAGAACAATCTGTTGTCCACGATACTCAAGAACCTCTTGCACGATCATATAGTGAAGTTGTATTTGGGCTAAAATCTGAAGTTGGTGATGCCGTAAATGAAGTTCCTCCAGTTACATTATATGTTGCTGATTTAATGGCAGCTAGAAATGTAAAATGGGATGAGTTGAATCAGATTAGTACTACGTCATACGGCAAAGTAATGAAAGATATTCAGGAAGAAGCTCTTAAACTTTTATGTTCAAATGGTGTAGTAACAGAGATTTATGGGTTCAATAGTCAGCAAGGAAATAAGTTTTATGAAGCTGGGATTTTGGATGATAGTGGCAAGGTTTACAGAGTTGTTGCAATAGGTTCATCTGGTAATATTGAAGCAGAAAGTAGAGTGAAATTTTGTGGTCAGGTTACTGGTAGATTGCATTTTAATAATGCAATTGGTGGAACAACTACCGTACCTTTTTTAGTTGGGATGTTTGATTTACCTGCCAATAAATAAACCAAGCGGAAGCATTTCCGCCTGATAAAAAAATAGTTCAGATAGCAACATAGCCTCATCATTTGATGGGGTTTTTTTGTGAACAAAACTTTTCAAACAGCACTAAATCGAGTGCTTCAGCATGAGGGCGGATATGTAAATCATCCCTCTGATCCTGGTGGTGAAACCAATTACGGCATTACAAAAAGCGTTGCCCGTCAGTATGGTTATAAGGGTTCTATGAAAGATATCCCAATGGATATTGTTGAGAAGATTTATAAAAACCAATACTGGGATGCAATGAGTTGTGACAGTTTCCCATTCTCTGTTGGTTTCCAACTTTTTGATGCAGCTGTTAATCATGGCCTGCTTAATGCTCGAAAACTTTTACAACGTGCAGTCGGTGTGGAAGATGATGGCATTGTTGGTTCTTTAACTTTAGCAGCTGTTCGTAAGCAACCACAGTTTGCTTTAATCAGTTTATTCAACTCCAAGCGTATTGAATTCTATACAAAGATTTCAACTTTCAATGCCTTCGGCAAAGGCTGGATGGCACGTGTAGCGGTGAACTTGAAATATGCTGCGGAGGATATGTTATGAGCCAATGGAAGCGTAATTTCCGACGTCAGCTAGCCAAAAGTCAAAATGGTTTGTTGAATCAAAATAAACCTGTTGATTCACAATATATTCAAGGTGTTGCAGTAAAGCTCAAAAAGCGCTGGATTGTAGAAAATTGGCGTAGTGGTTGGTTGTGGTTGTCGAACTGGTTCTTTGCATTAATTGCATATATTCAATTATATGGCGTGCCACCAGAATTGATTCAATTACTCCCGTTAGCAACTCAGAAAGATGTAACAGCTACTTTGGCTGTCTTGGGCTTTTTTACTCGTTTTATTGATCAAAACCGTGCCAAGCCTTTGCCACCTGCATCTGATACGGCTAAGGAGGATGCATGACAATTGAGCTTGAACCATATCAGGTGTTTTTAGTTCTAACGGCTGTGTTAAGCGCAGTCGCTGGAATGATCAGAATCATGGGCAGCCAGATTAATAAAAACATTCAGCAAAACTTCGAATCAACAAATCAGAAGATTGAGGAAGTGTCACGTCAGGCAATTAAAGGGCAAGAAGAAGTTCGTGAGCTTGAGCGTAAATTTCTTGAGTTTAAAGCTGATATGCCTTTCCGCTACATTGCCCGTGATGACTATATTCGTGGTCAAACCGTTATTGAAGCCAAGCTGGATGCTGTAGCAGAAAAGCTTGAAAAAGTTCAGATTAAGCAAGGAATTAACCTATGAGTTTTGATCTTCAAAAAATCCGTCGTGAAGGTATGCGTTGGCATTTACTGAATGCCTTAGATAAAGCTCGTCCACTTGGTGCATTGGATACATTATTGCTTGATGTAATGCGTGCCTTATACGCTGATACGACCCCACAAGAATTACATGTTCAACTGGACTATCTAGAAGAACGTAAGCTGGTTGAAATTAAAAAGCAGCCTGATGGACATTGGCATGCAAAGCTTGATCGTTTAGGGATTGATATCGTTGAGTACACCATTGATTGCCAAGCTGGGATTGCCCGTCCAGAAAAGTACTGGAACTGAGGTGACACATGGCAAGAGAGTCGTCAATTGATCTGCTAAGTGCTGAAGATAAAACTTGGCTTGATAAGCGGTTTATGGATCAGGGTTTTTGTGGCTATGAAGAAATTGCAAAAATCCTGCAAGAGCGCGGTTACAACGTCAGTAAGTCAAGCGTACATCGTTATGGTCAGAAAATAGAACAAAAACTTGCAGCGGTTCAGGCAAGTACACAAGCAGCAATGATGATTGCTGATGCAGCTCCAGATGATAGTGATATGCGTAGCTCAGCTGTTTTATCACTAGTTCAGACTGAGTTATTTAATGCGCTCATTGCTTTGCAAGAATCAGAAAACCCTGATGCAGACCCAGCAGATCGAATCATGCTCATGGCAAAAGCAGGTAAAGGTATTGCTGAAATTTCAAAAGCCTCAGTGAACCAGAAGAAATGGGAAACGGAAGTCCGTGAGCGTGTTAAAGCTGCTGCCAAAGCAGTTGAAAAAATCGTCAAAAAAGGCGGCATGTCTAAGGATACTGTTGATGAAGTTAAGAAAGAAATCCTAGGAATTATTGGATTATGAGCGAGCAAAAAGTCACCGATCCCCGTGAGATTCTTAACTCAGCTGGTTACGAAGATGTGCCAGCGGTTCTCTTGCCATATCAACAAGAATGGATTGCTGATAGGAGTCCGCTGAAAGTAGCAGAAAAATCGCGACGTATCGGTCTGACTTGGGCTGAAGCAGCAGATGCTGTATTAGATGCTGCAAGTGATAATGGGCAAAACTGTTATTACCTTGGCTACAACAAAGACATGACAGTTGAGTTTATTCAAGCTTGCGCTATGTGGGCAAAGGCATTCGATGCTGCCTGTAGTGAAGTTGAAGAAGGTCTTTGGGAGGATGGTGATAAACACATCCAGACTTTCACTATTCGCTTCCCTAAGTCGGGTAAACGTATCGAAGCTTTAACTTCACGGCCATCGAACTTGCGTGGTCGTCAAGGTCGAGTGGTTCTGGATGAATATGGATTCCATGAGCAGCAATCAGAACTTTTAAAGGCAGCTATTGCACTATTGATCTGGGGCGGTTGTGTGCGAGTCATTAGTACACATGATGGTGAAGACAATCCTTTTAATGAACTGATCAAAGAAATCCGAGCTGGTAAACGTAAAGGCACAGTTCATCGTACAACTTTCCGTGAAGCTGTTGAACAAGGTCTATATAAGCGTGTTTGCCTGCGTAAAAAAATTAAGTACAACAAAGCTGAAGAAGAAGCTTGGGTTGAAGATACATATAAATTTTATGGCGATGCAGCCGATGAAGAGCTTGATGTTATTCCAAGTAAAGGTGGTGGACGTTGGTTGCCTCTCTCATTACTTGAGGGTAAAAAAGATGCCTCAGTCCCTGTTATACGTTTCGAGGCTCCGAAAGGTTGGGATGATTTTAATAATGTCAGTGAAGAAACTCGTAATACCGAAGTAAAGGAATTTTTTGAAGAGCATTTGTTGCCACTTTTGGAAGCATTGCCGCCAAAATTAAATAGTTTTTATGGTTTAGATTTCGCACGTAAGCAGAATGCTTGTTCATTTTGGCCTTTAATTGAACAGCAAAATACCAAAAAGAAAATCCCATTTCTTTTTGAGATGTTTAAAGTCCCCTACAAACAACAAGAAGAATTTCTACGTCTCATCATTGCTAAGCTGCCAAACTTTAGTAAAGGTGCACATGATGCTGGCGGTAATGGTGGATTCTTAGCTGAAGCGATGCAAGTACTTCACGGAGATCGGATCGAAGCAGTGATGCTTACTGAATCGTGGTATCGAGAGCATACACCGCACTTTAAAGCAGCTTTGGAGGATGGTGATATTGAGAATATGCCAGCTGATCAAGATGTCATGGAAGATCATCGCGCATTTGTTTTAGTTAATGGTGTTGCCCGTATACCAGCGATGGGTAAATCTAACTCAAATAACAAAGACCGACATGGTGATAGTGCTATTGCACATTTGCTTGCAGACTATGCATCAAAGAATCCAAGTGCACCAATTGAATTTACTCCACTCCCTTCCAAGGAGGAAATGGAGTTAAATCCTGATGATTATGATGGTTGGTTGAGTGACGTTGGGTGTATCTAGAGAATTCTTTTCGTTTTTACGTACTTTTTTCCATGGTCAGTAAATGTTATAAGCTTATATTTTTGTTCATATTTACGACCTAAAATATTTTCAAATCCAATGCTAATTTCTCGTTCTATTTCTTTATTAGCTCTGTAGGCAATTTCTTCATCAGAAGTAAAAGGTGAAAGAATCTCTTGATAGTGATCTTTAGGGAAAACTTCAAAAGTGCTTAATTTATGATGGGAAATATTAACAGTAATATACCTTGCTGGATGTTCACTCTTATTAGTAAAACTAATCCTAAAATTAAACTTACCATTTGCAACACTTACTACCCAATCAACCGTAATCACTGGCGCAACTGAATGATGTCTATCTTCTAATTCAGCTTGTTGTAATTGCGCCATTATTTTCTGTTGATCAACTGACTTCTTCATTTCATCCACTTGTAATTTTAAAGCTTCAGTACTTGCTCTGAGTTCCTCATTCTGAAGTCTTATAGACTCGCTGTTTTGTTTATATCCTAAGATCAAGAATAAAAAAGCTAGGGGAGCAAAAGCACCAGCTAAAAAATCTCCTAATTCATTTGAAGGGAGTAAAACGTTTTCACCTTCACCTAAACAAAACTTAAGTGTGTATAAAAAAATAATTAATAAATATAAACAGACTACCCAAAAGACCCAAGCTTTATAAAAAGGCTTTTTAGGTGGCGCTGAGTTTTGTTCTGGCGGTATTGAATCTTGCACGAAACTAATTCTCCCTAATTATGATGAATGGTTTAGTGATGTTGGATGTTATTAATCATCGTTTTTAATTCGTTGGATTAAAACTTTTCCATTTTTTTCTTCGGGTAACGATACAAATTGTATTTCTTGAAATTGCTCATTATCAAAAGCATCAAAATATGTTAGACCTAATTCTAGTATTATCGCCCCATTATGATTTGGTTTGACAAAATCAGGTAAGTAACGGGGCTGAATAATGTAATCTTTTTCATTATTCCCAACTACTAAGTCGAGTCGTGGATATAGCAAAAGTGAGCCTTCAGAAACCTTACTAGATTTGTCTGAAAGTAACATAAGTAGTTCTCTGCAAGTTGCTCTACTGTTATACAGAGTGAACATGAATGTGAAACACTTTTTCGAATCATCATAAGAAATAAAGCATTTTTTAAAATGAAAAAATGGTTGTGCTTGGATATGTTGTATTCTTCTCTGATGCTCTATCTCGCTTTTATTTAACTCTATCTCTTCTTTTGTGGCCTGAACTAGTTCTCTTTGTTGTACAACACTATTTTGTAATTCTTTAGCTTGAAGATTTAAGGCTTGTGTATTTTGCTGAAGTTCTCGGCCTTGTTGTTTATATCCTAAGTATAAAAATAAGAAGGCTAAGGGTGCAAAAACACCAGCCAAAAAATCACCTAATTCATTTGAAGTCAGAAGAACTTTATTTTCAGGATCTATGAAAATAAATGCTAAGTTATATCCCAAAATTAATACGCCATAAATTACTGCCCAAAATACCCATGATTTATAGAAAGGTGTTTTTTCTGGTGTTTGATTCTGCACGGAACTAATTCCCCTAATTATGATGCTTGTTTTAGTTCGGCTAGGTCTATTTAAATGACTACCTTAAGTATGCTGGATAAATATGGGTTTTTATGACCAACAAAACCATTAATTTCAAATTGGTCAATGGTCAGTTGAGCAATTACTCGGATAGCTTCTATTTCATAACTTTCAGCAATATCTTCTTCTTCAAGCTTAATCAACTTAATTGAGCATATATCAGCTTTTGAATCATAAAATAATTCTTCGATATATGAAGTGAGACCTGCTTTATCTAAATATTTACAAAACCAAAGCATTTCTCCTAATTCACGGTCATCATCATATCGACTCCAAATATTGATGTTGAAGATCGTTTCAAACTCACCTGAGGAAAGCTCATTTGTTATTTCAGGTGTTTTATGTACATTGAACATTTCAGACATTATTTGTCCCTATTGTGAAGAAAATACGTTGTTATTCTTATTATGCTGAGAAGTAAGTACAAAAAATAGATTTATAAATCTTTATAAACGCTCTTTACGGCATTTATTTTTTATTTTGCTGCAATGACCCGTAAAACAGAATAAGCCGCTTAAATCGCAAATGAGCGCATGAAATTGGGCGGAAGCATTTCCGCCTGATTTTAAGCCCGCTAAAATTTCACAATGGTGCAGAATCCTCAAATTGTATTTGCATCTATCATGGCTAAAAAAGACCGTTCCCCAAAAAAACAAGATCGTGCTGCACTCGAAACAAATCAGACTGCTGAAATCGCTTGGCTGACTAATCAGGCCCAAGAACATCCTGTGGTTGGAATGACTCCACAGCAAATGTACCGCTTACTCACAGATGCTGAGCAAGGCAACTTGCAAGCGCAAGCTGACCTGTTTGCTGATATAGAAGAGCGTGATGGTCATATCTTCAGTGAGATGGATAAACGCAAGAAAGGCATTAACGGTCTGGACTGGGGTGTTAAACCACCAAAAAATGCATCTGAGCAAGAAAAGAAAATTGCTGAAGAAGTTCGTGAATGGATTGAGGACATTCAAGACTTTGAAATGTTTTTGTTTGATGCGATGGATGCTGTTGGTCATGGCTACAGCTGTCAAGAAATCGAATGGCATCAAGTTGGTAATTTGTGGCTACCAAAAAGTTTCGAGCACCAGCTGGCGCGTAATTTCATGACACCATTCGATAAACCAAATGAGCTGCGCCTTAATGATGGTTCGCCAGAGGGTGCAGAGTTTTGGGACTTTGGGTGGTTTATTCATCGTCACAAAGCAAAATCGGGATACATTGCCAGATCAGGTTTACACCGAATTTTATGCTGGCCGTTTATCTTTAAGAATTATGGCATTCGTGACGTGATGCAGTTTCTCGAAGTGTATGGCTTGCCTATTCGCCTTGGTAAATATCCTTCAGGGGCAACCGATCAGGAAAAAATGACTTTGCTGCGTGCAGTAATGTCGATTGGTCGTAATGCTGGAGGCATTATTCCAGCGGGTATGAGTTTGGATTTTGAATCGGCAGCCGATGGTGACACAAAGAATCATATGTCACTCATTGATTGGTGTGAGAAAACAGCTTCAAAAATTATTGTTGGTGGAACTCTGCTGTCTCAGGCAGATGGTAAAACCAGTACCAATGCCCAATCAAATACACATGAAATCCAGTTTGAAAAAATTAAAAAGTCTGATGCCAAACAACTAGCACGATCATTAACGGATTACCTTATCAGCCCTTTGATGCGGCTGAATTATCCAAATGTTACAGCTGAGCGTTATCCGAGCTTTTTCTTTGATACATCTGACACTGAAGACATGGAGGTATTTGGTAATTCTCTTGAAAAATTGGTACGTGTTGGCATGAGAATCCCTGTGTCATGGCCTCATGAAAGACTTGGTATTCCACAACCTGCCGATGACAAAGAACCAATCCTAACAATTCAAAATGGGCCTGTGCCTAATTTGGCAATGAACACCTACCAGCCACAATTGTTGGGTGGCATCATTGCTGCCAATTCAGCACAGCTCCCTATTGAAGAGCAAGCATTGCAATTGTTGCTAAAGGATCAAACCAATATTGCCCAAGACACAGTTGAGTCGTGGACCAAGCAACTATTGTCAAAAATTCAGTCAGGCAATGAAGAAGAGATTCTTGCACTTCTACAAGACGTGTATCCAGCCGATGACGAACCAGCATTACAGGAAAAACTGACACGCCTAATATTTGCAAGTGAAGTATTGGGCCGTCTGAGTGTTCAAGCGGAGCAAACCTAATGCCTACAGCACAACGGCCAGAGCTGAACGCTCTGTTTACATTGCCCCCTGAAGATGCAATTTCTTATTTAGAAAAGAAAGGCTTCAAGATTGGTTGGGACTGGCATGAAACACTAGATAATGCACACAGCAAAGCATTTACCGTGGCAAAAGTTGCACGTATGGATCTGCTCCAAGATATTCGCCAGTCCTTAATTACAGCGATGCAGCAAGGCCAGTCGCTTGAGCAGTGGAAAGCTAGTATTACACCTACGCTTCAGGACAAAGGTTGGTGGGGAAAGAAAATTGTTGTTAACCCTGAAGGCCGTGAACAGGAAGTACAACTTGGCAGCCCACGTCGGTTACGAACAATTTACGATACAAACATGCAATCTGCTTTTGCAGCTGGTCGTTATAGAGCCATGCTTGCAGGTGCAGAAACTCGACCATATTGGGAATGGCGTCATATCTCAATTAGTAACCCACGCAAGCAACATGTTGCCTTAAATGGAAAGATTTTTAGTTATGACGATCCATTTTGGTCGGTAGCTTATCCACCTTCAGAATGGGGTTGCAAATGCCGTATTATTGCCCGATCCAGACGTGAGGTTGAAGGTAAAGAAATATTAAGTGGTAAAGGTCATGCCAGCACAATTAATGAAAAAGTCGGTATTGATCGTAATACTGGCGCTGATGTGATTGCAAAACGGACTCAATTCAATATCCCAACTAAAGACGGCACACTGACATTTGCTCCCGCAGCTGGCTTTAATGGATCACCAGCAACAAGCTATTTAATTGAAAATGTTATGGCACAACGAGCAACGGATTTAATGGGTATGTCTAAAGGCTTGAAGCAAACTCAGGAACTATTGAATAACAGTGCACGCACAAAAATTCATGAAAAATTTATCCAGAATGCCTTACGTTTAACTGAGCCTAAAAATGAAATCAGTATTATTGGTGCACTTCAAGCCAAGGAAGTCCAAGTACTTACACAACAAGGGGTTTCGCTTGAATCGAAACTTCTATTCATGAGTGACACCGTTATTGTCAATAAAGAATATTCAGATATAGCGGTTAGTCGATTGATGGCGTTGCCTCAGTTGCTTACTGAAGCTGAGCAAGTCTTTTGGGATGCTCAAGAAAAGCTATTGTTTTATGTTCTTGAAAAAGATGTGGTTCAGTTTGCAGTGAATGAACCTACGGGAAGTTTTGTAGTATCTAAGATTGTACGTAAAAAAGACTGGCAATCTGAAGGACTGGAGCTAATTCAATGACTATAGAACTAGGCAATAGAGAATTAAGGACAAGGCTCACTCGCGTTGCTGAAGCGATGCAAGATACAACACCACTTGGTCATGCTATTGCCAATAGTTTTTTGACAGTTACTGATGACAATTTTGATTCTGAAGGCCGTCCAGCATGGGCTGGCTTAAGCCTAGTCACCTTGGCCCGTCGTAAGTCAGGGAAAATGCTATTTCAATCTGGTCAGTTGCGTCGCAGCATTACCACACGTGTTTCAGACAATGAAGTTGAGATTGGGACAAATGACCCCAAAGCGCCAACACAGCATTTTGGGGCTAAGCAAGGTCAATATGGTAAGTCTTCAAGAAATGGGCCTCTTCCTTGGGGTGATATTCCTGCCAGACCATTTCTACCAATGGATAGTGCTGGCAATTTACAACATGAGGCAGAGCTTGCCGTTTTTGATGATGTAGACCATTACTGGCATCAAATATTTAATTTCTAAAACTGGGCGGAAGTGTTTCCGCCTGATCTTTTTTCTCCCCACATTCTAATCTCATATCATCGTTTTAAAAGTCGATGTTATGAACAAATTACTCGTAGCCCTTTGCGCTTTCGACATTAAGTTATCTGCTGATAAGTTGGTGCTTATTCCAGAAGGAATTTTTAAAGGCATTGATGGACGCCCATTTGATGCACCTTACTGGCGTTTAACACCAGAAAATGGTCGTGCATTAGCAGCTCAACTCAACACTCGAACTATTGATATGCTGGTTGATTATGAGCATTCAATTATTGCTGCAAAACAAGAAGGCAAAGAAGCTCCAGCTTCAGGTTGGCTGCGAGCTGGTGGCTTTGAATATGTGGATGGCGTAGGTCTATGTTCTAACAATTGGTCATGGACTAAAAAAGCCCAAGATTATATTGAAGCTGAAGAATATAAATACCTTTCACCCTTCATTTTATACGACGCAACTGGGGATGTTCATGGTCTCATTAACGTTGCACTAACTAACACTCCAAATATTGACTCTCTACCGCCTGCAAAACTTGCAGCAGCGGCACAGGATTTTTTGTCTCAAAACCGTGAGGATTCAACAATGAATGAGTTTCTAAAGCTCATGCTTAAAAAAATCGGTTTGCCTGAAACAGCAACTGAGCAGGAAGCTATTGCTGCTGCAAATACTGCTTTTGGCAAATTCGATACTGCATTCGGAACTACTGTTTCTGGTGAGCAAACACTGGATGCAGCTTTTACCAAAGCGATTGAAGTAAAGACAGCTGCAAATAATCAAGCAGTTGTTGATCCGACTCAATATGTTCCTATGGCTGTATATCAAGAAGCTGTAAATCAGGCTGGTGCAGCTGAAGCAGCTAATAAAGCCAAAGAAATGGAAGATCTTATTACTGCTGCATGTAGTGATGGGCGTCTAACTGGTGTAACAACAATCAACTGGATAAAGGAACAGGCAAAAACAAATCCTGACTTTGTCAAAGCCCATATTGAAAGCTTGCCAAAAATTGCAGCATTGTCTCAACGTCAAACTGAGTCAACGAATAATTTTGGTGGTGGAAAAGATACGCCAAAAAATCAGCATACACCTGAAGCTTTGCAGGTTTTTAACCTGATGGGCATTCAACCAGAGGAAAAATAAATGAGCAGTATTTTGCAAAATGGACGTGATCGTCAGACACCCCGTCGTGAGCTTGGTTTATTCCCCGTATTAGTTAAAGCAAATACGGTAATTCGTGCAGGTTTTATTGTTGTCACAGATGCAACTGGTTTTGCAACTGAAGGTAAAGCTGGTGCGGGTTTGACCTATCTGGGACGTGCTGAAGAAGCAATTGATAACACTGGCGGTGCTGATGGTGATGTGCAGGTTTTAGTGCGCTCACACAATGCTTTCTTTTTTGAAAATAGTTCGACAGACCCTGTGACCCAAGCAAGTTTCGGCAAAGATTGCTTTATCGAAGATGCTGAAACTGTTGCTGCAACTGATAACGCTGGCGCTTTATCAAAAGCAGGTCGTGTGGTTGGAATCGAAGACAATGGAGTATGGGTAGAATGAATGTAAACGGTGCGACTTTAGATGCCATGTTTCTAGGTATCAAAACGGTTTTTAATAAGGCATTTGCCGCAACTCAAACTGAATGGCAAGAAATTGCTATGGAAGTCCCAAGTGCAGCAGCCTATGAAAACTATAAATGGCTTGGCGCAATTCCACAAATGAAGCCTTGGGTTGGTAAAAAGAATATCAACAAGTTAGAAAAATATGATTACGTCATCAAGAACGTTCCTTATGAAGCAACTATTGAAATTTCTCGTGACGACATTGAAGACAACCAAATTGCTGGTTTAACCATTCAAGCTGATTCAGTAGGTGTAAGTGCAAAAAAACATCCTGATCAACTGGTTTATCAAGCTGTAAATGGCGCATTTCAAAATAAATGCTTTGATGGACAACCTTTCTTCTCTACTAGCCATAAAGTTGGTAAAGAAACTGTTAGCAACAAAGGCACCAAAAAACTATCTGCGGCTACTGCTGCGGCAGCTGATGCTTCATACGGAGCTGCCCGTCGATCAATGCTGGAATATGTCGATGAAACTGGGGAATCGTTAGGTGTTGTACCTAATATTTTACTTGTTCCACCAGCACTAGAAGCAGAAGCAAAACGCCTAATTAACAATGAAAAATTGGGTGATGGAAGTGAAAATCCATATCGTGGCACTGCCAAAATTGTTGTTTCAGGCCGTATTAAGGACTCAAATCAATGGTTTTTATTGGATACCACTAAACCAGTCAAGCCTTTCATTTATCAAAAACGTAAAGCCGCTCAGTTAGTACGATCAACAAGCCCAGACAGTAATAACGTCTTTATGGAAGGTGTTTATTACTTTGGTGCTGAAGCACGTGGTAACTCAGGTTATGGCTTCTGGCAACTGGCCTATGGATCAACTGGCGCTCAAGCATAAGGTGATATGAAATGTATGCAACGGCAGACGCGATGATTGAAAAGTTCGGTGAGCGTGAACTTATTCAGCTTACTGATAATGAAGCTCCATATCAGGATGTCATTAATTACGACAAGCTGAATAAGGCTTTACAGCACGCTAACTCTCAAATTGAGGGCTATCTTGTTAGTCGCTATAAGCTGCCGTTGCAAACAGTTCCGCCATTTTTGGAATCCATTGCATGTGACATGGCTCGATACCATGCCTGTACTGGAGCATTTTCTGAGAATGATCCTATCCGTACACGTTATGACGATGCGATTAAAACCCTAAAGGAGATCGCAAAAGGTAACGTCAGTCTTGGTAACGCCCCAGCGGGTGATTCTGAGCCTGTTAAAACATCATCTAACAATGTGATGTTTCAAGTCGGACGCAATGATTTTGGAGGTCGTGGATGGTAAATCTTGATCTCGGTATTGTTGTGCAAGGCATGAAAGATGTCATGGCAAAGCAGATTGAAACTAAGGTGTGGCCGTGGGTTCGTGAAATCAAAACCTATGGTGGTGAATTCGATGATGAAACTTTAGCTTTTATCGATACATTCCCTGCGATCTGGGTGACTTTCCAAGGATCAGGTGCACCTCGCAAAATTAGTGCGAACAAAACTGTTTATCCCGTTAATTTAGTTGTTTTGGTTGGTGCTCGTTCAGTCCGCAACGAAGAAGCTCAACGCTTAGGCGGTGGTCGTGACATCGGAACCTTTAAGATGTTAAGCCTCGTTCAAAACTTGCTTATTGGCAATGATTTATCAAGTGTCAAAGTAAAAGGTTTAGACCCATTAGAGCTGGGCCGAACCAGAACAATTTTTAATACAACAACACGCAAACAATCTGTGAGCGTGCTTTCCCAAGAATTTCATACCCAATACACCATCACGGCCTCTGACAGAGACCGTGAAGAAGCTGAGACTGTTGAAGATCTGCTGGGTATTCAAGTCGATTATTACTTTCAACCAGACGACGGCATTGTTGATGCCTCGGATCGTGTTGAGTTTCAGGAAAATTAAGCTATGTCTATTTCTGCAAATATTAAAGTTCCAGACGTATACACCAGCGTCAATATCAATACTCAGCGGACGGGTTTACCCCTAAACGATCAGCGAGTTTTATTTGTGACGCTGGACGTATTGTCTGAGCAGTTTAAGCCTGTTGATGTCTATGACAAAGCAGATGCTGATGCCAAGTTTGGAGCTAACTCTCAAGCTGGGCGAATGATTACAGCTGCTGTGAAAACTAATCGTACAGTTAGCGTGCAAGCTGTTGCTCTTGCAGTCGAAGATGTTCAAACACAAGCTGCTCTTCAAACTGAAAGCGGTTCTGCGCTTCAGACTGAAGGTGGCGCTTTGATTGAACCGGAGTAAAGTATGGCTCAACAAACAATCGTTATTGAAGTACCTGGCACTCCGATTAGTGAGCTTGAACAAACTTCAAGTGTTTCCCTCTTTGATGTGTTGCCAGTGGTTCAAGATGGTGAAACAAAGAAAGCTCCATTAGAGCAAGTGTCTGATCTTGTTAAAGCTGGATTGGGTTCTGCTGCATTAAAAAATGAGGAAGATTTTGCAACACCAGATACTGTTTTATCAGTAGCACAAGCGAGTCAGTTGCGTGATGATGCACAGAATGAACGTATTGATGAGGTTGAGTTTAAAACGACTCTAGCTCAGAGTGGTTTTGAAGCTTCATTTAATAGTTATGCAGAAATGCTTGCTTATACACCTTCAAAGCCTAATGTTTCTGTCCGTGTGAATGCTGATCAAGATTCAACAAAAGTTGGTACATATACATGGACTGGTACGGAGTATAAAAAAGGTACAGATTTACTAGCAGTTGCAAATCAAAATGCAATTGAATTAGTTGAATCAAAAAAAGATGCAGCTGATGGATTCGTAACTACTCTATCTTTTAATCTGGGTAAAGGTTTGCCTCAAGATGTGACGGATTCCGTCGAAAAAATCAACGGGCTTGTTTATAACTATAATGGCTCTGTTGAAAGTACAACGGCAACAGCTTGGGATGCTTTCTTTATTCCAGTTAAAGCTGGTGATGTGGTTGACGTTTCGGGTTGGTACGGCTCGGGCGGTACGGAGCTACAGGGTTTACTACTACAGTTTGATGCAAATAAGACTTTCATTGGTTCTTTATTTAATTTGGCATCTGTCGGTACTGTTAAACCATATACCCGTATTGCAACTGCAACTCACGATGGCTTTATTTATATGCGTCATCGCAAAGATGCTGGTCCTGCAAAAATCCTTTTAACTGCTCAATCAAATGGTTATGCAGTTAAAGAAGATATTGATGCTGTATTATTGAATAATGAACAGGATGTTACTCATAAATACAGACCAGCTGGTTATTTCGTAATAAATCCTGATCATTCTATTGCTTATTCAAACAACTGGCTTGCATTCTATATCCCTGTTAAAGCAGGTGATGTAGTGCGATTGACTGGGAAACTTGGGAACGCAACATCAACTGATCCTGTGCCTCATTTGGGTCAAACTGATGCCAATAAGAATCTTGTTGATTTCGTGGGGTGGTCAGAAAACCGGACACGATATACAGGAACTGTGGTTGGTACTGCAACACAAGATGGTTTCATGTATGTACGTGTTTTTTATACCATAGGTGTTGATGACTATAAAATTGAACTATTACCGAAAAATCGTCAACTCAATAACAAAAGCTTTAAGCGTTTTGCTACAGCTGAAGAAGTTCGTGAATTACGTGACGCACTGAATGCGACTGGTAAATTAAATATTATCGATGAATGTTTTATCTTTCCTGACCGGATTATGAAACCTGATGGACAAGTTCTTACTGCCTCATCTTATGGGATTGTATATGCTGCATTTGCTCCAGTTAAAGCTGGGGATGTAATTCAATTAAATGCACGTATGGGGTCAGGATCTGCTGAAACAATTGCGTATATTAACCAGCTAGATGAAAACTTAAATTTCATTTCAAATTTAAATTCATACGTATCAACTGGGTCAAATGTCATTGTTGCTGGTGAGGCTGTTGTAACAGCTACTCATGATGGCTTTTTATATCTTCGAATTGACTTGCGAAGTCCGTATGCAATTTATCGATTAACTGATGCTAAGAGCCAAGTTGTTGA
>NZ_KB849786.1:355905-1154382 GCF_000369045.1 Acinetobacter pittii ATCC 19004 = CIP 70.29 | reverse complement strand
AATGAAATCAGTAGGCCATTAATTGGTTGTTCAGTATCAGGAAAGATTTTTGTTGTTTATCACACGTCAAATATGAATCGTGAAAATGATATTCGTATTATTGATGTCACAACAAAGAATCGTCCGAAAGATTCATGTCTTGCAAAATTTAATACGTATTTGCTGGAGCTTACGTTTAATCCAGACTACATGCTGTTAGATAATGAGTTAGTCATGCTTGCATCAAAAGGCACTGGCGGTAGTAGTGCAGATGCTTTTGCAAATCAACCAATGTATTTACTTACAGCGCCATTACCTTAAGGATCAACATCATGACTCTTCAAAATACACTCGATACCATTGCACCGCTCGGCCACACAATCATTGCTGTATCTGCTCCTCCAGCAACTGGAACTGATACAGCTGCATGGATTGATCACTTAACATCTGTAAGTGATGCAATCAACAAAAAGCCAGCAATTTTGGTGGTTCCATTTACTGACATCGTTGCAGCTGAAACTTTTGCAGATCAGGCTCCACTGAAAACTTGTTACCGTGTGGTGGTGGTTTGCTACCACGGTGCAACAGGTCAAGAACCTGAATTAGCAGCAGCTATGGCCGCAGCTTTGGCAGACTCAAACGATCCAGCATTACCATTCAATGGTGTAAACCTTGAAGGTGTAACGCCTGTTTCAGATGAGTACAAACTGAAGTTTGAGCGTATCAATGCGGCTTTAAACAAAGGCGTTTGCATGATCGAAACTGGAGCTGACGGAAAGCCTGAAATTGTTCGCGCAATTTCTACATTCCGTGTTAATCCAGACTCAGGCGATGCAGATGACATCATGCTGGATATTAATGGCGCTTTGGTTATCGATTACACACGTAAAGTGATTCGCACGGCCTTACGTAAAGAACGTCGGCGCAAAAACACCGCAGCTGCGCGTCGTAATGTACGCTCGGTTATGTTGGCTGAACTTCTTAAACTTGATCGTGCTGAAATCCTTGAAAACGTTGAAGCGACTAAGGATCAGTTAACTGTTATTCAGAATGAAAATAACAAAACTTGGGCTATCGGAAAAATCCCTGCACATTGGGTGCGAGGTATGCACGTAGTTGATGCACAGTTAGACGTCTACTAAACAAATCACTTTAAAAAGGTCGCATTTGCGGCCTTTTTTATTGGGCGGAAGTATTTCCGCCTGATCTTATTTAAATAGTTATTTGACAATGGGTCATCGTTAAAAAGAGAGACACACAATGTCTGAAGCAGCAGTTGGCTCAATTGTAATGAGCTTTAATGGGTTGGATTACGATGTTTCGCGGCTTGGTACAAGTATTACGACTGGGAACCGCCCAATCGCTACGATGAACCGTCAACAGCGTGTGAAGTATAAATCAAAAGGTATTACGACTTATGAACTCACTGCAACTGTAGTTATTCCAGATGGAAAGGACACGGTGCAATGGCTTCAAGTGGATGATGCCCGAATTTCAATCGAATCCCCTTCAGGGAATTACCGTGAAACTTTCATTGACTGTAATGTCACTTCTGTTGGTGCTACTTATGACTTAAATGGCGAAACAGTCCGTGAGCTTCAGTTGTTCTGCTTAGACTATATTGACGAAACATTGTAGGTAGAAGATGAAACAAATCAAAATTGAAGGTTTATTGCCAGTTCCACTAAAAAAATTGGTTGGTCAAACAGATATTAAAAGCCAAAAAGTGGTGATGCGTCAGCTTACAGCAATCGAGTATCTCGAAAGTCAAGCTTCAATTGAGGCAGGACATTTTGTAGCCATTGCAGATTTGGCTTCAATGACAAAGCTTATCGACGATGATGGTGATGAGCATGAAATTACTTACGAAATGCTTGGACATTCATCTCGTGCTAATTTGAAATATTTAGATGAATTGCGTAATCAGCTAGATGCAAAGGAAGCAGCCGAGAGTTCATCCGACGAGCAAGAATCATCAGAAAATTAACAGAAGCTGGTGTTCCTTATGATCAAGCGGCAAATATGCCGCTTGATGTAGTTGCAGCACTACTCAACGATGAGCGGCTTGAAAATACTCATCAAAAGACCCCTTCACAGCAACCGTCATCTTTCACAACTCAATCTCAATCGAATGGATCAAGTTCTACAGTCACAAAAACGTATGTGACCAATGTTCGCAAACATTCAAAACCAAAGGGTTAAGCTATGGGTGGAAGTAATTCAACTGTATCACTGACCTTACAAATAAAAGGTCAACAAGCTGCTCAAGAGCTGAAGCGCATCTCAGATCAGCAAATTCAAGCAACAACAAAAATTAATACTCAATGGACGCAAATTGGTTCAGCTCAAGCCAAATTTGTTAATACAGCTAAAGTTGGTACAAGAGAAACGCTCAATACTGCGCGGGCTGGGGATCAATTGTTACGTACTAATAGGATGCTGGAAGGTGTATTGCGCCAGCAGTCTATACAAACAAAATTGCAAAGCCAGCTATTAAAACAACAAGTTAGTTCTGCCCAGCAATTGGTTAGTTCTGCGAAACAGGTTGAACAATCTAGCAAGCGTACTTATCAATCTACTCAACAGACGATGTCGTTATGGCAGAAAGGTACTGCTATTGGTGGAGCTGTAATTGGTGCTGGATTTGCTCTACAGCAACCAATTAAGCGTACCGTAGATTATGACCGTGATTTGCATTATGCAGCTCAAACCTTTGCTGATCGCCCAGAAGATTGGGGGCCAGCAAAACAATGGATTAATAAAATTGTCACTGGGAATGCTATTAATGGCGGAGTTAAACGGGATGATGCATTTTTAGCAATGGAGGCATTAATTGCCGATGGTTCATATTCTCAAGGAAGTGATTTAAATAAAAATAAAGCAGCATTAGCCAAAGCTCACTTTGATGCTGCTCGTGCGGCATTGGCTTCAGGTGGTGATATGCTTGATTTTGCCAATGTTGGTCTAACTGCACGAAAGCGTGGTCTTGATGAAAAGCTTGTTCAGGCTATGGTGATTCAAGGTGATGCAGAAGGAAGTATGCGGGCTAAAGACCTTGCAAAGGTTATTAACCCTCAATTAGGTTTATTGCCAAAAGATCCAGCAAATAATGCCCGCTCAGTAGCTCAATTGGTAGCATTGAACGAAGTTGCTATGACTACAGCGGGTGATGCAAATGATGCTGGAACTAACGTCAAGAACTTAATTAGTAAATTGTCTTCCAGCGATACTACCAATCGTTTAGCAAAAGAATATGATATTGATTTAACGAAAAGAACTGCCCTAGATAAAGGTAAAGGTAAAACTTCTTTAGATACCTTTCTTGATATCACTGAAGAAATTATTAGTAAAAACCCTGAAATGCGACGAGTAAAAGCTAATTTAGCGAAAGCTAAAAATAGTCAAGAGACTCAAGCAATTTGGGAGAGCCAGAAAGGTGTATTTGAGCAGTCAGGCTTGGCAGGTATTATGCCTGATATGCAGTCTTTATTGGCCTTGGTAGCAGCTACTAACAATCGCAAACTGATGGATCAAATTACTCAGAATGCGATGAATAAAGGTATTGGAACTCTAGACCTCAAAGCTAATTATAATAAAACCCAATTGGCTTCAGTTGGGCTGAATGCATTCGATGTAACCAGACAAAATGCTGAATATCAAACCCTTCAAGACTCAACTAAATTACTCGGTGAAATGGGTCAAAAAGTAGCAGAAGTTACTGAAAAATATCCAAAACTAATCACAGCAATGGGGACAACAGAACTAGCATTAAAGGCTCTTGCCTTTACAGCTGGAGGTGCAGCATTAGCTCAAATGGCCGCTAATAAAAAAGTAGATTTACCTAATTTACCTACTTCAACAAAAGGCGTAGCAACCAAAGCTGTCGGAGGTGCATCAGCTTTAGGTGGTGTTGTAGCTGCTTATGCTGGCTCACAATTAATTAAGCCAATCGATGATGCTGGTTATAACTTTGTAAGCGGGCTTTTAGCGAAAATCGGTATTGGCTCAGGTGGCGAGCGTCCAGACTTTGTGCAGCAAGCCATTGAACAAGGCAAAGCTCAACAAGCTTCAGCTGAAGAAAAAAGCAGCCAATTAATTGCTGAGCAACAAAAGCAAAATCAATTGAGCCAAGAAATGATCAATCGGATTAATGCTTTAATTAATGTCACTGGGCAAAATAAGCCCATGGTATTTAATGGTGGTGGTTCTCTCCTTGATGCCATTTCTCACAATGCAACAACTCAAGAAGCAAGACATGGTGCTCCGCCATTCTATCTTCAGAAAAGATAAGCGGAAGCGTTTCCGCCTTATATCAAAGTCTGACATTTCACAGAATAGCCTCACAATAGTGAGGTTTTTTTATGGGCTGGGATACTGATCTTCAAGACGCAAGTTTTCGTGGTGTTCATTTTGAATGCACGTCTGTGGAAGATGCTATGTCTAAAACGCTTGCAACTAAACAGGCTCCATATTCAAACAAAGCATCAATTGAAGATATGGGTAACGAACCTCTTCGATATTCAGTTAATGCTATTTATTCTGGAACTGACTATAAGCAATCGATGGATGCATTGGTTGCTGCACTCAGGGCAACTGGTGCTGGGGAATTAATTCATCCCGTTCACGGCATTATGAATGTTTATGTGAATACATACCGTTTTCAACATGATGCTAACAACGTTGATTTCTGTGGTATTGCGATTGAATTTGTTGAAGCTGAATCTGAAGAAAAACCTCTATTTATTCCTGTTTCTACCCCTGCAACTATTGCACCAACCAAGATTGTTGATACACCGACCAGCGCGTTAGAAAAGGCACTGGATAAGCTTAAACTCTCTGATAACAACAAACTATTTGAAACAGTCAATCATATCCGCAATGGCCTAGAAACTGCCCGTAAATACATGGGTATTGTCAAAGAAGGCGTAGAGGATATTTTATCGCCTAAAGATTGGGCGGTTGGATTGGTTGATGACATCACTAAACTGGTCACTTTCGACACCAATATTTCTGCCATTTCTCAGTGGCGCGATGTCATTAACCGTGTGAACCGTTTTGAAAAACTTTTTCAAGATGATGAGTCTCCAGAATTACAACAGACATGGCGTGCCACATATATCGCCAGCAATATTGCTGTTGCTCAACAAGTCGTAAGCACTACACGTAAAGAAATGGCTGAAAACAGCACGATAAGCTTCAATCCATTGGAGCTTGCTGTGGTTCGTCAAAGCGTCCGTAAAGCTCTACAACAGGCTATTAATGAAGAGCGTGAAGGTTCTACATTTGAAAATATTGCTCAGATTCAGGTCTATAAAGAAGCTGCTGACCAGATCCATCTTCAAATTCAAGAATTAATAGAAACACGTCCACCAATTACTAAAGTCCGCGTACCTGTTCCATGTACCTTGCATTGGCTTGCTCATTATTTGTATCAGGACATGAGCCGTGCAGATGAAATCTTGCGTTTAAATCAGGATTTGATTAATCCAGCTGTCCTTCAAGTAGGTATGGAGGTCACAGTCTATGCAAGATAACCAAGGCAATGAAATCAAGCTGGTCATTGGTGGATACGAGATTGCAGGCTGGAATAATGCTGTTGCAGACAGCCAGATCGATACTCCAGCTGAGAACTGGAGCCTTAATCTTTTTCATAAAAACGGTCAGCCTTTACCTGAGGGTATTTCTGGTGGTAGTCATGTTCAGCTTTATTTTGCGAATCAACTGATCCTCACATCAATTGCAGACCGTGTGCAGGAAGGAATTAACCGTGATGGCTATGGCCTTGAAATATCTGGTCGTGATTTAGTTGGTCAATTAATCGATTGCTCAGTTCCTATCTTTAATGGCCGTCAAATTACGCTTGAAGAGCTTATTGGTCGTTTTATTTTGAATGGTGACCTTGGTTCACTCTTCCACGATGTTTCTATTCAAAATAATGCTTGGCTGAAGAACAAAGTATCAATAGAGCCTTCAGAATCCTTATGGGATGCACTTATTAAAGCTGCACAGGTCACAGGCCAACACGTTTGGTTAGAGCCAGACGGCAAGTTGGTGGTTGGCGATCCATTCGCAAATCCTTATTACGTTAAAACATCTTTAAAACTGATTAAGCCTTTAAACAACGATAACAACGTTTTAAGCCTGCAATACACCAATGACGTTTCTAATGTTTTTAGTGAAATCAAGGTGCTTAGTCAGGATGGTAACGGTCAGCACATTCTTTCAGAAACCACTGCGAAAACTCAATACAGCTTTAATCGTCTGAAAATCGTCACTTTGAGTGATGTTGAAACCCAAGCTGAAGCTGATGCGGCCCTTGAGAAAATTAAAAAAGACAATGATTTTGAAGCCAACACTATGATTGCCGTTGTTCCTGATTGGCAGATTGATGGAAAGGTTTGGGCTACTGGCTGGTATGTAAACATTGAAACTAATGCTTTAAGCCGTGCCACAGCAAAATGGGCTGTGGTGGGTTGTACTTTTAATTTATCGCGTCAAGAAGGCAAAACCACCAAGCTGCTGCTAAAGCGCCAAGGCGACTGGGCAAATCCTTTAATTTTAAAGGAGAAAAACAAATGATTCAGATGGTGCAACGCCAAATTAACAAGGCTTTAGGCCAAATCAGACAGTCATTTCAAGGCATTGTGGCGCGTGGTGGTTCAAAAGTACTTCAGTTGACAGGTTTACCTGACGAGACCCTTCAGGAAGTCGAATTATTTCAACAAGTCGGTCTTAGCTCTTATATCCCTGAAGGCTCACGTGTTGTGGTGTTACCGCTTCAGGGAAAAACTTCGCGTTCAATTGTCATTGCAACTACGGGTGGCCCTGTAGTTATCAATGTTTCTGAAGGTGAAACCTGTCTTTACGATCAATTCGGTCATTCAATCTGGCTCAAAAAAGACGGCATCAAAATGAAAGGAAATGTCGATGTAGATGGCTATATCAAAGCCACAGAAGACATTTCAGATAAAACAGGATCAATGCAAGAAATGCGTGATGCCTATAACCCTCATACACATGGCAATAGCCCACCACCATCAGAACCTATGGAGTAGTTATGGGAACTATTAACTTAGAAACAAAAGATTATGTGCTACTCAGCCTTGATGAGGCATTTAAAGATGATGTGGTACAGGCTGTTTGTCAGCGTTTAAACATACATCGTCGCAAGTATTGGAAGGATAAAAACATAGGGAGCCGTTCTTATACATTACGTCGTTCAAAGGATGTGCCACGTATTGTCCAGTTAGAGCAGCAATATGCTGAAGAAGCTTTAGCTGACTTAGTGCCAGATCGTCTTGCTTCAGTAGTAGTAAAGGCCACTCAAACGATGCAAAGCCAAGTTGATTTGCTTATTGAAGTAACAAAGCTAACTGGTGAAAAGCAAACAATTCCATATTTTGTGGCTGTAGGTGGTTGATATGGCGTTTTCAATAAAAAGTTTTTCTCAGCTTCGTCAGGATATTGTTCAGGAAATCAGAAACAGGACTGGTTTAACGATTAATGATGATTCCGATGCAGCGATCCGTGCAGATGGTACCGCCTCAGTAGTAGAAGGTTTGTACCATCATCAACTCTACATTCAAAAACAGATGTTCGTTGCTACAGCTGATGAACCTTTCCTTTATTTACATGCTGTACGTCTGGAATGTCCACGCAACGGTGGTTCTAAAGCTACGGGACGTGTCAAAGCCATTTCAAATACTGCTGTAACTATTCCAGCTGGTACAAAACTTACAGATGGCAAAGGTCGTTATTGGCTCACCTTGTACAAAGAGCAACTGAGTGCAAATAAAACAAGAGAAATTCAAGTCATTGCTGAACAGGCTGGCGTGAGCTGGAACTTTGATGGTCAACAGTTGTTATGGGTTAGCCCTTTAGCAGGTGTAGCCGCTCAGGTCGATGTTATTGAAATGTCGGGTGGCATTGATGTTGAGGAAGTAGAAGCTTGGCGTCAACGCATGCAGGCAAAGGAAGCGCTTGGTTTAATTCGTGATCGTGAAGCTGATCTAGAACGAATTGTTAAAGATGTATCAGGCGTTGCAGATGTTTTTATTTTTCCCAAACGTCGTGGCCTTGGTTCATTAGATGTTGCAGTTACAGCTGCTGGTAATCCGCCTAACTCACCAAGTAGTGCTTTATTAGCTGCTGTTCAGGCAGTTTTAGAAGAATATTCAGGTTTCTGGGCTGATGTAAGAGCTTATGCACCAACCAAAGAATATATAAACCTTAGTGTTCTGGTGACAGGCTCTGTTGGGCTGGAAGTTGTTGAGCAAGTTGTACGTGAATATGTCGGGCAATTAAAGCCAGCCGAACCTTTTGTAATAACAACTCTAATCAGCCGTATTAAAGAGTTAGCGGGCGTGGCTGATGTACAGATCACGCCTAATACCAATCTAGCGCCAATAAATACCAACCTTATTACTGGTTGGCTTCGTATTGGTAATTTGACGGTGGATTACGCATGACATTTGATCAAACTGTTGAGCTATATGCTTCAGTACTTCGTCAATTATTACCTGTAGGTGGTTATGACACTTCACCAAATACAAATATTGCAGATGACATCTATGCACACGCAAAAGTACTTGCACAAGCGGATTTGGACGCAAAACGATTGCTTTCATTTATAGAAGGTATTTCTGTTGAGCTACTGGATGAATACGAGCAGTCGTTAGGTCTACCACTCAAATGCACAGTAAATGGCTCAAAAACTATTGAAGAAAGATTACAGATCATTCAATGGGTTCAGAAAACTAAAAACGTCCTTAATCGGACTTATCTAGAAGAACTTTTAGCGCTGTTTGGTGTGGAGTTAATTGATTTAGTACGTTACACGCCAATGCAATGCACAGCACCATGTACGTCTCCAGTCAACACAGAAAGCCTACGGTTTAAAGTCAAACTCATCTTAAAAGCGCCAGTTAAAGCTGACATGGGCTGCATTATTGAAAACTATTTACCAGCATATTTGCGGTATGACATCAAGGAACAAGTATGAAACGAATTGATAGCGTAAACGCACGTCCAGACGTAAACGGAGCTGGTAAAACGGGCTTTCATGACAATTCAGATTTAAGTGGACAAGATGCAACTTATCTCACGCCAGATTTTCTCAATACCATACAAGAAGAATTGGCAAATCTACTTGAGCTTAGAGGCATTACTTTAGATCCAGAGAAACGTCGTCAATTGTTTGATGCATTGGCTGGTAAAGATGATTTAGATGCTGCGGTGGATATCGTTCAATCAATAATTGATAACGAACGTAATGCGCGTATTAAAGCAGATCAAGATCACTTAGATACGTTAAATCCACATCCCCAATATGTAATGAGAAAGGATTTTCGACTTCTATATAGGACTCTAACACCTGAGACCACTGTAAACCCAAAGATTTATACAGATGATCCGCAGAATTGGCAGATTAAACATACAGTAGAAAATATTAGTGCTCATATCATGCCAAATGGTGTTGTTAAACAGACTATTAAAGTTCGCACTGTCTACGGTGACTATAATGCTCAAGTCTATTTACCTATAGGCTTATCTAATATTTTAAATGTCTCTGCACTCTATCAAGGTCAAAGAGAGAATAATGATGCCGAAGACGATTCAGCCATTCGTTTATTAGATATCTATAATGAGATAGTCCCACTGGAAGATGGCTTACAGGAATGCAGAACGGTCATCAATTTCCGTTTTGACTATGTCAGTGCTAACACCCCTGGTCAAAGAGAACGTTTTGCGTATTTAGAAATTACAGGTTTTGGGGCTTCAAATACTGATCTTGAGAACTTAAATAACTACCCATATCCGTATTACAGCAATCAGAATGATTTAGATGGTCAAGTTGTTTATATTGATCAAAATCTTTCTAGTGTAAGCCTACTGGAGCTATTCACTCAGACTTATGGCGCACCAACAGCAGCAACAAGAGCTATTTTTGTTATTGCTTCAGGTGTGACATTGGTTGCCGTTACTTCAGGCAATTGGTTAGCTGGTTCAAGCCGTCAAATCATTAACTATGGTCATATATATGGTACTGGCGGTTCTGGCGGCTATTATGATGACGATACAGCTATGGTCGGTGATGGCGGTACAGCAATCATTGCTCAGAATGCTAGTAGCTTTATTGATGTACGCAATTATGGCCTAATTGCAGGCGGTGGTGGCGGTGGCGCAGCTGGTACATCAGAATATACAATTGGTGCTCAACAGTATTATGCGGTTGGCGCAGGCGGTGGTGGTGTTCCACTCGGCACTGGTGGCAGTAATATCAATCAAACTGCACCTGAAGGCAAAACACTTGAGAACATTGCTGGTACGAATGCAACGCTATCTGTTGTGGGTAGTGGTGCAGATGGAACAGGCTTAGCAGCTGGCGATGGTGGAAACGTTGGTGAGAATGGTAAAGCTAGTGAATCAACTCTTGGAAATGGTGTTGCTGGTTTAGCTGGGTTTATTTACCAAGGTAATGTTACGATCACAAACATTGCAGGTGGACAGGTGAAAGGTAGAACACCTTCTAATTGAAATAATTTTGCATAATGTGCAACGAGATGATGAGGCAATTATCTCAAAAAAATGCCGAATTTATCTCGTCGCGCATCACAGGTGATTGACGTGCTCCACCTGCGGTAACAACCACATACTGTTTACCTGTTTTAGGTGAAACATAGCTTATTGGTGTTCCTTGGCTACCTACTGGCATGCGTGATTTCCACAGTTCCTTACCTGTAGATGAATCAAATGCACGTAAGTAGTAATCTTGTGTTGCAGCAAAGAAAACCAAGCCACCTTGAGTTGCCATCGGCCCGCCAATTGTTGGCATACCAATCGGTGCCTTTAAGCCCATCTTAATACCCATCGGCCCAGTATCTTCCACTGTACCTAATGGTACTTGCCATGCAACTTGACGAGTTTTCATGTCAATTGCAGTCATGGTGCCAAATGGTGGTTTTTGACAAGGAATACTTAGAGCCGACATAAAGCGGTTTTTATTCACTTTATATGGTGTACCTTTCATTGGTACAGCTCCCATACCTGTGTTTACTTTCTCTCCACCATTGGCCTGAATCTTAATATCTTCAGGAGTTTGCTCCATCAATTGAATCCACAAACCAAGGCGCATATCGTTCACGAACATATAACGATGAGTCGGGTCAAAAGCGATGCTACCCCAGTTCATACCACCCAACGAACCTGGGAAGCTTAATGAAACATCAGTACCTGGTGCAGTAAATAAGCCTTCGTAACGCATTGACTTGAAGTTAATACGACACATCAGTTGATCAAACGGCGTTGCGCCCCACATATCTGATTCAGTTAAAGTCTGATTACCAATTTGAGGCATTTCAACTGAACGAGGTTGAGTTAAGCTGTATTGTTCACCCGGAATATTGGCAGGTTTAACTGGTTGTTCAATCACTTTAGTCAGTGGTTTACCCGTTACACGGTCAAGAACAAAGAATTGGCCTGATTTGGTTCCAATGACAACAGCTGGTTTAGTCGTACCATCTTTTAATGGGAAGTCGACTAGACTCGGTTGCATTGGTAAGTCAAAGTCCCATAAATCGTTATGAACAGTTTGATATACCCACTTCTCTTTACCTGTTGTCGCATCAAGTGCTAACACAGAAGTATTGTATTTGTGATCTAATGGATTACGGTTACCCCCCCAAATGTCGACAGATGAACTACCCATAGGTAAGAACACCGTATTCATTTGCGGGTCATATGACATTGCAGCCCATGAGTTTGCCGAACTACGTTTATAGGTTTCACCCGGTTTAAGAACATAGTTAGGATTTGGATTACGCGGGTCAAATGCCCAGCGAAGTTTACCCGTAATCACGTCATAACCACGAATAACACCACCTGGCATATCTGCGGCTA
Source organism: Acinetobacter pittii ATCC 19004 = CIP 70.29 (assembly GCF_000369045.1). Classification (GTDB taxonomy): domain Bacteria; phylum Pseudomonadota; class Gammaproteobacteria; order Pseudomonadales; family Moraxellaceae; genus Acinetobacter; species Acinetobacter pittii. The sequence goes on along the minus strand of NZ_KB849786.1, from coordinate 1,142,505 downwards.
CGTTGTCGGCAATACGGCTACCCACCACAATGGTTGTACCCGCAATAGTCGGTGCAGAAGTTACTTCAAAACGTGGCGCTTTTGTTCCAGCCCCAAGACCTTCTAGCAAATCAACCGTTCCATTTACACCAAAATCAGCACAGCGCTGACCGTTATCTGCATTCACTGCAATTAAACGACCATCAGGTGTATTGGTATATACACGGCGTGGACATGCCGTATTGGTTGCAACCGCAGTTACTGCATTTGCACCAGCTAAAGTTGGTTGTACAAGCGGTTTTGTTGAATCAAAGTATGCAACACCGCGGCAACGTTCCCAAGCATCGGCTGTAGAGTTCACCTCAGCTTTCCAGAGTTGTTTGCCCGAGTCGGCATCTATCGCAAAAATGTTGTTATGTGGTGTACATAAAAACACTTTATTTCCAACTTGTAGCGGAGTCATTTGGTCTTCGGCACCATTACCGCTACCCGTTGTAAAGTCGCCCGTTCTAAAGCGCCAAGCTTCTTTTAATTTATGAACGTTATCTCGGTTAATTTGATCGAGAGCAACAAAGCGGCTACCACCTGCATCATTACCATAATTTTCCCAATTTACCTGTTTTTTTGCAGGATCAACTGGTACTAGAGGTAGTTTTTCACCTGAACTTGCTACTGTTGGATGTGGTTGGAACATTTGATAGAGCGCAATCAACATTCCCACAACAACTAATCCACCTACCGCATAGGATGAAGATGCCAAACTCGTTTGAAATTGGTAACGTCGGATTGAAGGCAAAGTAAATAGCAAGGCAGCAAAAAGACCAGCAGGAAACATTAAGCGCGAAAATAACGGCCAAAATTCCCATCCAGCATCAACAAATGACCAAATTACGGTACCAACAAAAACAGCCGCAAAAATCCAGACACCCAGCGCTTTTTTTCGGAAAATACTAATTGCAGAAATGGTAATAAATAATCCTGCTATAAGGAAATACCAAGAACCAGCAAGAGATACTAGCTTTCCACCACCTACGATGTAAAAAACACCAGTAGCCAATAAAACTAGACCTAATATAAAACACCATATTTTGAATAAGATATGAAACTTAGAATCTGACTCAGACATAGATCCTACTCCACATATACTGAACCCGAATAGTTCAAGCATTTGGGCCAGTTAAACTATGTCTAACCAGCCATCAATATTGTTAAAAATTGACTTTCACACTAAGACCAGCCACCCAAGCATCATCAACCTCTTTTACACCAGCAGGTTGATGAATATATTGAATGTTTGGACGTAACATGACGGCCGGAGACCATTGATAGGTATAGTTCAACTCGACATTTAGTTCGTCGTCTTGAATTGGAATATAGTCAGATGCAATCGAATCATAGCTGTAATATCCACGACTTTCGTTTGTTGCGATCTGTTTATCTTTAGCACGGTCATTAACTACATAATTAGCTATACCAAAACCAATCGAATCATTTGGACGGCTATCAAATGGTCCCTTATACCAAAGAGCAAGCTGTTGCGTACTTTGAACAAAAGTTGTTGCCTTATCATTTACAACGCCATTAAAACTTACATATAAACCGCGTTTCGGATCTTGGCCGTTATTCGTCAGTTGTTGTTGTGCATTAATCCAGAAACTTTGTTTTCCGTCATGAACTTTACCCGCGGTTTTAATATCATTCGCTTCTGCGGTTGAATACAGCGCACCTACTTTATATTCACCCGGTAAACCATTAAAAGCAGCAAGTTTTGGTTTCCATGCGAGCTCAACTGGTATGGTTGCACCCTTCACGTTGTTCATATCCAGATTAAAACCATCACTATTTGATTCGGTTTTAATGTTGTCTGGATTTACTTCATAAACACCGACACCCAAAGTCCACTCAGGCGCAAATTGATATTTAACGTTTGCAGCCCAAACACCAACTGGTGAGTTGTACCAAATTGAACCAATTGATTTTCCTAGCTGCCCACCGCAAAGCAATAAGTTCTGAAACTCACATTGAGAACTATTGAAGTCTTCTGACATTCCCATACGGCCAAATTTGACCTGTACAGTATTATCGATAAAGCCCTTCTTCACCCATGCTTGAGATAAACGCCAGATTTTACCGCGACCATAAATCTCTTGAGCATTACCCAATTGGCTAGAACGTGGATCTTTAATACGCTCCAAAGTAAGCGCATTTCCATCACGTTTGGTCACGACTAGGCTCGCTGTTGTATCTTTCCATCCAGCAATTTTTTCTAAATCTAGGTTTGCACCTAAAGAAAGTTGTGCAGCATTTTCAAAAGTATTGCTGTCGTTGTAACCACCATCTAAATTTGTAGCACTTTGGCTCATAATAGAAGCTGTAAATTTATAGCCCTGCTGCTCTAATTGCTGGCGTTTTCCATTCCAGTCACCTAGCAACCATTGACGGTCTTGTGACCAAGGCTCATTCGCGAGCGCAAATTGGCTACCTAATACAGCGAGCGTTAAAACACTCAATTTCATTAAATTTGGCATTTCAAGTCCCTTTTATCATTTCTATATTTCTATGCTGCGCCTCAGTTTGAGGCGCTTTCCTTATTGTTATTATTTAGTTTGCAAGGCCGAACTCAGTTCAGACGTCGCTCCAAAGCGATCAGTTACATTCGCCGTAATTGAGGCAACTTTTACAGACAGCTTCCAATTCGCTTTTGCTTTACCTTGTGCATCTGTAGCTACTGTTATTGTTCCTAAATATTGCTCAGCTTCTTTTGATGCTGCATTTTGGTTGCCAAAAAACTCAACTTGATAGCGTTGATTTGGTAAACCATTGACTTCTACCGCAACTAAACCTTTATTTGCAGTTAATTTAGGCGCTTTAATGCCCTGATTAGGTTGAGCATTACAGCCTTGTTCATTTGGCTGAGTACATGTTTTTTGTTGCTTAGATGGGTCGACAATCACACCACCACCACGAGAACCTACAAATCCGGCATGCTCAAGTGCAGGCACAGCAAATACAATTGCACCCAAACGCTGATCTGGTACACATGAACCACCCGCTTCACAGCGTTTAATATCTTTACCATTGTCCCAAATCAGGTTTTTAGTCAATGTAATTCTTGCATTTGCATCTTTTTCAGAACGGATGGCTACACCAATACGGTTACCATGTACTTTATTGCTATCAAGAATATTGCCATCACCCGTCATGTTGAAACCAATCGAGTTATTGGTCATTTCGTTGTAGGCAATGTAGTTACGCTTACCCCAGTTGATCTGTAAGCCATCGGAGTAGTTTTCGAATTTATTACCAACCACAGCATTGTCATTACCCCACAAGATTTCAATACCTTGTGATGGTTCTGGGTTTGCTTTGGTTGAAACAAAATGGTTATTCGCAATTAAGTTAAACGCAGCACCACGTGTCAGCTCTAGACCATCACCATTGTCTTGGAAAATATTGTCTAAAACTTTGTTGTTATTGGTGGTGGTTGCGGTTGGGTTACCTTGACCATCATCACCCGTCAACATAACACCAGCACCACCGTAGTTATTACTAATACGGTTGTGTTGAATAAGGTTATTGCTTGAACGGTTAATCAATACCCCAATACAGAAGCGATGAATGTCTAAACCTTTTAAAGTGACATTGTTGACGTCACGCAGTACCAATCCCGGTAAAGTCATCGTACGTACATTGGTGCCGTACTGTTCAGGGTTTGCACCAGGGCAAGCTTTTGCACCTTCGCCTTTAATATAATTTGAACCATCAATTGCGATGTATTCGCCAGTTTTATCCCACTGGGTACCAATGATTTTGACAGGTGCTTTAATTTCAGGAAGTGCACTATTTAATTTAATCGCATAAGGCGCCTTGCCTACTGCTTGAATCAAAATGTCGCTAGCTTCGCTTGGGTTTGCATTGGCTTGTTCAATTGCCCAGCGTAAAGAGCCTTTATTGCTATCGTCTTGATAACGGTCAACCACATAAGTTTGAGCCGCAGCTATGCCTGAAACCATCAAACCTAATGCAAGAGTAGTTAAACGTAATGTATTCATTTCATCATATCCTTATGATTTATGGGTTTGTTGGTTGAACTGTTTGTAAAATCTGTTTGAGCTTGGTCACATCAATTTGACCCGGTGCAGAAGCCTGACCAATCATGCCAAAGCTATAACTTCCGCCCATATTGGCAGTCGCAACACGAGAAATCGTACCTAATTGTCCCATTGACATCGTCAATAAAGGTTTAGTGCTTTGCTGGCTTACCTTTAAAGTTGCGTTCATTAAAGTGAAAACATCTTGTTTAGATTTTGGCATTACGGCAATTTTGAGAATATCTGCACCCATTTGATCTTGTTTTAATAAGCGTTTTTCAATTTCATCTTGGCTTGGTGTTTTTTGAAAGTCGTGATTAGACATGACAATCAGCACTTTCTTTTGATGTGCTTTTTGAACAATTTCTGAAACTACTTTTTGATCACGTAACATTTCAACATCTAACCAATCCATGAACGGATTCTTTAAGTAAGCTTGATAAGTCTTACCATAATCCACATCACTAATTTCAAGCTGGCCGCCTTCGTTTTTGGTACGAATGGTGGCAATCATTGGCTTATTGCCCAAAATCTTTTTCAACTCATGGCCCAAAGCAATCACTTGTTTTGTATCACTCGCAAAACTAAGTAAATCGATACGAAACTCTGCCAAATCAGCATCTGCTGTATTTGCAATGACTTGAGCTTGTGCCAAAGCTTGTTCTTTGGTTTTTGCGGTAATCGGAACAATCGTTTTAACGGCTGTATTAGCAGGTTGTGTTTGAGCAGCTAAAGCAACAGGTTCAGCATTCACCTGTGCAGTAAAAAATGGGAGTGCAAGCAAACTTAGGCTTAATAATGTTTTCATGTTCATATCGTTCATCCTTAAAAAGGCTACACGCATCCTTGAATAATCAGGTGTAGCCTTAGGTGTTTCTTAAATATCAAAAAATACAGTTTCGTCATCACCTTGAATACGAATATCAAAGCGGTAAACAACTTCACCATTTTCTTCAAAACGTTTTGCAATAAGTGTTTGGCGACGTGGTGCCCATTCAATGCTATTTAGAATTGGGTCGTTAGCATTTGCTTCAGCTTCATCTTCAAAATAAACACGTGTATGAAGACCTAAGTTAATACCGCGAGCGAAAATGACTAATGCAATATGAGGTGCTTGAGTTGAACCTTTACGGCCTGCTGTCGCGCCCGGTTTAATCGTATTGAAACTCCAAACACCCGTTTCAAAGTCAGCACCTGTACGGCCCCAACCTTGAAATGCTGGGTCAGCTTTTTGCTCACGCGTATCTGCCTGACTTGGATAAATACCGTTCGCATCAGCTTGCCAAATCTCAATCAGCACATCGCGTAGCGGTAAACCCAACCCGTCAAACACTTGGCCTTCAAGACGAATACGCTCACCTTTGGTCTGATCTTGTACTAGCTGGTTATTAAAGTTGTTTTCAAACACTTCAATATTTGCTTGTTGTGGCAATAGCCCAATGTGAACGTAAGGACCACCTGTTTGAGATGGAGTTTCTTTTAGTTCCTGAAAATTCCAGTTATTCATGCTAGTGCTCCCGATTAAGTCAATTCGTTTTCGAAGTAAGTCGCTCGACGGCCACGTAAAGTGATGTCAAAACGGTAACAACGGCTATCTGCTTCGATAAAGTTGTTTTTATCTTCTAGTGCAATCAAGGCACGACGTTGATCTTCAGAAGGAATCGTTTTTAAGATCGGGCAAGTATCAATGAGCGTATCGCCTTCAAAATAAAACTGCGAAATCAGACGCTGAGCCCAACCATCAGCAATTAAAGAGAAATGAATATGTGCAGGACGCCATTCATTAATACGGTTACGCCATGGGTACGGACCCGGTTTAATGGTACGGAAAATATAAAAACCGTTTTCATCAGTTAATGTACGACCACAACCACCAAAGTTAGGATCCATTGCACCAATAAACTTGTCGTTTGGATGACGGTAACGGCCAGAAGCATTGGCTTGCCATACTTCTAGAAGTGCATTTTTCACAGGACGACCAAATTGGTCACGAACATAGCCATGGACAATGACACGCTCACCAATTGGTAAACCATCTTTGGCATAGTTCAAAATCAAATCGTTATCTTTTGGGCCAAACAAATTTGAAGAAAAATGCGGTGCAGTAACTTCAGTTAAAGTCTCATTAATTGAGATCAATGCATTTTTTGGCGAACGTAATACACTTGTTTTATAACCTGGCGTATACGCTGGTGGATGATCATCTGTATTACGTTGGGCATAAGCACCCCAGCTATGTTGTGACATCTTTATCTCCTTAATCCTGTTCTTTCGCTGCAATTGGGTTTACTTCTATCCCCAACTCTTTAAAGACTTCTTCAGCCATATGCATTGCAGCGTTTGCAGCAGGTAAACCTGCATAGAGTGAACTGTGTAAGATCAGCTCTTTTAAATCTTCTTTAGTTACGCCATTGTTAAAACAAGCACGTAAATGCATGCGTAGTTCGTCTTCACGGCCAAGCGATAATAAAATTGCGATAGTGACTAAACTACGTGTATGACGTGGTAAGCCCGGACGAGACCACACCTCACCCCATGCGTAACGGCTAATAAAGTTTTGAAAATCTTGGTTAAAGTCATTTAAGTTCTGCAAAGACCGACCAACATGCTTTTCACCCAAAACTTCAGTCCGCACTTCAATGCCTTGTTTATAGCGTTGTTCATCATTCATTGTGATAGACCTCTATTAAGTTGCATCGGTATGCGCAACAAGTGATTTAACAAATACAGCAAGAGCCGCAGCAGTCGCTGGAATTAGTAATAAACTAAGAATGGCGGTAAACGACCAATCATTGCCGAGTAACACAGCCCCAATCCAAGCACCAAATACCGCACCGAAACGACCAATCCCCGTCATCCAAGACACGCCAGTTGCACGGCACTGAGTTGGGTAGAAACGAGCGCTTAACGCTGGCATTGAAGATTGCGCACCGTTAATTGCGATACCCGCACAAAGCACCAATACTGCAAGTAATGTTGAGTTTCCTAAGCTTTGACCAACAGCAATCGCAAATAGACCAGCAGCAAAGTAGAAAATAGCAATCACTCGGTTCGGGTTGAATTTGTCCATCGCCCAACCAATAAATAAGGCACTTACCACACCACCGAACTGGAACAATCCACCGATAAATGCAGCACGCTCCATTGACGCACCTGTTTCACGCATAAGTGTTGGCAACCAGCTTGTAAGCAAGTAAACAACCACGAGTCCCATGAAATAGGTCAACCAAAGTAAAAGCGTTCCTTTCGCATATGGTTTAGAAAACATAATTCCAAAGACATTTTTCTTTTGAGCTGTCTCAGTTTTCTCTTCAGGTACGTGGAATGCGGTCGCATTTTGAACTTGAGTTGGCGCAATATGATTTAAGATTTTGCGTACTTTTTCAGGATTCTTACCTTTCACAATTAAAAAGCGGTAAGACTCAGGTAAAACCAAAATCACTAAAATCATTAAAATCAAAGGTGACCAGCCACCAAGTAAAAATAGACTGTGCCAACCATAAGTCGGGATCAGCCAACTACTGATAAAACCACCTGTAGCCATACCTAAGTTGTAGCCACAGAACATACAGGTCACGAGTAATGAACGAATGCGTGTTGGACAGTATTCAGAGAATAATGTGGTGGCATTTGGCATCGCTGCACCAAGTCCAATACCTGTCAAAAAGCGTAAAACGACAAGGCTATCTAAGTTGGTTGCATAAGCAGATGCCAAGGTGAACCCACCAAATACAAGCATCGAAAAAGCCAGTACGATTTTGCGACCAAAACGGTCAGCTGTCGGACCAGAAACCAAAGCTCCAATAATCATTCCACCAAGTGCAGCACTCATCACTGGCCCTAACTGAGAGCGATCAACTCCCCAGTCTTGTGCCAAAGCTGGAGCAATAAAACCCATTGCAGCAGTATCAATACCATCAGTAAAAATAATTAAGAAACAGATGATTGCGATCATCCATTGATACTTACTGAGTGGAGCATCATTAATTAATGCTTGAGCATCGATACTTTTATTTGGTGCAGCGTAATCCTGAGACGCCATATTTGCCTCCTTAAGGCCAATTCCTTTTAAATCACTAAGCTATTAGATTTGCTGAATAAACCTAGTCAATTCCTGAGTAAATCTTTGCGGTTGCTCAATATTAGAAAGATGAGATGCTTCCAATTTAGCAATCTGACTATTGTTGATAGCGCACTGCATAAACTCAGCATCTGCTACTGTAGTTACTGGATCTTCTGTTCCCGCAACCAGCAGTACCGGAATTTGGATTTGTGCAATTTCATCTCTTAAATCGGCATACGCTAAAGCACGACATGCATTTGCATAACCTTGTGCCGGTGTGTTTGCAAGACTTTGAATCGTCGTTTGTGCAACCACATTATGTTGATAGTCGAATTTTTCGCTAAACCAACGTGTGTGCGTGGTTTTAACTAATTCAGCCAGTCCATTTTGTTCTACTGATTCTGCGCGACTCAACCACGCTTCAGCCTGTCCAATTTTTGCCGCCGAATTTGCGACAGTAATACTTAGAAAGCGCTCTGGGTAATGGATAGCTAACCAAAGCCCTGTAATTCCGCCCATTGAAATGCCACAAAAATGAGCTTTTTCAATATCTAAGGCATCTAAAATATCAGCAACATCTTCACCTAAATTTTGTAAAGATGTTTCAGCGATCACATCACTTTCGCCATGACCACGTGTGTCGTATGTAATGACATTAAAATGACTTTTAAGCTCATCTACTTGCGGCTGCCACATTCCATGATTTGTTCCTAAGGAGTTAGATAACACAAGTGTTGGAGCATCTTTTAATCCGTCAGTGTATACAGCGAGCTGTTTACCTTGTCGATTGGTTATAAGCTGTTTCACTTTATGTCTCCTCCTTGTGCTTCTTGCAGAACAGCATCAATTTGAGCTTGAATGTTGCCCAAATAGTTTTCTGCTTTAAATATTTCCAAAATTTCTGTTTCACTAAAATTTTCTTTTACTTCATCTAACTGACTAACAACTTCAGATAAATGCTGCTTTTGAGCCACGGCTGTTTTACAAGCTGCTTCAACAACATGATGTGCATTTAAACGTCCAATTTTTGGAGCAAGCGCCATCATCACAGCTTCTGCCATAATCAGCCCGTTGGTACAGTCAAGGTTCTGCTGCATATGCTCAGCATTAACTTCGAAACCTTGTAAAACTTCACCAGTACGAGTTAATGCTCCAGCACAAAGCTGAAAAATTTCAGGGATAGCTAACCATTCTGCATGCCATGCGCCTAAGCTACGCTCATGTTCCTGCACCATGCTTTGATAGATGCTAGACATAAGTGCTGGTACACGATTTGCTGCTGCAAGTACTGAAGCTGCTGCAACTGGATTACGCTTATGAGGCATAGTCGATGAACCACCACGACCTTTCGCGGTTGGTTCAAACAACTCTGCAATTTCAGTTTGCATCATGAGTGACCAATCCCGTGCCATCTTGCCCGTATTCCCGACAATCATGCCAAGCACACTTGCGATTTCTACAATACGGTCGCGCTCACCATGCCATGTGCTTGTCGGTACAGTCAGATTCAGTTGCTTCGCAAATGCATTAACCACAAGTGAACCTTGATCTTGCAAAGAAGCTAATGAACCCACAGCACCACCTAACTGAGCAGTCAGTACACGTGACTTCATTGCTTGAATACGGTCTAAATCACGTTTAAATGCAGAAGCCCAACGAGCAAGTTTATGCCCCAAAGTAATGGGTAAAGCTTGCTGTAACCATGTACGCCCAATCATGACTTGATGGCGATATTGCTTGGCTTGCTGTAATGCAGTCGCATAGCATTGTTGAAGTTGAGCTTCCACAATGTTCAACGCATCACGACATTGCAAAATACAAGCTGTGTCTAAAATATCCTGACTCGTTGCACCCCAATGCACATAACGCGAAGCATCTTCATCAACATCTTTAACAATTGCTGTAAGCTGTTTTACAAATGGAATTGCGATATTTCCAGCTAAGCCAGTTGCGACAGCCAAAGCTGAAAAATCAAACTTTTCTATTGCCTGCTCAGCTACTTGGGCAATTGTATTAGCCGCATTTTGAGGAATCACACCAACTTTTGCCTGTGCTTGAGCTAACGCAACTTCAACCTGAATCATATATTTGATTAAAGATGAGTCACTAAAGATGTCAGTGACGTCTTTTTGATAAAACAAGCTGGCATATAACTGGCTCATGATTAGACTCTCTCAATAATCAAAGCAATGCCTTGGCCCACACCAATGCACATTGAACACAAGGCATAACGACCACCTGTTTGCTCAAGTTGGTTCAAGGCTGTGGTCACAAGGCGTGCACCTGATGCACCAAGTGGATGGCCTAATGCAATTGCACCACCGTTTGGGTTTACCTTATTGCTATCATCTGGCAAACCTAAATCACGGGTCACTGCCAAAGCCTGTGCAGCAAAAGCTTCATTGAGCTCAATTACATCCATCTGCTCTAAAGTCAGGTTGGCTTGTTTAAGTAATTTCTTAATGGCTGGTGCTGGAGCAAAACCCATAATGCGTGGTTCTACACCCACTGCTGTTGAAGCAATAATCTTGGCACGGGGTTTTAAGTTATAAGCCTGAACCGCTTCGTCAGATGCAATCAGTAGAGCTGCTGCGCCATCGTTGATGCCTGAAGCATTCCCCGCAGTCACAGAACCCTCTGCTTTAACCACAGGTTTAAGTTTGCTTAAAGCTTCAAGGGTGGTCGATGCACGTGGATGTTCATCGGTATCAATCACAACAGCATCACCCTTACGCTGAGGGATTTCAACTGCCACGATTTCTTTAGAAAAAAAGCCTTTGGCTTGCGCGCTTGCGGTGCGTTGTTGGCTCACCAAGGCAAACTGGTCTTGATCTGCACGATTGACGTTAAACTGTTCAGCAACGTTTTCGGCAGTCTGGGGCATGGTATCTACACCATACAATTCTTTAAGTTTAGGGTTAATAAAGCGCCATCCCATAGTGGTGTCTTCAATCTTCTGGCTACGGCCAAAAGCACTGTCTGACTTACCCATCACATAGGGTGCACGGCTCATACTTTCTACACCACCGGCAATCACCAAATTCGCTTCACCTGCTTTAATGGCACGGGCAGCAATGGCAATCGCATCGAGTGAAGAACCACACAAACGGTTAACGGTAGTTGCCGGTACCTGATACGGTAAACCTGCAAGCAGTGCTGACATACGGCCGACATTACGGTTATCTTCACCGGCTTGGTTGGCACAGCCATAGATCACATCATCGACCTGTTCCCAATCTACACTTGGGTTACGCTGCATGAGGGCTTTAATCGGCACAGCACCAAGGTCATCGGCACGGACGGGTGCAAGGCCACCGGCATAACGGCCAAATGGAGTACGGATGGCATCGATGATATAAGCATTTTTTAATGTCATTTCCCTACTTCCTTACTCTTGAGTCGCATCAATCAGAGTTGCACCCGTTAAAGCCTGTAACTCATCAAAGCTAAGACCTTCAACTTTCTCAATCACCTTTAAACCATCTTTAGTCACGTCAATCACACACAGGTCCGTGTAAATACGGTCAACACATTTTTTACCTGTTACTGGATAAGTTAGCTCAGCCACAATCTTCGGTTCACCTTGTTTGGTCACATGATCTGTAGTGATAAATACTTTCTTGGCACCCACAGCCAAATCCATCGCACCACCTACCGCAGGAATCGCATCCGGTGCTCCCGTGTGCCAATTTGCCAAGTCACCATTCGCGGCAACCTGAAATGCACCAAGTACTGCAATATCAAGGTGACCACCACGCATCATCGCAAATGAATCACCATGGTGGAAAAAGCTGCCGCCTTCAAGCATGGTCACAAATTCTTTACCCGCATTAATCAGTTCAGGGTCTTCTCCACCTGCAGCTGGCGGTGGGCCAAAAGCCAATAAACCATTTTCAGAATGAAGAAAAATATCTTTATCGTTAGGTAGGTAGCTGGCAATTTTGGTTGGTAGGCCAATACCCAAGTTCACATAGGCGCCATCTGGAATATCTTGTGCCACACGTTGTGCAATCTGGTCACGGCTGAGTTTCTGGTAGCTCATGTTATTTCTCCTTATTGCTTACTGTGCTGGCGCTACTTGTACAACGTGCTGTACAAAGATACCCGGGGTGATAATGTGCTCAGGGTCTAATCCACCTAGCTCTACCACTTCAGAAACCTGAGCAATGGTGACATCAGCAGCCATCGCCATAATCGGGCCAAAATTACGTGCAGATTTACGGTAAACCAGATTGCCCCAGCGATCGCCTTTGTAGGCTTTAATCAAGGCAAAGTCAGCCTTGATTGGATATTCAAGTACGTAATCTTTCCCATCAATCTCACGGGTCTCTTTACCTTCGGCCAAAAGAGTTCCAAAGCCTGTTGGGGTAAATACAGCGCCTAGACCCATACCAGCTGCCTGAATACGGCAAGCCAGATTACCTTGCGGGACCACTTCAAGCTCGATCTTTCCAGCACGGTACAATTCATCAAACACATAAGAATCTGACTGACGTGGGAAAGAGCAGATGACTTTTTTAACCGAACCAGCTTTAAGTAGTTTCGCCAGACCATAATCGCCATTACCGGCATTGTTACTGACGATGGTTAAATCTTTAACACCGAGTTCAATAAGACCGTCAATGAGTTCAGCGGGTTGTCCTGCGGTACCGAAACCACCAATCAGAATGGTTGCACCATCTTTAATCTGCGATAGAACCTCGCTTAGTGAGGACTTACTTTTGTCAATCATTAGACAACTCCATTGTGCTCATTGAAGAAGAGAGATAAGAGAGTTAGGCACACTGAGGCGAGAAGAATAGATAAATATTTCACTCAATCCCGAGTGTTTCCCTTAGATTTCCCTTTTAAACATTTTTGATAATTTTCGTATTTTGATCTAGTAAGCTACATACAGTTTTGTTCGGTATAAATATATTTTGTTCGATGATCGAACATTATCTAAGTAAATTACTCAACTAATCTTATAGACTTGGGATGTAAAAAAACATTAATTCTTATAAATAGATATGTAGAAATGAAATATTTACTTAGGCTATTTTAGAATTAAAACTACAACCTATTATTCGATTTTTATCTTAAGACTGTGATTGTAAAATTAAACGTGCAAGCTCTAAATCATCAGGATAAGTAATTTTAATATTATCAGAACGCCCCATCACAACCTGCACAGTTTCACCCATATATTCGAGTGCGCTTGCCTCGTCGGTAATAGCAATGTTATTTTCTAAAGCGTATTCAATTGCTTTTTTGAGCTTCCCAATTTTAGAAATTTGAGGCGTTTGAGCCTGCCATAATGAATCCCGACTTACCGTTTTATTAATATGATTATTTGCCTCAACCTGTTTTAAAGTGTCACGAACAGGAATCGCTAAAATAGCACTATGATTTGATTCAATTGCATTTGCCACAAGCGCATTTAAACAATCAATTGTTACACAAGGCCGAGCTGCATCATGCACAAGTACCCAATCATTTTCATCAGCAAAAGTTAAAAGATGATTTAATGCGTTTAATACCGAATGGACTCGTTCCGCCCCACCCATACAAAAATGGGCCTTATCTATATCTTGAAATGCGAGAGTCTGAGCAAAAGTATCTTGGGTACCAATTGCCAGAACATAACCATTTAATGGAAGTTGACTTATGCGCCGAACAGTATGTTCTAAAACAGTCGTATTCTGAATATATTGATACTGTTTCAATTCAGTTTTAGAAAATCGACTTCCTGACCCTGCAGCTGGAATAACTGCCCATAATTTAGTCTGGGATATCTGGGGATGCAGGTGTCTCATTCGTTTCCAAATCAACTTTAGCGTTCGGGTCAATATAAATAGGCTTGTAATGGGTACTGATGGTACTCATTTGAACAAATGTCTCATGTGGTTTAACCAAACCAAGATCAAGGCGAGCATGTTCTTCTATTGCTTCTGTACCATTTTTCAGGTCAAAAACCTCTGCTGCCAAAATACGGTTTCGTTCTTTAAGCTCTTCATTTACTTCAGCTTGTTGCTGAATTTGTTGCATGAGAGCTTGATGAGGGAGATAACCACCCTCACCTAACCAAAATTGATATTGCAGTATGGCTACTAAAACAATAACCAGTAGCAATATCAGTTTGCTTGAAGTGGATCGAAATACTTCTAACATATCATTAAGATTTTTAATTAAAAACTTTCGTTAAGAGATTGTATTGTATAGTAATTAAGAAGTAGCATGCGAAATTCCTGCAAAAATTTAAGCAAAATTATTAATGGGCATATTACTTTAATTGACCATTGTGACATGTTTCATTTTGTCAAAAATGAATGGAATTTGAAAGGGAAATAATATTTATAAGTACAACTGCTTATAAATCAATCTACGCACAAAAAAGCCCTCTTTTGAGGGCTTTTATAAATCGGTTACTTATGAGTATGTCTATATCAAAAATTATAACGAACACTCAGCGTTGCATTTCGTGGTGTTCCCCAGTTCATTGAGTTTTCACCAATACCTTCATAATATTTCTCATCAAAAATATTATCGATGTTAAATTGAAGTTTAATATTTTTATCTACTTGATAGCCAAGCATCGCACTTGCTAAAACATAAGCATCTTGCTCAATGCGAGAGCTTCCACTACCCGTATAGTATTTACTCTTATAATTTAAGCCAAGTCCTGCACTCCACTGATTAACTTTGTACTTAACAAATAAATTTGAAGTTGTTCGAGAGTTTGTCGTATTAACCTTCGTACCCTTTGCATCTTTTGCTTCAAAATTAGCAATACCGAAATTAATAGCCCAGTTATCGTTAATTTCCCCATCAGCTTCAAACTCAAAGCCTTTACTTTCAACCCCATCTACAGCGCGATAGGCCTGTTCTGTAGTTTGTATACCATTACGGACAATAAATACTCCAGGTATCAATTCAGCAAAATTAGACTGTTCTATTCGAAATACTGACAATGCTGTATTTAAACGCCCTCCAAACCACTCACTTTTTAAGCCGGTCTCATAACTCTTACCTTTAATCGGGTCAATATATTGATCATTTACATCTTTACGATCTTGAGGTTTGAAAATTTCTGTATAACTCGCATAGACAGAATGATCTTGGGCAAAATCATAAATAGCGCCAATATATGGTGCTAATTCATTGTTAAATTCACGGTTACCTTTGTCATTTTCAGATTTATATTTCCAGTTAGATAAACGTGCACCAGCAATAATTTTCAAAGGGTCCAGAATTTGAAATTTACCCGCAATATATGCAGCAGTTTGTGTGGTTTCATTGAGTGCATTTTTGCCGTTTAAAACAACAGGCTGAAGCAACTCTTGAGCTATATCATTATAGTTAAGCGGACCACCTAAATATTTTTCAATGTCTTGGTTTTTGTTAGATCCACCAAAAAGATCTTTGGTCTTTTCATTCTTATTCCAAGATCCGCCAATAATGATTTCTTGTGGATGATTAAAAAGCGTAAATGGGGCATTAATAAAAATATCAATATTGTTTTCTTCACTCGCAGCTTTTGCTCCATATACAGAAACATAATCAGTTTTATTCTCAGAATTATCATTTGGATTTTCTAATGGACTGGTGTTGGTTGCCTTGTCTACTCTTCCAGCTGTATATAACAACATTGAGTCCGTATCTTCTTTGCGGAAGGTATAAGCAATATTTAAATTAACGTCATTAAATAAATTCTGCTTTAAGTTCGCAAACACTGCCGTTGTATTCACATCCCAATATGTCCAAGGCGCACTTACTGTTAAGCTTCTAGAAAAATTGGTACGGGTCCCATCAGTATAAAAAGCAGGTGTACCACCCCAGCGGATACCATCACGATGCAATTCTTGATAAGTAGCTCCAAGTGACATACTTGTTTTATCGCTCAGATCATAATCAAGGGCACCATAAAATACATTCCGTTCTTTCTCATAAAAATCCATAAATGAATTTTCATCAGAATGCTTCACAAACATACGTCCACGCAATGAACCATCAGCGTTAAGCGGTGCAGAAATATCTGCCGAACTACTCCAAGAGTTCCATGAGCCTAATGATGTACTGACATTACCACTAAGTTCTTTTGAGTTTGCATGTTTACGAATCATGTTCAGCGCCATCGCTGGATTTCCCGCACCTGTGGTTAGGCCATTAGCACCTTTCACCACCTCGACGCGATCATAAATATCTAAATCAAGGTCCCCTGTACCTAAATTGATCGTGCTCGGTATTCCATCTATTAAGTAATAATCTACCTCAAAACCACGCGCATAAACTTTCTGACGCTCATCAGTACGTGACGTCGAAACACCCGTAATATTGTTCATTAAATCTTGAAAAGAATCGATTTTCCGATCATCTAAATATTCACGGGTTAAAACCTTCACCGACTGTGGTGTTTCACGAAGAGATAAATTTAATTTTGTAGAAGTATTTGTGCTTTTTGCTGTATAGCTGCCCGAACCTTCGGTAACAGCGGAATCTTCTTCTGCTTGCACTTTTATCGTTTCTAAAGTGGCTGTTCCATTTGTCTCATCTGCATAAACAATTGAAGGAGCAATTAAAGCCATAGCAAGTGCTAAGGGATGAGATGTAAACGCTTTTCTAAAGGGCGGAGTGTACATAAGAAAATTCCATAATAACCAATGTGCTGTGCGAGATTCCTTAGCCTTTTGCTACTTTGGTCCTTGTTACACAGCAGCAAAAGTCGGCACAAAAATTAACATGAATGATAATTGTTATCAACAATATATTAATAATTATTCCTATTTGTTTAAATTAAATTATCAATGGTTCTAATCACTTATATATTTTCACTCTCTTTAAACCTTGTTTGGTCATCACATCTTTTAAATTTATTGCTCTTTCAATTAGCCAATAAAATGTTATGCACTAGTTTTATGATTAACTCAAAAAATAATAAACTAAACAGTATTTTCTTTTATATTTTATTATTCTTCTCAAACCTCTTAAGAGAGAATAAAAGGTACAAGTTGTAGTGCATAAAGTTTTAGCATTTTCTTTAGTAAGCTTAGGTTTGAGCGCTTGTAATAACCATACTGATGATAGTCCTTCAAAAATAATTAATATGAAGGATAACCATAAGCAACATGAAAAAATTAATACTTATATATATGAATATAATGAAATTATTTGCAAATTAAATACAGAACAAGACCAAACAACTGCTCACTTAAGATTTAAAAAATTATTGAAAAAGATACCTTCTAACGAGAACAACCTAAATATTTTAAAAACTAAACGCAAAATACTTGTACATTTAGGTTGTCTTAATGAAGCATATAGTGTTACCGAAAAAATACTAGCTAAAACAGATAGTTCAAAGCTACAAGAGATGCAATGTATTTTTTTAAGCAAAATGAAAAGAGACCCTTATCAAATAAAAGAATGCTATGAAAAAACTGCAAATAGTTATTTAACCGAGATAAATTTGATCCCAAAAGCTGCTTTAAGATATCAATATGCTTTATGGGGACACTATGCAGCGATGTTCAATGCTGGCCATATAGAATACAAAGACAAACTCCAAGAAATTATCGACTATCATAATATTGAAGATCACAAAAAAACTTATCAACAAATGTATAAAAATATTATGGATCCTCATGCTTTTCAAAAACGTTTAGATGCCATCCCCTATACCTCTAATTGTCGTTAAACTATCTTATTAAATATAATAAATTTTTGATTATTAATCATATTCATATCTTTCTTAAGGAGAATTTATTTAATAATAAGAAATAACTCACAAAGTATATCTTTTATATTTTTTATCTCTCATGTAAATGCAAGCTCATATAAAGTAAAAGTACCTTTTTAATAGATCTACTTTGCAACAAATCAGCTTGGTCACGCTATCAACAGTAAACTTCTTCGTAGAGAATTAGTTGAAATAAATTTATAAAAAGTCACATATATTTCGAGCTTTTAACTAATAACTACCTAAAAAGTATATTTTTTTATTTTTTACTTTGTTAAGAATTTATAAGGATCTCTTCTAACTATTTTAATAAGGAGAAAAAAATGGATTTTTTTAATATTTTCATTGGTGACACGACTTGGAAATTTGTTTTAGAAATTTTGGTTCGATGTACCGTAATGTTCATCATCATTATTAGTTTTTTAAGATTATCCGGTAAACGAGGTATACGTCAGCTCTCCCTTTTTGAACTCGCCATTATTTTATGTTTAGGTTCAGCCGCCGGTGACCCGATGTTTACCGAAGACTTACCTATTGCCCATGCCTTCGTCGCGTTTGTTGTTATTCTTTTTCTTTATCGCTTTGCTACATGGAGTATGGTAAAGCATAAAAAAATTGAAGATTTACTAGAAGGAAAAGCGCTTTGTATTGTTAAGGATGGCCTTGTAGTCTACAAAGATTTCCAAAAACAATCATATTCGCATGATGAGTTTTTCTCAGAAATGCGTCAACAAAATGTTGAGCACCTTGGACAAGTAAGAACAGCCTTGTTGGAGTCGGACGGTATTCTCAGTCTGCTTTATTTTGAGGATGAAGATGTAAAATGGGGCTTGCCACTATTCCCTGATGCCTACATTAAAGCCGATGTACTGAAACTTAATACTTTTTATTCATGTATGAAATGTGGTGAAACAAAAATTTTAAATAAGATCGATCAAGAATGTACCCGCTGTAAACATCACAGTTGGGCTGAGTCTTTAAAAACACGCCGATTAGGATAATAAAAAAGGTGCTATTTCCTATTAAAAACAGAAAATAGCACCTTCAAATGTTAAAAAATTAATTTTAACTTTTTATTTAAAGATTAGTTTAAACCTTTAAATTCAGCTTTACCGCGGTAAGCAGCTTTAGTCAATTCTTCAATACGAAGTAATTGGTTGTACTTAGACACACGGTCAGAACGGCAAAGTGAACCAGTCTTGATTTGACCAGCAGCTGTACCTACTGCTAAGTCAGCAATAGTAGAATCTTCTGTTTCACCAGAACGGTGAGAAATAACAGTCGAATAACCATTTGCTTTAGCAAGATAGATTGCATCTAAAGTTTCAGTCAAAGTACCGATCTGGTTGTATTTGATTAAGATTGAGTTACCAACTTTTTCATCAATACCACGTTGTAAAATCTTAGGATTAGTTACGAACAAGTCATCACCAACCAATTGGATTTTATCACCAAGGATTGAAGTCAAGTAGCTCCAGCCTTCCCAATCAGACTCATCAAGACCATCTTCGATTGAGATAATTGGATATTGATTTACAAGACCAGCTAAATAATCTGCAAACTGATGGCTTGTAAATGCACGGTTACCTTCACCTTCTAAAACGTATTGACCGTTTTTGTAGAATTCTGAAGATGCGCAGTCAAGTGCAAGCATCATGTCTGAACCAGCTTTGTAACCAGTCAATTCAATTGCTTGTAAAATGATTTGAATTGCTTCTTCGTTAGAACGTAAGTTAGGAGCAAAACCACCTTCATCACCCACCGCAGTATTCAAACCTTGTTTCTTTAAAACTGATTTTAAAGAATGGAATACTTCAGCACCAGCACGTAAAGCTTCAGCAAATGAAGTGAAACCTACAGGCTCAATCATGAACTCTTGAATATCAACAGTGTTGTCCGCATGCTCACCACCATTTAAGATGTTCATCATCGGTACAGGCATTGTCAAAATTGTTTGACCACGAAGATCTGCGATGTATTGGAAAAGAGGAAGTTTCTTTTCTTCAGCAGCAGCGCGCGCAGCAGCCAATGACACAGCTAAAGTTGCGTTAGCACCTAATTTCTCTTTGTTTTCAGTACCGTCAAGCGCGATCATTGTATTATCAATGTCTTTTTGCTCAAAAACTGATTTACCCAACAAAGCATCACGAATCAACGTATTAACGTTATTAACTGCTGTACGAACGCCTTTACCTAAGTAACGCGATTTATCACCGTCACGTAGTTCTAAAGCTTCACGAGAACCAGTTGAAGCACCAGATGGTGCACATGCACGACCAACAACCCCAGATTCTAAAATTACGTCTGCTTCGATGGTTGGGTTACCACGAGAGTCCAAAATTTCACGTGCACGAATGTCAACGATTTGGCTCATGAACAATTCCTCTTTGAATGAATATGAGCTGCGGTTAAAGCAGCGTAAGGGTTATAAAACAACTCAATGGGTGTCTAACTTTTTGAATCCTTTAACTAAAGTATCCAATTCTTTGATTTGTGCCAAGAACGGTTCAAGTTGCGACATACGTAATGCACAAGGTCCATCACATTTTGCATGTTCTGGGTCTGGGTGTCCTTCCAAGAACAATCCAGCCAAACCAGTTGCCATTCCAGCGCGTGCTAAAGTTGTAATTTGAGCACGACGACCACCTGCTGAGTCAGAACGACCACCAGGGGTTTGTAATGCATGTGTCACGTCAAAGAAAACTGGCACATTCATTTCTTTCATTGTGTCAAAGCCAAGCATATCTACAACAAGATTGTTATAACCAAATGCTGAACCACGTTCACAAAGAATAAGTTTGTCGTTTCCTGCTTCTAAACATTTGTGCAGGATATGGCGCATTTCATGAGGTGCTAAAAACTGGGCTTTCTTAATATTAATAATAGCCTGTGTTTTCGCCATCGCCTCGACAAGATCAGTCTGACGACTTAAGAAAGCGGGTAATTGAATAATATCGGCTACTTCTGCAACTGGTGCAGCCTGATATGGCTCGTGCACATCAGTAATGATAGGAACATTAAAATGTTTTTTAATATCACCTAACCATTCGATACCTTTTTCAAGTCCAGGACCACGGAATGAATGCAGACTAGAACGATTTGCTTTATCGAAACTCGCTTTAAATACATAAGGAATATCTAAGCGTTTGCAAATATCAACATAGGTTTCTGCAATTTCAAAAGCTAAATCTTTTGATTCAAGTACGTTCATTCCGCCAAATAATACAAATGGCAAATGATTTGCCATTTGTATATCGCCTAAACGTACAACTTCTTGTGGTTTTAATTGTGACATTTAAACTTTCCCAGTTTATTTAAAATCGCATTATTTACTTTTTTGATGCTGTGTTTTTGCAGCGTCAATAAAACTAGCAAATAATGGATGTCCATCACGTGGTGAACTTGTAAATTCCGGGTGGAATTGTACAGCAATAAACCAAGGATGTTCAGGAATTTCTACAGTTTCAACTAAATGTTGTGCTGAAGAGTAACCTGAAATCTTCATACCAGCTTGTTCAATCGACTCGATGAAACGGTTATTCATTTCATAACGGTGACGATGACGCTCAGTGATTTCAGCTTTACCGTAGACTTCACGTGTTTTTGTGCCTTCAACCAATTCAGATTTTTGAGCACCTAAACGCATAGTTCCACCTAGGTCAGACTCAAGGCTGCGTTGTTGTAATTCACCGCGCTCATCTAACCATTCAGTAATTAAACCAATGAGTGGATATTTTGTAGAACGGTTAAATTCTGTAGAAGAAGCTTCTGGCATACCTGCAACATGGCGAGCGTATTCAATAACAGCCAATTGCATGCCTAAACAAATACCCAAGAATGGGATTTTGTTTTCACGTGCGTATTGAATAGCTTTCATTTTGCCTTCAGTACCACGTTCACCAAAACCACCTGGAACTAAAATTGCGTCAGCTGTACTTAAAATAGATACGTCTTGGCTTTCAAGTTCTTCAGCGTTGACATAATCAATTTGTACTTTTACGCGATTTTTAATACCTGCGTGTAATAACGCTTCATTCACAGACTTATAAGCATCTGGTAATTCAACATATTTACCAACCATAGCTACACGTAAAGTGTATTCAGGATTTAGTAATGCTTCGACTACATTATCCCAATCTTCTAGGTTTGCTTCTGGAAGATCATTAAATCCAAAACGCTCACAGATCAAATCATCAACGTTTTGTTCATAGAATGTACGTGGAATTTGATAAATCGTTTTCGCATCTTTACATACCACTACAGCACGCGCTTCTACGTTAGTGAACAATGCAATTTTGCGTTTAGTGTCAACATCCACATCATATTCAGTACGGCAGATAAGAATATCTGGCTGAATACCAATCGAAAGCAACTCTTTTACAGAGTGTTGAGTTGGTTTTGTCTTAAGCTCTGCTGCAGATTTGATATATGGCAACAAAGTTAAATGCATAAGCATGGTTCTTTTATGACCAAGCTCAACCATTAACTGACGAACTGACTCCATAAATGGAAGTGATTCGATATCACCTACCGTACCGCCAATTTCTACGATAGCAACATCGTAGCCTTCACCTGCGCGAAGTACGCGTTCTTTAATGTTGTCAGTAATATGAGGAATAACTTGAACTGTACCACCAAGATAGTCACCACGACGTTCTTTATTTAAAACGTCCTGATATACACGACCACTGGTAAAGTTATTAAGTTTGGTCATTTTCGCACGACGTAAGAAACGTTCGTAATAACCCAAGTCTAGATCAGTTTCGGCACCATCCTCTGTGACAAAAACTTCACCATGTTGGAAAGGGCTCATTGTCCCTGGATCGACATTAATGTAGGGATCCATTTTAACCATTGTGACTTTTAAGCCACGGGCTTCCAAAAGTGCAGCAACTGAAGCAGCAGAAATACCTTTACCTAGCGATGAAACTACACCACCAGTGACAAAAATAAAATGGGTCATTAAGTTTCTCGTACAATCAAGCCGAAATCGGCCTACAATGTTTGGCAATTTTACTGTACTCTGCCCCTATAAAGCAAAGTCAAACCGCATCAATTCAAAGATCATTAAACAACTGGCTATTCTATCAGCATTTTTAATAAAAATTTAGGTCAATCTCACATGATTTTTTCATTCTCTTTTGCTGTTATAATGCCAGCTCCTCAATTAAATGTTGTTTAGGACAATGGCAAATAAAAAACTTTTAATCTGTGCTGCAATTGCTGCTGGACTATTGTTAACCGCATGTGTCAAAAAAGAAACACCTAAAGAAGAAGAGCAAGAAAAGGTTGAAACTGCTGTTTCAGAACCTACACCTGCTGAACCTGCAAAATTTGAGTCTCTAGAAAGTGTTCAAACTGAAGAAGCTCAAACTCAGGAACCAACGCAAGTTGAGGTGCATCGCGAAGAAACAGCAAATACGACAACTGAAATTCGCCGTGAAACTCGCCCTGCGCAAGCTGAGCAAAATTCACAAACAAATGTTTCTGAGCAACCTAAAGCAGAACCGAAGCCAAAACCTGAACCAAAAGCAGAGCCAAAACCATCTAAGCCAGCTGAACCAGCTCAAAGTGAAGATGATGCTGTTGCTGCTGCAATTGCGGCTGCTACTCCAGCGCTTAAGAACTAAGTTCGTATGCGAATATGCCCAAATTGAACCATCAGTTTGGGCTTTTTAAATATTATTTAAATTATCAACACAATAATAAGTTTTACTTTTCTTTCTATTTATCTTTAAAGTTTTCTTAGTTATCAATTAGGGACAATCTACTTTTTCTGCCAAAAAAAGCATTGACGATAGATATAGGGCGATGTAGTTTTTGATCAAGTTCCTTTTTGGAACTTTAATTAAAAGAAGATTGGAGCCTAGAATGAATACAGTATCAAATCGTGCCCCCGCCTCATTTCCAGTCCGTCGTATGGACTATAATTTTGAAAACGTACCTCGCTACTGGTGTAATAACGAGCCTACTTTTACACATTATTTTACTGGTTTATCAACATTGTTCCCTGAAGGTGAATCATATTTTGTTCGCTCTGTTCGAGCTTTACGCGCCAAAGCAAAGTCGAATGAAATTTTAGATCGGGAAATCAGTGCTTTTATTGGCCAAGAAGCAATGCACTCTAAAGAACATCATGCTTTTCATGTAAGTGCACAGCAATATGGTTTAGATCCTCAATCTTTAGAAAAAGTAACTGGCATCGTTTTAAAAACTATTGAAAAAGTTTTTAGTAAAAAATGGAATTTGCTTGTAACAGTAGGTCTAGAACATTACACAGCAGTACTTGTGGTTAGTATGATGCAATCCGTTAATGAATTGATGACGGACTCAACTATTCGCAATTTATGGCTATGGCATAGTATTGAAGAAACTGAACATAAAGCTGTGGCCTTTGATCTCTATCAACATTTATATGGAAGCGGCTTAAGTGCATACCTTCCTCGCATTACAGTCTTTACTTTAAGTCTATTTTTGATTACCGGTTTTTCAACAATTTATCAATTTGTTCTTATGAAACGGGATCATCAACTTTTAAATTTCAAATCTTGGCGTAAGTTCTTTAGTTTTGCGAATAAACAATATAGAACATTGATCCCCCAATTTTTTGATTATTATCGCTTTGACTTTCACCCCAACCAAACAGATGAAAAAGACCTCGTGGCTAGCACAAAAATCAAAATTGGATTAAAAGATCCCACATTGCTTTTATCTTGATCTAATAAATTATAAAGCCCATCTGTTGAATGGGCTTTATTTAACTTATTGCAAAGTTACCGTTATTGCTTATGTTCGACCAAAAAATAATTTGATATTAATTTGGCTGCCCATGAAGTACTTTTCCAACCTTCGTAAAAACCACAATGACTTCCTTTTTTTGTGGTGATTACCGCAATATTACTCATTTGCTGAATCGTTTCTTTGTAAGGCTCCAAATTTTTAATAGAGCAAACAGGATCATCCTCAGCATTAAGAATCATTAATGGTATTTTTACATTCTCAAATACATAAATTGGATTAATGGCTTGGCAATAACTTTGATAATCCTCAAAGCCAGCCATTTCAAAATATTCTTTCTCAAACTCTTCCAGACTTGTGGTCGCCAGAACTTTTTCAATAGAAGAAAGTTGGTTCCATGTATTTTGATAAGGATGAATAAAATACTTGAATAACTTTTTGGTCATCATTTTGCTATAAAACGGATGAACATTTTTAAAGCCAATCTCTGTGTTGTAGCCTGGACACATTGCAAAAGCAGCTTTAAATGGCGTGTCAGTACCTTGCTCTCCTAAGTAGCGAACCAGTAGTCCTGTTCCAGCAGAGGAACCTACGGCGTATAAATCCGATTTAGGGAATAATTTTTGAATATGCTCAAGTTGCTCTTTAAGATCGCTTGTTGACCCAAAAAGAGAAATCTGTGGTACAGGCATAGGTAAGCCAGCATGCCCACGGCGTAAGCATAGAGCTATTCTCCATCCTGTATAGTGATGTATATCTTTTACAAGTTCACGCATACTTTCAGGTGTCCCTGTAATGGTATGCATAATGACAACTGTTGGAATGTCTGAAGGAAGATCATAGCCATACCACGTGATCGCAGTTACGCCACCATCTTTCATGGTGAGCTGATCAATACGATCGTATTCAAGCTTAATGGTTTTTTTTCTAATAATATCAAAATATAAAAGATGCACGTGATTGTTGCTTAACCACGGTGTGGGCCGATATTTTTGCTTGAGCTGGGGCAATTTCTCCAGAATATCTTTTATTTTCCCATTTGGGTCATAATAGATTTTTGGCTGTTCGGCACCTAATACCGAATCGAACAATTCTGAACCGAAAGCTTTAATTTTATTTAAAGTAGATATGCCCATTTCCAATCACTACCTCTGATTATGAGTTAAATGATTGCCGCACTAATGCTGCAACCTGTTGTCCCCAAATTGCATAAATTTCCTTACTCGGATGAAAGCCATCACTTGCCATAGGCAGATTCATCGCTTGAAAATGCCCAATATCATATTGAACGAATCTAAATTGGTTTTGTGATTCTAACCATTTATCTAATGTCTGATTCATTTGTTCCGCATATTTTCCAAACAACCAAGCCAATGGATTTGGTAACGCTGGAAAATGCTGCATAGGTGGTACACCAGAAACAATAATGAGCTTAGGCTGAAAACGTGCCTGTATATATTGAAATAATTGTTTTTGTTGTTTTATCCATGAACTTGCTGAGGTTAATTTTGTTACATCATTAACACCAATCGACGTAACCACCACATCGTAATTTTGTTGCTCTAAATGCTGTACTGCTTGAAAAACCTGCTTAGTTGTATCACCTGTTTTTGCATGTAGTTTCCAGCGTATCGAATATTGATCTTGCAACTCAGAAATGATTGCACCAGATAAAGCATCTTTTTGGTTTTCTACCCCAACACCTGCTGCGGCAGAGTCTCCTAAAATAAGTAATGATAGAGGTCTTCCCTTGCCAACGATGCCTTCTCTATCACCGCTTGCTTCTAGCAGTCGTGGTGTATTCTTACGAACCTTTGTTCCTTGTACAAACAGTACTGGAAGCAATGCTAGAGTTGAAAGCTTTAACCACATTTTATTGATCTCTATCTTACCAGACTATTTACTAAAATTATTGAGGTTGAAACTTAGCAATTCTTATACCCATTTGTTCAGCCAATGCAGCTAAGCCACTCATTGGACGTATCATTACTTCAAAATCAATAATTTTGCCTTGTTCATTAAAACGAATCATATCAATACCTTTTAATGATTTACCACTGACATTCGCACTGAACTCAAGCACTACATTTTCACCGTCTTCTGTGTAGAACTCACGATGATAAGTAAAGTCTTCGAACACCTGAATCACATTGGTAAGAATGAAGAAAACAACCTGCTTTCCTTCATAAGGTTTGTAGGCAACTGGTGAGCGAAAAACTACTTCATCCGCCAACAAATCATTTAGCTCGGACAAGTTACCAGCCTGAACCATTTCATGCCATTTTTCTAAAGACTGTTTTGTTGTTTCGAGTGTCATTGTTTTTATATCCTATAATTTAACCAAAGAAGTAACGGGCATTTCTCTTTAAAAGAAATGCCCATAAAAATTTATAGTGTCGCTGCTAATTCAGCGCCTTGGCGTATTGCACGTTTTGCATCCAGTTCACCCGCCTCTTT
Source organism: Acinetobacter pittii ATCC 19004 = CIP 70.29 (assembly GCF_000369045.1). Classification (GTDB taxonomy): domain Bacteria; phylum Pseudomonadota; class Gammaproteobacteria; order Pseudomonadales; family Moraxellaceae; genus Acinetobacter; species Acinetobacter pittii. The sequence goes on along the minus strand of NZ_KB849786.1, from coordinate 1,115,462 downwards.
AGCACCACCAATTAAATGAACATTTTTTCCATCTGTTTTTAATTGATCATACATTGCAGTAAATGACTCTTGGCCTGCGCAAATCACCACATGATCAACCTCAAGTACACTTGGTTTCCCGTCCACAGTAATATGTAAACCTTGGTCATCCACTTTGTCATATTGCACTCCTGCAAACATTTTGACCTGACGGTTTTTAAGCCCTGTACGATGAATCCAGCCTGTTGTTTTACCTAAACCAGCACCTACAGCAGCAGTTTTACGTTGCAGTAAATAAATTTCTCGTTCAGATGCCTCAACTTTTGGCTGTTTTAAACCACCTACATGTTCATATTGAGTATCGATTCCCCATTCTTCATAGAACTTTTCTGGATTTAAACTGCCACTTTCACCTTCATGAGTAAGATATTCAGCTGTGTCGAAACCAATACCACCCGCTCCAATAATGGCAACACGTTGGCCTACTGGCACACGCTCTTTTAAAACCTGCAAATAGCTCAGCACTTTAGGATGATCAATTCCCTCAAACTGTAATTGACGAGGTGTTACACCTGTTGCAACCACAATTTCATCAAAATTTGCCTGGCTTAATTCTTCGTAAGTTGCTTGATGGTTTAATACAAGTTCAATGTTTGGTCGCAATTCAATTTGACGACTAAAGTAGCGTAAAGTTTCGTAGAACTCCTCTTTTCCAGGAACTGTTTTTGCAATATTAAACTGACCACCAATTTGATGACTTGCTTCAAAAATTTTAACTTGATGCCCGCGATCAGCTGCATATACCGCAAAACTTAAACCTGCCGGACCTGCGCCAATAACAGCGATACTCTTTTTCACCTGAGCTTCTTTAAAGATCAGTTCAGTTTCATAACATGCACGCGGGTTTACTAAACAAGTTGCAATTTTCATTGAGAAAATATGATCTAAACAAGCTTGGTTGCACCCAATACACGTATTAATTTCATCACTGCGGCCTTCACTTGCTTTCAAGACAAATTCAGCATCCGCTAACATTGGTCGTGCCATAGACACCATATCAGCATGACCAGATGCCAATACATGTTCAGCCATTTCAGGCGTATTGATTCGGTTAGAAGTAATTAAAGGGATAGAGACTTCACCTTTAAGTTTTTCAGTTACCCAAGTAAATGCAGCACGAGGAACTTTGGTTGCAATTGTAGGAATACGTGCCTCATGCCAGCCAATACCTGTATTGATAATTGTTGCGCCTGCTTTTTCAATTTCTTTTGCAAGCTGAATCACTTCATCAAAACTTGAACCGCCTTCAACTAAATCAAGCATAGATAAACGATAAATAATGATAAAATTTTCACCAACTAAAGCACGCGTGCGCTTTACAATTTCAATTGGAAAGCGGATACGATTTTCGTAACTACCGCCCCATTCATCATCACGATGATTCGTTCGAGCTGCAATAAATTCATTAATTAAATAACCTTCAGAGCCCATGATTTCTACGCCATCATAACCCGCATACTGAGCAAGTTTGGCGCAGTTGGCAAAGTCATCAATGGTTTGTTGTACTTCGGCAGAACTTAAAGCTTTAGGCTTAATCGGGTTAATAGGGGCTTGAATTGCTGAAGGTGCAACGTTATTTGCCTGATAAGAATAACGACCCGTATGTAAAATCTGCATAGCAATTTTACCCCCAGCTTCATGCACAGCTTGGGTAATCACTTTATGTTTTTCAGCTTCTTCAACTGTATCTAGTTTGGTCCCGTGGCTAAATACAACACCATCATCATTTGGAGAAACACCGCCAGTTACAATTAACCCCACATCACCTTTCGCACGCTCAGCATAAAATGCAGCCATGCGCTCATATCCTTGCGGTGCTTCTTCTAATCCAATGTGCATCGACCCCATAAGCACACGATTTTTTAAAGTAGTAAAGCCTAAATCAAGTGGCTTTAATAAATGTGGATAAGCTGACATATTTTCTCCTATGGCTAGCAATAAGCTTGCTAATGCAACTTGTTGCATAAATTTATAATCAAATTTTGACTTTTATGCAACATGTTGCATAATCTCATGAGTCACACTTTACTTTTGCTTACAAACTGGATTGCCATGTCACTTCCTCATGTTTTATTGACCAGCTTGCTTGAACGTCCAAGTACAGGGTTTGAACTTGCCCGCCGCTTTGACCGCTCAATGGGCTTTTTCTGGAATGCCACTCACCAGCAAATTTATCGTGAACTCAATAACATGCTTAAAAAAGGCTGGGTTTCCACTTTAGAAAATGAAATGGATAATGGCCGAAAAAAAACCTATCAGGTCGAACAACTGGGTCGTATAGAACTAGCCTCATGGATGACGCAACAAAGTGAACCTGCACAGCTTCGTGATGATTTAATGGTTAGATTGCGTGCAGAAGCACAATTGAGCAATAATCAGATATTACCTGAACTGTTAAGGCATCTTGGTTTACATCAAGAGAAGCTCAAACTTTATCAAAGTATTTATGATAAAGATTTTAAAGACAGTGATGATCTAAATGACCGTGTGTTATACATCCACAAAATGATCTTAGAACTTGGAATTACGATGGAAAGTGAATGGATCAAATGGTTGGAACAAGTCATCCCTCAATTAAAACTCTTTGCCCAAGATAACCCATCTGGAGAATAGCCATGCCGTATTACACCATGCCCGATCGGGAAAATTTATTTGTACGCCGTGTTGGTCGTGGTGAGCCTGTTTTGGTTTTATCTGGCCTTGGCATGCAAAGTTGGCAGTGGCTACCGTTTATTTATGCAAACCGTAAAGAATATGAGTTTATTATTCCAGACTGGCGTGGTTTCGGTGGGTCAAAGAATTGTGCAATTCCCGAGCAAGATGCCATTTCTAGTCATTGGCAAGATGTTGCTCATTTGATAGATCAATTAAAACTCGATAACTTTATTTTGATGGGTTATTCAATGGGCGCGACAACTGCCATGCATGGCATGAAACACGCTCAACTGGCACAGCAGTTAAAAGCCTATTTACATATTGATCAGACACCCAAAATATCAGTAGATTCAACTTGGGAATATGGTTTATTCGGCCCTCTTCACACTCAGTTCAAACAACTATTAAATGATATTTATCAATTATTGCTAAAGCATAAAAACGCCAAATATCTTTATGAACTATCTCTTCCAGATCGACAAGAACTAGTCCGTCTATGGGTAGATTTTATTGAGTTACAAAGTAGCAATCCATTTAGTCCACTAGTTTTTAAAACAGCTTTAAAACAGCCTTTTCTACAAAAATACTTATTACCTATTCAACGTTTGGATTACTTGTTTTGGTATGTTGAAAACTATCTTTATCATAATGAAGATTATCGAGAAGCAATTCAGCAGTTAGCATGTCCTACCACTTTCTTTATTGGTCGTAATTCGACACTTTATCCAGAAACTGGTCAGACACTAATTGCACATAGCGTTGAGCATGCAAAAGCAATATATTTTGAACGTTCAGGCCATACACCTTTATTAACCGAGCCTAAAAAGTTTGGGCATGAAATCACTACATTCTTATCCGAACTCAAGCATGCTTCTTAAAAAACAAAGGGATCTATTTACAGATCCCTTTTTAAAGCCCATAAATAATTAAGCGGAATGAGCTAATTCTTTTGTCTTTAATTGCTTCGAGACATTTAATAAAAGCTGCTCTGTTTTTTCCCACCCTAAACAACCATCAGTTACTGACTGGCCATAGGTCATATCACAAGAAATCTTTTGGTTACCATCAACCAAATGACTTTCAATCATGACACCTCGAACTTGTGTTTTTAAACGTTCAGCAACGATTTGCTGTAAAACTTCTGGCTGACGCAACGGATCTTTCCCACTATTACCATGACTACAATCAATCACCAGTGCAGGTAAATTCTGTTTGTACTTTTCGCGTATAGCCTGAATTGAAGCCAAATCGTAATTTGGCCCATGATTCGCACCACGCAAGATCAAGTGAGGTAATGGATTTCCAGCACTCTGAATCACTGAAGGCAAGCCTTGTTGATTCATTCCTAAAAATTGATGTTCATTTTGCGCGGATTGAATCGCATCTAGTGCAATCTGAATAGAACCATCAGTACCATTCTTGAAACCAATACTGTATGGCATATGACTAGAGATTTCACGGTGAATCTGAGATTCGCTTGTGCGAGCTCCAATTGCACCCCAAGCCAATAAATCATCAAAATAGCCAGTTGCCATTGGGCTTAAAATTTCACTCGCAATTGGCAAGCCCTTTTCAATAATTTGTAGGTACAGTTCACGAGATTTTTCTAAACCAAGTTGTAAATTTGATGAGCCATCTAAATTCGGATCATACATGAACCCCTTCCAACCAACTGTGGTACGTGGTTTTTCAATGTATGTACGCATCACGATAAAAATCTGATCTTTAACTTTTTCTTGTAATTTTTGTAGTTTTTCAGCGTATTCAAGTACTGCAACTGGATCATGAATTGAACAAGGCCCTGTAATTACCATTAGACGATGATCTTTGCCGTTAAGAATATTTTGAATAATTTGGCGGTGTTCGGCAATTTGACGTGCGAAAGAGTGTGCAAGCGGGTATTTCGCTTTTAACTGGATAGGTAAACTAACTGGTGTTTCTTTTGTATTGGTTTGAGTCAGTAAAGTATTTAGGGCATTCATTGGTTTTTTCCTTGGGACTGCAATCTACTCAGTCCGATCATTTATTTGAGCGTTTTGGATCTATTCGTTGGTAAAGGTAAGCAAAAGTAAAACCAATAAAAGTTGCTAAAGTACGAATAAGTCATGTTGTTCATTTTAAGTTCCTCGATTCTAAAAAGATAAAGCATAAAAAAACCTGATCGGGGTTGCCGATCAGGTATTAACTGTGATGGGCAACTTTCTCATGCCCGAATACGCTCAGGCAACTATCTAAATTGCCAAAAGTAATAATAAGCGTTAGTGTTCACAGATTGATTTAACATCTTTATCTCAAATATTAAAAAATGTTCCTTAAATCTAAAATACGCATTGTTGATGAGTTTGACAAGTCTTTTTTTTGAAAAAAACTTCTTATTTTCTCGCTTAAGATTTGATTCAATGATGCATTAACGAATCAACCCTTGAGGTTGCAAAATAATTAAACCAGCTCCACAAAGCACAATTAGACCACCTAATATATCCCATCTTGTTAATCCCACCTGATCAACAAAGCGTAGCCACATAAGCGCAGTAAAAATATAGATACCGCCATAGGCCGCATAAATGCGCCCAGAAGCTGCCGGATGTAAAGTCAACAACCATACAAAGATAGCCAGACTTAAGACCGTAGGTAGCCACAGCCAAGCCGACTTACCCTCTTTTAAAATCAGATAAGGAAAATAACAACCAAGAATTTCAGCAATTGCCGTGATAATAAATAACCCGAATACACTGAGTATTCGGGTTATAGCAAGACTATCAATTAACATAAGTTATGCTGGTTCTGCCGTATGATGATCTTCAAACACTTCAAGTTTTAAGCCGACAGCTTTGCCATCTTCTTTTTTCACCGATACAGCCACGTTACCACCATGATCTGCAAGTTCACCAAACAGAATCATTTCAGCGAGTGGTTTCTTCAAGTGTTCTTGAATGAGACGTTGCATTGGACGAGCACCCATCAAACGGTCATAACCATTTGTAGCTAACCAATCTCGTGCACTTTGATCAACATCAAGAACAACTTGTTTTTCATCCAATTGCGCTTGTAATTCTGTCAAGAATTTGTCGACTACAGACTCAATCACAGTTGTTGGCAATGCTTTGAATTGAATAACACCATCTAGACGGTTACGGAACTCTGGAGAGAAAGCACGTTTCATCGCTTCTTGGTTATCAGAACTATGATCTTGTTCCGTGAAACCAATGCTCGCGCGAGAAATACTTTCTGCTCCAATATTCGTAGTCAGAACAATAATCACATTTCTAAAATCTGACTTACGTCCATTGTTATCCGTTAAAGCACCATGATCCATGATTTGTAGCAATAGATTAAACACATCTGGATGTGCTTTTTCAATTTCATCAAGCAACAAGACACAATGTGGATTTTTGTGAATCGCATCAGTAAGCAAACCACCTTGGTCATAACCCACATACCCTGGAGGTGCACCAATTAAGCGTGAAACTGCATGACGTTCCATATATTCAGACATATCGAAACGTACAAGCTCTACACCCAATAATTTAGCGAGTTGCTTAGTAACCTCAGTTTTACCTACACCTGTTGGACCAGCAAAAACAAAACTACCCACTGGTTTATCTGGTGACTTCAATCCAGCACGAGATAACTTAATCGCTGAGCCTAATGCAGTAATTGCTTCATCTTGACCAAACACCACACGTTTCAAATCACGCTCAAGATTTTCAAGCACTGACTTATCATCTTTAGACACAGTTTTTGGTGGAATACGAGCAATCTTAGAAACGATATCTTCGATATTCTCTACAGTAATCAAGCTATCATCACTTTCAGCTTTCAAACGGCGTTGAGCACCTGCTTCATCAATGACATCAATTGCCTTATCTGGCAAGAAACGATCATTAATGAACTTAGCAGAAAGCTCTACAGCTGATACCAAAGCCTTATCGTCATATTGTACGTGGTGAAAATCTTCAAACTTAGTTTTCAATCCACGTAAAATATCAATCGTTTCCGAAATACTTGGCTCATTAACATCAATTTTTTGGAAACGACGTGATAACGCATGGTCTTTTTCAAAAACCTGACGATATTCTTGGAAAGTCGTTGAACCAATACAACGTAAAGTACCATTAGCTAAAGCTGGCTTAATAAGATTTGAAGCATCCATTGTGCTGCCCATACTTGAGCCTGCACCAATGATCATATGAATCTCATCAATGAATAAAATCGCATTTGGATTTTTCTTCAATGCATTAAGCAACTGTTTTAAACGTTTTTCAAAGTCACCACGATATTTAGTTCCAGCAACTAATGCACCAATGTCCAGACTATAAATTTCAGCCTGACTTAAAGGTTTAGGTGCTTTACCATTCACAATTAACCATGCCAAACCTTCAGCAATCGAGGTTTTACCCACACCTGGATCACCCACAAGCAATGGATTGTTTTTGCGACGGCGACACAGAATTTGAGCTGTACGCTCAATTTCTTTTTCACGACCAATCAATGGGTCAGTTTTGCCTTTTTGCGCTTCAACATTTAGATTCAGCGTATAAAGCTCAAGTGGCCCTGCATTGCTTGCGCTAGTTTCACCTTCAATATCTTCAACTTCTTCTTCAACTTGTACTTCGTCTTTACGTGTCCCATGAGACAAGTATTGAGTCAATGTCAAACGATTGATTTGATGACGTTTAAGTAAATACACAGCAAAAGAATCACGCTCTGAATACATTGCGACCAAAACATCTGCACCTTCAACAGTACGATCGCCGCCACTTGATTGCACGTGAAAAATAGCACGTTGCAAAATGCGGTCGAAACTTTCTGTTGGATGAGGCGCTTGCTCGCTATTTTCGCCAAGCTTAGGAGTATGCTGTTCTACATATTCTTCTAATTCTTTACGCAAAGAAACTATATCAGCCCCACATGCTTTTAATGCATTCACGGCTGAATCGTTGTCGAGTAGTGCTAATAATAAATGTTCAACTGTAAGAAACTCATGTCTCTTTTGACGAGCCATGCTAACAGCCAAACGTAATGATACTTCTAATTGACGACTGAGCATGTAACCCCCTTATGCTTTAGGCTCAATCTGGCAAAGTAATGGATGACCTTGCGATCGAGCGTAATTATTAACAAGGTTTGCCTTAGTTTCCGCGATGTCTCTTGGATAGACTCCGGCAATACCTTTACCTTCATAGTGTACTGTTAGCATTACTTGAGTTGCTTGGTCAAGATTCATTGCAAAGTATTGTTGTAAAATTTCAATTACAAAGTCCATTGGAGTGTAATCGTCATTCATTAATACGACTGCATATAATGGGGGACGCTTGAGTTCAGGAGGGGCTGTTTGTACAACAACCTCTCCATCATGATCTTCGTTTTGCGAATCACTTAAGCGTGGGTGGAAGTGCCAATCGACATAGCCAGACTGCTGAAAAGAAGCCTTGATATCTTTTAAGTTTGTTTGACGCTTATTTGTTCGCATAGGATGTTACTATTGTGAATTTGCTTCAGCTTGAGGAATTTCTGCCACGAAAGCAGAAGATGTTTCGACAGGTTTACCACGCTGCCAACTAAAACGTTTAATAATCGGTGTATCAGAGCCACCAGTTAAACGCACTTCAATAAATTGAGGCGTGAAACCTTTAGGCATTGTCCAACGACCTGTTAAGCGCTCAAAGTCAGTAAAGTTAAAGTTCTTCGCTTCAAGTGGTACGACTAAAACCTCAGTATCTTTGATCAATCTGATTTCAACCGATCCTAAAGCACGGCGCTTACTTGGACTTACTTGAACTAAATCTAGTTGATATTCATAAGCATTTTCAGGTAAAGGCTTAATTGCCAGATTTTGGATTGTTAAGCTCAAACCACCGCGCTGTCTCAAAATCTCACGGTAGATATTACTCATACCTTCTTGCTGAGTCTTATCGGCGTTCGCTTGATTAAGCGCTTCAAATAGATCATTTGCATTCGTCACAGCCACATCACGCTCTTGCACCGCTGCATTAAGGCTTTTGTTAACTGCATCTAAGGCTGTTTTTTGCTTTTGCACCACTTCAACCAATTGCTCCGCATCTGCATCGTAACCAACAACAGTTAAACCTTGACGGTGCCCAATTGTATAGCCGAGCGCAAAACAACCACTCATTAAAATAGCAGCACCAATAAACAAAGGCTTATTGGTGTTTAAAAATTTTTTCTTTTGCAACGAACTTTCTGCTGAAGTCGTCTGTCCAGAGTTTTGCATCGTCATCTCAGTGTTCAAGATCAGAGTCAAGACACACATTTAAATCGAAATTTAAATGTGTGTGAAGCAAAAAAGAGTTTTTTATGGTAATAAACCAATCCCTTGTAAGCCTTCATCTTCATTAAAGCCAAACATAAGGTTCATATTTTGTACAGCCTGACCAGATGCACCTTTTACAAGGTTATCTTGAGCCGCCAAAATAATCAGTTTATTTGGTTGTGGTTTATATAATGCAATACGAAGTTCATTCGCACCGCGTACACTACGTGTTTCAGGTGAACTATTTGCAGGCATAACATCTACGAATTTTTCATTAGCATAGAAGTTTTCATACAAAGCTTGTAAGTCTGTCTGCTTACCAGCTTCTGTCAAATCTACATAAATTGTACTCAGCATACCGCGAATCATAGGTACTAGATGAGGAACAAATAAGAGTCCATCAAACCCGCCCTTTTGTCCTGCAATATTTTCTAAGGCTTCTACAATTTCTGGATGGTGACGATGACCTGCAACACCATATGCTTTAAAGTTATCAGCGTTTTCACTATAAATCATGCCCAAGCTTGCTTTACGGCCAGCACCCGAAACACCAGACTTCGCATCAATAATAATATTTTTGGTTTCAATGAGTGCTTGTGCTGATTTTAATAGTGGCGCTAAACCTAATTGAACAGTCGTCGGATAGCAACCAGGGTTACCAATAACTTGAGCTTGTTTAATTTTTTCGCGGTTTAACTCAGTTAGACCATATACAGAATCTTTTAGTACATCTGGGCAAGCATGCTCCATACCATACCATTTTTCAAATTGTTCAAGATCTTGTAAGCGAAAGTCTGCTGCTAAATCAATAACTTTAGTTCCAGCTGCAATTAAATCTTTGGCATGTTGCATGGCAACACCATGTGGCGTTGCAAAAAATACAACATCACACTCTTTTAATGCATCAATGTTTAAATCTGAAAATTGAAGATCTGTATGTCCACGTAAATTAGGGAACATATCTGCAACTGGTTTGCCCGCTTCTGTACGTGAAGTAAGAACTCGAACCTGCGCTTTAGGATGTCGTAATAAAATACGTAATAGTTCAACGCCTGTATAACCTGTTCCACCAACAATTCCGACAGAAATCACGTGCATTACCTCAATTTTTGAATCTATACTTGGGCAGTAGTATGACAGGATGTCCAAGCTTACAAAACCATTTCATGCTTGGTAATTTTAATTTTTTTAATTTTAGCGACAATCAGATAACACTTACTGGACTGTCATAACCACATAAATATCAGCAAATAAATACCAGATTAATTTTTGGAGAGCTAGGATGCTTCAACAATCAAAAGAAACAAAATTACGCACATACCTTGGCTTGAGCACATTCATTTTAAGTGTAGCCCTTACTGGTTGCGGAGGTGGAGGTAGTAGTGGAGGCAGTTCACCCACTACACCAACGCCCGTTGACCCTACACCTGAAGCAACAACTGAGGTCACTTTAAAAACCCCTGTAGAAATGCGTAATATCCAGCTTAAAGTATATGACAACACCAACAACGCTGTTCTAGTGGATACTCCAATTGCGAGTTTAAATAGCTTTAATGTCAAAATTCCTACTGCAAAATTGAATCGTTTATATCGCGTAGAAATTACAACTCAAAGCTCATCTCAAGTGTTTGACCCCATTACTCCACAATACCAAACCTTGTCAGGTATTTATCATGCATTTATTACACCAAACAGTGTAAGTGGCAGAATCCAATTCATTAGCCCAAGCAGTGAAGCAGTTTATCAACGAGCTGCCATACGTTCGGGACAACTCCCTCAAGAAACGATTGACCCAACCCGTATTGAGCAATTACATGTAGATTTAGCTTCTCAAGATGTCTACAAATCGTTAATGAATGCGTTTAAAGATGGTGACATTCCAAGTTTAAGTCCAGCTAATTCCCTTCTGAATTTAACTTTGTTGCGATACTCAACTACTAAACCTAGTACATATGTAGATAGTTATCTTAGCTTTGGTTACTTACAATATTGGTCAACCATTCATGGCGGAGCAAATACCTACCAAGAACTTGTTAAAAGTTTAACAACTGATTTAAAAGATGGCTTTTTGGATGGGAAAAAACTTCATGGGGATCAAACATCCTTCACTCCTATTTTCACACCTGCTCCAGATAATATTGATCCAATCAAAAACACCCTGTTAGATATTGCAACCAATCAAAAGGCGACACGTGATTATTTTGCTACCAATCTACGAGCAGCCACCTTACAACTAGCAGTTTTGCAAGACCAACCTCGTCTTGACCAAATAGGATATGATCTTTTAAAAAATAAACAGTACTCAGGAATTGTTCCTACTGTAAATTCAACAACATTCATTCGCATTGACGGTGCTGGAGATTATCGTAGAGCTGTTGGATTTACTACCACAGCGATTTGTAATGGATCAACCTATCCATGCAAACAAGGCTTAACCAGCATCAATCTATCAGATCCAAACCTACCAGCTACAGACTATTTAGTGGGTCACTATGAAGACACCTCAACTGGATGTCAGCTTAATTTTCGCGCGAACGGTCAAATCGACTTAAGTAAAGGTTCACAAATTTATCGTGCTGCTTTAAGTGCTGATAGTACCGATAATTTATTGCAAACAGATGCTGCTAGTTCAAGTTATTTACTCAATTCAAGTTCAGCCGAACCAAATAACACGACGCAACAATACAACTTTATCCAATTATCTATTAAAGCAAATAAAATTATTAGTGCTAAAGCAGGTTTAGATAGCCGGAAAGCACCCGATAGCTTACAAACGCCTCAACTAGAATGTACCTTTAGTTAAGCTGAAACATACCACCATGCAGGCAATGGATTTGATTTAAGTTGTCTGCGGTGTTTTTGAAAATATGGATCGTATTTTTCAACTTCTGCCCAAAATGCAGGACTATGGTCAAAATGTTTAGTATGCGCCAACTCATGAATAGCCACATAGCGAGCAATTTCATGTGACATAAGCACCAGTCCTGCATGTAGCATAATATTATGCTGACTACTACAACTTCCCCATCGAGTTTTCGGGCGACGAATTGTACACTCCCTATAAGCCAAATGAGTGTGCTCACTTAATTCTTTCAAAAGCTCTGGTAATTCTTGTTTCGCATAAGCAATAACTGCGTTTTGCAATGCCAAATATGGCTGTGTGTCTTTAATAAATAAAGAATTGTTTTCCCAGTCGAATTGAAAAACACGATGCTGCTTTTGAACAACGACTTGAAATGGCTGTTCTTTATTAAAGAAATAAATTTCCGAAGGAATTTCAATGGATGCCGATTGGACGTTTTGTTGCTTATTCCATGTCTCGGTTAACCATTGTTCAGATTGTGCTAAAAAATGCTGAATTTGTTTTTTACTACAAAATAAAGGAACCGTAAGACGGATTGAAGCAGGCTCAACACGTAAGCGCAATTTTCGTGCTCTTACGTGTCGAACGATTTTAATCTCTGGCATTTTTGCAGACATTACTGTGCTGTACGCTCTTCAATACCATTATTCGTTGCAACAATTGCAATCGTTGCAGGATTTAAGGCGAAGATACCGTTAGTTACCACACCAGGAATATTGTTAATTGTTTTTTCCAGTTCAATAGCATTTAAAATATTAAGATTGAAAACATCCAAAATAACATTACCGTTATCTGTAACTACACCCTCACGATAAACTGGGTCACCACCTAAACTTACCAATTTACGAGCTACAGCCGAACGCGCCATTGGAATAACTTCTACTGGAAGTGGAAAATCACGTCCAAGTTGATCAACCCATTTTGAATCATCAACAATACATACAAATTTCTTAGCGATTGATGCAACAATTTTCTCACGTGTTAATGCAGCACCGCCACCTTTAATCATATGCATATGACGGTCGATCTCGTCTGCACCATCAACATAAGCATCTAGGCTACCTACATGGTTCATATCAACCACTTCAATACCAAGTTTTTTAAGACGATCAGCAGTTGCTTGAGAACTTGCCACAGCTGCTTCTAATTGTAACTCAGGGAGTAAATCAATTAGAAAATTTACGGTACTTCCAGTCCCAACACCCAAAATGCCACCTTTGGGTAAGTGTTTTAAAGCAGCTTTCGCAGCAGCTTGTTTCTTTTCATCTTGGGTTGCATATAGGCTCATTACATCACTCAACTATTTTTTGACATTTATGCGCCAATAAACGGCGCAAATGCACAAGGGTTTGCTACAATAATTTCCTATTTTAAACTGTTATAGGGAAGATGAACATGCTGTCTCGTGTGGTACGACAAATTTTACAAGCAACGGTTTATGATGTTGCAATTGAAACACCTCTCGAAGCAGCTCCACGAATTAGTCAAAAATTAAACAATACAATTCGTTTTAAGCGTGAAGATTTACAACCCGTTTTTTCTTTTAAATTACGCGGTGCCTATAACCGTATTAGTCAATTACCAAAAGAACAACTTGAACGCGGAGTAATTTGCGCCTCTGCTGGTAACCATGCTCAAGGCGTAGCTTTGTCAGGACAAAGATTAGGAATTCCCGCTATTATTGTTATGCCAAGCACAACACCTGACATTAAAGTTCAGGCTGTTAAACGCTTAGGTGGTCAAGTCGTATTACATGGCGATAGCTTTGATATTGCAAATAAATATGCTCAACAACGTGCAGAAGTTGAAGGTCTTGTATTTATTCCACCCTATGACGACGAACTTGTCATTGCAGGTCAAGGCACTATTGCCAATGAAATATTACGTCAATGGCGTGATGTAGAGTACGTGTTTGTTGCCGTAGGTGGTGGTGGTCTTATTTCAGGCGTAGCAGCTTACCTTGGAGAAGTTGCACCGCACGTAAAAGTTATTGGCGTTGAATATGAAGAGTCAGCTTGTTTAAAAGCAGCTTTAGAAGCAAATGAACGTGTAATTTTGCCACATGTAGGCCTATTTGCAGATGGTACAGCTGTTGCCCAAATTGGTGCTTTACCATTTGATATTATTCGTTTGCGCAAATCTGATAACTCAGGCCCGATTGTTGACCCTGATATTGTCACTGTAAATACAGATGAAATCTGTGCAGCAATTAAAGACACATTTGATGAAAACCGCAGCATTGTTGAACCTTCTGGAGCAATGGCATTAGCGGGTATCAAAAAATATATTCACGAACATAAAATCAGTAATAAAAATATGGTGTCGATTGTGTGCGGCGCCAATATGAATTTTGATCGCTTACGTTATATTGCTGAGCGTACGGAGTTAGGTGAGCAACGCGAAGCGATTTATGCGGTTACCTTATCTGAAGAAAAAGGCGCATTCTTAGGCTTCTGCCGTGCTTTACAAGGTCGTAATATCACTGAGTTTAACTACCGCGCAAACAATACAGACGAAGCGCAAGTATTCGTCGGTATTAGTTTAAAAGGTGGAGATGCAGAGCGCCATGAAATTTTGGAACAATTAAAACAGCAAAATTATGTAGTTGATGATCTCTCTGACGATGAGGTTGCCAAATTACATATTCGTTATTTAATTGGTGGTCACGCAAACCTAGATGATGAAAGATTGTTCCGTGTTGAATTCCCTGAACGTCCGGGTGCGCTCTTAACCTTCTTAACTCGTTTAGGTCCAACCCACAACATTACCCTCTTCCATTACCGTAACCACGGCGCTGCTGAAGGTCGTGTACTAGTTGGCTTACAAGCAACAGATGCTAAACAAAACCCTGATGGATTGATTGAGACTCTCGAGCAGATTAATTATCCGTATGCAGAAATTACTGATAACGTCGGCTATAAACGCTTCTTAAAATAATCTTTAATTTTGATGAAGAAGCCGACAAAGTTGTCGGCTTTTTTATACAATCTTTTTATATTTCTATCATCTTTACATTGCATCTCTTTATCTTAAAGAAAATATCCTTAAAAATAATGATCTAACTCGGAAAAAAGGACCAACATGGCACAGTTCGCAGTCATTGGCTTAGGTAGTTTTGGAGCAACGGTAGCTCAAGAACTCACAAAATTAAATCATGATGTTATTGGCATTGATACGGTAAAAAAGAATGTCGAAAATCTTGCTGACGTTTTAACTCATGCCGTCATTGCTGACGCTACTGACGAACATGTGCTTGATGAATTAAACATTCAGAACTGTGATGCGGTCGTTGTTGCAATTGGTGAAGATATTGAAGCCAGTATTTTGTGTGTGCTGAACTTAAAAAATCTCGGCATTGATAAAATTTGGGTAAAGGCAAAAACCAAAGCTCATCACACCATTTTGTCACACCTTAATATCAATAAGATTATTCATCCTGAAGAAGATATGGGAGTAAGAGTTGCTCAAGCCCTGAATTACCCAATGGTAAGTCGCTATATGTCTTTAGAAGATGATCATTACATTATCAAAATTGAGATCCCAGATAAGCTTAATGGCATCAATTTATATGGCATTATGCAGCAAGCTCCTCAAGTCAAAACATTGCTCGTGAAAAGACAGCAACAAATTTTGTTTGAGACTGAAGAAAATTTCACTTTGCAAACACATGATATTCTTATTTTAGAAGGTCATTTATCACAGTTAAAGAAACTTTCTAATTGCTTCTTATAAGAAAACGAACTCTAGAATATGTCCATATATCCCAAGCCTCATAAAACGTTAAATTTAAGCCCTCCTTCTCTTTTAGCGCTAGGGTTTTTAGGCTTTATTACTTTTGGCACTTTATTGCTTAAATTGCCATTTGCGAATACAGGCAATGTCAGTTGGATGGATGCGCTTTTTACAGCCACCTCAGCAGTTACCATTACCGGTCTATCCGTTTTAAATATTCATGAGTCTTTTACCCTCTTTGGGCAAACTATTATTTTATTGCTGATCCAGTCTGGCGGTTTGGGATTTATGACTTTTGCGATATTGGCAGCATTAAGTTTGTCACCAAAAGTTGGTCTTAAACAGCAAATGATGGCTCAAGATAGTCTCGGGCAAACGAGCCTATCTAAAGTTACTTTTGTTGCTAAAGGCGTTGTCACCTATACTCTTATTTTTGAGCTGATTGGTACAATTATCCTCACGACTGCTTTTACACCAACATACGGGTTTGCACGTGGTTTATATTATGCAGTTTTTTATAGCATTTCCTCATTCAATAATGCTGGTTTTTCATTATTTTCCAATAGTTTAATGAATTTCCAAAGTAACTATATTATTTGTATAACCATTAGCATCCTTTACACTTTAGGTGGTCTTGGTTTTTTAGTACTCATGGATATTAAACAAAACAAAAAATGGAAAAAACTAACACCCAATAGCAAGCTTATTCTTACCACTATTGCAATTATCAACCTCGTTGCGTTTATTTTAATATGGGCCTTAGAAGCTCAAAATCCCGCGACTTTAGGGACATTAAACTCAGGTGAACAAGCCTTAAACGCTTGGTTTCAAGCAACAGTCCCTCGTTCCTCTGGTTTTAATACCATTGATACAGGTGCAATGACCAATAGTAGCTCCTTACTCATGATGTTATTGATGTTTATTGGTGGTGGCTCACTGAGTACAGCGGGTGGAATCAAAGTTGGAACCTTTGTCATTTTAGTACTTAGTGTAATTTCATTTTTACGCCGTACAGATGAAATTAGAATATTTAACCACTCTGTATCTCACGAAACGACCTATAAAGCATTAGCAGTGACTGCTATTACGAGCATACTGATTTTTATAGGCTTCTTTACTCTTTTGCTCTTAGAACCTAAAGCAGATTTTATGAACTTGCTTTTTGAGGTTGTTTCAGCGGCATGTACAGTGGGTCTCTCTCGTGGAATCACACCAGATTTACATAACGGTAGTTTATTCATTTTAAGCCTACTCATGTTTGCTGGAAGGCTTGGACCTTTAACACTCGCCTATTTAATCGCTACTCCGAAAAAGAGTCGACTCAAACATCCTCAAGCCAATATTCAAATTGGATAATAAAAAAGCCGCTTTAAAAGCGGCTTTTCTTATAGCTTCTTAGTACCAATTCAAGAGCGATACACCCAAACCAGCATAAGTTGCTCGATGGTTATAATCAATTAGGCTTTCACCATAACCGTTAAACAACTGGAAATGTCCGCGTAACTTGCCACTGATTGGAAAAGCCCAATCAAATTGCACAGCACCATGAGAGTCATCACCACCTTTCAATGAATGACGCAGCATTAAAGAGAAGTCATTCTGCTTCCACTTATAAAACGCTGTTAAATCACCACGACCAATGTAATCTTCCATATCCGGATTATTATCATCTTTACTATCTTCTTCAAGACGAATCCATGGACGAAGCATTAAAGCAAAATTACCACGCTCCAATCCAACATTAAAGATTACACGGTTCCAGCTACGAGATAATGGATCTGAGCGACCATTTGACTGATGGTTTAAGGTAACTCCAAGCAAACGCCCATCTAAACCAAGCAACTCGTAGTTCGTTCTAAACATTAAACTTGCTTCTGGCTCATAGTTCGTTTCACGGAATGGGCGAGATTCTTCAGCATTGAACGTCTGCCAGCGTGAAGATTGTGTATACCCTACCCACAAATCACCATTATTTCCAAAAATATTTTCCCAAGCTTTGGTTTTCAAAGAAATCTGAAACTTACTTTCTGTTGATTTCAGATTCTGAGCATCCGTTACAGTGTTATTTGGATTTGGACTACTCGGGAATTCATTCTTGTCACTAGTCCAAAATACAGGTAGTAAATAGACTGGCTGATAAGCACGAATATTCCAAACACCGAGTTTACTTTTTTCAGATAACTCCCAACGTTGATCTAGCAAAGAAGTAGTAGGCTCAAGTGTAGGTGCTTTACCAATCACTTTAATATTACTAACTGTCTCTACCACCTTCTCTTTAAATGTTTCTGGTTGAACAGCAGGCTGATCGATTTTTTTAACAGGCTCAGGTACTACTACAGCGGCTTGCACAACAGGTAGAGCTGCTGGTTTAAATACAGAGTCGTAACAAGCCAGACGATCGGCATTCGAAGCAAGAGCAACACATGCATCAACTGTGGCAGGGTTTGCTGGAGCTAAGGTATCAGCATATGTTACAGACGCACATAAACAGCTAAGCACGATTCCCATGCTTAGCTGTAAAGATGTGCGTTCAAATTGTTTGAACGCCATGTTCAATCTCCAATTTTTATTTTAATTAACTTGTTGAATGGTAAAACCTAATTGCTGCAATTCATCACGCTTAGCAAATGGCGCAACTACAGCTTTTACAGGAGTTTGCTCTACTAAATATTGACGAGCAACACGTTTTAAATCATCCAATGTTACATGCAACAATCTTTCACGCAAAGTACGACGGAAAGCTGGTGTTCTCGCATGCAACAATGCATAACATGCTGTAATCGCTTCACCCGCTGGAGAGCCTGGTTTATCCATACTTGCCACTAAACCAAGAATCGCTTCTTCAAGCTGATGAGGTTGTTGCTCTGTATTTAATAACCATTGCACGCTTGCCTCAAAGTCTTTAAACGTCTCTGCTAAACGTGGGTCACGATAGCTAAAGAAACGGAATGAGCATGCATTTCCATCATAACTAGCACCGCCGCCATAAGCACCACCTTTTTCACGGATAGCGCTGTGCAAGAATCCGTTACGTAAATAAGCTGCCAATACCATTAATGGAGCCGCATCTGGATGCGATACTTCTACAGCTTGATATGCAGAAGCACAGAATTGAACATTGGCCTGAATTAACCAAGCTTCATGATTATTATCATTAGCTTGTTCTACTTGAGTTAACTCAGTTGTAGCTGTATCAACATTCAATTTATCCCAAACATTCTGGATTTCTTCAACCAAACGTTCAGATTGATGTTCTTCACACACTAGTAAGAACTGTTTAGGTGCTTGCAACAACTTACTATGAATACGTTTTAATTCTGCAATCAGCTCATCGTAAGCGGCATCATCTTGAGTAATTTTAGTAACAAGCTCACCCAGCCAGTTCAATGCACCTAAACCTGTGTTTTGATAGTCACGTTGAGCCAAGGCACTCATGTTACGAGAAGCAATCTGCATCGCATAGCTATGACCTGATCCAGAGAGACGAGATTGCCAACGTGTTTTACGTTGTTGCAGTAACTCGATAATTCGTTCTTTCTCATCAAATCGTAGATGTTCAAATGCTAATTTTAATAAATGAATTGCATCAAATTTCTGAGTCAACGATTTAGTCGTTAAAGTCAACCAAGCACTAATTTTATCTTTATCATCAACTTTACTACGTAAAGAAGCGCCCATTCCTAAACCACCACTTACAGCAGTTTGTAAGTTTTGTAGTTCAAGATAGCCATATTCGCCTGCACCTACTTCACCCATCAAAATAGAAAGCAAATTGAAGTAAGGTGACTTCACAATATCTTCAGGGATCTGGATAAGTACTTGTTGATAGTAAATGCCGTTAGTACCCGCATGGTACAAGTTCAACGGCGTATCCATACGATTACAAATAATTTCGCGTAACTGACCTTGCACAATATGCAAGTCAGCAGGTACATCTTCCAAACCTACTTTTGGCAATAACTCAAGATTATCAGGAGTGTCCTGACGTTCCTCTAAAGCCTTAGTCTTAGCAATGATTTCAGCCTTATCAGCATCTGTTAGCTTTTCACCAATAGCCGCTAAACGAGCTTTTTCCGCTTCCTGCTCTTTTACAGACTTGGTCGGGTCTGGAACTAAAGTCATTTGTACGCGATGAGGGTTGTCGAGCAAATGTGTTTGAATCAGATTTGATAACCACATTGGGTCTTTCAACTCTTCTTTAACTTGTGCAATTGCGCTGTCAACATCCCAAATTTGGATTGGATCATTATGGTGAATCGCACCACTTAAGCCATTTAAAATTAGACTTAAACCATAAGGTGTGCCGTCACCATTAATTTCACGTTGATGTAACTCGATTTGATGCAAAATTGCATCGACTAAATTACTGTCAATTGGTTTAGCAGCAACATCACGCAGAATATTTAAAACACCATCTCTAAAGCTTTGCGCATGTTCAGGATTTGAACCTTGAACACCACAGTAGAAAGTCATTTCAAAATTACTATCGTCTACGCCCATTAATGGACCTGTAGATTGAGCATAACCACAAGTTTCTAAGTAATGACGAAGTGGCGAAGCCGAATTTTCTAATAAAATTCCTTCAACTAAACGCATTCCTAAACGCAATTTAATGTCATTTGCTTCTGGTAATAACCAAGATAGAACATGATAAGTTTTATCTTTTAAATCATCACTATCAACACCGTAGTTCTCTGTTACTTCAATTGGTGCAGCTAAACGTTTTTCAGGCTTAGAGTATAAAGTTGTTCCCGCAGAAAACTTGTGTAGAGCTAGTTTTTCAAATTGCTCTTGTAATTCATATGCTGTCTGATTACCAAAGGTCATGAATACAGCATTACTTGGATGGTAATGTACTTTATAAAAATCGACTAACTGCTCATACGTTAAATCAGGAATATCTTTCGGGTCACCGCCTGAGTTGTAATGGTAAGTCGTTTCAGGAAATAAATGATGGGCCAACTGATGATAAAGTTGGTCAGACGGCGCACTCATCGCACCTTTCATTTCATTAAAAACAACACCTTTATAAACAGGTTGACCATTTTCCAGTTCAATACGAATACCTTCTTGAGCAAAATCAAGTGGATTCAAATTGGCAGCAAATGCCGCATCAAGATAAACAGAAAGTAAGTTTTGAAAATCTTTTTTGTTTTGAGTAGCGAATGGATATGCTGTCCAATCTGCTGCGGTAAATGCGTTCATAAAAGTATTTAAAGAACGACGAATCATTAAAAAGAATGGATCACGTACCGGAAACTTTTCAGATCCACACAAAGCCGTATGTTCTAAAATATGTGCCGTGCCTTTAGAGTCCATAGGCTGGGTTCTAAAAGCAACAAGAAATACATTTTCATCATAATCAGTTGCCAAGTGATAATGCACCGCACCTGTGACTTTATGCTTATATTCAGACACTAAAATATCTAATGCTTCTACATGGTGCTGACGTAGCAACTGAAACGCAGGGTGAACAGTTTGAGAAATGGTTTCAGTGACATCTACAGTCATGTGATCTCCTAACATATCGGATAAGTGAATAAGTCTCATTATAGCCTGAGTCAGCTTGAGATTGGCGAACAAAAGCCAAGTAAAATACTATGTTTTTGTTGAGTATTAGTTTTCATTGGCACAGCTTTGATATCAAACACATAGCCATGAATGTTTTATCCTAACAGAACAAAAGCTTTTAATTCTATGTATATGATAGACATTGAATTAAAAAGCTTATCAATTTTATCTTAACGAGCTATTTTCGAATCTAAAGAATATTCACACAACAATATTTTTCCACTAATTTTTGATTTAACTGAATTTTATTCAACAAACTACAGCAAATCCAAGCAATGGTGTAAACTTAGCAACCTGATTTTTTTATTTTGTGACAACACATATGGCAACTGTAGATCTTTTTGCAATTGGTAATGCATTAATCGACCAAGAATTTAAAGTGTCTGATGATTTTCTTAGTCAACAAGGTTTGCAAAAAGGCACCATGCAGTTGTCCGATGGCGACACTCAATCTGCTCTTTATGGGGAGTTAAAACAGCATCAAGATTATAAAGGTCAAGCAAGTGGTGGTTCTGCTGCGAATACTACTGTAGCCTTTAGCGCATTAGGTGGAAGTGCTTTTTATGGTTGCCGCGTTGGTAACGATGATTTGGGTTCAATTTATCTGCAAGGTTTAAATGAAGCTGGCATCCAAACCACTCCAAAATCAATCAGTGAAGGCGTGACAGGTACCTGCATGGTACTCATTAGTCCTGACTCTGAACGTACAATGCATACTTATTTAGGCATCACTGCTGAACTTTCTCAAGATCAAATCGACTTTGAACCGTTAAAAACAGCAAAATGGCTTTATATTGAAGGTTATCTTTCTACAAGTGAAACAGCGCGCAAAGCTGTAAAACAAGCCAGAGAAATTGCAAAAGCAAATGATGTTAAGATTGCTTTATCTCTTTCAGATCCTGCCATGGTGCAATACGCTCGCGAAGGCTTAGAAGAGCTCATGGATGATGGCGTAGATTTACTATTTTGTAATGAACAAGAAGCCTTAATGTATACAAATACAACAACTGTTGAAGATGCTCTTGCTCAATTACGTTTTAAAAATCATACAGTAGTCATTACACAAAGTGCTAAAGGTGCTTTAGTTTCTAACTCTACTCAACATTTCCATGTGGCAGGTCGCCACGTAGAAGCCGTTGATACCAATGGTGCGGGTGATGCATTTGCAGGCGCATTCCTATACGCCCTAAACCATCATCAAGATTTGAATGCTGCTGCACAGTTAGCTGTCTTAATTTCTAGTGAAGTTGTTTCTCAATTTGGCCCACGTTTAGCAATTAATGATTATACTAAACTTCTTGAAAATTTTCAGAAGGAATGTGCTTGAAATGGAAAGGATCTGTATGACGGAAGAAGTTCCTGAGCGTGAAGCTAGAGCTTTTGACACTTTACAAGGAACGACTATTTTCATTACGCAACGTGATGGCGCATTCTATGCTTACCAAAATTTATGCCCTCACTTGCAAACAGAGCTTGAATATTTAGAAAATCAATTTCTTGATCAAGACCAAGAATATATTCAATGTTCTACCCATGGTGCTTTATTCACTGTGGAAACAGGCGAATGTATCTCAGGACCATGTTTAGGTGATTTTTTAAATAAAGTTGAGATTAAAGTACATTCAGATGGCGGTATCTATATCGTAGACTGAAGCGATCAACATTAGAGTTTCTGCCATGGCTGATTTCTTTTTCAATTATTATCTTATGCCATTTCACTTAAGTGTAGTGGCTTTGATATTACTCAGCGTGGTAGAAACCATTGGGATGTATATTGGTCTTCGTCCAAGTCAATTACTCAAAAAAATTGCGCCTGTTTGGCTTTCTAATTCACCACTACTTAACGTTAAATTTTCTAAAGCTTTAATTTTCGTTTTTTTACTTATCAATTTTAGTTTTGCAGGCTATTTTTTACAGCTCTCTTTCTTTGCAATCCAGCATTATTTTATTTCACCATTTTATTTAATCGTACCAGCCCTTGTCATCGCAATCTTTTTTACTGTGTTCATGATTCACTGCCTTGACCAAGTAATTAAACCAAAGCTTACTCATACAAACTATAATCTTTTAGGACGATTAGCGACGGTTTCCAGTGGTAATGCTAGACCTGGGTTTTCTGCCCAAGCGCGAGTGCGTGATGAATTTGGCCAACTCCACTACGTTCAAGTCGAACCAGAATACGGTGAACTCGAATTATACTCTCAGGTTATCCTTGTCAGAGTGCATAAAAGCCATTATGTAGCCAAGAAAATTTCTGTATCAAACGATCTTTTCGCCCCCGATTAAATTCTCACTACTATTCTATTTACTTGCTGCTTTTTGCAGACTTTATTACGTCTATATTTTATTATTTTCTTTTTAATTAATTATTTATTATTCCAACTTTTTTAGTTTGAAATAGTATTTATAAATATAATATACAACCATTTTAGTTGGTATTAAATTAAAACAAACTATTTTAATCAACTTAATATTTTTATTTACAAGTGTTTTAGTAGGATTTAATAATTAATTCAAACTATTTTAGTATAGTATTTATTTTAAAATATTAAGTAATTGTTTTATATAAATTAATTATTTAAATATTCATTTAAAATATATTTAATGTTTATTTTTATTATATTTTGATTAATAATAAAATTAATATCAAATTAGGTTTAATTTATGAGCCTTAATTTTAAAAATCTTAATGGTCGTTTAGTTAAAGAAATCACTATTATTCTAATAATAAAAATAGTGCTTCTCTTAACGATCAAACATATTTGGTTTGATGCTCCCACCATCCCCAAAAATTTTGACAATCAGGTCGCCGAGCATATTGCTGGCGATAATATTTCCCACATTAAGGAGACACGTTGATGATTTCTGAAAGCGTGGTTGATCTTTCGCGGTTTCAATTTGCGATGACCGCAATGTATCACTTTCTTTTCGTCCCTTTAACTCTAGGTTTGGCATTTATCCTTGCCATCATGGAAACCACTTATGTCATTTCCGGTAAAGAAATTTACAAGGATATGACTAAATTTTGGGGAAAATTATTTGGTATTAACTTTGCGTTAGGGGTAACAACTGGCTTAACAATGGAGTTCCAATTTGGAACAAACTGGGCTTATTACTCACACTATGTAGGTGATATTTTTGGTGCTCCATTAGCAATTGAAGGCCTTATGGCATTCTTTCTTGAGTCTACATTTATTGGTTTATTCTTCTTCGGATGGGACCGTTTAAGTAAGGTTCAGCATCTAGGCGTAACGTGGTTAGTCGCTCTAGGTTCTAACATGTCAGCACTCTGGATTTTAGTGGCGAATGGTTGGATGCAAAACCCAGTAGGTGCTGCATTTAACTTTGAAACCATGCGTATGGAATTAGTTGATTTCGGCGCACTTATCTTTAATCCTGTAGCTCAGGTGAAATTCGTACATACCGTTTCTGCGGGCTATGTAACTGGTGCAATTTTTGTACTTGCCATCTCAAGCTATTACTTACTTAAAAAACGTGATCTTCCTTTCGCACGTCGCTCATTTGCAATTGCTGCCATTTTCGGTCTTGCATCTACACTTTCAGTGATTCTGTTAGGTGATGAATCTGGCTATGAACTCGGTGATGTTCAAAAAACTAAACTCGCAGCGATCGAAGCCGAATGGGATACTCACCCTGCTCCTGCTCCGTTTACTTTGTTTGGTGTACCAAACCATGAAGAAATGCGGACAGATTACGCAGTTAAAATTCCATATGCATTAGGTTTAATTGCAACTCGTTCAACAACCAAAGAAGTTACTGGTCTTAAAGATCTCATGCAACAGCATGAAGTCCGTATTCGCAACGGTATGCTTGCCTATGCCGAACTTGAAAAATTACGTGCAGGTGATCGTTCACCAGAGTTATTAGCCTCTTTTGAAAAAAATCAAAAAGATTTAGGTTATGGCCTACTTCTTAAGAAATATGCACCCAATGTAGTTGATGCAAGCGAGCAAAATATTAAAGCTGCTGTAAAAGATACTGTTCCAAATGTTACAGCGCTATTTTTCTCTTTCCGCGCAATGGTTGCCTCAGGTTTCTTAATGCTATTACTTTTCATTTTAGCGACTTGGGCTGTAGCAAAAAGAAATGCTGAAAATAAACCTTGGCTCCTAAAATATGCATTGTTTGCTCTTCCGCTTCCTTGGATTGCTGCACAAACTGGTTGGTATGTAGCTGAAGGCGGTCGTCAACCATGGTCAATTGGTGAAATTCTACCAACCCACCTCTCTACTTCTAGTTTAAGTACTGGTGACGTATGGGGTTCGATTATTGCGCTAGCAGCGTTCTACACTGCTCTTTTGATTATTGAAATGTATTTAATGATCAAATTTGCTCGCTTAGGACCAAGCTCTCTACACACTGGCAAATATCATTTTGAAAAGCAAGAACCGAAAGAAGCGGTTAATGGGGAGGCCTTATCATGATTGAATATGAATTATTGAAAATCATTTGGTGGGTGTTAGTTGGTGTACTACTCATAGGCTTTGCTCTTACCGATGGCTTTGATATGGGGTCTATGGCTCTCATGCCTTTCGTTGGAAAAACCGATAGCGAACGCCGTGCTGCAATCAATACAATTGCCCCACACTGGGATGGTAATCAGGTCTGGTTTATTACGGCAGGTGGGGCACTATTTGCTGCATGGCCAATGGTTTACTCAGTCGCTTTCTCGGGGATGTACTGGGCACTGTTGTTGGTTCTATTTGCACTTTTCCTAAGACCTGTAGGTTTCGATTATCGTTCTAAACTTGAAAATACCAAATGGCGTAACTCTTGGGACTGGGGTCTGTGCATCGGTGGTGCTGTTCCAGCGCTTGTGTTTGGTGTAGCCTTCGGTAATTTATTTTTAGGCATTCCTTTTAGTTTAGATAGCACATTACGCTCTGAATATACAGGCAGCTTTTTTGCTCTTCTTAACCCCTTTGCTTTAGTTTGCGGTGTTGTAAGTCTGTCTATGCTGTGTGCACATGGCGGTGCATGGCTCATGCTACGTACTGATGAAGCTTTAAAACAGCGCTCTGCCAAAGCCACTCAAATTATGGCGATTATATTTTTAATTTGTTTCCTTGTAATTGGAGCATGGCTGTATTTTGGGCAAGTTCCAGGTTATAGCTATGCTGTTGCTATAGACCCAAATACTGCGCTTAACCCTTTAGCTAAAGAAGTGGTTACCAATAGCAATCCTGGTTGGATGAACAATTACAGCACCTATCCAGTGACTAAAATTGCCCCTGTTCTTGCCATATTAGGCGCAATCATTGCAATTTTTGCTTCTTCAAAAGTAAAAGCAGGCTTAAGTTTTACTGGTACAAGTTTAATGATTGTAGGAGCAATTTTAACTGCTGGTTTTGCCCTATTCCCATTCCTACTTCCATCTAGTATCAATCCTAACTCTAGCTTGACGATGTGGGATGCTGTATCAAGTCACCTTACTTTAGGCGTTATGACGGTTGCTGCCTGCATTTTTGTTCCTCTTATTTTGATCTATACCAGTTGGTCTTATTACAAAATGTGGGGAGTCATCACTAACAAACATATCGAGTCAAACTCGCATAGCTTGTATTAAGGAGAAAACTATGTGGTATTTCGCATGGATCCTAGGCATTTTGATGGCATGTTTTGCGGGTGTACTCAGCGCGCTTTATATCGAACATCATCAAGATTTAGATGAGGAATAAATGATGGCAAAAGCAATGACAGCATCAAATCATCGAAAAGCTCAAGCATTTGCAATGGCCCTTTCTTTTCTGTTGGCATTGCCGCTTGCTGCAATTTTGTTAGTTTATCCTTCACTCATGCTTGATGCTAACGGACACTACAATCATAGCCAACTTATGCTGGTGATGATTGGTATATCTGGTGGATTTATTTACGGAGTAGGTTTCGTACCCAACTTCTGGTTATGGAAATGGCTATTTAGCCCATGGGTAGCTTGGCCTCTCATGCTTTTAGGTTATTACATCTGGTTTCTAACCTAAATCAAAAAGACCTCATCTGAGGTCTTTTTTCATTTCAACCAATTTAATAGGGACCCTTGGCAACCCTACATTTGCTTCAACCGGATATGGCTGCTTATTATCCGTTTTCATATATCCACGTCTTTCATAATAAGCGATCAATTCAGAACGGACATCTAGCACATACATTAAGGCGCTGGTCAGATGGGGATCTTCTTTCAATGCATATTGCTCTGCATATTCTAAAACAGATCGACCCACTCTCATATTTTGAACTTGAGGATCAGTACAAAATGTTCCAATCTCAACCTGATTATTTTCAAATGTAAGCCCAATACAAGCAATAAGCTTGGAAGCAGAAGTTTCCGCTATCAATAATGTTGAATTCCTAAGTTGTAGTTGTGCTTCTAATTGAAACTCTGTAATACGCTGTCCTTCTACCCAATCAAGTTCTGTTGTCCAACTTCTATCTTGTTGTTCTCGATAGGACTTATTAATTAAAACTACGAGTTGTGGAATATCAGGAAATTGAGCTGAACGGAAATTTAAATTATTCATAAAATATACTTAGGCTATTTATAAAAATTCTAAAAATAAAGCCGATATTAAATCGGCTTTATTTTAAATAGCAATAAATTAATTTGATTGTTCAGCTAACCACGCCATAAATTTTTGACGCTCAGCTTTAGAAGCTTTTTGCCAAGTTTCTACTAAACGTTGATCATTCGTTTGGGCTACGCCTGTTACAGGCATAGATGTTGGAGCTGGTACAGCCACCTGAACAGAAGTAGGTTTAGCAGAGGCATACACTGCCTCAGGCTGCGATTTAGATGATTTAGTCGTAAAGTCAGTGACTTTTCCTAATAAACCCGTTGCAAACCATGGTTTTGCCTCATTGTTTGCACCAGTTTGCTGTACGATTAATTCATTATTTGCGCTGTACAAAGCCACAGTTGGTTGCTCAGCATATTTCTTTGCTTGTTCAAATTGCTTTGGTGCATCTACCATTCTGAGCTTATAAGTTTGCCCATCTTTGAGTACTGGAGTTTGAATTGTGACTACTCCAGATTTAACAATGTCATGCTCCCCGCTTAAATGTTCAAAGTATTCTTGATAGCGCACACTTAAGCTTGTTTCACCAGCATCGACTTTATAATTATTTTTAGATGAACGAAATAACCCAGAGTTGACTTCCTGACCATTCACCGCAAGGATTACAATTTCCTCTGGTGCTGTAATTGTAACTGCTGAAAATACCGAACCGCTGAGTAATAAACCAATTGCAGCAACACCTAATCTTAAAGTCATCTGTCTCTTTCTCTGTGTTTGATAAGCTATTAAATCATGAGCAATATGCAATATGATTGTGACTATTTTATGACAAAGCAGTTATCGACTAATTTCTTGATTTATTATTTTGAAATATGCACTTGAATTTCATAAATTTTCATTTTATGTATTCCTCCTATTCATTCTAAAAACATAAAAAAAGCACCTAAAATAGGTGCTTTTTTAATTTCAATTAAATTAATTGAAAGTTTTAAAACGATCAGCATCATTAATAAATGCTTTTTCACCTGCTGGTGCTTCAACCGAACCAAATACTAATTGAGCACGT
Source organism: Acinetobacter pittii ATCC 19004 = CIP 70.29 (assembly GCF_000369045.1). Lineage (GTDB taxonomy): Bacteria > Pseudomonadota > Gammaproteobacteria > Pseudomonadales > Moraxellaceae > Acinetobacter > Acinetobacter pittii. The sequence goes on along the minus strand of NZ_KB849786.1, from coordinate 1,086,732 downwards.
AATTTCCAAGTTGCAGGAACATCAAATGCTTCAGCTGCGTCTGCATCGACAATTGGGTTATAGTGCTGTAAAGAAGCACCTAAACCAAGCTCTGAAAGCGCAGTCCAAGTTGCAAATTGAGCAATCGCACTTGAGTGTTCAGACCATACTGGGAAGTTGTCTGCATATAGTTCGAATTGCTCTTGTAAGCTTTTAACAACAGCTTGGTCTTCATAAAATAAAACCGTACCAACACCAGCTACAAAGCTATCAATTTTTGCATTTGTACCAGCAAAAGCTTCTGCAGGAACAATTTTACGCAACGCTTCACGAACTAAATTCCAGAATTTAGCATGAGATTCACCGTATAGTGTCACTACACGTGAAGATTGTGAGTTAAAAGCTGAAGGACTATGTTTAACTGCTTCACGGATAGTTTCTTCAATTTTAGTGCGATCTAATGCAACGTTTTTACCAATTGCATAAATTGTACGACGGTTTTTAATTTTATCTAAGAAAGTAGACATTTTGTTATTTCCTACCTATTGATTTGACCAAGGGTCGTTGTTTGGGAATGAGTACAGTGTATTAAAGTCATTTTTCATAATCAGCATTAAAAATATGACAGTTCGTTTTATTTTCGCAACAATAATAAAAGATATACATATAAAAAAAGCTTCACGATTTAGTGAAGCTTTTTAGGGTTACCAATCAATTTACTTATCAGTTTCAAACAGCGCAGCAACAAAAGATTTAGCCGAGAATGGTCTTAAATCATCAATTTTTTCACCTACACCAATAAAACGAATTGGCACATGGGTACGGCTTGCAATATTAAAGAGTACACCACCTTTAGCTGTTCCATCCAACTTGGTAATGGTAATACCCGTTAAACCTACAGCTTGATCAAACTCTTGTACTTGATTAATCGCGTTTTGACCTGTTCCTGCATCTACCACCAACATAATTTCATGAGGTGCAGTTGCATCAATTTTTTGCATAACACGTTTAACTTTTTTGAGTTCTTCCATCAAGTTACTCTTATTATGTAAACGACCTGCCGTATCCGCAATTAATACGTCAATTCCTTTAGCACGAGCACTTTCAAAGGCATCAAAAATAACAGAAGCACTATCAGCTCCATGACCTTGCGCTACTACAGAGATATCGTTACGCTCACCCCAGATCTGTAATTGCTCAGTTGCTGCGGCGCGGAATGTATCACCAGCAGCCAACATCACTTTTTTACCTTCACCTTGTAAACGTTTCGCCAACTTACCAATTGTTGTAGTTTTACCCACTCCATTTACCCCAACCATCAAAATCACATAAGGTGATTTATTAGGGTCAATATGTAATGGCTTAACACGTGGAGCCAACAAAGCAACCAACTCTTCTTGTAACGCTTTATATAAAGAGTGAGAATAGATCAAATCACCACGAGCTGTACGCTCTGTTAAATTGGTAATGATAGTTTTAGTTGCTTCAACACCAATGTCTGCAACCAATAATTGCTCTTCGACTTCTTCAAGTAACTCATCGTCAATTTCCTTTCCACCAATCAAGATATTGACCATACCATCAGCGAAATTACGACGAGTTTTGGTCAAGCCTTCTTTCATCCGGCCAAAAAAACCAGTTTTTGGTTGTTCAGCCGCTGTTTCTGTAGAAGCTACTTCTTCTTTGGCTACTTCAATATTTTCTTGTGATTTAGCAGGAGATTCAACGATGGGAACATCGATAGCAGGTAAATTAGGTAATGTGACATCGTCATCACCGATCTCAGCATCTATCAAGAATTTATTTTGCATATTCGATTGTTGCTCCATGCGGATTCCTTGAAAAGCAGCGCGTTTAAAAAGATAAAGTTTAGCATAAATTCAAAATTTTGCCTGCCACAATAGTGCTCAAAAAGCTTTGGAAACCAAGATTTAGCCTGATTACCCTATTTACTGAGTATCTTCCTGAGCAAGTGCTGGATATTGTCTAATATGAGCACCTTCAAATTGATATGCATGCATTAACTTTAAATACTCTGCTCTATGAATTTCTGATTGAGCTATTAACAGCTCAGCCATATCCTGAGTTTTAGGATAAGTGGCCTGATGAGAGAGTTGTATAATTCGTTGATATTGTTCCGGACTAATAGGCCGAAGTAATGCTAAATATGACAGCACAAAAATACAGCCAATGACAATAACCACAAATAGGTTAAAACATTGATCAACTTTTAACTCAGATTTTAATTTAAGAAAATTTTGTTTGAATATGAGCATGACCTACCTCGAATTAGTGTAGTGTAGGGTTCAATACTCATAAGCACAAGATCAAACATCCAGTAAGGCCAAGAATCGTACCTTACTGGATCATAATACTTAGCTTATTAGTGAACGAATGACGGAAAAGTATAAAATTGCTGCAATAATCACCAAGACTAAAAACATCGCAAAAATACTTAAACCTTCTTCAGCATCGGCTGGATGCAGTTCGTCTTCGTCGGCAATTTTTCTCAGTTCACCATCATAAACTTGATAAAACCAGTTTTTTTGTGCAGGTTCCAAATGCCTTGCAAAGTCAAATACTCTTTTGCGCTGAGCAAGACAATAATCCCCTAAATGGATCTCTTGATGAAAGATCGCTTCATCTAATAGTTTACGATGATAATGGGCTAGTTCTATGATTTGTTCCTCTCTAGGTGGAGTATCAAAAACAAAGCCATCGATAGTATTTGTCATATTTTATTCTCCTTGTCTTTTATTCTCATATTGATTTTACTCAAAATTATTTGTGAATAATGTTTAATCATGTATCCTAATAGTGAATTAACTGGTGTGCACCAATAGTTGACAAATCCATTAATTTGTAATATTAGTTTAATAATTCTAAGTTAAATTAATTTAAAGGCAGTGGCCTTTAGAAAAAGTAATCATAATTACAATAAGGAGTTTTCTATGATTCAACGTATCTCTCATCATGATTTAGAACATGTGTACGCAACTGCAGTAAACACAATTCACTCTCAAATGAATTTTCAGGATGCAGTTGCACAGTTAGAAGAAGTTGCTCGCGCTGGGCACGGTAAAGCTGCTCTGTTTTTAGCAGAATTGTATTATCAAGGTTTCCGTGTTGAACGTGACTCACTTAAAGCACAATATTGGCAAAAGTTAGCCACAATGCAAGCATAAAGAAACGTCACCTAGGTGGCGTTTTTTTACGTCTATAAAAAAATTTCTCTAAATATAATTCACTACACACTTGGTTTGCATTGTATTGCACCACAGGCTCTAGCCACTTGAAGTAAAAGACATGAATTTCACAGCTGGAATATTTGTTTACGATTTGATACCTGTTTAAACTGAAATGTCATCTGATTTTTTTATAATAAGCAAGACAAGTTAGAACCTTTAAAATTCACAATGAAAAGTTTAAGTAATCTACAACCGGTTTCAAGAGACTTGATGATTAAGATTTATATTTTAAGAACCATGATGTATTGCGGGGTTCTTTGGGGTTTATTTCATCAAGGATGGGCAATTAAATCAGATCAAGAAGACTTTATTTTTCCTTTTTGGCTTAATGGCTTACAGGCACATCGCTACGCAAAAGAGCATTGGCCACATTACAAACCAAGAAGAATTACACCTAAAGATTTCCATGAGTCTTTATTACCAACTTTAACTCGACTCAACGTCACTCCTGCTTTGTTTAATTCATCTCATAGAAAATTAAAGTTATCTACTCAGCAAATGCAACATTTCTTTTTCAAACATCCGAATTGGCAAGGAGCGTAAACTTTTCTTTAGATTCTTAATCTCTATTAGAATGCTTTTTGAACGCTTGAGTGTGAAACTTGTATTTAATGACTATCCAGTCTTTGCATTTTTATAAAATCAAGCTAATTTAAAACAAAATGATAAAACACAGGACAGAAGAAATGACAATCGTTGCACAAGTAATCAAGAACAAAGCAGAGCAAGATATTTTTACAATTTCTCCAGAAGCCACTGTCCTTGAAGCAATTAAGATTATGGCGGATAAAGGAATTGGTGCGCTCGTCGTAGCTGAGGGTGAAAAAGTTGTCGGAATTTTGTCTGAACGTGACTACACACGAAAAGTAACGCTTATGGAACGTTCATCATATAGCACTACCGTTGCTGAAATTATGACATCTAAAGTGCTTACAGTAAGCCTAAACAATACAGTTGAAGAGTGCTTACAGCTTATGACAGATCGTCACTTACGCCACTTACCTGTATTAGACAATGAAAAACTAGTTGGATTTATTTCTATTGGCGACTTAGTAAAAGCTGCGATGGAAGATCAGAAAAATCTCATTGAACAATTAAAACAGTACATCTCTGGTTAATTATTTCATATAAAAAATGGGCATTTATATGCCCATTTTTTATTGATGTAAAAACTTAAAGATAGTTATTAATTAAAGCAACTAAACGCTCTAGCAAGTCATCAGCCTGTGCTTGAGTCATGTTAATTGGTGGCAATAAACGCACTACTGAACCAGCTGTAACATTAATAATAAGTTTATGTTGATCTCGAGCTATTGCAACGAGCTCAGCGCAGTCTCTAGGCAATTGAATACCAATCATCATACCAAAACCACGTACTTGCACATCTTTATGTGCCAATTGCGCACGTAATTGATCAACAATATAACCACCAACAACTGCCGCGTTTTCTACAGCATTCTCTATTTGGATTGTATCAATTACTGTATAAACCACACGAGAACCTAGCACTGTGCCACCGTAAGTAGAACCGTGACTACCAGGTCCTAATAAGCCAACAGCTTTACCTTGTGTCATTACAGCGCCTACTGGAAAACCATTACCAAGCCCTTTTGCAGTGGTAAGAACATCAGGCACAATGTTTGTATGCTGATAAGCAAAATACTTACCGGTACGGCCGTTACCTGTTTGAATTTCATCTAGCATCATTAGCCAGTTATGTTGATTACATATGGTGCGGACTTCTTCAAGATAGCTAAAGCCTTGAGGTGCTGTATTAATACCACCCTCACCTTGAATAGGTTCAATCAAAATCGCAACAATATCTGGGTGCTGCAAAGCAGCTTCTTGAATTGCTTCTATATCACCAAATGGCACACGAATAAAATCATTGGTTAAAGGAGCAAAACCATCTTGTACTTTCTTATTACCAGTAGCTGAAAGTGTTGCTAAAGTACGACCATGAAATGATTGCTCTGCCACAATTATCTTTGGGGAGCTTACACCTTGTTGAGTACCAAATTTACGAGCAATTTTAATGGCGCCTTCATTTGACTCTGCACCACTGTTTGAAAAGAAGATCTCTTCCATCCCTGAAACTTCAGCAAGCTTCTGAGCAGCTGCCGTTTGCCAAGGAATCTCAAATAAGTTACTCGTATGCACAAGTGTTGCAGCTTGTTCAGCAATTGCTTCTGCAATGACTGGATGCGCATGACCCAAACCACATACAGCAATACCAGTTAAAGCATCTAAATACTCTGTGCCATCTTCGGTATATAGATATGCCCCTCGGCCTCGTACAAAACTGATCGCTTGGCGACCATAAGTAGCCATTAAATGTGATGGTTGATCAGGTTGTATTGGAGCTAGGGTAATATCATTCATAACGAACTCTGTCTGTATGAGGTTTTAAGAAGGGTTTATATAAGCAAAAACTGGCTCTGATGAAAAGTCTCATCACTCATTTATCTAAAATTTCGTCCGCTTTTTGTTATCGCTTCGGTTTATACAATAAAATATTGAATATTCAATGCAACTTTAAGTAATCAGGTGGTTTGCAAAGCGGTGTGAACACCCCCTATAATGCTGCTAGATTAGTTGAGGATCTCTTTATGACTGAACAAGCACGTGATACTGAAGCGTTAATCCGCGATCAAATTGCGAAGCATCCCGTTTTACTTTACATGAAAGGCACTCCACAGTTTCCACAATGTGGTTTCTCCGCACGTGCTGTAGAGGCGCTCAGTCAAATTGGTCGTCCATTTGCATATGTAAATATTTTGGAAAACCCTGATATTCGTGCAACCTTACCAAAAATTGCGAACTGGCCTACATTCCCGCAACTTTGGGTAAATGGCGAACTTATTGGCGGTAGCGATATCATGCTTGAAATGTTCCAAAATGGTGAATTAAAACCATTAGTTGAACAATATAGCGCAGCGCCAGAAGCGTAAATAATGAAAAAGCCAATCAATAGATTGGCTTTTTTATATTCTCAATTTTAACGATCACTTACCCCGACATAGCGAAATAAATTTTCCACACCTAAATCAGATTTTAAAATAATTAGATTTTCATAAGTTGTTGTCGTGAGAGCTTCAAAAATATTCATATTCGGATCTTCGTGCAACTCATCCACATTTTGATCCATACACTCTTCAAATCGATCAGCAATAAATTCAAACCCCAAATCCATGGCAATAAATAAAGTATGTTCACATGGCTGAACATATTGTTCTTGCGCCCAGTCAATTATTGCTTGTTTGCAAAATGGACATTCAATATTCGCAGAAGCATCGTTAAGTTCAATTAATTGATAGTGCATTAGATTTGAAAAGAATAGAAAATTGTAGTGTAAAAGAAATTAATTGAAAGTTCTAGAAAAGGCTAGAACCACTCATCAAAAACACACAATAAAATTACATTGTAATGACAATATAATTTCAAATTCTCAGTTAAAGGAAATATCTTAGTATATGTTTTAATTACAAAAAATTTAGTTTAAAAATTATCGTTGCAAAAATAATAATGTAAAATCATGGTTGTTGCAGAAATAGGATATTTTAATGCTCACTGATCTTGATGATTTTTATTGTTTTGCTCTCGTCGTTGAGCATGGTGGTTTTAGTGCCGCTGAGCGTGTAACGGATATACCAAAATCAAAACTAAGTCGTCGTGTATATAGCCTAGAAGAAAACTTAGGCGTTCGCCTGATTCAACGCAGCTCTCGTCATTTTGCTGTTACAGATATTGGGATGGATATTTATAGACATGCTCAAGTCATGATGAATGCTGCACAGGCTGCTCATGATTTGGTTGATCATTTAAGTATTCAACCTAGAGGTGTTGTAAAGGTTAGTGTTCCTGTTGATATTGCTCAAAATCAACTGCCTAAAATTTTGCCTGCTTTCTTAAAAAAATATCCAGAAATTCGTTTGCAACTTATGGTCAGCAATCGTCGAGTAGATGTCATTAATGAAGGAATTGATATTGCTTTACGTGTTCGCTCAAAACTAGATGATGATCCAAGTTTAGTTCTTAGACAGTTTGCACTTATTGAACAGAGTCTATTTGCAAGTCAAGCATATCTAAATGAATTTGGAGATATAAAAAATCCAGAACAACTTAGTGAGCATCGCATTTTAAGTTTGTCAGAAGAGCATCTTGATCAACAATTCCTTTTGCATGGTCCAGACAATCAGCAAAAGAAAATCAAAGTCAGCCCTATCGTAATGGGTACAAATATCCATATGTTAGCGCAATTAGCGAGTCAAAACTGTGGGATCGCTTTACTACCAGAGAGCGCAGCAGAAGATTTTCTAAAATCTGGACAGCTTGTACAAATTTTACCGGAATGGAAAGCTCCTCACGGTATATTACATGCTGTATATCCATCACGCCGAGGGTTATTACCTGCTGTACGAGTATTTATTGATTATTTGGTAGAACATCTTTCTGAGCATTAAAATGAATTTAAAAAAGTTCGATAATTATCGAACTTTTTTTATTTTTAAATTACAGGATAGTTTCCTACACCTTCAGGCCAAGGTGTTAAGAGTTCAAAGCCAGTGTCAGTTACAGCAACCATATGTTCCCATTGCGCAGATAACGAAAGATCTTGAGTAATAACTGTCCATCCGTCATTTAATTCTTTAACCTGTGGTCTACCCGCATTAATCATCGGTTCAATCGTAAAGACCATACCTTTTTTTAATACTAAGCCTTGGCCGCGCTGTCCATAATGTAAAACATTAGGTTGTTCATGATAAACCTTACCAATCCCATGACCACAATATTCTCGAACAATGCTATACCCTTCTCGATGAGCAACTGACTGAATAGCATAACCAATATCGCCTAGTGTAGCTCCTGGCTTAACAGCATGAATCCCAGCAACCATCGCTTCATAAGTTGTATCAACAAGTTTCTTTGCTTGCGGGTTTACATCACCTACAAAATACATGCGGCTCGTATCACCAAAATAGCCATCTTTAATAATTGCGACATCAATATTAATAATATCGCCATCTTTTAAAATCTTATTCGGTGACGGAATTCCATGGCAAACTACTTCATTTACTGATGTACATATTGTTTTAGTAAAACCATGATATCCCACATTCGCAGGAATAACTTTTAAAGTATTTACAATATAGTCATTACACAGGTTATCTAAATATTCAGTAGATACACCCGGTTTAATATATGCCCCTATCATTTCTAAAACTTGTGCAGCCAAGCGTCCAGAAATTCTTAACTTTTCCAGATCTTGTTCAGTTTTCATTGTAACAGTAGAAGCTCTCATTCAGTTTTATCCTCGTAGGCACTGCTTTTACCACGCCTACAAAAATGTAAGTTAATTTAGAATATTCTAGAACGGATATAGGATAGGCTGGAAGCATTAAATGCCCAAATATTCAACATTCATAATAGAAATTCATACTTTTATTTTTGCATAATTTCTTTAAAAAGTCAGAGACAAAAAATGATTTCCTAATTTCTTTCAATGGTTTTTCAAATACATACCTTAACCAGTTGATATTTTTAATATCTATTAAAGGTTTTTATGCTCTGAAAAAAATCTTTTTCACATAAAATACCGCTTGATCATGATCTCTTTTGCTCTAAAATTCCTTCTTTTTTATTAATTTTAATTTATGCAACATCTTCGTACTGGAGATATTATTGCCCTAGGTTTTATGACCTTTGCTCTTTTTATTGGGGCTGGCAATATTATCTTTCCTCCCATTGTCGCTCAACAAGCCGGTGATCATGTATGGCTAGCCGCTATAGGCTTTTTGATTACTGCAGTTGGTCTACCTGTAATTACCATCATGGCACTCTCTCGTATGCAGGGTTCCATTGAAATTATTAGCTCTCCTCTCGGTCGAGTAGCAAGTCTGATTTTAACCGTTGTTTGTTATTTATCAGTAGGCCCTTTATTTGCTACTCCACGTACAGCTACTGTTTCTTATGAAATTGGTTTTTCATCTTATTTTGGAACATCAAGTAGTAGCCTTTTAATTTACAGCGCAATTTATTTTTCATTTGTAACTGTAGTTTCACTTTATCCAAACAAGTTATTAGATACTGTTGGTCATGTGCTTGCTCCCCTAAAAATTATTGCTTTAGCAATTTTAGGTATTGCAGCAGTTATGATCCCAGCGGGTTACGTCCCTGCTCCAATCAACCATTACGTTGAATCTCCAGTTTCGGAAGGTTTCGTAAACGGTTATCTCACTATGGATACTTTAGGCGCATTAGTATTCGGTATCGTAATTATTCAAGCGATTTATTCGCGTGGTGTTACCGATAAAAAATTAGTCACTAAGTATGCGATTATTGCCAGTCTTATTTCTGGTGCAGGTCTTACTTTAGTCTATTTAAGCTTATTCAAATTAGGTGTAGGTAGTCATGAAGTAGCACCAAATGCTGCAAATGGTGCAGTAATTTTACATGCATATGTTCAACATGCTTTTGGCAATATGGGTTCATTATTCTTAACTGGACTAATTTTTCTAGCATGTATGGTGACAGCGATTGGCTTAACTTGTGCTTGCGGTGAGTATTTTGCTCAGTTAACTAAATTACCTTACAAACTTTTAGTATTCATTTTAGTTGGTTTCTCTTTCATTATTTCTAATCTTGGATTAACCAAACTTATTGCCGTATCAGTACCTGTTTTAAGTGCAATTTATCCACCAGCCATTGTTGTGATTATGCTGAGCTTCTTTTGGAAATTTTGGCACAAACCCTCTTTTATTGTCGGTTCAGTAACAAGTATTGCTTTAATTTTCGGTATTATTGACGGTATTAAAGTTGCTGGTTTTGGTGATTATTTACCTGCATTTCTTCAACATTTACCTTTAAATGAACAAAACTTAGCTTGGTTGATCCCATCTTTAGTTGTTCTAGCAATTACCGTAATTATCGACAAAGTTAAATTTAAAAACATTTAATCTAGTGTCTCTTTTGAAATCGAGTTTTACCCAAACATGATTTTATATATTGAATAAAATGCTGAGTTTACCCAACCGGCATTTTATTTCCACACTACTTTCAATGACAAATCAACTATAGATATAATCAGTTTTTACTGTAAAATTACACTAAAATAATTTTTAGCTTACTAGGAAAGAAGAGCAACAATGAAAAGTAAATATTACCTAACACAAGCAGATGCAGAGTTTTTAATGGAAGAAGCTCAAAAATATGCAATTGAACACAACTTTAAAGTCAGTATTGCTATTGTTGATGAAACAAGTTCTCTTCTGATGATGAAACGTTTAGATGGTGCTTCACCTTTATCCTCACATTTATGTTTAGAAAAAGCAAAATGCTCTTCAATATCAGGTAGACCTTCAAAATTTTATGAAGAACTTCTGCAAAGTGGACGCTTAGGTTTTTTAAGTATGCCTAGTGCTCAAGGAATGTTAGAAGGTGGAAAACCCATTATTTATGACGGACAAGTTTTAGGGGCGATTGGCGTTTCTGGTGTCCAATCTTTTGAAGATGCAGAAATTGCTCAACATGCGATTGATACATTTTTAAAAAAACAAAACAGCTAACCTGAAATGATAGAAAAGAGAAATTATTACACTTTTCATTAAATATTTTCTCTTTTCTAAAATATTAAGTATTTTATACAAAAATATTTAATATTTACTTTTTTAATACCTTAACCTTTTATAAACATAGAGTTTTTTATAAAACTGTTCAAAAAATTTTCTATTCACTATTGAATTGAATTAAAAATAGAAGTACAACATTAAACTTATTCTTGACTAAAACATTCGGTTTTAGCGCAACCACAAGGAGGGATGGAGATGTTATCATTACATTTCAACAAACAAGTCTTCATTAACACTCTGAACAGCAAAGATTCAGTTGTTTATGGAGTAACACCGCTTGCTCTTATGCTGACTTTACTGTTTCAAGGTATGATTAAAGGAAATCTGAAACCCGAATACTTTATGTATGCGATGGTTGTTTCTTTCATATTTTGTGTGTGGGCCTTTGTCGACCATAAGATGCGAAAACTAGCTAAAAGACGTCTTAGTCAACAAAACTTGAATACTTAAAAAATGGATGAGCAATCATCCATTTTTATACATCCAAAAATAAAAAAATTGTTCCGATAACTAAAATAGCTGTAGCTAATAATTCAGTCAAAATTAATCCCACCATCATTAAATTCATCATCCATGAAGGTAAGCTAAAACGACCTAGCTTGTGAGGACGTTTGAATTGATTTGTTGTGTCCTGTAAATAGCCATGTATGATATAAACCAGAATTGAAAAACTAAAAAATAGAATATTTGCGAACACACACCATAAAGTAATATTTTCATTTAAAACAGTAAAATAGCTTAATACAGCTAAAATTAGGCTAGCAGCTGCATATAACAAACTACTTCGATGAGCGATATCCACATAATAATGAGCACGACTTAATTCTGAACGGCGTATTTGCCAATATTTCCATACCCCAGTGAGCATCCCTATCCATAAAAATATGCCACTAAACACAATTGCGAGCTGTACAGCTTTCGGTAAATCCATCTTTTTTCCAATTATTTATTTTATTCAAATTTAATGAGCTATATAACATAAATATTGACTTTATAGTCACATTTTAACCAAGTTTCATTTCAGAACTCGTGTAAATTAAAGATATCAATAAACCAATCACTACGAAATATTATGGATAACACTTTTGAATCATTTTGGATGACCTGTAAAGATGATTATCAACTTGCTGCACATTTTTATCCAGCTCAATCCCCAAAATCAGCAAATCCCGTATTGATCTGTCCAGCAACAGGTATTACTAGAAACTTCTATCATTCTTTTGCTACATGGTTAAGCGAACAAGGATATGACGTATTAAGCTTTGATTTCCGTGGAATTGGAGGCTCTTTACACGGGTCTTTGAAGCAAAGTACAGCAAGTATTAATGATTGGGGAGTTCTCGATATTCCTTGTGCAATTGATACGTTATTAGAAAAAACTAAAGCAGAACAAGTTACCCTTCTTGGCCACAGTGCTGGTGGGCAGCTATTAGGAATTGTTCCTAATTTTCATAAAGTAGCAAAAGTTATCGCGGTCGCAGGTTCCACTGGCCATGTAAAAGGTCTTAAAGGTAAAACCAAGTTTTTAGCACCGGTAATGTTCAATGTCATCTTTCCAATTTCTAGTGCTTTTAAAGGTTATGGTGCTACTCAATTTATTGGAATGGGAGAAAACTTACCTAAAAAAGTCGCCCAACAGTGGCGAGAATTTTGCAGCCATCCTGGCTATGTGAAAAATGCTATAGGTAAAACAGTCCATCATGATTTTCATAGTGAAATTATCTGCCCTATTACTTCAATTTGGGCAAGTGACGATGAAATTGCAACCGAGCGTAACGTTGAAGATTTATTAAAACTTTATCCTAATGCGCCCACAAAAATGCTAGAGCTAAATCCCATGAAACTTGGGCATAAATCAATTGGGCACATGCTAATGTTTAAAAAATCACATCAAAACTTATGGTCACTTTTAGAACAGGAAATCCAACACTAATCTATTGATCTTTTACTTTTGCCTCTATACCCGTAATCCGGTATAGAGGTTTTTTTTAATATTAATACCCACTTCTTTTATAAAGTTAGTTTATTAACCTAATAATTATCATAAGAAAACAAAATATATTAATCACATATTCCTTTGTATTAAAAACAAGCATTATTTACGTAAATACGTCGATATAGCTTTAAAGTTCTGCTATCGTTATTTATACGAAGCTGTTGTTTAAAAACGGTTAAACTAACCTTTTTTTAATACTAACAGCTTCTTTTTTTCTGTTTAGCTAAACCAAAGAAATTGTTCAAGGATAAGTATGCTAGCACTAGAGCCTCGACATATTCATATGAATCAACATGCTGTTGATAAAAAGCATGCATTACAGTGTCTAGTAGATATATTGGTAAAAGATGGGTTAGTTACACCTGACTACATTACAGGACTCATTAATCGCGAACAACAAAGTGCCACCTATTTAGGTCAAGGCATTGCTATTCCCCACGGTACACCCCAATCTCGCGAATTTATTCTAGAAACAGGTATCCGTTTAGCTCACTTTCCAGAAGGAATTATATGGGATGGTGAAAACAGAATTTATTTAGCTGTTGTTATTGCAGCAAAATCTGATGAACATTTACAAGTTCTACAAATATTAACTCGAGCTTTAATGCATGATGTAAGTGAACAGGTAAAAAATGCTAAACAACCTGAACAAATTATTGAAATCTTACAAGCTCAACCATTATCTTTAACTTTGCATGAGAATTTAATTCAAACTGAAATTGAATCTCAAGATATTGAAGATTTATTTTGGTCAGCATCTCAGATTCTAAAAAAGCACAATTTCGTAAAGTGCGGCTTTCTAAGTTCACTTGACCCTGATCAAGTTATTCAACTACAAGATCAAATCTGGTCTATTTCAAGTAGTAAGTTTGTTCAACAACCAGCAATCAGTATCGTAAAGCCTCGCCATGCTTTAGAGCTAGGTGAAAAAAAGTTAAATACGCTAGTTTGTATAGCTGCCAATGAACAATTAGATAGCCAGAGATTTAATCGACTGATTGATATTCTGTTTAATCCAGAGCAAGTTGCACAATTAGACCAAACACAAGCACCAAATGAAATTGCTAAAATCATTGGTGCAGATGTTATTCCCGATTGGCCCCACCGTTCTGTTGTACTCGCTAATGCACATGGATTACATGCTCGACCAGCAACTCATTTAGTAAACCTAACAAAAAGTTTTCAAGGTGATATCCAAGTCGCAGTAGATGAAGGCAATTTTGTTTCAGCTAAAAGTTTGACACGTCTCTTAGCTTTAGGTTGTAAACGCGGCCAAACTTTACGTTTCATTGCTGAACCAGAAACGGATGCAGTTGAAGCTTTAGATAAAGTTATTCTGGCAGTACAACAAGGCTTAGGTGAAGAAGTTGAACCTATAAAATCTTCAGACATCAAAGTAGAGCAACCTAGTGAAATCCCAAGCCATTCAAAACCACTTAGCACAAATACAGGAATTGCTGCTTCAAGCGGTTTAGCTTTTGGCCCTGTACATGTAATTAAACCTACGGTTTACCAATATGAACGCATGGGCTTAAGTGTCAAAGCAGAAAAAGAAAAACTTGATATTGCACTTCACGCAGTTAAAAACAATATTCACCAAGTTATTGCAAAATCTGAAGTGGCTGAAATTAAGCAAATCTTCCAAGCACATTTGGAAATGCTTGATGACCCAGATCTTATTAATGGTGTTTATCAAAAGATTAACCTAAATCTTTCTGCTCCTGCTGCCTGGCATGAGCATATTGAAGCAGCAGCCAAAGAGCAAGCAGCTTTACCAGATCGATTATTAGCTGAGCGTGCTACAGACTTACGTGATATTGGTGATCGCGTTTTGGCTCAACTCTGCGGTGAGGTCATCATCGAAGAACCTAAAGAACCTTATATATTGATCATGTATGACGTGGGACCAAGTGATGTAGCCCGCCTTAATAAAGATCGTGTAGCAGGTATTTTGACCGCCGTAGGTGGTGCAAGCGCTCATAGTGCTATTGTTGCTCGTGCTCTAGGTATCCCTGCAATTGTTGGCGCTGGTGATCAAGTACTAGATATTGAGCAAAAAAGTTCTCTTTTAATTAATGGAGACACCGGAGCTTTTATCTTAAATCCTAATGCTCAACAAATCGAACAAGCAAAACAAGAACGAGACCTTCAGAAAAAAATTCGTGAAGAAGCTGAACGTCACAGCCAAGAACCTGCGATTACTCTAGATCAACATCAAATCGAAATTGCTGCCAATTTAGGAAAAGTTCAAGCAACAGCCCATGCGGTTGAATATGGCGCTGAAGCAATTGGCCTACTCAGGACTGAGCTTGTTTTTATGGCGCATAGTAGCGCTCCGAGTGAAGCTACCCAAGAAGCAGATTATCGTATTGTTTTAGATGCTCTAGCGGGCCGCCCTCTCGTAGTACGTACGCTAGATGTAGGTGGTGACAAACCGCTTCCTTACCTTCCAATTGCTGAAGAAGAAAATCCATTTTTAGGTCTAAGAGGTATCCGTTTAACGCTAAGACAGCCTGAATTGTTGCGTCAACAACTTATTGCTTTGCTTAAAGCTGCAGATGACCGCCCTCTAAGAATCATGTTTCCAATGATTGGCCGTGTGGAAGAATGGCGTGCTGCAAAAACTATTCTTGATGAAGTTAAAGCTGTACATCCATGCACCAACTTACAAGTTGGTATCATGATTGAAGTTCCTTCTGCTGCTTTACTTGCACCTATTCTCGCGAAAGAAGTGGACTTTTTCAGTATCGGAACAAATGACTTAACTCAATATACTTTAGCTATTGACCGTGGTCACCCTATCCTCTCGGCTGAAGCAGATGGCCTCCACCCAAGTATTTTGCAATTGATTGATCAAACTGTAAAAGCTGCACATAAGTATGGTAAATGGGTTGGTATATGTGGTGAACTCGCAGCCGATCCAAAAGCTGTACCTATTCTGATGGGCTTAGGAGTGGATGAGCTTAGTATGTCACCGAATAGTATTCCTTTGGTTAAAGCCCAAATTCGTACACTTAACTACAGTCAAGCTCAAGTGCTTGCAAAGCGTGCACTTGAATGTGATAGCGCTACTGCTGTACGTCAGTTATCCGAACAAGAAATGTAAAGATTAGGAATGGTAATGGCTAAAGTTTTAACAATTACTTTAAATCCTGCAATTGATGTGACTATACAACTCAAAGAGTTACAGATAGGTCAAGTAAACCGCCAAGAATCTGTAGAAATACACGCGGCAGGCAAAGGTTTAAATATTGCACAAGTTTTAAAAGATTTGGGACATGAGGTTATTGTTTCTGGTTTTCTAGGAGCAACAAACAGACAGATTTTCGATGATCATTTTAAAGAAGCTCAATTTCAACCTGAATTTATTTATATTGAAGGTGAAACTCGCCAAAATATAAAAATTGCTGAACATTCGGGACGTATGACTGATTTGAATGGAAAAGGTTTTTTCATATCTGAACTAGATAAGAAAAACCTCTTTCAAAAAATCGAGATGATTTTGCCTCAGGTAGATGTGGTTGCTATTGCTGGAAGCCTACCACAAGGTTTTAGTGTTGATGAGTTACAGCAACTTATTAAGCTCATTCAACAGCAAGGAAAAAAAGTTGCACTTGATACAAGTGGTAAAGCGTTGGTGGCTGCAATTGAATGTCAACCTTGGATGATTAAACCAAATACAGATGAGTTAGTAGAAAGTTATCAGCTTCCTGCTACAACCTATGCTGAACAAAAAAAACTTTTTGCAAACTTAGCTAAAATTGAACATGTCGTTATTTCGATGGGTGAAGACGGTGTAAACTGGTTAAATGACACTCACCCACTTCATGCCACAGCACCTAAAGTGATAGTTAAAAGTACAGTTGGTGCGGGTGACTCTCTTTTAGCAGGGATGATTCATGGCTTATTGGGTGGCTTCTCTGCCGAAGAAACATTAAAAACTGCTACCGCAATTGCAAGCCACGCTGTAACACAAATAGGCTTTCGTATTCCTAATACTGAAAAGCTAAACCAATTAAAAGCCCAAACAACAATCAATTCATTGAGTGAATCTGATGCCAACTACTAAACGTTTATTATTTGTTATTAATAGTCCGCAACAGCAAGTCAATGCTTTGATTTTAGCTCGTAAACTTGCACAAGTCGCGTCTCAACAGGGTTATCAAAACAGCATTATTTCGCTTGATGAATTCGAGGTGAATGAAAGCTTTGACCAAGTTATCGTTGTTGGACAACGCCCGAAAAATCTTAATATTTTTAGTACACACCCTTTATCTTTCATTAACATTGAAGAGATCAAAAGTGATACTGATTCAGCTCTTCAAACTGCTTTAGATCATTTTAAATCTGCTCAAGACTGGCAAAATGATAATAGCTTATCAGCAACTACAGCTAAAAAATTTGTTGCGATCACTGCGTGTCCTACGGGTGTCGCGCATACTTTTATGGCAGCCGAAGCTTTACAGCAAGGCGCAGAAAAGCTCGGTTATGAGATTGAAGTAGAAACTCAAGGTTCCGTTGGCGCAAAAAATATCTTATCACCTCAAGCTATTGCTGATGCGGACATCGTCATTCTTGCGACTGACATTGAAGTTAATACAGACCGTTTTGTAGGTAAACGTGTTTATAGATGTAGTACAGGTTTTGCTCTAAAGCAAACAGATAAAGCTTTTGCTGAGGCAATCAGCAATGCGCAAGTTTTAGAACAAGGTAAGCAACAAACTTCTGCAGAAAACAAAGATA
The DNA here is from genome assembly GCF_000369045.1 of Acinetobacter pittii ATCC 19004 = CIP 70.29. Lineage (GTDB taxonomy): Bacteria > Pseudomonadota > Gammaproteobacteria > Pseudomonadales > Moraxellaceae > Acinetobacter > Acinetobacter pittii. The sequence goes on along the minus strand of NZ_KB849786.1, from coordinate 1,069,138 downwards.
AAACCGAAAAAGTTGGCGTATATAAACATCTCTTAACGGGTGTCTCTTATATGTTACCTATGGTGGTGGCGGGAGGTCTTTTAATTGCTCTGTCTTTATGCTTTGGCCTTAATGCAGCTGAACAAGCAGGCAGCTTACCGGCTATATTAAAACAAATTGGTGCCGCTGCATTTATGCTTATGGTTCCAATGTTATCTGGTTATATCGCCTACTCGATTGCTGATCGTCCTGGCCTCGCACCTGGTTTAATTGGCGGCCTACTTGCTTCTCAGTTACAAGCAGGTTTTTTAGGAGGTATTGTCTCAGGTTTTCTTGCTGGCTATATCGCGCTTTTTATTGCAAAAAAACTCAAACTTCCTACAAGTTTAGAAGCACTTAAACCTATTTTAATTATTCCGCTATTAGGTACTTTATTTGTTGGTCTGATTATGTTCTACGTGGTGGGTCAGCCAGTAGCACATATTTTTGAGCTAATGAAAGACTTCCTAAACAATATGGGTACAACAAATGCCGTGTTAATGGGCATTATATTAGCAAGCATGATGTGTATTGATTTGGGTGGTCCAATCAATAAAGCAGCCTACGCTTTTACTGTTGGACTGCTGACAACAAATACTTATATGCCTATGGCAGCCACGATGGCAGGCGGCATGGTCCCTGCTATTGGTATGGCTATTGCAACTTTCATTGCTAGGAATAAATTTAGTACTGGAGAGAAAGATGCCGGAAAAGCAGCTTTCGTATTAGGTTTATGTTTTATTTCTGAGGGTGCTATTCCCTTTGCAGCTAAAGACCCAATGCGTGTTATTCCAACTTGTATTTTAGGTGGAGCTGTGACTGGAGCACTCGTTGCCCTATTCCATTGTGAGTTGGTTACTCCTCACGGCGGTGTATTTGTACTTTTAATTCCCAATGCGATTAATCATGCTTGGTTATATCTTGCTGCAATTGCTGCTGGTAGTATCGTTACAGGGATAAGCTATGCCATTGTTAAGAAAAAAATAGAAGAAAAAGCTGTGACTGTTTCATAATTAAAAAGGGAGAATATAAATTCTCCCTTTTTTTATAAATTATATGTGCCTGATCTCATAAAAATTTAAACTGAAAACTATTTAATATTTAATTTTCTTTCTCTGAGACTTAAATCATTTAATCTGAATAGCTCTTGCCATAATCTGTGTTGGCACTTCTTCTGCGAGTATTACGGTTAGATTGGCTCTTTTGAAATTTAATGGATAAAATTTATTGAAATTATAATTTATAGACAAAAATACCTCTATTTCAAAAGCTTAGTATTTAAAATAATGTTTGAAATTTATTAATAAAAATCAGATATTTAATATAGAAATCTAATTTTATTTTACTAAATAATAGATGTTTCATGTTAAATGTATGGTAAATTTCTCTCACACCAAAACAATATAATGTCATGATATATATAAATATTTTTTATTTAAATATCTTGATTTTTCATAGTTATGACTTTAGAGACAAAAACTTTCTCGTTCAATGCCACGTTCAAATCATAATTTTTTTTCTACGATGCCCTTGCAAGCAATATCGTTCAATTAACGATCAAGCAAGCTTAGATGCAATCTTACATATCCACTCAAAGAGTTTCAGGTACGGCTTTGTTAAACAGTTTTTACCTTTAATAATCTTTGATTATAGCTGAAGAGTATTTAAAGTTCGTAAAGTTATAGGAACGCTTTATAAAGTTAAGGACAATTAAACCATGTCATTGTTAAATGAAGCTATATAACTTTTGCTCATCAAGTAAAGTCCTGCTATAACTTGCTTGATGAAACTATATTTTTCAACTATTAAAGATAGTTCACCAGGAATGCGATCCACCAAGGTATGGGGAAAAGTCAATGACAAAGAAGTATGCGCGTTTTTTACCTACAACAGAATCTTTTACTCTTGAAGATTTTCCATATTATTGGATTACTCAAGTACATGCTCAATATGTACAAAACATTGATAATGCTTTAAAAAAATATGGTTTAGATAACTCACGTCGACGCATCATGTTGGCTTTAAGCAGCAAGCCCCATGCAAGTGTTTCTGAACTCTCAGATATGATTATTTCAAAAATGTCGACTACCACAAAAATTGTTTATCGTTTGAAAGATGAAGGTTTGGTTGAAACTTACTCTTGCCAAACTGATGGTCGTATCACTCGTGTAGTACTTACAGAAAAAGGGACTGAAATGATCAACAAGATCAATGATCTTACAAGTGTAGTACTTGAGCAGTCTTTTGAAGGTATTACTCCCTTACAGCTAGAAAAAATGATGGAAAGTTTAAAATTACTTTTAAAAAACCTTTCTCGCTAAGATGAAATAAGAATCTATTTATACCCAATAGTTAAGCTCTCATTATGAGAGCTTAACTATTTTAATGTCTCTACTTTAATATTGAGAGAAATGGCATCCCACATAAAATAATCAATTAACCTTCTATCTGTTGACTTGAGCTCTTAACTCCAGTAGAAATTCTCTTTCAATAACTGAATAGCAAATTTCGGAAAATGGCTAAAAGAAAATACAAAAGTGACAAATTTCAGGTACGTCGTATTAACCGTAGCTGGTGGGTACTTGAAAAAGACCTTGAATCAAACTGCTATTTAAAACATGAGCAAGTGGCAACAAAAACCTTAGCAAACAACTATGCTGATGATTATATCGAACAGTACTATATGAATCTGTACATACAACAACAGTTGAACAAGCCAGAAACTGTATAAAAAGCCATTTTGGCTTTTTTTATTTTTATAATTAAAATCTATAAAAATTATGCATAAAAAAAACCTACATCTTGGGGAAAATGTAGGCTATAAAATGCACAAAAAGGAAATATATATCCTTTTTGACAAAAACAATTTTACGATAATACAAGCTATTATTTTATATTACTTTTGTAAACTTAATAGCGATTATTGTATTTAATTAACCTCTTTTGAGAGCTTCTTTGTTTATATTATGAATAAAATTTGATTTATCAAATTCTTTATTTTTTATCTTTACTCCTTCTACTTTCTTAGTTTTATTTTTAATATGACAAATATATATGCATAATTATAAGCTGCTGTTTTAATAAGTTTTTTACAAAAATAAGCATAAATATTTTTTTAAAGAAAGATAAATAAAAATTAATAAATAACAAAAACATAAATTAAATCTTTAGTATATATTAGTTTTAATAACTCAATTTTAGTTCAAAAAAAATACACATAAAATTTATTATTTGCTGTTTTGCTTACTACAGAAAGATTACAATAATGGCTAATAAATAGATTAATCAACACAATCTTTCTAGGCATGTTATGACTTCAATGTCGAACAACACCCAAAAGCATTTTATTGTTGAGCAAATTCCACTCCCAACTTGGGTGAGTGATGAAAATGGCTTGATATTATATTGCAATATAGAGTGTACAGAATATTGGTTGGATACTTTTTCTCCATTGCCAGCGCAATGGCTAGATTTTATTTATCCTACCGATTTAGATGAAGTCAAAAACAGATGGCTCGAAGCAATTCGCCTACAAAAAAGAATCGAATTAAAATGTCGACTTTTACGAGCTGGAAATCAATATAGATGGTGCAAACTATCGATTCAAGCATCTAAGTATCGCAGCTCCTCACAAACTAGCGAATGGTATGTTAGCTTTTTAGATATAGATCACGATATTCAAGAACAACAAAACTTGCAAAAGAACATTGAAATACAAAATCAGATGTTAGATATCAGTGTAGATTGCATTAAAGTTTTAAATGTAGACGGCACACTTTCTCACATGAACAAATCAGGGTGCCTCGCTTTAGGTGTACCTGTTGATGAAACAGAATTTGGAATGAAATGGCTCGAACTATTACCACCGCACATTCGTAAACGCGGTCGAGTCGCTTTGAAAAAAGCTCTTCAAGGTAAAGTTGCTAGATTTGCAGGAATGAGCTGTTTGCCAGATCAGGATCCTGAGTATTGGGATAATATGCTTACCCCGATTCATCGGGAAAATGGTGAAATTGGACAAATCCTTTGTGTCTCACGTAATGTTACTCAACAACATTTGGCAGAAAACCAGCTTAGGAATATGAGTGAGAGAGATGAACTGACCGGATTATATAATCGGCGTTCATTTAAATTTCAACTTAAGCGTACTCTCTCATATTCAAAAGACACTCAAACAAGTGTAGGGTTACTTTTAATTGACCTCGACCACTTTAAACATATTAACGATACTTTAGGGCATAGCGCAGGCGATCATCTATTAAAAGTTCTCTCCAAACGCTTTAGTCATTGTGTAGATGATGAAAAGTGCGTTGTCGCGCGACTAGGCGGAGACGAATTTGCGGTTATTATTAATAACCTTAATTCTGAAAATGATGTCCGAGAGTTAGCAGCCATTTTACTTCAACAGTTAAATCAGCCGATTACCTATTTAGGTAATGTCTTAAATGGTGGGATGAGCATTGGCTGCGCAATTTACCCGCAAGATGCCGTAGACCAGTCAGGTTTGCTCAGTTGTGCCGATATGGCATTGCATGATTTAAAAGCGCGTGGTCGTGGTGGTATTCGCATGTATGATCCATGCATGATGCAAATGACTGAAACTGTCGCTTCTCAGCTTAATTTAGCTCGTCAGCTGATTCGCCATCATACCATCCAACCCTATTATCAACCTAAAGTAGACCTAAATACCCATCGTGTAGTGGGATTTGAAGCTTTATTAAGATGGCATACAACCTCAGCTCAAAGAGGCTACCCAGCACAAATTGCGGAAGCTTTTAAAGATTATAATTTAGCGAGTAAGATCGGTGAAACGATGCAACACCAAGTTTTACGTGATATCGCTAAATGGATAAATCTTGGTATTACCCCACTCCCTGTTTCACTAAATGCTGCACCAGTTGAGTTCTTAAGAGATAATTATGCTGAGAGACTTTTGAAAAAGGTTAATCAATTTCAAATACCGACGCATTATATTGAAGTGGAAGTCACTGAGCACATGCTAGGCGACCGAGGCTCGGAATATGTGATCCGTGCACTTAATAAATTAAAACAGCATGGGGTACGTATTGCACTTGACGACTTTGGGACAGGTTTCTCATCGCTAACCCATATTCGCGATTACCCGATTGACAGTTTAAAAGTAGATTGTAGCTTTATCCAAAAGATGCAACATGACCCATCAATTTATGCGATTGTCCAAGCAATTGGTTTACTCGCTCCAAATTTATCACTCGGGCTTATCGCTGAAGGAATTGAAACTCCTGAACAAGAAGAACTACTTCGACAATTTGGTTACAGCATAGGCCAGGGGTTCTTGTTTGAATCTGCTATAGATGCTACTCAGGTTATTTCCATACTTAAACAAAATCAGCCTTACTTAGAAAGTCATTACAATCTTTGAAAATAAGATGTTTAATGAACCTTTTAGTTTTTATTCATACTAAAAATAAACAATAATTTTTTAAAAACTGTTCATAATATAAGCATAAAGATAATAATTTCGGTGTTTCCGCACCATACATTGTCACAAGACAATAAGGAGCAATATATGAGTTATCACCATATCTTGGTTCCAGTCGATGGTTCTCCTACTTCACTTATTGCCGTTAATCATGCAACAGCAATTGCTAAGGCCTTTGGCAGTAAAGTGACTCTAGTATATGCACTTACCATAGATCCTTTCATTTCTGTAGAATTCATTGATAGTACAGAATTAGCACAGGATTATTTTAATAAAGCTAGAGCATCGATTCAGAGCATTTTAGACCAAGCTAAAGAACAATTTAGCCAACATGGAATTTCTGTTGAAACAAAAATTGTTGAGGGTCAAACAATCCACACAGAAATTATTAAAGCAGCTAATGAGCTAAAAGCAGATTTATTAGTGATTGGCTCACATGGGCGAAAAGGGTTTAAAAAGTTCTTCTTAGGAAGTGTGACTCAAGCCCTTTTAGGAGAAATTCATTTACCGGTATTAGTCGTAACTGAATAGTTTTCTAAAACTAAAAAAACCGATCTTTATAGATCGGTTTTTTAATGCACTGTATTACTTAGCCTTATAGGTGAACTTAATGAGAGATCCTGGGTTTTCTAATGTATTTGTTACTGAGCCATCATCTTTTTGGACATTTCCGGCAGTATCAGTTAATACATATAAGACATTCCCATCTGGACTTGCAATCACATCACGATAACGGTTGTTGCTCTTAAACATCGGTACAGCGTCATCATAAGTAGTGCTATAAGTTGGATCTAACTTAATACGGAAAATGACACCACGTTTTAAAGATGGAACCAATAATGTATTTTCCCAACCAGTAATTGCTTTTTTACCGCCCTTATAGACATAGGCAGATGACGGTGCAACTGTTGGCCAGCAAATGTAGGTCATCTCTCCACAAGTTGGATCGTTATAGTTGTAGGTATCTTGAACGGTATATAAAGTTTTTAATGGTGGGACAAAGTTTTTACCAGTCCATTCAGATTCTTTCGTCACAGGGACCCCTGCGGCTACTTTTACTCCATTTTGAGCTAAATCCTTAATTGACTTATTGGCTGCTGCTGAATAATTTGCATAAGCATAGCCACTATCATCTTTATAACCTGCTACATTCGGCCAACCATAATTGCCACCTTTGACAATGAGGTTAATTTCATCGTCAGAGTTTGGGCCTTGTTCAGACTGCAATAATTTACCATTTGGAGTGAATGCTAAGCCCTGCGGATTACGATGTCCAAGTGTATAAATATGGCTAACCACCCCGTTAAAACTTGGATTATCCTTTGGAATACTTCCATCAAGATTTAAGCGTAGTACTTTACCCATATAGGTGTGATAGTCTTTACCATTCAGTTCTTGTTGAGTTGGCGTATGTTGTGCTTGATTTGGCAAGAACAAATAAGCAAGCTGGTTACGCCCTTGGTCACCAATCGTATAATAAATCTTTTGATCTGGCCCAATGACAAGACGACCTGACTGATGGTCTTTTGATGAAGGTAATCCTGCTAATAAATCGACTGGCTTCTCGAGCGTATCTGTTGATTTATTATAGGTATAACGACGAATAATCGTTTGGTTCGGTAATTCTTTATCTGTAGATTTCGGATTTTTAAATGTACCTGAAATATAGATATAAGGATTATTTTTAAAATCAGGATGGAAGGCAAAACCTAATAAACCATTCTGCCCATCAGCATCATTGACAATCTCTGGTACCTGAAAAACTGTTTTTACACTACCCGACTCTGGATTAACTCTTAGAATCTTACCTGTTGCTCGCTCAGTTAACCAAATTTGATTATCTGGTCCCCATAACAAAGCATGCGGCTTATTTAGATTAGATAGAATAACTTTCTTGTCAAAGTTCTCTGATTTCGCTTTAGCAAATTGAGATGGAGTTAGAGGAACATCAGCAAATGCTGAGAGTGTAACTAGCTGAACAGCGCTTAATAAAGCAATTTTAGCCAATAAATGTTTATTCATGTGTCCACCTTATAAATTGTCAAAATTTTCCGAGAATTTTTAAACCTCTAATAAAGGGTTTGTACGAGTTCTCTATATGATTTGTATTATGATGAATAACGAATCTATTAAAATCTAAATTTCTGAAAGGCTCTGTTGCATAAAAGTAGCTATTAAAACTGAATAAACTCTCTTTAAGATGAGCAACTTAACTATACGATTTATCTATTCTATTAATTTTATATCTGAAACTTTTTTGAAATGTCCATGAGTTAAATAAATATTTATTAACGAAGTAATTGATAGTTAAAAATTAATACTCAAAGAGACAATTCTAATTATAAAAATATACATCACTAAAGACTAAAAATTAGAAGCTGTAATTGAGAGCTATTTTTACAACGAAGGTGTCTTATGTGTGCAAACTTTAAACCTATTAAGAAAATACATGCTAATCAATTAGAGTTATTTGAACCCACTTTTGAATATAAGATGGATATTTTCCCAAGTGATGATTGCCCACTCATTTTATCGAATGAAAATGAGCTTGAGTGGAGAAAAGCTAAATTTGGAATGCTTCCCCCTTATACCAAAGAAATTGCATTCAAATATGCAACGTATAATGCCAGAACAGAAACAGTACAACAAAAGCGCTCTTTTAAACATGCTTGGTTAAATGATCAATTTGCGCTTATTCCTGTTGAAGCCATTTATGAACCTAAATATGTCAATGGAAAAGCACATTGGTATGGTATTTTCCGGCAAGATGGGCAACCTTTTACCCTTGCTGCGATCTTTGAGGAAACACTTATTGATGGACAGAAAATTAGGTCAATGTCGCTATTAACAATTAATGCTGATCATCACCCTTTCATGAAACAATTTCACAAACCTGATGATGAAAAACGTTCGGTTATTGTGATACCTGATAATCTTAGAAATGATTGGCTCAACTGTACTCATTCTGAAGCCAAAGATTTTTTCTTAGATATGCCTGCGAATGAATTTGCCTCAATGCCAAAAGCTGAAATGAAAAATTATAATTAAATCGGTTTAGTCGACTTAGGTTAGTCAGCCTTAAAAACTTATGCTATTCTTCGGGCACTTTTAAATGCCTCAAACTCTCTATACCTATGATACTTACGCCACCTTAAGTTTATTTACCCCTATCCCTTGTAAATAACTCATCACTGTTTAGTGATGTGGTGTAGTCGTTTGTGTTGGTATATCACATCACTAGCCTTTCAAAATTTAGAACTTAGGCTATTTCTCATGTTATCGAATGTCCGAGAACAATGGTTCTCTAATGTCCGCGCAGATATTCTTTCCGGTCTTGTTGTGGGTCTTGCTTTAATTCCAGAAGCAATTGCATTTTCAATTATTGCGGGTGTAGATCCCAAAGTCGGTTTATATGCATCCTTTTGTATTGCCGTTATTATTTCTTTCGTAGGCGGTCGTCCAGCTATGATTTCGGCAGCTACGGGTGCCATGGCTTTGGTTATGACAACGCTCGTAAAGGAACACGGGCTTCAATACTTATTCGCTGCGACAGTATTAACTGGCGTCATACAGATTTTGGCCGGATATTTTAAACTTGCCAAACTCATGCGTTTTGTTTCTAAATCGGTGGTTATTGGATTCGTTAATGCCCTTGCCATACTCATCTTTATGGCTCAATTACCAGAATTGGTAAATGTGACGTGGCATGTCTACTTACTAGTAGCAATTGGTTTAGGAATTATTTACCTTTTCCCCTATATTCCAAAAATTGGAAAGTTCTTTCCCTCGCCCCTTATTTGTATTGTAGTAGTAACATTACTCGCTATTTTTTTAGGGTTTGATGTTCGAACTGTTGGTGATATGGGTTCATTACCAGATACGTTACCTATATTTCTAATTCCGAATATTCCTTTAAATTTAGAAACCCTCCTTATTATTCTTCCATATTCTTTAACCCTTGCCGCGGTTGGCTTACTTGAATCAATGATGACTGCAACAATCGTTGATGAAATGACAGATACATCTAGTGATAAATTTCAAGAATGTAAAGGTCAAGGCATTGCAAATATCGCTTCAGGTTTTATGGGCGGCATGGCTGGTTGTGCCATGATTGGTCAATCAATGATTAATGTAAAATCGGGTGGTCGCACACGTTTATCCACTTTCTGCGCAGGTATATTCTTACTTATTTTAGTTGTATTTTTAAGTGACTGGTTAAAGGTTATTCCCATGGCCGCTCTGGTTGCCGTCATGATTATGGTATCAATTAGTACTTTTGAGTGGAGTTCACTGACTCAATTTAAAAATAATCCTAAAAGTAGTAATGTCGTTATGATCGCAACCGTTATTGTAGTAGTTGCTACCCATAACTTAGCGTTAGGTGTATTAACTGGAGTATTACTTTCAGCACTTTTCTTAGCAAATAAACTTGAAAATGATATTCGTATTGAAACTTCATTCGAGGGTCAAGCTCGTCTATATGAATTAAGAGGTCAAATATTTTTTAGTTCATCTGAAAAATTTATGCAAGGTTTTAACTTTAAAGAAGATGTTAAAGAAATCATTATTGATCTCACCCATTCTCATATTTGGGATGTGACTTCAGTTGCCATGTTAGATTCAGTTGTGAATAAATTTCAAAAGAACGGTATTCAGGTAACGGTTCGCGGTTTAAATGAAGCCAGTTCAATCATGATTGATAAATATGGTACTCATGCAAAAATCTAAAAAAGGTCCTTCAGGACCTTTTCCAATTTCAAGACATACTTCTTATTAAGGTGATTTATATAACAATCGATTTGGGCTACCAGAAGGATTTTTTACCACATTACTACTTGCTTGATTTAAAAGATTGGTCGAGATTGTCTGAGGTGTTGTAGTAGGCGTACTTTGCAACATTTCAGCTACGACACCGACAACATGTGGAGTTGCCATTGAAGTTCCATTCAAAACTTTAGTTGCTGTATTACTCCCAATCCAAGAAGAGTTAATCTGGCTTCCAGGCGCAAAAATATCAACACAACTTCCATAATTCGAATAACTCGCTCGAGTATCTGTACTATCTGTAGCAGCAACAGTAATTGCCTTACTTACTCTAGCAGGTGAAGTACTACAAGCATCTGTATTCGAGTTTCCTGCAGCCACAACCATTACATAACCATTATTAAATAAATTTTCTACTGCACTATCCAAAGATGCGTTTGCTTCACCACCTAAAGACATATTCACTACAGCTGGCTTTTTACCATTTTTTAATATCCAATCTAGCCCCGCAATCACATTACTCGAAGCACCAGAACCATCACATCCTAAAATCCGAATAGGCACTAAGCTTACATTCTTGGCAACCCCATAGGTACTACCACCAACTGTTCCTGCCACATGTGTACCATGACCATGACAGTCACTTGTTCCATTACCATCAGATATCGCGGTATAGCCACTTAATACCCGTCCAGAGAACTGTTGATGTGTAGACAATATTCCTGTATCAACAATATAAGCGGTTGTACCTGAACCTGTTTGTGAGTACGAATAGGCTGAATCTAGAGGTAAGTTTTTTTGGTCAATACGATCTAGTCCCCAATCTGGGTTACTTTGTGTAGTGGCATCAATTTTCATGATTGTGTCATTTTCAACTGAAACGACTTTCGGATTTTTTTTCATTGCTTCAACAAAAGCAGTACCAGCAACATCGGGTAAATAAATTGCAAATCCCTTAAGTACAGCATCATAGGTCTGTAATACCCTCCCGCCATGTTGTTTAGCAATACCTTGTGCAAACTCGTTAGAAGAACCCACATCCTTATTAAGAATAACAATATATTGATTTTTAATAATTCCTTTTGCTTCAGATGAGCCTAATACAGAATTTGTTGTAGCAGGTGCAGCATAGGTTAAATGGCTCAGCGCTATTGTTAAAAGAAAAGTCGAAACTTGACAAAACTTCATAGAAAATCTCCATATTTTTTACTTTAGACATCATTGTTATGATCAGTACAGTCTTTATATTTAGGCATTAACATCTTTAGAAAGGAATTTTTATTATATTCTCCATATATTATAACCACGTCATGTTTTCATAAAACTTGGACCTATACAATGCTATTATCTTTTTTCATTTAAAATTGAGAACCAATTCAAATAAACCAATACATCAAACATTTTAGAATAAATAATTATCTTACTTTATTTATAATTTAGTTTAGGTAGGATGTATAATGTAAAAATATATAATCATTAAAAATAATATAAATGTAGAAATAATGAGATATGTTCCAGTTGTATTAAAGCTTTTTAAAAATTTCCAGATATCCATAAATAAAAATATAAAACAGTAAGTTATGAAAATTCTTGCAAATTATAATATAGCCTTCAACTAAAAGAGATTTACAATTTTTTAAACTATATGTGTTCAGTATCAAATATGTAAAGATATATTGCAAAAATATGTGATAATTAAGGAAATGTGCAGTCCTTTAAATGGCATAATTAATAAATACCAAAATCAATTATATTCTATAGTTTTTTAATTTTAGTTCTGGCAGCTCAACCTTACAACCAGCTAAATGATGCCTACAATTAACGCTATATTCGATAAAGCCATCTTTAATAAAGTAATTACAATATTCATTTATACTTATGATGGGATCAAATGTCGGTTTTTCCAAGTTACCATTAAAAAACCATTGGTTGCCGTTAGAGAAAGGATAATGTACAGGAATATAATGAAGATATCCGCAAGCAGGACACATATGTTTATACATGCCTCCTTCGAAATACTGTACTTTCATTAACACTCCTTTAAAAATAAAAAAGCCAACTCATAAGAGCCGACTAAACCATTTATTTACAGATGCTATATATTATTAAATTATGTGCTATAGCCTTCTCTCTTTTATTTTTCTGTTTTTAATTTATCTAACCTATATGACAAATTCATGAAGTTCCGAGTGTAATCTCACACTTTGTTAGTTTGGTAAAATATATTTTATATAATCTATTAATTAAATGATAATTCCAGTTAAATAATGAAAAGCAAATACTAGTTTGTTTCTTATTTGGCAGAGGGCTATGTGATTAACTCATATTAATCATTAAATAGATATTACCGCCATATCCAAGAACAAAATTCGATTTATCTTATTGTTTTAAAAATCAAATAAAAAAGTCCGCATCTTGGGAAGCTACGGACTTGAAACTCAACTAAACAACAGCTAAACATTTTGCCGCTTAGTGAGAAAGCACTATCTTTTTAATCTAATTAAGTTCTATAGTCAGGTCAATAAGGATACTTAATTTTTATAAAAATTAGGTTGAGTTGTGATTTATCTCACATTTTATCTTCTAATAAGTTTAATCTGTTTTTCTTTACTCAATTACATTCTATTTCAAACACTTAAATTAAAATATTATTAAAGTAATGATTTAAAATAGAATAATGGTTAATTTTAGGAATAAGCTTGAAAGAAACAAAATCCTGATCTTGCCTTTTCTTCATTTCAAAATAATTTTGGCTTTGCCATTTCAACTCATCAAGTTCGAGTTCACCACAGAAAATTGAACATGGAGTGGTAATTCGTTTTGACTGATGAACAGGGCTGTATTTTAAGATATCTTCGCTTGAAAGATTGAGAGCATGATTTAAATGGGTACTTTGTATAGGCTCTAGATCATAAATTCCACTTAACAAAACCATCTCAGATATCAGTGGATGATCTAATGACAAAGCGGCCAGATGTGCTCCTGCCGAATGCCCAACTAAAACCACCTCATCAGTTTTCCAGCCTTGCTCTCGAATAAAATCGAGAGCTTGATTAACTTGAGAAGCAATATCTGAAATTTTACTTTGTGGTGCCAAATCATATTCTAAAAGAACGCACTGGACTCCTTTTGCTAGAACATACGGTACGATGAATGCAAAATCTGATTTATCACACCATTGCCAATAACCACCATGAATAAAAATAACAGTCTTTTTGGCTTGCTCTAATGGAAATAAATCTAAAGTCGACCGTGAGTGCTTACCATATTGGATATCTGCAATATGGGTAAATTTTTGATAGCTCACTAAGCTTGTTCTTTTAAATTCTGCCAATATTTCATGTTCATTCGCTACGGTTCTAGAATTGTCATATGGTCGCATAGATCTCTCACTTCAATGATTCTTCATGAGCATTTAAAGTAAGCTTGGCTGATGATCGCTTTAAATAGTAAAAAACCGTAAGAACAACAATTAATGGCACTCCAAATTGTAAAGTTGACTTAAATTCATTGGTAAACCACGTTGTGATCGTAATACTCAAAATTGCGATTAATCCCAACAGTGAAATTAACAGGCTCGCTGGAACCTTAAACTTTAATTGCTGGCCTTGTTGTGCCATTTTCCGTCTAAAAAACATATGAGTAATGAAAATACTACCCCAAGTGAACAATGCACCAAACATAGATAAAGCAATCATGATCGGGAATGCCGAGCTCGGATTAATGGTATAAACAATACTAGCAACACCAATACCAACAACTGACAATAACAACGCATTAATTGGTACGCCATTGTGACTAATACGACCAAATAGTTTTGGCGCATCCCCTGCTCGTGACAAGCTAAATAGCATACGTGTTGAGATATATAGCATACTATTCATGGCTGACAAGGCCGCGACAATTACAATAAAATTTAAAATACTGTCTGCATATGGAATCCCTACAATTTTCATCACCATCACAAAAGGACTGGTCGCGTCAGCTCCAATTAAAGTTGTCCAAGGAACAAGTGCCACAATAAGAAATAAAGACAGTAAATAAAATAGGATTAAGCGAATTGCAGTACTTTTAAAAGCTTTCTTAACGGCTCTTTCCGGATCTTTAGCCTCACCTGCTGCAACAGCGATCATTTCAATACTTAAATAACTAAATATTGAAATGATTACTCCAATCCAGACTCCACTAAAACCATGAGGGAAAAAGCCCCCATGCTCAGTTAGATTAGAGACAACCTGAGCTGTTCCTCCATGACTTTGGGTCAAAATACCAATTGCTAAAAGAATAAATACAATAATTGCAAAGACTTTTATGGTCGAAAACCAATATTCAACCAATCCAAAAGCTTTAACACTATATGCATTAACCACAAGTAACGTCAGCGAGAAAAACGCAATCCAGCCCCAAGAACCTACATGAGGAAACCATAATTTCATATAGTCAGCCACCGCTGTAATTTCTGTACCGACCGCTAATACAATACACGCCCAATAACAATAACGGACTAAAAACCCAGCAAGCGGACTTACATAATGCTCAGCATATGCCCCAAATGAACCTGACGTAGGGTGCTGGACTGTCATCTCAGCCAAACAAGCCATAATAGCAAATGCGATTAAGCCTCCAATGGCATAACTCACAATGACAGCTGGGCCAGCAAAGCTAATTGCGAACTTGCTTCCCATGAACAGCCCTGTACCAATCGCTCCACCAATTGCAATCATTCCCATCTGTTTTGCGGATAATTTTTTATGTAAACCCGCTTCTCGATTTTGTATTTCATCAAAACTGCTCATAGGCCCTCCTAGCCATTTTTCTAATGTTGATATCTAACGATCAGGTCACTTCACTGCGCACCAGATAACGTTCATTTTTCCATTCACTATTCAGCATAATTTGCATAAGTTGTTGTACGGCATTCCAAATATCTTCAAATCCTAGATATAAAGGTGTAATTCCAAAACGTAATACTTCCGGCTCTCGGTAATCCCCAATCACACCACGAGCAATCAGCGCTTGAATAATTTCATAACCAAACTCATGTCTATAACTGACATGACTGCCACGATATTTATGATTTAAAGGTGTAATCAGTTCAAAACCAAACTGGGCACACTCTTGTTGAACAAGTTGAATAAATAAATCAGTTAATTTGAGTGATTTCTCGCGTATTTGTTGCATATCAGCTTGTAAGAAAATATCGACACCACATTCGATTAGGCTCATAGAAATGATGGGTTGAGTTCCACACAAATATCGACGAATACTGTTAGCTGGTTCATAGTGCTGAGCCATATCAAATGGTTTCTTGTGGCTCCACCAGCCTGAGAGAGGTTGCCAGAATTGATCACGATGCTTTCGATTTACCCATAACAACGCTGGAGAACCTGGGCCACCATTTAAATATTTATAAGTACAACCGATGGCAAAATCACTATTGCTCTGATTAATATCCATAGGCACCGCACCAACTGAATGACATAAATCCCAAATAATCAAAGCATCTTTAGCGTGAATTTGTTGATTAATAGATTCCATATCATAGAAATATCCAGTCCGATAATTCACATGAGAAAGAACAACTACCGCCACATCTTTTGCTAAAACACGAGATAAATCATCGGCCCCATCAATCAATTCAACTTGATAACCCTGATGAATCAAATCGATAAAGCCTTCAATAATATAAATATCGGTTGGAAAGGCATCTTTTTCTGCAACAATAATTTTACGTTCCGGAAATTTTTCAGCTTGAATTTTTACCGCTGCTGATAAAACTTTGAATAAATTTAGGGTCGTTGAGTCTGAAATAACGACTTCACCTTTTTCAGCGCCGATAAGCTGCGCGACTTTATCTCCGAGTCTAGTCGGTAGTCCCCACCAATCTGCTTTATTCCAACTATTAATGAGGTCCTCACCCCACTCTTTTGCAATAATATGCTGAGCAACCTCTAATGATTTTTTTGGTCTTGCACCCAAAGAATTACCATCTAAATAAATGACATTTTCTGGTAGTGCAAATTCGTCTTTAAACTTTTTGAGTTCATCTTCCTGATCCCAATAGAGGCATTGTTCGTGAGTAATCATTTGTTATTTCACCTATTTTCAACATTTCCTTTGTATTTGAATTTTATCACGCTAATTCTTTCGATTTATTCGATAATATTTGATTAAAATTTGCTATTTTCGTATAAAATTCGAATTAAAATTATAAAACATGGATGAAATTCGAAAATGAATGTAGATGCAATTGATCTTAAAATTTTAAAACATTTACAAGATAATGCTCGGTTAAGTAACCAAGAACTGGCCGATCTCGTTAACCTTTCGGCTTCAGCTTGTCATCGGCGAGTTAAAATTTTAGAAAGCAATGGTGTAATTGAAAAATATCAAGCGAAAGTTAATTATGAAAAACTAGGTATAAAAATTGAGGCAATTGTCGAAATAAAGCTTGCCCAACTCACAGAAAATGATCACAACTTCTTTTTAAGTCAGATCAAAAATTTTGATGAAGTCATTAATGCTTATATTATTACTGGTGAATCTAATTATGTTTTACACATTGCGACCAAAGATTTGAGTTCTTTTTCTCATTTCGTCATTAATACCTTAAATAAAATAAAAGGTGTAGTGAGCATCAATTCCAAGATCATTTTACAAAAGATTGTGCAAAAGCCACTTTGATCCCTTATTTTTAATTAAAGAGACATCTCATGATCGAAACAAAACGTTTAATTTTAAGACAATGGAAAGAAAGTGATGTTGAGCCTTTTATAACAATGGGCTTAGATCAAGATGTTATGCAATTTTTCCCAAATCTATTACCCCCCCAAGAAAGCCATAATTTAATCCAAAAAATTTCATCTCTAATTGATGAAAATGGTTGGGGCTTCTGGGCAGTAGAATTAAAAGAAACCCATCAATTTATCGGGTTTATTGGTTTACATAGCCAACCTGAACAATTTGACTTTTCTCCATGTGTGGAAATTGGGTGGCGACTTGCAAAAGACTTCTGGAAACAAGGTTATGCAACTGAAGGAGCAAAAGCGGCTTTAGACTATGGTTTTAATGTACTGAATTTAGATAAGATCGTTTCATTTACCGCTAACATAAATACACCCTCTCAAGCCGTCATGGAAAGACTTGGAATGCACAAAGTTAAAAACTTTGATCATCCCAAGGTTCCTCTCCATCACCAACTAAAAGCACATGTGTTATATGAAATTACAAGCTCTTCATTTATTTTTGATTAAAGTCAAAATTTTAAATTATTAATAAAAATTTTCTTAATCATCGAAATCATAGCCAACAGATGTAGAGGACTCCCAATACTCATGGATTTTACTTGCGATATCATCTTTTCCCATTGTAGTGAGTACATAAAAGAGTTTAGCCTCTTTATTTTTTCTTAGTATTAATAGGTTGTAGTAATCATACTCAGGCCCATTAAGACCTAATGTTGGCTGTGATTCACAGTGCTTTTCTGCTTTGTAATGCCATTCAAGCTTATAAGTATCAAGGCCATCAGCAGCATTGATTACAATACCGTCATTGGCTCCGCCAATAAATCCAATTTTCATTGCTTTCTCTAAATTCTTATTAGGGTTAATTTTAAATATAACTTTAAACAAGTATCCTTCAATTTATAAAATGTATGTCAATACGTATCCTATGTAAGCAAAATTAACTATAAATATAGATGACTTTTAAGATTTCTTAATTGCAAAACTTTGGCTGCCTATTTTTACTTTAAACACAGTAAAAGTTATCCACTAAAAAGCATTTATTATTGTTTTTTGTTTTTCAAAATTACACGCTATAATTTTCAAATCATTTATCCTCCCTACCCATCACATTAATCAAAACACCTTTTGAAAGAATTAATGGGTGGAGTTTTAAATTAATTTTATATTTCAAAGTTTCTTTAATTAATGATTTTAAAAGGATATATGGTAGATGCGTCTTAAAAAATTTGCTTTAAATGATTTTGGAGATATTTATATATGTCTAAAATCGTAATGTTTGACATGGATGGTACGCTATTAGATCTCGCTTTTGATGATTTCATTTGGAATGAATGTCTTCCTAAGCGACATGCAGAGATACATCAACTTCCGCTCACCCAGAGCCAAAAAATACTATATCAGTTTTATCAAGCACATAAGCATACACTTGTTTGGTATTCATCAACTTTTTGGACTAAAACTGTAGGTGTAGATGTACTCAAATTACAGAAAGAATTTCAGACAAAAATTCAAGCTCGCTCAGGTTGTATTGAGCTTCTGCAGGAACTGAAAGAACAAGGATATAGTTGTTGGTTAGTTACAAATGCTGACCGTGCAAGCTTACAGTTAAAGCTCGATAATATTGCAATTGAACACTTCTTTGACGTAATCGTATCGAGTGAACAAATTGGTTATGCAAAAGAAGATATTCATTTTTGGCAAGAGCTCCAAAAATTACACCCTTTCGACCCAGACGCAACCATTTTTATTGACGATACAACTCCTGTACTAAAAACAGCTGAAAAATTTGGTATCAAACACTTGTTTACTATCTTGCAGCCCTCAAGTCTAAAGAATGCAAGAAAGCATGAAGATTTAGAATATAAAGCACTAGATCGACTTACAGAATTGCTGTCTATATTGAATCAAATTGATAGAAAGGATAATGATGTCAAAATTGCTTGAAAACGATGCTGTAGAGACCATGCGTATCGACAAATGGTTATGGGCTGCTCGTTTTTTTAAAACTCGTTCAATTGCTAAAGCAGCAATCGAAGGAGGTAAAGTACATCACAATAATGAGCGTGTAAAAGTTTCCAAAGAAATTCGTGTTGGAATGGAACTGATTATTCAACAAGGTTTTGATAAAAAAACCGTTGTAGTAAAAGCGCTTTCCAACACACGTGGTCCAGCACCAGTTGCCCAGCAACTTTATGAAGAAACAGAAGTAAGTATTGCTAAACGGGAGTTGATTGCATCCCAACGAAAATTGCATAATCTTGCTCGACCTGATCATAGACCGAGTAAAAAGGATCGTAGACAGATTAATCGGTTTAAACAGGACAATGATCAACACTGGTCGTATGGTGATGAATAAAAACGTCGAGTTGTGTCGCACACACACAGACAACACATAGAAGCTATAGAAAAAATCTGTCACTATTAGCCCTGTGAAACAAGTTGAGATTCAATACATCCACTTGGGTTAAACGTGATGAACTTAGAGTATTGAGGTTTTTGAGATGGATGAGAATAAAAGCAAAGCATTACAAGCCGCGCTAAGTCAAATTGAGAAGCAATTTGGCAAAAATACGGTGATGCGTCTCGGTGACAACACTGTTCAAGCAGTTGAAGCTGTATCTACAGGTTCTTTGACTTTAGATATTGCATTGGGGATTGGCGGTTTACCGAAAGGTCGTATCGTTGAAATTTATGGTCCAGAATCTTCTGGTAAAACCACAATGACTCTCCAAGCGATTGCACAATGTCAAAAAGCTGGTGGTACTTGTGCATTTATCGATGCAGAACACGCATTAGATCCACAATATGCACGTAAGCTGGGCGTGGACATTGATAATCTACTTGTATCGCAACCAGATAACGGTGAACAAGCACTCGAGATTGCAGACATGCTAGTTCGCTCTGGTGCAATTGATTTAATCGTTGTCGACTCAGTTGCTGCTCTTACTCCTAAAGCAGAAATTGAAGGCGAAATGGGTGACTCTCACATGGGCTTACAAGCTCGCTTAATGAGTCAGGCATTACGTAAAATTACGGGTAACGCTAAACGCTCGAACTGTATGGTTATTTTCATTAACCAGATCCGTATGAAAATTGGTGTAATGTTTGGTAGCCCTGAGACTACGACTGGTGGTAACGCATTGAAGTTCTATGCTTCTGTACGTTTAGATATCCGCCGTATTGGTCAGGTCAAAGAAGGTGATGAAATCATCGGCTCTGAAACTCGAGTTAAAGTTGTTAAAAACAAAATGGCTCCTCCCTTTAAAGAAGCTATTTTCCAAATCCTATACGGTAAAGGTACAAACCAGCTTGGCGAACTTGTAGATTTAGCTGTACAACAAGATATCGTGCAAAAAGCAGGCGCTTGGTATTCATATCAAGGCAATAAAATTGGCCAAGGTAAAAACAATGTTATCCGCCACTTTGAAGAAAATCCTCAAATGGCTGGAGAAATTGAAAAGATTATCCGTGAACAACTGCTAACTACGGGTACTAATGGTGCTGTACAAGTGGAAGATGAAGAAGAAGATCTTCTATTAGAGTCTTAATTACCGCTAATAAGTCTTAAAACGCCCTTCGGGGCGTTTTTTACAAGGAAATATTAAATATGTTCAAAAGAACAGAAGAACAGCCCCAACAACGCGCTTTGCTAACAGGTCAACGTTTGCGCTCATATGCTTTTGCGTTATTGACTCGTCGAGATTATTCGAAAGCAGAACTTATCGAGAAATTGAATCGTTATGCACAAAACCCTGAAGAGGTTAAGCAACTTGTTGAAGAGTTATCTGAGCAAAATTATCAAAGTGACCAACGCGTTGCAGAACTAACATTGGCTAGCCAAATTCGTAAAGGCAAAGGGCCAAAACGCATCAAACAAGCTTTAAAAACTAAACAAATCGAAAATGATTTAATTGCAGATGAAATTCATAATATTGATTGGGTGGAACAGGCTTATCAACTTAAAGTGAAAAAGTTTGGTGAAGAAGTAGAAAAAGATCCTAAACTTAAAGCAAAACAGATGAGGTTTTTACAATATAGAGGATTTGATTTAGATGTAATTATGAAGGCAATCCAACGGAGATCGGATTAGAAGATGGTGGCAACCCCACTAGCAAAACTTCGGCACATCATAGATCTGCTACCGTTGCTACCTTCCGGTCCTGGCGGGGTTCACAGAGTACAATTGCGAAGCCACCAGCGGGGCTACCATTGCAAAACAGAGTATAGAGATTTTTAAAAGAGTTGCAAGCCTTCTTCTCAATTTTAAGCAAGTTTATGTTTCAATTGATTAATTCATCGTCAAAAACATATAAATTCCTAGAATCTCTTATCTTATATTCTTTCTTGATACTTATTTTGAATAAAATATGCTTGAAGATTGTAAACTATTCTTGCATTTATATTGTTAGCTGTTTTAATTGCAATGATCAATTAAAACCTTAGATAGCTAATGTGAATAGTTTACATATTCCCTTCTCAAGTTAGCTTTTACATAAAATTATGGACCTATACTCATGCGATTGATGAAGCATTCTTTATTATTTATTGCCTTAATGAGCACTACTTCTCTCTATGCCAATATTCCAATTGAATCGCGCGGTTTAAGTCAAAGTGGTGGTAGTTCAACTAACACTTCATCGAATAACGCTTCAGTCCCTAGTAATTTAAATTGGGAATTGATGCAAAAAAACCAACAATTAGAAAATGATATACGTACCTTACGCGGACAGTTAGAAGAACAATCGAATGATATTGAACAACTGAAAAAAGATTTATCTAATCGCTATACTGATTTAGACCAGCGTTTGGAATTACTAAATCAAAAAGTAGATCCAGAAAGTGCAGCACCAGACAATACAGCAAATAGTGATGCTACAGCTACCGGAAGCTCAGAAGCTCCTCCTACCGACAATAAAGCAGCTAGTACTACTACAACTGCTGCAAGTCAAGTTACTTTCCCTTCACAAACGCAAGTAACACAACCAGCTTCATCGCCTGCTACGCAAAATCAATCGAACCCTGTAGAACTTGAAAAAGCAGCTTATACTGTCGCTTTAGATGCCTACAAACAAGGTGGAGCGAAAAAAGCGATTGCTCCAATGCAAAACTTTATCAAAAATCATCCTAATAGCGTTTATACAGGCAATGCCTATTTTTGGTTAGCCGAGTTTAATTTAGCAACTGATCCGGTAAATTATAATGAAGCTAAAAAGAACTATAATGTAGTCGCTACGCAATACCCAAATTCTAGTAAAGCTCCTCGCGCGCTTTATCAACTCTACAGTATTGCCAAAGATGTTGATAAAAACACTGTATCAGCAAACCAATATAAAGCTAAAATTTTAAGTCAGTATCCAAAATCTGAAGAAGCCAAATTTTTTAACAAATAAAAGTTTTTAAGAAAAAAAGACACCGCAGATTGCGGTGTCTTTTTTTGAATATCTCGGCTTAACGCACAATACCACGTTCTGATTGCTCAACAGAGTCAATTAATAATTGAGCTTCTGGAACATTCGGAAGAATATCATTTTTAATCTGCTCAACAGCTTGAACAGAAGTCAGGCCTGATTTAAAAATCAATTTATAAGCTTCTCTAAGGCCTTGAATTGTATCCTTAGACCAACCCTTTCGGCGCATACCTTCTATATTAATACCAAACGCATGTGCTGGATTACCAGATGCCATAACATACGCTGGCACATCTTTTAAAATTAAAGATGCTCCACCAACCATACTGTAAGAATCGATTTTACAGAATTGATGAATTCCCGAATTACCACCAATAATGACATGATCACCAATATGAACGTGTCCAGCAACACCAACATTATTTGCGAAAATATTATGATCACCAACAATACAGTCATGTGCAATATGCGTATTAACCATCAATAAGTTATGACTACCTATTTTAGTTAAAGCATTATCTTGTACAGTTCCTCTATGTAAACTGCAATGCTCACGAATTAAATTATGATCTCCAATCTCTAACCAAGTTTCTTCACCTTGATATTTCAAGTCTTGGCAAATTTCACCAACACTTGCAAACTGGAAAATCTCATTATTTTGACCAATTTTGGTAAAACCACCAACTACAACATGTGAATGTAATTTAGTACCAGCGCCAATTGTCACATTTGGACCAATAATACAATAAGGTCCTATCTGGACATCCGGGGCAATCACTGCAGATGGATCAATAATGGCCGTAGAATGAATTAAATCGTGATTGCTCATGCCTGCTCTGTTTTTTGGTGTGAAATCATAATTTCAGCGGTTGTTGCTACAATACCGTCAACGGTAGCCGTACAGTTATATTTGTAGATACCGCGTTTTTGCATTACTAATTCAGATTTTAATACAAGTTGGTCGCCAGCAACTACTTGTTTTTTAAATCTTACCTTTTCTGCACCAGCAAAGAGGAATAAAGAACCTGGTTTTGGCGTCTCATTGTTCATAATAAAACCTAGAACGCCCGAAACTTGAGCTAATGCTTCTACAATTAGAACACCCGGCATAATTGGATATTCTGGGAAATGTCCTTGTAGGAACTCTTCATTGATAGAAACATTTTTATAACCAACAATACTATTGTCAGTAACTTCAGTCACACGATCAACCAATAAGAAAGGATAACGATGCGGCAAATATTGACGAATCGTTTGAATCTGCATTGGTAATTCAGGGATGGCAAATTTAGGTGTAGTTGACTCGGTCATAATATTCTATTTACGCAAATTAAAAGTTGATTCAAGAGACTCTATTTGAGCTTGTATATGATCAAGTCGTTTAGTGATTTGGGTCAATGGCACATCTGCTAATTGTCGCAAGCGTACAATTGTCTTTTTCCAATGACTATTTTCAAATAATCCAATTCCTGAAGAATAGGTACCAGCTTCAGAAATATTTTTTGTGACCATTGACATTCCAGTTAAAGTCACATTATCAGTGATTGAAAGGTGACCAGACACACCACAGGCTCCTGCAAGAATACAGTTTTTGCCAATTTTAGTGCTTCCAGCAATTCCACATTTAGCAGCAATAGCTGTATTGGAACCAATATGAACGTTATGTGCGATTTGCACAAGATTATCAATAATTACCCCATCTTCCAAAATCGTATTATCTAGTGCCCCTCGATCAATACTACAATTTGATCCAATACGGACATCATTACCAATAATAACTGAACCTAATTGTGCGATACGATGCCATTTACCTTGATATGGTGCAAATCCAAAGCCTTCACTACCAATCACAGTACTTGCATGAACTCGAACACGATCAAGTAATTTAGAACCGCCAGTAATAGTGACATGAGAATCGATAAAACAATCCTTGCCAATTTCTACATTATCATCCAGACGAGTATGAGACTGAATAATCGTGTTCTCACCTACTACACAATTTTCACCAATTACAACGTAATGGCCAATATATGCTTTTTCAGAAATAATTGCAGAAGGATGAATTTGAGCAGTACTTTCAATACCTATTGATGTGATCTTTTTATCAAAAGCATGGGTAAGGATGGCAAAAGCCAAATATGGATTATCAACAATAATAAAATTTTGTTTATCAGTAAGCTGTTCTTTAATAGAGCTTGTAACAATGTACGCACCCGCACGGCTAGTCTTTGCTTGATCGATATACTTTTCGCCATTTACGAAAGTAATATGAGAAGGTTCAGCATTTTCTAAACTTGCCAGATTTATAAATTGAAGACTACCCGCACCGACTAACTCACCATTAACTAGGTGAGCTAGTTCATCTAAACGATAATGTTGCACTTTCATTAATTTATTTCATTGAATTAACCTTTTGTATCATTTTATCAGTTAAATCATATTTAGCGTCATAGGCAACGGTCGAATTTTTATTCAAAATGAAGTCAAGATTATTTTCTTTTCGTAATTGTTCAGCTGCTTGCTTCACACGAGTCTCAAAAGTTGAGTTCATTCCTTGCAAACTAGTTTGAACTTTAGACTGCAAACCTTGTTGAGTCGAATTAAATTCATTTAATTTTGACTGATATTGAGTTTGAAGCTTCTTAATATCATCTTCTTTCATTTTTTGCCCTTGAGTTTGGGCTTGACGCTGAAGGCCTTCTAACTCTTTACCCAACTGCTCAAGACGAGTTGTTGTTGGTTTAACAGATTGATTTAAACTTGCATTTTGTTGTTTTAAATAAGTACTACTTTCAACAACTTTAGCAAGATCAATAACACCATAACCAGCAGCATTAGTCATAGCAGAAATTGTAAGGCCTAACCCTAACATTAATATATTTAATTTTTTCATCTTAATTTGTGTCCTTATTTCATTGTTTAGTCAAGTCGTACTTAGAAAGTACGACCGATTTCAAACTGAATCTCTTTAGTTTCGTCACCAGGCTTATCATTTAACGGGAATGCATAGCTAAGAGATAATGGCCCAATCATAGTGATCCATGTAAAACCAACACCTACGCTATAACGCATATTACCTAAATCAAAACCGTAGTTATCTTCACAGTATTTTTTAGCATCTGCTATTTGCTGCCCATTCATAATCATAGAATAAGAGCCAACATCACACTTAGTATCAAATACTTGACCACCTTCAGCAAAAATGACTGGTCGTACTTGGCGAGTCCAGTCCCCTTTGAAAGGTAACGGTAAAGCTAATTCAGTACCAAATTGTACTAAAGCATTACCCCCAACCTCTTCTGGAGAACCGTCATTTTGCTTGGTTTCTTGTAAGTTTACACTTGCATACTTAGGACCCAAGGTACTGTTATCATAACCCCGAACAGAACCATAACCACCTGCATAGAAGTTTTTATAGAATGGTAAATCATTACCATAGCCAAGTTTACCGTAACCACGCAATACGAAACCAGTATTACTAATTGGCCAAAATGCCTGTGCATCATAAGTTGCTTTTTGATAGTCAACATCACTACCTGGCAAACCAATTTCAAGACCTACACGATGTGACATACCTGAAGTAGGGAAAATAGGACGGTTTAAAGTATTGTATGACCAACCTAAATTTAAGTTATATGTAAAGAACTCACCATCAAACGCATTATCATATTGTTCTTCTGGGACCTTACATTCCCCCTTCTCAGTATCATACTGCGACTCACCATTTAAGGTTGGACAATATGAACCCTTACTTGTTGCTTTACCACCATTTGCTAACAAATAATCACGCACATAAGTAGAGACATAAGGACCAGTCGTTACTTTAGTATTATCAATACCTAAAGAGGCACTTAGGCTTTGGTTTTCATCAATTGGGTAACCAAAACTTAAACTACCACCGAAACTATCGGTAACGTAATTATTAACGTTATAGTCATCATTTAACTTTGTTTTACGGTAATAAACATTATAACCGCGGCTTACACCATCAATAGTGAAGTAAGGGTCAGTAACACTTAAGTTATAGTAGTCTTGAGTTTCAGAGCGAGATAAATCGATCGAAACACGATTACCCGTTCCCATAAAGTTAGTTTGACTCAAACCTGCCTGGAATGTGATACCACCACTTTGTGAGTAACCTACCGCTAATGTTGTAGTTCCCGAGTGTTGCTCTTCAACATTTACGTTTAAATCCACCTGATCTGGTGAATTTGGAATACGAGCCGGTTTAATATCAACTGTTTTGAAGAATCCAGTACGCTCTAAACGAACCTTGGACAAATCAATTTTTTCATTACTCGCTAAAGCGCCTTCCATTTGACGCATTTCACGACGCAATACTTCATCGGCAGTTTTACTATTACCTGTAAAGTTAATACGACGTACGGTTACTTGCTGACCTGGGTTTACATAATAGTTCAAGTCAACAACACCCGTTTCATTATTAATTTGCGGAACGACATTTACATCTGCAAAGTAATAACCAGCATTACCATATTTACGCAATAACAATTGCTTAACAGCATTTACTTTTTCTTGAGAATAGGTATCGCCATCTTTATAAATTTTCAAAGCTTGCAGTTCTTCAGGTTTATAAAGTGCGTCACCTAAAAACTTGGTTTGACCAAATTTGAACTGGCTACCTTCCTCAACAGCAACTTCAATAAAGATATTCTTTTTATCTTCACTAATATTGAGCTGTGAGTTATTGATATGAAAATTGATATAACCTTTATTCAGATACATCGCGCGCAAAGCTTCAAGGCTCGCTGCCATTTTCTCTCTAGCATAACGGTCATTACGAGTTACAACTGAAGCCCAACCACTTTCCTTAACTGCGAAAGCTTGTTTAATTTCACTGTCTTTAAAAACAGTATTACCAATAATATTGATATTAAAAACTTTAGCTGCCGTACCTTCATTAAAATTTAATTTAAGTTCAACACGGTTATTTGGGCGAGCTATAGTATCAACAGTTACATCAGCATCATAACGGCCTTGCTGAGTATATTGCTGCTCTAATTCAGTTTCAATTGTTTGTAAAGCTGACTTCTTAAAAACTTCGCCTTCAGCAATGCCCATTTTTTTGAGGCCTTGCTCTAAAGCCTCTTTAGGAATAAGTTTATTACCCTTAAATTCAAGCTTTGAAATAATTGGGCGCTCTACGACATTAAAAACTAAAGTATCGTTATCTCTTGATGCTTTAATATCGTCAAAAAGTCCAGTGGCATACAATGTTCGAATTGCTTCTGCGATCATCGGTTCATTAACGCGATCGCCACTGTTGATTGGCAACATGGTAGAAACATTTGCAGGAGTAAGACGGACCAAACCATCTATACGAATATCTCGAACAACGAAATCATCAGCTGCATATGCTTGTTGTACCGCTGCCATAGCGCTAACAAGTGCCAAAGGCATTAAAAAATGTGTGTGCCGCATGCCAGTTTTTCCAGTAAGTTATAAATCCATATACGTTTACAAACGCATAAAATCGTTAAATAAAGCTAAAAGCATCATACTACCGAGCAGTACCATACCAATTTTTACACCAAACATTTGTATTTGTTCAGAAACAGGCTTCCCACGAATAGCTTCAATAATGTAATAAACGAGGTGTCCACCATCAAGCATTGGAATTGGCAATAAATTTAAAATTCCAAGACTTACACTCATTAAAGCCATAAATGAGATAAAAGTCTGCCATCCCATTTCTGCACTTTGTCCCGCTACCTTCGCGATTGTAATTGGTCCAGAAAGATTCTCTAAGCCAATTAAACCCTTAACCATTTTTACTATCGAACTCAATATCATGCTGGAGATTTGGCCAGTCTTATCTAGCGACATCTGGAAAGCTTGTAATGGAGTATATTGAATTGTTTGCTTATATTCGTCAGGAATTGTAATTTTTCCTGCATCGCTTTTTACGCCTAAAACCCCACTCACTTGCCCCATATTGTCACGCTTTCCTTGAGGCATGACTTGCAAATGAACGAGTTGACCATTACGCAACACATCAATACTGAGCAATTTTTCTGGTGAATGTTGCACAACTTCCACAACATCAAACCAGTCTTTCATCGCTTGACCATTAATGGATACAATACGATCACCGACTTTTATTCCTTGTCGAATTGCTGCTCCATCTGCAGTCAACTCAGTTACAACAGCGGGAATAACAGGACGATAAGGTGAAAAGCCTAATATATCTAAAGCTGATTCATTTTGGTTTTTTAAAAAATCTTTAATGGGTAAAACAATATTTTTCTCAGTACCTGCACGATCTACATCGATATTCAAGCTACCAGTTTCACCTACACGATCAATCAAAGCAAAGTTAAGTTTTTCCCAAGTTTGCGTTTCCTTTCCATCAACAGCAATAATCTTGTCACCTACTTGTAGTTGAGCTGTAGCAGCTGGCGAGTTGGGTACAACCTTACCCACTCTTGTATTTAGTTGTTCCTGTGCTGGTAAAAGTAAAATCCAAAAAAGTAAAACAGCAAAAATCAAGTTAATTAAAGGCCCAGCCGCAACAATTGCTATACGCTTCCATGGTTTTTGACGGTTAAATGCATAAGGTAAATCTTGCTCTGCAACATTACCTTCGCGCTCATCGAGCATTTTTACATAACCGCCTAGAGGCAAAGCTGAAAGTTGGTACTTAATTCCAGATTTTTTTGAGGTCCATTTAAGTAATGTCGGACCAAAACCAATAGAATAAACTAGAACCTTAACACCAAGTTTTCGTGCCACCCAATAGTGACCGAACTCATGAATTGCAATTAATGGACCGAGCAAGAGAGCTGCTGCTGCAATCATAAATAATGCGCTCATTTCAGCCTCCTATACTTGATATATACTGCTGTGCTACATGTCGTGCTACTTCATCTTTATTCAAAATAGACTCGATATTATCAGCAACTGAGTTTTCCAATTTTTGCAAAGTATGCTCTACCACTTGTGGGATATTTGTAAATCCAATCTGTTGGTTTAAAAATGCAGCAACGGCAACCTCATTTGCAGCATTTAAAATAGTAGGTGCCAGCCCTCCTGAACGCATTGCCTGACGGGCTAAATCCAGTGCTGGAAATTTCTGGATATCCGGTGCTTGAAAATTAAGCTGAGAATACTCAAATAAATCTAAAGCAGGAACATTAGTCTGTAAACGTTCTGGCCATGCTAATGCATGGGCAATCGGTGTACACATGTCTGGATTACCCATTTGAGCCAATGTTGAACCGTCAACATATTGCACCATAGAATGAATAATACTTTGTGGATGAACAACAACTGTAACAAAATGTTCAGATATTGAAAACAAATGACACGCCTCGATCAACTCTAACCCTTTATTCATAAGAGTAGCTGAGTCAACTGAGATTTTCTGTCCCATAGACCAGTTGGGATGCTTACAAGCCTGCGCAGGAGTAACTTTTTCTAACTGTTCTAACGAATGGTTTAAAAATGGTCCACCTGAAGCGGTCAATAAGATTCTTGATACGCCCTGTTGCGGTTGTCCATTTCTTTCAGCCTCTAAATAATTATGAGGTAATGACTGAAAAATAGCGTTGTGTTCTGAATCTACCGGTAATAATAATGCCTGATGATCACGTGCTGCTTGCAT
This sequence comes from Acinetobacter pittii ATCC 19004 = CIP 70.29, assembly GCF_000369045.1. Lineage (GTDB taxonomy): Bacteria > Pseudomonadota > Gammaproteobacteria > Pseudomonadales > Moraxellaceae > Acinetobacter > Acinetobacter pittii. The sequence goes on along the minus strand of NZ_KB849786.1, from coordinate 1,039,117 downwards.
CATGATTTCACCAGACATGACCAAAGCTTCTTTATTAGCAAGCAATACGCGTTTACCAGCTTTTACAGCCGCTAATGTTGGTAATAAACCAGCTGCTCCAACAATTGCAGCCATAACTACATCAACATCTGGATGAGATGCGATACTTACCAGTCCTTCCTGATCAGCCAAAATTTCAATATTTTGTAATTCACTCTTTACAAATAAAGCTGCTAATTCGTCAACTTTTTGCTTTGGAACAACTGCAACTTTTGGTTGGAATTGTTTACATATGTCAACCAATTCAGAAATTCGACTATGAGCTGAAATTGCAAATACTGAATACTTATCAGGATGTTGATTTAAAATTTTTAAGGTACTTTGCCCAATGGAACCGGTTACACCCAATATGCAAACAGATTGTGTCATTTATAAATCTACACCAATAAGTTTTAATATATACATTCCCGTTGCAAAGATCGGGGCTGCAGCAAGTAAAGAATCAATACGATCTAAAACACCACCATGACCAGGTAGTACACGTCCAGAATCTTTAATACCAGCACGACGTTTAATCATTGACTCAAATAAATCACCCAACACTGAACCGAATACTGTAATCAGTGACAAGATAAGAAACAGAATTTGCTGAATTAAAGTTAAATTTAGATACTGATATTGCACAACCAACATTACCAGTATGGTCGTGACAATACCACCATACAAGCCTTCTACTGATTTGTTCGGACTAACGGTTGGAGCTAATTTTCTTTTACCAAATTTACGACCAACAAAGTAAGCACCACTATCTGCACCCCACACGAGTAAGAACAGATACATTAACCACCATGGCGAACTTTGCCAAACAACAAAAATTGAAGTTACCGCAGCACAAACTAAAATAATGCCAATTACATATAGAGTAGCGTTATACCACCCATCAAATTCAGGAAAAGATTTGACCCAATAAACGCTTACAAGCCAAGTCAAAATTGAAGCTGACCACAAAAGTAATGCAATATCATGGAAAAATAGAGCAACGCCCGAAACGAATGCAACAAGCAGACCGTAGCACCAAGCTTTTGGCTTTACAGCATTTACAGTTTCATGGGGCATTAATTTATACCATTCATACCCCGCAACCCCTGCTGCTACAATCATAAGAACCAACATTGGATAATGTGATTGCGTAGCAAACATACAGCCTAAAACAACTGCGACAAGTACCAATGCGGTAACAATCCGCTCTAACATTATAAGTTCTCTATTTTCTCTTGCTGAATTTGTTCAGATGTTTTGCCAAAACGACGCTCACGCCCTGAAAAAACATTCAATGCATGATCGAATTCTTGTACTGTAAATTCTGGCCATAAAGTATCAGTAAAATACAGTTCAGCATATGCTGCTTGCCATAACAAGAAATTAGATATGCGATAATCTCCACCTGTACGGATCAATAAGTCCACAGCTGGCAGATCGTTTAGACTGACATATTTTTCGAACAAATCAACATTTATTTGATCAGCACCAAATTCACCACGGGAAACCGCTTCAGCAACTTGTTTTGCTGCATTTGCAATATCCCACATCCCGCCATAGCTCACAGCAATAGTTAAGGTCATAGTGTTATGGTGTGCTGTCTGTTGCTCTGCATCTTCCATTAAGGCAACTAGGTGTGACGGTAATCTGGAACGATCACCGATGAAACGCAAAGCAATATTAAATTTCTTCATGCGAGGTATTTGCTCATGAATAGTTTCTTCAAGAAGCTTCATAAGCAGATCGACTTCAAATTGTGGTCGATTCCAGTTTTCGCTTGAAAATGCAAACACCGTTAAAGCACGAATACCTGTTTTTTTACAATGTTCAACGATAGGATCAAGAACATTTTTACCCTCTCGATGCCCATCACCTTTTTGCATTTGATTTTTTTTTGCAAAGCGGTTGTTGCCATCCATGATGATGGCAACATGCTTAGGAAGATGATACTCTTCTGAATCGGTCATAAAATTTAGACCTTCATCAATTCTGCTTCTTTCGCTGCAAGACGCTTGTCTACTTCTGCAACATATTTGTCAGTGATTTTCTGGATATCATCACCTGCACGGCGCTCATCATCTTCAGAGATTTCTTTCTCTTTTAATAATGCTTTGATATCACCTAATACATCACGACGAATATTACGAATTGCAACTTTTGCATTTTCAGCTTCGCTACGCGCAATTTTTTGCATATCACGACGTGTTTCTTCAGTTAATGCAGGTAAAGGTACACGAATTGCATCCGCAGTAATCGGGTTTAAACCAAGATCACTCTCACGAATTGCCTTATCAATAGCTGAAACCATTGTACGTTCAAATGGCTGAACAAGAAGTGTACGAGAATCTTCAACACCAACGTTTGCCACTTGATTTAAAGGCACATCAGAACCGTAGTAAGGAACCATTACCCCATTTAAGATTGATGGGTGTGCACGGCCGGTACGAACTTTAGCAAACCCTAGTTCCAAAGACTCAAGAGTTTTCAACATACGCTGTTCGCTGTCTTTTTTCAGATCGTTAATCATATGATCTACCTTACTTATTTATTCAAGGATGTTTTAACAAATTTAATTTAGCGCTAGTATAAAGAGCTTTCGTCAACACGTACATTATTTAGTAACGCGTGTACCTTCTTTTTCGCCCATGACTACTGACAATAGCGCGCCTGATTTATTCATATCAAAAACTTGTAATGGCACATTATGGTCACGACATAAACAAATAGCTGTCAAATCCATAACACCAAGTTTTTCGTCCAATACCTGATCAAAGGTTAAATGATCATATTTAACCGCATCTTCGTATTTACTTGGATCTTTATTATATACGCCATCTACTTTGGTCGCTTTTAGAATTAAATTTGCTTCAATTTCAATTCCGCGTAAGCAAGCTGCCGTATCAGTCGTAAAGAATGGATTTCCTGTACCAGCAACAAAAACACAAACTTCACCCTGACTCAAGTGACGGATAGCATCACGACTTGAATAAGACTCTACTACTGTACCAATTGGTAATGCAGACATAAGGCGAGTTCTGATATTACGGCGAACCAATGCATCACGCATAGCCAAACCATTCATTACAGTTGCAAGCATACCCATTTGATCGCCTGTTACACGACCAACCAAGCCATCCTTTTGCAACTGACTACCACGATACAAGTTACCGCCACCAACAACGATACCCACTTGCACGCCTAAGCCAACTAAGTGAGCAATTGAAAGGGACATTTGATCAAGAACTTGGGCATCAATACCCATGTCTTTGTTACCTGATAATGCTTCACCAGATAGTTTTAATAAAATGCGTGAATAACGGGGGCTAATTGTTTCCGCCATGAGTTTGCTCCAAAACCTCTTAAACTGAATGCTTTTTTGAATCGTTATCGATTAAACCGACTTAATTTTAATTAACTTTGCAAATAAGTCGTATTCATCCGCATCGGTGATTTCGACTTCCAACATATCGCCTGGTTGAATAGTGCTCTTATCGATATCTTCTACAAAGACATTACCGTCAATTTCCGGAGCATCGGCATAAGAACGTGCAACAGCAACAGGATATTCATCTTCCAAACTATCGACTAATACAGTCATCGTTTGACCAATACGTTTTTGCAACTTAGCAGCAGAAATTTGTTGCTGCACTTGCATAAAGCGCTCGTAACGCTCTTGCTTAATTTCTTCAGGCACATGATCGGGTAAATCATTTGCCGTAGCGCCTTCTACTGGTGAGTAGGTAAAGCAGCCAACACGATCAAGTTCAGCTTCAACTAACCAATCGAGCAATATTTGAAAATCTTCTTCAGTTTCGCCTGGGAAACCCACTACAAATGTAGAGCGAATCACAAGATCTGGGCATTTTTCACGCCACAATTTAATTTTTTCGAGTGTATTTTCACTGTGAGCCGGACGCTTCATTAACTTAAGAATACGCGGGCTTGCATGTTGGAATGGAATATCAAGATATGGCAGAATTTTACCTTGTGCCATTAAGTCAATAACCGCATCAACATGTGGGTATGGATAAACATAATGTAAGCGCACCCAGATACCAAGTTGGCCTAGTGCTTCACACATATCAAAGAATTTTGTTTTAACAGGCTGGCCATTCCAGAAATCAAGTTTGTACTTGGTATCTACACCATAAGCTGATGTATCTTGGGAAATAACCAAGATTTCTTTAACACCTGCTCTTTTAAGCGCAGCGGCTTCTTCCAGTACACTTCCAACTGGACGCGATACTAGATCGCCACGCATACTTGGGATAATACAGAAGGTACAACGGTGGTTACATCCTTCAGATATTTTTAAATAGGCATAATGTTTTGGTGTTAAGCGAATTCCTTGTTCAGGAACCAAATCAACAAACGGGTTGTGTTTAGGTGGTGCTGGGACATATTCATGTACAGCTTCCATTACATCTTGATAAGCTGCTGCACCAGTAACCTTTAAAACATTTGGATGCATTTGACGAATTTTGTCTTCGTCTTTACCTAAGCATCCAGTAACGATTACTCGACCATTTTCACTCATGGCCTCGCCAATTGCATCTAGCGACTCTTGTACCGCAGATTCGATAAAACCACAGGTATTAACAACAACTAAATCAGCACCATCATAATCTGATGCAACTTGATAACCTTCAGTCTTTAACTGAGTTAAAATTCGTTCAGAATCTACCAATGCCTTAGGACAACCTAAAGAAACAAAACCGACTTTGGGGGTCTTCATGAATCTGCGCTCCACTTGAATGCGCGTATTGTATGTCTTTTCTTGTCTCAAGCATAGGTGGAAAGCCCACTCTTTGTGTAATGCACCAAAATACGACCAACATTTGCACCAAAACTCATCTTTGCACCAAGTTGGATCATGTTATTATCTCTATTTAAGCCATCAGTTTTGATCAACCGATATAAAGACCGATTTAAGCGCGTTTTTAAATACTTTAAAACTTTAAAATAACCCATAAACAAAGTTGGCGTACATTTTGCATCGTTCATGTTCTATAACGGTGAAAATCCGATAACCAATGAAGATGCCATTGCGCTATTTTAAGACAGGAACGATTCGCTAATGGATCAACACAACCCTATCGACTATCGCCTATTGGTAGACAACTTAACTACTGCGATTTTATTGATCGATAGTAACTTGAATATTTTTTACTTAAATTCTGCCTGCGAAGCACTATTTGATATTAGTTTGCTTCGAGCTTCAGGACAGCCCGTTTTAAACTTACTTCATGCGCCTGATGATACTTTTAATACACATGAAGCTTTATTAAACACCATAAAAACGGGGCAACCTTATACTCGACGAGAAGCGGTTATTAATGTCAACTTTAAAGACCTTCATGTCGATTACACAGTTTCTCAATTAAATGCTGGTAAAAGTTATCACCCATTACTCTTAATTGAGCTCAACCCGATTGATCGTATGTTAAAGATTTCTAAAGAAGAAAATCTGGTACAACAACATCAGGTCGCTAGGCAGCTTGTACGTGGCGTAGCGCACGAAATTAAGAATCCACTTGCAGGTATTCGTGGCGCAACTCAATTACTCGCTCGCAGTTTAAACGACAAGAGTTATGCTGAATTTACAGATGTCATTATTAATGAAGTAGATCGCTTAACTAACTTGGCAGATACTATGTTGGGTTCTAGACAACTCCCAAGTTATGAAAATGTTAACGTACACGAGCCTTTGGAGCGAGTGCGTTCACTTATCGCCAACCAGACAAAGAAGAAAATTAAAATTATACGGGATTATGATTTGTCTTTACCCGATGTTAATGCCGATCGTGATCAGTTAATACAAGTCATGCTCAACATTAGTGTAAATGCAATTCAAGCCATAACAGAAAACAAAGCATTTTTTATAGATCACGAACCGGAGTTAATTCTACGTACACGTATACAACGTCTTGTCACGATTAACGGTGTACTAAATCGATCTACAGTGCGAGTCGATATAGAGGACAATGGACCAGGCATTCCTGAAAGTATTTTGGAGTCAGTATTCTATCCATTGGTTACTGGACGAGCAAAAGGTACTGGGCTTGGCCTGAGTATTGCACAGAATATTATGCATCAACATAACGGAATGATTGAATGCCAATCTGTTCCTGGAAAAACAATTTTTAGCTTATATTTACCTTGGGAGTCAGACCGTGTCGCGAAATAAAATATGGGTTATTGATGATGATCGCGCCATGCGATGGGTATTGGAAAAGACCTTTAAAGAAGAGGGTTTTGATGTTACCAATTTTGAAGAAGCTCAAACTGCGCTTGAACGTTTGCACCATGATGCTCCCGATGTCATCTTAACTGACATCCGCATGCCTGGAATTGATGGTTTAACTTTTTTATCTAAAGTCAAAAACACTCATCCAGATTTACCTGTCATTATTATGACAGCACATTCTGACTTAGAGTCTGCTGTATCAAGCTATCAAACAGGCGCGTTTGAATATTTACCAAAGCCTTTTGATATTGATGAAGCTTTAGCTTTAGTCAATCGTGCGATCTTGCATATTAATAAACTACAACAGCAAGAAGCTACAAAAACAGCCTCACCTCTTCAATCAACAGAAATTATTGGTGAATCTCCAGCAATGCAGGAGGTTTTCCGTGCTATCGGCCGTTTATCTCAATCTCATATTACTGTTTTAATTAATGGTGAGTCGGGTACAGGTAAAGAATTAGTTGCTCATGCTTTACACAAGCACTCCCCACGCCGTGCCAAGCCTTTTATTGCTTTAAATATGGCGGCAATTCCAAAAGACTTAATTGAAACCGAGTTATTTGGTCATGAGAAAGGAGCATTTACAGGCGCGAATACTCAACATCAAGGCCGCTTTGAACAGGCAAATGGCGGAACATTATTCCTTGATGAAATTGGTGATATGCCATTTGAAACTCAGACTCGATTGCTTCGCGTACTCGCTGACGGTGAGTTCTATCGTGTAGGCGGACACATTCCCGTTAAAGTAGATGTTCGAATTGTTGCGGCAACGCATCAGGATCTAGAGAAACTGGTAAATGAAGGTCGCTTCCGTGAAGACTTATATCACCGCTTAAATGTGATTCGTATTCACATTCCTAAGCTTGCCCACCGTAGTGAAGATATTCCAATGCTTGCGCAGCATTTCCTTGCGCGTGCAGGTAAAGAGCTTGGCGTAAGTCCAAAAATCTTACGTACCGAGACGACAGACTATATGCAACAGTTACCATGGCCAGGTAACGTACGACAACTTGAGAATACGTGCCGCTGGCTAACTGTAATGATTACTGGTCGTGAAGTTTATCCGGAAGATTTACCTTCTGAGCTCAAACAAGTTCCATTGCAAAAGAATAGTGATTCTAGTCAACCGGCACCTTCTTTTGAGCGTATTTCTCTACACCATTGGGATGAACTACTAAATCAATGGGCTATTCAAAAGCTTAAAAATGGTGAAATGAAAATTTTGGATATTGCCACACCAATGTTTGAACGCACATTGATTAACGCAGCCTTGCAACAAACACGTGGACGCAAACGTCATGCAGCTGAATTATTGGGTTGGGGTCGCAATACTTTAACACGCAAGTTAAAAGAACTAGGAATGGATTCTGCAGATGATGACGAAGAAGATGAGCACAAGGTTACTCAAACTGAAGCCTAGAAGTCTCATTATTTAACTTGAGAGCGGTTAAGTCATTCTTAGCCGCTTTTTATCAATCAGATTTTTGATTAAAATATAATGTAAACATAAGGTTACATCACTAAATCTTTCCACAATTAACTCTAAGCTTATATTTTCTATTAGTTTATTTTTTTAATTAGCCACTTACTGTTCAGCATATGATCTAAAAAAATGGTTATGACCATCACTAAAGATAGTTTTGCTATACTAGATAAGCAAAGTCAGTTGTTGTTATTAAATTTTATGCATGATTCAGTCCTGGATTCACATCACCTTGCATGTGAGAAACCTCAAACACGCCGCGGTATTGAACGTCGTTTAGCTCTATTATTAAGCGCGACCGAGCTGTTCCTAGAGAAAGGATATGATGCTGTATCTCTCGATGATATTGTTAATCATGCAGGTGGCTCCAAGGCTTCTATTTATAAATATTTTGGCAATAAGGAAGGACTTTTTACGGCTATATGTGATCATAAACGTGAAATGTTTTTTAAAGATATTTGCATTCCATTCCAACCAGAGAAAAGCACTTTAAGAGAATATCTGATTCAAACACTTAATCGTGTGTATATTCATATTATTCAGCCCGAACATGTTGCATTTTTAAGACTTATTATTGAACAGACGGAATGTAACACTGTCCTCATACAATACTTATATGACAAATGGGTACATAATTTACAAAATACACTTACTCAAGCATTAGAGTTTGCGGATAAATCAGGCGAAATTACATGTAATTCTCCGTATTATTCTTCACTCATGTATTTTGGGATTTTACGAGATATTGAATGGCGTATGATTATGGGTATGCCAGCTCTTCCAGATGAGAAAGAAGCTTTTGATTACATTGAATATTGTGTAGATATTTTCTTAAAAGGCCATCATAAAGTCTAATTCTTTTGCATTTTAAAATGCTTATAGTATAGTAGACTTCTTTTTTCCCACATCCACCCAGCCAACAACAGATAATTGTTGTATTTCAAAACAATTATTATGGAGTAGCTACATGGCTCTAAGACATTTCCTGACTTTACGTGATCTATCCACTCTAGAACTTAATCGCATTTTAGAACGCGCAAGCGAGCTTAAAAAAATGCAACATGACAATAAGGTCTACCAGCCTTTTGTCGGTAAAGTATTGGGAATGATTTTTGAGAAATCAAGTACGCGTACACGTATCTCTTTTGAAGCAGGTATTAACCAATTTGGCGGTAGTGCGATTTTTTTATCGCCTCGTGACACACAATTAGGCCGTGGTGAACCAATCGAAGATTCTGCACGTGTAATTTCAAGTATGCTTGATATTGTGATGATTCGTACTTTTGGTCATGACATTGTTGAACGCTTTGCATCTTATTCAAAAGTTCCTGTAATTAACGGCTTAACTGATGATCATCATCCATGCCAGTTACTTGCTGACTTACAAACTTATATTGAACATCGCGACAGCATTGAAGGCAAAACCGTTGCTTGGATTGGTGATGGCAATAATATGTGTAATTCATATATTGAAGCTGCACACATGATGGGTTTCAAACTCAAAATTGCATCGCCAAAAGGATATGAACCTAAACCTGAATTTTTAGCGGAGTTTGGTCATTGCGTTGAGCTTTATGATAATGCGGAAGATGCAGCAGTAAATGCTGACCTTATTGTGACTGATGTATGGGCAAGTATGGGCCAAGAAGAAGAGCAAAAACTTCGTGAAAAAGCCTTTGCTGATTTCCAGGTTAACGAAAAATTAATGAGCCTTGCTCACCCAGACTGTTTATTCATGCACTGCTTACCTGCTCATCGCGGCGAAGAAATTTCTGAAACCATGCTCGATTATAAAAATGCAGTCGTATGGGATGAAGCAGAAAACCGTCTCCATGCTCAAAAAGCTTTAGTCGAATTTTTATTAAATGAAAATTTAAAGAAAGCTTAAATTTTGAGTTTAAAAAAACAGCATCTTTATGATGCTGTTTTTTATTTTATAAGACTTGTACTCTTCCAGTTAATTATTTTTAAAAATTTGATAACGTTGCCGAATATATAAGCAGGCTGTATTTCAACTATTCTCTAGAATCGTGTATAACATTCTACACAATAAGCTAAGCCTACTCTTGTAGAGTGCGATCATGACAACCCTTGAACAATCATTATCTCAAATTCCCGCATTTTCGATTATTCATGAACATTTATTTAGCTCGGCCCAGCCTTCTGCTGAACAACTAAAATTGATTAAAGAGTTTGGTTGTAGCACAGTCATTAACCTTGCTTTAACTAATGCTTCAAATCATCTTGAAAATGAAGACCGCATTTGTTTAGACCTAGGTTTAAATTATATTCATATTCCAATTGATTGGGAGATGCCTTCTGCTGAGCAGTGCTTATTAGTTTTAGATTTGATTGATCATTTAGTGCAAAATGAAATTATCTGGATACATTGCGCCAAAAATAAACGCGTAAGTTGCCTGATGTATGTCTATAGACAGTTTTATATGAATATGGATATGCTGACTTCTCAGGATTTATTGCACGAAATTTGGGAACCTAATGAGACTTGGACTGGACTCATTCATAGTATTACCTTACAGCTACAAGGCCGTAAGGCAACTTTAGAACTTCAACAGTCTTTGCAGCAGGCCGATCACTTGGTGTGATGAGAGACTAAAACAGTCGCTGTAGCCAAAATTCCTTCTTGACGACCGGTAAACCCAAGTTTTTCGGTTGTCGTTGCTTTAATACTAATTTGATTAATATCTACATTTAGAACGTCAGCAATGCTTTGACGCATTTCAAGATTATGCTTAGCTAATTTTGGACGCTCGCAAGCCACCGTAATATCGGCATTATTTAACTGATAACCACGGTCTAAGATCAATTGATAAACATGCTTTAACAATACTCGGCTATCTGCGCCTTTGTATTCTGGGTCAGTATCAGGAAAATGTTGTCCAATATCACCAAGCGCTAAAGCACCTAATAAAGCATCACATAGCGCATGAAGTACAACGTCACCGTCAGAGTGCGCTTTCAAACCATGTGTATGTGGAATTTGAATACCCGCCAATGTAACGAAGTTCCCCTCTTCAAAGGCATGTACATCCATTCCTTGTCCAATACGAATCTGAGCAACCATATAAATTATTACCTTCCATAAAAACTTAAGAAATCTTGTATTCAGCCGTTCTGTTTCGCTATAGTACACCTAGCAAAGTAGACTGAAAGTATAAGCGATCATGCTGTCTAATACTGATATGAATCAATTGAAAAGATTAAGTTTTGTCGTGACACTGAGTTGTTTATGTTCACCTCTTGTCTTTGCAGAATCAATAGACTGTTCCAATACTGGAGCTGAGCTTAAAATCTGTTCAAAAACATTTAGTGAATCAAGAAAAGAACTCAATAATAAATATCTTTCTGCATATTTAGTTACTGATGCCCCCTTACAGCTTTTACAGGATACACAAAAGTTATGGTCTAAACATACTCAGCAATGCAAGAGTAATACATGTATTCAACAACAGTTTGATTTACGTACTGATGACCTAAATTTTTATGCATCGCTTAAGCAAACGCTTACCCAGCATTATCTTAAGTTTGAGAATGGACATCTAGCAGCACAGCCTGTACACATTCAAGTCCATCAGCTCGCGAAAGATAAAATTAAGATTGAAGGGATAGCATACCGCAATCCAAATAACCGCAAAGAAACTCAAACGATCTCATTGATGGCCTATAGTTCACCTGAACAAAAAAGTGAAATTTTAGACAATGAGCACAACTGTAAATATCAGTTTAATTTTCAAAAAGCTTTACTTAACGTGAAAACCCAGCAAAAAGGCTGTGAACGTTTTAGCGGAATCTACCGCTTATATGACTAACGCTTAAAAATAAAAGCCAGTGTTTGAACACTGGCTTTTTACTTTCTACGCTGGATATTTTTGCGCTATATCCTGACCGACTAAAACTGCGGTTGCCGCAGACAAAGTCCAACCTAAATGCCCATGCCCTGTATTATAAAAAACACGAGGTTGTTTAGATTGCTTAACAACAGGCAGCATATTCGGCATCATAGGTCTTAACCCTGCCCAAGGCACCACATGCTCAGTTGAAATATCAAAGTTACGATTAACCCAATTCACTAATGGTTGAATACGATCAGCCCGTATGTCGCGGTTATAGCCATTAAACTCAGCAGTCCCTGCCACACGCAGTCGATCTTTACCTAAACGAGAAGTCACAATTTTTGCACTTTCATCTAACAAGCTCACCCAAGGAGCATTCTTTACACTGTGCTCATCTTTTAATTGTACGGTAATTGAATAACCTTTTACTGGATACACATTTACTCGCTCACCAATCATATCGGCAAGTTGATAACTCCCTACACCACCACAAACTACAAGTACATCACCTTCTAGCTGAATGTTGTCGGACTCAACCAAATAAGGATGCTCAGCACTTGGCTGACAAGTTACGACTACTTTGTCTGCGCTGCACTTAATATCCATAACTTCTAGACCGAACTTATATTGAACGCCATATTGTTTAGTCTTCTCAGCTAAAGAGGTTGAATATTTATGAATATCACCCGTCGCATCACTTGGTGTGTAATAGCCACCGAAATAGTCACCCGTCAAAGATGGTTCTATTGTTTTCATTTCATCAGGTGAAACCGAATAGCGCTCCAATGTACCTTTGTTCAATACATTATTAACTTGTTTAGCAATTTCGTAGTCAGCCTTACTGTGATACATATGGAGAATTCCACGTTTCTCCAAATCAAACTCAAGCTGCTCTTTTTCAGCTACTTCAAATAAACGCTTACGAGCGAGCAATGCCAAACGGACCGTCTCAATCGTATTCGCCTCATAGTTTTTAATATGTGATAGAAATTCAACTAGCCAACTATACTTATGCAAACTAAATGAAGGATTCAACAATAGAGGAGCATCTTTTTGTCTCATCCATTTAAAGCCTTTAATCACGGTAGCTTTTTGGTTCCATACTTCGGCGTTACAAGCCGATAATTGCCCTCCATTGGCAAATGATGTTTCCATTGCAGGATATAAATGTCGATCAATCACTGTGACTTGATAACCCAGTTGCGATAACTCATAAGCAGAGGTAACCCCTGTGATTCCCGCACCTATCACAATAACATGTGGCATAACAGACTCCTCAGAAATGCAAAACATTTCATCAGTACAGCCCATCTGTCATTGGTACCTGAGAGTTTCGACCCCAACGTTACCTTTTAACGTTTAGATCTTCCCCTTCGGTGAGTTTATAATTTATAAGTTATTGTTTTCCATTCTTATAAATCTAAGCTTCTCTCCAGATTTTTTAATTATTACAGTCCTTTTGCCTGAGAGTTTCCGGGCTTGTTGCTCCTTCGGCGGGTTCTTAATGAACCTCTCTCCCGCAATAATTTTGTATTTATATAAGCAATGTATCTGCCACATTAGAAAAAACGCATTCTTTTCTTGTAAACTTTTGTATAAGCAATCTTAAAAATATAAGCTATTGATTTAATTAATAATAAAAAAGGTGAATTTTTATAAATTCACCTTTTGCACTAAAATTAGAGTTTTCCGTTGAGCACTTGGTCTGAAACCGTACCCTTCCATTGCTCACGCAAGGTTGGTAAGTAGAATTTTTCACCAATAGTGACCAGCTCAGCATCAATCAATGCATGAACTTCGTGCATAAAAATATAATCCAAAGCAACTAAAGAAAGCTGATGATTTTTTTGCGCTGTTTTCTTACGTTTTACCTGTGCTTGTTTCACTAGCTCATTTGCAAAGTTTTTATCTTTATAAGCAGTGATTGCATTTAAACGAAGCTCAATCACACCCCATCCCGCTAATAGCTTTTTAAAGACTTCAAAATCTTTTGAGGTTGATTCCCACGTTACGTTTTCTAAATCATTATCTTCAGGTAAAACTGGTAATAATAAATCCGCTGTACTTGGGAAAATCTTTTTAAGATTTAACAGAAACTTAACCGGCTGATCACTAGGATAATCATTAAATTGCACGTGTTGTTGGGTATCTGTCAAATAAATAGAGAGCATTCAAAAATCCTTAACTAAGCAGCTGTTTTTAATAATTTTATCTCTAACTTTGCGAAATAAATGCAAAACAAAAAACAATATAAAAACAGGACAAGGTGGGCATTTTAACAATTATGACGGCTTATTCAACGCCAATTCGCCATTAATTAGTGAAAGTTTCAACCTTCTTGATAAAAAGCTCTCCGAAGAGAGCTTAATTTTACATAGGATAATTAAAAATCTACTGCAATTCCTGATTTTGACTAACCTTGATATTGATCAACTTTATGGTTTGGTTGATCTACAAGCAATTCAATAAAAGATGGAATAGATGTAGTGTTAAGCAGATAAGGATTAAACTCATCAACATGATGATGATGAAAGAATTCTTTTATTTTCGTGTTAATGGGAGCAAATTTCATACTCCAATGTTTAAATAGACGTTGTTCGGATGGTTCTGAAAAGATGATTTCACAGTTCTGATGTCTCGAATCTTTCAAAATTAATTTATAAAATAGCGATTCGACTTGTTCTTTCTCACCTTCTAAATACTGTAAGAAGTATCCATTACCATAGTAAAGTACTCCTGTAATATCATTATGTGAGTTGAATTTGACTGCTTCAGTGAGAATATCAATTAAATCTTGTTTTATTTGACTATGTTCACTATTGGTTTTACTTGCATACATAAAGCCTATTAAACTCATAGCGATACTCGAAGATAGATTTCACTGTACATTCTGACATTTGCACACATTTCTTACAATGTAACCTAATTAAAACCTTGTATTTCAAAAGTAAAGATTATTTTCTTTTTGAAAATGACAAACTTTAACAACCCGAAATCTTTTGTAAATTAATGCCAACTTAACAAGTTAATCAGACGCTATTAATTTTAGTACAATTGAAAATTGTTTTTAATGCGTGGATGTCTAATGGAGAATCATGAAGTTATTCTTCAAGATGAACATCATAAACAGTTTAAAATTGTCAAAGTTCAAGATGTTCGTTTTGATAAGAATACCCTTAACAATAGCTATCAATGGTTATGGATATTTGATCATAGTTCGGAGTTTTTCCCATTTGAGTTATGGGATGAGCTTGATCATGCAACTGTTCATCAAAAAATCAAACTTGGCAATCAAGTTTTCAAGATTATCAAGATTCTGACGAAGAAAACGAAAGTTAGGCCCTCATGAAAGATAAGTACTTAACCAAGTTAAAATCACTAAAACCAATGCTTTCGGCTGTTCAATCGGAATCATATGGCCCGTATTTTTAATTATCTCAAGCTTTGCATGTGGCAATTGATCTAATAATTCTATGGCTTCTTCCTTGGAGCGGAGCTGGTCCTCAGCACCAGAAATAATTAAAGTTGGACATGCGATCTTACTCATATCATAAGAGCTTCTATCTAACATCGATTGTTTTACGAACTCTTTATAACCCAAAGCTTTCCCCATCTCCTGGATTCTTTTTACAAGAGTACGATTCTGCACATTTAATGGATGAAGTGTTTTTTCAATTGATATTGAGCTTAGCCCATGGAAAGTTTTCTCAGAATTAAGTTTAATTGCGGTTAACTTTTGATTTTTCTGCTCTTCTGTATCTGAACGTAATGAAGAGGCTATTAAAACAAGCGCCTTAACTTTTTCAGGAAATTGCTCCACTATAGATCTCGCAATGTATCCTCCAAGTGAGAATCCAATTAGTACAAAACTCTCAGGCGCATTTTTAACAATATTCTGAGCAATTTCTTTGATTGTTTGCCCTTGTTTTAAAGTAGCTCGAGATATATTCCACTCTTTAGGCATTTCATCTATGAGTTCATTCCAGAGAGATTCATCAAGCATATAACCAGGAATTAAAACAACTGAAATTGGCTTTTGATTCATAAGTTTTTTAATACCTTACTTGTAAATTATAGCTAACAGCATTTTATGCTAATAAAAAATCTATAATTAGAATATTGAAGTAAAAAATAAAATCACTATATAAATTAAACAGAAATAACTGTGGAAGCACGCCAGACTAAAACATTCCCTTTTTATGCTTGAGAAGGAGGTACATATGAAAGTTAGAGCATCACGTACGTATTCCGCTTCAGCAAATAATTATTTTATTTCTAAGGAATATGATTGTACTGTTATACCTGTAAAA
Organism: Acinetobacter pittii ATCC 19004 = CIP 70.29; assembly: GCF_000369045.1. Lineage (GTDB taxonomy): Bacteria > Pseudomonadota > Gammaproteobacteria > Pseudomonadales > Moraxellaceae > Acinetobacter > Acinetobacter pittii. The sequence goes on along the minus strand of NZ_KB849786.1, from coordinate 1,023,205 downwards.
GGAATGTGTTTTATAGACTCTGGTTTAACTGAAAGTGGAGTGATTGAACCAGTAGAGATTATTGAAGTGACTATAGAACCAGAATCTAACTCGTATCATGTTCTTTTAGCACGCGATATACATGAGTACGAAAAAGAAGAGCTAAAAAAGAAGTTTGAAGCTATGAAATCTCATGGTTGGGAATACATAGACGGCTTACTTTGATATTTTCAAATTTTAAGATACAAGCTAAATCCTCCCCCCCCAAAAGAGCCCTCCTTTGAGGGCTTTTATATAAATATTAGCGCGTACACTTTTATTAATGATTTATCTGTACAAACAGATAACCGAGTGCACAGCATATTGTATTCTTAAAGATTTTAAATATATTTAGCTAAGAAGTTTATTCACATTCTTTTCAATTAATTTTTTGCTGTGGTTATTAAGTATATAAAAGTATCCAATCAATCCAAAGAATATGACTGCATAAATTATGACAATCCATATATATTTAAATATGTTATCGAATAACATATGATTTATGACATCTACATCAATATTGATACCAAAGTTATGTACATATCGACTTAAGAATAATGCAATACAATAAATCAATATTGGAACCGCAAGAACTCCTGTCCATATATTAATTTTATTTTTCTTAATTTCTAGTTTTTCAAAATCATCTTCTCCAAAATATTTTTCAACTTCAATAACTTGCTTATTCAAATCATCTTTTAATGATATAGGTAATCTGTTGTCTTTAATATGATATTGAATGTTTTTCAAGATTTCTGCACTTTCTAGTGCTTCACCTAAAATTGTTAAATTTCCCATAGAAAAACCAGAATATAATCAGTAAAACTATGGATTTTAAGGTAAATTTTGTGATTAAAAGCACTTTTTAACACAAAAGTAATAAATTGAGCTGAATTACAAAACATTCAAAAGAAATACGAGAAGCCGAAAATGTTCCAAAGATTACTAAACATAGCTTCCTCTCACTATATTTCTCAATTTTTTAAACACTATGAGAACGACTGAACTTTTATCCTGAACTATAAGATTATCAAAAGCCAAGTTTTCATAGGAGTTAAGTATTCGAATTATTAAAATAAAAAGGCACTTTCGCAATAGCTCCAAAGTGCCTTTCTATTGATTGAGATTCTAAAAATATCTTTATTTTTAGATAGATTACTTACTATTTGGTGAAACCATCTTTTCAGGTTTAACTACTTCGTCAAATTGTTCCGCTGTAACCAAACCAAGCTCAACAGCGACCTGCTTCAACGTTTTATTTTCTTTATAAGCAGTCTTTGCAACTTTTGCAGAATTTTCATAGCCGATTACTGGATTTAAAGCTGTAACTAGAATCAGAGAATTATGCAAGAAGTGATCAATCTTATCGCGATTAGGCTCAATTCCCACCGCGCAGTGATCATTAAAGCTATTACATGCATCACCAAGTAACTGAATAGATTGCAATAAGTTATAAGCAATCACTGGCATAAAGACGTTTAATTCAAAGTTACCTGAAGCACCTGCTACGTTAATGGTCGTATCATTTCCAAGCACTTGCGCAACAACCATGGTCATTGCTTCACTTTGTGTTGGGTTTACTTTCCCAGGCATAATGCTTGAACCAGGCTCATTTTCTGGAATACGGATTTCACCAAAACCGCAACGAGGTCCACTTGCCAACCACCGAATATCATTCGCGATTTTGTTTAAGCTTACAGCCAAAGTTTTTAATGCACCTGATGCAAAAACAGCGGCGTCCCGTCCTGCTAGAGCTTCAAATTTATTGGGTGCAGTTACAAAAGGTAAACCTGTAAGTAGTGCAAGCTGAGCTGCTGCTTTTATTGCATAGTCAGGATGTGCATTTAATCCTGTACCTACCGCTGTGCCACCTAATGGCAACTCATATAAGCCACTCAAAGCTTGTTGTAGTCGAACCAATCCATGCTCAAGCTGTGATACGTAACCACTAAATTCTTGACCTAAGGTTAATGGAGTAGCATCTTGCAAATGGGTACGGCCAATTTTAACAATATCCTGAAACTCATCTGACTTTTTTTGCAAAGTCGCTTTAAGCTGCTCTACAGCAGGAATGAGCAACTCGTTAATTTGCAAACTTGCTGCCACGTGAATGGCCGTTGGAAAGGAGTCGTTTGTTGATTGAGCACGATTAACGTGATCATTTGGATGTACTGGTTTTTGGGCACCTAAGGCTTGCCCTAATTTCTGGTTTGCAATATTGGCAATCACTTCATTGCAGTTCATGTTACTTTGCGTACCAGAACCTGTTTGCCAGACAACTAAAGGAAATTGGGAATCCCACTTGCCATCAATTACCTCTTCAGCAGCACCCACAATATATTGACTCAAATCTTGTGGTAGTTGTTCAAGTTCAGCATTGGTTATTGCAGCAGCCTTTTTTACCAAACCCATCGCTCGAATCATGGCACGGGGTAATCGTTCCTGCCCGATTTTAAAGTTCTGTAAGCTGCGTTGAGTCTGTGCCCCCCACAATGCTTCATTTGGAACTTCAATCTCACCCATAGTGTCATGTTCAATTCGTGTTTGCATAGAAACCTCGGTTATCTCAATAAAGAACTCACGGGCTGAAGCAAGTGTTTGCTCTGGCTAGTTAATTTTGAATATCGTACTCAAGCATACCAGTATTGTAAATAAGAATCATTATCTCATCTTCCATTTAAAGTATTTTGATAAAAGCGCCATTCATCTTCGATCATTTGTTTTAATGGGCGCTTCGGTGTCCATTGCAATAAGGTTTTTGCTTTCTCAATATTAGCGCCAACTTGATCTAACTCGACATGTTTATAAATTGCTGATTGTGTAGGAACTTCAGCTTTAGTAACTTGTGAAATTTCATCGAGTAATTGACGAATTGAATAAACTTGGTCATGTGCAATATTAAATGCTTCACAACAATGCGTTTGTTCACGCAGCCAATGTAAGCTCGCAATGACGGCTTCACATAAATCTAAAACATGTAAAAAACTACGTTCAGTCGTATGATCTGACGTTTCAGCTTGATCTTGTAATTCAATTAAATCACGTTGCATTGCTGCGACTTGCATCGCAAGCGGAACAATATTTTTAGGGAGCTGAGCGACATACTCTCCGAGTACCCCATGTTCAAATGCACCTACGATATTAGACAATCGTAAAATCGCAATTTTCCACTCATGGTCAATTTTATAAGTATCACGGATAATTTCTTCAATCATCTGTTGAGACTTAATGTAGGGATTAGGATAAGCATAATTAAATTCTTCTGTTTCGCTCAATTGCAAACCAGATTTCCCATAAGCTGCAAGGCTAGACAGATGAATGAAGTGACGAACACCCGTACGTTGCATAGCACGTAGTAAACTCATGATGCAGCTAACATTATCATTATAATATTCAAGAGGTTTAAGGTTAGATTCTTCAATTGATTTAAATCCGGCAGTATGAATAACTGCATCAATTGAATATTGCTCAAACACCTTATTCAGCGCTGGTGTATTGCGTACATCAAGTTTGACAAATGGAACGTACATACCAGAAATAAATTCTAGCCGCTCCAAAGTTTGCAAGGTTGAATTAGCCAAATTATCGACGATTACCACCTCTTGCCCTTGAGCCATTAGACTCAACGCAATGTGTGAACCGATAAAGCCTAAACCACCTGTCACTAAAATCATTGTATACTTACCTTTCTCTTAATGTATCTACGCCCATTTAGACGTATGACCATAGTGAATTCTCAATGAGTACATTACTACTAATTACCTCTGCTCCTACTTCCATTCATGCTTGGCATGCGTTAGGACTTGCTCAGGCACTCAAAAGTAAAAATGAAGACTTCCGTGTATTCTTTTACCAAGATGGCGTGCAGGTTGCTAATGATTTTCAATGGGTTCCTGACGACCAGCGTAATTTAACGCATGAATGGCAAAAGCTTGCGATTCGTCTTCCTGTTTGTGTGAGTGCTGCCCTCGCTCGTGGTATTACAGATGCAGAAAATGCCAGTCGTCATCACCTTACTCATCACAACCTTGCCAAAGACTTTGAACTTGTCGGGTTAGGTGAACTTGCTGATGCAGTACAGTCAGCATCTCGTCTTATTCAATTTTAAGTTACTTTGTTTGCTTAGATTGTTGCTTTTAAAAGGTATATTGTGTGAAATCTGTACTCGTCATTTTAAGCCAAGCCAATTTAACCAGTCTTCAAATCAATGAAAGCCTTTCTGCTACTATGGTTTTAGCAACCTTTGGCTCACCAGTCAAAGTATTATTGAAAGATGCTGCTCTTAGTCTTTTGCAAAATGATTTGAGCTTTGATCAGTTTCGTCAGGCTTTCAAAGTGGCCTCAAATATGGTCGAAAGTTTTGAGTTCTACGACTTGAGCCCTATTCTGATTGAATGTAAAAATCAGCAGCATCCTCTTGTACAAAAAACCGAACAAGAAATTGAATTCGTTCAGTTGAATGCTGAGTTTATTCAATCTTTTGATCATGTTCTATATTGGTAGATAAAGGTGTAAGTTTAATGAATCCGTCAACACTTTATCTTGTGCAATCTTCTTACCATGCTACACCTAAGATTATTGATGAATTACGCAATCTTTTTCAGGTAGGTGACCAAATTGTTTTTATGGGTGATGCAACTGCACACCTTTCTGCTGAAATGATTCAACCATTTGAATCTGTTTCATGTTTAAGCATCGAAAAAGAGTTAATCGATACGGATACTTTAGCTCAGGTGAAGGTATTAGATTATGATCAATTTGCTGATCTAGTTTTAACGTTTAATCGCTGTATTTCTCTTAAATAATTATTTAGGCTGGTTTCATGAATTTAGAATTAGACCAAGATGGTCATTTGGTTGATTACACAATCTGGAATCCTGAAGTTGCGCAAGAACTTGCCAAATCGCTTGATCTTGAACTCACCGATTGGCATTTTGAAGTTTTAGCAGCTGTACGTCAGTTTTATCAGCAATTTGGACACTCTCCAGCAACTCGCCCGCTGATTAAATTTTTAATGAAAACGGTCAGTCCAGAGATTAATAATGCAGTTTTACAGCAACAATTTAATACTGGTTTAGTGGCGCGTCATTTAAGTCGTTTAGCAGGGATTCCTAAACCAGCAAATTGTTTATAAGATTAAGTAAATTTCTTGGCAGCAGCGACGCATAAAATTGTTGCTGCTGTAACCACCAACATTGACCAACTTACTTGTTCGTGTAACAAGACCGCAGCAATACCTAATCCCATTAAAGGTTGCAAGAGTTGTAGTTGGCTAATCGCAGCAATTCCTCCTTGCGCAAGCCCTTTGTACCAAAAGAAGAAACCAATCAGCATACTAAATAAAGACACATAAATAAGACCTACTAAAGCTGATGTAGATATGTTCTGAAATGAAGCTGGCATATAGAAAATAGTCAGAAATAGCATAAAAGGTAGTGACAAAATAAGCGCCCAACAAATGACCTGCCATCCACCAATTTTTTTTGAAAGTACACCGCCTTCTGCATAGCCAAAGCCACAAAAAATGATCGCCATCAACATATAAAAGTCTCCTATCCCAAGTGAGGTATCACCAGAAATCAAAAACATATAAGTGAAGACAACCGCACTCCCTAAGACTGCAAATATCCAGAAAAATTGATTCGGTTTTTCACCGCCTCTCAACACAGCAAATATTGCAGTTGCGAGAGGTAAAAGGCTAACAAAAACGATTGAATGAGCTGCATTCATGTATTGTAGAGCAAGCGCTGTAAATAGAGGAAAACCTATCACCACGCCTAAAGAAACGATGGCAAGAGGCAACCAATCTTGCTTGGCTGGTTTTTTTTGTTTTAAAACCAAAATAAGAATAAGGCCTAAAATACCTGCAATTGCCGCACGTGCCGCAGTTAGAAAACCAGGATCGAAACCCATTACGGCTACACGTGTTGCTGGTAGTGATCCCGCAAAAATAGCCACGCCAATAAAACCATTCACCCAGCCATTCATAAACCTAGTCATAATTTACTCCGTTACTATACGAATAATTTAAGCTGTGCTAAGGTGAATAAACCAGATACAAAGCAGTACAATTTAAAAGAACTGTAATGTATTAATAACCAATACAGTTCGGATTGTAAGTCAGTGAACCAGAACAAAACCAAAATTGAAATTGTCATTTCAGAGATTGAGCGACAAATAAAAAATCGGTCTTTATTGCCGGGAGCACGCTTGCCTTCTGTTCGTAAGTTAGCAAATAACCTTGGATTTTCTGTATCAACAGTTGTAGAAGCCTATGAAAGATTAATTGCTCTAGGCAAAATCGAATCAAGAACTGGATCTGGTTTTTATATTGTTGGTCCGCTTGCCCCTCTTTCTTTAAGCGAATTAGGCCCTAAATTAGATCGCTCAGTCGATCCATTATGGATTTCACGTCAATCTTTAGAAGCAAAAGCAGATGTTTTTAAACCCGGCTGCGGTTGGTTACCTGATGACTGGATGCCATTAGATAGTATTCGTAAAGCATTAAGGTCGGCTGCAAGAAGCCCAGATGATTGTTTGATGGGTTATTCAACGCCATTAGGATTACCAGCTCTACGTGATTTACTGGCAAGACGCGCTCAAGCAAAAGGTATCAATGCAAATCTTAATCAAGTGCTTTTAACAGACTCTGGAACTCAAGCAATTGATTTAGTAGGCCGATTTTTACTAAAGCCCGATGATGTCGTTTTGATTGATGATCCTTGTTATTTTAACTTTCATGCATTACTTAAGGTTCACCAAGTCAAGGTTATTGGTGTTCCCTACACACCAACAGGTCCTGACTTAGAAGCATTTAAAGAAGCAATTGAAACTTATAATCCACGTCTTTATATCACCAACTCAGGAATTCATAATCCAACTGGCGCAGTACTTTCTCTTTCTACGGCGCATCAATTATTAAAACTTATTGAACAATCAAATTTGATTGTTGTTGAGGATGATATTTTCTCTGATTTTGAATATAGCCCTGCTCCTCGGCTTGCTGCTTTGGATAATCTTTCTCGTGTAATCTTTATTGGAAGTTTTTCTAAAACGTTATCCGCATCTATTCGTTGTGGCTATATTATCGCTAAACCAGAATGGATTGATCAGCTCACTGACCTGAAAATTGCCACAAGCTTTTCTCACAATGGCGTATCAGCTGAAGTTTTATTAAGTGCTTTAACAGATGGGTCTTATCGTAAACATATAGAATTATTAAAGGTCCGATTAGCAAAAGCAATGCACGATACCATTACTCAGTTAGAACCTTTGGGTATAAAACCATGGATTAAGCCTCAAGCGGGAATTTTTGTTTGGTGTCATTTGCCAAAGGGAGTTGAAGCTTCAGAAATTGCAAAATATTGTATTAATCATCAGGTTATTCTTGCACCAGGAAACGCGTTTAGCCAAGCTTCCAATGCTGGCCAATTCATCCGCTTTAATGTAACACAGTCAAATCATGACCATATCTATAAGACTCTAGCTGATGCAATTCAACAAGAGTCTTAGTTGGCAATAAGAGAAATTAAGCTTGTTTCTGTTTTTGCTGCATATATGCAAAATAACCCGGCCCAGCTGAAACCTGAACTTGTTTTGCATGTAAAGGTTCACGGCAAACCGAACATACCATGACTGGTTCAAATTTATGGCCACATGTTTTATGACGATATTCTAAAGGTTTGCCTAAGCCTTGATCCATCCATTTGTCTGCCCAATTCGCCATAGACAAAATAATTGGATAAAGTTCAAAACCTTTATCAGTCAATTTATATTCAAAGCGTTCCTGACGATCAAAATAAGGAGATTTGACTAAAATTTCATATTCAACCAACCGCTTTAAACGATCCGAAAGGACATGACGAGTGACACCTAATGACTTTTGAAAATCGTCAAAACGGCGTATTCCCATAAAAGCATTACGTAATATTAGCATCGTCCATCGATCGCCAATCACTGATAGCATACGAGCAACCGAACAAGGTTGATCACCGATGTCGTCCCATTTCATCTTTATGCATTCCTCGATATTTCCTAGCCTAATGGCCCTATTGTTTATACCCTAAACCACTTAGCACGATTTATGCAAGATTCATTATTAAAATAACTTCTTATCAAGCTTATGAAAGAATTTTCATTATAAAAAATTAAAAGTTATTATTTAAAATTGCTTAATAAATATAACTCACTCAATTATATAGTGAGTTATATTTATCATTACTGGTTATTAATTTGAAATAAATACGCCCTTCAAAATATGACCTGCTTCTAATTTCACACTTGCCGGAATTCGCACCAGACAATTGGCCTGCATTAAATTACTGAGCATGTGTGATTGCTGTTTTGCCAGACTTTTAACTTTAAGTTGTCCATTGTCAAAATAAGCATGCATTCTTAGAAAACGTTCACGCGCATCTTCTTTTAAATCATGATCTAAAATTGCACTAAACCATTCTGGCCCTGCTTGATTTCCCTGCAAAGTGTCAAGCAATGCTTTACCGTAAACCTGCATAGAGACATAGACCGCAGCCGGATTACCCGGTAACCCAAGCAAATAACAACGATGATCTTTTTCCGTGTGAGAATATTCAGCAAAAAAGAGTGGCTTACCCGGCTTTTGTTTAACTTTCCAAAAGATTTGTTCAAAGCCAGCCTCAAAAGCGCATGGCCGAACAAAGTCATAATCACCTACTGACACTCCGCCTGTGGTTATAATGACATCATGACTATCTTTTAACTTATTAAAGTAATGCGTGACTTGCACCGCCTCATCTGCCACATGAATGAGTTCAACCTCTAAGCCGTAATCTTCAAACCAAGCTTTTAGTAATGGACCATTTGCATCAAAGATTTTACCTTCTGCAAGATCTTCAGCATTTTCGGCAACTTCATCACCAGTGACTAAAACAGCAACTTTCGGCGCACGGTAAACGTCAACCGTTTGTACACCCGCCATACTTAAGGCAGCCAAGCTTCCAATATTTAAGAACTGTCCTACTTGAGCAAGTAACTGCCCTTGTTGGATTTCTTCTCCGGTAAAACGGATATCGGCTTTAGGGCGAATATGTTCAGTTAACAAAATTTCTTGTGCTGACACGACCTCTACTATTTCTTGCCTCGCAACATGCGTTGTGCCTTCAGGAATTTTGCCACCAGTAAATATACGAATTGCCTGTCCTTCACTCAGAATGTCATGACTTTCGCTTCCAGCACGAATCTCGCCAGTAACCTGAAACTTTTGGTTATTTAAATCATCTACATGGCTACAAAGTGCATAGCCATCCACAGCACTTTGAGAAAAGCTTGGTAGGTTAATTTCTGAATAAATTTCTTTAGCAAGACACCTACTTAGGCTATTTTGAAGAGGTTGCTGAATTGAACCTAATTTTTTAGGTCGGTTACTAATCAGCTCAATTGCTTCATCTACGCTAATCAATCCATGTTCTGCACCACAACCAGTCATTACTCATAGCCTCCCGGATGTGGTAGATCACGGCAAACATCAAAAATATGCACTAAGGCAGGTAAAATAGCAGCCATTGATTCGCTTGCTCCACCACGGCTTCCCGGTAAAGTCACCACTAAAGAGCGATCAATAAAACCAGCTACTCCACGCGACATTGCAGCATATGGCGTGCGTTTTTGTCCAAATGAACGCGCAGCTTCCATTAAGCCATCTAGCTTACGCTCAAGAAGTGGTTCTAGCGTATCAACTGTAATGTCACGCTTACCAATTCCTGTTCCACCAACCGTCATAATGCAAGCATATGATTTGCTCAACTCAAGCACTAAGTTTTTTAAAGTATCCGCTTCATCTGGCAAAATTTGGTAATGAATTGGATCGAATCCTGCTTCGGTTAAAGTTTCAACCACAGATTTTCCGGCAGTATCGGGCTTTCTACCCGCTGCGACGGTGTCGGACAACACAATAACCGCAGCCGAAACGGGTTGACGAAGAACTCGCTTAAAGTGTGATTTCCCACCTTTTTTCTTAAGCAATTTACATTGATCCATCCAGAGCTCTTCTGGTTCACAATGTGGTTTTAACATGTCGTAAATGGTTAAGCCGGCAAGACTTGCAGCCGTTAAAGCTTCCATTTCTACGCCAGTTGGACCAATGGTTTCAACTACGGCAATGATCTTTACAAAATCATGTTCTAGTTCATATTCAATATCTGCCCGATAAATCGGCAGTGGATGACATAAAGGAATCAGCTCATCAGTACGTTTTGCTGCCAAAATTCCTGCAACACGTGCGGTTTTTAATGCATCCCCTTTTTCGGTATTCCCTTGTCTTAATAATTCAATACAGTGCGATGGTGCATATAAAATTGCTTGTGCTTCAGCAACACGATAACTCTCTGGCTTCATTCCTACGTTTTTCATTATTTATCCTAGTCTTGCTTATTTCAGTGTGAGTGCTCATGGCCGGCATGATGATGGTGATGTTTGTGGTCGTGCGGTGCATCCTTACGAATACAACAGCCCTCTACATAATGACTTGTGCCATCTGTAAAAAACTCTTCTTTAAAGACAGGTACTTCATGCTTTACCCGTTCGACCGCTTCCTCACATGCCTGAAAAGCTTCACGGCGATGGGCTGCATACGCAATTGCAATAATGGCTGTTTCACCGACATCCAGATATCCAATTCGATGAACCACTCGCACATAAGATACCTGATACTTTTTCTCAATTTCCAGTTCAATTTCACGTATCATTTTTTCAGAAAGCGGTTTATACGAGGTATATTTTAGTGCTTTAACAGCTTTACCTTCATGATGGTTACGAACCGTACCCATAAAAATATCGATACCACCACATTCTGGAAAAGATTGAATCGGATCAAAGATATCTAGGCTTAAAGCCTGCTCTTGAATACGTGCAAAATCTCGCATGACTTACCCTCCTGCAACTGGTGATAATAAAACCAAAGTACATGGCTGATTTAAGGCAGATTGCCTGGTTATGACATTATCGCCAATAGCGCATGCACATTTTTCCATGGCCTGTGTACATTCTGGATGCAATGAAACAATTTCATCTAAGACATCTTTAACTAAAATATCGGTGGGGAAAACTAACGAAAGATTTTGTGGAAGCAATTTTTCAATTGCACCAAATGATTCGATTTTAATTTGGATAGATTGCTGCATTTATCCCCCAAGCATATGCATACTGATTTTACGGGTTTGTTGATGTTGTAAGGCATGAAAGCCTTTAGCTTTATGCCAAATATAAGGATGGACCAAATTCTTTAAATTTTGGATATACATGTCGTATTCCGGTGTACGTTGTTTACTTACCAGCGTTTGAAGCTGTGGCTTAATATTTAAACCCTGCGGGGCAAAGAGACAGTTATAGAGTTCACCTTGTGCCGTTAGTCGTATACGGTCACATTGATGGCAAAATGAATGAGTAATGGTAGAAATGATGCCTAGCGCGTAGCTATTGTTAAGTAAATATTGGCGTGCTGGCTCATGTTGCTGCTCAATCACTTGTACTGAATAATGTGGTTGCAACGCTTGTAAAATTTCAGCTTCACTCACCACATCTCTATTTGACCAAAGTGCATCACCATCAAGTGGCATAAATTCAATAAAACGTAGCGGAATATGATTGGCGATAGACCATTTCACCATCGGTAGGATTTGATCGTCATTTTTATCTTTCATTAACACGCAGTTAATTTTAAAAGGTAGCCCTGCATCTTTTGCAGCTTGAATACCCTCAAGAACTGGTTCTAACTTTTTCTTAGTGAGCTCTTTAAATTGAATCGGATCTAGGCTATCTAGACTAATATTTAAATCATCTAGACCAGCATCTTTTAATTGCTGAGCGTATTTTGCAAGATAATGTCCATTGGTGGTCATTGAAATGCGTTTTAGACCTAATGCTTTTAAAGCTTGTAAATCGCGAACGAAATGAACAATACCTTGACGCATTAATGGTTCACCACCCGTAATACGGATGCTTTCAATACCTTGTTGCACCATAAAACTGCAAAATTGAATGAGCGCCTCAAAACTAAGCAAATCTTGTTTATTTAGCCATTCAGGATGTTCAGGCATGCAATACACACACTTAAAATTACAGCGATCAGTTACTGAAATACGTAACTTTCGCTTGATGCGCCCATATTGATCTTGCAAAAGCATTGGCGCAGTTTCAGAGTGATATTGTTTCATTATTTGCACTCATATCGAGAACAGTTCAAATATTGCAAGCACTGATTATGAGCAATTAAACTTTTAAAATTGCGCCTTAGTAGTGCTTTGATCTTTATTGCAAAATTTGTTCCAATTCTATTTATCATCCATAACTTTTTGGGCTGTATTTGAAATTTCGACCGTACCGTTTTAGCTCAAACTTTAAAGCTTTATAAAATCAGTGCGGCGTCAACCTTTTATATGCCCTACTTTATTTCTAGCACTTTTCTAAACGGATGGGTACATATTTATGGTACGGTGTTTTAGATAAAGGGTCACAATGCTCACCAGAAATGAGCATGTTTAATTGTGGTCCAATAGGTCCTCCACCTTGAAAGCGCATGCCATAACCATGTGGAAGCGAAACAACTCCTTTTCGCATTCCCTCATCAAAATCTACAGTAACCTGAATTTCTCCATGTTGTGAGATACATTTGATTTGATCACCCACAGCCACACTTAAGGCTTCTGCATCTTCAGGATGAATTCGTAAAGCTCCTTCAGCATCTACTTTTCGCCAAGCTGGATCACGGTAAATTTGATTGGCGTTATAGCTACGTCGCTCACCTGATAAAAGTATGAATGGAAATTCTTCAACATTAACTTTATGGCTTTTCAATCTTGCGAGCTCATTTAACATCTCTGGAATAGCTAGACGTATTTTCTTATCTTTATAAGCTACCAGTTTCCAGACTTCATCATATTCATGTTGCGATAACACCATACCTGACCGCTGCTTTAAAATTTGTTCAAATAAATGAACACCTAAAGTTAAAGGGTTACCTTTGTAACCTGCACGGCGTACCGCTTTTGTGTGTAAAACAGCATATTGAATCGACAGTGGTAATAAAAAAGCAACTGAACCAGCTGATTTTTCTAAGTGTTTACCTAAAGTGCGATAGAGAATTGAGGCTGCAAAAGGAATGTATTTTTTATTTCGTGCAAAAGTAAGTCCCAATGCCAACAAGTAAGGTAAATAGGCTGTTTTTTTCGAGTCGACCGCAGCTATTTTTTCTAAAATTGGAAAGCGTTTTGGAATCACCTGCATGGCTTCAAGTAATCGTGTATAAATTTCTGCCTCTGGCAAAGTATTCGTTTGAGCGGCCAATACAGGATGACGTAGGTGAAAACCATTTTTAGGAAATTCCAAATTAAAACCAGTAAATTCCCATTTTTCAAACTGGGTATGCGCTGGCAAAATGTAGTCCGCAAGCCTAGCGGTTTCTGTCATCGCAACATCCACCACAACCAACAAATCTAATGCTTTAAATGCTTCCTCATAAGCTGGTGTATCAGGATAAGTTAATAGTTGATTACAACTATCTACAAACACAGCACGAACTCGCTTTTCCCCTGCTTTTAAGATTTCATCGGGTAAAATATTAGGCGGGAAAAACCCAGAAATGGGGAACATTTTATGGTAAACACTCCGTCTATATTTCGGCTTTCTTTCATCTGTATCACTTAAGATTGGAATAAACATGGTATGTAAATTATTGGTACCCTGCTTTCCAAAGTTTCCAGTCAGTAAGTACAGTAGTTTTTCTAAATACCCGTTTAAGGTAGTATTTAAAGTATGTTGAATACCTAAATCGATACGTACACAGCCTCTTTTTGCCTTGGCAAAATCTCGAACTACCTGGTAAATCAAATCGACTGGAACATCTGCTTTGGCAATATAGTCTTCAATCGGCACACGACTAAATGCTGTTTTTACGTCTTCAAAACCTTGTGTGTGCTGCTCAATGAATGCTGCATCATAAAGCTTTTCTTTAATAATGATCGCAATCATGGCCGACATTAAAAAAGCATCTGTCCCCGGTTTTAATTGCACATGGATATCTGCTTGTTTGGCCGTTTCGGTAACACGCGGGTCAAACACCACCATGGTTCGGTTCGGATCTTTCTTAATATGTTTTAGCGTGTCTCGGGCGTTAGGGATACCATGTGCCTGAAAAGGATTTGTTCCAATGAAAAGTACATAATCTGCATATTCAACATCTTCTGTGGTATGGCAAGCCTGACTACCAAACAAACGTCCATTGAGCCAAAAATCACCCGTTTTTTCTTGGGCAAGTGAGTTGTAAGCATAATAACTTTTCATGGCCAGCAAAAGCTGTCGGCCATACGCTGCGCCGAGGTGGTTACCCTGACCGCCGCCCCCAACCGAAGCAAAAGCAGTCCCACCAAAATCATCTCTAATCTGCACTAATCGATCAGCAATTTCTTGTATGGCAACATCCCAACTTACTTCTTGAAATGATCCATCAGGTTGACGTTTCAAAGGTGTGGTCAAACGGTCTGCGTGTTGCTGGTAATGCTGTAATCTGGCAGCTTTTTGACAAATGTAACCTTGAGAAAAAGGATGTTCGGAATCACCTTTAATTTTGACAAACTGGTTATCTTTAATTTCGACACTCAAACCGCAGTTTCTAGAACATAAGATACATGCGGTCACATCTGTTTTACTTTGCTGAGCTGCGTCCATCATTTTTCTGGCTCCGTTTATTTTTATACATCTAGCTAGAATTAAAACAACAGGTTCCAAAATAGAACTTATATATTAGATAGTCAAGAACGCATCATTTTAAATTTGTTTATAACATCACTTTAGTTTGTAAATTGATAGAATCTAATGTTTAACTCGCGGTAAATATCTCTTTAAAAGCATTGATTTGTTTATATTGTTGAAGCTCATCCAAAGAGTTAATGCTATGAAAAAATAAGTTTTGTTTTTGAAATACGGCGACTTGTGCATGTAAAAGCTTAAAGCACTCTTTTAAACTTAATCGTTGTTTGTCAATTTGCTCTCTTATCGTAAGCAGGCTTTCACGCTTTAATAAGCAAAATGGGTATAAAGCATCCCCATTAATTGAAACATAGGCTGCCTGAGCTTGTTTATTTTTGCGTAGTGCGCTGTGTAATTTCGCAACGACTTGCGTAGGTATATACGTCACATCACAGGGAATACACAAAACATAATCTGCTTTTACATGTGACCATGCGCTTTTCATGCCCATAAGTGGGCCGAAAAAACCGGAAGCATCATCTTGAAAACACTTAATATCAGGCACAATACTTTGATAAATCGAATAATCACGATGACTATTTACCCAAATTTCAGATACAGATGACTTTAGTTTTTGATGAATTTTGAGTAGTTGCGTATCGCCATCAAATTGCTGCAACAGCTTATTTAAACCATTCATACGGCGGGCTTGTCCACCCGCCAAAATGACCAAATCAGTTACGGGATATCCCTTATTCACACTTCCACCTCTTGCTGGCAAGCTTTAATCAAGCCACGAATCTCAGGTAAACATGAACCACAGTTCCCACCTGCTTTTAAACATGCAGTAACCTGTTTTTCATGGGTAATGTTTTGTGTTTTTATCACGTCGATAATTTTATTCTTACCTACTTTAAAACAACTACACACTAAAGGCCCATCATTATTAGTAGCCGACATTGGCATACCCGCTAGTAAAGCTTTTCGGTGCAAGGCGCTCAAACGTTCTCGTTTAAACAGACTCGCTACCCAATCACGGTCTGGCAATAAATCTGGCGGTGCAATATATAGACTTGCAATTACAATGCCATCTTTCAAAATAACGCTATGGCTCAGTTGTGAAGAGATATCTTCTATGCTTAACCATTCAAAGGTTTCATCGGCAAATGGTAAAAAGCTTTTCAGATTCTTTTGAGTATCGTGAAAAGTTTGGCGGTCTGCAAGTTCATAACGGTTGGTTTTAACCATTTTGACCTTGGTCCACCATGCACAGTGATGTAGCGATTCTTGAATATGCGAATCGTATCCTTCACGAATATAGAGCACGCCCTGCAAAGTGGTATAGAACGGCTGAATGATTACAGGCGTATGTTTGAACTCAGGTTCACCTGAAATTGCATCAACTTCTGGATTAACGACTTTACCAATGCGGGCGTCGGATGCAACCTGTTCAGTCCAGTGAATCGGTGCAAAAATTTGCCCACGACGTACCCCCGATGAGAAGGTCACACGTAGTACACAACTGCCCCATTTCGAACGAACTTCTACTAAGCCTTGGTCGCGTACACCAAATTTCAAGGCATCACTTGGATGAATCTCACAGAATGGTTCAGCGCGGTGACTGCTCAAATTTGGTGACAAACCAGTACGAGTCATGGTGTGCCATTGATCACGAATACGTCCCGTGTTCAAAATGAGCGGATAATCTTCTGAAACTGCATGTACCGGATCAATTGCAACAGTCGGAATTAGTTTTGCCTTGGCATTTTTATGACTAAACTGGCCCTTGCCAAACAGTTGTTGAACGGCTTTAGCGTCTTGGGTTTTATTCCATACTGGCCATTGCACTGGTTGTAGAGCATCGTACTCAGCATTACTTAGGTTCATTAAACCTTTCAAGTTGAAATAACGAAAATTATTACTCTCTTCTCGCATATCCATGTCTGCATTGTCTTGTGCAGATAGCGCTGCATGCTCATTAAAGATGTCACTTGCACTCGCAAAGTCAAAACCATTAAAGCCTAATTTTTTCGCGACTTGACTAACAGACCACCAATCTGCTTTTGCTTCACCCGGCGCAGGTAAGAATGCGCGCTGACGTGAAATACGACGCTCAGAGTTAGTAACGGTTCCATCTTTTTCGCCCCAACCTAAAGCTGGAAGCAAAATATCGGCGTAAGCTGTAGTATCCGTATCGGTACAGATATCTGACACAACGACCAATTCACATTTCTCTAATGCACGTTTCACCTGATCGGCATCTGGCAAACTCACCACTGGATTAGTTGCCATAATCCAGATGGCTTTAATTTTTCCAGCTTCAACCGCATTAAATAAATCAACTGCTTTCAAACCAGCTTGAGTTGCAATAAATGGGCTGTCCCAAAAAGTTTGCACTACTTTTTGATGTAGTGTGTTATCTAAATCCATGTGTGCCGCTAGCATGTTGGCTAAGCCACCTACTTCACGGCCACCCATTGCATTGGGCTGGCCTGTCATTGAGAATGGTGCAGCGCCGAGCTTACCAATTTTGCCTGTTAGTAAATGGCAGTTAATAATGCTGTTGGCTTTATTTACACCCTGACTTGATTGATTCACACCCATTGAAAATAGCGTGATTACTTTTTCAGTCTGCGCAAATTTCTCAAAGAACTGCTGTAATTTGTCTAAAGAAATACCACTACGTTTGGCAACATATTCAATATCACTTTCTGGCTGACTACTTACCAAAACATCTTGCAAACCTTCAGTATAGGTATTTACAAAGGCCTGATCGGCATGACCATTTTGATATAGATATTGGAATAGACCGTTGAACAATGCGACATCTTGGCCCGGTAAAATCGGTAAATGTAAATCCGCTTGTTCACAAGTACTGGTAAAACGTGGATCAATCACCACAACAAACATATCTGGATTGTGGCTTTTAGCCTGCATAATCCGCTGATACAGCACAGGATGGCACCATGCGGTATTGGAACCAACCAAAACCACCATGTCTGCATGTTCAAAATCTTCATAACTTGCTGGCACAAGGTCTTCACCAAAGCTGCGTTTGTGACCTGCCACCGCAGATGACATACAAAGGCGTGAGTTGGTGTCGATATTTGCAGTACCCAAATAGCCTTTTACAAACTTATTCACCACATAATAGTCTTCAGTCAAAAGCTGACCTGAAACATAAAATGCAATGCTGTCACGACCATATTGATCGATACAAGATTGGAATTTATCGGCAATTTTATTGATTGCCGCATCCCAAGTGGTTACAGTCCGATGTGGCTTACGACCAAACATCGGTTGAAGTAGACGTGTTTCTAACCCCAAAGTATCCGCAAGACGGCTACCTTTAATACATAAGCGTCCAAAGTTGGAAGGATGCTCAGCATCCCCCTCAACTTGTACCAGAGGTCCTTGAGGTTTTTGTTGGACGTTTACGCTAACACCGCAACCCACCCCACAATATGGACATGTTGTTTTGATTGTTTTTGCAACATGATCGGAGCTATCGACTTCAACGCTTGGAATACTATTCATAACTGCTCCTTTCCCTATTTAGCCTGCATTTTTTAATGCAAAATCTCGACCAAATAGCAGTTTATTTCTAAATGAAGAAACAGGGGTTTGGTCTGCAATTAACTCTGCATACCACATGCCATCTTCAGTATCACCAAACAATACTGCACCGATTACCCGATCGCTTTGAATGATAATACGCTTATAAATCTGGCGTTTTTCATCGTTCAGGATAATGTCTTCATAATCATCTTTCGGCTCAAAATTACCAGCCGAGAATACATCGACACCACTGACTTTTAACTGAGTCGGCACAGTGGGTGCTTTAAAAGTTAAGCTGCCGTGCTCTGCTAAATGGGTCGCGCAAATAAAAGCTTGGCCCCATAATGGCTCAACTAAACCAAAAGTTTGACCACGGTGTTCAATACACTCACCCACCGCGTAAATACTTGGGTCAAATGTTTGCATGGTGTCATTCACCAATACACCGCGATTGCAACGTAAACCAGCACTTTGTGCCAAAGCAATATTTGGACGAATGCCCACGGCGAACACCACAAGGTCTGCATCTAACACTGTGCCATCTTTCAAACGGATTTGCTTCACATGTCCGTTTTCATCACCAATTAACGCTTCTGTATTGGCTTCGGTAATGATTTGAATACCTTTTTGTTCAATGCTATGACGTAATAACTGGCTCGCACGACCATCAAGTTGACGTTCCATAATACGGTCCATCAAATGCAATACTGTGACATTCATACCGCGTTGTTTTAAACCATACGCCGCTTCTAAACCGAGTAAACCGCCACCAATCACCACTGCATTGGTTTTTGAATCGCAGTACTCAATCATGGTGTTGACGTCATAAATATCGCGGAAAGTTAACACACCCTTTAAGTCAACACCTTGAACTGGTGGAATAAATGGTGCCGAGCCTGTTGCCAGAATCAAACGATCATAATCAACTGTCTGACCTTTTTCGGTGTAAACCACTTTACGTGGACGATCAATTTTTACGGCTTTATCACCGGCAATAAATTTAATGCCTTTATCGTCATACCACTTTGGTGGATGCAACATAATGTCTTCAATGGTTTTTTCACCCGATAAAACCGGAGACAACATAATACGGTTATAGTTCCCCCATGGTTCTTCACCAATCACCGTAACTTCATAACGGTCTGGTGCCATATCCAGTAAATCTTCTAGACAACGCATCCCTGCCAAACCATTCCCGATCAGCACCAGTTTAAGTTTGTCTTGTGATACACCTGTATTGGTAATATAAGTTTTTTGCGGCACCGCATTGACCCAAACACGGCCATCAACAATTTTGCTCGGATAAACTGCCAATTTTTGGTCTTTATCTTCTAAACAACGGCCCGTTGCCAAACTAAAATGTTGTTTATAGATTGGCGATGCAATGACACGCTCACCTTGTAAATCACCAATAATGCCGCGGCTCATCACATTCGCTTGGCTAAACGGATCTTTATTACTCAGCACGTAAACACGTTTTTCATGTCCTACACGAAAAATTGCTACCGCTTGGCCACCCACTAGTGCACCCGCACCAGTGTTTGGGGTTAAATCATCGAGTGCACAAACGTCAATCCATTGATCATCAGGAAGCATATTTTTGTCTTGTACAATATTCATAGAAACTCTCCTTTATGCTTCAACCATTGGAATACGGTCTTCTGAACGTTCAGCTTCAGTTAAGGGGCGGATTTGACCACGTTCAGTTGTAAATTGAATGTGTGGATCGGCCTGTTCACTCGCTCCTGCGTTGATATACGTTTGGAAGCGTTTACGAACTTCAGGATTTTCCACCGCAGTACGCCATTCGTCTTGATATGTGCCAATAATGTGTTCCATACGGCGCTCAAGCTCGGCAGCCAAACCAAGTGAATCATCCACAACTACAGATTTAAGGTAATCTAAGCCGCCTTCCATGTTGTCGCGCCATACACTGGTACGTTGTAAGCGGTCTGCGGTTTGAATGTAGAACATATAGAAACGGTCGATGTAACGGATGAGCGTTGCTTTATCAAGGTCAGATGCAAGTAACTCGGCATGACGTGGTTTCATACCACCGTTACCACATACATAAAGGTTCCAACCTTTTTCGGTCGCGATAATACCCACATCTTTACCTTGCGCTTCCGCACACTCACGCGTACAGCCAGACACCGCCATTTTCAACTTATGTGGTGAACGCAAACCTTTGTAGCGGTTTTCAAGCTCAATCGCTAAACCAACCGAGTTGTCTACCCCGTAACGGCACCATGTGCTACCCACACATGATTTCACGGTACGCAATGATTTACCGTAAGCATGACCAGACTCGAAACCAGCAGCATTTAACTCTTCCCAAATGAATGGAAGCTCGTGAACTTGCGCACCAAACATGTCAACGCGTTGACCGCCAGTAATTTTGGTGTACAGGTTATATTTCTTTGCAATTTGACCAATCGCGATTAAACCATCTGGAGTCACCTCACCACCTGCCATACGCGGTACAACCGAGTAAGAACCGTCTTTTTGGATGTTCCCCAAATAGTAGTCATTACTGTCTTGTAAGCCTGCATGACTTGGCTCAAGTACGAAATCGTTCCAGCAAGATGCCAAAATATTTGCGGCAGCAGGTTTACAGATATCACAACCTAAACCATGACCATGTTGATGAATCAAATCATCGAATGTCTTAATTTCATTGACACGAACCAAGTGATACAACTCTTGACGCGAGTACGGGAAGTGTTCGCAAATGTGGTTATTTACAGTCACACCTTGACGTTGTAACTCTGACTTCAACACTTGTGTCACTAATGGTGCACAGCCACCACAGGCTGTTGCTGCTTTGGTGCATTTCTTTAATGCACCTAAAGAGGTCGAACCATCGCTAATTGCTTGGCAGATGTCCGCTTTTGATACGTTGTTACATGAACAAATGGTCGCGCTGTCTGGAAGTAAATCTACACCGCTACCACCAGACTTACCTGCTGATTGTTCAAAGCCAGGCATAATCAAGCTTTCAGGAACTTCAGGTAAAGCCAGACCGTTTAACATCATTTGTAAAAGGTCGTTGTACTCTTTCGCATCGCCCACCAAAACCGCACCCAGCAATTTGGTTTTATCTGCATTTACAACTATCTTTTTATAAACCAGTGCATGCTCATCTGCATAGAAATAGCTTAATGCACCCGGAGTCATGGCATGAGCATCACCTACAGAAGCAACGTCTACACCCATCAACTTCAACTTAGTGCTCATGTCTGCACCAGCGAAGCAATGACACTCTTCATCTAAAATATGTTTTGCTGCAATACGCGCCATGTCATAGCCCGGTGCAACTAGGCCATAAATTTTATTTTGCCAAAGCGCACACTCACCAATGGCATAAATGTTGTTATCTGAAGTTTGGCAGTAATCATTAATGACAATACCGCCACGCTCACCAATCGCGAGACCACTGTTACGTGCAAGTTCATCACGTGGACGGATCCCCGCAGAGAATAAAATGACATCTGCTTCAAGCTCGCTACCATCTGCAAATTTCATTACATGTGTAGTGCTGTTGCCACATTCGATAGATTGTGTCGCTTTTTGTGTATGAACTTTTACACCAAGGTCTTCAATTTTACGACGTAAAACTTTACCGCCCAAATCATCAATTTGAACTGCCATTAAACGTGGCGCAAACTCAACAACGTGCGTTTCTAGATCTAAATCACGTAAAGCTTTTGCAGCTTCAAGTCCAAGTAAACCACCACCAATCACTACACCTGTTTTTGCATTAAGACTCGCTGCACGAATCGCGTCTAAATCTTCAATCGTACGGTAAACAAAGCAGTTTTCGCGGTCATTCCCCGGAATTGGTGGAACGAATGCATACGAACCTGTTGCCAATACCAATTTGTCATAGCTGATGACATCACCATGATTGGTTGTAACTGTTTGCGCAGCTGTATTAATTGCTGTGGCTTTGGTGTTTAAACGTAAGTCAATGCCATGTGCATCAGCAAAGTCAAAACGAGCTAAAGATAAATCTTTTGCCGATTTCCCTGAGAAATATTCGGTTAAATGTACACGGTCATACGCGATACGAGGTTCTTCCGCGAGAATCGTGATTTCCAGTTCATCATCTGCTTTTTCTAAAATGGCTTCGATGAATTTGTGGCCCACCATACCATGACCAATCATTACCAATTTCATAGTGTTTCTCCTCAAATCACGTTGCTTTTAAGCTGCGTTATTGCGTTCTCAAATAGACGTTGTTTTTTTGCCTTGTGTTCTACCGAGAAGCGAATCAATCTCACAAAGCATGTAGCTGCTTGGAATCCATTTTTCCCACTCGTTAATGACACCCAATGCACAGCAAAGTCATAAAAAGAAATAAAAAAAGCGAGCCCCCCCATAGAGAAGGCTCGCATCGCTGGAACTGAAAAATTAGATAATTCAGATGTAACTTTTTTATGCAATAAAAATAAAGACATGGCCTTCACTCCGACTGAACGTAAATTCTTTGTGTGCACAGTTGCACTCACAAATTCGATCAGAACGGACATCGTTGGCCGTCTTTAAAACTTATGGTCGTCTTCGACCTGTAATTAAGTAAGCATTTTGCATGCCAATCCTTATATAAATTTAATTTAAAAATTTTTTATTTTTAATTTCATATAGATATAATTTCGCCAGCTATCTTATAAAAATAATGTCTTATTCTATTTGCCCCATCGCGGTACACTTAAATGGTTAAGATAAAAATATGTCTTGCCACAAAATGAATCGTATTTTTGCACCAAGACTGACCACATTCATTCTTTAGCTTGCTGAAATGCCACTTAAACTGGATTTTTTGTTTAGTTTTGGATGGCACTAATCTTGCTTAAAACCTCATAACAAAAAACGCGTCGAATTGGCGCATTTTCTTAGCCTGATTTTCTGAACTTATGCCAAAACTCAAAATAGCCCTTATTGATGATGATCATGCGCGAGCAGACTATATAAGAAAAAGTCTGCTTGAAAATGATTTTGAAGTGGTCGCTTGCCTTACTTTGGACCATTTAAATATTTTTCGTCTCGAGCATTTACAAGCCGATGTGATCTTGCTCGATATGGATCATCCTCATCGTGACATTATTGAAAGTTGTGTGAGTAGCTATGACCTACCGACTGTCCTGTTCACTAAAAATTCAGATAAAGACACCATCAAACAAGCCATCGATGCGGGAGTAACGGCTTATATTGTAGATGGCATAGACCCTGCCCGTTTACATACCATTTTAGAAATCTCGATTGAGCAATATAAAAAGCACAAAAAACTCGAAGGTGATTTAAAAGAGGCTCAAACAAAACTGGCTGATCGTAAAGATGTTGAAAAGGCCAAAGTATTACTCATGCAACTGCATGGCTTACCTGAAGATACAGCTTTCCAACTTCTTAGAAAAAATGCCATGAGTCACCGTATAACGATTGGAGAAATGGCACGGCGGTTACTTGATGCCCAAAAATTACTCAACAATCAACTAAAGGATGAATAAATGAGCACATTAGAAAAGACTCAATTACAACTCGGCTATATTCCTTTGCTTGATTGTCTTGCATTGCTTTGGGCAAAACAAAGAGGCTTCTTTGAGGAAGTCGGTTTAGACGTCACTTTAGTTAAAGAACCATCTTGGGCAAGTCTTCGAGACCGTCTTGCTTTTGGTCTATTAGATGCAGCGCATTGCTTATCTGCAATGTTACCTGCAGCGGCTGTAGGCACAGATCAAATTGGCACGCCACTGCAAACATCACTGGTTTTAAGTGAAAATCGTGCTTTCATTAGCTTAAGTCAAAAACTTACTCATCAACTTGCAATTCAAAAAAATGATACGGCCCAAGTAACAGCGCAAAAAGTGGCAAGCTATCTTGAACAAGGACATTCTCTTTCCTTAGCACATGTATTTAAGCATTCTATTCACCATTATTGTTTAAGAGAATGGCTCGCTTTAGCAAATCCTGAACTTGCACAATCTATCCAGCTTAAAATATTACCACCACCTTATATGGTCGAAGCATTAGACAAACATGTGATTGATGGTTTTTGTGTCGGAGAACCTTGGAATACTCAAGGCGAGCTTTTAGGCTTAAGTAAAATGATTTGCTCAAGTCAAAACATTATTCCACCTGTGGCTGATAAGGTTCTAGCCGTAACTCAAGAATGGGCTGAACAGCATCCACAAACACTGGTTGCACTCACCACGGCAATTATGAAAGCCCAACAAGAATTGAGTGAGTTAGACGATTTTGCTCCAATTTTAAAATTATTAGTTGAGTTTGGAATTGTGCGCTTCCATTGTTCAGAAGAAGTACATGTCGACAAATACTATATGATTCAGGATATTGTCCGTCATTTAGTAAAAGAAAGTGCACTTCCAAAAGTTGAAGACTTTTATTGGCTGCTCGAGCAAATGCAAAAATGGGATGAACTTCAACTCGACCAAGCACAAATCACAAGCTTGGGTGCTCAATGCATTAATCTTGAGGCTTATGAACAAGCTAAACAACACTATCGTTCATAACTTTTCTACTTATTAAATCGCCATAAAAAAAAGCTGTCTTTTATGACAAAGACAGCTTGAAAGACCCATAAGACAAAATGCGAAACACGCATTCCTATATTTTCTAGGCTCAACTGATCCATTGAAAATATAGCGCTTATGGAAATGATCATATCTATCTAAGCGTATCATTTTCAGACATTTTCATATCAATAACTGCCACTTGATCAATTTCAGTTCATTATTCAAAGCATCTTAAGTCAGTCTTTAAATACCTCTCTCTTTTTCAAGCCTTAAATTTACCCATACTCACTACAGAATAGTGATGCATCAATTACGCGGGTGAGGTCATAAATTTCATTTTATTTCTTCAAAATAATTTCTCGCATCTGTCTTAATTAAATTAATTTTTTTAGCTCTAAAGTAATTTATTGCCTATGTCATTATATTTAAAAAGATTTATTTATTAATCCTTTTGTAAAACTTAAATATTACGATTCAAATAATTAGATAAAAAAAATTAGTGAAAAATCCTCTAAGTCCATCCTGTTTTCAGTTACAAACCGCAACAATCATGGCACAAATGGTAATAATAATTAAATTAATAATCATTATCATTCACACCACATAAAAACCTGAGAAGATCTACCATGATCCATGAAAATATTCTCGACTGCATAGGTAAAACGCCACTACTACAATTATCAAGGCTATTCACGCATCAATCGATCTCAGTGATTGCGAAAATGGAATTGTTAAACCCAGGAGGAAGTATTAAAGACCGTCCGGCATTATTCATGCTACAGGAAGGCCTGAAATCTGGAGTGATTAATAAAGATAGTCACATTGTTGAAAGCTCATCAGGGAACTTAGCGATTGCGCTTGCAATGGCTTGCAAAATATATGGATTAAAATTTACTGCCGTTATTGACCCAAAAATTGCCTCAGCAAACTTACAAATGTTGAAGCTCTACAAGGCCAATATCGAAATGGTCTCTGAAAAAGACCAAAACGGCGGTTATTTAAAAACCAGAATTGACACTGTAAAACGACTCTGCCAACAGCTTCCAAATGCTGTTTGGATTAATCAGTATGCAAACCCAAATAACTGGAAAAGCCATTATTTTGGAGAAGCAGAAGAAATCCTAAATCAAATTGATCGCAAGATTGATTACCTCGTGATTGGGGCAAGTACCTCTGGCACGATTATGGGCGTATCTCGTCGCCTTAAAGAAAGATTTCCAGAATTAAAAGTGATCGCAGTCGATATCGTCGGCTCTGTGTTGTTCGGTGGTACATCTGGTCCACGCGAAATTCCTGGAATTGGTGCAAGTACAGTCCCACCGCTACTCTCCCCCGATGAAATCGATGATGTCATTTATGTAGATGACTATGAGTCAGCACTCGGTTGCAGAGAGCTTCTTGAACATGAAGGAATTTTTGCAGGTGGTTCAAGTGGCTCATCAATTTCAGCCATCAAGAAACTGATTCCAACCATTCCTGATGGATCGTGCGTCTTAACACTGTTGCCCGATCGCGGTGACCGTTATCTCGATCTGGTTTATGAAGATGAATGGTTCGAAATGATCAAGAAGCGCCACTTCAATCGAAACGTACGACGCCAAGAAAACCTTACTTTACAAAATGTTGTTTAACCTTCTCCTTAGGAAATATTCATGAGCAATTTGGCTACCCTTCGCTACTTAAGTCAATCAGATTTATTAAATCTTGGCGCAAATCATAGTAATTCATTTATTGAAGCGATTACTGAAGGTTTAACCCTGCATGCAAATAAACAGTTTGTTCAACCTTTAAAACCTTATCTTCGCTGGCAAGGTGCAGACCATATTGCTGACCGTATTATTGCCATGCCTTGCTATTTAGGTGGCAATGACCCGATTGCCGGAATTAAATGGATTGGTTCAAGACAACATAACCCTAAAAAATTCAATATTCCGCGTGCTAGCGCACTGATTGTTTTAAATGACTCAGAAACAAACTATCCGGTCGCGGTGATGGAAGGCAGCTTAATTAGTGCCATGCGAACTGCGGCAATTACTGGTGTTTCGATTAAATATCTAGCGAAAAAAGACTTTTCAGACATTACCGTGATTGGCTGCGGACCAATTGCTCAAATGCAGATTAAAACTGTGCTTGAACAATATGCTCAAGTGAAAAAAATCCATTTATTTGATGTGAACCCTGAAGCAGCTGAAAAACTCAAAGCATTGTTTTTATCAGAATATCCGAATTTAGAAATTGAAATTCATGACAGTGCTAAGTCTGCGATTCAACAAGCCGATGTCCTCATTACCTGCACAGTTTCAGATAAACCTTACATTCCATTTGAGTGGCTTAAAAAAGGCTGCTTTGTTTCAAATATTTCAATTATGGATATCGAGCCTGAAGTCTTCTTAAAAGTGGACAAAGTCATTGTGGATGACTGGGACCAATCAAACCGAGAAAAGAAAGTTATCAATGTGCTGGTTGAAGATGGCTTATTCAGCCGTGAAAAACTACATGCTGAACTTGGCGACATCATTATTGGTCATAAAAACGGCCGCGAACACGAAGATGAAATCATTTTGCTCAACCCAATGGGCATGGCGATTGATGACATTGTCTGCGCTAAATGGTTCTTCAATGCTGCACAAGAACAAAACGTTGGCACGGTTCTACCGCTTTTATAAGAATAGGAATAACTAAAATGTTAGATCGGATTTACACAGCACAACTACAAAAAACGATAGACGCACTCTACATGGAGAATTATGGAGATTTTAAAGATTATATTTCCTATAAAAAGCCTTATCTGGCAATTACTCTCAATGATGAGTTGGAACTCTATTTCAGCTGTTTAAAAGTAGATGGTGTAAATCCTTTCTATGTTACCCAACCCGAAGTTTTGCTTCATAAGCTCTTGAGCAATACAACTTCTAAAATTTCTATTTCTGAAGTTTTTAACTATTTAACTAAAGCAACTTGGTGGCCATCTCCACACCATCAAAAAGTGATTGATTATTGGCTAGATAACTTAGTAACGGCTGAAAAAATTCCTCAACTTTTACAGTCAGCCCTTTCATTTTCTTCGCCTTTGATTACTAGTGAATTGCTATCACTAGTAGCTGATCGTCCATTTCATCCGTTCGCTCACTCAAAAGGTGAACTTGCCCCACTCACAACTCAAAAAGAAATTGAGGTGTATTGGTGGGCATTTAAGAAAGATGACGTGATCAATAATATGGAGTCGATTCCTCATAAAGAGCTTCTGTTATCAGAAGTTGAGGAACGTCTTATTGCTGACAAAATGGCTCAGCTTTCAGATGATTACTTAGCCCTACCTTTGTTAGAGACTCAACATCGCTATTTAAAGTTTGATGAAAATAAGTACGACGGTATTAACCTAAACCATGTCACGACAATTGGTTTACCGACTTCTTCATTAAGAACGCTTATTCACAACGCAAACCCGAATCTACATTTAAAACTCTCAACCAATGCCAAAACATTAGGCGCAATCCGCTCTATGCCAGGCCGTTATTTAATGAATGGACATACGGCTTATGATTTTTTAAATGACGTCATTAATGAAACTGCTTTATTAAAAAATCGCCTCTTTTTGAGTAATGAAACACATTGGTGGGTGCTCGGTAAACAAGAGCCTATTGTAAAGAATTTAGGTGTAATCGGCTGCCAAGTCAGACATTTACCCGACTTTTGCCAAGATAAAAACGTCACGCCAATCACTATGTCAGCTTTAAGCTGTACGTATGTCGACCCTTGGGAAGCTTTAGGCGTTGAAGGTGACAAATGGTCATTACTAAAAGACTTAAGTGTTCATTTTATTCAAACATTCTTAACGCTTTGGGCGAAAGGCATCATGCCTGAATGCCACGGGCAAAACACCATGGTGTGTTATGAAAATAATAAGTTTAAATGCTTTGTTTTGCGTGACCACGATACCTTAAGAATATGTACCACAGCCATTGAAGAAAATGGTTTTACACCTCCGATTTATACCATCGATACGAGCACACCGAACAATCTTATCTTTACTAAAAATGAAGACTTATTTAATTACTTCATTACCTTAGGGATTCAAATTAACCTCTACCCGATTGCTTTAGCTACCTTGAAATATACGGATCGAACGGAAAACGATTTCTGGGAGATGGTTCAAGACATTATTCAAAATTTTGTAGAAACCCAACCTATTTCAGAACAAACAAAATCGCAAATTCAAACTTATCTTTTTGACAATAAGACTTGGCCGTTCAAACAGCTACTTACGCCTTTACTTGCGCAAGAAAGCGACTCAACGGGCATGCCAAGTAAAATCGGAAGTACGCCAAACCCTTATCACAGCTTATCTGTTTCTAGCTATGAGACCATGGACATCTAAATCATGCGCTCATCTCGCCTAGATCATTTCATTATTTTGCTCTGTCAGTTTTTTTCCACTTTCGGGCTCATGGTGCTGATTCCAATCATGCCGCTCTATATGGAAAAACTGACTGCGCATATGAGTGCTCCCACTATCTGGGCAGGTTTGGCACTCGCAGCTCCAGCTATTGGCAGCTTATTTACAGCACCAATTGTGGGTCATCTATCCGACACATTCGGCCATAAAAAAGCCTTGTTACTTTCTCTGGCTGGTTTCTGTATTTCAATACTGCTCATGGCGAGCGCCCAGCATTTATACCTGTTTATTTTCGCGCGAATTTTACTGGGTTTTTGCGGTCTTTCCGTGATTTTAAATGCCTATGTTTCATATCTTTCTAATGAACAACAACGTGGTGCCGCTTTTGGGCAACTACAAAGTAGTGTTGCGCTAGCTTGCCTATGTGGTCCCGTGCTCGGCGGGATATTTATGGATCAATGGCGGGTTGAAGTATTACTCAACGCGACAGCATTTGTTGTGATGACACTCATTGTGATTGCGTCATTTGTATTAACCAATCCCGTTAAAACCGAAACCACAAAAACCAAAGAGAAATCTAAGCTTCCAGCTTTCTTTGATAGAACGATTTTTTCATGGTTAAGCGCCGGCATTTTGGTTCAAGCGGGCGGCTTTGGTTTGGTGTCATGCTTTGTTTTATACATTAGTGAAATAAGCCAAAGCACTCACTCATCGTTATCTGCTGCGAGTTTAACGGGAACAATTCATGCGCTTTCATGGGGAGCAGCATTTATTGCTGCAACCTATTGGGGAAAAAGAAATGATGATAAAGGAGATTCTTTTAATAACTTCATTTACGCATCCTTAATTTGCGGCATCACGATTTTCGCATTGATCTGGGTTTCTAATCTCTGGCTGATTCTTGTATTACGACTCATACAAGGCTTCTGCTTTGCAGCCCTTATTCCTTCGATCTTGCACACAATTTCTCTAAAAGCCGGCGCTCAAAGCCAAGGAAAAGTGATTGGTATTTCTAACAGTGCCTTTGTCTTAGGACAACTTATTGGCCCAATCACGATCACGCTCACCTACTCATTTTTCAATATTACTGCTGCATTAATCTGCACCTCACTATTTTTTATCGGTGCGGGATTAGTGGTGATTTTGAACAGATTCTTAATGGATACAATTTTAGAAGAGGCACAAGAATGAACTCAATTATTACAACCGATGCATGGTCTTATAAACTTTTCGAACAGTACCTGAATACTTTCTTTCGTGAACTCAAAGTAAATCTTGAAAAGCATATTATCCCAGCTCAAGATTCTCCTTTATTCACACTGTATGCAGAGCGCCCAG
The DNA here is from genome assembly GCF_000369045.1 of Acinetobacter pittii ATCC 19004 = CIP 70.29. Classification (GTDB taxonomy): domain Bacteria; phylum Pseudomonadota; class Gammaproteobacteria; order Pseudomonadales; family Moraxellaceae; genus Acinetobacter; species Acinetobacter pittii. The sequence continues at coordinate 992,644 of NZ_KB849786.1, read as the reverse complement.
ACACCCTGTATTTTGCTTATACTTTTAATGCATCTAACACGATTGTTTATGGTGCAGTTCAGCATCTATCCACCACTGGTTATCATAGATATCAACGTGGTTTTACCCTGCAAAATTTAAGCGAAAATACTTTTGACTCACTCACCGACCCTAAAAAATTAGTGAAGCTGATTACAGATGAATTGAATAGCTTATTTAAAGATAAAAACCAAAATAAGAATCTATATTCTGATATTGCCAATAGTATCGAGAACACAAAATTCTTTTTAGAAAATAAGCCTTCCCAAACAGTAACTAAAGCGTTAAGTGGTTTTCAGGCAACCGAACAAGGCATGTTATATGGGCACCCTTTTCATGTGACTTCTAAAGCCAATTTAGGTTTCTCTAAAGAAGACATGAAGAAGTATAGCCCTGAGTTAGGCGCAAGTTTCCAACTTCATTACTTTGCAATTCATTCTTCTTTAATCCAAAAGCTTGTAAGTGAAGAACAGTCTTCTCATCGTGTTGAAGATGAAGTTTTAGAAACAGCAAAAGAACGTTTACAAGAAAACTTAGCAAATTACGAGCTAATGCCAACCCATCCGTGGCAAGCTAACTTCTTACGTCAACATCCATCTTTGAAGAAATATTTAGATAACCAAGACGTGATCTATCTGGGAGCTTTAGGTCAAACCGTATGGCCGACCTCATCCGTTCGTACAGTATGGTTGCCTCAATCGAATCTATTCTTAAAGCTATCAATTGATGTACGAATTACCAGTTTCATTCGTAATAACCCAATGGATGAAATGGAACGCGCGATTGATGCGAGCAAAATTATTATCAATCACAAGATTAATGAGCAATATCCTGATCTTTTGATTCTGCCGGAGTTAGAGGCAAAAACAGTCAAAATTCCAGAGCTTGAAAGTTCATTTGGTATTCTTTATAGAGCAGGACTCACGCCAGAGACATTAGAAAATACCAGAATGCTCGGTGGCTTGGTTGAAGAAAATGAAAACCATCAAATCCCGCTTTTAAGCATTATTCAGCAAGCGGCACCCAACCAAAATCTACAATTGAAAGATGCCAAAGACTTCATTACTTTCTGGTGGAAACAGTACGTTAAAGTTTCACTCATTCCATTAATTGAGTTGTTTGCAAACAAAGGCATTAGTGTAGAAGCGCACATGCAAAATAGTTTAATGGAATTTAAAAATGGCTATCCACATCGCCTTATTCTTCGAGACATGGAAGGCATTAGCATTGTTCCAGAAATGATAGAAGACGACTCATCTATTTCTGAAGATAGTACCGCTTGGTTCTCTCAGAAAGATGCGTGGACCTTTTTAAAATATTACCTTGTGATCAATCACATTGCTCATCTCATCAGTGCAATTGCACGAGTTACCGTGATTGAAGAATCTGAACTTTGGCAAGCCACACGCCTTACGCTCACGCAAGAAAATTTTAGCGCCAAAGGCCAGCAATATCGCGATTTATTAATTAATTCACTCACATTACCAATTAAGGCAAATATGTTAAATACGCTCTATCACAGTGGTGGCAATCCAATCTGGATTGAAGTTGAAAACCCTATTTATAAATATCGCGGTGCAGAAGCGCTTTACCCTCTTCAAGCAACACAACAAACCGATTATAAAACCTTCGCGGAAAATCGCGTGATGGGCCAATTATTAGAAGCACTCATTTTTGAAAATACTTTTAAATACGAGTTTTCTAAAGGTCAGATCAAATTTTATGTTTCCGATACCGTTTTTTATACTTGCACGGCTAAACGACATTTCAGTTTTAAACGAATTAAGTTAAATCCTTCGAGTTTAGTCCGTTCTGATATTAGTTTAGATGCTGAAACTCGTCCTAGCTTAAAAACGCTACTTGCCGATTTAAAAAACATTATTGAAGCTGACCCAGTTAAATGGCAAAACTTTAATGATGAACTCAATTTAACTTACGTTAAACATGCGCAGACTTTGAGCCAAGTACCTGCCCAACCTTTAAGAACTTTGCCTTATTTAGAACAAGAAGCGCGGATTACCAACGCCCATTTATATCACCCGAGTTTTAAGTCTCGTATCGGCTTCGATTTAAAAGAAAATCAAAAATATGCACCAGAGCTTTCTGAAGGTTTTACGGTTCAATGGGTGGCAACTCATAACAGTTTATGCAAACTGGTTTTAAGTGAAACCATTAACTTAGAGCAGCTTTATAAACAGCATTTTTCAGAAAAAGATCTACAAGCCATTAACGATCAATTGAAAGAGCAAAATATAGATTTTAAAGATTATATCCTCACTCCAATTCACCCGTGGCAGTGGGATAAAATTATTGAATTATATTATCAAGATGCAATCAGCAACCAACTGATCATCCCGTTAGATATTGAAGGTCCGACTTATTTACCACAGCAATCGATTCGAACCCTATCAAATATTAGTGATATGTCGGCGCTTTCTCTTAAATTGGCAATGAACTTGGTCAATACTTCTACCTCTCGTGTATTGGCGCCACATACCGTTCAAAATGCGGCAAAAATGAGTGATTGGCTTTATAACATTGTTGAACAAGACCATATTTTAGAAAAACAGCGTAAGCCTGTTATTTTAAGAGAGATCGGCGGTCTTTCAGTTAACCAGCAAATTGCGCTACCTGTTCAATACGGTGCACTCGCCTGCATTTGGCGCGAAAGTATTTACAGCTACTTAAAAGAAGGCGAATCAGCAACGCCTGTAACGGGTCTAATGCAAGTTGATACGGACCAAATACCACTAATCGATGAGTGGATTCAAGAGTATGGTATTGAATTCTGGTTAGAAAAATTACTTACCAACGCTTATTTACCTATCATGCATATTTTATGGTGCCACGGTCTGGCTTTAGAGTCACATGCACAAAACATGGTACTGATTCATAAAAATGGCCTACCAATTAAGGCAGCCTTGAAAGATTTCCACGATGGTATCCGTTTTAGTCGTCATCTTTTACGTGAGCCCGAGCTTTTACCTAACTTACAAGATGCACCAAAAGAACATGCCAAGATTAACCCAAACTCGTTCTTGGAAACCCATTCTCCAAATGAGTTAAGAGACTTTACCCAAGATGCGCTTTGGTTTGTGAATCTGGCTGAGTTAGCGATTTTCTTAAATGAACATTATGACTTCGATGAAATCAAATTCTGGACCATGTTAAGAACCATTATTAATCAGCATAAAGAAGCTCACCCAGAGTTTACCGAACGATATGAGTTGTTTAACTTTACAGATGACACTATTGATATTGAACAGCTCGCAAGCCGCCGTTTCCTTCCGGAAATTCGCTTAAGAGTACAAACCACGCCGAACCCGCTCAGTCTCATTAAGGAAATTGAATATGAATAAGCTTTCGATTTCTTTTAAGAAACGAATAGCACACGGCGAGACACTCTACGGAATATTTTGTTCCGTAGCCTCTCCCATTAATGTCGAGCAACTGGCACTTGCGGGCTACAACTTTATTATTATCGACTTGGAACATACTTTATTTAGTACGTCTCAAGTCGAGACCATGATTTTAGCTGCTAGAGCCATGAGTCTTGATGTCTTTGTGAGGGTGTCGTTAAACACCAACCATTTAGTTCTACCTCTGCTCGATGCAGGGGTAACGGGTATTGTTTTTCCGCGTATAGAAAATGCTCAGCAAGCACAAGAAGCCGTGAACAATTGTCACTATATGCCTCTTGGGCAAAGAGGTCTCAACTCGACAAGGTTAAATCGATATGGCATGGATGATTTAGCTAGTTTTGTTCAATACGCAGCAAACGAAACTGTTGTCGTTGCCATGATTGAAAGCTTGGAAGGACTAGAACAACTAGATGAAATATTAAAAGTTGAAGGTATTGATATTATTCTAGAAGGTGCTGCCGACCTTTCTCAATCTATGGGAATGCCATGGCAATCTAGCCATCCAAAAGTGAAAGAAAAAGTTCAAGAGATGTATGCAAAGACTAAAAATAGTCAAAAGCATTTCTGTGCTATTCCCCGACAACCTGAAGATATTGCGGCATGGAAACAACAATCCGTTCAGCTGTTTGTACTGGGCGATGACCGAAGCATTATTCGCCGTGCCCATCAAAATCATTTGAATTCTTATAAAGAAATCTCATAAATTTTCAGTTGTGTAGAGCGATGGATGCACCTTTCTCTACACAACAATTAATAAAAATAAATTTTATTATTTTTTGTCCAACAACGATATTGTGAATTACAATCATTCTCACTTATAATTCGACAAATTTAAAATCACTCTCAGGGCGAGACAATGGGAAATAAGATAAAAAGTCACAAACTTTTTACGAGGAAGTCTGAAGTAAAAAATATCATTCCACTCCTTTCACTTGGTGGGGCCATCTTTCTCTCAAACTCGGCCTTTGCAGCCTCAACCTCTGAGACAACAGATGTTGAAAAAAAGCCTGAGGCACTTCCTACAATTACAATTACCGCTTCACGTGCAGATGAACTTTCTACTTCTGCCAAGCAAGTGACCAAGCTAGATGAAAAACAAATTGAACTTTTAAGAAATGGTTCATCTGGCAGTATTGCAACCGTTTTAGCAAAAGCCGTACCGGGCCTATCAGACTCAAGCCGCACCATTACCGATTATGGTCAAACTTTACGTGGTCGTAATGCTCTCATCTTGGTGGATGGCGTTCCAATGAACCTGACACGAGACACATCAAGAGGACTTTCAGCAATTGACCCTGAAAGCATTGCCAACATTGAAGTGATTCGAGGCAGCAACGCAATTTATGGTGGCGGTGCTTCTGGCGGTATTATTTCAATTACCACAAAAGCTGCGGGTGGCGAACCTACAGCAAAAACAGTCGTTGGGCTTCAAACACCTTTAACAAATTTCCGTTCTAATGCTTTTAGTGGCGATATTCATCAATATTTCACAGGCAGCTTTAACGCTTTTGACTATGCACTCGACTTTGGTTACCAACGTATTGGTAGCCCGTACGATGCAAGTGGTGACCGTGTTGCACCTGAACCTAGTCAGGGCGATTTATATGATGCCGATGCTTACAGCGTAGGTGGTAAACTTGGTTATCATATTGATGACAATCAATACTTACAATTTGCTGCAAACTACTATAATGCCGAGCAAGACTCAGATTATGCATCTGACACAAGTGTTAAGAATACCCCTGCCGGAACTGTACCAGCCAAAGCCATTAAAGGCTTAAAGCTTAAAGACCAGACTAAAAACGAAAACCAAATCTACAATTTAACCTATAACCATAAAGACTTTTTTGGCAATAAAGTTGATGCTCAAATTTATTACCGTGACTTCTTTACCCGTTTTTCACCATTTGACGCACGTGTTGCTCCAGGTAAAGTCAGCCCACGTGGTGGACAAGTGGATCAGGTTTATCAAGAAAATAACGTACTCGGTAGCCGCTTAACTGTGACCACACCGCTTGAGTTTTTAGGTGATACATCCCTAGTTTGGGGTGGTGACTTTAGCCGCGAAAAAAGCGAAATGCCTTTAGATATTTTCGATCCTGATATTTATGATCAATCTGGTGGCTTAGAGTTTGTAAAAATTGGCAAACTTATTTATTTACCTGAACTTACCACGCAAAGTTTGGGTGGCTTTGTACAGTTAAAACACCGCTTTAATGACCAATGGTCAGCAGAAGCTGGTACGCGTTATGAAGACAGCTATGCCCAAATTGATAGCTTTGTTCCATTATCACAATTAGGTAAGCCTAACCCTTACACCGTTGAGGGCGGAAAAGTAAAAGCTGATGCATGGTTATACAATGCTAATGTGACTTTCTCTCCAAATGATCAACACTCGATTTATGCATCATTCAACCAAGGTTTCCAGTTGCCTGATGTCGGTGTAGTTATTCGCAATGCCAGCACAGGTTTTAACCTTGGTTCGTCATTCTTAGAACCTGTAAAAGTTGATAACTATGAGTTAGGCTGGAAAGGAAACTTCAATAACTTCTCTTCAAGTTTAGCTGTATTCCACTCTACTTCTGACCTTGGCGCTGTGCAACCAGTAAGTAATAGTTTGGATATGACTAGAACGAAAGAGAAAGTCACTGGTGTTGAAGCAACTTTTGACTATCTTGACGATTCCAATGTTTGGGGAACTGGTGGTAGCGTTACTTGGATGAAAGGCCGTGAAAAACCGCAAAACGGTACAGAACAAGACATGACAGGCTTCCGTATTCCACCATTAAAACTCACAGCTTACGTTTCTTATAGTCCAACTGAAACTTGGACGAATCGTCTACAAGCTACTTACTTCGGTTCAGAAGACTACCGCTTAAACGGTGTAAATAGTTTTGGTCGCTATGATGTAAAATCTTATACAACAGCAGATTTAATCAGTAGCTTTGCGCTTAACAAAAAAGACACTGTGACGATTGGTTTAGAGAACATGTTTAACCGCAAGTACTACCCTCTCTATAGCCAATTATTAAGATCTGGTAATAACACTAGCCATTTAGTAGCAAATGGTGCAACGCTGAAAGTTTCTTATAGCCATAAATGGTAATCAAAAACTGACATTGAATGTGTCACAAAAAGGAGATCCATGCGATCTCCTTTTTTATTAAAAATATTAATTCCTTATCTATTTTTTCCATTATTAACCTGAGGTAAACCCACAGAACCACCCTAGCATTCTGCTAAAAATTTTGTTAACTTGATTTTGTTACATATTCAAGATGCAACTTTTTCATCCAACACCCCTCATCGCTGTGTTTATGAAAACAATATCAATATGTAGTTTTACCAATATTTTTCATGGGGCAAATCATAATGGAAATCTCACACCGCGAAATTTACGCCCTCGTAGACATTAATAATTGTTATGTGAGTTGTGAGCGACTATTTAATCCCAAACTTATTGGCCTACCAGTCGTAGTACTTTCTAATAACGACGGATGTGTTGTATCACGTAGTGAAGAAGCAAAAAATATGGGTATCAAAATGGGTATTCCATGGTATCAAATCGAACAAGAAGCTCTTCAAGCAGGTGTACACGTCTATTCAAGCAACTACACTTTGTATGCTGAAATGTCACGTCGCTTTTTTTCAGTTCTTGGTGAGTTTTTCTCGCCCGATGATTTAGAAGCTTATTCTATAGATGAATGTTTTATTCGCCTTACCCCTTACCTTCAATCTCTAGATATTCATTCTTATTGTGTCAAAGTCGTAGAAACCTTAGAAGAATGGCTAAGCTTACCCTGTTGTATTGGCATCGGATATTCAAAAACTCAAGCAAAATTAGCCAATCACTATGCTAAAAAAATTAGAAGCTTTAATAGAATTTGTAATTTCACTACTTTAGATCCTCTGCTTCTTGAAGACCTCATGCAACACACTCCAGTCAAAGAAGTCTGGGGAATTGGCTATCAATTAGTCAAACAATTAGGTAGCTATGAGATTTATTCATGCTTAGACTTAACTTTTGCCAATGAGCATCATCTAGCAAAAGCTTTTTCTGTGGTTATGGCACGTACCATTCGTGAGCTAAAAGGCCAATCCTGTATTCAACTCGACGATCCTGCAATTGTCACCAAACGAATTTTAGCATCACGTAGTTTCGCTCAAGCTTTATCCAGTATTGAAATTATTAAGCAAGCACTTATTTTTCATCTTAACCGAGCTCATCGCCGTTTAATGAAACAAGAACAGCTCTGTGCCTGCGTTCAAGTCATGCTTTATGAAAAAATAGATAAACCACCTTATAAAAAAGCATCTTCTCAAGCGATAGGCTTAAATTATGCAACAGATGATTTATGCATATTAACAAAAGCAGCCATGCAGCAAATAGATGTTTTATATAAAGAAAATAAAAAATATATAAAGATTGGAGTTTTATTTTGTGGTTTGCATCCTCGTCAACATCATATTGATGATTTATGGCAACCTCTTGAGTTGATTCAGCAAAGACAACAATTAATGCAAACCCTCAGCACAGTTCGTAACCGATTTGGCAGTCACTATTTACAAGTCGGTTATCATTCCCGTAATCCATCTTGGCACATGAAACAATCCCACCGTTCAAAAAATTATCTAACTCGATGGAATGAGTTATTGGTGATTGGAGAGAACTCTATAGCCGTTACACAAAATACATGAACTGTTTTTGTCAATTCAGTTTAAAATAAGCTCCATTAAATTACTTGAAATTTTGTCATTTTTTAACATTGCTAAATCATCGCAAAATTTACAATATATAAGCCGAATTTGGTATACCCTTTCTGCGACGATGAAAACAAATTATAAAAAAATTGTAGAAACATATGCCATAATAAGCAAACTTTGCAGACATCTTGCAAAGAATATTTGCAACTTTAGAGCTGGAGCAATCTGAATGAGTTCGACCATTTTGGTGATTCATGGACCGAATTTGAATTTGCTGGGAAAACGCGAACCAGAAGTATATGGTCATCTTACCTTAGATGATATTAACCAACAACTTATTAGCCAAGCTCAACAAGCTTCAATCACATTAGATACTTTTCAAAGCAACTGGGAAGGTGCCATTGTTGATCGTATTCATCAGGCACAAACTGAAGGCGTAAAACTTATTATTATTAACCCTGCTGCCCTCACCCACACTTCAGTTGCTCTACGTGATGCCCTACTTGGCGTTGCGATTCCATTCATTGAAGTTCATTTGTCTAATGTCCATGCAAGAGAGGCATTCAGACATCATTCTTATTTATCTGATAAAGCAATTGGCGTGATTTGTGGTCTAGGTGCAAAAGGCTATCGTTTTGCGCTCGATTACGCTATTGAAAAAATTCAACCATCTAACCCAAACTAGTTTAGGAATAGTCGCCCATGGATATCCGCAAAATTAAGAAACTCATCGATTTAATGATTGAGTCTGACTTGCAAGCGATCGAAGTTAAAGAAGGTGATCAATCAATCGCTTTAACTCGTCGCAATCCTGTCGTTGCTGCGGCTGGTGTAGCACTTCCGGCTGCTCCTGTTGCAGAAGCACCAGTTGCAAAAACACCGCGTGGAGCAGTTGAAACTTCTCCAATGGTTGGCGTGTTCTACGCTGCTCCAAGCCCAGGTGAAGCACCATTTGTTAAAGTAGGCCAAACAGTATCTGCTGGTGAAACTTTGGGTATTATTGAAGCAATGAAAATCATGAACCCAATTGAAGCAACTCAAAGTGGCGTGATTGAAGAAATTTTAGTGAAAAATGGTGAAGTTATCCAATTCGGTCAACCTTTATTCCGTTATCGCGCGTAATTACCCCGGGGACGTCTATGTTGCAAAAAGTTTTAATTGCAAACCGTGGTGAAATCGCTTTACGTATTACCCGGGCTTGTAAAACATTAGGAATCAAGACTGTTGGTATCTATTCAGATGCCGACAAGGATTTGATGCATTTACGTTTTGTTGATGAAGCAGTATGTATTGGTCCGGGCGCAAGTAGTGATAGCTATTTAAATATCCCGGCAATTATTACTGCTGCAGAAATTACCGGTGCTGATGCTATTCACCCGGGTTATGGTTTCCTTTCAGAAAATGCTGAGTTTGCTGAAATTGTAGAAAGCTCAGGCTTTACTTTTATTGGTCCACGTCCAGAACATATCCGCCTTATGGGGAATAAAGTTTCTGCGATTGTTGCCATGAAAAAAGCTGGCGTACCTACTGTACCAGGTTGCGACCATGCAGTAACCATCCACAATGCCTTGGCAGAAGCGAAAGAAATCGGCTTCCCGCTTATTGTTAAAGCGGCTTCTGGTGGTGGTGGTCGTGGTATGCGTATTGTTGAGCGTGTAGATACACTACTTGAATCAGTTCAAGCAGCGCAGCGCGATGCAGAAATGTGGTTCGGTGATGATACCGTTTACATGGAACGCTTCTTACAAAAACCTCGCCATGTCGAAGTTCAAGTTCTTGGTGATGGTAATGGTCATGCAATTCATTTATATGACCGCGACTGTTCATTACAACGTCGCCATCAAAAAGTACTAGAAGAAGCACCTGCACCAAACCTACCAGAGCAAGCTCGAGCTGATATTTTAGAAGCTTGTGTTCATGCATGTCAGTTGATGCAGTATCGTGGTGCTGGTACGTTTGAATTCTTATTTGAAGACGGTGAATTCTTCTTTATTGAAATGAATACTCGTGTTCAGGTTGAGCACCCTGTAACTGAAATGGTTACCGGTGTCGATATTATTGAACAACAGTTACGCATTGCTGGTGGCCTAGGACTAGAGCTTCAACAAGAAGATATCAAAGTTCAAGGACATGCAATTGAATGCCGTATCAATGCAGAAGATCCTACAACCTTCTTACCTTCACCAGGTAAAATTGAAAGTTTCTATGCGCCAGGCGGCGCTGGTATTCGTTTAGATTCTCATATCTACCCAGAATACAGCATTCCACCTTACTATGACTCTATGATTGCTAAATTGATTTCTCATGGTAAAGACCGTGAAACTTCAATTGCTCGTATGCGTCAAGCGCTAGATGAAATGATCCTTACGGGAATTAAAACAAATATTCCTCTACATAAAGATCTTATTTTGCAAGATAAGAGTTTCTGCTCTCAAGCAATGGATATCCATTACCTTGAAAAACACTTGTTAAAGCAAGTCGAAGAAAAGAAAGCTGAAACTGCATAATATACTTCATAGAAAAAAGCCTCTTAAATAAGAGGCTTTTTTATATCTATAATTTTATGGTAATACCCGACGTAAAGTCGCAAAGCACTGCTCACCCTTAGCCGTTGAACAGAAATTGATTGTATGGTCGTTTTTCCATTGTACAAAATATTGTGAGACATCACCTGTTTGGTCTTGCTTCTGACCAGAGCAATCTACTTTATTATTATCAAATTTAATTTGCATTACTAAAGCGGCTAGCTGCTCTTTAGGGTCATCAGATGGTTGATATTCATAAATACCATAAGACCATTCCTGACCGCTTTTGATCACTACATCATTACTACTACGAAAGTTATAATATTCCACACATTTCTTATTATTTGGAATTTCCATTCCCCACAATCCCATAATTTCAGGGCGCGTAACAATACGTATAGCATTAGGATTACTTGCAGTCCGAACGGGTTGTTCAGCTGGCTGTTGAGTAGCCGTTTCTGCCACAGCTAAACCAGAACAAGCCCACAATAATCCAATAATATAAATATTTTTCATAGATTTATTAATCATTAAACGCATGAAGTTAAGTTAGCATATTTTTTGACAAAATCACTGCTCCATAACCATATAAAAACAATATTTTTCAACTGTAACGTGTCACAACAAGTCATCAAACAATTTTATATTTACTTGCTTTTTTCAATATAAATTCTTTGTTTTGCATGATCTCAGGCTTAGGTAGTTGAAGAATCGACTTGTTTCGGAAGCCACTTTACAAAGCACAAACCTAAGAGCACAACCACGCTGGCACACATAAAGATGAGTTCACCAGAAAGAATTTTCCAGAAATGCCCAGCCAGAACACTACCGAAAGCTACACCTAACCCCCACATGGTACTATAAAGTGCTTGTCCACGCCCTTGCTGTCCAGCAGAAAAGTTTTGAAAAATAACTCTCATTGCGATCAAGTGAAATAAACCAAAACTAAAGGCATGTAAGCACTGCGCAAAAAGTTGACCAATAAAATAATGTGAAAATACTGCAACTAGCATCCAACGTATGCTCGTCACTAGCAGACACACTATCACTAAACTGCGCCACGAAAAACGTTGAAAAATCTTTGAGGCAATTGAAAACATAAAAATTTCAGCAAAAACGCCCATGGCCCATAAAAATCCAATTTCAGTCGTACTGAAATTCAAAGATTTCAGAAAATTACTATAAAAACTATAAAAAGGCGCATGTGAAAAAAGTAGAATAAATTCAATTGCAAAAAATGCAGCCACTGTTGGGCGCTTAAGAACAGGAAATAAAGGTTCTAAATATTTTTGGGAAGTAGGCGCGCTATCAGGTTCGCGGATTGTGAAAGACCAAATAAACGCTAGAGACGAGATAATTAATAGTAAAATTGGGAGCATTGAAATATGCACTATTTCTAAAATAGCCCCAATAGTGAATACCCCAACAATAAACCCAACCGATCCCCACTTACGAATTTTGCCGTAGAGTTTAGCTTTTTGATCACCCAACCAAAATAAAGTCACTCCCTCAAATTGAGCTAAAATCGCATTTTGAAAGAAACTAAAAATAAGCATAAGCAAAGCAACTGATTGAAAAGTATTTGGCACTATAAAAATAGCCAACCATATACATGACTCCATCCAAGTTGCTATCCGAACAAGCAACATCCGCTTACCAGATTTATCAGCAATCCAACCCCAAACTAAAGGCGCAAAAAAACGAGTTACAATCGCAATTGATGATAAAACACCAATTTCTTGATAATTAAATCCCTGATCTTGAAGATATAAATTCCAATACGGCATGAATGTACCTACAATGGAATAGTAGAAAAAGTAGAATCCACCGAGTCGAGTTTGGATAGTAAGTGGTTGAAACAATTTATAAACCTTTGTATTTTCATGAGGTTAAAATTCGGGATAGCTGTCACGCATGTAGCCATTTGTCTTTAGTACTACTAAGCATCCACAAATTTCGATTCGTAGATTCACCGAATAAAATACAATTAAACATATCAGAGCATCTCAGCCTTTCAATTTTAACACTTTGTTTTCCAATACAAATCATTAAATTATTGAGAACCGACTTATCTCTATAAGTATTTTTTATTGATAAGAAAGAATAAATAAAGAAAAGAGAACTGTAATTTAATTTGTACAATCTGTTAACTTGTGTAAAAATACATTTAATATTCATAAGGTATATATTTATCAGATGTTTTTTCTTATTTTTTTAATTTGTCTTTTTCTGTTTTTACTCATCCTAAAACAACATTACCGCTAACCACTTATCACCCCTACTTTTTAAAAACCTAGCTGCTTCTTTTAAATTAGAACAATTAAACACCAAATTTATAGACCACTTTTTAAATGCTAAGTGTTCAACTCAAATCCTAAAAATATACTCAACATAAAATTCCAATAAATTCTTAATAAGTTACTGTAACAACTATCGCATCTGAGTAATTACCCGGAGCTGTTGAAATAGTGGTACCTTGCGGAATTTTTCCATAGACATTTGTACCCTGAGAATTACCCGAACCTGTTTTAGAAACACCTCCAGAACCTCCAACTGCGCTTACACCACCAGTAGTATCCCATACCGCACTATAATTCGAGTTCTGATATAACTGATACTGAATGTACTGACCACCACCATTTGTCATCTGCCTAAAGCCACCGGCAATACGGTTATTCCCATCCCCCAAATAAATACTATATGGCAGTCCATTATTACAGGTCGTATTTACCACCCCTTGAGCTGTGTAATCACGAGTAGTCTTACCAATATCATTAATATTTCCAAAATCGACATTTGATGTTGAATCTATTTGACACAAACTTGGCACAACATAATTAGCAGTTATAGTGGTATTACCCGAGTCCCAACCTCCACCACTATCCCCCTCACACACAGTGCTAGAGCTTGCTTGCATGTCCCAAAATAGCTGAACCGTACCAGTATAAGTTCCTTTAGGGTATGCCATGAGCGACCCTGTTCGGGCAGGTACTTTTATATTTACAGAGTAACTAATAACATTATTTGAAGCGACTGTTCTTACTGGACCATACCAGATATTCGAATTTTGATTAGTGGTAGAAGACCCTGCTCCACCTACAGTTGCTGTGACGGTGTAAGGTAATGAAAAATTATTATTACTACTCGTTGTTCCAGTAAAGACGGTTTTCATACACATATAACCTGAAATTTCTGGTGTTGTACGTCCCCCATAACAACGTATTGTTCCCGTGTATGTCAGAACTGCATCATTGTTAATTGTTGCGGCAGTGTATGTGTATGTACCAGAAGTTGTCCCTGTAGGTGTGCAAGTTGCATAGGCAGAGTTAAAAAATGTAAAGATCAGGCATAGCAAGCTCATTCCCAAAAAATATTTCAGGATAAATGAAAGACCTTTAAAAGTTGTCGGCTGGTTAAAGCTAGCAATATTTATCGACATACATAAGGCCCCAATTTTTTAGTACTGTACTGCGTATTTTTATAGGCAAAATCAACTTGGCATGAACCATGGTCTAGAAGATCAACTTCAAGTTTGTTTTGCTTTAATAGATTTGGAATAAACACTTCACCGTCATACCCAACCATCCCATCTTGCTGACCATTAATTCGAACGGTATAACCTGGCATTAATGGTGAGTTGTTTTGATCAACCAGTTTCACTAATCCTGAAATGACCTGATGAGCACCAAAGTCAACCAAAGTTCCTTGACGATAACCCACAAACGCTGTCTGATTCGTAGAGCTAACTTCCCACTCTAAAGGTAAATATGATGGGTCTAGGTAGATGTGATGAGACATGTAGGGTCTTAAATTTGCAATTAAGAATCGGCCAGACTTATCGGTCGTACCTAAATTAACACCACCATTTAAAATTTGGCTTTGTGGCCCAGCATTGGTCACAACTGCGTAGCCATCTCCAATTTCATTGGCCGCAAAGATACGTCCCGCCGCCGCAACCAATGATCCCGTCGCCGAAACTGCAACCTGATCGTTGTCTCCAAATCGGTTATAGCGTCCCGTCAGGTAAGCCGCTCGTGCTCGGTAAGATGCATAGACCGATGCATTGTTTTCATTGGCATCCTGATCTCTTTCAACATAGCCCCCCCAGCCAAATGAACCAATTTGTGGTTCTGACAAACCGAATATTTCTTGGCGATACCGTAGGCTACCGCTGTCACTAGATACACTCGTGATCGCATTCACTTTACTGGACGGGGTATATCTCAGCGCAAAGTAAACTCCATAGTCCTTGTGATTTTCATAATCTTTATACGCTGATGCATAAAAGCCCCAGTTCTTGTCCAGACTTCCACTTAAATTGGTAGACAGTAATTTATAGGAGTTGTCACTATATTTGATCTGGTTATAGCCCAGATAAATCCCATAGCCTGCATAAAAGTTATAGTTAATCCCCGCCCTAAAAATCTCATCGGCCAGTGCGCTGTAGTTCAGGTAGTTCTGTGACTCGGCATTGATCTGGTTATCTTTTAAATATCTCACTTGAGATACACGGGCTAGGTCAAAATAGTTATCGAATACTTTGCGGTAACTGGTGTTAAATGAAATGTTCTTACTGATGCGCCCTTCTAAACCCAGCAAGGTAGAGTAACCGTTTTCATCTTTATACTGGCTCGCTGCAATGTCGGCATTGATCACCCCAATCCCCAAAATATTCTTGGCAAATCCTGTGCCGAGATTGGACAGGCCATCTGTCGAAGCCTCTGCACCGCCGCTTAAAGTCAGTGAGTTGCTATAACCATATCGAATTGCACCTGAGGCAAGGTGGCATCATCATAATCATTTGAATAGAGTCCATAGTTATAACGCGGAATACCAACATCTACTGAAAACTCATTAATGCCTTTTGCCAGAATCTTCGATGAAAAATAGTACGGCTTTTTGGTAATGCTCTGCTGACCCGTTGCATCGGTAGTCACAAGGGTGACTTCATTTCCTGAAATAAATGGAAGCTGTTTAATATCAAATGGACCAGATGGGACTAGTCCTGAATAAATCTTTTGCTGGTTGACGTATAAGTCTAGGGTTGAAGGCAGTGCTGCCGAGCCAGAGAATTGCGGGAGTGCCGAGGTGACAATATCCCCGCGTTGGCTATAAGCACTCGACCACTGAAAACCGGCAAGACGGACACTACTGCCCCAATCTGGGCTATTGGAAATAAAGTCCCCTAGGGTATATATCCTGATCTTCTCAGGGTCGACATATTGCCACTTACTTTCTAGGCGCACCCATTTTTCATGGCTATAACTATTTTCATTACTACCGTTATATAAAACGCCTGAAAAAAAGTTACCGATTGCGCTGTTAAAGATCCCCTCTGCCGTACCTGAGAAAACGTTCTCGTCATTGGTCATAGTCTGATACAGACTGTAGTTCAGAATGGCTGCATTTAAGGGTTTCATCTTTAGCAATTGTGGGCTAGTGATCTGCTGGCCATTTAAGTCAACTGAGTAACCCGTTAACATGTTCGACGGAACTTTTAAGTTTAGAGATTGCTCATTTTCCAGATATTTAAACTGGATTCCGTTTAGATCATTAATACACACCCACTGGTTATCTAGGATATGTTCACCCATTTTTAGTCTTAAAGTTTTTAAATCACGAGAGCGGATATATAATTTTCTATCTTGATCCTGCCGTACCGATATTAAATCTTTAGAAACATTTGAATTAACAGAAATATTTAAAAATAGCTGTACATATCCCTGATCAGAACCAAATGCCTGATGAGCAGAATTCGGAACTTCGGGAATACTTGGTAAGACAGCATTGGTACTATCTTGTAATGATTCAGCAGCGGCATGAATCGGCAAGTACATAACACATAAGGCACTTACGATATATTTCATATGTGCCTCTTTAAAGAGATGTTTGCTTACCGTTAATATTTAATAAAATATTATATTTATGACCTGCTTGAAATTTAAAATCAGGACTAATATTAAAATTTCTCGCTTTCCCAGCAAGAATATAACCATTCACGGTATTTACTTTAATGGTATAGCTTTTATTTGCTGTTGTATCCACAAGTATTAAGTTATTTAAAAGCGCATGTCGATTACCAACATTACTTATGGTGAGATAAGCGTTATTTTGTTCTTGTTGTATTGACCAATTCAGTTTAGTAATCGCATCTTTATTCACTACAAATACAGGTAATGACGAACGTAGTAGTACGTTAACCCCTTGATCAGCTTTACGACTATCAATTGGTTTTGGTAACTCATCAATAATAATACGATAAGTTTTTTCACCAGAAATAAGTTCTGGGTTAATTCTAACTACACGTAAGTTATAAGAGTCACTAGGCTGTAGTTTTAAAAATGGTGGACTAATTACAATCTCATCCGTAGGGATTAACTGATCTTGACCAGCATTTTGTCTCCATTCAAATACACGCACCTGCAAATCAGCGCTTTCATTTGACTGATTATATAAACTAATGGAAGAGGCAGCCTGATCACTCAATATTTCAACACTAACAGGTGAAAGGCGGATTGATGCTGCATTTAGCATACTAGGCAAAAATAATAATAAACTTGTCACAACAAAGATATTTTTTTTCATGATTTGCCCAGAACTACTTTTCTCAAATTGAGCTAGCTCCTTTAAAAAGAGCTAGCGATGACGCAATAAAACTTATTAAAAATTAATAAGTCACTGTTACAGTCACAGTGTCAACATAGCTACCTGCACTTGGTAAAGTTGAGCCAGCAGGAATACGACCATAGACGTTAACTGTTTGTGCTACACCAGTACCAGTACCGCTATATGCAGTTGTTGCAATACCAATTGCTGTTGCACGGTTAGTATCTGAGAAAAGGTTGTAAGGAATGTATTCGTTGCTAGCCGCCCCACCAATCATACGACGTTGTGTCGATTGAGCATTTTTCCCTGCGTCAAAAGCCAAAGTCCATGGCACAGTGTTGTTACATAACACTTTAATTGCAGTACCACCTGTTGTTGTGGTGTCTGCATCTACGTTGCTTGCAAGCGAACTTAACGTACCAAAGTCTAAAATTGCATTTGACGTAGTACCTGTTGCAGAAGTGTTGAGAACACAACTGTTTGTAATCGTTGCTTTAACAGTTAGTGTACCGGTTGCGTTAGCTGCATTTGCAACATTGATAGACGTTAAACCCATAGCAATTGCTGATAAACAAATGAGAGACTTATTCATGGTTAAAAACCTTTTTACATTACGCCAATAAAATTAATAGATGTAAAAATTAGCCTTCCCCATCACAATCACTAGTTCTTCTGACTGTTTTTTCAAAGCGTTATTTTTTTACTCTACTAGTTGCGCATAATACAAAAAAACAACAAAAACACTAATATTTGTTTCATTCCAAATATCAATTAATAATCAAAATTTTGATTGATTTCTCAATTATAAAAATTTTTATGGTTGGCCCCACTCTTTTTATTAAGTTTCGATAATTTCATTTATATTTTTATTAGTTTTTCTAAAAAATTTTAATTTTTCATTAGTTAAAATTTACCATCAACATTCATATTTTATATTTTTTTAAAGTTTGGTCAAAAAAATAAGAATAAAAAGTAAGCACCTGATTATTCTATATATTTTAAATGAATAAGAAAATAATACTTTATGAATAAGAAATCTAAGTGTTTTATCACATCTTTATAATTTTTTTGAGATTTCAATGACTAGTGGCAGGTCTTCACTACTAAAAAGTATGTATTGCTAGCTCAACTATTTCTAAAAATTAAATGAAAAATCAAACCCAATAATCTTTGGATTTTGTTATACCGTCCTTAAGCTAACAATTCCATACTTGTGGTTTTAGTTCCTTCTTGGCAAGGTATGTATCAGTAAAACATTAGGAATTTGTTCCAATATGGCGAGTCCAGCACAAATCATTCGACATAAATTTCTCAATACATTCTTTTCACGCCATTCTCTCTGGTTTTTATGTATTTTTACTGCGCTCAGCATCACATGGTTTCGAACCGTCTATACCCCTCATAGTATCTATTATTTTATTTCTGATACTCTCCTTAATGGTTTATGGGTAGTTACAGGCGCTTTAAGCCTATTAGGCCTCTATGATGTTTTACAAAATAAACATTCTATTTTAAGAAACTACCCAATTATGGGACATTTTCGTTTTTTGTTTGAAGATATACGCCCCGAAATTCGTCAATACTTTATTGAAGCGGATCAAGATGCTCTACCTTTTTCTCGCATGCAACGAAGCTTAGTTTATCAACGTGCTAAAAACGAAAATGCAGATAAACCTTTTGGCTCAATTATTGATGTCTATCAAGAGAATTACCGCTTTATTGTCCACTCAATAAGCCCTTGCCCACCAGCTGATCCAAAAAGCTTCCGCATTCAGGTGGGTAATGCGCAATGCCTTCAACCCTATAGCGCATCCATTATGAATATCTCTGCCATGAGCTTTGGTAGTTTAAGTGCCAATGCAATTCGAGCACTCAATAAAGGAGCGCAATTAGGTGGGTTTTATCACGATACTGGTGAAGGTAGCTTAAGCCCTTATCATCTCGAAAATGGTGGAGATATTGTTTGGCAAATTGCCAGTGGTTATTTTGGTTGCCGTACCCTAGATGGAAAATTTGACGAGCAAAAATTTGCTAAACAATCTCAATTGCCACAGATCAAAATGATCGAATTAAAGCTTTCACAAGGTGCAAAACCGGGCCATGGCGGTATCTTACCTAAGCATAAAATTACCGAAGAAATTGCTCAAATCCGTGGCGTTTCACGCGATCATGATTGTATTTCTCCTGCTAAGCATTCTAGTTTTTCTACCCCAATTGAAATGATGCATTTCTTACAGAAGCTGCGAACATTATCTAGCGGCAAGCCAGTTGGTTTTAAACTGTGTATTGGCCAACCTTGGCAATTCATGAGTATTGTTAAAGCAATGCTTGAAACAAAAATTGTTCCTGACTTTATTGTTGTAGATGGTTCCGAAGGTGGTACTGGTGCAGCACCAATTGAGTTTAGTGACAATATTGGTACCCCATTACGAGAGGGCTTACGCTTTGTCCATAATACTCTTGTCGGTGCAGGACTAAGAGATCAAGTTAAAATTGGCGCAAGTGGTAAAATCATTAGTGCTTTTGATATCGCTAGCACTTTTGCACTCGGTGCAGACTGGGTTAATTCAGCACGTGGTTTCATGTTTGCAGTTGGGTGTATTCAGGCACAAAGCTGCCACACCAACCAATGCCCTGTGGGTGTAGCGACTCAAGACAAAGATCGTCAAAAAGCAATTGATGTACCAACCAAAGCAGAACGAGTATTTAATTTTCATAAAAATACCTTGCATGCATTATCAGAAATGATTGCTGCAGCAGGTTTACGTCATCCTTCTGATATTAAAGCTCATCATTTGGCTCAGCGAGTAAATGACCGTGAAATTAAGAACTATGCTCAGTTGCATTTTTTCTTGAAAGAAGGTGAACTTTTACAATCTGAACTTAATAATGACGATGATAATTTCTACTATCGAATGTGGAATATGGCTGATGCCAATCATTTTTAATTTATATTAATTTTTATAAGTTGAGCATCACCTTTATAGTGTGATGCTCTTCCAGATTTAAACCTAATATGTGATTTTTGCTTAAATTTTACGCCTCTTTTAATTTGTATTTAATAGATTTTTCACCTAATATAAAAGTATAAATAACGTACACATTTTAATTTTATTTAATAAAAATTTTTATGCTTATAACAAGAAGGTACCTCATCATGTTGAAAAAAACATTCATCTCTTCTTTTGTTGCAATCGCTGTAGGCTTAAGTAGCTATGCTGTTGCTTGTACACGTGCCGTATATTTAGGTAATAACCAACATATTATTACCGCTCGCTCAATGGACTGGAAGGTTGATACAGGTACCAACTTATGGATTATGCCAAGCGGAGTTAGCCGTGACGGTAGTGCTGGTCCCAACTCAATAAAATGGACGTCAAAATATGGAAGTGTAATTGCTACAGGTTATGAAGTTTCAACAACAGATGGGATGAATGAAGCAGGTTTAGTTGCTAATATTTTATGGCTAGTAGAGTCTGAATACCCAAATGCAAAAAAGACAGATAAGCCTTTATTAAGTATTGCAGCATGGGCTCAATATATACTCGATAATTTTGCAACTGTAGATGAAGCCGTTAAGGCCTTAGAAAAAGAACCCTACACTATTATTACCGACAATGTTCCCGGTGAAACACGGCTCACCACTTTACATTTATCTATTTCTGATAAAACAGGTGATAGTGCAATTATTGAATATATTGGTGGAAAACAAGTGATTCACCATAGCCGAAGCTATCAAGTCATGACCAATTCACCTACTTTCGACAAACAACTTGCACTTGTTGAATATTGGAAGCAAATTGGCGGAACAATTATGCTTCCCGGTACTAACAGAGCATCTGATCGCTTTGCACGTGCATCATTTTACATTAATGCTATTCCTAAAAATGATAATACAAAACAAGCACAAGCTTCTGTATTTAGTGTGATTCGCAATGCATCTGTTCCCTATGGGTTAAATACTCAAGAAGAACCTAATATTTCCTCGACTCGTTGGCGAACTGTTGCCGACCACAAACAAATGCTCTACTTTTTTGAATCTGCCCTCTCACCAAATGTATTTTGGGTCGACTTGAAAAAGATTAACTTTAAAGATGGTAAAACACGTAGACTTGATTTAGGACCCGATCAAAGCCATATCTATGCAGGTGATGCCACCTCTTCCTTTAAAATTGCAAAACCATTTGTATTTTTAGGTCCAACTACGCGTTAATTTATGTCAAAATTTATTACTCTTAGTATAAATAATATTAAACATACGATCTTGGAATTTATATGATGAAGAAATCTCTACTCTTATTAGGTTCATGTCTACTTACTGCAGCGTGTAGCACCACACAGGTTAGTACACCAGCTCCTAAAGAGGTAAAGACAGCTGGTCAACTAAACTGCTCACCAACTGAACTATGCCCAAGCTTATTGGTTAAATGGAACGAAAATCAAAAAAATCAGCTTCGAGTAGATGTTCATTTAAGTAGTAGTTATAACTTTTATGATATTAACGCTTTGACTTTTGATATTGATGGCAAACGATTCAATTACGAACCAGCTCAAGCCACTGAAAAGACAAATGTGAGCCGATTAGTACCTAAACATTCAACCACTTACTTTGTTATTCCAAGTCAATTCCTACAAGAATTTAAAAATGCTCAAAATGTGAATGTTTTAATCAAAACAGATAAAGGAACAATCGAGCGCAATATGTATAGTCCACAAAAGCAGTCTTCGGTTTATAAAAACTTTATGCAGCTTTATCAAAATTCAAAATAAACTACAAAGATTAAATAATGCATCTATCTAGAATTTTGGATAGATGCATTATTTTTCTAATAATAAAAATGTTTTGGCTTTGCATGCAAAAAGGCTGGAATCAATCCTGTTAATGCCGCACGTATATCTGCACGTTCATTAATTAATTGATGAGAGCCTTCTTCAAGCATTAACAACGTCTGGAGTCTAAATTTACGACGAATAAATTCAATGTTGTAACGCCAATCAACCGTCTGATCGAGAGCACCTTGTGCAAGCCAGACTGGGATACGGCAAGCAGGTCGCTCTTCCATTTCTTGCATCCATTTTGACATTGCCAAAATCCAGTCCATGCCCATCATTCGAGGTTGCAGAGGATCTTTTAAACGAATAAAACGCAAAAATTCAGGATTATGATTATTACGTCTAAAATGCCTTGGTACCTGACGCTTAATACGGCGAATAATGCCTAATCCAACGGGGTTATGCCACCACGCGGTTTTTGCAGGGCGAATTAATGGAGAAAGTAAAAGTACTCGATCTACAATCGGATCTTGGCGTTTTTCAGCATATTCTAATAAGTGATGCATCCAAATTGCTCCACCCGTACTTTGACCAATACCGACCCATGGTTTAGGTAACTGATCTGCATGTTTCACATATTGATAAACAGCCATCAAAACTTGCTGGTAATGATCAAAGTTTTTAATGCTGGCTGGTGAACCATCACTTAATCCATGCCCCGGCAAATCATAAGTAATGATACTAAAGCCCTGCTCAAGAATTTCACGAATAATTGGCTGGTAAATACCGCTATGCTCAAGATAGCCATGTAATAAACAAACAGTACCTTGTATTTTTTCTACTTTGGGTTTGAAAACTTGCACATGCAAACGGAATAAAGGCATTTGGACATAGCCTTGCCAATGGTCACATTCAAGTAAATGTAAACCATACAATTTGCGATAGGCCAGCAAATCACGAGAAGGTTCTTCTAATGTGTTTAAATTAAGTGGACTCAAAACTTGCGGCGTAAGATCACGATTAGGAACAGGTAAATCTAATTGTTTTAATACGGCAGGATTGAGAAATGGAATATCTGACATTAAGGAACCTCTCGACAATCACTTGAGCCAAACAACATGTCACGAATTGTCGCAAGTAATTCATAATTTGCACGGCGGCTATGATCGTAATTTTGCACACTTGGTTGCCAACGTGTCAGTGGAGTTGGCATTGGAGCTACAACAGGAATAGTTTCTATACCATTTAAAGCAAAAAGTCGGCGTGTACGCGGCATATGATATTCATCTGTAACCAACATGACTGTTGGTGCCCCGCCTTTTTTCTGAAGCAATAAAGAGCTAAAACGAGTATTTTCACATGTATTCATACTGCGCTTTTCTAATAGCTTTGCATCAACACCGCGTTCTTTTAACCAAGCTTGCATATAAGGCGCTTCTACACCGCTAAGCACAATAGGTAAATGATTTTGTTTTTCAACTTCTAAAGTTTTTTCTAATCGCAAACGCGTATAGCCATTAACAACAATATCCTTACCATTTTTATCTAAGGTTAATCCGCCACCCAACACAACAATTGCATAAGGCTCTGATAACTTTTTAGGTTGTACTGGTAATGGATTTTTACGCACATACTCGACTTTTTGTTCAGGTTCACTGACAGCTTTTTGATGCTCTGGTACCACAGGTTTTCTTGCTAAAAACTCTGTATATTGTTCAGTAAGCGCTTTATTTTCAGAACTATTAATAAAAAGTGCTTCGTCAACAGGACTACTCGCCTCATCTGCGGCATCAATTTCTGAGTTTTTAGCGACTAAAGGAACCGTTACAGATGCTGCTTGTTCTTCTGAATCCTGTTCCTTTTCTTCTAAAAGAATAATTTGCTGCAAGGCTTTATAATTCTCTTGAATATAGGTCAGATCAGATGTTCTTTTTTCACGTAACGCTTGCTCTGTCAGTTTTAAATAGGCCTGACGAGCGATCCATAAATTTGAACCCGGCTCTAAATTATCATGCTCACTTAATGCAGCCTGTCTTTGGCTCTCAGCAGCGACTTGATTAACATCAACAGGTACAAAATAGTTAAGCCCAGCTACAATAAGTTTTGAATAAAATGGCGAATATAAAAAAACCACGAAACAGCCTAATAGTACAAATAGCACGGTGACTACTTGTACTAAACGTACCATTAAGTGTACTTTTGGCATAAAACTATTCCGTATGATTTTCAATTAAACCTAAACTGTTATAAAGCACAGGTTCTGGTTCTAACATAATATGGAAAAGCTGATCAACATCATGTTGTACAGCCTGATAAGTTTTCCTTACATCAGCTAGAGATGCATTGGCATAATTCACCAGAACTAATGCCTGTTTATGGAACATCCCTACCATATCGAGTTGCTTCCCTTTCCAACCCGCCTGATCAATTAACCATCCTGCTGCAATTTTAACGTTTCCGTTAGCTTGAGGATAATGTGGAATTGTTGAGAATTGTGTGACTAAGCGTTCAAACTCTTGAGGTTTAACAATCGGATTTTTAAAGAAACTCCCGACATTTGGATACTCTTTTGGATCAGGAAGTTTACTTTGACGAATATGGATGACCTGATTTTGTAAATTTTCGGCAGTCTGATTGTCTCCAACTGCTTGTTTCAAGTCGCCGTAGTTAAGTTTCAAATGCGGCTGTTTAAGCAATTTAAAAGTAACATGCGTGATAATGTAACGGTTTGGATCATCTTTAAAAATACTATGGCGGTAGGCGAAATGGCAGTCGGCCGCTAAAATTGTCTGAGTTTGCTTCAATTTACGGTCATACACTTGTACTGACTCAATAAACTCACCTACCTCTACCCCATATGCACCAATGTTTTGTACGGGTGAAGCACCGACTAATCCTGGAATAAGGGCTAAATTTTGCAAACCAAACCAGTTCTGTTCAGTGCTGTATAAAACAAAATCATGCCAGACTTGGCCTGCGCCTACTTTAACCCGCACAAAATCATCATCGTTTGATAAAACTTCAATTCCCTGAATATCAAGATGAATCACTAAAGCATTGATCTGCTGCGGTAATAACATATTACTACCGCCCGATAATACAAGTACATTTAACTGATGCTGCTCAGCAAACTCTAAAGCTGCTTCAATATCTTGAATATTGCCAACTTTAGTATAGTGAGAAACAGTTGCATCTAAACTTAGAGTATTGAATGGCTTAAGCTGTACTTGATTCTGAATTTGCATTGTATTGAAAAACCTATTCTTAAACATTCAATTGTTTTTTTAAAATATTGACCCACGCCAAACTACTGGACTCACATTGATTGAGTACACGTTCAAAACCATCAGCACCGCCATAATAAGGATCAGGCAACGCTTGTTGTGGGTATTCAGGATCATGCTCACTCATTAAAGCTACTTTTGCACGAATTTGATGTGCGCCAAATTGGGAAACGGCTCTTTGCAACACGTCATGAATATCTTCAAAATTTTGATGATCCATTGCCAAAATCAAATCAAACTCTAAAAAGTCTTGAGTTGAAAGTTGTCTTGCACGTAAAGATGATAGGTCATAACCCCTTTTTTTGGCATGCAACTGACTACGCTGATCAGGCGATTTATTTGGATGATAATTACTCGTTCCAGCTGAATCGACAATAACATTGAGTTGATGCGCGTCACAATAATGTCTAAAAACCACTTCAGCCGTGGGAGAACGGCAAATATTTCCTAAACAGACACATAACACCTTATATTGTGTTTCCATTAGAAATTACTTCCAAACATTTGAATTACATAAAAATAAACGGGATCATGCACAATCTTAACAGACTATAAGTTTATAAGAACCAAATTGACCATTGTGACTTGTTGCATTTTGTCAAAACTCCCTTGGGTTGAAAAGGAAAATAATGTTTATCAATAGATTAAAAGTTGATAAATCAGACGATAAATTAGCTAATCTTGTATTTTTGTAGTAATTAAATAAAAATAAAGCCCTAATTTATAGGGCTTTACAAACATCACTTTGATGCAGTGATTAATTCAATCATTTCTTTCGTAGGCCTGAAGCTGCCTAACTGCCAATGTTCAGGAGGATGCTCATCAATTCTTATCCAAACATGTTCACGAAAAGCAGGATTTCCCTTTCCTTCTATTTCTACAAATAAATCCGTAATTCGCTTGAAAAGCTCAGCCTTACTATCTTTATCTAGTAAACCTTCTATAGTTTGTATATTTATAAATGGCATAATGCTACCTGAATTAATGCTAGGTCTAAATTATAGACCCATACTAATTGGAGCTCCCACTGATGTCAAATCAAATTATTCCAGATCATAAATTTCCAGTAGATGTATGTGGGATCTTCAAAATTACAGAAATATTGAATGACAGATGGACGATCCTCTTGCTAAGAGAAGCCTTCTATGGGGTAACAAAATTTAATGATTTTTTAGAAAATACAGGCATATCAAAGCAAATTTTATCTAATCGTCTAAAGCATCTCATCCAATTAGAAATATTTGAATTATCAATTTATAAAGAAGTTGGTGAGCGAGAACGTAAAGAATACTTACTCACTAAAAAAGGCAAAAGTCTAAATATTGTCTTACTCGCCATGCTTGAGTCTGGCGGTAATTTCATTGAATCTGGTAAAGATGTGGTGAAAGTTTTTAATAAGAGTACTGATGATGAACTTAAATTAAAACTTGTTGATCCTTCTAATCAAGTTATAGATTTTAAGAATTTGGAACTTAAGCTCATTCATTGCAAAAAATAAATTTTTATAAATTAGCTACTCTGATCATAAAGTCCTCAGTATGCTTTTATAAAGAAATAAAAAAAGCCTACTCTTTCAAGTAGGCTTTCCCCTTATGACTTTTGCGCTGATCATTCAGGTTTATTGTTGTTTAAAGCAACGGAAGGATCTTACAGAAATACTTAAGAATAAAAAAGCCCTTCCAATAACAGTATTTAACAAAGCCTCCTGTACCGCGCCCTTCTAAGGCTACACAGCCTCTCCAAAACAAGCACTTGGCTTTACTGTTTTGTTTCTAAATTAAAACTCATCTATAAACTCTTCTGTAGTTATTACCTTAGCAAAAGCATTGTTAAAAATTTGGTTGTGGTGATCAATTATACGCTGAGCACTTAAATGCATAGAATCAAATGTAGTATGTGCATCAGAGATTAAAGTTACTTTATATCCCACTTCTGAAGCGGCTCTAATAGTAGAGTCAATACAATATTCAGTTTTCATGCCAGTAACTATGATTTGATCAACATCAAGTTTTTCTAACCAATCTTTTAGAACAGTACCCTTGAAACTACTAGGGTATATTTTCTCAATGACAGTATCTATATCTGGATTAAAAGATAATTCTGCTATCAATTGCGTATTAGCACCGTCTGGATCTAATGGAGTACCTTTTGCTCCAACGTGACGGATAAAAATAACTGGTCTCTTATTTAAGCGCTGATACTCAATAAGCTCACGAATATTTAAAAGTACACTTTGATGGTTATACGGCTTTAGCTCTCCTTTGAATAGGCCATTTTGCATATCAATAACGAGTAAAGCTGATTTTGAGTTATGACTTTTATCCATAATCTTTCTCTGTAAAAAAACCAATAATGTGCAGAGAAAAATAAACCCAGCCATTATTGGCTGGGTTTGGTTATCTTATTAAGTCGCTCTAATAAAAAATCACACGCAGCCTTTTCTGTAGGTCGTGGTGGTTGTATTGATTTTCTTTAGTAAACAGTTCATGAATTAAACTTGCTCATCATTAAAGCGCAAATAAACATACCATAGTTTTTTCTCAAAAAACAAAGCTTATTTACTTAACTGAATGTAAGTACTCATAGGCTCCTTTTTCGTTACTCTCAAGTTTAATGACTGCATCCGTTTCATCATTTAGTGTCAGATTAAATACTTTTTCACCATCATATGAAATTTGGTGGCCCATACGAAACTCTGAATCAAGTGACTCAAGAATAATAAAATTTCCTTCGTTGTTCGAAGCGATATAGTAAGTGTTGTTCCGATGAACATATCTAATTGTGTACATCACTATTTAAATTCCACCTAAAAATTATGTTTTTTCTTAATAATAAAAAGATCCTTTTTTCCTTCCCAATCAGAAAAGATCCTACCAAAAACTAAACCCTCCCTTATTAATTATTACCCCTTATCATTTAGTATTTTTTCACCCTATACTATTAAATTGATATTACAGAAATACTTAATAATAAAAAACCCCGCTATTAGTCGATAGTTAGCGGGGTCTTTTGCGATTTAATTTTACTTTTATAGACTCATCTATCAGAGATATTTACCTCATTTCTGCAATAGAAAAATTATTTATTTTTAAAAAGCTTATCTGTCATTTTTCTATCAATTTTACTGCGATGCCCATTCTCAAAGTATCGATCGACATGGCATAGTTTTGTTTTAGTATCACAGAACACACCATTTGAGAGCGTAAACGCTGAAGTATCAAAATCACCTTGAGAGAAGGCTTTATTCGCTTTATAAGTGCCTAAGTATTTAGCTGTAAGCTTTTTAGAAACACCTTTTTTGTCAGCACAAATATATTTGTCACAAATTACACCTTTTGTAGGCGAATATACGCTAGAGCTGGTTTTCGCGATTGCTGCAGAGCTAAGCATCAAACACGTACATCCCATAATACTGAGTAAAGTTTTAGAAATTTTCACTTTTTAGAACCGATAAAATTATAAATTGTTAAGGCATTATATAAATTAGAAGCTTGCCAGAAAATCTACAGAACCCTATAAATAACAAAAAGCCCACTTTTCGACGAGCCTTTAAATATCTTGGTAATCCTCACTTACATGTCGGACCCAACATTGCAAAAAAGTATTTATCTATGGTTGGCACAAGGCTTAAGAAAAGCATAGTCACTTCAGAACTACTTTATTTTAAAGTTTCTTATGCTAACTTATTCGGAGATAGAATCTTATAGAACCATTCAACAATAATGTTCAAAAATAAGGAAATAATGTATATGAGCCATTTTCAATTTCAAACTGTTCCAAATATCATCTCTGGCTTAGGCTCTATACAAGAATTACAGAATGTTTTGTCGTCAAATGCTTACCGTAAGTTATTGCTAGTCACCGATGCAGGCATGGTTAAAAATCAATTACACCGTCCCATCCTGCAAATTTTAGATAACCTCAACATTGAATATGTCATCTATGCTGATGTGCAAGCTGATCCACCTGAACAAGTAGTACTAGATGCAGCCAATTACGCTAAACAGCAAAATGTTGATGTCATTATTGGTTTTGGTGGTGGTAGTTCTCTAGATGTTGCAAAAGTTATTGCTTTACTCGCCCACCCTAACCAGACTCAAAGTTTGCAAGAGATGTACGGCGTAAACCAAGTCACCACAACTCGCCTACCCCTTATTTTAATTCCTACTACAGCCGGTACAGGCTCAGAAGTAACGCCAATCTCAATTGTCACTACAGGTGAGACGACAAAGATGGGGATTGTCTCTCCAGTACTCTACGCCGACACTGCGATTCTTGATGCTACTTTTACTCAAAACCTTCCAGCACATATTACCGCTGCAACAGGTATTGATGCGATGGTACATGCCATTGAGGCATATACTTCTAAATACAAGAAGAATATATACACCGATATTTTAGCTAAGAATGCTTTGAAGCTACTAAACCATAACTTACCGAAAGTTCTTAAAGATGGTAATGATTTAGAAGCACGTCAAAACATGCTGTTCGGTTCAATGCTCGCGGGTCAAGCCTTTGCAAACTCGCCCGTTGCTGCGGTACATGCTTTAGCTTATCCACTGGGTGGACATTTTCATTTGTCGCATGGTCATACCAACGCCTTAGTGTTGGTCGAAGTATTAAAGTTTAATGCCCCAAATGCAAAAAAATATTATGCAGAGCTTATACAATGGCTCGACCCATACAGTAATGGCAGCACCGATGGTTTATGTGATCTGTTTATTGACCATATGCAGAACCATTTAGACCGTAGTGGTTTGACTTTAAGACTTAGTGATTTGGGTATTGATGAGTCCAGTTTACCTCGACTTGCTCAAGATGCCATGTTGCAAACCCGTTTACTACAAAATAACCCACGTGACATGACAGAAGCCGCTGCTTTGGCAATTTATCAGGCGATTCATTGATGACTAAACCAGTTTTAAAAACCCGTGATCAATTTAAGTTCTTTTTAGACATTCAAACGCGTTGGGCAGATAACGACATCTATGGTCATGTAAATAATGTGACCTACTATAGCTATTTTGATACAGCAGCCAATGCTTTACTGATTCAAAAAACAGGTTTTGATATTCATGAAGCAAAATCAATTGGTTTAGTCGTCGACTCAGCTTGTAGCTTTTTTCAAGAGTTATCATTTCCTGAGATTATTCAAGTAGGTGTTGCGATTGGCAAAATCGGCACGACTTCTCTACGCTATGAGTTAGCAATCTTTAAACAAGGTCAAGATCAAGCCTCAGCTCAAGGACATTTTGTGCATGTGTTTGTTGATCGCGAAACACGCAAGACTGTTCCAATATCCGAGTCAGTCCGTAAGGTTTTAGAGAATTTCTTATTATAAAAAAGTGAGGCAAAAAGAAATAAGCTCCTCTTTTTGCCTCATCCTTCTTAGATCATTGCAGGATCACTAAAGGAGTCCTCACCTGTTTCGACTCGGCCAGCAAAACGTCGGTAATAATACTGATCACTCTGGCTCGTAACTTCAAAATCATACCAATGCCCAACATCAGCCAACGGCCAATGTTGCTTAACAACTTGTCCCGCTTTTATGGTCAGTTGTAATGGAGCATCTTGTCGATATGCACAAGGTTTTACTGTCAATATTGTATCCTTGGTTCCCTCATTCATGAGTTCGACATAAACATCACCATTAGCAATGTCATAGCACACTCGAATTTCAGGTTTAACGCCACTATCAATAATACGTTGAGTATCCCCTTTAAAATGACGATGGTAGCCATTTGGACCGAGTACCCATAAATCATAACGACCTAAATTATCTTTTAAAGCGTCCCATTCATCATCTAAAGTTTTATTCGATTCGACAATATAACGCTTTGGAATAAGGTCTAAATTAAGTTTGTCATATACATGGAAAACTGCTGCCTGTTTACCCGTATTAGAGAATATCAATTGCACTTTACCATCGGCTTTACAGCGTGCGCTGGTGTGCAATTCGTAAGGTAACGCACGTGAAAGACGTATACCACTTTGCTGAATCGGTAACTTAATATCCGTTGGTACAGGCACAGCTGGTAGAGCTTCCTGATTTTCTCTTAACTCATCTGCTTGCACACGTGTTTGTTTACCATTCAGCTGCGGTAAAACATCTGCATTTGGTGTTTTAAAGTTAAATGCACTAGTTAAATCGCCACACACCGCACGGCGGTATGGACTAATATTCGGCTCTTTCACACCGAAACGTTTTTCTAAAAACATGAGCACAGAAGTATGGTCAAACACTTGCGAGTTTACCCAACCACCACGACTCCATGGAGAAATCACATATAATGGAACACGAGGACCTGGACCATAAACGCGTCCATCAGGTGTAGGCTGTGAATGGCTTCCCTCAGGCGCAGCATGGTCAAAATATTCATCCTGCATATCGGCACTGCTTAATGTCGATTTGCCAGCATACTGACCATTTTTAAGTCGAGATGGCGCTGATGGCGATGGCATATGGTCAAAGTAACCATCATTTTCATCAAAGTTAATAAGTAGTGCTGTTTTACTCCAAACCTCTGGTACAGCAGTTAATGCATCAATAATTTCTTGAATAAACCATGCCCCTTGAACTGGGCTTGAAGGGTCTGGATGTTCGCAATAAATCGATGGCGCGTTAATCCAAGAGACTTGAGGTAATTTACCCTCACGAATGTCGCGTTTAAAAGCGTCGAGATATTCTTCTGGTTTATTGCCCGGCAACGTATTTGCAATACCCTTATAAAGTGGATTTTTGGCATTATCAGTAGCCGCATCATAGGCTTTATACGGTAGCTTTTGTCCCGTATCTGCATACGGTTTATTCGGTTCGCCGCCACTTGCAACAGGATAGCCAGATGCAATGTTGGCCTTTCTAAACGAACGAAATGCACCAAGCATATTGTCGCCCCATTCATCTGGCATATTTTGATAACAAATCCAACTTACCCCTGCTTCTTCTAAGCGTTCGGCATAAGTTTTCCATGTATAACCACGGTCTGCCGTCGCTGGGTTACCATCAATCCAGTCCCACTCATTGTTTACAAATGAACGCTTGGTCGGTGTTGCACCATTTGTACCCGTTAAATGATAAGAACGGTTTGCATCTGTTCCAGTGTGCATAGAGCAATGGTAGGCATCACAAATCGTAAAAGCATTCGCAAGCGCAAACTGATATGGAATTTCTTTCTCTTTAAAATAACCCATTGAGATATCAGTTTTATGAGTTGGCCAGTTTGCCATGCGCCCATTGTCCCAAGCCAATTGACTGTCGTTCCAAGTATGTGGCGTACCATCTGCACGCTGTGCATTATTGGCTGTACCATCTAAGTGAAAAGGCGTTAAAACTTGCCCATTACTTCTAAGCTGCTCCCAAACACGGCGGCCACTTGGCAAAGGAATCGTAAAACGATCGGCAAACCCTCGGACGCCTTTTAATGTTCCGAAGTAATGGTCAAAAGATCGGTTTTCCTGCATTAAAATAATAACGTGCTCGACATCCTGAATGGTTCCAGTTTTATTATTTGCAGGAATTGCTAAAGCTTTTTGAATACTAGATGGGAAAGTTGCCAATGCCGCAGCACCAAAACCCATATTTAAAGAGTAATTTAAAAATTTACGACGTGTAATCATGATCAGGTTCTTTTTATTATTTAAGTTTATGGAGCACAGCGCATTACAGGCTTTTTACCTGTATCTGGTGTATTTGAATTATCATTTGCCGAGTCGTTACAACCACTCAGCAGAATCGCGCCGATTAATAAAAAATATGAATATTTAAAACTATTTATTCCAGTGCATTGCCTTTTCATGACGATATATAGTCCATTTAAAATCTAAAATGGCTAACATAGAAAAGTACAATGACAGTGACATGACCCAAATATTTCAATCCAGTGAAAAATATGAAAAGTCTATTATTTTCATATTCTGCACCAGATCAAAAATCAGATGAATTTAAGGCTTTAATTGAATATTTTGTAGTTCGCCATCAAAAGTTTCTATGAGACTCTTAATAACTGGCTGTTGCTGTAATAGCTCAACTGCTCTATGAAAGGCTTTTTCTTTACGTGCACTTTGAATGGTATAGGGGGTAGATGTATTCAAAGCACCATATTCAACTGTAAATTGAGTATTCGGCCATTGCTCATTTAATGCATCAATAAGGCCTTGTTGTAATTGGGTCAGCATATTTTCATATTCTTGAGGAATATGGAAAATAGTATTGCCACCAATTTCACCAGTCATCACACCATGTTGAGCAAGTTCTTGAACGGCTGGAGAAAGCTGACTATTTCTAAACCAATATTCCCACTTTTCGAGTGTCCACTCACCTTCCAAAACTTGAGGAGAAAGCTTCAAGATATCTTGAGGCATCAACTGACCGTTATCAGTTGCACTAGGCTCTTTTACAACGGCAACTGTTTCTGTTTGAACCATTACTTCGGCTTGTACAAATGACTGTTGTTCAATAACAGGTTCAGAAGACAAATCAGGAGTTATAGGCACATCTTGACCAAGGGAAAATTCAGCGCTAGATGTCTCAAACAAACCTTGAGGTTCAGCAGTGAAAGCTGGTTCAGGTTCAATATTTTTAGTTTGTGTTTCTGCCTGCACTTGTACTAACTTTTGTTCTGGTACAGGAATGAAATCTTCCTCTAGAACACTAACAGTCTCTTGAACAACTGCTGAATCAAGCCCAATCAACTCATGATGATTTGGGTCAAATACCATTAAATCCTGATTAGACTGAGGTTCAGGTTCAGGTTCAGGTTCAGGTTCAGGTTCAGGTTCAGGTTCAGGTTCAGGTTCAACCATAGCGGGCTGCTTAATAACTTCAACAGGTTGAACCGTATTTACTGGAGTAATCTCTTGGACTGTTGGCTGAGCTTGTTGACTCAAACCCACTAGTGCTTGTCCATTTTGTTGAACAGGCTCTGACACCACAATTTCATTTGGTGCTAAAGGACGGAATGCCAACAAGCGTAAAACACACATTTCAAAACCTTGCTCTTGCGTCACGGCAAGTTGCAAGTCTGAACGTCCTTTACATGCGATTTGGTAATATAGCTGTAAATCTTGAGCAGAAATCAACTTAGACAATTGCATGATTTTGCGATTGATTTCATCGCTATATTTCAAACTCAAATCAGGTAGATATTGCAAAATTGCCAATTCATGCAATGTCGAAATGAGCTGGTCAAGCACAAGTGACACGTCTAACGCCTGATGTCTAAATTGCAATAAAAGCTGACTAACTTTCTCACGTTGATTTTGATGAATCGCCAAAATCAAATCATAAATGATCGTACGGTCGATTAGACCCAGCATTTCTTTAACATCTTGGTGATGTACAGAACCTTGACCATAAGCAATGGCTTGGTCAGTTAAAGATAATGCATCACGCAGTGAACCTTGAGCAGATTCAGCAATTTGCCAAATTGCATCTTGGTCAGCAGTAATCTGTTCTTTTTCGAGAATAGCGCCAAGGTGCTTGGTAATTTCATCGACAGCCAAAGGCCGTAAAGTAAATTGCAAACAACGTGAAATAACTGTAATCGGTAGCTTTTGTGGGTCAGTCGTAGCAAATAGGAACTTAACGTGTTCTGGTGGTTCTTCTAGTGTTTTTAATAACGCATTAAAAGAATGCGTCGATAGCATATGTACTTCGTCAATCAGGTAAACCTTAAAACGTCCTTGCGTTGGCGCATACGGAACGTTGTCTAAAAGTTCACGTGTATCTTCTACTTTTGTTCTTGAAGCAGCATCAATTTCGATCAGGTCAATAAAACGGCCTTCGTTTACCGCTTTACAGGTTGCGCAGACTTCACATGGTGTAGAAGTTACACCCGTTTCACAGTTCAAACACTTGGCTAAAATACGTGCAATTGTAGTTTTACCTACACCACGCGTTCCTGTAAATAAATAAGCATGGTGAAGACGACCGCGTTCCAATGCACTACTTAATGCACGGGAAACGTGGTTTTGCCCCACTAACTCATTGAAATTACGTGGACGGTATTTTCTAGCAAGTACTTGATACATGT
Source organism: Acinetobacter pittii ATCC 19004 = CIP 70.29 (assembly GCF_000369045.1). Taxonomy (GTDB): domain Bacteria; phylum Pseudomonadota; class Gammaproteobacteria; order Pseudomonadales; family Moraxellaceae; genus Acinetobacter; species Acinetobacter pittii. Next base: position 957,281 of record NZ_KB849786.1, on the reverse strand, counting down.
ATGCTCCTTGTTACAGGCATAAGCATACTTTGTTTTTAAAAGAGTGTGAACGCATAAAGCTCATATCCGTACAGATAAACCGCGAACTGGCTTCTTTTCTCTACCAGAACCGTTTATTTGTCTAAGGATGATCATGGTGTAACTCCTGATCTGTAACACCCTCATCCATCGTTTGCAGGAGTCCCACACCATCCTTAATTTCAGCCGAATAATTTCCCTTCTCGGTAAAAATTTGCATGATCGTATAGTGGTCTTTTTGACTTTGAGTAATGGTAAAGAAATTTTGATTCGGATCGCCCTGATCAAATTTACCGGTCCACCGAACAATATCTTGGTCAACAGGTTCGATCTCTACAATTTTGCCAGTGCGATTAATGCCATATTCCAACATTTGAAACTTAACAGTGTCACCCACTTTTTTAAGCTCAATCACATTTGGATCATATTTAATGACCATACCTTCTGCATTTTTAATTAGTGGAAAATTAACATTAGAAGGTAGTTGATCCTTTTCTATTTCATTAAAAACAATCTGTTGCTGAGACAATCTTTCTTTTTCGGACGCACTCAAATTCAGTATATTTTGACGAGCAAATTCATTCTGATTATCTGCCAGTTTTTGCCCAGTCCCTTGCCCCTTTTCTAAAGAAGACGTTAAAGCAGAAGAGCTTTGCTGTGAGAAGGCAAACCAGATTAAAACTGCTAACGCCACACAAGCGATAGCAGTTCCTATTAACAATTTATTTTTCTTCATTATTTACAGCTAGAAATAGAAATTAGTTATATAGAGAAATTTTCTGTACATTCAGATTAATGACACTGACAGCATCAATTTTTCCTTCTACACCTAAACGTACACCATATTTAGGGTTGTATAGGTATGGACTCGAATAAAAATTAATATTATTACCACCCATTGCTGTACTTCCTAACGGATGAGCAAAGCCTGAACCAATATTGGTTGAACCATTATGGTATAGGCCAAGATTATGCCCAACTTCATGACGCATAGCAGCGAAAGAACAACCTGCAATATCATTTGCACCAATCATGTTATATGCAGAAGCATTAATCCAAGCCCAACCACAACCACCGTCACCCGGTTCATTACCTTGATAATAAACACCGTCTGCCAATACACGTTTCCGCTCATTTTGTACCGTGGTGTCATCTCGTCCAGTAGAAATTGCTTCTTTTAAAGTGGCAGCAGGAATTTTATAAGTTAGATAACCTACATCTCTTAAATAAAAACGTGCATTCGAATTGTCAGCAGTTAAATTCGTTAAGTTCACACCTTCAATCATTCTAAGTTTTGCAGCGCTCTCTCCTAAAATTGAGTTTACCTCTGGGCTAGAAACCAACAACATATCAATTGTATAACTATCTACTGTCCAGCCTTGAGCGGTGTATATAAAACGGCGATTTTCACCATTTTTAATTGCGGTAGACAAGCCATTAGCAGCATTAATATAGGTGTCTGCCGATGCATTTGACACAATAACAACTTTATCGCCGACTTGAGCTTTAGCAGGTAGTTGTAAGGTTGGCTGCCAATTTGAGGTAGAAAGTTTTACCTTTAAAGTAGGCTGAGTCATATTCGGTAAAGTTGCAGGGATTGTTGCGGCTGAATCAATCACCTTTGTAGGTGAAGAGATCAATTGCCAATATCCTTTGTCGCTTACATACATAAACTCATATTGATCGCCTGTTTTAAGCGTTAAAGTCGCTTGGCTATTAATATTAGTATTATTAATTTTTGCAGACCAAGTCGCTGTAGACTTGATAATAATTCTATCCCGATCACTTGCAGTGGTAGGCAAAGTGAAATTGGAAACCCAGTTTCCATCTCCAAATGAAATTTCTGTAAGTGGACTATTAACTGTCGCTAATGACGTTCCAATTTGCTGAACATTTAGCTTCTGTGGTTTTATATATTCTGGAACCCATTTTCCTAAAGCAGAATAATATTTAAACCAATATTCAGATCCATTTTTTAATATAAAACTGCTCGGGAATAGTAAATTTGTTTTATCAATGTCCGAACTTGCACTTGCTGTAGAAACAACTTGTACGGTTGTTCCATCACGTACATCACTCGGTAATGCTATGGTTTGTGCCCATTTGTCATTTTGAATAAGTACTTTTTGCATTGATGCAGTTGTTAATGGAACGACTTCATAGGTCGCACCATTAGTAGGACTCACTGTCGCTAACTGAGCGATCCATTTATTTTGACTACTATTAAAGATGAATTGGTAAACATCACCACTATTTATCTTTAAAACCTCTAACGGAATATTGGTATTAGAAGTATCTAGATAACTACTATAGGCAGCACTAGAACGAATTGTAATTTTGTCCAAATTATTAGCACTTGTGGGTAAAGTGAGGTTTTTGACCCAATTCCCATTTGCTAGATTAAATTCTAAATCTGAATAACCGGATGGAATTGATCCACTATTATTATTCTGATTTGGTGAAAGTACAGTTGCGGCATATACAAGTGAAGACGCAACAATTGCTCCAATAATGAGTGATGTTTTTAATTTAAAATTCACAGCAGCCTCTTTTATTTGTTTTTAGATTTTTCGAATAGCAGGTTAGCAAACTATTTTTACACAGTCAATTTCACAACAATTAATTTTTCATTAAATTTCAATTACATGACTACTGAATCATTTTGAAATAAAAATATGAACCTTTTTAAAGAATAGTTTATTTATGAGAATTAAATAACCAATTTTTAATATGTAGAAAATATTAAAAAGATATTTAAGGATAAAAAGAAAGGTAGCCTCTCTTTTTATCCTTTAGTTTTAATTTACTTTCTTTGGAAAGCTCAGCCAGACAAATACAGTTAAAAGGAAGAAACAAATAGCTGAAATGGTAAGTACCCAACTATGGGCATAGCTAAAAGCTTGCTGCGCAACTGCAATTAATTGTCCTCCCAAAGGATTTTCAAGGTTAGACGCTAATTGCATGGTTTCTCCAATCGAGATACTCGCTTTTTCAATTAAGTCCGTTGGGAGCTGTTCTGGCAAAATAATTGAACGACTATAAAACCAAGATAACATTAACCCAAATATAGCAACGCCCAAACCAGCCCCAAGCTCGTAAGCCATCCCTTCAATGGCACCTGCTGCACTCGCCTTTTGCGGAGGTACAGATGACATAATTGCAGCAGTTGAAGCAAGTAAGGCAATCTCAATGCTAAAGCCTAAAAAGACCATACACGTCCATGCTAAAAAGTGATCGGTAGAAAAGTTAAGCTGGGCGAGTCCCCATAGACTAAATCCACTTATTAAAATACCAACAGTAGATACAAGTCTAAGTCCCCACTTATTCAAGCAAATTCCAGCTAATGGACCACCTAAACTAATCGCAATCATAAATGGGATAATAAACATGGCTGCCTGTAATGGAGAAAAACCATGTACAAACTGCAACTCTTGAGACAAGAGTAATTCAAAACCAACCAAAGCAATCATAGAAACAACAGCCATGACAATGCTGGTAGAAATCACTGGATGTTTAAACAATTCCAGATCAATCATTGGCGTCGTAGCTCTTTTTTGGCTTCGAATGAAGTGGATTAAAGTACTTATACCAATTACAAACATCACGACTGTAAGTACCGAGAAGTTGTACATCGCCGATTTGATTGAATAGATCAGGCTTAAAATGGCTACAACCAAAATTAAAGCTTGCCCTAAATTAATTGGCTGATCAGTCTTCTCTTGTTGTTTAGGGATAATCATCACAATCATGACCAGAACCACTAAAATAATCGGGATATTGATAAGAAATACAGCTCCCCAATGGAAGTGTTCTAGTACAAAACCACCGACTAATGGACCAAAAGCTGCTCCACCACCACCCACTGTAGACCAAAGACCAAGTGCAAAATTTCTCTGCTTTTCTTCGGTAAAAGCATTACGGATGCCGGATAAAGTGGCAGGAATAAGCATAGCTGCCCCTAGCCCTAAGACAGCACGAGAAGCAATTAAGGCATAGGCAGTTGGAGAAAAAGCCGCAGCTAACGAACCCACACCAAAAACTGCGGTTCCAATAAATAATAATTTTTTAAAGCCGATACGATCACCGAGTGCACCCATTGACAAAATCAAACCCGCCATAATCAGTGAATAAATATCAATAACCCATAAAAGCTGATTGGCAGTTAAATTCAATGCTGCACTTAAAGATGGTGTTGCAACATGCATCACCGTTGCATCAATCGTAACCGGTAAATAAATAAGGACGATAATTGTCAGGATTAACCATTTTTTTTGCATAACGCTCTTCAATATCCAAAACTTGGACATGTGTTCAAATTATGGTTATTATATACACAATTGGACACTTGTCCAACTTTTAGTTTTAATGTAATTTGTGTCGAATTCAGTCAAGTGAAAGAAACATGGCCTATCTTAATCGCGATCAACGCAGAGAAATGATTCTGCAAGCTGCCATGCAAGTTGCTTTGGCTGAAGGTTTTACAGCCATGACGGTACGTAGAATCGCAACAGAAGCACAAACCTCTACCGGACAAGTTCACCACCACTTTTCTTCGGCATCTCATTTAAAAGCTGAAGCTTTTTTAAAGCTGATGGAACAGCTCGATGAAATTGAACAAACTCTCCAAACAACTAGCCAATTTCAAAGACTCTTCATCCTATTGGGTGCAGAAAATATCGACAAACTTCAGCCCTACTTACGTTTATGGAATGAAGCTGAACTATTGATTGAGCAAGATGCAGAAATACAAAAGGCTTATAACCTTGCCATGCAAAGTTGGCATGAAACAATTGTGCAAGCGATTGAGTGTGGCCAAAAAGAAGGTGAATTTAAAAACAGATCAAATTCCACAGACATTGCATGGCGACTCATTGCCTTTGTTTGCGGCTTAGAAGGTATTTATAAACTTGGTTTACAAGGTTTAGCTGAGGAAGATTTCAAGCGCCATACCGAAGCGATTATTCGCCTAGAATTATTATAGGTATTGAGCTGGCATTGATTAGAATGCCAGCTTTAAAATACTAAAATTAGAACCAGCCTTTACGACCTTTTAAAATTTGGTCGGTGCAACGTAAGGCTTCTTGAGTCAGTCCCCACAAACGATAATCACCTGTGATTGAACCAATCTGGAAGTTATGGGTATAGGCAAAGCTGAGGTCACGCTCAGGATCGCACCATGCACCTGAACCATTGTAGCCAATATGCCCAAATCCATTTTTAGCTCGTTTACCCATGGTAATAATACGGTGATAGCCTAAACGCCAATTCATCGGTATTGGCATGACACGATCACGTGCATAACTTTGAATAGTACTAAGTTCTTTAAATACTTCTGGACGAATAAGTTGCTGTCCATCCCATTCACCGTGATTTGCCAGCATCGCATAAATTTTAGCAAGACTATTTGCAGTAAACGTACCGTTTGCCGCCGGAATGACTGCTTGCAACCCCTCGTCACTAAAGAAACTAAGATGTTTCATTCCTTTTGGAATCATAGCATCTTGAAAATCTTGAGGGTCTTGTCCAGTCCAAGTAATCATTTTTTCAGAGAGTGAGCTCTTGCGCGTCTGCGGCTTTTTAGGTTTTTCAATTTGAGTAGATGCTGGTTTTTCTGGTTTTGGTTGAATAATTAAACGTGCTACACGATCCAACTCATTTGCAGGCGTCCCAAAATAAGTGCCGTCTAACTGCAACGGTTCAACAAGATATTTTTGTATGAGCTGATCTAAAGATTGACCAGTTGCTTTTTCAAGTACACCACCCACAAGCCAACCAAATGTTAAAGCTTGATAAGCATTACCCTCTCCTGCAAGGAATCTTGGCTTAGTCGCCGCGACCACATCTAACATGTGTGACCAGTCGAGCATTTCTCTTGCACTTTCGATGATATTACGAACATCAAACATGCCACTTTGATGGCTTAGCACATGACGCAATGTCATTTGCTCTTTTCCATTTTGAGCAAACTCAGGCCAATAAGTCGCAATCGGTTTGTCGTATTCTAAAAAACCTTCACTTACTAAAATATGCGCTAAAGTTGCAAGTATGCCCTTACCTGTAGAATAACAAACTGCCAATGTGTCAGGTTGCCAAGCTTCGGTTTGTGATTTTAGACCCGTGTAGATATCTACAACTTTCTGACCTCTAAAATAAACCGCTAAAGCAGCCCCACCTTGTCCTGTTCTAGCATCTTGAAGACGACTAAATTGGTGGGCTAAATCAATAAAACGTTCATCTAAAATACCGTGATAGTTATGGGTATCGGCCAGTAAAATCTCTTTAATCACATGAAGTTCCTTGCATTTTTTGTTATTTTGCTCAAAAGCAGCCCAAACCTCTGTTCAGGCTGCTGATATTTTTATAATGCTTTTACTGTTCCTGCAACATGCGGTTTTTGGGATTTCGCATTACGAATTAAGAAATCAGTCTTTTTATCTGTATTGGCAGTTAAAAACTCAACTTTTGACGGTAAGAACATTGGCAGCTTAAACCATACATCTGCTTCATAAGCATTTGGTAATTCAAGATTTGCTAATGCTTTAGCTTTGCTCCACATACCATGCGCAATGGCTTGCTTAAAGCCAAATGCTTTTGCAGTAATGGCATGAATATGAATTAAGTTAAAATCTCCAGACACTTTCGCATAACGGCGACCTGTGTTTTCTAAAATATCCCACTCTGCCTTAGGAACATAAACTGGTGCTTGTTCTTCTTTGGCTTTATCACCTACTCTTTTCTCGACTTTTTGACGAGATAAATAAGTCGTTAAGCCTTCCATCACTACTTCATTACCAACTTTTGCTGTGGTAATAAAGTCAAACTGAACACCTTTATCATGCGGTTTTAGTTCCCCAAATTTGCATGACAGAGTGAGTTTTTCAGTTACACCAATTGGTCTGGTTTGTTTAATCTGGTTACGAATATGGACTAAACCTAAAATTGGAAATGGAAAGGCTTCTGCCGTCATCATGTGCATTTGCAAACTTTGAGAAAGCACCGCCAAATAAATTGCTGGTACAAAGCCATTATTTTGAAAACCACATACTTCGTTATAAGCTTTGAGGTGGTTCTGATCAATTTCTAAAGTATCTACCACATATTCAACTTGCGGTAATATTTTTGGACCTTTCGGCTTTTTAAAAATTAAACCTTGCACTACTTTTGGATAAGCCAATGCCGCTTTGGGTAGCTGGCTAAAATGACGAGTATTCATACCTAACCTTTTATAATTTATAGATTCTTGAATAAAAAAGGGATGCACAAGCACCCCTATTTTGCTAAAAGTGCTTAAGCGCCCAACAAGCTTTGACCACACACTCGTACAACGTTGCCGTTTACGCCTGTAGAAGCAGTTGATGCAAACCATGCAATTGTTTCTGCTACATCAACAGGTAAACCGCCTTGTTGCATTGAGTTCATACGGCGACCAGCTTCACGAATTGCAAATGGAATTGCCGCGGTCATTTGAGTTTCGATAAAGCCAGGTGCTACTGCGTTAATGGTAATACCATTTTTTAAGATAGGCGCAGTAAATTTCACTAGACCAATTACACCTGCTTTCGACGCAGCATAGTTAGTTTGACCAAGGTTACCAGCAATACCGCTAATTGATGATACACAAACAATACGGCCATTTGCATTTAGACCATCGTTTTCTAACAAGTAGTCATTTACGCGTTCAGCAGCAGACAAGTTAATATTAATTACCAAATCCCAAAGCTCTGGCTTCATGTTTGCCAAAGTTTTGTCACGTGTAATACCTGCGTTATGAACAATAATATCTAAACCGCCTTGTTTTGCAGCAGCAGTTTTAATTTTTTCGCCCGCATCAGTAGCCGTAATGTCAATTGCCAATGTAGAACCGCCAATGTCAGCAGCTACACGGTCAAGGTCAGCCTGTTGTTGTGGTACATCTAGACAAATAACATGCGCACCGTCACGCGCCAGCACATGTGCAATCGCCTCACCAATACCACGGCTTGCACCAGTTACTAACGCAGTTTTTCCAGCAAGTGGTTTTGCCCAATCAACATCAACCACATCTGCTTTAGATACACGAATCACTTGACCAGATACATAAGCCGAACGCGGAGAAAGCAAGAAACGTAATGTTGATTCAAGATTTGCAGCAGCACCATCATCAACATAGACAACTTGAGCAGTAATACCCTTTTTAAATTCTTTACCTACAGATTTGATAAAGCCTTCAAGTGCGCGCTGAGCGATTGCTTGTTTTACAGTTTTTGCAGTTTCAGGAGTTGTACCAATCACAATCACTCGACCAGAAGTCGCAACTTGACGTGCAATCGGGTTAAAGAATTTATAAAGTTCGTTCAACTGTTCTGAGTTTTGAATACCAGATGCATCAAATACAACTGCTTTGAATTTTGATTCTTTATCGCCTGCATTGAATGGACGTAAATTTAAACCAACTTTTGCAGCTTCTTGTTGTAATGCAACATTATTGCCTACATAGCTGTCAGCATGAACATTGCTAAGTACTTGTGCAATCGCACCAGATAATACACTTGACGGCGCTGCGCCAACCAATACTGCACCATTCACTACTGGCTGAGCACTTTCAAAACGCTCTAATACAACTGGCGATGGTAAACCCAGATTTTTAACAACGAATTTACCAATAGGAGATTGTGTAAATGCTTGGTATTGATCAGTCATGATTATTATCTCTCAAAGAAATGAATTTTCTAAGACGGGCTTCATTATGTTATGAGATGGATAGAAACAATATGAAAGCAGTCGTTCATTAGAGTTACTCCAAATCATACTTGACTTCATCTTTGGATGTCTTGACCTGAATGCTATCTACAATGTCATTCTAGTCAATACAGGTCTATTTGAATTGTGTTAAGGTAGCTTACAAGAATATCGTTATTATGCTTGGAAAAGCCTTATGAGCAAAACAACTCAAGAAAATCCAGCAGTCGAGAATTCTGCTCAGGAAAAAGTGTCAAATACATCAAAGTCGGCTTCTAACACGGCTAAGCGTAACAGCACTACTCCTAAAGCAGCAACTAATACATCAAAAACGACACGTACTCGTTCAACGACTGCACCTGCACGTAGCCCTCGTACCAAGAGCGCTGCTTCAGAAACCTCGTCTACATCTTCAAATGTAGCTGCAGCACCAAAAGCAACAAAAACCAAAACTTCTGTTCAACAGGATAAAACCATGAGCCAAAACACTGTTCGCCGCGTTGCAATTATTGGTGGCAACCGTATTCCATTTGCACGTTCAAATACTGCTTATTTCAAAGCGTCAAATTCTGACATGCTGACAGCAGCATTGAATGGTTTGGTTGAACGCTTTAACTTACAGGGTAAGCGTATTGGTGAAGTCGTTGCTGGTGCTGTTTTAAAACACAGCCGTGACTTTAATATGACTCGCGAAGTTGTATTGAGCACAGATCTTGCTCCTGAAACTCCTGCTTATGACATTCAAATTGCTTGTGGTACAGGTTTACAAGCAGCGTTTGTAGTTGCAAACAAAATTGCGCTTGGTCAAATCGATGTGGGTATTGCAGGTGGTGTAGACACAACTTCTGACGCTCCGATCGCTGTGGGTGATGGTTTACGTAAAGTTTTACTTGAGCTCAATGTAGCTAAAACGGGTAAAGACCGTCTTAAAGCATTAACAAAAATTGATTTTAAAAAGCTTCTTGATGCACCAAGCAACGGTGAGCCACGTACTGGCCTTTCAATGGGTGAGCACCAAGCAATCACTGCATTAGAATGGGGTATTACTCGCGAAGCGCAAGACGAATTAGCTGCAAGCAGCCATCAAAAACTTGCTGCTGCTTATGAGCGTGGTTTCTTTGATGACTTAATGACTCCTTTCTTAGGTCTTAACCGTGACAACAACTTACGTGCAGACAGCACAGTTGAAAAATTAGCTAAATTAAAACCAGTTTTCGGTAAAGGCGAAACTGCAACAATGACAGCTGGTAACTCAACTCCTTTAACTGACGGTGCATCTGTTGTATTGCTTGCTTCTGAAGAATGGGCAAAAGAAAACGGTCATGAAGTTTTAGCATACCTTTCTTTCTCTGAAACAGCAGCTGTTGACTTTATTGGTAAGAACGGTCCTAAAGAAGGTTTGTTAATGGCCCCTGCTTATGCGGTGCCTCGCATGCTTAAGCGTGCAAACCTTAAACTTCAAGACTTCGATTTCTACGAAATCCATGAAGCATTCGCATCTCAAGTGTTGTCTACATTGAAAGCTTGGGAAGATGAAAAATTCTGTAAAGAGCGTCTTGGTTTAGATGCACCTTTGGGTTCAATTGACCGTTCTAAACTGAACGTAAATGGTTCATCTTTAGGTGCAGGCCATCCATTTGCTGCAACTGGTGGTCGTATCTTAGCAACTGCTGCTAAATTGATTAATGAAAAAGGTTCAGGCCGTGCATTAATCTCGATCTGTACAGCAGGTGGTGAAGGTGTAGTTGCGATTGTAGAAAAATAATTTCTATAACGACCTAACGAAATAAGCACCCATTTGGGTGCTTATTTCGTTTCAATATATTAGCTTAATGAAGTGATGCAGCTTTGGCATCTGGGAAAAACTTATCTTCAATATGGTCGTAACACCACTGGAAAATAAAGGTATAAACCAAAATACATAAGGTTAAACCAATATCTAAAATAAGTGCATCAATGACACTCATCTGAAGCATATAGGCAATCATTGGTACAGTTGCAATCAGCAAACCACCTTCAAAACCAATCGCATGTAAAATCCGCACAGGAATCGTTCTTTCCCAATTATATTTATGCTCTACTTTTTCAAAATAGTGGTTAAAAATCATGTTCCAGAAAACTGAAACCACTGCCATAAACACACCGAGTGTACCGGTTACATCCATTGGCATATCAAAAATAAAACTTAATGCAATCGCAATGATGACCAATAAAATTCCTTCATAACTGATTGCATGAATGAGTCTTCTCTTGGAAATCAACATTTTTAAATACTCAATAATAACTTGGATAATGTGCATTTTATTTTTATAATATTGATTAATCTAATCAGGTTCTTTCAGTTTTTTTGACAGATGAATATTAATCAAGAACAACTACTCATGTTTCAAGCCGTGATTGAGACCGGCTCTTTTTCTGCAGCAGCCCGTAAACTTGGCAAAGTTCCTTCGGCTGTAAGCATGTCTATTGCCAACTTAGAGATTGATCTAGACTTAACTTTATTTGACCGTAAAGGCCGCGAACCCGTCCCTACTGACGAAGCACGGGTTTTATATGAAAAGACCTCTCAGCTTTTGATTGAGATGAATCAATGGAAACAGCATGCCCACGCCTTAAGTACAGGTTTGGAAGCTAATTTAACTATTGTGATTGTGTCTGAACTTTTACACACCAATTGGACAGACTATATTTGTCTTCTAGAGAGCCGTTTTCCAGACCTACAAATTAATATTGTCTCTGCCCCTCAAGAAGATGCTCTGCAAATGTTATTAGACGGGTCTGCCCAACTTGCACTGATGTTTGAACGCGAGCACCTAGATAACAGAGAACAATTCGTAGAGCTCAAGCAGGAAGCTCTAATTCCAGTTATTTCAAACAGCCATCCTCTAGCAAGCCAAAATCAGGTTTCTTATGAGCAGATCCTCACTACACGACAAATTGTAGTTGCAAGCCGAGATGAGACGTTAAAACCAGAATTACTTTTTTCGAAACATTATTGGCGCACCGATAACCACCACTCCGCTTGTTTAATGATCTTGCGCAATTTGGGTTGGGGTGTACTTCCTCAAGAAATGTTTAAAGAAAATCCTGAATTAAAAAATAAACTTAAAGTATTGGATTTATTAGATTTCACTCCCCGATTTGAATATTATGTCGACTTGGTATGGAGTCGAGAAAGTGAGCTTGGTGCCGCTGCTAGATTTTTGATTGAACATATCCGTAAGCAACGAATGCAACCACTGCCTTAAAAATATTTCAAATTAGATGCAGAATCTAAACGTTTTTCTTTGAAATATAACAATTGATATATCGACAGCATGAATAGACTTTGTGCTATAAAGAAAACATAAGATTTATTACTGAAGATGTTGAATATCAATGACTCATACAGCACTTGACCAATTAAAAACATTAACAAACGTTGTTGCCGACAGTAGTGACCTTGATGCAATTCGTAAATTCCGTCCATTAGACGCAACGACTAATCCTTCATTGATTACGGCAGCAGCAGAACAACCAGAAAGCAAAGAGCTCATTGAAGATGCTTATTATCAAGCCAAAGAAGAAGGCTATAAAAGTGATGAGCTGATTGAAAGAACCATTGATATTTTAACCGTAAAATTTGGCGTAGAAATTTTAAAACTGATTGAAGGTCGTGTTTCGACAGAAGTTGATGCTGCACTTTCATATGACACTGAAGCGACCATTAAAAAAGCGCATGAATTATGTGAACTTTACAAAGGTTACGGTATTGATCAGTCACGTATTCTTATTAAAATTGCATCGACTTGGGAAGGTATTCAAGCTGCTAAAGTGTTAGAAGCTGAAGGAATTGCTTGTAACCTCACTCTCCTTTTCGGTTTGCATCAAGCCCAAGCGTGTGCAGATGCAAAAGTCACTTTAATCTCACCATTTGTAGGCCGTATCTTAGACTGGTACAAAAAAGCTGAAGGTGTAGATGCTTACCCAATCGAAAAAGATCCAGGTGTCGTTTCAGTTAAGAAAATCTACACTTACTACAAGCAGCAAAACATTCCAACTCAAGTGATGGGTGCGAGCTTCCGTAGTATTGATCAAGTGCTTGGTCTAGCTGGATGTGATTTACTGACGATCTCGCCAAGCTTACTTACCCAGCTTGAGCAAGATACCCGTACAGTTGATGCGGCACTTGATGCATCTCAAGCAAAACAAGCAGAAGCGATTGTTAGACCAGCTCAAGATGAGCAAAGTTTTAAAGATGAACTTAACCATGACTTAATGGCATTCCAGCTTTTACAAGGTGGTGTCGATGGCTTTATTAAAGCACGTGACCAATTAAGCCTTTTGTTACGTCAGTCTTTTGGAATTGATGCGGAAATAAAATCTTAAAAAACTGCACTTTTCATACAAAATTGCCGATTTTTGTTATCATGACAAAAATCGGTTTTTTATTGGGTTTCTCGTGTTCGGCATAACAGATTTAACAACATATATTATTGGTACATTCCTAATTGTGTTATTGCCCGGACCCAATTCTCTTTATGTGATGTCAATCGCTTCGCGCTACGGGATTAAAACCGGATATATGGGTGCATTCGGTATTTTCACCGGTGACCTTATTTTAATGCTATGTACAGTACTCGGAGCTGCTTCTCTACTTAAGGCATTCCCATGGGTATTTGTCATTCTTAAATTAACAGGTGCACTTTATTTATCTTATTTAGGCTTTAAACTGTTACAAGGCAGTATTCAACGCTGGAAACAACGTAATCAAACTCAACCAGAAATGGCTGATTTACCTGCTTTAGATAAAGTTCATCCTTATAAAACAGCACTCAGTATTAGTTTACTCAATCCTAAAGCGATTTTATTTTTCCTCTCTTTCTTTGTTCAATTTGTTGAACCAGACTACGCTTATCCTGCTCTGAGCTTTTTAATTTTAGCGATTATTTTACAGATCATTAGTTTTAGTTATTTAACTGCATTAATCTTCTCTGGAATTAAACTCTCGGCATTTTTTAAAGAAAACCATAAAATTGCAGCGAGTAGTATTTTTTTAGTCGGAATTCTATTTTTCGGATTTGGTTTAAAACTAGCAACCTCAACGATTTAATTATTTTTACTCTAATAAGCTTTTGCATTAGAAAGTTAAAACATCATGAACTGCTAAAAGTCCAGCATGCCATCTGTTTTAACTTCATTAAGTACAAAAAAAGTTCTGACTTGTCTTACTCCGGGTAAGGCAATAATCTTTTCACTATGAAATCGGTTAAACGCTGCTAAATCTTTAACACGAATTTTTAGAAAATAATCGACTTCTCCCGCCACCAGATAACACTCTAAAACATTTTCCAAATCACCCGACGCTTGTTCAAATGCTTGAAAGCTATCAGGGGTTGAACGATCCAAAACTACACCGACTAACACCACAGTACCACGTTGAACCGTATTGGGATTGATCCGAGCACGGACATCCAAGATTGCTCCAATCTTAAAAAGGCGCTGAGTATGATTCCAACAAGATGATGTACTAATACCTACTAGTTTTGCCAATTCAGCATTACTTAAACGCCCATTTTCCTGTAAGGCACGCATAATTTTCAGTTCTAGTGGAGTTAAATTTTCAGCTTTCTCGTCCATAAAATAATATCCTTGATTCATTGTTATTTATGGAACGAATAATAGCATTATTTAAGAATTTAAAAATATTATTTATTTTTTAACCTAAAAATAGAAAGCACCTTCTTAAAAAAAATTGTTAAATTCACCCCAACTGGAAGCAATGGCAGAAGCCTATTAATTTTTCTTGGATTTAGAACACGTATCATGCAAAAAATTCTTCAAGATTTTTCAATTCCAGCAGTATTTGCTGGTTTTATTACCTTTCTCATTGGTATTAGTGTTTCGGCCGTTTTAGTGATTCAGGCGGCTCAAGCTTTAGGTGCTTCACCTGAACAAATCACTTCATGGTTTTGGGCTTTGGGTTTGGGTATTGGCTTATCAGGACTCATTCTTTCTTGGAAATTTAAATATCCTGTAGCGACGGCGTGGTCAACCGCAGGTCTTGCTTTAATTATGGCAACAGGTAGTGGATATAGTTTAAATGAAGCGATTGGTGCTTTTTTAGTTGGTGGTTTACTCACTGCGATTTTAGGCTTTTCAGGTATTTTTCAAAAAGCGCTGTCATACATTCCTCAAAGTTTAACAAGTGCCATGCTGGCAGGCGTCCTACTCAAATTTGGTATTACACTTTTCGCAAGTTTACAAAATGATTGGGTATTTGTTTTGTCCTTACTTAGCATTTATGTCATTACAAAAAGATTATGGCCACGTTATAGCATTGTATTTACCGTAATTGCAGGTATTGCCCTGTGTCCTGTCTTTTTAGAATTTCATATGCCTACAATTCAGTGGTCTTTAGCAAAACCTGTTTGGATTAGTCCTGACTTTAGCTGGTCAGCACTTTTGGGCTTAGCACTGCCACTGTTTGTGATTAGTATGGCTTCTCAATATTTACCGGGCATTGCCATGATCAAAAGTTATGGCTACAAACCACAGGTGAATCAACTCATTGGCTGGACAGGTTTAACCCAAGTTGTGCTTGCACCGTTTGGCTGTTATAGCGTAAATATTGCTGCGATTAGTGCTGCCGTAAGCTTAGACGACCAAGTTCATCCTGACCCAAGCAAACGCTATATTGCAGGTATAAGCTGCGGTTTTTTCTACATCTTAATGGGTTTGTTTGCTGCAACACTCACAAGTTTATTGATGTCTTTCCCTCATATTTTTATTGTAGCTTTAGCGGGTATTGCATTACTTGGTACGATCAGCCACAACATTGCGATTGCTTTTGCTCAAATTGAAGAGCGTGAAGCTGCATTATTTACCTTTTTATGTAGCGCTTCGGGTATTCAATTCTTCGGAATCGGCTCAGCATTTTGGGGATTGGTGGTCGGAATTATTGTATTTGTTGTTCTCAAATTTAAAGCCAAAAAAAGCTAATAAAAAAAGCGTTCATAGCTCCCTATTTTCAATGCTATGAACGCTTTTTAGTATAGTTTCTTATAACTCTCTTACTACGACTGTTTTTGCCATTTTGTCGTGCCAGCCTTGTTTTTTAGCGTCAAATGCCACCCAAAAAAGACCAATACCAAATACTAAAATTGATGGAATATAGCCAATATATCGAATAATGCTCTGCATGACTGTGAGCTTATTACCTGTTTTTTCATCTAAAACTTTTAAGCGCATCAAACGTTTGCCAGGTGTACCTGCAAAATACAACCAACATAAAACTGAATATAAAAAAGGAAATGCGTAGTTCACAATCAGGTCAAACCAATAATTTTGTGGCTGACTACTTAAGCCTGTAGCAAATACTAAGTCGTAATCTCCCCGATAAAAAATCCATGCGGCTGGAATAATTGCTAAACAAAGAATAAGACTATCAATAATCATTGCGCCAAATCTTAACCAGAACCCTGCATACTCATACTTATAAGTCATGCCTACCTCACTTTGTTATTGTTTAATAGCTAAAATGGTCTTACTACTTTACTTTTATCCTAATTGAAACTTTTTTATTTTTAAATACTTAAATAAATTTTAAATTTCTTACTTTTATATTTTATTGTAATTATTTTGATCAAAAAACATCATTAACCACATATCTCTACAAAAATTTAATTTAATCTTTTAAAAACTGACATTTTTTTATGTCAGTTATATCGAAATACGTTTATAAATAAATTAACTTACAAATAAATATTACATTTATTGCCAAAATAAAATATCTATTTTAAATTCTTTTTTTAATAAAAGTGCTGCAAATAATAGAGCCAATCCGATTGTAATTAAAAAAACACTTAAACTGATTAATCCATAAACAATTGTTATACCGCCTAATATAGCTAAAATATAAAAAATAATTACACTGATTGTTGGCATTTCAATTTATTCCACTACTTAAAATAAAAGCAATTTATTCTATCGAGTTTATAAACGATTGCCGTTTTTAAATGTTGATTACACTATTATTTTGTATCATCATACATTAATAATGTTATTAAACTTATTTAATGTTAATTTAGTTTAATAGAGAGTGATGAAGTTCACATAAGTTTTATTTAATTTCAAAATAATGTTTTTCAGTCACAAGTTTAATTTTTAAGTTTTTATATAAGCGTTCTTTTGAGTCTTCTAGTGAAGGAACAACTTTTTCTGCAAATTTATCTTCAGTCATCAGTCTTGCATAAGTTTTGTAGCCAATGATTAACTTTTGAGGTTCTTTACCTGTTTGACTAAACTCTTCAATGAGTTTATTGACTTTCTTTGCTGTTAAATCTGCCATCTTTCTTAGCCCCCCTTTAATTTACTATTTTGTTATACGGCTTCTTTATGACAGAAATATGAACCGTAATTTTTTGTAATTTTCATGTAAATATTAACAATTATTGGTCTACAGCTTACTTATCAGTTCAAAATCAGCAAAGCAATCAATTCAATTATTTGATTTATATATAATTTATTTAATTTCAATTACTTTTAATTGAATAGATTTCTCCACAGAATGAAATATGTTAATCTTTAATTAATAAAAGCTTCATACATATAACAATTGTTAATAAGAGGAATAACATTATGAATTACCAACATATTATTGTACCAGTAGATGGTTCTGACATTTCTTTAGCAGCAGCTCGACAAGCAGCTCACATTGCAAAAGCATTTGGTAGTAAATTGACCGCCATTAGTTTGGTTGCGGTAGATCCTTTTAGTGGCGTAGATTTTTATTACATCTCACCTGTTGTAAAAGATTATTTTGTTGAAGCACGTGCCAATGCAGAAAAAACTCTCGCAAAAGTTAAAGCTTTATGTGCTGAAGAAGGCATTGATGCAGAAACTCAAATCATCCAAGGTGAAATTTCTTCAGATGGTATTTTGAAAGCCGTAGAAGACTTAGGTTCTGATTTGATTGTGATTGGTTCACATGGCCGTAAAGGTTTCCAAAAACTAATTTTGGGAAGTTTTGCTCAAGATGTTTTAAATAGCACCAAGATTCAAGTTTTAGTTGTAAAAGAGTAAAATTCTTGAAAGACAAAAACCCAATCCAATGATTGGGTTTTTTAATAAAATAACTTATAGAAATTTTACACCCACTAAAAAACTCTATAGAATAGTTCACTATTCCATCAATTTCATGAGTCACGCCAATGAAGTAAGTCTTTTTTCTCATCAATTTTTTCTTTTTTTGATGTGCAAAATAGACTATTTTTTGTGATTTACTGTCTCTATTAAAAATTATCATTCTCCTATTTTGTACATCCTGTATTTATGAGGTTTTTTTATGACTCAGCAGGCATGTGTAATATCGCAACTTACCTTAGAGTTCCCTTCAAAGGTAATGTTTAAGCATCTAAATTTTAGTCTTGAATCGAATCAGGTATCTGCCCTAATTGGTCGTAATGGCCAAGGCAAATCTTTGCTTATGCAATTTTTAAATGAGACGCTTGCATTAGATTCAGTTGTTAAATCAGGGCAAATATCCTGGCATGTAAAACATGCGTATTTACCTCAATTGCATCGTTTGACAGCACTGACGATTGCTGAAGCCTTAGATATCTTAGATATTTACGATGCTTTTAAAAGAGTTGAACAAGGTAATGCCGACTTCGATGATTATGATTTATTGGAAGGTAAATGGGACCTGCCCACTTTATGGAACAACCTCTTAGAATCTGCTGGTCTACCAACAGATTTAGATTTCCCAGTTAAAAATTTAAGTGAAGGTCAAAAAACCAAATTGGCTCTAAGCTGTTTATTTTTAAAATCAGATCACTATCTATTACTTGATGAGCCTAGTAATCATCTAGATCAGGAATCTAGAGAATGGTTAATCGATCATTTAAAAAAACACCCGGCAGGTAGTCTTATCATTAGCCATGATCGGACTTTATTAAATGAAGTCGACTATATTTATCATTTAAATGAACATGGTCTACATCACACCACCGGAAATTATGAAAAATTTTATGGGCAGTATCAAACCAATATTGCAGCTCTAGAGCAATCTATTCAACAGAGCCAACGTGAAGTTAAGCACATGAAGCAAAAGCAACATGATGTATTAATGAAAGCTCAAAAACGAGAGCGTGCTGGCAATAAATTAAGAGAATCAAATTCTCAAGCCAAGATTTTGCTCGACTTTAAAAAGGAACAAGCAGGCCAAAGCATTGCTGCTATACAGTCTCAACACCAACGTCAGATTTCGAACAGTCAAAATGATTTAAAAGATAAGAAATTGCTTCTCGAAACGGTTAAACCTCAACAGTTTTTCTTCCCGTCTTTTCATAAGAAATCTGGTGAAATTCTGCGGATTAAAAAATTGAAACTGAAACATGGTACTCAAAAACCCATCGATCTAGCTGTACAAGCAGCTCAAAAAATTCACATAACAGGACAAAATGGTATTGGAAAATCAACTTTACTTAAGGTAATTCATGCACAAAGCAATCAACCCTGTGACAGCATTCACTTATCTGTAGAGTGTTTCTATCTCGACCAGAACTTTAGCTTTTTGTGTGATGAAATGACTGTTATTGAAAATTTATCTCACATGAATAATGAACTTTCAGAACTCGAATGGAGAAATTTGCTAGGTCAACTTCGAATTCGTGGGGATAAAGGTACCCAACTATTGTCTCATTTAAGTGGTGGTGAAAAATTAAAAGTAGCTTTATTAGCTCTTAGCCAGTTAAACCCTGCACCTGAACTTCTGTTATTAGATGAACCAGAAAATCACTTGGATATAGAATCTAGAGAGTTACTTGCTAATGCTCTTCAAAGTTATGAAGGTGCGATATTGCTCGTTTCACACGATCAACTGTTTGTTGAAAACTCGGGCATTCATGAGTCATTTTCCTTAACGTAATCGTTAGTAATATACCAATTTTCAAATTTACTAGTTCTCATTTGAGAGCTAGTAAATTCCATCAGTTATTATTTTTTACGTTATTTAATAATTTGAGATCTAGATTATATTTGACAGTTTTATTTTTACGAGCACTATTACGCATTTGATAAACCTGAATAATATAATCACCATCGGTTGGTAAAGTAAGCTCTCCTTTAAAACCTATGGTTGAGCCAATCAATAATGCATTATCTTTACCTGGTTTTTTACCAGGTGCAAAAATATTAATGTAGGCTAAATTCCCCAGACTATTGATATCAAATTTTAATATTTGGCCTTTTTTTGCATAAATTCTATATCTTACATCATCGTAGCCCTGAAATTTTCCAGTTAAAGTGGTATGTGGTGAACTTTGTAAAAAATTAACTTTTTGCTCAGTATTTTTGGCATAGATAGTGAACGAAGTAGCTGAAATAAGCGTAGATAGTAATAATGTTTTAATGATTTTTCTCAATTTATTGACCCTCGAAATTATTTTTAAAGTGATTATATTAAAAATGATTTTTATAAAATTTTACTTTATGTATGAGTTTGATGAGTAGTAGTTGCTTTTTATAACCAGTAACAAATAAAGTATCTTAGAAATCTAAATTATCTTTCTTTTCAATAATTATTTAAAAGTTAAAGTATATGGATAATCTATAAGTCTGGAAGAATTTTTAATGAATATTATTATTCGTGATGAGCAAGCCGAAGATATTGAAGCCATTGAAGAATTGACAAAAGCAGCTTTTCAAAATGCTGAGCACACAAGTCATACCGAGCATTTTATTGTTAATAGTCTAAGAGATCACGGACAACTTACTATTTCTCTAGTTGCAATTGAAGATGAGTCTATTATTGGACATATTGCTATTTCTCCGGTTGAGATTAGCTCAGGCAAAATAGGTTGGTATGGTTTAGGTCCTCTCTCGGTTCATCCAAATAAACAAGGATGTGGTGTTGGTTCCCTTCTGATGAAGGAATCACTAGAAAAATTAAAACAACTTGGCGCTCAAGGATGTGTTTTATTAGGTGATCCAAATTATTACAGCCGATTTGGTTTTAAAAATTATCCTGAGCTAATTTTGCCTGATGTACCAAGTGAATATTTTCAGGCTCTAACTTTCTCGGGCAATATTCCAAAAGCAAATGTCAAATACCATGAGGCTTTTAATGCGACGCAATAATAAAAACTTACTATCTCCAAAAGAAAACTCCTAAAAATAGGAGTTTTCTTTTTCATTGGTTTTGAACAATATTTACTTAAAATATTAGCTTTTATTTAACACGCTCAATTTGGAAAACTTCAATATCGGTAGGCTTAACTCTATGCTTATCTACCTCACCAACGACACGTACTTTATCCCCTGCTTTTAGTTCAAGAGGTTTCCATAAGTCATCATCGATATCAATTATGATTGAACCCGTAGCGTCTTTTAACTCAAAATGATCCCCAGCAATATGCTTTACGATCGTACCAGTTAAAGTTACTCCAGATTCATCAGCCAAAGTTTTTACTTTGGACACTGTGACTACATTTTTTGTTGCTTCGTTTAATAAAGCAGCATCTGGTTTAGCTATCACAGCACTACTTCCTAATAAAGCAAATCCAGCCAATGCTGTTAAAAGTATTTTTTTCATGACGATTACCTACTTTTTAATATTCTTAGTTATATAAACAAATTCTTTTAAAGTTATAGATTTAGCTTTTGTGGCTTTTTGTATCTTATTAAGTTCTTTGTTTAATGAGAATAAATAGTAACATTAAAAAATTTCTTTAAGTTCTCTTTTCCAACAACTATTTTATGGCCTTTATTTTTTTCGTGAATTTACTTAAGAAAGCTTTTTCTTAAGTAAATTAAACTCAGCATTTAAATATCATTTCATTGTTAGGCAACAAGTTGTCCTAAACTCAATAAAATATTTATGGCTTCTGTCTCGTCCTCGGTTTGCATAACAATCATTCTGTCATAAGAAATTCCACCAACCTCAATATAAATTTTTGGATGTGGAAGCTGAGGAATATAGACTTTTAGTGGTTGATAAAGAGCAAGAAGATAACCAAATGAATCATAAGGATAATGATCATCTTTTAATGTCTTCTTTATAACAACATAGTTGTTCAATATATTTAAAATAAAACCATATTCATTTTCAGAATGAAATTTAGCGTCCATACTTACCTCCTTGATTAGTTAATATTTTTATAATCAAACTTAAAGGTTAAATTTCTGATCTGAGGATATTTGAACCAATTTATTTTAAATATAGAGTTCTATTTAAAATAATGAGTTTCTAATTTAAATATATTTAAAACCAAGTGTATTAGTCAACATATTTTGAACAGCACCATTAAAAATAAATATTTTGTGTTACAAATCACGCTTTAAGACAAAAATAAAAAGATATAAAAAAACCCATCTTACGATGGGCTTTGAGCATTCAACTAGATTATGAATCTTTATCCATTGAATGAGGAGTTGTGGTTTTATCTTGCTGTTTTGTGTCGTTTTCACCTTGGCAAGCACTCACACTCAAAGAAATAAAGGCGGCTAAACCCAAGGTCGCTATAATTTTTGTCATGTTTCACCTCATGAATTGTTTAGATTGATGAGTTAATAAATACTTTTTATTAGTTTTACGATCAGCATAGGTTTCTAGGCTTTTTTGTAGATTTAGCGCAAAAATGTAAAGCTATTTAGTTTTGACTTTAAGCGCTCATTTAAATTTAACTCAACAAGTTCAAAGCCGAGCACCTAACATAAACTTAAATTAAATATTAACTGAATGCCTGAGCGTTTTGAGGAGTAAGTCATATAAGTGATCTACAGCTTTAGACTCCAAAGATGCCCGACTCCGATAAACAGCGACCTCCATAGGTTCTAAAGGTCCTAGGCCATGATCAGCACTTAAAATAGTTAAATGCTCAGGCGCACTACACTGTGTGAACACAGCAATTGCTAAACCACTTTCCACCGCTGCAATTTGACCAGCTAAACTTGAACTGTTGTATACCACCCGATAACGGCGTCCCTGTAAGGCCAATGAATTAATAGCGCTCTTTTTGGCTTGACTAGTACTTTCATAAACTGCAATTGGGAGTGGATCTTCTCGCCAGAGTTCAAACTGTGGAGAGCCTACCCACACCATTGGTTCATGAAATAAAAGTGTTCCTTGACGAGCGTTATCTCTCGAAATTAATGCCAAGTCTATATCCCCAGTTTCTACCCGTGGTATTAACGAAGTAGACTGCTCGCAAATTAATTCAATTTCAACACCTCCATAACGTGGAGCAAAACGCTTAAGTACAGGCGTTAAATATTTTGCAGCATAATCATCGGGCACCCCAAGGCGTATACGCCCCTTCAGCTCATCTCCGTGAAATGCCATTTGGGCTTCTGCATGTAAGTCAAGAATACGGCGCGCATAACCTAAAAGTAGCTGTCCTTGAGACGTTAATTCAATTTGTCGGTGCGTTCGTATTAAAAGTTGGCAATGTAGTGCTTCTTCAAGTTTTTTTAATTGCATGCTAACCGCTGACTGTGATCGATATAACTCCGGTGCTGCGTTTGATAACGAGCCCGTATCTACTACGGTGACAAAACACTTTAGCCAATCAATCTGTAAATTTTTTAAAGTCATTAGAATTTATCTATTCGATTTTCAAATAGTATATAAAAGAATTATGCGCTTTTCTTTAGTTATTGTCTCTTTCATACTGAGCTTATAAGAAGTTAAAAAAATTTATTTTTAACGTCCCTAACGATGAATTGATTAACAACTGAATAACTCGTTAATCACTGTCCTTAATAACCATTTTATCACTTCGTATTTCTTAGGTATTACGCACTAGGAGGAGGTTTTATGCGCCTAAATAAACAGTTGCTTGCGTCACAAAGTGCGACATCCACTTTCGTTTTACTGTGGGGAAGTGCTGCGATTTTTACTCGATGGGGGCTCGACAGTGCCTCACCTATAGCATTATTAATTCTGCGTTTTGCCACAGCTTTGTTTATTCTGTTGTTAATTGCTATTTTTAGAAAAAGACTTTTACCTAAGTATGGAACTCGAAAGCAAGTTTTATTAACTGGACTACTGATTATTGCAGGTTATTCAATTTGTTATTTTAAAGCCATGGCTCACGGAGTCACCCCTGGTTTAATGGCCACAATCATGGGAATACAGCCAATCTTGACGCTTTGTCTTTTAGAAAAGAATTTACAAAAAGAGAGATTATTAGGTCTATTGATTGCTTTAGCCGGACTCATACTTTTAGTGTGGAAAAGCTTAACTATGTCTTTTATCGCTCCAATCGGAATATTCTTTGCCTTAGCAGCACTGATCTGTATCACTTTTGGTGCCATCATGCAAAAAAACATTCAACAAGCCCCTACAGATGTTTTACCGCTCCAATATGTAGTTAGCCTTGTAGTTTGTTTATTTATAGTTCCATTTGAACATTTTGAAATAACGTGGAATTCACAACTCA
Source organism: Acinetobacter pittii ATCC 19004 = CIP 70.29 (assembly GCF_000369045.1). GTDB lineage: Bacteria > Pseudomonadota > Gammaproteobacteria > Pseudomonadales > Moraxellaceae > Acinetobacter > Acinetobacter pittii. The sequence continues at coordinate 933,123 of NZ_KB849786.1, read as the reverse complement.
TTATTTCGGTGTTATTTCTTGGAATTTTAATTTCTGTGGTTGCTCAACTTTTACTTTACCGTCTTCTAAATCAGGACAATCTTGTAAATGTAACAAGCCTATTTTATTTAGTCCCTGTTGTTACTGCACTTTTAGATTTTTTAATTTTAAAAAACAAGTTGCCGCTTGCAGGCTTAATAGGAATGATTGCAATTTTAATAGGCTTAACGCTTGTATTTAAAAAGAAATAACTCATTTAAGGTACATTATAAAACCCTCGACTGAGGGCTTTATGCTGAGTTAAAGACTAGTCTAAACTTTTCCAATCTTTACCAATTTGAGCTAATGCTGGCAGTTCATCGCTATTAAAAACATTAGAATTACGATCAATAGCAAATCGATAGATGGGCACAGAATCAGCTTGAGTTTTTTTATAGAAGCTGAAATTTTCAGTAATATGGTAATTGCCGGCTTCTGTAGATTTTACAGCCGTTCCTGATGGAATATGGATATAACTTTCACATTCCACTTCAACATTATTTCCAGCAAGATCTTGGTAGGAAAATTTCATATTCTCATCCTTTTTAAATTTTTATGATTGAGAAAAACTTAACATGCTATCTGACAAGATTAGGGAAACTTTTTTCAACTAATTGTTTAAGTGTGTATATTTAGTTAAAACTAAAAAAGTTATTTAAGCTAAAAATCCTATTTCTAGTACTTCTACTCTCTCACAATCCCAATACTTTAAAAGCTCGTTCGTCAAGTTCTTTAAGCTCCTCAAGTGTATACAACCGTCCTTCTGGATCAAAAAACTTATCAAAATCAAATTCCCCTTCTTTATATAGTTGATATCTTTTAGGCCCTAACCACTCTTTTTGAAAGAAATCATCTGTTAGTTTAAAAAATTCTTTAAATGACATATTTGCATCTAATTGGCCAATTAACTGTTCACGTTCATTTTTAGGAATATCCCTAAATTTTCTTTCATCCATAATGAAGGCTCGGCTACCAACTAGCTGACCATCTTCATGAGTTGGAACTAGAATACTGCGGCAATGAGGATGCAAAGGCGGAACTTTTTTTGTAGGATCATTGATATCCCACACACGACTATCAAGGGCTGCACATATTTTTGAGGTTCTGCCATCAAGAACACTTACAAATCTGACATATTCAAACTTTAAATGTTTATAGCTGTTTAAATAGGCCTGATTGGATATATGACTTCGAATCGTACGCACAGTTCGTTCAATATCAATCTTAGAGCTATTTAGTAGTCCATCTTCATATTTAAGGCGTTTAGTCCCTAGAATCCTTTGAATAATTTGTTGATTCGTCGCTCCAGTATTGAGGCCATCCCGAATTGCATACTCCACTCTTTGACGGGCGACCTCTGCAATTGTAGAAAGTAACTCATCCACCAATGCTCCACCTGCTAAAGGAACACGTTTAGCAGCTTTATAGAGCTGTTCACCTTTTAATTCTTTATGTTTGCCACCAAAAATTTTTGACATATATCTGACTTCATAGACAGCCAATGCCACAGCAGAGATGGTAAAAGTTTCAATGAGCATATCGTTAGTAGTATTAAACCACTGAGAAATCAGTGCACGTATCTCTTTTAATGTGGCTGTTGAGTAAAGCCCACCCGCCAATGCGGTTTTTTCCTTTTCACTTAGCTCATCTAACAAGTTACTTAGTTTAGTAAGCATGTTAACTGTTTCGGAATTAAACAAATTAAGAAGTTCATTAACCGATCTTGAAGATGCTCGGTATAGATAAGCTTGATGTTGAGTCAGAACATCAAAAAGTGATTTCTGATGAAGATTAACCATAAAAATTACCTCTACAGAATTGCCCTTTTTATTATTTTCTATTTGTTTGTCTTACTTTATCTAATTTGCTTATTATTAATATCTCTAGAATAAGTTATGACTAACAAGTGTACCTACGTAAAGTTATTTAGCTAACAGCTTATCCTTGTAATTTATATCTTTATAAACTTGTCTCGTATCTAACTACACAATCTCTTTAATGCTGAGTAAAACAGCATTACTCGGAATATTTTTAAGTATTTTCTTTTGTTGTTTTCGCCATTCTTTATGAAATTTTTTATCAGATTGTTCGGAAAAACTATCTCTATGCTTCTGACAATCAGTATCTTCTAAATTTGGTGATTGTATACATGGCCAATTGTTTAATTGAGGTGTTAAAACCGCATTACTCATCAATGATAATTCTTCTAATCTAATTAAATTCATATTTACTTCCTTGCTTATATCTGGCTCCTGATGTCTTCAATATGTTCAAAACTTTATATTGAACCTTTAAAAGATAGCTATTGTTTTATTTCCTAAGCCAATCAGAACCTACACAAATACCACATCCATAAAAATGCAAAGTGCAAGTTTTGTGTCTTGATTTACCAATGATGTAACTTACTACATGCTTGAATAAATTAAGTTTAGGTAGAATAAGAAAGGTATTTTTACCCTTTCCTTCTCTGTTGCTCCAATTTCAGATATACTGACCTGAGTATGAGATGAGCCTTATATAGTTCATTGGTAGATCAATGAATGACTAAGCCCTTCGCTTTCGAGCAAGGGCTTTTTTAATGCGTATGATTTGGAAAAATTACTTTTATCTGACTCAGCAATTCAGCCCTCGGTTTGCCTTTACTGAGCAGGTCTGTTAGATTGGTCTTGTTCACCAACTCCTATTGTTGATGAATACTGAAGCCTGATTCGTAGCATCAGGCTTTTTTATGCCTAGATTTTATAAAGATCGGAATAGCTTTTCTGATAAAACCCTATAAAAATTAAAAAGACTATGATCCTAAAAACAATTTCTTTTCAATAGCACGGCGTCTAACCAATCCAGCCAAACGCTTACCGCCTGCGTTTATCCATACATCAAATTGGTTTGCGGCCCCTTTGTAATCACCTGAATTTAATTTTTTTAATAAGGTCGACTTTTTAAAGGCTCCTGCCCCGATGTTATAACTTAGTGAGACTAATGCGTCGAATTGATTTTGCGTTAAAGGAACTTTTACAGCGCCATTGACTGCACGCTCAAATATTTTCAAATCATGCTGCATATATACTTTGGCCTGCTCAAGAGTACATGTGTCACCTTTTTGAACGTTCAAACCATTTGGGTATCTGGTTGTGCCATAACCAATGCTCCAGACACCTACGCCATCATCATAAGCACTGAGTCTTAATCCTTCAAAATTACAAATATGGTTTACCCCTTCCTGACTCAGAGACATCTCATCTACCGCAAAACCAATTTCCTGATCGCCATTGTCTGTTGCTGTAGCAATCGAGCTATTTGTAGCGGCACGTGACCGAGACTGAGTAGTAAAAAGCTTGCAAAGATAATCCAATATTTTTTGCATCTAATCCTCTGTCATATTACTTGTTCTAGAAACATACAACCTCATATCTCTAAACTTCTTGCCTAGCTCTCATTTTTTAATTCATTAATGATAATTTTTGAATAATATCTAGAGTTTGTTGTTGTTCAACCAAATACGCTAGAAATTAAAATGCCCAATATAAAATTGGGCTATAGATTATTCTTCGACTTCTATAGGATCGCCATCTTCAGGTCGAATATGCCGCTCACCATCATCTGCTGGATCGACACTAGAGCCATCTTTGGTAATAGTGTTATACAACTCATCCTCTTTTTTATCATCGATGAATTCTTCATCTGCAAAATCAAGAGGCTCTTCATCATCATCAAAATTTAAGGGTTTTTCTTCATCTATCATGAGATTTATCCTTTACTTCATTTGTGTCATTTCATGCTCAAATAATTAACTGATACATTCAACATGAAACAATCATCATTTATGTAACAGACACTTTAAGATACATATAACAAAGAAAACCGCCCTCGAAGGCGGTTACTAAGCTATAAATTGTTACGGATAATTGGCTTATATATTTTAAGAAGGTAGTTTATTATTTTTAATATAATCATCTGATTTAAAATAATTAACAATCATTTCTGCATTTTCTTCTTTTACAGGTAAAGTAGTTACTGGAATATTTTCGTTTACCATACTAAAGCCTTGAGGGACCAACTGAGAAATAGGAGGAAATTTAGCTTTACCTCCATCAGTGATTCTTTCAATAAAACCTGCAAGCCATAAAATAAACTCACCTTCATTATCAAACTTAGGTATAAGACTAAAATCAATTTTTACCGAGCATTGCTCGATAGGCTTGGTTAAGCAGTCTTCAAAATTAATAAAATTATACTTTAATTTGAATTCAGTACCTTTTATCGCATTACGAATAAGCCCAACCAAACAATTTAAATTTTCTATTACATCATCAGAAAACAAGTTGTCATTTTTAATTTTTTTATAAACCTTATCTGCTATTGCTAGATATTTTGGCATCTTAACCTCCTATCTTCTCATGCGTATATTTATATACTTCTTTAAACTATTATTTTTTTTTGTAAGATAGGGTAAAACTCATAAACTAAATGTAAGAAATACAAGGTTTTTGAAATTTAATCGTCAATTAAACATCAAAAACATTTAAAAATGTGAAGTAATTAACACAAATAATCTATATACAAGAAGATTTTGAAAAATTTTCTTTCAATTTTTCATATCATTGAGAAGTGCTTTAAATAAAATCTTAGCTCTATTTAATATTTGAACTGAATTTATTCAAAGAATTTCTAGCTTTTATTATTTTCAAGGTGGTTCAAAATACTACTAATTTTTAAAAGTAAATAACCGAACAGCAAACCATTAAATATAATAAAAAGACCAACTGTGATCATTTGTGTAGACCACACTCGAATAATATCTAAATTATCATTTCTAGTTTCAACTTGCCCATATGACAAAATAAAGGCTATTCCTAAAACAATTCCAAATATAATTAGACACCACGCTACAACTTTCGTTGCTTTACTTTCAGTATGAGGCTTTTTTACTTCACTCATATTTTTACTTACAACTCTTATGAAATTATTTATTTTCTATAATAATTTTTCATTCTTTTAAAGTTCTGTTTATGTTACCTTTTGATATTAATGTAACAAATTTTTATATTTTTTTAATTTATCATAGAATTTATTATTTCTATATAAAATGAATTTTTTCTCTTTCAAATAAGAATTTTTTTCTATCAAGGCTTTTTGTTCTACATTAATTCACTATTTCAATATTAAAATCAATAAAGAACAAATTTAATTTTCCTCAAGAAATTCTAAATTTGTTCTTAGTATTTAAAAAGAACTGATTTATTTTACCTGAAACTTAATATTGAATTTTCTTGCTTGCTTTCTTACCTCCGGATTAGAGGGTAAAACAAATGGACTAGAACGCCAGATAGCTTTTTCAATACTTGTTTTAAATTTTTGCTCTTCTTTATCTAAAAAGATAATTTGCTCAATTTCGCCAGTGTCCGTTAAAAAGACTTTAACACTTGCACTCATACCTGTAGAAGACTTGGGAATATCCCAGGTTTTATAAATTTTCTTTTGGTATTGTTTTTTATATTTTTCAGCCTCTGAAATAATTTTATTATCAGCCACTTGCGTAGGAGTGACTTGTTTGTGACCTGTAGCACACCCAACTAATAAAAATAAAGAAGCAACAATAGTGAAGTTTTTCATTTAAAATACCTTGTTTTCAATAACTAAAATTTAACAGTTTAAAATTTAAAAAACCACCCAAAAGGTTGTATTAATCATTGATTATTATGAGTTAGCAAAGGTGTTAAGCCACCTTTGCTCCGTCCTTTTTAGTTAATATTTTATTTTTCTTTAAAAAGGAACTTCATAACGAAAATTTAGATTCGAATTTTCTGATATATTTATATTATAGACATCTCGATCAGTGAAAATCCCATGTTCAGGTGTTTTAAAACTATTAAAAGCTTTATTCTCTGGAACTATTAGAGGTTTATTCAAATAATTTTCTTGAGAATTATATGGAGATGAAGCACAGCCAATCAGCCCAAAACCCAATAAAGATATAACTAAAAATGTCTTCATAAATTTTGTCCACTTTGATAAAAGCTACACAATTTAACAAATTGAACTGCCATTGTCACATCAGAATAATTTAGTTTAACTTAACAATAAATATATCGTATGTATTTTAAAAACAAATATTAATTTTAACTTCGATAAAAACAAATAAAGCTGGCCCATATACGTTTTCAAAACTGGATGTATTAAAGGCCCTATTCTACTTTTAATATTTCCTTGATTTTTAACCAATGATCGACCTATTAATGTTTAGATTTTAAGGATTGTTATGCGGTTACATTTTATTGTTCATGAAGATTTTGAAGCGCCTGGCGCATATGAAATTTGGGGCAAAATGAATAACTTCAAAATTACCTATTCAAGAGTGTATTTAAATGAAGTTTTGCCAAGTTCTGTTGAAGATATCGACTTTCTTATTGTAATGGGTGGCCCACAAAGTCCTGATACTACATTAGATATGTGCCCTCACTTTAATTCATTAGCCGAACAAGTAATCATTAAAAAAGCAATTGAAGCAAATAAAGTGGTTATTGGGGTATGCCTAGGTTCTCAATTGATCGGTGAAGCTTTAGGTGCCAAATTTGAACATAGTCCAGAGCGAGAAATTGGTAAGTTTCCAATTATGCTTACAGAATACGGAATAATACATTCTAAGCTTTCTCACTTAGGAAAAATGACTGAAGTTGGCCATTGGCATAACGACATGCCAGGTTTAACTCCCAACGCAAAAATTATTGCTTTTAGCGCAGGCTGTCCAAGACAGATTATTGAATATTCCAAATTAGTTTATGGCCTACAATGTCATATGGAGTTAACTTCAGAAGTAGTTGAATTACTGATTCAACATTCAGAAGTCGAGTTAAATCAGGCTCACCATTATAAATTCGTGAATACTCGTGAAGAATTACGGGCGCATGACTATCAAGAAATGAATCAAAACCTCTTTATTTTTCTGGATAAATTGAAAGAAGAATATTCAAAACGATCTTAAAAAAATGAGTGTAAAAAGCCTTTTTAAATTGGCTTTTACGCTCCGCTACAGATCTTATTATTTACCAGTTGATCAAGCACTCTTGAAGTCAAACCTTCAAAAATTAAATTTTAATGTTACAATACAGTGATTTACTCAATTTCAATTGGACTCCCAAAGAAATGAATAGATTTTTATTAACTTTTTTATCTTTAAATATTGGGCTTTTTTCTTCTTCCACTTTTGCTGAAACAAACACATTTCAAACGAAACAAGAATATAACCGCCCTAGATTTAATCAGCATAAAAGTATGCTTGAAATAAATGCTAACACTCAGAACCATCAGCTGACTGAACAACAAAATTCATTTAATTCTCCTCATTCTCAAAACGTAGATTTTTTTGAAATTGCAAAACAATATCAAGAAAATGAAGCAAAGCCTTCTTCGTTTACTGATGAAACAGTGAATATGAGCGATCATGAGCGTAGTCTTTACTACATTAGACATCATGATAATGTGGGTATTCAAAGAGAAATTCGTGGCCAACAGTTTAAATCGCTAAAACAACAGCGAGATAAAGGTATTATTTCTAATGATGTATATAAAGAAAAGGTCTACAAAATCTTAAATCAACCTAACTTTAAATAAAGTTGAAGCCCTCCTCGGAGGGCTTTTTAAATGTTACTTTTAGGAATGCCACTTCCTTCATCTTTACAACTCTCAATTCATAGGTATTGCATTACCTATAACAAAAGTAAATCAATCATGTGAAAAGCTAACAGAGATCATTGAGCAAAATAGAACTCAGGTCATGAGAGTCTAAAAATTTAATGGTATGGTAAATATGAGCTTCTAAAAAAGAATAGACTGCTAACTTTTGTTATTTCTATTAGTATTTTTACTTTTTATCATAATACTTTTTATACCAAATGGTTTACAATTAAGACTAATATCATTGGTTTTCAAATAGATTTTTTTACCTACGTCTAAAAAAGCCTTAGTAATCAATTTAAATGTAAAGAAGCCATTAGCAGAGGAACTAAATGGATTATCATCAAGCGTTAATGGAAACGGGTTTATCAGCTACACCTTCGCGAGTTGCTATTTTTCGTTTTTTACATGAGAACGATAAGGGAATAACTGCAGAAGAAATATACCTACTATCTCAAAAGAAAAATTTAAAAATTAGTCTAGCCACGACATATCGTACTTTAGCGGAACTCGAACATAGAAAATTAATTAAAAGAGTTGTTTTGGGTAAAAGTAATAGAGGGATTTATAGACCAGCCTCTAATAAAATTAGTTTAAATCTTATTAATACCAAAACTGGAAAATCTCATCCTTTTGAATATGATGAAAAAGTAGAAGAACTACTAGAATGCTTGTTGAAAAAAATTGATGAAAAAGCGTTAAATATTGAAGTAAATATTTATAAGTAGCCTACAAATAATCTACGCTACTTAATTACTCACCTTGTTATTTAAACCTCAGCCCACTTACGAATTAAGTTGTGATAAGTATTGGTTAAGTTCAAAACTTCTTTATGATCATCACCTAGTTGCATACGTAAGTTTTGAATAGTTTGGTCTAGATTAAATAACATATGTCGCTCTGCATCATCACGAATCATGCTCTGAACCCAGAAAAAAGACGCTATACGACAGCCTGAAGTAATAGCGGTGACTTCGTGTAGACTAGTAGATGGATACAAAATCATATCACCAGCAGGTAATTTAATCTCATGATATCCATACGTATCTTCAATTACGAGTTCCCCACCTTCATACTCTTCTGGCTCACTTAAAAAAACCGTACACGATAAATCTGTTCTTAAACGCTGATTACTGCCACGTATTAGGCGTATTGAATTATCTACATGAAAACCAAAAGACTCATGATTTTCATAGCGATTAAATAATGGTGGGATTATATCTAGGGGAATTGCGGCAGATAGAAATAATGGATGTTTTCCTAAAGCATCAAGAATGATATTGCTCAGTTGATGAGTTAGAGGATGTTCTTCAGGCAATTGCTGATTATGTTTTACTGTAGCTGAAAGTGTACCAGCAGTGACCTTTCCATTAACCCATTCTGCTTTGTCCATTTCTTGACGGAAAAACTGGACTTGGTCTTTATTAAGTACATTAGGAATATGGTGAATCACGGCGATACCTTTAAAAATAGCTTTAATTAATAAAATAGCCTCATATTGAGGCTATTTTAGATTACTTATTCAAACTAATAAATTTTTAAACTTATTAGTATTTAAAGTTAACTGATAATACTGCGCTACGGCCTTCTGCTTCAGTTGCATAGTGTGAAGCATATGCTTTAGTAAAGTAACGCTTATCAGAAAGGTTATTTAAGTTAAGTTGCAAGTTAACATTCTTGTTAACGTCATAACGAGCCATTGCATCATATCGAACATATGAAGGAACCCATTTTGTATTAGCTGCATCACCATATACTTTGTCAGCATAGAAAGCGCCAGCACCCACAGTAACTTGAGGCAATACTTTATATGTAGTCCATAAAGTTGCAGAGTTTTTAGGTACGTTTGGAAGTTGCTTACCTTTAGCTGCATTTTCTGGATTACATACACCAGCACGACTACAACTTGGCCCTGGATCAGTATTTTCACTATCTAAGTAGGTGTAACCTGCGCTCACAGCCCATTTATCAGTGATATTTCCGTTTGCTGAAAGTTCAATACCGTCAACTTTACTATCGCCGCCATTCGTATAATGGCTTGAGTCAACTTGAATACGTGTATTTTGTTTCTCTGTACGGAAAATGGCAGCAGTTAAATTAAGTTTTTCGTTTAGAACGTTCCACTTTGTACCCAATTCAATGGTTTGGCTTTCTTCTGGTTTAAGGTCCATATAAGCTTGACCGATTGACTCAGATCCATCACCGCCATCAACACCTACAGGGTTAGCAGAAGTTGCATAACTTGCATAAATACTACCATTTTCAGTAGGTTTGAAAGTTACACCTGCATTATAAGTAACAAAATCTTTATTACTCTCGATTTTAGCGCCAGTGGCATTTGTCACCTGTTCGGTATCAAACTTGTCCCAACGAACACCTAAATCAAGTAACCATTGAGGATTAAACTCAATATTATCTAATAAATAGACAGAAGTATTTTTTGTAGTCGTTGTCGTAGTTGCTTTATTGGCAATACGACCACCTAACCACGCATCTTTAGAATTAGGATTAGTTAATGAAGTACACCATGCATCATTAATAGCACAGTCACTATTAAAACCGCCCGTTGTAGAACCTGCATACCCCGGATATGTTGTCGTGTAGCTACCTTTATCTGACTCTTGATCACTGTATTCTGCACCGACATTAAAGCTATGCTTGATAGCTCCAGTATTGAACTTACCTCTTAAAGATAATTGATCGGTGAAAATATCAGTGTCAGTAATTCGAGAGTTAATACGGCGCCAAACTTTACCGTTTGCTACATTACCTTTTGAATCATCTGGCTGAGTCCAAAGGTAATCATTTTTTGATTTGCTGTAGAGTACGGTGTTAGCAAGAGTAAGATTTTCATTTAAATCATGCTCTACTTTAAAAGTACCAATATGATTTTCTTGTTTTTGGAAATCACGACCTTTTAAACCATAGTAAATACCTTGTTTAACATCAACAGGCTTACCAACAGTTGCCTTTTTAGCCGTATCGTAATTATATGGAACACCTGAATCTGGAGTGTCATCAGATCTTAAGTAGTAATAACTTAAAGTTGCACGTGTTGGTGTATCCAATCCAAATGTAATACTAGGTGCGATACCTACACGCTTGTATTCAGCGCCATCGCTTTGACCCGCTTTTTCATTTTTATGCCCCATAAGAACAACGCGACCAGCAGTACCATTACCGAAGTCTTTATTACCATCTAATGTGATACGTTGATAATTATCGGTACCTGCTTGTACAGAGCCTTCTAAAAAGTCACCTTTTTTAGCAACTTTAGAAATCATATTGATGCTACCGCCAACAGAACCTGCACCACCCATAGAAGAAGCAGACCCCTTAGTCACTTCAACTTGCTCGATAGCAAACATTTCACGGTTTTGTGATGATGAGTTACGAATACCATCAACGTACATCGAACTTTCTGAATTGTAACCACGAATAAATGGTCGATCCCCATTCGGGTTACCGCCTTCTCCAGCACCTAAGGTAATGCCTGGTACAGTACGAAGTGCGTCGCTTAATGTATTTACTTTGGTATCTTCAATAAGTTGTTTTGAAATTACTGAAACTGATTTTGGTGTATTTAACAGAGGTGCGACAAATTTAGAGTTAGCCGATTTATCAACTTTAAGGCTCTGTGCAACTTCTGCATCTGCTTGAACATGAATTAATGGAAGCGCTACAGAATTTTCCTGAGCAGCCATTGCAGTTGTAGCTACAATTGATAATGAAGAAGCTATTGCTGATTTAGCAATCTTCTTGCGAGACTTAATAAATTCCATATATATTTTGTGTGTTCATGTAAATATTAGCGCGAATAATAATGATTATTGATTATTAAAACAATAATTTAATATAAAAATCCTATAACAAATGTTCAATAAAAATTAATAATTCTTTGATTTTAATTAAAAATATTTATGAAATTATTTTCAATTTCACACAAATAGCCTTTAAACTCAACTTATTACCTGATTATCTACTGTAAGTTTGTAATAGTGTACTTTTGAGCCCTCTACCACTTTTATACTTACTGTGTCTTTAAATAGAAATTATACGTGGCTGCACATAAGAGGGCTTCAATCTTTTAACAGCCAATGTCTAGCTAGAATCTTATTATTTATATCTAAATCATAGTCAGCTATTTGAAATTATTATCAAAAGTAATCTTTTAGAAAAAGTTTAAAATTCTTAAAAAAACATAAACCATTTTATAAAATTTTGTTACTTTTTCGCTATAATGATTATAATTATCGTTTAGGATTTCGATACATCAACATGGACCGCTCAACCCCTCTTTCACTACCAAATTTTAAGTTCAAAGTTTCTACGCTTAGCTATGCAATCGGAATTGCATGTACTTATCTCGCACTTCCTGCACATGCTGAAGATACAACTACTAGTGCTTTACCGACTATTACCATTAAGGCGCAAGGTAACTGGCTAGAAGAAGCTAATGCTGAAACCGTTCACAAACATGCTGGCGCTCGAACTATTGTTGACCGCAAACGTTTGGATGAAACAGCTGCAACTTCAATTCGAGAAGCATTAAAACAAATTCCTGGAGTTCAAGCTCAAGATAGCAGCGGAACAGGTGGTAGTGATGTTTCACTCAATATTGGTGTCCGTGGTCTAGCATCTCGCCTATCACCTCGTTCAACAGTTTTAGTTGACGGCGTTCCGCTTTCATTTGCACCATATGGTCAGCCACAGTTATCTTTAGCACCTGTTTCAATTGGAAATATTGAATCAGTAGACGTTGTGCGTGGTGCGGGATCGGTTCGTTTTGGGCCTCAAAACGTAGGCGGAATTATTAACTTTGCTACTCGATCAATTCCTCAAGATTTTAGCGGAACCGTTAGCCTAACTTCAGAATATGCCTCTGGTACTGACCAAGTAAAACTGAGCCCTAATCTATTTGTGGGTGGAACTTTAGATAATGGTTTAGGCCTTGCCCTTTTATATTCAGGGACTAAAGGAAACGGTTATCGAGAAGCTAACAACAAAATTGATATCGATGACGTAATGCTAAAGTCTGCTTATCAATTTAATGATAAAGACTCAGTTGCTTTAAATCTGCATCACTATGAAGGTCGCGGCGAAATGCCAGAGGGTTTAACTCAGGCGCAATATGCTGAAAACCCGTATCAATCTTCTGGTGAAAAAAACTATTTTGCAGGTCGACGTACAGATGTCTCTTTACGTTATAACCATAAAGATGAAAAAAATAACTTCGAGGTTTTGAGTTACTACATCGACTCTTTCCGTACTAGTAATCTTGAGACTACACTAGCGAATGGGCAAAAACGCCTCGATTCTGCTCCACGCGATTATAAAGTCTATGCAATTGAACCGCGTTACTCTCGCATTTATGAACTTGGTAATACTCAAAATGAAGTAACGGTTGGCTATCGCTATTTGAAAGAAGAAAGTTCTGAATTTGCAGGACGTACTGCATCTTATGCAGCAGGTTCATCAGTGCCAGATTTTGCTCCACGTAGTAGTAGTGAAGGCGGTACTAAAGCACATGCTGTATATATCGACAACCGTATGGAACTCGGCCGTTGGACCATCACACCGGGTGTTCGTTTCGAATCAATTGAAACCCATAATAACTTCACAGGTTATAACAAAGGACAACCTAATACTGTTTATCCAAAAATTGATTCAGACGAATTTTTACCAAGTTTATCCGTGATGTACTCAGCAAATGAAAACTGGAATATATTTGCAAACGCAGGCGTATCGTTCGGTCCACAGCAATACAGTCAATTAGCTCGTCTTGAAGGAACAACCGCAACGGCTACAACCGAAGGCTTACATCCTGAAAAGTCGAACAACTATGAAATTGGCACCAAATATTTGGGCAATGGTTTAAATGCCGAATTTACCGTGTTCTATTTAGACTTTGATAAAGAGCTTTCATTGGTTCGTGATGCTGCTAATAACGGAATCTGGACAGATTTAGGGGCAACCAGCCACAAAGGTGTCGAAACAGGTATTAGCTATGATTTCGGACAATTGTCTGATGCACTGGAAGGCTTAAAAGTATATGGAAACTATACTTTCACCAAAGCAGTCGCTGAAGCAGGTCAATTTAAAGATAAAGACCTACCGTTTTACTCACGTCATGTCGGTAATGTTGGGTTAGGTTACACAGTAGATAAATGGTCTTTAAATGCGGATATGTTTGCGCAGTCTAAGCAGCATTCACCAGATCTTCCAGATAGTAATGTCTATCAAACAGAAGAAACTGCTGATGGTAAATATGGAGATATTCCGGGTTATACCACTTTTGCGCTACGTACCTCTTATGACTTAAGTTCACAAGTTAAAGGTTTAAAAATCGCGGGTGGAATCAAAAACGTCTTTGATAAGCAATATTTTACTCGCTCAACAGACTCTACTGGCGGTAAGTATGTAGGACTACCACGTACGTTCTATCTACAAACCTCTTTTGATTTTTAAAGCTAAACCAAATTGAATAAAAAGCCCTCCTCGGAGGGCTTTTTTATAAGAATTAAACCTTAGAGTACTAACCAATCTAAGCGAGCGTCGACATAAAATATTCTAATAATTTATCTCTTTCATCGATCTTATTTGCACTTAAAAGCTGGACCATTGCCCCATCAATCACAAACAAAAACATGTAGGCATCTTCAACTGTAGCGGTAACTTTTACGGTTAAAAGCAACTTATAAATTTCATTTATGAACCATTTTCGATAGTCGCTGACGACCTCATAAGCTACTGGATAAAGCTTTTCAATTTCAAAAATGGCTTTAAATGGCAAACGATAAAAGCCATCTAAGTTTGCATGTAAAAAGTAAACTTTCTTGAGCTTATCAAACATCATAAGTTCGCGGTACGAATGAATAATTGAAAACACCTCATGTTTTAATGAATCTGTTTGAAAAGTTAAGCTCATCTGAATGAGCCTTTCTTTGGAGTGAAAGTAGTTATAGAAAGTGGCTTTGGGAATTTTGGCATCCGTAATAATTCGGTCAATCCCGATGTAAAACCCATATTGATTAAACAAATCTCTTGCCGCGTGTAGTACGCGAAGTGCTCTAAATGATGCTTCTAAATTTGGCATTTTTATACCGTATAAAATAATTTTTTGTTGTAAGTGAAAGAGATAGAATTGCCGTCACTCTTAAAATGAGCGCTAAAAACAGGCATGCAAAAGCCGCACAAATAATGGTGTGCTCGCCTATCTCAGATTTATTGTTGCTATGATTTTTTAGTCGTAACGATTCTTTAGGTGCAAAACCTAGAGTCGATTAAACCGTTTTAAAGATTGTTTAAATGGAATGAATAGAGAGATTTTGGCAAAGACCAGTAAAGAAGAAATAGTACGCATAGCGGACTCCTAGATGAAATAGAAGTTCTACCAAATCACTGCTAAATGATTATGGTGGCAGAACGAAGAAGGGTTAGCAGACCAGTCATCTAGGAACCGGCACGCCCGAAGGCGTCCCTCCTCCGTCCTACCGCTACGAAGGGAGACGAACGAGTTCGACACCAAAAAATTGCTCTTTTGATGATCTAGATGAAAACGGTCTGCTAAAACCGACTGGCAATGTGGCCAGCAGGCAAAGGATAATCGGAGAGGTTTTGGGTGTCAATGTTCTAAACTTAAGAAGTAAGAGTATTGAATATAAAAAAGCTCTTTAAATAACAAGAGCTTTAAATATTGAAACTTACTTAGTCTCTTTTACATGAAATGACTGTATAAGCCGAGTTAAATTATTTTCTATATTCTGCCAATCAGCTAAATGTATATCACTGTAATGTGCGGTAATACTCATCGGCAGTCCCTTCACATTAAAAGTATGTCTACAATAGTATTGCTGATTTGGTCTAGCATAGTCTTCTAGAATAGCCTGTTCAGGATCTGGTTTACTTAATAAATAAGTACGAGCAAAAGTACTACAACTAATATAAGAAACTATATTTCCACCAGCGTCTTTTTTAAAATAAATCTTATAATGATTATAATCCTCTGTTACATCCTCAGGATATTTCTTTTGCCAATCCTTATAAACAAGAACTTTATAGAACCCGCCTGGTAAATTAGGATCTAGTGATACCACTTCTGTTAAGCCTAATTCTGGAGCTGGTTTAGTTTGTATATATTTAATTAATTTTGGCGTTTCAAAATACTCTTTCGGATGAAACACTGAACTTAAATTTATACCCATTGTAATTTCTGCATCACTAGCATTCACTTTATGATTCTTAGGTATCCAGCTATTTAAGGAAAACCAAATTACATACTTATGAAACTCTTGCCAGTCTTTAGGTATTTCATAATCAGCTCTTACTGATTCAGGATTAAAAATATGTAAATTTTCTAATGTTTTTCCTTTGTACTCAGGTAAAAGAACTTGAAAAAGTTCAGTACATTGAAATCTATCACATAAGGCTTTGCTGCTCTCATACCTTTGCTTTTCTCTGAATTCTAGATCTTTCTTTCGTGAAGATTCAGAAATAGCAGTTGCATCCATAAGATAGTTTGCTGGAATATCTAATATGACTCCATTAGGGTCAAATTCAGATGGCCAAATCTCTCTATACAATGGTGGATGTAAATAATATTCTCTAAATAAAATCTTTTCTTTGTAATTTTGATATTTGCCATAACTAAAGATTGCAACTAACAAAAGTATCAGTAAATATCTCTTCTTAAGAAGAAAAGATATTGAGGAAGCTTTTTTCATAAAACCTCTCCTGATAACAAATTTAGTGCTTTAATTATCTTAAATAGATTCAGTCTTTTAACTGAATTTTATTTAATGCCACACATAAAGCTTTTTTGTCAGCTTCTTTAAGTTGAGGATGTTGAACAGACCACATATAGCTACAACCATGAGGTGCTTTGTTATGATTTTTCTTAAGTTCATAAGCGATATTTTTTAGAAGCTCAGTGTTTAGAGAACTAATTTTTAAACGTACTTCAGCTAGATCTTGGGGCTTCCAATTGCTTTCAGGACTCGACAACCAATCTGCGCGATATCGATATTGAATGGCCTTGGCAACATTCATTTGGGTCACAATAAATGGCTTTACTGTTTCGCTATTTAAACCAAAAGATTCAGCTTCAGAAAGCGATTGATTGAGAACTTTCTTTTCTTGAGTTAAATCTTCAATCGGCAAATGCTGCTCTGCTTTATAACCCGCTACATCTTTCATATAGGATAAACGCTCGTTAACTAAACGAACAGTTTGATCATATTGATATGCTTGGGCGAGTGAAGAAATACACATAAAAGCTGCCAAGGTCGACACGATCTGAACAGTTCGCTGAAAACTCGTTATATCCACCATTTAAAACCTACCGAAATTATTGTTCTATGATCATTTCAACTCAGTACTGTATTTCAAGAACATGCGAAAGTAAAACTTTAAGATAGGCTGAGTTCTTGGCTCCATGCCGAATCAGGTTGCTGATAGATGTGTTGGCATACTTGCTTGAGAGATGAGGTAAAGTGCTGGTTTTGCCCTTCCCATTTTTCAATCATGCAATAACTAACATGAATGCCTTTAGGTTGAAACTCTCTGGCTAGTGACTGTGCTAAAGCACGGATGCTTGCAAACATGCTTTGGCTTATCACATCGTAATGGATAGAGTGATTAGAGGGTGCGCCAAGAAAAATAACCGTGCCTCGCTGTTGTTTAAGCATAGGCTTAATCACAGCTTGAGCAACACTTACTGCACTTAAACCTGTGGTCTGCCAACTGTGTTCAATCTCTTCTAAAGATAAAGCTTCGATATTGGGCGAAGATGAAAAACTCGGCTGAAATACACAGAGTTCAATGGTATGCCCATGTTTTGAAAAATAACGCAATAAGCATTTTAAGTGATCTGCATTCACTAAATTTAATTGAACTGCTGTCACGCCATCATTTATAGAATGTATTTTCATCTTTTGCGCAGTTGAATCATGCACAACTTGATAAAGATGTAATGGACAATGTGCGTTTTTATCTAGAATTACAAAATCACGCTCAATCAGTTGAAGGTCATGACCAGCCACTACAACACAGCCCTGCTTTTTTTGAAATTTTTGAAATATTTTTTTTAGCATTTTAGTTTCTCAAAATTTTTCTTGATAAGGGCGTAAATCCAACTCATGTGTCCAGAGCTGAGGTGTTTGTTGGTAAAGCATCCAATAATTTTCTGCAATTGCATCAATATTAAGTCCGCCAGTGCCACGCGTAAGACGAGCTAACCGCCCCAGACCAAATAATGCTTTATTCACTCTATCGCCATCGACCATGCCATCAATAATCACATGAGCAATATGGATGCCTTGTGATTTATAGATTTGGGCTAGATTTAAGGCATAAGCTCTTAAGGCAGATTTTCCCATCGTAAAAGCTGCGAAAAAAGGTTTGCCGCGTAGAGACGCACTCGCTCCAGTAAAAATAAGCGTACCGTGATTTTGATCTTTAAAGATTTTTAGACAGCTTTGAGAAACTAAATAGGCCGATAAAAAAGTGGATTGCCACATTTGAGTAAAAAACGACAATGGGCTGCGTAAAAAGATGGAAGGAATATTCCCCCCCACATTATGAATGACAGCAGTAATACGCTCATTTTGACTTGTAATGGTGTCAAACAGGGCTTGTACTTGGTGTATATCTTCTGCATCTAAACGAAACGCTACAGCTTCCCCTGCATTTGCATGGATTTGGGCAGCCACTGCTTCAATTTTCTGGAAAGTACGTCCAGCAACATAGACTTTTAAGCCTTCTTTGGCGAACAGACGACACACCGCTGCACCAATCCCCTGTGATGCCCCGACGCCAATAACAACTGCACAATCTTGTGTTTTATCTGGTGTTGCTGATGTCATAGACGTTTCATCCTGTTTGTTTTTTATACCATAATGCAATAAACGGACGATTCAAAATTTCTTTACTAAATTTTTTACTGGTACGAATCACTTCGCCGAGTTGAGCAACCACCGCAATATCTGCAATCGTTTGGCTGTTTCCAACTAACCATTCACTTTGTGATAAAACCTGCTCAATACGGTCGAGATGTCGGATAAATTCTTCTTCAACATTTTCAGCTTTCATACGTCCTAAGCCTTGAAAGAATAGCTGCGTTTTTAACTCGGCTAAAATAAAACCTTTTACCATGGGCTTTTCATAGGCCGGACGACCAATGCTACTAATGCGAATCGCTTCTTCTAAAGCTTCAGGATCATTGACGCGTAAATAGACTTCATAAAAATAAAGAGATTCATCTGCCCAATCTTCCCAAAGTTCAGCAAGGGCTTTTTGATTTGGATCTTCAGGGTAAAGCCGAGGTGTGTCTGGAAAGGCTTCATCTAGATACCGAGCAATTCGAGTGCTGTCTTGAATCCTCTGACCGTTATGGTCAATGACAGGTACTTTGCCGACCTTACTTAACAGAGGAACTTTCGCTCCAAGAATGCCGTTGTAGTTAACTGTGTCAAATGGAATTCCCTTGAATCTTAAAGCCCTTGAAATTTTTTGACAGAATGGAGAAATTTCCCATTGATGCAAAATAATATTCGACATTTATTCACCTTTATTTTTAATTGCCTTTTATCTAGTTCTTTTTTAGAACTAATCAATAAATATACAGAATGCTTTTTTAAGTCAAACTATTTTTGATGACGGCCAAGTTCCGAAAGCTAATAATTATTTGATTTTTATGATTTATATCTTAACAATTTTTAAGCTATATACTTTGAACTATAGGGAGCTCTGCTATAAAAAGAGCTCCACATATAAATTTGAAAGCTTAATAAGTCACCGTAACGACAACACTATCAGAATAGACACCAGGTCTACTTGCGATGGCAGTGCCTTGCGGAATCTTTCCATACACAGTAGTCGTTTGAGCACTTCCTGTACCTGTTTTTGAGACTCCTCCTGTTCCCCCAACATTGGTTACGCCTCCCGTGGCATCCCATACCGTACTATAGTTAGAATCTTTATATAGCTGATAGGAAATAAATTCATTATTACTATTGATCATACGCCTAAAGCCTCCAGCAATACGGTTGTTTCCATCCCCTAAATAAATACTATATGGCGTTCCAAAATTACAGGTTGTATTCACGGCTCCTTGCGCTGTGTAATCACGCTTAGTCATGCCAATATCATTAATATTGCCGAAATCTACAGTTGAGGTTGAGTTTAATTGGCACAGGCTTGGGACCACAAAGTTTGCTGTTAGCAATGTATCGCCTGAATCCCAGCCACCAAGTAAATCACCACATGACAAACCCAAAAGATCCATATCCCAATACAACCGAACCGAAGCTGTATATGTTCCTTGAGGGTATGCAATAAGAGACCCCGTTCGAGCTGGTACTTTTATATTTACCGAGTAGCTCACAATATTATTTGATGCGACTGTTGGTACTGGACCATACCACACATTGGAGGTTTGGTTTGTGGTAGAAGACCCAGCTCCGCCTACAGTTGCAGTAACTGTATAGGGTAATGAAACACTGTTAATTGCATTTGTGGTTCCCGTAAATACGGTTTTCATACACATGAAATTAGAAATCTGGGGAAGTCCTAAATTCGTGCAAGTAATTGTTCCTGAAAGGTTTACAGTTGCATCACTATTAATATTTGCTGCTGTGTAGATAAAAGTGTTATTTGTGGTCCCACTTACCGTACAAGCTGCGTGTGCCGGACTAAAAAATGCATAAACAAGATAAAATAAGCAAATGCCTACAAAGTATTTTAAAAACAATGGAAAAAACTTATAGCTCTCTATTTGAGCCTTATTCATACTATTTAATGACATACATAAGGTCCCAATTTTTTGGTTGAGTACTGATTACTGTTATATGTGAAGTCAACTTGGCATGAACCATGATCTAGAAGATCGACTTCAAGTTTGTTTTGCTTCAATAGGTTTGGAATAAATACTTCACCGTCATACCCAACCATCCCATTTTGCTGACCATTAATTCGAACGGTATAACCTGGCATTAATGGTGAGTTGTTTTGATCAACCAGTTTCACTAATCCTGAAATGACCTGATGAGCACCAAAGTCAACCAAAGTTCCTTGACGATAACCCACAAACGCTGTCTGATTCGTAGAGCTAACTTCCCACTCTAAAGGTAAATATGATGGGTCTAGGTAGATGTGATGAGACATGTAGGGTCTTAAATTTGCAATTAAGAATCGGCCAGACTTATCGGTCGTACCTAAATTAACACCACCATTTAAAATTTGGCTTTGTGGCCCAGCATTGGTCACAACTGCGTAGCCCTCTCCAATTTCATTGGCCGCAAAGATACGTCCCGCCGCCGCAACCAATGATCCCGTCGCCGAAAGTGCAACCTGATCGTTGTCTCCAAATCGGTTATAGCGTCCTGTCAGGTAAGCTGCTCGTGCTCGGTAAGATGCATAGACCGATGCATTGTTTTCATTTGCATCCTGATCTCTTTCAACATAGCCCCCCCAGCCAAATGAACCAATTTGGGGTTCTGACAAACCGAATATTTCTTGGCGGTACCGTAGGCTACCGCTGTCACTAGATACACTTGTGATCGCATTCACTTTACTGGACGGTGTATATCTCAGCGCAAAGTAAATTCCATAGTCCTTGTGGTTTTCATAATCTTTATACGCTGATGCATAAAAGCCCCAGTTCTTGTCCAGACTTCCACTTAAATTGGTAGACAGTAATTTATAGGAGTTGTCACTATATTTGATCTGGTTATAGCCCAGATAAACCCCATAGCCTGCATAAAAGTTATAATTAATCCCTGCCCTAAAAATCTCATCTGCCAGTGCGCTGTAGTTCAGGTAGTTCTGTGACTCGGGATTAATCTGGTTATCTTTTAAATATCTAACTTGAGACACACGGGCTAGGTCAAAATAGTTATCAAATACTTTGCGGTAACTGGTGTTAAATGAAATGTTCTTACTGATGCGGCCTTCTAAACCCAGCAAGGCAGAATAACCGTTTTCTTCTTTATACTGGCTCGCTGCAATGTCGGCATTGATCACGCCAATACCCAAAATATTCTTGGCAAATCCTGTGCCTAGGTTCGATAACCCATCTGTTGAAGCTTCTGCGCCACCGCTTAAGGTCAGTGAGTTGCTATAACCATATCGAATCGCACCCGAGGCAAAAGTGGCATCGTCATAATCGTTTGAATATAGCCCATAGTTGTAGCGCGGAACCCCCACATCTACTGAAAACTCATTTATGCCTTTTGCCAGAATCTTGGATGAAAAATAGTACGGCTTTTTGGTAATGCTCTGCTGACCCGTTGCATCGGTAGTCACAAGGGTGACTTCATTTCCTGAAATAAATGGAAGCTGTTTAATATCAAATGGACCAGATGGGACTAGTCCTGAATAAATCTTTTGCTGGTTGACGTATAAGTCTAGGGTTGAAGGCAGTGCTGCCGAGCCGGAGAATTGCGGGAGTGCCGAGGTGACAATATCCCCGCGTTGACTATAAGCACTCGACCACTGAAAACCGGCAAGACGGACACTACTGCCCCAATCTGGGCTATTGGAAATAAAGTCCCCTAGGGTATATATCCTGATCTTTTCAGGGTCGACATATTGCCACTTACTTTCTAGGCGCACCCACTTTTCATGACTATAACTATTTTCATTACTACCGTTATATAAAACGCCTGAAGAAAAGTTACCGATTGCGCTATTAAAGATCCCTTCTGCCGTACCAGAGAAAACATTCTCATCATTGGTTATGGTGTTATACAGACTGTAGTTCAGAATGGCTGCATTTAAGGGTTTCATCTTTAGCAATTGTGGGCTAGTGATCTGCTGGCCATTTAAGTCAACTGAGTAACCCGTTAACATGTTCGACGGAACTTTTAAGTTTAGAGATTGCTCATTTTCCAGATATTTAAACTGGATTCCGTTTAGATCATTAATACACACCCACTGGTTATCTAGGATATCTTCATCCATTTTTAGTCTTAAAGTTTTTAAAGTGCTAGATCGAATATATAGTTTTCCATCCTTAGATTGCTTTACTGCAACCAAATCTTCATTAGCATTTGAGTTAATCGAAACATTTAAAAATAGATGAATGAAATTAAGATCTTGCTCCTGCTCATTCGCTCCTACTTGTGTATATTCACCATTGCTACCTACAGATTTAGGAACACTGGGAACTGCAGTATTCGTATGATCTAGTAACTGTTCGGCAAAAGAATATGCAGGAAAATACGCAACACATAAGACACCTATAATGTATTTCATATAAGCCTCTTAAAGTGTGGTTTTCTTACCATTAACTGTTAGAGATACGCTGTATTTATGATTTGGTTGGTAGGTAAAGTTACTAATCGAGTAACTTTTCGACTTCTCCGCAAGAATATAACCATTCACAGTATTTACTTTAATGGGATAACTTTTATTTGCTGTTGTATCAATAAGCATTAGACTATTTAACAGCGCATGTCGGTTACCTATATTGCTAATATTTAAAGAAGGTGTGTTCTGGTTAACATCAATTTTCCAACTCAGTTTGGTAATCGCATCTTTATTTACTACAAATACAGGTAATGATGAGCGAAGTAATACATTTACTCCCTGAGCTGCTTTACGGCTATCAATTGGTTTGGGTAACTCATCAATAATAATACGATAGGTTTTTTCACCAGAAATAGGTTCTGGGTTAATTCTAACTACACGTAAGTTATAAGAGTCACTAGGTTGTAGTTTTAAAAATGGTGGACTAACTACAATTTCATCCGTAGGGATTAACTGATCTTGCCCAGCATTTTGTCTCCACTCAAATACACGCACCTGCAAATCAGCACTTTCATTTGACTGGTTATATAAACTAATTGAAGCAGCATTTTGATTACTTAATATTTCTACATTTACAGGTGAAAGACGGATTGTTGCGGCGTTAATAGAGCTAGATAAAGATAAGAATAATCCCATAATAATAAAAATATTTTTTTTCATGATTTGCTCAAATATAACTTTTTAATGTATTAGCCCTTTCAAAAGGGCTAACGTAATTCTAATTTATGCAAATTAATAAGTTACCGTGACAGTCACACTGTCAACATAGCTACCTGCACTTGGTAAAGTTGTTCCTGCAGGAATACGACCATATACATTTATAGTTTGAACATTACCCGTTCCGGTTCCACTGTAGGCAGTCGTTGCAATACCAATTGCTGTGGCACGTCCTGTGTCAGAGAAAAGGTTGTAAGGAATATATTCATTGCTAGTCGCCCCACCGATCATGCGACGTTGTGTTGATAAAACATTCTGACCACCATCAAATGACAAAGTCCATGGCACAGTATTATTACAAAGGACTTTAATTGAGGTACCACCAGTCGTTGTGGTATCTGCATCAACATTGCCAGCAAGTGAACTTAAAGTACCAAAGTCTAAAACGGCATTTGTTGTCGTGCCAGTTGCAGAGGTATTCAATACACAACTATTCGTTACTGTTGCTCTAACAGTTAATGTACCTGTTGCTGTAGCTGCATTTGCCGCATTGAGAGAAAATACTCCTGCAACAACTGCTGATAAATAAATAAAAGTCTTTTTCATGGCCAAAACCTTTTAAACTAAATTGTCGAATTAATAGATATAAAAAATTTAACCCTTATTCTTACAATCATTTTTATTTGACTGCTCTTTTAAAGCTTATTTTTTTATCCTACTTTCCAACATAATACATAAAAATAAATAAAATGCATGTTCACGTTATTATTTTAATTTCTAATCAATAAAACAAATTTACCTAAACCTATCTTACGGATACAAAAAAACAATATTTACAAAATATAAATATTTGATTTAAATAATTTTAATAAAAACACTAGAAAAAATATTAAGATAAATTTAAATAAATATTTCAAAATTTAGCTAACTTTAAAAAATTAAATAATTTTCTAGAGCCAATTTATTTTTTATATTATTTATCCCTTTAATTTTTATTTTATATTATTTCTTAAAAGTGCATCTTCAAAAAACTATTAAAGATTATATTTTATATAAAAATAAAATGATAAAGCTTGATCTACAGATGAACTATGACAAAGATAGTTTTGTTTATTTTAAATATTGAATAGCTATGAGATATAAAAAAATAAAGGCCTCTTTAGAGACCTTTATTTAGTAATTTTAAATAATTAAACGCTCAGCATGCTATTTAAAGTTTCAGAAACATTTTTCGATTTCACTTTAGGCTGCAATGCTTGTAAAGCTTGTTGTAGTTGAGTACGCTGAGGCTCTGCAAGCGTATACCAGCGAGATAAAACCTGTAATAGGCGTGAACCTAAAATTGGGTTTTTCTCGTCAAGATATTCTGCAAGGTTAATAAAGTGAGCTACACCAAAGCCCCAAGTATTTTCTGGATTATTTGACAAGCCACCACTTACCGCACGAATACGATTTGGAGTTGTTAAATCATAGTCTGGATGTTGAGTAAGGTACTCAATTGTTTCTGTTGTCGCATTTGGGTTTGCAGCTTGAATCATAAACCACTGATCTAAAGACAAGGCTTCATCTTTAAAACGGTCATAGAAATCAGCAAGTGCCTCTTGAGCTTGAGGTGCATTTTGCCAAACTAATACACGTAACGCACCTAAACGTTCAGACATATTGCCAGTGTTTTGATATTGGACATGTGCTAATTCAAATGCAGTTTGATCGCCCTGACGAGCCATCATCATGAGCATGATATTTTTTAATGCACGAACACCCATGGCTAACGAGAATTCTTTTTGCAAGTCTGGGTCAAGGGTAAGATAAGTATCTTTCCAGAATGAACCCAACTCTTGTGCCAAACGATTCAGTAAGGCTTCACGTTTTACATGAATATCTGCTGGTGCATAGTTCTGATCAATACGACTACCCAAATAACCTTCACTTGGTACATCAAACAAACGTGATGCTAAAAGCGGGTCACGACCAACCAACTCTGGCAAAGTGCTCTGAATAGCTTGAATGTACGCATCTGCAGAATGGTCTTCTAGCAAAATACGCTCAAGCAAGGTTTGCGTTGCTTGCCATTGGTTAAAGCCGTTGGTTTCGTGTTGAATTAAGAATGCTAATTCAGCATCGGTATAGTCAAAAACAAGATTTACAGGCGCAGAGAAATTACGGAGCAACGACACAACTGGCTGTTCAGTAACACCTGTGAATTCAATGGTTGCTTCGTCTTGATCAAACAAGTACACACCATCTTTAACATCATTTACGAATAAGCTGTCACTGTGCAATGTATATTGTTCACCTGTTTTAGCGTTAAAAAGCGCTAAAGCAACAGGAATTGGAACAGCTTTTAAATTTGGATATTTAGGATGTGCTTTTAGGCTTTGTTTAAAGCTTAAACGGTAAGTTTGTGTCGCTACATCGTACTCACCTTTTGCTTCAAGCTTTGGTGTACCCGGTTGGTTGTACCAAGTTAAGAATGCAGATAAATCGACACCGGAACCCGCAGATAATGCAGCAACCCAATCTTCTACAGTCACGGCTTGGCCATCATGACGGCGGAAATATTCATCCGTACCCTTACGGTATTTTTCTTTACCCAACAAAGTCGACATCATGCGGTTAATTTCCGCACCTTTTTCATAGACTGTCGCTGTATAGAAGTTATTAATTTCGACAAAATGGTCTGGACGCGGTGGATGCGACAATGGACCCGCATCTTCAGGGAATTGATGCGATTTAAGTACAGCGACGTCATCAATACGTTGAACCGCAGCAGATTGTAAATCTTCAGAGAAAGACTGGTCACGGAAAACCGTTAAGCCTTCTTTTAAGCATAGCTGGAACCAGTCACGGCAAGTAATACGGTTCCCTGTCCAGTTATGGAAATATTCATGGGCAATCACAGACTGCACACGCATAATTGCTGCGTCAGTTGTGTATTCTTCATCGGCAAGTACGCATGAAGTATTAAAGATGTTTAAACCTTTATTTTCCATTGCACCCATGTTGAACTGACTCACCGCAACAATCATATAGTTGTCGAGGTCATAAGCACGACCGTAGTGTTCTTCATCCCAACGCATTGAATGCTTTAAGGCTTCCATCGCGATATGGCATTTTGGAATGTCTTTCTCGATTGCATAGATTTCTAGAGCAACATCACGCCCTTCCGAAGTCGTATAACGATCTTTAAGAACAGCTAGATCACCAATAACACAAGCAAACAAATAGCTTGGTTTTTTAGTCGGGTCTTGCCAGATCGCAAAGTGGCGGTTTTCACCTACCTCACCTGTTTCAAGCAAGTTACCATTGGCAAGTAACACTGGATATTTTTTGTCGGCTTCTACACGTGTCGTAAAGACTGAAAGTACATCTGGACGGTCTGGATAGAACGTGATTTTGCGGAAGCCTTCAGGTTCATTCTGGGTTACAAACAACTCATCTGCTTTATATAAACCTTCAAGCTGAGTGTTGGTTTCAGGATGAATAATCACTTGAGTTTGTAAAATGACTTCATCTGGTGCATCAGTGATCACCAGTTGTTCACTATCGAGCGAATATTGTGCAGGAGTAAGATCTTGACCATTGAGCTGAATAGACTGCAACTCAAGATCACGGCCCAATAACACCAAATCTCCAGCAGTTTGACGCTTCATGACTAATATTGAATCAACAATTGTTTTGTCGTCATATACTTGAATATCAAGATTAATGGATTCAACCAAGAATGAAGGTTTTTGATAATCTTTTAAATAAATTGTTTGATCTGCCTGAACTGGAGGCTGTGCCGCAATATTCATCTTTATTCCTTATATACTTTTCGGAAACCGTAGTACGAATTTTATGAACTTGATCATACACATTCATACATACCGTGTTTGTTTACCTTTATAAAATTAATGGGACTTCATTTATACATTTCAAATTAGAATCGTCTTTTATTAGCACAGATTAGACCAAATTTACGATAATCGTTGCTTATATAATCAATCTATACAATAAAAATAAAACAACTTCAGCTTTTAACATTTTTTAGAGTCAGCTTACATTTTGGGCATGGTTCTTGCCTTCATTAATACACCAATATAAATATTTCAATCAGAACAAGAGGTGTCAGTATGGAATTAAAAGCACATTTTCATCGTTTAGAAAATATTAAAGCGATTCATGATCTAAACGCAGCAGGTCTCGATCACCATGTGATTGCAGTATTTTTATCTGCGGAAGGTATTTCTATTACAGCTCAGGAGGTAACTTCTATCGTTAATACTTACGACGCTTTAGGTAAAGTAAAATTACCAAGTAAAAAAGTGCAGGCACTTATCAATGCCAAAAAGCTTGGACAGAATGATGAGAGCTTGCCGTGCCCTGTTTAATTTTAAATTTTAACCTCTTATGAAAACCTAAAGTTAAAACAAAGACTTTAGGTTTTCTATTTTTGCACCAAACAAAAAGACAATCTCAGCTATCGGCAATGTGGCTGTGTATAATAAGTCAGTCATGATAGATTTAAGCGTTCGGAGCAAAATGGTCTTACAAATTCTACAGAAACAGCTAGATGAAAGTAGCCATTGTCCTCTCTGCCAAGCGTCAATGTATTGGGTAGATGCCGAGCAATTTGAACAAGACATTCAGTTTCATGAATGCAGTCATTGTCAGCACCGTGTTTTTAAAGACACAAAAATGACTTGCCATTGTGAAACATGCACAAAACAACGAAAAAAGCTTTTACAACAAACACGCCTACAAGAACAACGCCAGTTTAAGTCAAAAGAGCAACCACAACGTAGTCTGGAACAGCTCAGTTTTTTGCATAAACTTTTTTTACTTAGCCTGCTCGACGACTATGCACGAGACGATATTGCTCATGACGAATACATTCACTGGGACAAAATTAAATATCAGTCCATTACACCAAACTGGATGTTTCAAAACTATCTGATTAAGCAACTCCATAAAGATGGAATTTTAAACGCTCAAGACCAAGCTGATGAACCTCAGTGCTTTTATTTAAACATTCGCTTGGATGGTTATAGTGACCCAAGTTTATTTAGTGTAGCCCAGCAACTACGCCACTGGTTTTATGAAAATTTAAGTCTTGGTATTCCATTTCGTAGTGCCGATGAAGTAAAAGACGTACTTTTTCAGGTGCTCTATCAAGAGATTATTCAGTTTATGCAGTTCTATTGCCGAACTTGGGGCATTCAAATTGCAGGAAGCTCTAATTTTCAAACTTTTTGCTATCGTTTAATGGATTCATTGGCAATTGGTCAGATTTATTATTTAATTCAAACCGCGCTCGAATATCTTTATAAACAGAAAGCCCTACAGCCGCGTAATGAAAAATTTATTAACACCAATTTGTTAAAGAAAACCTTAGAGCAATATCGCGAGAGAGCTTTAGCTGAAAAGTGGGAAACCTCAATGTTGCCTCGCCCTCACAATATTCCCTACAGTAAAATGAGTTATATTTTACTTAACCGCTTCTTAGGCTACGACGAACAAATCTTTGTCCAACCTGTCTGGAAAGCATGGCGAAAAATTGAACCTCGATTAAACTTTTATTCAGTTAAACGCTGTATGCATTGTGGTTCAAATGATTTAAGTGTTGATTATGATGCGGCAGATTATGTTTCTTTGATTTGCCAAAGATGTAAGCATCAAGATCATTATTTTACTCACTAAATCTACAATCACTTTGGCTTAATAAGGATAATAACATGACATCAGCATCGACTTTGATTGAGCAGGTAATTGACGCTTGGCAAAACATGCAGGCAAAAACGCCTCTTGTGCAATGCATTACCAATAGCGTTGCAGCCAACTATACAGCCAATGTCTTACTTGCTTCTGGTGCTTCACCTGCCATGATTGATAATCCTTATGAAGCAGAAAGTTTTACCAAAATTTCATCGGCTTTAAGCATTAATTTGGGCACACCTACTTCAGAGCAAATGCAAGCCATGCAAATATCTGCCAAGACTGCACAGCTCAATGGCATTCCATGGGTGCTTGATCCAGTAGGTTATGGACCAATTTTAGCTTGGCGTAGTCAAATGACAGACGAGCTTTTACAGTTCAAGCCAAGCATTATTCGTGGTAATGCTTCAGAAATTAGTACACTTGCAGGCAACCAAGTTCAATCTAAAGGTGTCGATAGTACTCTAAGTAGTGATCAAGCCTATCAACAGGCTTATACACTATTAGCACATGCGGACTGTATCGCTATTTCAGGTGAGTCAGATTATATTTTATCTAAAGAATTAGACGTCGTTATTCAAGTGAACGGCGGAAGTCCTTTACAACCAAAAATCACAGCAACAGGCTGCGCTTTGGGTGCGTTAATCGCAGCATATAGTGCTGTAACGACGCCAACCATTGCTGCTCTTTCAGCTCATGTTCATTTTGCGATTGCGGGTAAACTCGCTGCAAATCAAGCTCAAACTATGGGAAGTTTTAGCACCATCTTTATGGATTACATCCACATGCTAGATGACAACTTGATTGAGCAATATGCAGATATTAAGCTTTTAGAGATACTGGCATAATCTAGGTTATGCCAGTATCACGCTAGACCCACTTTAAAAGTAAGTAGATGTCTGTTCATTCGAAAGCACTACTTTTACATAGTGCGAATCTCTATTCTTGATCGAAATTGCGCTTTTTTAGAATTATACAACTTGCTTAAAGTAATCTTCTCTTGGCATATCGATAAGCTCAACGCACAATTGAATTTCTTTATTAAACTCTGGCTGTAGATATTTTTTGTTGCTGAGTGCCGCTAATAACTGCTCACCCATAAGTTGTTTTTGTTCAGCTGTTCTTCCTGACAAAATGTAGGCTTTTACATGAATATAGGCTTGATCAGCCCCTAAGCCAATGAGAAAAACATCATCTTTACGCGCACGGCTTTTAATGTCTTCTGGACTAAATAGCTCTGTATCAATCAATGTGGTATTAATTTCTTCAAGTAATTGTTTTGCGTTTAATCCAGTTAAATTTTCTGAATAATCAACTATAACGTGCGGCATAGCCACCTCAATTTATATAATAAGTCATTAAGCTAATTAAACTTTACTCAATAAATAATAAAGCTAATCTGACCTGATCATATCCCATTCGAGGGCTGGTTGCTTCAACAATTGGTCTTAGTTTGATCGAACCATCATCAGAAAAATGATCTGGATTTTGGCGCTTTTTCAGCTTCTTATAAATTTTACGAATTTCTTCGACCACCTCTTCACCCGGATGGGCAACCGAAATATCTAACTTTTGCTCTTTATGCAGTCGAGCCAAGTGATTAATAATTGTCGCTGGGGTTAAACCACGTTCATGCGCGATGTCTTCAATCTCATAGCCTTCTTCAAACAAAACACGTGTCTCATCTAAAGTTGCCGTAGCATAATTTTGCTTGCCACCTTTTGCGAGTTTCTTCTCATTACGAGAGATCTCGGTTTCATTCAAGGTACCGCCACAATGACGAATAAATGCTTTATGCTGAGCCGTTAAATCTACATCTGCAAAGTTGTCTTCGGCTTCTTTTGAAAGCTCTTGGAAACGGCGATCGGCTTTGACAGCTAAACTGTCTAACTCTAAAGCTTGCTCGTTAATACCTAATAATTTTAGACCAGTTAAAGATTTTAAGCGCGACAATGCGACATAACCCTGACCTTTCTCGAAGGTATTCATCAGGTTAATTTCAGCCGCTTCTAAAGTCATACCTTGGCTTTTATGAATAGTAATCGCCCATGCTAAACGAAGTGGAATTTGCTGAAAACTTGCAATCACTTTGCCTGCTTCATTTTCAACGGACCACGTTTCAGGAGCAACCAGCAAAGTCGTGCCATCAGTCAGTTTTACTTTCGGCAGTAAGCCATTTTCATCATCTTCTTCAAAGCCGATGACTTCACCCAAACTTCCGTTGATATAGCCCATATCAAAGTTATTTTTTACAAACATGACTTTGGCATGCTTTTTAAGTGTGAGTTCTTCTGGCGCACGCACTGAAGATTTTAAAGTTTCTAATAATTTTTCATTACCATCTAAAACAGCATTGAATTGATGTCCTTCATTATCAATTTCATTTAAGTGCTGATAATTGATATTGTCGACATCCATATTGTGCGTATAAAGACGAGTAAAGGTCTCACCAATATCATGCGCGCGTGATTGACGAAGTGCTTGCAAATGATCTGCTTGAATATTTTGCGCACGAATGGCATTTAAAATCTGGTTCAGAATTTCATCATCTTGGCGGTGTTGTTCTGTTAAATAACATACGCGGAATTTGGCTTCGACCCATGCATCTGACATAAAGCAGAACTTGTCACGATTGGCTTCACCATTACGTCCTACAGGCGGTAACTGGAAGAAATCTCCAGCTACAATGACTTGAATACCACCGAAGGCTTCATCGCTTTCTTTAAAATATTTTAGAACTTGATTGACCAGATTAAGCTGTTTCGCGTGTAACATTGAGATTTCATCAATTACAAGAACTTGCGCATTTTCAAGATGTTCCTTGAGATATTTACGCTCTTTCATGCGTTTTAGATCGTCGTCAGTTAACAGATCTTTAATGCCAATGCCAGCCCATGTATGAATGGTCATACCGTTCATATGTGTTGCTGCAATACCTGTAGACGCCGTAATTGCCACAGGCACTTTACGTGCTTTGAGGTATTGGATGTACTGATTAAGTGTATAGGTTTTCCCTGCACCAGCCGAACCGGTTAAAAAGACATTTTCACCTGCTTTAAGCAGTTTAAGCGCAGTTTCCTGTTTCATAATCTCATATGTACATCTTCAACAGCCCATAGCTTAACGATTTTCCCGAAAAAATTAAATGAATGTGCCAAACTTTCTAAAAAGCACATATAAATCAATAATTAAAAACAAAATAATATTTGGTAGGTTTTTGGTAGGTAGGAAAATAAACTTCACATCACAATACTAAGGCCATGGTGAGGCTCACCTGTAATAACAAACAATGGATTTATGGAAGAAGGAATCACTCCATGGCTTTTAAAAATATTGCAGATCAAACAAACGGTTTTTATATTCCATGCGTATCACTCTTTGGACCAGGATGTGCTAAAGAAATTGGTACAAAGGCACAAAACCTCGGCGCAAAAAAAGCATTAATTGTGACCGATGAAGGCTTATTTAAATTTGGTGTTGCAGATCTTATCGCAAACTATTTAACTGAAGCAGGCGTTGCAAGCCATATATTCCCAGGCGCAGAACCTAACCCAACCGATATTAATGTTCATAATGGCGTAAATGCCTATAACGACAATGGCTGTGACTTTATTGTATCTTTAGGTGGCGGTTCATCTCACGACTGTGCAAAAGGGATTGGTTTAGTCACTGCGGGTGGTGGTCATATTCGTGACTACGAAGGCATCGATAAAAGTAAAGTCCCAATGACACCACTCATTGCAGTGAATACAACGGCTGGTACTGCATCGGAAATGACTCGTTTCTGTATTATTACCAATACCGATACTCACGTAAAAATGGCGATTGTTGACTGGCGTTGTACCCCACTTATTGCCATTGATGACCCGAAACTTATGATTGCAAAACCGGCTGGTTTAACCGCTGCAACAGGTATGGATGCGCTAACTCATGCAGTTGAAGCATATGTTTCTACGGCGGCAAACCCAATTACTGATGCGTGTGCAGAAAAAGCGATTACGATGATTAGCCAGTGGTTACAACCTGCTGTCGCAAATGGTGAAAACATCGAAGCGCGTGATGCGATGAGCTATGCACAATATTTGGCTGGCATGGCATTTAACAATGCATCTTTAGGTTATGTTCACGCAATGGCGCACCAGTTAGGCGGTTTCTACAACCTACCGCACGGTGTATGTAATGCAATCTTGTTACCACACGTTTGTGAATTTAACTTAATTGCTTGCCCAGATCGTTACGCAAAAATCGCAGAGTTAATGGGTGTAAGAACTCACGGATTAACAGTGATGGAAGCTGCGTATGCTGCTATTGATGCCATTCGTAAACTGTCTTCATCAATTGGTATTCCATCTGGTTTAACCGAGCTTGGTGTAAAAACTGAAGACCTTGCGGTGATGGCAGATAATGCTCAAAAAGATGCATGTATGCTCACCAACCCTCGTAAAGCAAATCATGCGCAAGTTGTGGAGATTTTCAAAGCAGCACTTTAATACTGATGTAATGGCATATCCCTCTAGTAAGTCAAATCCCTCCGACCGTTGACTTACTTTTTTGGGGAATACTTAGCTCCAGCGGTATTCCCTTTTTTTAGAATCTATACTCCAACCTTTTCCAAACCTAATTGACAATTCGCCCATTTCATTGAAGGATACTCTGCATGTCTTAATTACAATAGCTCGATAAAAATGAATACATCTTTAGCTAATCAAACTTATGTTCCAGATATTTTAGGCACGGGTTACGAACAGCTCACACTTAGTTTTCCTAATGATTATGAAGGGAAAGTTGTAGCCACCTTAGTGCGTAAAAAAGCCGCTCAATCTACTCAAAAAGCCGTGCTGTATATTCATGGTTTTTTAGATTATTTCTTTCAAACCGAAATGGCTGAGCAATTCAATGCTCATGGTTATGACTTCTATGCACTTGATTTAAGAAAATATGGCCGCTCAAAGCTACCTCATCAAATTTTCTATAATGTGCTTGATTTAAATGAATACGATGCTGAAATTACACAAGCATTAGAGATTATTGGCAAAGAACAGCACACACAAGTCTTGCTTGCAGGGCATTCGACCGGCGGTTTGACAGCGACGCTTTATGCTGCCCATAACCCAAACCACCCTCTGATTAAAGGACTTTGGGCAAACAGCCCGTTTTACGATTTTAATTTAAGCTTGGTCGAGAAAAAATTTGGTATTCCAGTACTCAGTCGAGTAGGAAAATATCTGCCAAAAGTTAAATTCCCAAGTCAATTAAACAAATGGTACACCGCGAGCCTTCACAAACAGCTCAAGGGCGAATGGGACTTTAATCTGGACTGGAAACCTACCTCCGCCCCTACGGTTCAACTCAGCTTTCTACATGCGATTCATACGGCACAAAAAGAAATACATCGCGGGGTTAAACTCAATATTCCCGCCCTGATTATGCATTCTCATCAGACTAAAAACCCTAAAAAATGGGGAGCAGATGCGACTCAAAGCGATGTAATTTTAGACGTTAAAGACATTGAAAAATTTGGTAAAAAAATCAAAGGCGATGTCTCTGTTGTCTCTATTCACAATGGGTTGCATGATTTAGTCCTTTCGGCCCAGCCAGTACGAGAACAAGTCTATCAACAATTGTTTCAGTGGCTGGATCAAAAAATCACTTAACTGAGCTTAGGTGAGTCAAGGTATTTCATCAGCAATTGATGCGCGGGATGTTCACTCGGTACTAACTCCATAAGACGTTCTACCGCATCGATTGCTTCAGGGAAATGAGCTAAATGCTTGAGTAATAAATCCGTTTCTTGGGTTTTAAAAATCGCATCGCTCAAGCGTGATTCGAGGCAGTCGCGCCATGCACATAAAAATGGACTTTCCGTTTTTGCTAGAAATACACCTGTGTAAAGCTGCAAAGCTGAGGCTGCATATCCTGCATCGAGTGCTTGTTCCGCTTGTAAAAAATCGGCTTCAACATGTACAAGTAAACGATATGGACGTGAACCAAGTAAACCACCCAAAATATCTCGAAGTTGAGACATTTCAGCTTTAAGCGTACCCATACTGACTTTACGTTCGCCATAGAGTGCCTGATAAAGATGCTCTAAAGTTAAACCATGCGGACATAGAGCCAATATGGTTAAAATCTCAATTTGACGCGGTGTTAATAATAAACTTTTGCCATTAAATTTAACTTGCGGTGTCGAAAAAGCACGGATATGTAATTGCTGGCGCTGCTGCTCTAGCAAAGCAGACTGAATAATGGATGCACAACGTTCAGCAGCCAATATTCCTAAACTATTATGGTTCTTCCACGTGGTTGATAAATCAACGACACCGAGGGTTTGTTTTGAGTATGGATCGATAATCGGTGCGGCATAGCATACCCACTCGTGGATCGATTCCATGTAATGTTCATTTGAAAAAACACAGCTTGATTGTTGAGTTTTTAAAGATAAAGCTAAGGCATTTGTGCCCACAAATTCTTCACGCCACTGACCACCCTTCACAAAATGTACACGTTCAGCAGCACTTTGCATTTGAGGACTTGGTGCCGTCCAGATAATGGTACTACCGATATCACCGACAGCAATCACCATTGAAGATTGCTCTGCAATATGACGTAAGTCGTCGGCACATTGGCTTAAAGCCATATCTAAAGCATTTTGTGAAGCAGTTTTTTTCTCGACTAATGGAGCAGCAAAACGCTCTTTAGGAATCGCGGCAGAAGCCGATCGTTCCCACGAGCTTGCAATACTTTGGCCGAGTTTGGCAGCGTTCTGAGGAGAGAGACTATTTTGCGTGCGCAGTTGATCAATCAACGTCCGTTGCTGCAATAAATCCTTTTTTGTGAACATTTGTAAATTCCTTATATATCCACATTTCTATTCCAACCTTTCTCCAACCTTCTTCTTTATATCCTAATTATACAAAGTACGAAAGTACCTACTGACAGGGTTCTTGTTAGTCTTTAGTCCTAAAAAGCAAAGGAATATTTATATGCGCTATATCGATCCAAATCAACCAGGCTCAAAAGTTCAATTTAAATCACAATACGAAAATTTTATTGGCGGTGAATGGGTGGCACCTATAAAGGGTGCATATTTTGATAATGTATCTCCTGTTGATGGAAAAGCTTTCACACGTATTCCACGCTCTAGTGCCGAAGATATTGAACTCGCTCTAGATGCAGCACATAAAGCGAAAGCAACATGGAATAAAGCATCACCAACAGTACGCTCAAATATACTTTTAAAAATTGCTGATCGTTTAGAAGCAAATCTTGAAATGCTTGCTGTTGCCGAAACTTGGGATAATGGTAAAGCGGTACGTGAAACTTTAGCAGCTGACCTTCCGCTCGCGATCGACCATTTCCGTTATTTCGCTGGATGTATACGTGCTCAAGAAGGCGGAATCTCTGAAATTGATGAAGATACCATTGCTTATCATTTCCACGAACCGCTAGGTGTAGTTGGTCAAATTATTCCATGGAACTTCCCGATTTTAATGGCTGCATGGAAACTTGCACCTGCTTTAGCAGCTGGTAACTGTGTCGTGATTAAACCGGCTGAACAAACGCCAGTGGGTATTTTGTTGGTGGCTGAACTCATCCAAGATATCTTACCGCCGGGCGTCCTTAATATTGTCAATGGTTTCGGTTCAGAAGTTGGCCGTCCGTTAGCGACAAACCCACGTATTGCAAAAATCGCATTCACAGGTTCAACTCAAACTGGACAAATGGTGATGCAATATGCGACCGAAAATATTATTCCAGTCACCTTAGAACTTGGCGGTAAGTCACCAAACCTTTTCTTTGAAGATATCATGGATAAAGAAGATGACTTCTTAGAAAAAACACTTGAAGGTTTTGCCATGTTTGCCTTAAACCAAGGTGAAGTATGTACTTGCCCTTCTCGTGCTTTAGTACAAGAAAGCATTGCTGATCAGTTCTTAGAGATGGCTGTCGAACGTGTAAAACGTATTAAAACTGGTCATCCACTTGATACTGAAACGATGATTGGCGCACAAGCATCTTTGCAACAACAAGAGAAAATCTTACGTTGTATTAACACTGGTCGTGAAGAAGGTGCAGAGCTCTTACTTGGCGGTAGCGGCCGTAAAGAAGTAGGCGATGGTTACTATGTTGATCCGACTATTTTTAAAGGTCACAATGGCATGCAAGTTTTCCAAGAAGAAATTTTTGGACCTGTACTTGCTGTGACAACATTCAAAGACTTTGACGATGCAATTAAAATTGCCAATGACACCATGTATGGTTTAGGTGCAGGTGTATGGTCACGTTCAGCTCACATTTCTTATCGTGCGGGTCGTGCTATTGAAGCTGGCCGTGTTTGGACAAACTGCTATAACATCTACCCTGCACATGCTGCATTTGGTGGTTACAAGAAGTCTGGTATTGGTCGTGAAAACCATAAGATGATGCTTGATCACTATCAACAAACTAAAAACTTGTTGGTAAGTTACTCAACTAAACCAATGGGCTTCTTCTAAGTTTCGCACCAAGTTGATACCAAACTATCAACACTAGAAAGAAGTAAGGTCATTCATGATACAAGAAGCCAGTAATTTAGATTACTGGCTTCTTTATTTTGTACTGTTAGTTCTCAAGTTTTTACTATGTGGAATAAAAAACCGTCACCTAATATTTAAAGCAATTTATTTAGGCATTGCTTTTGCATTAATTCATACAAACTAACTCGCAGGAGTATTGTATGAATCAACCAGAAACAGCTTCCCTTATTTCCTCAAAGACAGAAGTCTCGTCAGCAGAATATTTTGCTCAGCGTCAACTTAAACAAGGTACCGTTGGTTGGTTACTCCTGATTGGTTTAGGCGTAGCGTATGTGATATCAGGTGATTTTGCTGGCTGGAACTTCGGCATAGCCCAAGGTGGCTGGGGCGGGATGTTTATTGCCACTGCCCTTGCTGCAATCATGTATCTGTGCCTGTGTCTTTCTATGTCAGAAATGTCCACCATG
The DNA here is from genome assembly GCF_000369045.1 of Acinetobacter pittii ATCC 19004 = CIP 70.29. Classification (GTDB taxonomy): domain Bacteria; phylum Pseudomonadota; class Gammaproteobacteria; order Pseudomonadales; family Moraxellaceae; genus Acinetobacter; species Acinetobacter pittii. Next base: position 894,788 of record NZ_KB849786.1, on the reverse strand, counting down.
ATGCCAACAGCAGGTGGCGGTTATAGTTTTGCACGTGCTGCCTTTGGCCCTTTTGGGGGCTATTTAACAGGAACAGCTATTTTAATTGAATACGCAATTGCACCAGCGGCGATTGCTGTGTTTATTGGTGGTTATTGCGAATCTCTATTTGGTATTAATGGCTGGGTGATTTACCTCGCCTGCTATGCCATTTTTATGGGCATACATCTAAAAGGTGCCGGCGAAGCCTTAAAAATCATGTTCGCAATTACACTTGTCGCTGCTGTTGCCCTTGTCGTGTTTATTGGGGCAATGATTCCACACTTTAATGCACAAAATTTATTTGATATTCCAGTTGGTACAGGTGTTGGTGCAAGTCGTTTTCTACCTCATGGCTATTTAGGCATTTGGGCCGCTGTTCCTTTTGCAATCTGGTTTTTCCTTGCAGTTGAAGGTGTGCCATTAGCAGCTGAAGAAGCAAAAGATCCAGCCAAATCCCTGCCACGCGGTTTAATCGGAGCAATGCTCATCTTAACGGCCTTTGCCATGCTCATTTTATTCTTAGGTGCAGGTGCAGCGGGTGCAAGTACTTTACAAAACTCTGGCGCTCCCCTCGTCGATGCTCTGGTTAAAGTGTATGGCACCAATACTTGGCTTGCGACTTTTGTTAACTTTGTTGGTTTAGCAGGTTTAATCGCGAGTTTCTTTTCAATTATCTATGCCTATTCGCGTCAAATTTTTTCACTCTCTCGTGCTGGTTACTTACCTACTTCACTCTCTTTAACCAATAAAAATAAAGCCCCTTATCTCGCAATTATTATTCCGGGCATTATCGGGTTCTTGCTTTCACTCACCAAAGAAGGTGATTCACTCATTTTAATCGCTGTTTTTGGTGCCACCATTTCGTATGTGTTGATTCTTTTATCCCACATCAAGCTACGCCTATCTAAACCCGACATGCCTCGCCCTTATAAAACTTCTGGAGGAATCTTCACTTCAAGCATTGCACTGGTTCTAGCAGTCGCTGCTGTGGTCGCAGGCTTTGTTGTTAATCCGAAAGTTTGGTTTATTGCTGCCGCTATTTATGTCGTATTTATTGCTTACTTTTTATTCTATAGCCGTTATCATTTAGTGAAAGGTACACCAGAAGAAGAGTTTGCAAATATTAAAGCAGCAGAACAAGAACTATAAAAAAGGATGCAACTATGAGTTATCGCAATATTGTCGCCAATCAAAAGTATCACTTTGCTGACTTGAAGACCTTGATGGCGAAAGCTACACCGCTACGTTCAGGTGATGAATTAGCAGGTGTAGCCGCCAGAGACGCAACTGAACATGTTGCGGCACAAATGACTTTGGCCGATGTACCGCTTAAAACCTTTTTAAATGAAGTTGTGGTCGATTACGAAACTGATGAAATTACACGACTAATTATTGATGAACATGATCTGGTAGCCTTTGCCCCTATTTCACACTTTACAGTAGGTGATTTTCGAAATTGGTTACTTGGTGAAGAAGCCACTGCTCAAAGTTTAAAAGCCTTAGCATCAGGTTTAACTCCAGAAATGGTAGCTGCTGTCAGCAAAATTATGCGCAATCAAGATTTAATTTATGTCGCCAGCAAATGTGAAGTGATCACCCAGTTTCGCAACACGATTGGTTTAAAAGGCCATCTTTCTACCCGTTTACAACCGAACCACCCTACAGATGATGTGCTCGGTATTTCTGCCAGTATTTTAGATGGTTTGATGTATGGCAATGGTGATGCGGTGATTGGCATCAATCCAGCGACAGATAACTTACATAATTTATCAGAGCTACTAAAATTGCTTGATCATGTCATTCAGGAATATCAAATTCCGACACAATCTTGTGTACTCACCCATATCAGCTCAGGTATTCAACTGGCTGAAAAAAATGTGCCGATTGATTTAATGTTTCAATCAATCGCTGGTACCCAGCTAGCAAACGAAGGATTTGGAATTTCACTCGATTTACTACAAGAGGGATATGAAGCCACACTCGCACTCAAGCGCGGAACCATTGGACAAAATGTTATGTACTTTGAAACGGGTCAAGGCAGTGCCTTATCCAGCAATGCACATCACGGCGTTGACCAGCAAACATTAGAAACACGTGCTTATGCAGTGGCCCGTAAATACAATCCGCTTTTAGTAAATACAGTCGTTGGTTTTATTGGTCCCGAATATCTTTTTAACGGCAAACAAATTATACGTGCAGGTCTAGAAGACCACTTCTGCGGTAAGTTGCTTGGTGTGCCAATGGGCTGCGACATTTGCTATACCAACCATGCCGATGCTGACCAAAATGATATGGATGTTCTCCTTACTCTGTTTGGTGCCGCGGGCATTAACTTTATTATGGGGATTCCGGGTTCAGACGATGTCATGCTCAACTATCAAACCACTTCATTCCATGATGCCCTCTATTTAAGACAACTCCTCGGTTTAAAACCCGCTCCTGAGTTTTCAGCATGGCTTGAACAGCAAGGTATTTTTAAACAACAAAACTCCCAAATATGTTGGGCAGACCACATGCCCGACCAATTCTCTCGTCTGCTCATGAACTAGGGAGAACACCATGAAACTGAACCATGATATTCACTATCCATCCTCTACCCATCAAGATCAGTGGGAAAAACTTAAACAATTTACTGATGCCCGCATTGCATTAGGACGCGCTGGTTGTAGTATCCCAACACGCGCCTTACTTGAGTTTCAGTTGTCTCATGCGCAAGCAAAAGATGCAGTTTATCAAGAGATGGATGTTTCCTACCTCTCGGAGCAATTAGCACAGCAGCAGCTGCAAAATTTTCATATACAAAGTAATGCACCTAATAAAGAAATTTATCTTAAACGCCCGGATTTAGGTCGTCAGCTTTCAAACCCATCAAAAGATACCTTAATTAAGAAGTATGCAGAAAACCCTCAACAGTATGATGTTTGTATTGTGGTAGGTGACGGTCTCTCTGCAAGAGCGATTGAAGCAAATGCTATCTCATTCATTACAATGCTGAATGAACAAATTCAGCAAGAAAATTGGAGCCTTGCCCCGATTGTACTTGCAACAGGAAGCAGAGTTGCTTTAGGCGATGAAGTTGCAGAAATTTTTAAAGCATCCATGCTTGTGATGCTCATTGGTGAGCGCCCTGGTTTAAGCTCTCCTGACAGTATGGGAATTTACTACACATGGAATGCATATTCAGGCTGCCTCGATGCCAAACGTAATTGTATTTCTAATATTCGCTCAGCAGGTTTAAGTATTCCAGTTGCAGTACAACGTTTAATCGCTTTAATGAAAAAATCCAAACAACTTGGTTTCTCAGGAGTTAATCTAAAAGATGAGCATCAACTTTCAAATATAGATTTTGCAGAAACTCAAAAGCTATTATTTTAAGCAATGGAATATGCAAAGAGATTTATTGAAAAATAGATAATCCTTTGCATAACAATATTATCTTAACGAAAAATATCAATTTTCAGGTATTGACGATTTATACAGATATTTTCTTCTTTATATTTATCGCTATACTCCACCTATTGATCTTCTATGAATCATTTGTATGAACACAACAAACGCCTTCCCTAAAACTATTTATGCCATTCAGCATCTTGCTTTCGAAGACTTAGGTTCATTAGAAGATGTCTTTTATCAACTTGGATTTCGCGTCCGTTATTTTGAAGCGGGTGTTGACGATTTAACTGCTGCTTTTGCACACGATGGATTAACTATTATTTTAGGTGGCCCAATCGGAGTTTATGAAACTGAAGATTATCCATTTTTAAAAGACGAAATTGCTTTACTTAAACAACGTCTAGCAGCAGATAAACCTACACTTGGTATTTGTTTAGGTGCACAGCTTATTGCCCATGCGCTTGGCGCAAAAGTATATGCGGGGCATCAGAAAGAAATTGGTTGGGGACCACTGAGCTTAAGCCTACGTGCCAATCAGGTGTTATCTCCTTTGCTTAATAATGTCCATGTTCTACATTGGCATGGCGATACTTTCGACCTCCCTGAAAACGCGGTGTTATTAGCTAGTTCAGAGATTTATACCAATCAAGCATTTGAAGTTGGAAATAATATTCTCGCGTTGCAGTTTCATATTGAAACAACAGAAGAAAATTTTGAGAAATGGTTAATTGGCCATACATGTGAACTTCGTAATGCCAAGATTTCGATTCAGAAACTTCGCGAAGAAAACTTGCAATATGCCCAAGCACTCGAACATGCTGCATTTGAGGTTATTCAAAAATTCTTAAAAAGAATTGGTTATAGTGGATAAACTATAAAGACTCTAATATGCGCGAATATTAAATTTTACCATTTGGTATGATTGCTTGCTTATTTTTCAAACAAAGAGAATGCTATATTCGCCTTTAACAAACATTTAATAAAATTTTCAGTGTATTATTAATTTGTAACACAAAATATACGTTGATTTACTATGGATATCTGGAAATTTCTTAAAAGCTTTAATACGGTCAATACTTATTTATTGCTTTCATGTATTCTCCTTATAATCTTGGTTCTTTATTTTTATGTGATTAATCCAACCTAAGCTAATTTGCCAAGGATATTAATCATAAAGAAAAAGAAAATATGAGAAGACATCTAAATAAAAAGCCCAACTGAGTTGGGCTTTTTTATATCTGTTGTTTACTCACAACATGTTGTTCGTCTTGCGAAAAAGTAAGAGATAATCAATCTCTACTGTCTACTCACAATATATTGTTCGTCTTGCGAAAAAGTAAGAGATAATCAATCTCTTACTTTTTCTCAGGCTTGAAGCTATCTTTTAAATCGAGAATACGGTTAAACACTGGTTTTTCAGGTGAATGATCATATTGATCAGCGACAAAATAGCCTTCACGCTCAAATTGGAAACGATCTTCAGGATTCGCTTGTGCTAAAGCTGGCTCAATAACAGCTTGTACCACTTTTAATGATTCAGGATTAAGATTTGCCAAGAAGTCATCATCTGCATCAGGTGCGGCTTCAGTAAACAAACGATCGTAAATACGCACTTCAGCAGAAATCCCTTTAGTTGCAGATACCCAGTGAATCACGCCTTTAACTTTACGGCCTTCCGGATTCTTTCCTAGAGTTTCAGGGTCAATTGAACATTTCAATTCAATCACTTCACCATTTGCATCTTTAATAACTTCATCACATTTAATCACGTAAGCATGGCGTAAACGCACTTCACCATCAGGAATTAAACGTTTAAAGCCTTTTGGCGGTACTTCTTCAAAATCTTTACGATCAATATAGATTTCCTTGGTTAAAGGAATAACACGATCACCCATATCAACATTAGGATGGCGAGCATGCGTAAGATCCATATCTTCAGGTAAATTAGTTAAAGTCACTTTAAGTGGACTTAAAACAGCCATACCACGCGCAGCAGTATTTTCTAAAGATTGACGAATACAGAACTCAAGCATTGCAACATCAACAATACCGTCAGTTTTTGACACGCCTACACGCTTACAAAAATCACGTAAGCCTTCAGGAGTAAAACCACGACGGCGCATACCGACTACGGTTGGCATACGTGGGTCATCCCAACCATTTACATACGCACCTTCCACCAATTTACGTAATTTACGTTTAGACGTAATGGTGTAATCTACGTTTAAACGAGAAGATTCGTACTGATGCGGCACAGCTTTAGACTTAACTTTTTCAACAATCCAGTCATAAAACGGACGGTGGTCTTGGAACTCTAATGTACAAAGTGAATGTGTGATTCCTTCGATCGCATCAGACAATGGATGAGCATAGTCATACATTGGGTAGATTTTCCACTTATCGCCTGTTTGGTGATGCTCTGAATGTAAAACACGATACAAAATTGGGTCACGCATATGTACATTCGGGCTTGCCATATCAATTTTGGCACGTAAAACAGCTTCACCTTCTTTAAGTTCACCATTGCGCATTTTTTCAAAACGAGCAAGGTTTTCTTCAACAGAAGCATCACGATATGGCGAATTTTTACCTGGTTCAACAAAGCTACCACGATTTAATTTGATTTCTTCTGGAGACTGCAAATCAACATATGCATCGCCTTGTTCAATCAACTGAATTGCCCAAGCATAAAGCTGATCAAAATAACCGGAAGCATAACGTGGTTCGCCATTCCAGCTAAATCCAAGCCACTTCACATCATTGGCGATCCCATCAACATACTCTTGTTCTTCCGCATCCGGGTTGGTATCGTCAAAACGTAAATTACAAAGACCATTAAACTCTTCAGCAACGCCAAAGTTGAGGCAAATTGCTTTTACGTGACCAATATGTAAATAACCATTTGGTTCTGGCGGGAAACGCGTTACGATTTGTTTGGCACGTCCGGCAGCTAAATCATCGGTAATGACTTGGCGAACAAAATCTAATCCAGCCTGTTGTTCTTGCTGCGCAGAATCGACAGAGGCATGAGTATTCGGTGTCGGGTTGTTTGGCAGGTTCGAGACAACATCATTAGGCTTCATAGTGTATCAATCACTTCTTTGTAGATAAAATTTCGAAAAAATAAACGCTATCTTCATTTTTCACAAAGATTTTAACGTTTTTTACTTGCCTTGTAGTTTACAGTTTGCTTATGCTTCTCTCAACCAAAAACCCATGGTCAATTTGCCCATGTTTAGGAGATTAATGTAATGAGTTTTCCTCAAGTCGAATTAAACACCAACAAAGGTCGTATTGTTCTTGAGCTTAACACTGAAAAAGCACCGAAAACGGCTGCTAATTTTCTAGAATACGTACGTGACGGTTTCTATGATGGCGTGATTTTCCACCGCGTTATTGACGGTTTCATGATCCAAGGTGGTGGCTTTGACGAAAACTTCAAAGAAAAAGCAACTCGTGATGCGATTGAAAACGAAGCTGACAACGGTTTAAGCAACGATGTAGGTACCATTGCAATGGCACGTACTCAAGCTCCACACTCTGCTTCTGCACAATTCTTCATCAACGTAAAAAATAACTCTTTCTTGAACCATACTTCAAAAACTGCACAAGGTTGGGGTTATGCTGTATTCGGTAAAGTTGTTGAAGGTATGGACGTTGTAGAAGCAATCAAAGGCGTACGTACAGGTAACCGTGGTTATCACGCTGACGTTCCTTTAGAAAACGTTGTTATTGAATCTGCTAAAATTATTTCTGAATAATTTTAGGATAAAGCTGTGACTTATCTGTTTATTTCAGATTTACACTTGTCACCTGAACACCCTCGACTCGTTCGAGGGTTTTTAGATTTGTTGGTACATTATCAAAATAAACAAACACAGCTTTATATTTTAGGTGATTGGTTTAATGCTTGGATTGGTGATGACTATTCAGCGCCTTGGCTCGACGAAATTGTCGAGGCTTTAAAAGTATTTAACCAAAAAGGGAATCGCGTTTATTTCCAAGTGGGTAACCGAGACTTTGCTTTAAATCAGATTTTCCTCAATAAATTTAACGGTGTATTACTACCTGACATTTATTATCTTAATATTGCTGGACATCAGTACCGCTTAGAACACGGTGATGCACTATGTACAGATGACGTTTCCTATCAAAGATTTAGAAAAATTATTCGAAATCCACTTTTAGTGGCTTTTTTACGCCGTACACCCCTGAGTTTTCGCACCAAACTGGTTAATGGCTTTCGAAAAAGAAGCTCCGCAGATAAACAGCAAAAAAGCTATGAAATTATGGATGTGAATGAACAAGCTGTTATTTCTGCTTTAGAAGATGCAGATATACTGATTCATGGGCATACCCATCGCCCTGCAATTCACCAAGTACAAGCTAAACAACGAATTGTTCTTGGCGATTGGCGTGAAGATCAAGCTTATATTTTAGAAATTGATCCGTCTTCAAATATGCAACAGCTTGAATTGGTTACCTGGAATTATTAGTTAGAAATTAGTCACTTTTTATTTGAATTTTCAATTCTTTAATTTTTTTATTTAAATCAAAATCGTAAATCACACAGATACTGGCAATAAATACAAATTTCCAGCTTATATGTCCATACTTTTGATACTCGATGTATAAAATCAAAAGACTCAAAACCAATGCAAAAATGATAAAGGCTTTAACGATTCTAAATTCTCGCAGCTTACTTTTGCATCTGTTGGCATTAAATCAATCATTTTCAATAGATTACTAAAACTTTATATGAAATTATATTTCTTTATCAAACTACACAGGAAATGTTTTTGAATAAAATAGCGTATGATGGCAAAGATTAAATTCTCTCAATTGCTATACTGATATGGAGTAAAGTATGGATTTATTAAATACGGTTAAAAGTCGCTATACAACAAAAGCGTATGATTCTGAAAAGAAAATTCCTCAAGAAAAAATTAAGAAATTATTAGAAATTTTACGTTTTACCCCATCTTCAGTAAATATTCAGCCTTGGCACTTTGTAGTTGCAGATAATCTTGCAGCGAAAGAACGAATCGCAAAAGCATTAACAGGAAAGTATGCTTACAATGCTCCTAAAGTGCTTGAGTCATCACATACACTTGTATTCTGTACAAAAACGGATATTACATCTGAGTACTTAAATCAACTACTTGAGCAAGATGATTTAAGTGGCCGTTTTAAAGATGAAAAAGCAAAATTAGGTCAAAAAGATACTCGCCATGGCTACGTCGACTTCTACCGAAATGAACAGAAAAATTTATTTGGGTGGATGGAAAATCAAACATTCATTGCTTTAGGACAGCTACTCTTTGCTGCTGGCTTAGAAGGCATTGATGCAACTCCAATGGGTGGCTTTGATGAAGAAGTTCTAAATACTGAGCTCGGGTTAACTGAAAAAGGCTTACGAAGCTCTGTGATTGTTTCTCTAGGCTATCGCAGTGAAAATGACTTTAATGCTAAGCTTCCTAAATCACGTCTGCCAGATGAAGTGATTTTCACATATTTATAAAAATCTCTATAGTTCAAGAGATCCTATTCTCTTGAACTATCAAGCCATTGCGCTAGCTAAACAAACTACCCCACTTATTCCTAAAAGAATCCCCAAAATAGTAGGCCATTTTAATTTTTCTTTATATAAAATCACTCCGCTTAAAATTCCCAATAACACAACAAGAATATTCATACTTGCAAAAACAATGGCAGGAGAATCTTTTAAAAGAATATGAGCTTTTACATATAAAGCAATATTTGAAAAATTAAGTATTCCTAATATTAACCCAGCTATCATACTTTTAAACTGCCACTTTTGAGTCTTCTGTAGCAATAAATATGAAATCGACAATATAAAAGCAGTAATAAAAATAAGATTTAAAGTGAGTGTAAACTGCAGACCTAAACTACTTGTATATTTCAAGAGAATATCTACTGCTGCATAACCACACCATACACTTAAAAGAGCAAAGATCGCCTTTCGAGATTGGTGATTTGCTGAAGAATTGATTTGCCCAAATAATACGAGTAAGACCGCACAAATCCCTAGGCCTACACCCCACAGTTTTAAGGTATTAAATTGTTCATGAAAAAAGAAATATGCCGCAAGTAAGGAAAGAACAACTGAAAGACGCTGTGCAAGTTCGGTTCTCACAATCCCTGCATACTCTAATGATTTAGCAAGACATAAAAAAATACTAGGTAAAATTATTCCTAAAGCAAAGATTAACCACCAAGGCGTATGTTGTATTGAAACATGTTGAATATCAGGCTGAAACCACCAAAAACAAAGAAGACTTGCGCTTGCATAGTTCCATGCAATCATTTGTAGTGGTTGATAACCTTTTCTCTTTAAATTTTTTAATAGGATAGATACCAAGACGCTGCTAAAAGCAGCAGCTAATATTAATAGCATTCATTAAAGCCCTATTTATTTAAATAAAATTAGTCATCATGACAAATCATTCTCCATGACCAGTTAAATATTTTGAATCAACTTTTAAATACACATAAAAAAACCAGTCATTGTCTGACTGGTTTCTTTTAAGATTTCAATTAACGATTATTTTCGTCGTCTTGACCATCTTCAAATTTAGAATCGTTGTCAAAACCACCTTGATGACCACCGAAACCACCTTGACCACCGAAACCGCCTTGACCACCGAAGCCGCCTTGGCCACCGAAACCGCCTTGACCACCGAAGCCGCCTTGGCCACCGAAGCCACCTTGAGCGCCACCGAAGCCGCCTTGAGCGCCACCGAAGCCACCGCCTTGACCGCCGCCAAAGCCGCTACCTTGACCACCAAAACCGCCTTGAGTGCCGCCTTGTGCTGGGAAGCCTGTACCTTGTGCGCCTGCTGGACGAGGGTTACGTGCTGGAACAACAGTTGAAATCGCATGTTTGTAAACCATTTGACTTACAGTATTTTTTAATAAAACAACATATTGGTCAAAAGATTCAATATGACCCTGTAATTTAATACCGTTCACAAGGAAAATAGAAACAGGGATACGTTCTTTACGGAGAGAATTTAAGAACGGATCTTGTAAAGTTTGACCTTTAGACATTTTTAACTCCAAAAAAAATTTTTAAATCAGCGCAAAAAAACTATCTTTATTTTTCAACTAAAAATTATAAAAAGACAGTGTGCAAATTTTGCTTTATCCATAAGAGTTTCGCAAGTCTTCTTTCGCCTGCTTTATCGTCAAGTAAGTTTTAAAATCGTGTATTTCTTGCAAAGAACGTAACCACGTATATTGACGTTTGGCAAGTTGTCGTGTTGCAAATAAAGCTTTATCCTCCATTTCACGTTTACTTTTGAGACTTAGATCACTTTTTAATAGAAATTCTAGTGCTTGTCGATAACCCACCGAACGCATTGAGGGTAAATTTTCATCTAAATCGTATTTTTCAATTAGAGATTCAACTTCACTCAAAAAACCGATATCCCACATTTTGCTTAATCTTTGCTCAATGCGTTGATGTAATTCTACCCGATCCGGAAGTAAAGCGTAGTTATGAAATATGTATCGATATGGTACGTTTTTTGGTTGTTCTGCCTGCAATTTAGTAATTGGTTCACCCGTAATTTTATAAACTTCCAGTGCCCGAATAATTCTTTGCTTATCAGTTACATTAAACTTTATAGCGGCAGCAGGATCTACAGAAACCAACTCATCATAAACTGCCTGCCATCCTTCGTTTAGAGCTTTTTCTTCAATTGCAGCTCGAACTTCAGCATTAGCACTTGGTAAATTACCAGATAACCCTTCTAACAGTGCCTTGAAATATAACATTGTCCCTCCTACTAAAATAGGAGTTTTGCCACGTGAATGCATTTCATCAATCAATTTACATGCCTCTTCAACAAACTGAGCAGCTGAATAGACTTCCAGAGGAGTAATAATATCAATAAGATGATGAGGATAGAGTTCTTGCTCTTCACGAGTTGGTTTAGCCGTACCAATATCCATATCTTTATAGACAAGAGCGGAATCAACAGAAATTAGCTCAAAATTTCCATGCTCGTATAATTCACATGCCAAAGCGGTTTTTCCGCTCGCAGTTGGTCCCATTAAATTGATGACGGGCAATTGATTTGACATGTAAAACTACTCTCCTCGAGCAAATAATTTATCTAATTGAGATAATGGAAATGCACGCCAAGTTGGCCGCCCATGGTTACATTGGCTCGCAAATTCGGTTTGTTCCATTTGACGAAGTAAAGCATTCATTTCTGAAAGACTGAGTTGTCGATGTGCACGTACGGCTCCATGACATGCCATTCCCGCTAACAACTCATCTCTTTTTTGAAGTAATCCTTGTGCTTCATCATTTGGATCTAAATCATTTAAAAGCTCTGGAATAAGATTTTCAAAATCAGCTTTTTGTAATATGGCGGGCACACCACGAACAATAACTTGCTCATCACCATATAAATCAATTTCCAAGCCTAAACGCTCAAGCTGAGGTTTTAATTCTTCGACCCTAACGGCTTGCATACGGCTAATGGAAATTACCTTAGGTATAAGCAACTGCTGAGATGTCCAAAATTCAGGTTTATCCCAAGCATTTTTCATTTGCTGTAATAAAATACGTTCATGTGCCGCATGCATATCAACAATAATAAGCCCTTCGGTATTTTGGGCTAAAATATAAATTCCATGCAGTTGAGCAATTGCGATACCTAATGGGAATTCATCTACTTTAGCAACTGGCTCAACATCCTCATTTACCGAAAAACTAGTAGGTTGGTCGCGAAGTGGGGCTAAATAAGTTTTTAGAGCATTATTTAATTGAGCAGAACCATTATATTTTGGTGTTTGATCTGCATAGTGAACAGCTTGCGGACGACTAGCGTTAAAATCGGTTAATAATTCAGTCGGTGCATGCTGAGTTCGTGCTTCACTGTCTGAATTTAAATTTTCATTTGCACGGTGCAATGAAAATTGTTCTTGATATTTGGGCTGAGGTTGTACTAAATAATCTGAGCTTTCATCCGCTTTCATCGCTTGAGCTAGATCAGCACTCGCTGTCTGAAATTGTGCGAGAGTTTCTTTTGCATAATGTCTTACAAACTCATGCACTTCTCTTTGATTTAAAAATCGAATCTCATGTTTAGTCGGATGAACATTGACATCAATATTTTCGGGGTCAACTTCTAAAAAAAGTAAATAAGATGAATGTTGATGACCATGTAAAATACCGTCATACGCCATACGTAGCGCATGCGAAATCGTTTTATCTTTGACAATACGACCATTTACATAGACATATTGCATATCAGCCTGTGCACGTGCATCTGAAGGATGACCAAGCCAACCTGATAAACGCATACTAATACTTTCAGCATCGATCCAATATGCATTTTGAACAAATTGTGAGCCTAATAATTGCTGAACTCGCTGAAAACGTAGCTCTCCGCTATCCGCTATAGGTAAATTAATTCTTATATTATCATTATGTTCAAGCACAAAACGTATATCGAAATGCGTTAGAGCCAGACGGCGAACAATCTCTTCGATATGCCCAAATTCAGTGGTTGGTTTTTTTAAGAATTTACGGCGTGCAGGAACATTAAAAAATAAGTCCTGAACACGTATATGGGTTCCCTTTTGAGCAGCAACTGCTTGTACTTCTTGATGATCAAATGCTGTACCGTTTACTTCAACTTGATGACCAATACCACTTTCATCTTGGCTACTGGTCAAAGTCAATCTTGAAACCGCAGCAATCGAAGCTAAGGCTTCCCCACGGAACCCCAAACTCACAATCGCATGTAAATCTTCAGCGGTTTTAATCTTACTTGTGGCATGACGCATGACAGCAAGTGCTAAATCATCTGGATGAATACCATGCCCATTATCAATGATTTCGATTAAAGTCGAACCACCTTGAGCAATCCGTACAATCAGCTCAGTTGCACCTGCATCAATTGAGTTTTCTAATAATTCTTTGACCACAGAAGAAGGACGCTCAATCACCTCACCTGCTGCAATCTGGTTCGCTAACGCTGCGTCTAATGTATGAATACGACGTTGTGTTAGCTTTTCATCAGTCATGAAGCTGTTCCTGCAAAGTCTGATACAAATTTTCTGTTGATAAAGTTAACGTTACTAAACGAGCCAACTCATCATCTGACTTTTGAATGTCAATGATGATATCCGCTTGTGGAATTTCATCACCACCTTTAGAAGGCCATTCAAATAGAAATAACGCATCTGTGATATCCAAATAATCACGGATTCCCATTAATTCAAGTTCGTAGGGGTCATTCAAACGATATAAATCAAAATGAAAAATTTCTTTATCATTAATTTTATACGGCTCAACAAGCGTATAAGTTGGACTTTTAACAGAACCTTTATGACCCAAAGCCTGTAAGAAATAGCGCGTAAGTGTGGTTTTACCCGCACCTAGGTCCCCGATTAAATAAATTACACCCGACTGAACATGCTGCGCCAAAGCTCGAGCTAAACGCTCAGTATCTTCTTCATGATTTAAGACCAATTTCAATGAATACGACATAGCACACATAACATGATTCAAAATAATCGATATGATAACATTGCCCTGCCTTAAAAGCCTACTTAAGCCCTAGAAGTTGGCTTTTTTTATATCAATTTTCTTAAATATTCACACTTTCTTATGTCTAGTCCGAACGATTTTTTGCCACCTATGATTGATGGTGTAAGCGCAAGCCAAGTTTATCTTCCTCAACAAAAAGACACTCAAACGATTTATGAGTATCTCTGTGGTCACTTTGCACATATTAGAACAGATGAGTGGAAACAAAGATTTCAAGACGGACTTATTTATGGGGCAAATGGACAAAAACTAACATTAGATAGTCCATACCAAAGTAATAGTCATATTTTTTATTATCGATTTCTTGCTTATGAAGTCCACGTTCCATTTGAACATCGGATTTTATTTGAGAATGATGATCTACTGGTGGTCGATAAACCACATTTTTTAACAATTAGCCCGACAGGACAATATGTTCAAGAAACTCTTTTAGTGCGGCTAAAAAAACAAACTGGCAATGAATTTTTAACACCTATTCATCGCTTAGACCGCGAAACCGCGGGTGTTGTTCTATTTTGCAAGCGGGTTGAGTCGCGTGGTATTTATCAACAATTATTTGCAGAGCGCCGAGTCAATAAAATTTATCACGCTATTGCACCTTATAAAAAAGATTTAAATTTTCCTCAAACATTATATTTGCATTTAGATAAAGGCCATCCTTTTTATACGATGCAGGTTATAGAAAATGTGAAAGCCAATACCCAGACTGATATTGAGCTTATAGAGCACAACCAGATTTGGGCAAAATATCGTTTAACTCCTACAACGGGCAAACAGCACCAACTTCGTGTGCATCTTAATTACTTAGAAATTCCGATTAAAAATGATCCATTTTATCCCGTAGTTCAGCACAAATCTGAGGATGACTTCTCAGAACCATTACAGCTTCTAGCTAAGCATATTTCATTTACAGACCCCGTCACAAAAGAGGGAATGTCTTTTAATTCCAAGTTTGAATTGACATTGTAATGTAACCGTAATGACAAAAAGATTATTTTTTATGCCAAAAAGCATTGAAATTACATTGCGATGGTTTAAAATAAATTCCTAAAAATTAAAATCATTTGGTTTTATTATTCATGCGAAAAACAGAAGTTTATCAGGTTCGACTTGACTCCCAAGAAAAAAAGCAGGCTTTTGCTGTTTTTAAACAACTGGGAATTACCCCTGCCCAAGCAGTACGACTTTTTTTTAAACAGGTCGTATTAACTAAATCTATTCCTTTTGCTATCGAAAATCAGAATATTAATATGGAACAATTATTAAAACTGAGAAAAGCAAAAGCATCTTCATTAAACCAAAATTCATCAACTTTAGCTGAAGATGATGACCATGAAGATTTATTTGAAGAGTTGAATGCACTTCTTGGTGAAAGCGACAAAACTTAACACTGTTGCATTTATAAACAAGTTTTAACGTCAAAAAGCTCTTTTTTTCGTTATGCTCTCTTTGTAAAAACATAATGATAAGTTACAAGGAGTGCCAAATGATCGTTAGACGAGCGACTTTTGAAGATTTAGAGCAACTCGCCGTTTTATTTGATGAATATCGCCAATTTTATGGGGCCTCTTCTAATTTTAATGAATCACTTCACTTCCTAAAACAACGTTTTGAGAATAGAGAAAGTGTGTTCTTCATTCATATTAAAGACGATAAAATTACGGGTTTTATTTTACTCTATTTAGGTTTTTCTTCAGTTGCTTGTTCCACTTACTATATCCTAGATGATGTCTATGTTACGCCTGTTTTTCGTCGTCAAGGTTCTGCTAAACAGCTAATCGATACAGCAATCTTATTTGCAAAGCAAGAGAATGCTTTGCGGATTAGTTTAGAAACTCAAAGCAACAATCATGAATCTCATCGCTTATATGAACAAATGGGATTTATTCGAGATAGCGAGTTCCAAACCTTCCATTGTTTTCTCAAATGATATTTTGAGCGAGTTGTTTTTGTTCTTCAGATAAATAAACCCATTCTCCATCTTCAAGTTCAGGTAAAACCAATTGCCCGACTTGATGGCGATGTAATGCTTCTACCTTATTTCCCACGGCTGCAATCATTCTTTTTACTTGATGATAAACACCTTGATGAATCGTCATGGTTAATTGATGCATTTCTAATATCGCTACATCCGTTGCAGCGAAAATACCTTTTTCTTGATGTAGGCTCACACCTTGGCTCAGCATTTCAATTTGCTCAGGTGTAACTGGATCTATAGTCGTAACATGATAAACCTTTGGAACATGCTTACGGGGATGAGTTAAAGCTTGAAGATATTTACCGTCATCAGTAAGTAAAAGTAAGCCCGTTGTATCTTGATCTAGACGGCCAATGGCTTGCACACCACGTTGAATCATGATTTCCGGTAAAAGGCTAAATACACTTTGATGATGGTGAGGTTGGTGTGAACACTCAAAACCTTTTGGTTTTTTTAGCGCAAGATAAACTTTTTCTCGATATTGATAAGTTTCCCCAAAAAGAGAAAATTCTAAATTTTCTGGAGAGAATTGCTTTTTGAGATCATCTGCAACCTCTCCATCAACACTTACAGATCCGTTTTTTATTAACTGCTGGCAATATTTACGAGAACCAAACCCTTGTGATTGTAAAATTTTTTCCAGCAGCATGAAGTTTTCTCATTAGAACTAAGCTGTTATTTTAACGTAGTTCCATTTTTTACTAAACACTACTCGCTACTGTTTTCATCTACTTGAACTAGCTCGCAACCTTACTCTTCAACGACTCGATAAATATTTTCGTTCTGTTCGCTTTCAAATAATAATTCTGTAGTAGGCAAAATAATTTCATTATCAACAATAATATGCTCAATTCGTTGGCTTAGTTTTAAAGATTCATTTTCATGTTCCACTAAATTTTTCTTTAGTTGTGCTTTTGCATCATGAATCTTATCAAACTGATCTTTGATCTTGATATCTATAATGTCCATAAAAATATCCCGTACTCATGAGTAATGACTATTTTTATATCATAATTTTTAAACACTATAATTTTTAACTTGTTAATTTATATAACATTGTGTCCAAGCGTAACCAAAAATTAAAACTCCTTATCATTGAGAGATATACACTCAATTTTTAATTAAGAAGAGCTGAAATCAGCTGTATCTTTTAAAGCTTTCACATTCCAACTCTTAAATATTATACAATTCCATTTATTTATAATGCCCTCCGCTCGCCATGCTTGCCCAATTTGATGTTAATTTAGTTGTTCTACTCGTTCTGCTTGTCTGCGGCTTATTAAGTCAAAATGCAGCTGTAACTATTGCAGCAGGTGTGTTGATTGTCGTTAAAATCACACCATTAAATGAGTTTTTCCCTTATATTCAAGCTCATGGTCTTAATTTAGGAATTCTTATTTTAACCATTGGCGTACTCACTCCAATTGCCAGTGGGAAACTCAGTGGAGAGAGTATTTTAAAATCCTTTATTAGTGTTAAGTCTCTTATGGCTATCGCAATTGGCCTGTTAGTCGCCTGGCTAGGTGGTCGCGGAGTAAAACTAATGTCAAGCCAACCTGACGTGGTTGCAGGTTTACTCATTGGTACAGTTGCTGGCGTCGCCTTACTCCGTGGTGTACCAGTCGGTCCTCTAATTGCAGCAGGCTTACTCTCTTTATTTATTGGCAAATAAAAAATCAACATGAAAAAGGTGCAATAAAGCACCTTTTTAAGACTTAGGCTAAATTATTTTTTAGCCAGAATAATAAGCGTTTCGCTTTAAAGAGAACTTTTCTAACTGCTTTAAAAAGCCTTCAAAATAACTTTTCTCTTTTTCTTCAGTTCGGTAGCCTGCATATAAAGTTCGTCTTAAACCTGTAGGAGAAACACAATCTAAACGACGACTAGTAACCCATCCCTTTTGTTCATATTCATTGACTACCCAATCAGGTAAAGCAGCAATACCTCGTCCACTTGCAACAAGTTGAATAAGCATTTGAGTTAAATCTGTTGTCCGTATTTGTTTAGGCTGAATATTCGCGGGGATGAAAAGTTTAGACATAATATCTAAACGGTGCTTATCAACCGGATAAGTAATTAAAACTTCTTCGGCCAACTCTTGAACTGTAATATTTTCAGCCCGCACCAAAGGGTGAGTATTTGATAAGACTAACCGTGACTCATATTCAAAAATCGGAAAATACTCAATTCCTTTTAACGCAATTGGATCAGCTGTAATCAGTAAATCAAATTCTGCATTTTGTAAGAGTTCATGTGGATTAGCTTCAAACCCCGAAGCAAAGTCTAAATCGACGTCAGGATATTGCTGGCGATACTGATTTAATAAAGGCATTAACCAGTCAAAGCAACTATGGCATTCCGATGAAAAAATAATTCTACCTGTCTGTCCATGCACAATACGTGTGATATCACTATGTGTAATCTGGATTTGTGGTAAAACATCATCAGCCAATTTTAATAAGCGCTGTCCAACATTAGAAAAACTAACAGGTCTACTTCGACGATTAACTACTTCTACTCCATACCAATGATCTAATTCTTTTAATTGATGAGAAATAGCAGATGGCGTTAAACAAAGATCATTTGCTGCCGAAACTAATGAACCATGCTCGCGTAAAGCAACTAGAGTTTTAAGGTGGCGTATTTCTAACATGGGCCCAAGCCTAAAAAACAGATTTATCTATAAATGGTTAAAGCTCATCTTTGCTTTTCCATAAAAATTTCGACAAATCCTTATTAATGAATTTTATTCAGTTTAACATAAAATTGATTAGTTTGTCTCAACATGAATTTTATTTCATTATCTTTTACTTGCAATGAATTTTTGTTTCCTCTGAAACTAAAGTGAAATTAAACGTTTTAATGAAGTTTTTTAATGAGTAAGAATATAAAAACTAAAAATAGGCCTAATAAAGACCTATTTTTTAAAACACTAAAAACTATTGCGCTAAAACATTTAAGCTAATAATCGTATAGCTCTGATCTTTAGGTTTTAATTTCAAATTTAGAGGAGCTGTTACTTCTACTAGGTACTCTCCAACTTTTGGAAACGTAAGTTCGACTTGACCGTTGCCTCCCGCGTTAAACTGCTGCGCTTGCTTGTCAGTTGCACCCTTTTCTCTTAAATTCACTTCAGCATAAGCTAAAGGTTGTCCTTTTTCAGTTATGGTTAATTTAACAGGTTGAGCAGTTTTAATCTGGTTTGGATGTACAGAGAAACTAACTTTAATCGGTATATTCGGAAGCTGAATATCTGAAACTTTTCCTTTAGAAAGATAACTCTGCAATATCCACTCACGTGTTACTTGTTCTGTTTTAATTGTTTTTGTTTTAAGGTCAGTCGGAATCAAATATTCACGTTCTGCTTTCGGCGGAGCTTTATCAGCTGGCATATCAAAAAATAAATGCCATGCTTTTTGGTCATATA
The DNA here is from genome assembly GCF_000369045.1 of Acinetobacter pittii ATCC 19004 = CIP 70.29. Lineage (GTDB taxonomy): Bacteria > Pseudomonadota > Gammaproteobacteria > Pseudomonadales > Moraxellaceae > Acinetobacter > Acinetobacter pittii. The sequence continues at coordinate 875,378 of NZ_KB849786.1, read as the reverse complement.
CATATTTCAAAGGATAATTTGCCTGAGTTTGAACAATGTATGTGCCTTCTTCAGGTAGATCTACATCAAAAACAGTAGCAGACTTATTCAGGGCTTCTGAATTGACGGTTTTAAGCTCATTTTTAGGTGTAATTACAGTAAGCTTAGCATCCTTTAAAGCATATTCACTATTTAATGCTTCTTCCGCATAACCAGCAATTACGGGTACTTGAGTCTGTTCAGTTTTATAAGCTACAGGAGCTACATAAGGTTCATGAGCAAAGCCTGTTGTACATATCAATGCAAGTGACGTCATTAGAAATCTATTCATTATTACAAAATCCTGTTATACGCAAAGTTAAAAATTTCAGACAAAATATAAGCGGATACAGTATACACAAATAAAAATAATTCTTATTATCATTAATAAATTTAATTTTACTTTAAAAAGAAATACGTAATCTTTCCCTCAATATTTTAGTTTTTTATTATTCTGTTCTGTTTTCCCTTATACTTCTCTTTTTTGTGTCTTCCCTTAACTTATTATGGCGTCCCCGCAATCTCCTCTTTCCACACCTCAACATTACTCTCTCTTTTTAGCAATTTTCTCACTCGCTGTAGGTGGTTTTTGTATTGGAACCACTGAATTCGTCGCAATGGGACTGATTCAGGAAATTGCAAATAATTTAAATATTACAGTACCTGAAGCTGGTCACTTTATTAGTGCTTATGCATTGGGTGTAGTTATTGGTGCTCCTATCATCGCTATTCTCGGAGCCAAAGTACCTAGAAAAACTTTATTGCTCGGCTTAATGCTGTTTTATGGTGTTGCGAATGCCTGTACTGCTTTAGCTCATACACCTGAAACTGTTCTAGTCTCACGTTTCATTGCAGGTTTACCACACGGAGCATATTTTGGAGTCGGTGCGTTAGTTGCAGCTGAACTAGCGGGTCCGTCAAGAAGAGCTTCTGCAGTTGCCCAAATGATGATGGGGCTTACAGTCGCAACAGTAATTGGAGTTCCTCTAGCAACTTGGTTAGGCCAAAACTTTGGTTGGAGAGCAGGTTTTGAGTTTTCAGCAACTATTGCTTTCGTCACTTTAATTGCTGTTGGCTTCTTTGTACCCAATATCCCAGTTCAAGCTACTGCCAGTATAAAAACTGAAATAGCTGGCCTTAAAAATATCAACATGTGGTTAACACTAGCAGTGGGTGCAATCGGTTTTGGAGGCATGTTTTCAGTTTATAGCTATGTCTCTCCAATTTTGACCGAATACACAGAAGTTAATATCCAAATCGTTCCTATCGCTTTAGCTATCTGGGGTATAGGTATGGTTATTGGTGGTTTAGCGGCAGGATGGCTTGCAGATAAGAACCTCAACAAAACTATAGTGGGTGTATTAATTAGCTCAGCTATCGCTTTTGTTGTCACTAGTTTTTTAATGAGTAATATCTATACTGCCATCGCATCTTTATTTTTAATTGGCCTCACGGTAATGGGGTTAGGCGGAGCATTACAAACTCGTCTAATGGATGTTGCAGGTGATGCCCAAACTTTAGCTGCCTCACTCAACCACTCTGCCTTTAATATGGCCAATGCATTAGGTGCATTTTTAGGGGGCTGGGTACTCAGCCACCAAATGGGTTGGATCGCTCCAATCTGGGTAGGTTTTGTTTTAAGCCTTGGCGGTCTGATTATCTTACTTATCGCATTTGCAGTAGAAAAAGCCAGCAAAAAAGCTTAATTAAACAAAAGGCTAACTTATTATTTCTAATCAGTTAGCTTTCCACCACAGTGCGGGCAATAACATTTTTTCTCTCGAACCGTCTCTTCTTCCTCTAATACTTTTTCACGCATAATTTGAATAATCAGGTTATGCGCTTGCTCTTTTGGCAATCCTACTTTTTGACGGACCCGCTCTATTTCAATTTCATCATGTAAAATATCAATACCTCGTGCTTGAAGTAGCTCACGAAACTCTTGCTCTAGTCTCTGATTCCGTTGATTAAGCTCATTTGCAAGTCCAGACGCCAAAATACCAGCAGGCAATGCTGCAATACCCACACCTAAAATAGTAATAAGCGCCCCTAATAACTTTCCTAGGCTAGTTACAGGAGTGACATCGCCATACCCCACTGTAGTTAAGGTAACCACTGCCCACCACATAGATTTAGGTATTGAGCTAAAAGCTTCTGGCTGAGCTTTGTTTTCAACCACATAAATTCCAGAAGCAGTCATAATAATCATGATAATTAAAATAAAGATAACTGCTTGAAAAGATCCCTTCTCGCGTTTAATCACACATAACAATATCTGTAGTGAGATAAAATAGCGTGTTAATTTTAATAAACGAAGTAGACGTAAAATCCGAAGCATACGAAGATCGATTCGTACAAAGAAATTCAGGTAAGCTGGCAAAATTGCCATCAAATCAATAATTGCTTCCCCACTTTTCATCCAATTCAAGCGAGTTTTCCATGCGGATTGTGTCGTATCTCGATCTGCAACACTCCACAACCTTAATAAATACTCAATACTAAAAATTGCGATTGAAATATTCTCAAAGTAGTCAAACCAAATACGATAATTTGAGTACAAATCATTTACTGTTTCTAATAAAACAGCAGCGACGTTACCAATAATTAAAATAACTAAAAAATAGTTAATGCATTTACTTACCGTCGTTTCATAGTCATGGTTATGAAGATTATTATAAAAAAACTTACGTAATCCCTTCCAAGCTGAATTATGCATATTGATCTGACCACTTAATATTGTAGATATAGTAAGCTCATCGCCTCTATTCACCAATATAGTCTTTAACAATTTTTGTTTTACTTACCCCAATATTTGAGCCTTAAATTTTTTCATCAATTCGTGGCTACACATCGAAATTCATTCTCTTCCCACCACATCACATCATAGATGCCTGGATGCGATTTTAAGATAATATTTATATAATTTTGCAACATCATAATATGATGAGTAATATCAATTTTTCTAAATAGAAATTTTCTTAAAATCGGAGTATTTGGAGAAATAAAAATTGCGAATCCATTACTATATTCTTCATAGACACTTATTCCAAGATACATCGTTATTTCAGCTAAGGGAATCTCAATTTCCCACCCCCAGGTTTCACTATATAACTCTACATTTAAATGATATCTATTCTTTAATATACTAAAAATATATTGTGCAATATCTTCAGTTTTTTGAACTAAAATACCACCTTCATCAGCATAAGTTTTTTGGTCATATAATTGATAATCATCAAATTTAAATTCAACAATTGTCTTTAGCATTCTTAAGTTCCCTATATAAAATACTCATATTTTTTTAATTATTTTCAAGTTCGTTCGAATATTTTAAAACAAAAATCAATTTAATATCTAGAGTAATATTTATTTTTACATTTTCATTAAATAAAATTTGATCTATTTATTATTTTCTAAGTCTAATAATGTACAAAGTCTCATTTAAAATAAAAAGGAGCTGAATAATCAGCTCCTTTTTTTACTAAATTGACGTATTAAGTCAATTGAGCAGCTTGGATTTTCTTAGTATCAACTTGATCAGCTTCTTTAGTATATTCGCTCATCTTGTCGAAGTTTAAGTATTTGTAGATGTCAGCAGAAGCGCTGTCGATTTGCGACGCGTACTGTTGATATTCTTCTGGGCTTGGTAATTTACCAAGAACCGCAGCTACAGATGCAAGCTCAGCAGACGCTAAGTAAACGTTAGCACCTTGACCTAAACGGTTCGGGAAGTTACGAGTAGAAGTCGATACACATGTTGTGTTCGGCGCTACACGTGCTTGGTTACCCATACATAATGAACAGCCAGGCATCTCTGTACGTGCACCAGCACGACCATAGATGTTATACAAGCCTTCTTCCATTAATTGGTGCTCGTCCATACGAGTTGGTGGAGCCAACCATAAACGAGTAGACAATGAACCACCAGGTACTTTATCTAGTAACTGACCAGCTGCACGGAAGTGACCGATATTCGTCATACAAGAACCGATGAATACTTCATCAATTTTGTCGCCTTGAACGTCAGAAAGAAGTTTCGCGTCATCTGGATCGTTCGGGCAACAAAGAATTGGTTCTTTGATGTCAGCAAGATCGATTTCGTAAACTTTTAGGTATTCTGCATCAGCATCAGCTTTTAACAAGCTTGGGTTATCTAACCACTTCTGCATGTTTTCAGCACGACGAGCAAGTGTACGTGCATCGCCATAACCTTCTGCGATCATCCACTTCAACATCGTGATGTTAGAACGTAGGTATTCAGCAACTTTCTCTTCAGAAAGTGTGATTGAACAGCCAGCAGCAGAACGTTCAGCTGACGCATCAGAAAGTTCGAATGCTTGCTCAACAGTCAAGTCATTTTCCATTTCTGATAAATCGATCTCAAGGATACGACCAGAGAAGATATTTTTCTTACCTTTCTTCTCTACAGTTAAATCACCCGCTTGAATTGCGTAGTAAGGAATTGCATGTACAAGGTCACGTAAAGTGATACCAGGTTGCATTTTACCTTTAAACTTAACAAGTACAGATTCAGGCATATCAAGTGGCATAACACCAGTTGCTGCTGCGAACGCAACAAGACCAGAACCCGCTGGGAATGAAATACCGATTGGGAAACGAGTATGTGAGTCACCACCAGTACCTACTGTATCTGGAAGTAACATACGGTTTAACCAAGAGTGGATAATACCGTCACCTGGACGTAAAGATACACCACCACGGTTCATGATGAAGTCAGGTAATGTATGGTGAGTTGTTACGTCAACTGGTTTTGGATACGCAGCAGTGTGACAGAAAGACTGCATCACTAAGTCAGATGAGAAGCCCAAGCATGCTAAGTCTTTTAACTCGTCACGAGTCATTGGACCTGTTGTATCTTGAGAACCAACTGTAGTCATTTTAGGTTCACAGTAAGTTCCTGGACGGATACCTTGACCTTCTGGTAAACCACATGCGCGGCCAACCATTTTTTGAGCTTGTGTGAAGCCTTTGCCAGTGTCAGCAGGTTGTACTGGAGTACGGAATAATGTAGAAGGTGCAAGACCTAATTCTTCACGTGCTTTAGCAGTTAAACCACGACCAATGATCAAGTTAATACGACCACCAGCACGTACTTCGTCTAAAAGTACTGGAGTTTTAAGATCTGCTTCAGAGATTTGCACGCCATCTTTAAAAGCAGTTACTTTTGCAGCAGCATGGTCAATTTTCAATACTACTTCGTCGCCCATGTTCATATTAGCAACGTCGATTTCTACAGGTAATGCACCTGCATCTTCCATAGTATTGAAGAAAATTGGAGCGATCTTAGAACCTAAGCACACACCACCGTCTTTTTTGTTTGGAATGTGTGGAAGTTCATCACCAAAGAACCAAAGAACAGAGTTAGTTGCAGACTTACGGCTTGAACCTGTACCAACAACGTCACCAACGTAAGCAACTTGATTGCCTTTAGCGATAAGTTCTTTAATTTGGCTTAATGGACCAACTTCACCTGGTTTTTCAGGGTTGATACCATCACGCTCGTTTTTCAACATTGCATTTGCGTGTAATGGAATGTCTGGACGGCTCCAAGCATCTTGAGCTGGAGACAAGTCATCAGTATTTGTTTCACCAGTTACTTTAAACACAGTGATTTTGATTTCTTCTGGAACGTCAGGACGGCTAGTGAACCATTCTGCTTCAGCCCAAGATTGTAAAACAGCTTTAGCAGCTGCATTACCAGCTTTTGCTTTATCTGCTACATCATGGAATGCATCAAATACAAGAAGAGTTTTCTTTAATGCTTCAGCAGCTAAGCCTGCAAGTTCAGCATTGTCAAGAAGTTCAACAAGTGGTGCTACGTTATAACCACCTAGCATAGTGCCAAGTAAGTAAACTGCACGTTCTTTAGAAACGAGTGGTGAAGTTGCTTCGCCTTTTGCAATCGCTGCCAAGAATGCTGCCTTTACGTAAGCTGCTTGGTCAACACCTGCAGGAACACGGTTTTCAAGCAAATCTACCAAGAACGCTTCTTCGCCTGCTGGTGGATTTTTTAATAGTTCAACAAGCTGAGCTGTTTGAGCGTCATCAAGTGGCTTCGGTGGGACTCCGAGTGCGGCACGTTCTTCAACGTGTTGGCGGTAAGCTTCTAGCACGGTGTTCATTCCTCTTTTTTTGAAAAATTACTTGCAAATTCCAGCTTTCTTAAAAGCTTCACAAGTAATATGGACTACAAAAGTTTACTAGAGTTCAAGGTAAAAGTTAATGAGCGCGGGGTGTTTCTCCGTGATGCCCATTATTTTGTATCTAAATACCTATGTTCAAATAATGAGCATATTGGGTAAAATTGAGCTATTTTTAAGCAAAAAGAGCTTCAGCCAGATGAAAATTCAATAACCTCATCCACAATTAGAATGATTTATATTTTGGCATTTTGTCATGAGGGGTTGCCAAACATTCATTCATCATTTGCTTTCTAACTTTTTCTTGGATTGCTTGAGGATCTTTTGTCAGTTCTTCTTTTGGAATTGCATAAACTTTTTCAATAACATTAAGAATGAATTTTTTAGTTATCTCATCTTCAATCTTATTTGCATGCTCAACTGCCTGCGTTTTTTCAATTGCTTGCTGACGATCAAAAACAATACTTCTTGCAGCATTTCCTACGCTAGTACAAAAGCCATGCCACTGCTCTTCTGGTGTTAATGGTTTCTTTTCTGAACAACCCACAAAGAGCAAACTCATTGCAATCAATAAAATCTTTTTCATCATTTCACTACACTAATTATTGCTGTCCATATCATACGGAAAATCATCGTTTTTGCCAAAACTGCTATAAAAAACCGAGATCAAAAAATCTCGGTCTTTTGTATTAAGCATTAGACATGCCTGTTTCATGTTTTGGATTAATTAAAGAATTTAATATCCGTAGGTGTTGATATTTTTGCTGCATCGCCAGCTGGTTTTAAGGTGCCATTTTTTGCATCAAAACGGAATAAACTAATATTGTTACTATAAACATTGGTTACATATAGATATTTACCAGATGCATCAAATGAGAAGGCACGTGGTTCAATACCATTCGCTTTATAAGCAACTGGCTTAGCTAGCAATCCATTCTGTTGGATTTTAAATACTAAAAGTTTGTTGTCTGCACCTCGATTGGCAGCAATCACATATTTACCATTTGGGCTAAGGATAATTCCACTCGCACTCTTAAATTCAGGTGTTTTATCCTCGTGGATTAGTTTTAGCTCAGCCACTTTTTTCAAATGACCATCTTGCACGTTAAATGTCACAATTTCACTTCGCATTTCTGCGGTAACATACGCATGTTTACCATTTGGTGAAAAGACCATATGACGCGGGCCAGAACCATGCGTAAAAGTTACATCGCGGTTAGTATCCGCTTCAAGTGGCTGAGCCTTGTTCGGGTTATAATGAAATGTATAGACTTTGTCATTTCCAAGATCGCTAGCATATAAATACTTACCATCTGGACTGAAAGTTGTCGAATGAGCATGACCACTTTCTAGGCGACCTTTAACGTGGCCAGAACCTTCCTCAAAAACTATATTTTGTACTTTTTCACCCAAATGGCCATTTGGTAAAATTGGCAAAACAGCCACACCACCACGGCCTTTATCGAATGCAGAATAGTTCGATACAAACAGGAACTTACCATCTAAACTGATTGTTGCATGTGTTGGATGTCCACCATGACTATCCACAGTGTTCAACACTTCCACCTTTCCGTTTTGAATAGATAATGCAGTCACCGCACCTTCGTTTTCTTCATTAGTGGTATATGCAAAACGACCATCTTTCGATTTCACAATCCAAGAAGGACTTTTCATTTTCAGCACTTTAACAGGAGTTAAAGTTCCATCCTTATTCACTTGAAGCTGGTACAAACCTTCACTGGCTTGTTTTGGTTTTTGCGCAAGCGGTGCATTAGGAATTGATGTCCATGTTCCTACTAAAGCAATTTGTTGTTGTGCAGCATTTACGGTGGAGCACCATCCAAATGACAAGAGCGTCAATGACAATGTTGCTGTTAATTTTTGAATTAGGCCACGATATTTAACGTTGATATCGTTTTCCTTGCCATTTTTAATTTCAACATAAGTATCTATATTCACTACTATATCCTTGAAAAAAACCACCTTATTTGCATTTATCAACAAGGTATATCAATCTAATTTCATTTAATGTTTCTGAAAACTAATTTATAAAACAGCAATTTTCAAGTGAATTTTCTTTAACCAATACCTATCCAAGGCTTCTTTACTCTTAAGAGAAGCGATACTTTAGATGATAAACACTCAACTTTTTTAAATGTTATGAAGACGTTATTAAATTAAAAGCCCACAATAGTGAGCTCTTAATTCATTCATTATTAGTTTCAACTAACTAAAAGCGCCAGTTGTAGAAAAGATCGATTGCTCTTTCTAGAGATTGACTTGCTTCTAAATATAAACGTCGATTCATTTGATAACGTAAAGTGAGTTTGTTTACAGGAGTAAACACTCCAACACCATAGCGAATAAACAGATCTGGTGTGATATAACCCGTTAAACTCACTTGCGTATCATCACCTGTACCTTGTGCATCTAAAGCTAAACCGCTCAAACCAAACGTACGTCCAATCTGGTTAGTTAAAGCACGTGTACCACCCAAGCCCATACTAATACCCGCAGCAGCAATGGTGTTGTTTACATCAGATTTAAAACCTTCTGCATTACTCAAGCCACTCGAACCTTCATTAATACGACCCGTAACGAGCGCGTTCAATGCTTCTTGCTCAGATAGACCTGCATCGTTATAAACCTGAATGTTTGGTGATGTCGCAGTACCCGTAACACGTACGCCAACCATGCTTCCCTGAACATTTTTGTTCGCATCGATATCTAAAGTCGGGTTAGCCAATGGTCCATTAAAACGGGCAATTGCTCGGTTCAAGTCTAGACTTTGTCCATAAGCTTCAATTTTCACTTTTTGGCTGACACCAATCGCTCCATTAGCTCTCATTGCAGTTTCATAACCACGTTGGCTTAAGTTTAGACGACCAACTAATGGAATATTACTGTTAAAGCCTTGGAAGATAACTTGTTTTCCAATATTAACAGAAATATCAGCTCGAATATCCCAAGGTTTAGCGGCCCGTAAAATTGCAAGTGGATCTTGACCTTGGCGCACAATGCGAACATCTGATGAAGTATTAATAATTGGAACAGTCGTTTCTGGCATTGAAATACGTGCACGAGGAACATCTACTGATCCTTTTAAGCTTAAACGCTTATCAAAAGGATACATATCAAGTGTCAGATTCGGGTTGGCAATTGCTGTAATTAATGGCGCTTGACGTACCAGTAAATTATCACCTTTCAGATTTAATTGAAGGCGCGGCGCATCTTTCCACTCAAAACTACCTTTAAGCAAGCCTACACCTTGCCCACTATTAAACGCTCCATCAATTGTTGCCATATCCTGACGAATTGATGAATACACCTGCACATTGGTTAGATTCACTGGCAGAGAAATCATGCTGATCGCACCATTCTTCAGGCGCATTTCACCAGTAAATTGAGGTTGAGTTAATGTACCGTTGACTTTACCAGCCAAGGCTAACGTCCCACTCATTGAGCGAACATCTTGAATAAATGGTTTCAAGACTTTTAATTGAACATCATTAAAGGCCACTTCACCATGCATTGGCATTGATGACTGGAATGGGTTGATAATAACGTTCGCGTAACCCGTACCAATATCTGGTGTTTTCACATCAACACGAAATAACAGACCCTCTGATACACTTTTTGCAATTACCCCTAACTCATCATAAGCCAAAGTCGTTGCAGGATCTTGTGGATCTTCAGCAGCTAAACCGATTTCACCTTTACGCGTAATTAAACGCGCATCAAGTTTTGGATTACCGCCATTTACCCACGATGCCTTAGCGTAACCATTTAATTGTCCAGTCATCGCTAAGCCTTCTGGCATAAATGCCGCGAAATCACTTAAGTCCATGTTCTGAGTTACAAAGGAAATATTCCCTCGTGCTTTACTCACTCTTACAGGCTGATCAAAACAGAGCTGACTATTGGTACTTTGCCAGCAATGTTGGCCCACATATAGCTCAGATTTCGCAGAAGAAAAAATTACTGGAGCATTTTGATTTTGTGCCAGACGAATTCGTCGTGAATCAAAACTTCCTTTCTGAATTTGACCTAACCAATCATTCTTTTGGTTAAACCCGCCTGCCAGCTGAACATAGAACTTGGAAACACTATTATTGCCAAGTACTTTTAATAAATGTGCTTTTCTTGTTCCTGTCAAATTCACTTCAGCGGACTGGATTTCTCTATTTCCGCTACGCAGATTATTTAATTTTGCGGTTAATTGAGTCGGTGTTGTTTCCGATGTTGGAAGCTCACCCTGAATACTCAATCTCTTCACACTTACGAGTGTATTAAAAGCAAAATTATCTACGGCAATATTGGCTGTTGCTTTTAAACGTGGTTGTGATTGAACATTCAAATCACCATAAGCTCGACCACGCAGTCCCGGATATAACTCGTAGAGTGCTGGCGCATTCAGCTTAATTTTTAGATTTTGTGCATTGCCAGTAGCTTGTAGCTGGTTCTGTCCATACACTAAAAATAAGTTATTTGCTTCAAATTGCTGAGGTAAAAAGCCATTTTGATTGGAATCCATCAATAGAGATAGATTACCCTTACCCCGAACAGGTTTATTATTTAAAAAGCCTGCAAGATTCAATTGCTGAATATTAATTCGCTTCAAGTGATCAGACCAAACCCCTTGAGTTTTCAGATTTCCTGAAATTTCACCTTTAACAGTTGAGGCAAAATATTGAGGCTTAAAGCGTACTAATGAACTATTAATATCCCATGCAATGCGGTCTTTTAAATTGACAGAACCAGTAGCATAGATTTTTCCAGCCACACCATCATGTTGTAACTGGCTAATTCGAATAAAATCTGGCGTGCCCGCTATAGAAAACTTCAACAAACCATTTGCCTGTTTTAAGGCTTTTAAAGACCCGTCATAATTAACCGCAAAGCCTTTAAAGCCGCCACCAGCTTTAACATCATGAAATAATAATGCTGCTGTACTTTTTCCACCTAAACTTACAGTTTCTTGACCTGCTTGAGCCAATCGACCAGTTAAATCAATTTTCTCAAACTGAATAATTTGCTGGTTTGGTTTAGCGAAACCATTTGCCTTAATCGAACCGTTTAACAGATTAACTGGCGCTGCTGCTTGAATACTTTGCGGATTAAAATCGTTTGCATTTAATAAAGCATTCCAAGCCAGCTGACGTTTTTCAGTAGGTAATAAAACTTTAGCCTGACCTGTTAAGCTACCTTTTTCAGCAGCAAAACTAAAATTAGGCACATTTAAGATATTATCTTTAACATTCAGGTTGGCTAGATATTGTCCTGCTGGCAATAAAGTTTTTTCATGCTGATATACTTTTGTAGCAACCTTAATATCTTGTTGACCGTCACGTAATGTTAAATCGACTTGACCATTATCACTACTTAACCATCCAATATAAGGCATTGCACGGTCTATATTCGCCCACGCCACATTCATGAGCATTGGTTGAGGTTTATTATTTTTTTCAGGCGCCTGATTAAGCTTGAGTTTCCAAGACTCATAACGGTCAAAATCAACGTTAGCAAATACTTCTGTGCCTTTTTCCAAAGAACCAGTTGAAGCAATAGCAGCATCTAAACTTGGCGGTAAGAAGTCTTGAACCACCTGAGGAATCGCTTTGTCTTTAGGATTAATGCGATCTAAACGACCTTTGATGTCCCAAGTCACATGATCTTTCCAATTCACCAGACCTTTAAGATTAACGGCACCTTTCATAACTTGGCCATTAAAATCGGTAATATTAAGCTGATGAACTAAATCAGTATTCATTAAAGCGTTGTACTGACCTTCAGGTAAATTCTCACCCTTTAAATCTGTATCAAGTGCCAAATTAAGCTGTTTAATATCACCTTGAAACTTAATCACACCATTTTTTGCAAATAGTTTTTGTTCTTGTAGCAAAGGTAAATGATAGTTTTTTAATAATAGTTCACCTTGCATTGGAACTTCATCGCGAACAGGATGCAATATTACCCAACCTGTTAATAGATCGGGAGTGGTTGTTGCAACCCCAGCTTTTATAGTATCTAAACTTCCCCGAGCAGCCACTTTAATATTTTGAATATTTAGACTTTTTAAAGATGGGATTCTTAAATCTGCTGTGGCATCTAATGGATATTTACCACTGAAATCCATTTTACCTGTTGCGTTATGGACTGAAAGATAGCCCATATCCATACTAGATTTTTCAAATTCCAGTTTGGTCTCTGACCAAAGTGCATCCTGCAAATGAACGTCATGAAAACTTACATCTGAGGTTGCCAACTTAATTTCTAAATGATCAACATCACCTTCATCTACGCGTAAAACAAAGGGTAACTTGATTGGTTTAAATTCAAACGGTTTACCAGAGGGCGGAGTTTTATTAATAATACGTAAGTTGCGTACATCTGCATGGCTTAAATGCACTTCTTTTTCTAATAATAAAGAACGCCATCCTAAGCCTACATCAGCTCGATCTAATGAAACATCGACATCTTTTAATTGCACCAACACATTTTTGAGAATAATGCCTCGCAATAAGTTGCCGCCTTCATATTCATATTTAATTATTTTCTGAGCTTCTAAAACTCGATCTAATAAAAAACGGCTTCCGCGATCCGTTGACATCATGATGACTAACGAAGAAGCCAATAATAACAATATGATCAATATCGTCAGCAAGAAGCTACGCAAAATGCGACGCTTCTTCTTAGGAGAGCTTGGTGCCGAAGTGGGCTGCTGTTCTACTTCCGCCATAAAATAAACCTAATAAAATTTTATTTTTAAAGTTGTGGGCCTATAAAGAAATGTAAACGAATCGGATGGTTCTCATCTGAAATACCCGAAGCGACATCTAAACGGATTGGCCCAATTGGAGACTTCCAGCGAATTCCGACCCCAACACTATAAGCTGCTGGATTACTGAAATCTTTATCGTAAGCATTACCAAAGTCAGAGAAAACAGCTGCTCGCCATCCATCTTTGAACTGATAGTTATATTCTAAAGAACCTACAGCTAAAGCTTGGCCCCCAATTTTATATCCATCTACTTCTGGAGAAAGACTTTTATAGTCAAATCCACGAATCGTTTGGTCACCACCCGTAAAGAATCTAAGATTGTATGGAACTTTGTCAAAGTCATCTGTAAAAATATAACTAAGGTCAGATCTTCCAACAAATTGGTGATCATCATTTTTACCTAGAGAATAAATAAATCTCCAGCCTGCACTCGCAATCGCCATATTGGCATCTGAGAGTAAACTCTCACTGCCTAATTCTAATTTATAAGTTTGTTTAAAAGCTTTTGTTGGGTTTAAACGTGTATTACTTGAGGTTTTAGATGTTTCATAACTAAACAATAATGCTTCTTGCTCAGATGCAGCTGTTTTAAAAGCATCTGGTAATTCAGAAATATCAACATTACCTTTTTGGGTCAAACGATCTAAACGATAACGAACACCAATAGTATGCTGCCAATTACCTAATGGACGTTTGATTATACGCTCACCGCCCACAACAGCAGATTCGGTTAACAGGCTTACATCCGGACCAATATCATCCCGTGTTTCACGCTCATAACCGCCAACGATATTGAAATAGTCATTTAACGGATGTTTATAGGGAATACTATATCGACCATCAATCGATTGACGAATTTCAGAAACTTCTAAGTTGGCATCAAAAGAATGACCATATTTATTTACGATAGAACGGCGATATTGACTACGTAAACGCGCCCCCGTATCGGTTCCATAACCAATACCAGTTTCCAAACTATTTAGCTTGTCAGCATTTAAAGTCACAATAACTGGAATTCTTTTTGTTTCACGTGCTTGAGCTTGTAAACGATCCTGTTCAGTTTCCTGTTCATCATGCTGAGCTGCGGCGCTTTGCAACATTGCAGTTTGAGGCTCTGCCTGTTTCGCATTTTGTGTTCCGGCAAACTGTTTTTCATCGACTACGTTCTGCGTAACTTCTTTATTGGATGTCGCTAATTGACGTGCTTTCGCAAGTTGTCGTTGTTCTGGTGAAAGTAAATTAGACTCATCAACATCAATATTTTGTTCATCCACCAAAGCTTGTAAATCTGGTGGTAGCTCAAGTGGCTTTTCAATTGGGTCTGGTTTAATACTATCAACCAAGGTGTAATTGAAATAACGTGAGTTGGTTAGGTTATTTGCGAGCACATTTACACGCCAGAAGGCATAGTCATCACCCTCTTTCCAAGGCGCCATACTTTCTAAGATATTTTGGTTTAATGGCAAAGGTTTCGAAGGATCACTCATACGAAACTCGACCTTGTCTAATTTATAGCGCTCACCAGTCTCGTAGCGTAAATTGATATCGGCCTTATTTTCTGGCTGACTTACTTTTACATCATGCAATCGCCAATAAGCATCAAAATAACCATTATTAGATGCGGCATCAACAATACGGCTTTTAGTGGTTTCATATAAACCGTGGTTAAAGATATCACCCACATCTTGATCGGGAACTAAACGAATAACCTGAAATTGCGGCTGCTTTTCGCCTGGACCGGTAAACTCAATATTTTGCTCATTAATTCGTACTGGTTCATTTGGTGTCACTCTGACACGAACACGACTCGGACTTAATTTTTCAAATCGGAACTCAGCATTATAGTAGCCAACAGCTTGAGCAGCCTGATTACTTAATGTTCTAAGCTGAGGTAAAGCAGCATTGAAGTCTTCAAATGACTCTTGGGTAAATGTTGAAAGCTTACCTTTAATATTTTTAGCCAACACATCTGAAGCACCTTCTACCTCTGCGCTAATACGCGGTACTTGTTCCATCGGAATTGCACGTGGCGGACGTACTTTATTTAAAATACGCTTAAAGAAACCAACTTGCTCAGGCGGTTCTTCGGCCTCTGGTGTCAATTCAGGTAGTGTTTTTCCAGTCTCATTGGCTTCCACTACAATCTTACTATCAGACTTAATCTCTTGCATAAGCTGATCAATATTTACTGGCGCCTGATTAATTTGATTTAATTCAGATTGAGTTGCATCGCTTACAGTAACTTCGGGGAGTTTCTGAGTCCCATTTTGAAAGTTCTGTGCTTCATTCTTTGCTTCTTCCGCTACCCTATAAATTTCATTTGCCATATTTTGATCAACAGGCATATCGGGTAAATCTTCAAGGTTATCAAGAGTAATTGGCTTAAATTCATCAATTTGATTTGGAAATTGTTCTTGTTGTTGCAATATAGCCAAGCTATCTTGTTGCTGCTGAGCTTGGGTTACAAGTGTAGCGATATCTGTAACTGGAGCAGTATATTGCTCATTAACCTGAGCTGACTGTTCAGTTGACTCCTCAGATACTGTCTGGTTTAAAGTTGTTGATGAACTATTCTCAACAGAAGTTTGAGCAAAACTTGGCGTTACGCAAACGCTTAACAACAAGCTGCTACAAATAAGTTTAGGAATGCCCTGCATTTTTAAAATTAAATGCATAGAATGTGAGAGAGTTGACTGTTTAAACTTAATTTTAGAAGGCATAGAAAACTCTAGACTTATTTTTTAATAAAACGCACCAATGTGAGTGTAAAACTCACTCAAAACCATTGATTTTTCATTTAATCAAGCGTTAAAAATATCATACATGGTTTTCGATGCAAATTAACACTCGGTCACATTTTTTTATAAAACACAATGAAGTTTGCACATGATGAAACAAGATGAGCACCTGATGACCTCACGTCGGTTTGTACCGATGTTTTTTACCCAGTTTTTTGGCGCATTAAATGATAATGTTTTTAAGCAAGCTTTATTATTAGTGATTACTTATGGATGGATTCAGCAACAATCTGCCCCTGTAAGCACTCTTAATAATTTGGCAGCTCTCTTATTTATTCTGCCATATTTCTTTTTTTCAGCCACAGCTGGACAAATCGCCGACAAATACGAACGATCTCAACTCGTCCGTGGTATTAAA
Organism: Acinetobacter pittii ATCC 19004 = CIP 70.29; assembly: GCF_000369045.1. Taxonomy (GTDB): domain Bacteria; phylum Pseudomonadota; class Gammaproteobacteria; order Pseudomonadales; family Moraxellaceae; genus Acinetobacter; species Acinetobacter pittii. Next base: position 859,262 of record NZ_KB849786.1, on the reverse strand, counting down.
ATTTTAGAAATCATCATTATGCTCATCGGTACTGCGGGTTTCCTGTTAGGAAACTTATGGCTACTTCTTTTTGCTTTATTTTTGATGGGTACGCATTCGACGTTCTTCGGCCCGATTAAATACGCAATTTTGCCTGAAATCTTAAAACCGAACGAGTTAATGTCGGGTAATGCGCTATTTCAATCCGGTACATCCATGGCGATCTTATTCGGAATGATCTTAGGTGGTGCCGTAATTGCCTCATCAGATGGTAATTTATTGTGGATTAGTATCACCGTAGTGGCTATTGCTTGCATAGGCTATTTATTTAGTCGCTTCATTTTGCCGCAAAAAGTTGCTGCACCTGACTTAAAGATTGACTGGAATTTCATCCGTACCAGCTTTCAAACCATTAAATATGCCAAAAGCTTACCGTTAGTATTCACAATTTTGCTAGGCAACTCTTGGTACTGGTTTTATGGTGCGACCTATTTAACTCAAATTCCACAGCTTACCCAGCAAAACCTTCATGCATCAGAAAATGTCGTTAGCTTGTTACTGACTTTCTTTTCAGTCGGTATTGGTGTGGGTTCTCTTCTTTGCCGTAAAATTGGTGGTTCAGAAATTAATATTAAAATGGTGCCGATTGGTGCAGTTGGCCTTACTGTTTTTGCGATCTACCTTGCTGCCAGTTTAGCTTTTGTACCAGAAAGAACTGGGGCATTACTTACCTTAAAAGACGTTTTCACCCAAGGCTGGGTTTACTACCATGTCATGATTGCTGTGACTTTATTGGGTATTAGTGGCGGTTTTTATATTGTTCCCCTATATGCCATGATGCAGGCTTATTCACCACGTTCACATCGTGCACGTGTTGTTGCAGCGAATAACATTTTAAATGCTGTATTCATGGTTTCTTCTGCAATTTTTTCAATCTTAATCTTAAGTGTTTTAAAAATTGATATTAAAATACTATTTATTATTACAGCTGTACTTAGTGCAATCTTTAGTATCTGGCTTCTCGCTAGACTAAAACCAATGCTTGCCACAGCCCACCTTTCTTTAGAGGACTAATTTATGCGCCACTATACTGGAATTGATCAACTTATTAACTCATTTGATCAGGCATTGCGTAGTCTTGTTCCGGGTGCAACAGCAGCACAGCGTCAAAATCCAGCTGAAACAGTAGAAACAAAACTTGGTGTAGAAGATGCTCGCCATGTCGCAGGTTTAATGCGTGTTAACCACAGTGGTGAAGTATGTGCTCAAGCACTTTACCATGGGCAAGCATTAACGGCGAAATTGCCAAATGTACGTCAAGAAATGCAACAAGCAGCGATTGAAGAACAAGATCATTTAGCTTGGTGTGAAGATCGTTTAAAAGAATTAAACAGTCATACAAGTTTGTTAAACCCAATCTGGTACGGGTTGTCATATGGCATGGGTGCCCTTGCTGGTATTGCAGGTGATAAATATAGCTTAGGTTTTGTTGCTGAAACTGAGCGTCAGGTTAGTCTGCATTTGCAAGATCATTTAAACCAGTTACCCGCTCAAGATGAACGTTCTCGTAAAATTTTAGAGCAAATGAATGAAGATGAATTGCATCACCGTCATACTGCACTTGAAGCAGGCGGTGTTGAATTACCGCATGCAGTAAAAATTACGATGACTGCTATTTCAAAGTTAATGACAAAAACGAGTTATTATCTTTAAAAACCAAAGGATTGATCTCATTCGGATCAATCCTGTTTTAAATATTATTTTAAGCCGTGATCATATTTGAAACGTTCGATATCTCGAATTGAATTCCAATAGTTTCTGTTAATACGGTCACGATCAATTTGTAATTCTCTTAAAAGCTTACGATAACGCTCACGCTCTTCTGGCTTTAATTTTTCGTTATAAGCACTATCAGAATATTGCTTAAACTTTTCATCATAACGGTCATATTCATTTTTTGCATTGTAGTAATCTGAGGCAGCTCGATAATAAGGTCTTAAACGATTACGCTGCTCGATTGGGCATACATTAATATTGCCGTTACCCTCTAAAGCGTTATAAAAAATATTTGATGGCTGGCAATAATACCCTAAGCCCTCTTTATACCCACGTTCATATGACTTTTGATCTGGAACAATATTGGCTTTTCCACACGCTTTATAATATTGATCTAAACGTGGCGAAGACCCCTTTGAACCATCTTTCTCACCCACTAATGACCAATTCGCAGTCTTACATTCTTCTACGCTCATTGCAGCACAACCTGAAAGGCTGATTGCTAAAATGGCTAAACCGATATTTTTCATATTAAGAAAACTCAAAAATAAAATTTAAAAACGCAAAAAATAAAATTCCAGTACATGTGCTATATAAGCCTTGCTCAATTCAAGATTTATAAATAAATGTTTAACTGGATAAGCATTTAAGTTTAAAGCAGTTTGACCATCTCACCAAATGAGAAGCTTAAATTTTTAGCTTTGTTTAATTTTAAAAAGAGAAATCAGTAGAATTTTATAATGCGCTGACTGCTCTTATACGCTAATTTTACTTTAAAAATTGATAATAAGAATTAGATTCAATGCATTGATTATTAACAAATAAAAACAATAAAACCCATAAAAAAATCTTTCATCATTTTACTCTTTTTTTACGAGATTAAAGTCAAAGGCTACGTTAGGATTTTAGCTAAATAACCACCAAGGTTTTTTATAATGAGTACGCTTATTTACCCAAATTTAAACTTAAAAGATCCTCACTTTAAGGCATTTAAAATATCAGATAATTTTATTCCTCCGACACAATCTGATACTTTCCAATCAGATCTTTTTTTAAAAGAAGTTGATGAATATTTAAATTTATATCCTCACACTCAGCACATTGATATTTGTCTACATGACTTAAACGGGCATATTCGTGGCAAACGTATTGATGTTAAGAGTCTGAAAAATCTATCTAATGGATGTTATTTTCCTCTTTCTGTTTATGCCATGAGCCTTGATGGGAAAGTGATTGAAGAAACAGGCTTGGGAAAATATATTGGTGAACCAGATAGACTTTGCCTGCCCATTTTAGGCAGCTTGCAACCAAGTGCCTTATCCCCAGAATTAAATGCTCAGCTTTACCTATCCATGCAAGAAGAAGATGGTACAGACTGCCGCTATGAACCACGTAATATATTAAAAAAATTATTAAATCAGTTACATACTAATAATTATTTTCCTGTCATGGCTGCCGAGCTAGAGTTTTACCTTTTCTCACCTCAGCATCAGTCTGAAACCTGCATAGAAAACCAATGTTTCGATATAGATGCACCGAATAGCTATCAGCAAGTCCTAGATGAGGTTGAGAAAGCAGCCTTACTACAATCAATTGAAATTACCGCAATTGTTGCGGAATCATCCCCTGGACAATACGAATTAAATCTTCAACACAGCCATGACATTTTAAAACTCTGCGATCAAATTAATGCTTTAAAAAGAATTGTAAAGCAAGTCGCAAGAAAACATGACTTAACTGCTTGTTTCATGGCGAAACCGAACTTGGCAAAAGCTGGTAGTGGTATGCATTTTCATATGAGTATGCTTAATCAATACCATGAAAATATATTTAGCTCAGAAGTACAAAAAGATGAGCTTTCAGCCAAATTATTGAGCGCGATTAGTGGCCTAATTGAGTTAATGCCTGCATCTATGGCGATTTTAGCGCCTAATATTAATTCTTATAGACGTTTTAAAATTGGTCATCACGTGCCATTAGAAGCCAATTGGGATACTAACAACCGAAATGTTGCAATCCGAATTCCATGCTCAGATGTACAAAATCAACGCTTAGAATATCGTGTTGCTGGAGCTGACTGTAACCCCTATCTGGTTACAGCGACTATTTTAGCGGGCGCGTCTTACGGCTTATCTCATAAGTTACCGCTGCCAAAACCTGCACATCTTTTAAAATTTCAAGATGAGCACATTTTATTAGCCAACAATCAGCCGGAAGCCTTAAAAATATTTAAAGGAAGTCTTATTTTAAAAGGGTATTTAGGGGCAGACTTTGTAGAACATTGGTACACGGTTAAACAGGCTGAATATCAAAATATTTACAGTCAAATGACTGAAGCAGAACAACATTGGGATATATAAATAAAAAGAGCAAAAAAACTATAAACCACTTTGCAAACCCTTAGGGAGAAATACCCTAAGGTTTTTTTTATATCTAATTAATGATTTTTCTGTTTAGCTAAAAAACGTAACCCAACACCTGGTTCAGTAGCAATATAACGTGGCTGAATCGCGTTATCCCCCAGTTTACTGCGTAACTTGCCCACTAAAATACGTAAATAGTGCGTATCTTCCTGATGGGTGGGTCCCCATAGCTCTTTTAAGAGCTGAGGCTGTGTTAAAAGCTGCCCTTGATAGCGCATTAATAACGTCAAAAGCTGAAACTCTTTTCGAGTTAAAGTAATTGGTTGTTGCTCGATCCAAACTAAACGTTGCATGACATCAACCTTGAGATAACCATCGTCATACACATGTGCTTCTTGTTGAATCGGTTGATTTCTTAAAATGACACGTATGCGCGCCAAAAGCTCTTGCACACTAAAAGGCTTGGTCATGTAGTCATTTGCGCCTGCGTCTAGCAAGGCAACTTTTTCATATTCATCAGCACGTACAGATAACACAATAACGGGAACATTCGACCAGCTACGTAATTCTTGAAGGACTTCTTTTCCATCTAAATCAGGTAAGCCTAAGTCTAAAATAACCAAATCGGCCCCTTGGGTTGCCAAAGCCTCTAGACCTTTGTAACCTGTTTCGCAAAGCGTGGTTTTGTATTTTTGAGTTCTTAAAGCAATGTCTAAAAATTTACGGATTTGAGGCTCATCATCAATAATCACAATACGTGTTTCTACAGGTGAGGTTTCGGAACTTATCATGAATTTACAACTTATTCTTTTACTGGGTGAATGGGTAATCTGATTTGAATTAAAGTACCTTTATTTTGGCGCCCTGAAAATGCTTCTATTGTACCCATATGAGCACCAATAATCGCTTTTACGATTGTAAGCCCTAAACCTGTACCAAATTTTCCACGGTCTCCACGCTCCATAGTATAAAACATATCAAAAATGCGGTGTCTTTCGTCTTCGGGGATTCCAGCACCTTTATCTTCAATTTCTATTTTCACCTCATCTTCTGACACAAGATGAGTACGAATCATGACTGGTTCATCTGGAGGTGAAAAGTTTGCCGCATTTTCTAAAACATTAAAAATAGCCTGTTCTACCAGTGCTGGGTGAACATACAAACTAATCGGTTGCTCAGGTAACTGAACTACTACTTGTGTATCTGGTTTATAGCGCTTTAAACGGCGAGTTGCCGAACCAATTAATTCATCTACGCCAATCCAGTCTCTCTTTAAAGTTAGACCTTCATGTCCCAAACGGGTCATATCAAGCAAGTTTTGAATATAACGGTCTAAGCGTTCACCTTCTAAATGAATTGTTTCAAGCAGATCTTGTTGGTCTTGTTCTGTCATTTCAGCTTTAAAATTGGCAAGTGTGTCTGCTGCCCCAATAATAGAAGCGAGTGGCGAGCGTAAATCATGCGATACCGAAGATAATAAAGCAGAACGTAAGCGCTCTGTTTCACTGGTGACTTTTGCTTGTTCAAGCTCATTCACCAATTGGGTTCGAAGTACTGCCTGTGCAATATACTCAATTACACTTTCAGTCAGTTTCTTTTGCTCAAAATTTAAGGAAACCACTTCATCCTTAAAGTAAATTCCCACAATACCTAGGCTATTTTTTTGTTCTAAAAGAGGTAAAAACCACCAGTTTGATTGACTCAGCGTATCAGTAAAACGCCCACATGGCTGCTTGTGTTTCAAACACCATTCTGCGGCTACTTTTTCTTTATCATTTAGCTCAATATCAGATGAAATTACCTTATCTCGAATAGAAATCCACACTTTAGTTTGAAGTTGTGTTTCTAAAGTCATACGTCCTGTTTGCATGACTTCTTCAAGATTTACTGCACTAGAAAGCTTACGTGCCAAGTCTTGCATTACCCTAGTGTAGGCATTGGCAGCTTTTAAAGATAAAACTTGCTGGCGTAACTGAGAAGCCAAACGCCCGGCAATTAAAGCTGCTGCAAAAAAAGCCACAACGGTGACTACCCCTTGGTGTGCTGAAATCTGAAAGGTATAACGCGGGGCAATAAAGAAAAAATTATAGGCTAAGAAACAAATAAGAGCAGCCACTACTGCAGCTAACATTCGGGTTTTCGTTGCAACAATTAAAACAGAAATAATAAAAATGACAGAGAAGTCTTCAATACCAAATAGAACTTCGGCGAAGTGAGCTAGAAAAATGCTACCGCACGTCACAGCTAAAACAAAAATACTTTCTTTTAATGATAAAAATGAAGGTTTTTCGAGCTGATTAATCTTTTTAGTGCCCTGTTCTGGGTGCAAAATGGTTAAAGCAATCGAGTTTTCTTGATTTAATAATTGCTGAGCTAAATTTTTCTTAAATAACTTTAACCACCACGGTGAAATACTTTTCCCAATGACAAGATTGGAAATACCTCGATCAACGGCGGCATCCATTAACACTGATGCAACTCGCGGCCCATATAAAACTTCAGTTCGACCACCTAGTTGTCGAGCTAGCTCAAATGCACGGTCAATCTCGATGTATTCTTTTTTATAAGAACTCACTGAACTCTGCCCAAAGTCCAAACTTCTATCAACATTTACTACAGTCCATGTAGCCCCATTACGTTCTGCTAAGCGGCAGCCTGCTCGCACTAAATATTCAGAAGAGCCTTGCCCATCTATCGCAATCATCAATTCATTTTGTAACGATATAGATTTCAAACCCTTTGAGGCATAACTCTCTTTTAAATCTGAATCGACATGCTCAGCAACGCATTGCATTGCCAGTTCACGTAATGCCGTTAAATTTGAAATGCTAAAAAAGCCTTGTAATGCCAGATTTGCTTGCTCTGGCACATAGACTTTTCCTTGATGGAGCCTTTCAATAAGCTCACTGACGGGTAAATCTATTAAGCGAATGTCTCGAATACGATCCAATACCCGATCTGGTACTGTTTCATTTACTCGAATGCCCGTAATTTGGTAGACCACATCATTCAGGCTTTCTAAATGTTGAATATTTATAGTGGTAAATACATCAATACCAGCGTCTAGCAACTCATTAACATCTTGCCACCGTCGTTCATGACGACTATTTGGGACGTTGCGATGAGCCAATTCATCAACCAAAACAATTTTTGGATGCCTAAGTAAAATAGCATCCAAGTCCATTTCTTCTAAAATATGCCCCTGATATTGCATTTCTTTTCTAGCAATCTGAGGCAACCCTTCCAAAATTTTTAGAGTTTCGATTCTTCCATGGGTTTCAACAATACCAACAACAACATCTGTGCCCTGTTGAAATAATTCTTTGGCGCGGGCAAGCATGGCATAAGTTTTTCCTACACCAGGTGCCGCACCAAGAAAGACCGTTAGTCGACCGGCTTGATATCTGTTGACATGATTTAATAAGGCCTCAGCCTGATTTTCGCGATTGCTTTGCACTTGATATCATCCGGTAAACTAACAACTTTATTTTTAAGTTAATGTGTAGATTGTAATTGATCTAAAGCAATATTGAGCTGTAATACATTAACACGAGCTTGCCCTAGTACACCAAACTGCTTCGGTTCAACATACTTTTGCAAAAGCTCTTCCACAACCTTAGGATCTAAATGACGAGCTTGAGCCACTCGAGCAACCTGTAACTGAGCAGATTCAGGACTAATATGCGAATCAATACCACTACCAGATTTAGTCACCAAATCACTTGGTATAGGTGTATTGCCCGTGTGATCTTGTTTTTTCACAGCAAGAATCTGAGCATCAATTTGTTGCTGTAGTTCAGGATTAGTACGCGCTAAGTTTGTACCTGCCATCGCCATCGGGTCATAAGCAATTGCTGAAGGACGCGGATGAAAATAAGCCTCTCCAACAAATGGCTGAGCAACTAATTTTGACCCTAAAACTCTATGATCTATTTCAATCAAACTACCATTCGCTTGATTGTTAAATAACACCTGTCCCGCACCTGTAGCGATAGCACTATAAGCAGCGCCACAGCCAACTAAGGTAAAAATTAATAATCCCAAAGATGCTCTTAAGGTCTGACCTAAATTTGCTTCTGAATTTTGTACATAAATTTTCATTTCAAACTCCAGATTACAAACCAAATAATTGAACAATCACTACATCAATTGCTTTAATGGCAAGGAATGGCAGAACCACACCGCCCACACCATAAATCAACATATTTCGACGTAATAACTGAGTTGCCGTTGAAGGTTTAAATTTGACGCCTCGGAGTGCGATTGGAATTAATAGCGGAATAATAATCGCGTTAAAAATTAATGCAGATAAAATCGCGCTGTTTGGACTTGCCAAGTGCATTACATTCAATACTTGCATTTGTGGAATCGCAGCAGCGAACAATGCAGGCAAAATGGCAAAGTATTTAGAGACGTCGTTTGCCAACGAAAATGTTGTTAAAGCGCCACGGGTAATCAGCTGCTGTTTCCCAATCTCGACCACAGCAAGTAGTTTGGTTGGGTCTGAGTCTAAATCGACCATATTGCCAGCTTCTTTTGCAGCTTGTGTACCTGAATTCATGGCTAAGCCAATATCGGCTTGAGCTAATGCTGGTGCATCGTTGGTTCCGTCACCGACCATTGCAACTAAACGACCTTGTTGTTGTTCGGTGCGAATACAAGCTAATTTGTCTTCTGGTTTTGCTTCGGCAATATAATCATCTACACCAGCTTCAGCAGCAATCGCGGCCGCAGTTAATGGGTTATCACCTGTAACCATGACAGTTTTAATACCCATTTCTCTTAAACGAGCAAAACGTTCTTTAATACCGTGTTTAATCACATCTGAGAGTTCAATCACACCCAACACATGATGTTGATTAGCGACGGCTAAAGGTGTTGCTCCTTTTTTGGCAACTTGTTCAACACGCGCTTTTAATTCTAAATCTTGAGAATAATCTTCATCTACAAATTTCAAGATTGCATCTAATGCACCTTTACGAATTTGGTCACCATTCGGTAAATTCACACCAGAAATTCGGGTAGAAGCACTAAAAGAGATAAATTCGGCTTGCTCAGGTTCTTGCTGTTTTAGCCCTTGCTCTTTTGCTAACTTAACAATCGATTTCCCTTCTGGTGTTGGGTCGGCAAGTGAACTTACCCAAGCAGCAGCTCTCAACTCAGACTCGGTTACCGAAGTTAAAGGATAAAAAGAGGTCGCTTGACGGTCACCATAAGTAATGGTTCCTGTTTTATCGAGTAAAAGCACATCAATGTCACCCGCAACTTCTACTGCTTTACCTGATTTCGCCAAAACATTGGCTTTAAGTGCACGGTTCATACCCGCAATCCCAATCGCAGGTAACAAGCCACCAATGGTTGTAGGAATCAAGCAGACCAATAACGCCACGAGCACGACTGGATCAAGTTCAATATGCAAATACTTGGCAATAAATGGCAAGCTAATCACGACAATTAAAAATGTGATTGTCATTACCATTAACAAGAAGCCAAGCGCAATCTCATTCGGAGTTTTCTGGCGATTTGAGCCTTCGACCAAAGCAATCATACGGTCTAAGAAACTTTGACCAGATTCAGCAGTCACTTGCACAACAATACGATCTGTAAGTACTTTGGTTCCGCCAATAACACCTGAACGGTCTGTTCCAGCTTCACGTAGCACGGGTGCTGACTCACCTGTAACAGCCGATTCATTAATAGTGGCAAAGCCTTCTACAATCTCACCATCAGCTGGAACAAGCTCACCTGCATGTACTTCAATGAAATCATTTAAATGAAGTTCAGTCGCTGCAACTTGAGTAGCTTGACGGTCTGTCAAAGAGTTGAGTCTTCGAGCCATTAAATTTTCTCTTGCTGCACGTAGTGAAGATGCCTGCCCACGGCCTCTAGCCTCTGCAACTGCTTCGGCATAGTTAGCAAATAAAATGGTAATAAACAGAATTGCTGTAACCACTAAACCAAATAACAGCGTGGTGTAACCTAAGATTGTACTAATGCCTGTAACCACTGTTCCAAGCCATACAATTGCCATCACAGGGTTTTTAATTGCATGCTGCGGTAGCAGTTTCACAAATGCATTTTTCCAAACTTCAAAATTTGGCACTGCCATGGTTTGTTTATGGCTATTTACATGAGTTTGTGTATTCATTTTCACTCGCCTCCTTAGCCTTTAACCAACAAAAGTTGATCGGCAATAGGCCCAAGGACAAGAACTGGCATAAATTGTAATAAGGTAAGCAACACAACAATCGTAATCAGCGTTAAAGCAAAGGTTGGAGTTTCAACCTGAAGACTACCTGCTGTTTCGGGTGCTTTTCTTTTTGCTGCTAAATGTGTTGCAATCATTAATGGCAAAATTAATGTCGGGAAACGTCCTAACAGTAGAGCAATACTACAAGTAACATTCCACCATACAGTGTTGTCTCCAAGACCTTCAAAACCTGAACCATTGTTGGCAAATGCAGAGACATATTCGTAGAACACTTGGCTAATGCCATGTGGTCCCGGATTACTAATTCCAGATATGCCTGGAACGCTGAGGCTTAATGCGGTAAAGGCAAGAATGACTAAAGGTTGAATCAAAATAATAATCGCGAGCAACTTAATTTCTGCGGCTTCAATCTTGCGCCCAAACAATTCAGGGGTACGACCTGTCATTAAACCTGCAATAAATACTGCGAGTAACAGATAAATCATAAACTGTTGCAGACCACAGCCCACACCACCCCAAATGGCATTAATCAGCATGTTAATGAGTTCGACTAAACCGGTAAGCGGTGCAGAAGAATCATGCATCATATTGACCGAGCCGTTATTTACCTGTGTAGTAAGCGCTGCCCAAACTGCTGATGCTGCTGGTCCAAAACGTTGTTCTTTACCTTCCATTACGGCAAATTGAGATGCTGTCGATGACATACTCTCAGACCAGACAGCCGCTGCACCTGAAATAATTGACATGAAAAGCATGCTGCCAAAGACAAAGTAAGCAAACTTTTTACGCTGAGTAAAATGCCCGACCATAAAAATGACTGTAATTGGAATAAGTAAGATCGCAATCATTTCTAGTAAATTAGAAAATGGTGTAGGATTTTCTAAAGGCACAGAACTATTTGGACCGTACCAACCACCACCGTTACTACCTAATTGCTTAATCGCCACCATTGGCGCAACTGGTCCTAAAGGAATTTTTTGAATTTCAACGCTATTGGCTTTATCAATAAGTTGTACTTCTGGCCCACCTTGGAAAGTTGCTGGCACGCCTTGGCTGTTAAGCAACAATGACCAGACAAAACAGAGTGGAAGCAAGAATCGGACTGTAGGGCGAATTACATCTGCCCAATAGTTACCAATTAAAATTTGATCTGGCTGCTCAGCAACATCTGCCGTAATATGGCTTGGACGCTGATAAAAGAAAGCTCTTAATGTCGCAACAACCAAAGCCAGCCCCATCATTGGAGTAATGACTTGCAAACCTACAATACCTGTCATTTGCGACAAATAAGATAACTGAGCCTGACCAGAATAATGCTGTTGGTTGGTGTTTGTTAAAAATGAAATAACAGTGTGTAGTGCTAAATCCCAACTCATATTTGGTGCATGATTTGGGTTTAATGGTAGCCACGCTTGCGTCATAAAAATAGCAAGAATAGCCACAGCAAGAAAAATACAGCTCACAACAAATGCTAAAGAATATTGTTTCCAGTTCATTTGTTGTTGTGGAGATACACCTAACAAGCGGTATACAGGATTTTCAATCCAACGAAATAATCCATCACACCACATCGGCTGATTTGCCATCACTTTGGATAGATATTTACTGAGGCACCATGCTAGAAAAATAGCAATAAATAAAACAAGTATAAGTTCTAACATGGTTATTCTCCTCTATACCCCTTGGCTTGATTTGCCAAACTGGAAATAAGGAGAGATGGAGAAATATCATTTGTTTTAAGTCCGCATAAGACAATGCCAGACTGATGCAAGATGCGCATTTGAGAATTTATAAGCATCTTTATTTTCCTGAAATAACACTAATTTAGTGAATTTCAGTATCGATAAAATGCCCGTAAATTCTCTATTGAGGAAGTCAAAGCCCGCGTAAAGTTTGCGTAAAATTTAGTTTGAAGGGTATTAAACTTTAAAATTAACGACTGGATAAATCATGCTATCAGCCTTTAAGGTTTCACAATGCCAAAGTTCATATAAAGGAATTTTTACATCGAGTGCCAAAGGTAGCTTTTTAGAATTAAATTGCATATGATCCAGATCACTTCCCCATGCAATCAAATCTACATCTAAAGAAATATGATGCGACGGACGAACACGCCCCGAATCTGACTCAAGTTTCTTTAGAAAAGATTCAATTTGTTCACACGATAAATTGCTTTTTAATAGACATGCCGAATTCCAATAATCATCTCCAATACCATCTCGGCATGGAATTTGATAAACAGATGAAAACTGCACTTTCCCCAAAGTTGCCAATTGCGTATAAGCAAAAGTAAAGTGCTGATCTGCGTCTAAATTACTCGCTAGGGCGAGCGCAAAAATTGTTTCTGGTGCGTTCAAGACGAATTCCTACAGCATTTGCTTCTGCAATGATGGCTGGCTTACGGATGGTTATGGTAATTTTTTCAATTGATGGAAAGGTTTCAAACAAACATTGTAAAACCAAATGTGCTGCATGCTCGATTAATTCAGGTTTAGCTTGTTGAATGGTTTGAGCCGATAACTCACAAATCTGGGCATAGTTGAGTGTGTCCTCAAGCTTGTCAGACTCTGCTGCTCGGCTCAAATCATTATGGATGGTTAAATCCAACATTAAAGGTTGAATGATTTGTCTTTCCCAGTTGAAACAGCCAATCACTGTCTCAACTTTCAAGCCTTCAATAATAATGGCATCCATAAATTTAAACTGACCTTAGTGCTTTAACAACGAAGCAGGTTCCATATTTTGAACCATTTTCAAACGCTGGTCTGCATAAATATCAGTATATGGTGCGAGTACGCGCATAAAACGATCGAAATAAAGCATTTGCTTAAATAATAAAGCAAAATCACGTGGGAATTTAATCCCATGACGCTCACCTACACCGACCATATCCATCATAATGTCATTTAAATCGGCTGGATTTGAAGACAATATCTGTTGCGGATCGGCCATTAATACGCCATTAAACAAACGCTCTAGATCTTGAGCCAACACCTGAACGTCAATTTTGTTATGGGTCATACCCATTTTCAGCATATTTTCAGCCATTGCCTGATAATCAGTTTTTTGTAAGGCATCCATAAATGCAATACATGCAGTCCAAACTTCAGGTTTTAACTGGCCGACGATACCAAAATCAATAAAACCAATACGCCCATCTTCAAGCAACATTAGGTTCCCAGCATGTAAGTCAGCATGGAAACTCTTACATAGCATGAGACTACCAAACCATGTATTCATGGCAGTAATCAGTACTTGCGATGGATCTTTAGCATATTGTTTTACGACACTAAAGTCAGTCAAAGACACACCGTATAGGCGTTGCATGGTCAAAACACGGCGTGTAGAAAACTGATGATAAACTTTAGGCGCTGTCGCTGCTTTATTTTGTGAAATATTAAGATATTCCACAAAATCATCTAGGTTTTGTGCTTCTTCAATGAAATCGACTTCACGGACCATACGGCTTTTAATTTCATCTACAATTTCAGAAAGAGCTGCGAATTTGATCTTTGGTACAGCACGTTCGAGCAGCTTGGCAGCCCAATGTACTACACTTAAGTCTGTATATAAAATGGTTTCAACACCAGGCTTTTGTACTTTGATAACGACATCTTCACCTGTGGTCAGCTTAGCTGCATGAACCTGAGCAATTGACGCAGAAGCTAATGGCTTTTCATCGATATAGCTAAAAATTTGGCTTAAATCACGCCCTTCAAATTCAGACGCAAGCACACCTTGAATATAACTAAATGGGAGTGTTGGTGTCTGGTCTAAACAACCTTGAAATTCTTCTACATATTCACGTGGGAAAAGCGATGGCGTACTCGCAATAAACTGACCAAGCTTAATATAAGTTGAGCCAAGTGACTCAAAAGTCTCTCGCATGAGTTTGGCATTACTTGGTTTTTCAGTTGCGTATTTAATTCCAGCTTTGGCCGCAACCACTGCTGTTTCACCAATGCGGGCGACTGAACGCAGCCCATCAAACAAAATATTTTTTTTCATATTTCTTCAAAACCAAATCATTCAGGTTGAGTGTAGCAAATTTTGTTTAATTTACTGATTAGCTTGCCTGACAAAGTGGGCAATTTACATCTTTATCAAAACTAACAATACGTTGTGTCATATTTAAACCATCCCACAATAATAGTTTCTGCTTTAAAGGTACACGATTTAGACCTAAATACAGCAAAGTGTGATGTGCTTGTAATGACGCGATCATTACAGGAGTAGTTGCAAGTACCCCTGACTCTGCACAGCGCAGCCCTTCATTGCTATGCTGTTCTTTCGGAAAAAGACATTCATAACAAGCTGAATCACCTTCAACCATAAACATTTGCGCCTGAAAACCAATTGCTGAAGCGCTAATTAATGCGACTTGATGTTTCTTACAAGCTGCGTTTACCAAATAGCGAGTTGTAAAATTATCACAGCCATCTAAAACCACATCTTGGTGTTCAACAAGTCTATCAATGTTATGTTCGTCTAAACGTTCGTTATAGTATTCAACACAGATATAAGGGTTAATTTTCTGTAAACGTTTAGCCAAAATTTCTGCTTTGTAACGACCAATATCTTCATGACCAAATGCGATTTGTCGTTGTAAATTACTTATCTCGATCGTATCTGCATCAATCAGTGTAATTTTCCCAACCCCTGCTCGCGCTAGTAACTCCGCACTGCTACATCCTATTCCACCAGCACCAACAATCAGCACATTAGCAAGTTTGAGTTTTTCCTGAGCTTCAATATCCCATCCATCAAGTAAAATCTGACGGCTATAGAGATGCATTTCTTCATCACTTAACTCTACAAAATCGATATCTTGAAGCTCGGTCACGCGTTAATCCTTTCACTTAGAAGCCAAGTGATTTTATGACTAAGTTAATCATTATGAAAGCTATAAAATGGAAACAAGTTTTTTATTCGGTTAATACCCTATCACATTACTTCTCTCACACTTTCTGCAACAATAAGACTATCTATTTTCTGTATTACTTAGGCTAAATATGTCTCAATCATATATTGCACCTGTAGAGTTAGAAAAAGCTTATCGTTTGTTAAATCATGGTCCGACTGTCCTTGTTTCCGCGCAACATGGTGACGACCGCAATGTAATGGCTGCCGCATGGGCATGTGCCTTAGAATTCAAGCCAGCCAAAGTGTCCGTTGTTCTCGACAAAAGTACTAAAACACGCCAGCTCGTTGAGCAAAGTGGTTATTTCACCTTACAAGTTCCTTGCTATGCACAGCTCGATCTGACTCATCAACTTGGAACCATTAGTAAATTGGATGATCCAGAAAAACTTGAGCATTGCGGTGTTGAGCTATTCTATCAAGAAGGTCTTACGAGCCCACTTGTAGCAGATTGCGTCGCATGGCTTGTATGTAAACTTATTCCTGAACCGCATAATCAATCAGCTCATGATTTATTTATTGGTTCTGTTGTAGGTGCATGGGCAGATAGCCGCGTTTTTAGAGATGGGCACTGGCACTTTCAAGATGCGCCGAAAGAACTTCGCAGCCTGCACTATATTGCAGGTGGAACTTTTTATTTGATTGGTGAGGAAGTCAAAGCTCAAATTTAATCATTAAAAAGCGAGATTCATTTAATTGCAAAAAACCGCATAACAATTGCGGTTTTTTGCAGTCAACGACATTTTTTAAAATCTAATACTTAAACTTGAGCCACTTCACGAGCAATCACCAAGCGTTGAATATCAGAAGCACCTTCATAAATCTGGCTTACACGAACATCACGATAAATTCTCTCTACAGGGAAATCACTCACGTAGCCATAACCACCATGAATCTGGATTGCATCCGAACATACTCGCTCAGCCATAGTAGACGCAAATAGCTTTGCCATTGAGGCCTCTTTTAAACAAGGCAGCCCAGCATCTTTTAAAGTTGCAGCATGCAAAACCAACTGATGCGCAGCTTCGATCTGGGTCGCCATATCGGCTAAACGGAAACCAACCGCCTGATGCTGAACTAATTCGACTCCAAAGGCTTTACGCTCATTTGCATATTGCACCGCTGCATCAAAAGCCGCTCTTGCCATACCTACCGATTGAGCTGCAATACCAATACGTCCAGCTGCCAAATTAGATAATGCAATTTTATAACCTTCACCCTCTTGCCCCACTAAATTTTCTAAAGGAATTCGGCAGTCCTCAAAATTAATAGTGGCTGTATCTGAAGCATGTTGGCCCATTTTATCTTCAATACGAGTGACCAAGTAACCTTGTGTATTGGTAGGTACAAGAAAACACGAAATCCCTTTTTTACCAGCTTGTTTATCTGTGACCGCAAACACCAAAGCCACTTGGGCATTTTTACCACTAGTGATAAATTGTTTGACGCCATTGAGCACCCAATGGTCGCCATCGCGTTCAGCTTTACATAAAATCGCGCTTGCATCTGAACCGACATGTGGTTCAGTTAAACAAAAGCATCCTAGCCATTCGCCAGATGCAAATTTTGGTAAATATGTTTGTTTTTGCTGCTCTGAACCGTATGCCAGTGTAATACCGCAAATCAAAGAATTTTGTACACTGACGATAGTCGAAATAGCACCATCGCCTGCGGCAATTTCCTCAATTGCGAGTACCAAAGATACATAGTCCATTCCGGCACCGCCCCATTCATCGGGCACAGTCATCCCCATAGCGCCTAGTGCACCTAAATCTTTGAGTTCCTGAGCTGGAAATTCATGAGTTTTATCGCGATGTGCGGCTGTTGGTTTTAACTGATTTTGCGCATAGTTACGCATCATCTCCTGAACCATACTTTGTTCAGCATTTAAGATCATTTCAGCATCCTTATTTTTATTATTTTGCTGCCATACGAATTGCACCATCTAGACGGATGACTTCACCATTTAAGTAAGAGTTTTCAGCAATATGTGCCACCAAACGGGCAAATTCTTCTGGTTTTCCTAAACGAGATGGGTACGGCACCATTTGCCCTAAAGCATCTTGTACATTTTGTGGCATCCCCTTAAGCATTGGGGTTTCCATAATTCCCGGTGCAATGGTCATAATACGAATGGCATGTCGCGCAAGCTCACGAGCAATCGGCAAAGTCATCGCCACGATAGCGCCTTTTGATGCAGAATACGCAGCCTGACCAATTTGACCATCAAATGCTGCCACAGACGCAGTGTTAACAATTACACCACGGTCTTCTTCACCTTCTTCAACCGTGTTTTTACTCATTGCATCTGCTGCAAAACGCAGCATGTTAAATGTACCTGTAACATTAATATTTAAAGTCTTTGAAAATAATGCCAAATCATGTACGCCTTCACGACCAACTACTTTTGCAGAAGGGCCAATACCGGCACAGTTAACCAAACCATGTAAACGACCATGTTTTACTAACACATCTTTAAAGAACTGTTCAGCAGCCGCTTCATCGGTTACATCAAGTTTTACAAAGTCAGCTTTTGGCCCCAACTGTTTCGCTTGTTGCTCGCCTGCTTCTATATTCATGTCTACCAAGGTAACTGAAGCACCTTGCTGGACTAAATACTCAGCTGTTGCAGCACCCAAACCAGAGCCACCACCTGTAATTACGAAATGTTTCCCTTGAATTTTCATTATGTAATGTCCTATAGAAATGTTCTTTAAACTTAGTAGTGAGAGTAAAAGTTGTTGTTTTCCGATACAATTTCAAAAAGCCTCAAAATGTTTGCAGCTTTTGATCAATCCAAATTTTAAATATGCAGTATTTCACTTGAAATATATGAAGAAAATATGAGTCTTTGACATGGTTGTCCAATCTTCTTTAAGTAAAGGCACAATTTCGATTGCACTAGTACATGAAGCACTGAGTGCGGCTTATGCCAAAGGCCTAAATACACAAATAATTCTAAATAAAGCAGGCATCCCCGCTGAATTGCTTATGTCTCCAAAGGCACGTGTGCCTGTTACGACGTATGCCCAATTGTGGATAGAGCTTGCCAATGCCATGAACGATGAATTTTTTGGGATGGATAGCCACCCCATGCGTCGTGGAAGCTATAAATTACTGACTAAACTCGTCAGTACAGCTGAAACTTTAGAAAAAGCACTCTACGATATTTTGAAGTTTTTTAACTTTGTTTTAGATGATATGCACGGAGAACTCATTCGAGAACAAGACAAAGCTTATTTAGTGATTCATGATCATGGACAACCTAAACGTATGTTTACCTACGCAACCTTTTTAATATTAGTACACGGACTTATGTGCTGGTTGATAGACCAGCGAATTGGTTTAAATACTATTATGGTACGTTGTCCTAAACCTCAAGATATTCAGGACTATTTAGTTCGTTTTGGTGAAGATATTCAATTTAATGCTGAAGTAAATCGAGTTGAGTTCGATGCCCACTATTTAGATATTAAAATTAAAAAAGATAAAAAAGCGCTTTATGATTTTTTAGAGCAAACTCCGCAAAATCTTTTAGTTCGCTTTAAAAATGAAAATGCCTTAAGTGTACTTATTCGTCGCCATTTATTGAAACTCCACCCTGCACAATGGCCCGAACTTAAAGATGTAGCTCACCAACTCAATATTTCAGAAGCCACCGTTCAACGTAGACTGAAACATGAAGGTGTAAGCTATCAACAAATTAAAAATGAAATCCGCTGTGATATTGCTGTTCAACGCTTAAGCAAAACGAATGACTCAATTCAAGATATTAGTGAAGATTTAAGCTTCCATGACCCAAGTGCATTTCACCGTGCTTTTAAAAAATGGACAGGTGTCAGCCCAGGTGCGTATCGAGATAATTTAACTGCACACAAGCAATAACATATACATCGAATAAAGCTTAAGGCATTAGAGCTTAAGCTTATGATATTTATGTATTTTAAATTCAATATTTCAGATAAACGCTTTATTTAAAACTTAATAATATTCATAAAAACAGTGTTTTATAGTTTTATTCAAACTTTTATCTTTCAAACTGATTTATAAATCAAAATAACTAAGTTCATAAGCCTCTAAACACGTGAAAGGATGATCTCTTATTTCATTTCGGTTTTATTTTTATCATGTCTTTAAAATCAAAATTTTCTCTACCAAAGACTTTGTTGGCATCAACATTGGGGTTTGTATTTACTTCATCTGCTTTTGCAGCAATTCCGACTACGCTTAAGCTTGATTATGCTTACTATGCACCAACTAGTTTAGTCGTTAAAGATCAAAAACTTCTCGAAAAAGCACTGCCAAATACCCAAATTAAATGGGTTTTTAGTCAAGGTAGTAACCGCTCATTAGAATATCTCAACAGTAACAGCATCGATTTTGCTTCTACCGCTGGATTAGCTGCTGTATTAAGTCGAGCGAATGGTAGTCCAATTAAAACTGTTTATGTACAAAGCCAACCGGAATGGACCGCGCTTGTTATCGCAAAAAATTCACCAATTAAAAGCCTAAAAGATTTAAAAGGTAAAAAAATTGCAGCTACCAAAGGAACCGATCCTTTCTTATTTACACTACAAGCACTAGATACTGTCGGTTTGAGTAAACGTGATGTACAACTGGTTCATCTACAACACCCAGACGGCAAAACTGCATTAGAGCGTGGCCAAGTAGATGCTTGGGCTGGACTTGATCCATTAATGGCTTCTGCTCAAATTCAATCGGGTGCCAAATTGCTTTATCGTAATGTTGGATTTAATAGCTATAGTGTACTGAGCGTTAAAGAAGATTTTGCAAAGCAAAGCCCTGAAGCGGTAGAGGCCGTTATTAAAGCCTATGAACAAGCCCGAAAATGGGCAAAAGCCAATCCAGATAAAGTGGCAGCACTTTTAGCTCAAGAATCAAAACTTCCTCTACCTGTGGCTAAACTACAACTGAGCCGAACCAACTTCGATCAAAGCATTCCATCAGCAACTCAAGCACAAGCGCTAAAACGTTCTGGGAAAATTTTGACTGAAGAAGATTTGGTTAGAAAAGGTACTAACGTCAATCAAGTGGTTGATCAGTTGCTAGACCCACGTTTTGCTCAAAAAGTCGTGAAATAGTATATGAGTGATTCACTTAACAAAGCTGAGCTAAATCACTTCTTAGCTCAGCAGGCTTTAAAATCTGAGAAAAAGCATCTAAACCATAAATTTACACTGTGGTTTAAAGCGCTACTCATTCCACTTATCTTTTTAACGGCTTGCGAGTTTTTAGTCAGAAATGGCTATATCGATGCTTATCTACTGCCTGCACCTTCTAGTTTATGGCAATCTTTTTTAGATTTAGCTCATAGCGACCTGTTTGCTCATATTTATATTAGTACATGGCGTGTTCTGTTGGGCTTTATTATAGGAAGCGGTTTAGGTTTAATTTTTGCGATTTGGGTTGGATTAAGTAAAGAAGCAGAAGCTTATTTAGAACCAACTTTTTCAGCAATTAAATCAATTCCAAGTCTTGCTTGGATTCCCCTGTTATTGCTTTGGTTAGGAATTGATGAAGGTTCTAAAATTACATTGATTGCAATCGGAGCATTCTTTCCAACCTATACCAATACAGTTGCAGCAATTCATAATGTAGATAAAAAGCTCATTGAAGTTGGAAAAGTTTATCGGCTTAATGCTTTTCAGCGGATTATATCTATTATTTTACCGGCAGCCTCTCCAGGCATTTTAACGGGTTTACGCAACAGCTTAAGTTTGTCTTGGATGTTTATGATTGCAGCTGAACTGATTGCAGCCACTCAAGGGATTGGCTATTTACTCAGTGATGGCCGAGAAACGTCTCGACCTGATATTGTTATCATTGCAATTATTTTATTGGCGCTATTGGGTAAAGTAACCGATACCTTAATGAAACTTATCGAAAACTGGTTATTACGTTGGCGAGATACACTACAAAAGTAATTTTAAATCCAGCATGCCAAAGTGACTCGATCATTTTGGCCATAGTCTTGAATGGTTTTAATCTCACTAAAACCATGCTCTGTGAAAATATCTCGAACTGCTTGTCCCTGATCATAACCATGCTCTAGTGCAATCCAGCCTTGCGGTTTTAACCAGTTTTTCCCTTGAGCAATAATAATTTCAATATCAGCCAGTCCCTGATGATCTGCAACCAATGCACGGCGTGGTTCTGTAGCCAAAGCTTGCATGTGTTCATCTTCAGGGTCAATGTACGGCGGATTAGAAACAATTAAATCAAACTTTTGTGGTTCAAGTGCGTCAAACCAAGCGCCGCAGGCAAATTTCACACGTTGCAAATCATGTGCTTGTGCATTTACTTTTGCGACTTCTAAAGTAGGCGCATAAATATCAGTTGCCGTGACTTGCCAATCTGGACGTTCACTTGCTAATGCAAGCGCAATTGCACCTGTTCCCGTTCCCAAATCAACAATATTTGCAGTATTTGGCAAATTTAGATTTAAAACGGTTTCAACTAAAACTTCAGTATCTGGACGTGGCACTAAAGTATCAGACGTTACTTTTAAATCGAGCGTCCAAAATGGCTGTGAACCCGTCACATAAGCTAAAGGCTCACCATTTTGGATACGTTCTAGACCAGCCAAGTAATCTTGCTCTTGTTTGGCAGTTAACTCTTGCTCAAGTCTAAACTTTAATTCAAGCGAATTGATTTTTAGAAAATGCTCAAGTAACCAAGCATTTTCTTGCCGTTCATAACTGTCAGGCTCACCACGAATTGCAAGCGCTTGAGCAATATTCATTAGCCGCCATTTTCCTGTGCAAGCATCGCAAGCTGATCTGCCTGATATTCACGATGTAAGCTATCGAGCAATTCAGTTAAATCACCTTCCATAATCGCGTCTAACTTATATAAAGTTAGGTTAATACGATGGTCCGTCATACGACCTTGTGGGTAGTTATAGGTACGGATACGTTCAGAACGATCACCAGAACCAACCAAATCACGGCGCATCTCAGAAGTTGCTGCGTCGGCTGCTGCACGTTTAGCATTTTCTAAACGCGATACTAACAATGCCATCGCCTTAGCTTTGTTTTTATGCTGTGAACGCTCTTCTTGACACTCAACGACTGTCCCGGTTGGAATGTGAGTGATACGCACCGCTGAATCGGTTTTGTTAATGTGCTGACCACCCGCACCTGATGCACGGTAAGTATCGATACGTAAATCTGCCGGATTAATTTCAACGTTGGTATCAACATCAATTTCAGGCAAGATCGCAACTGTACACGCTGATGTATGCACACGACCTTGTGATTCAGTGGCTGGAACACGTTGCACACGGTGAGCACCACTTTCAAACTTTAAGCGACCGTAAACGCCATCACCATCTACACGGCAAATAACTTCTTTAAAGCCACCATGCTCGCCTTCATTTTCAGAAAGGACTTCAATACGCCAGCCTTGTGTCTCGGCATATTTGCTGTACATACGGAACAAATCACCAGAGAAAATCGCAGCTTCATCACCACCTGTTCCAGCACGGATTTCTAAATAAGCCGCATTAGAGTCATTTGGATCTTTTGGAATCATCAAAATGTTGAGCTGGCTTTCTAATTCTTCAAGCAATGTTTTATTGGCTTGAATTTCTTCTTCTGCCATATCTTTAAAGTCTGGTTCAGACTTCATCATTTCAGCAGTTTCAATATCTTCTTCTGCTTGACGGTATTTGCCCCAAACTTCGGTAATTTCAGATAAATCACTATGTTCACGAGACAATTTACGGAAACGTTTGTTATCGGAGATCACTTCAGCATCTGCAAGCAATGCAGTAAGTTCTTCATGTCGATCACAGAGTTGATCAAGTCGTAAACGGAGTGACGCTTTCATAAGAGGAAATATCTCAAAAGTCCAAAAAGCTTATCGAAGGCTATGTAAGTATAGAAGATAAGCAAAATCGTAAAAATAGCGCATAGTTTACAGATTATGCTGCTTAAATGACATATATAATCAGCCAATTCATCAACTTTCCCAATAAGTAGAGGCGTATAAATATAATGATTTCGAATAAGTTTTATTTACTTGCCTATAATTTGGCTGTTCTGTAAGAAATAATAAGTCATCTTTTTCCTCTATATGACAATAGAGGCTTTGTTTAAAAACCTCTTTTGCCCCGCCTACTTATTTTAATTTTTCTAATAAGGCTTTGCCCACCAAAACAGCTGACGCTGGATTTTGTCCTGTAATAAGTTCACGGTCCACCACTACGTTTGGAGTCCACGCAGTGGTATTACTTTGATACTTAGCGCCAAGTGACTGTAAAGCCGTTTGTGGATAAAATTTCATTTCTCCACCTTTTAATAAAGCTTTAGCCTGCTCTTCTTCCTGATTACTAATCACCGTCATTCGATAATTTTTATAAATCCATTCGCCAGTTTTCACTGTTTTACCTTGTTCGAGTTGACCAACTACTTCCGAGGCATTAGGTAAAGTAGACATCAATGCAATAGGACCATGACAGACCAACGCAGTAGGTTTACCAGCTTTATGGAAAGCTGTAAGTACTTTTCCAAGTTGTTTATCTTTTAATAGATCTTGCATAGGTGCATGCCCACCTGGAATATAAATAGCATCAAACTGACCCACACCAATTTGTTCAATACGAGATAGGCTTACAACTGGAGAATCTTGAGCAGATGTTAATTTTAGATCATGCAATAAATCTGCATATTGCTTTAATGCTTTTTCATCTTGGTTAAAATACATCGCATTATTTGATGATTCATCTAAGGTTGGAGCTTTCCCTTTTGGTGTAGCGAAAGTTACTGTATGACCTGCATCTAAAAGCATTTTTGTAGGTTGCATCAACTCATTTAAGTAAAAGCCTGTTTTAAAAATATGACCTTTTTTTAGCTCTAAATGCGCCTCATCAGACAATACAATCAACACATGAGCAGCATTTGCACTGAATGCTGCTGAAACGGCAACTACTGCAAGCATTATTTTATTTAGAGATTTCATCATTCGACCTTCATTCCAACCATTTGCTGGATTTATATTTTGGATGGATATATTCTATTTTTACCAATCAGGTAGATAAACAACCACCTTTGCAAATCTTTTTTGCGTTTGAAGACTAAATGTCACGTCAATTTGACCATCTTGCCGATATTGAAGTGTTTTTAATTGTGGCTGAGAAGCTTTCTATTAGTGCAGCTGCAATTTATTTAGCAACAACTCCTTCAGTCATTAGTAGAACAATTACGCGGCTAGAGAAAAAACTTGGCATTCAGTTTTTTAGAAGAACAACTCGTCATTTGAGCCTGACTGAAGCTGGTCAACTTTATTATGAAAAGATGCAACATGCATTTCAGTTAATTGACCATGCAGAGCGTGCTATTCAAGGTAAGCAACTGCAAATTTCCGGCAAAATTAAATTAAGCGTACCCACTACCTATGGACACTATCGCCTTCCAGAATTACTACAAAAATTTCTTTTGCAATATCCAGATATTCAAATTGAAGTCAGTATTTCAAATCGAAACGTCGATTTAATTGCGGAAGGATTTGATTTAGCTATTCGTCAAGGTCAGCTTCCTAGTAGCACTCTCATTGCCAGACCTTTGGAGCTTGCCCCTCTTCAACTTGTTGCTTCACCCGATTATTTAAAACATATGGGTGTTCCTCAAACTTTGGAAGACTTAAACCATCACCAATGTATTGCCTTTGAATTACCGAGCACAGGTAAGGTCACTCCATGGTTTTTTAAAAATGGTGATAATGAAATTCAATGGATACCATCAAATCGGATTTTAGTAAAAGAAGATATTTTGGGAGTAGTTTCTCTTGCTGAAAGTGGATTAGGAATATGTCAGAGTTATAGCTTTATTGTTAATGAAAAGATCCGGCAAGGAAAATTGCAGCCCCTACTTGAGGGTTATGCAGGTCACACACGGCCCTTTTCTTTACTGTACGCACAACATAAACATATGTCGTCTGCGACAAGAGCTTTAATAAATTTTCTATGTTCTGATCGTGACTAACCCCGTCAAAACTAAATAAAGCTTAATTTATCTATATGAGTATTAAATATTCTATTTTAATAGAAAACATACAAACCAGACACTAAACTGCAATAATCAAAAGATGGTTCTCCATATTTGGGGAGAAGTGTTTTGTTACATTTGCCGTAACAAAAGATATAGGGTCCTGCAACTAGGGACACGGAGTCAAAAATGAAATTAAATGCTTGGTTATGTAGCGCTGTTCTAGCAACTTCAATGGTTACTGTGGCACATGCTGACAATACAACACATGTAGCAGCCGCTTCTGCTTTAGGTAGCGTAGCAGGTACTGCAATTGGTAAAAGCATGGGCGGTACATCAGGCGCAACAATTGGTGCTGCTTTAGGCGGTGCTGGTGGTGCAGCTGTTGCAAGTGACCGTCGTCACCGTACTGAATCTGCGATTGGCGGTGCTTTAGGTGGTGGTGCTGGTTATACCGTTGGTAAAAGCATGGGTGGTACAAACGGTGGTTATGTCGGCGCTGCTTTAGGTGCTGCGGGTGGTTCTGCTTTAGGTAATAAAATCTCTAAAGACCGTTATACAGAAAAATCTTCTAAACACTGGAAGAAAAAACACCGTCGTCATCACTAATCAAATTTGACGAACAGATATTTAAGCACCTTCGGGTGCTTTTTTATTATGAGTGATTAAAAGCTAATTTGTCGTATGCTCATGGTTTATCCACAAATTAATACAAACACTACAAACAGACACAAAACACTTGTATCACCCTTGGGGTTCTCCATAATTATCACGAAATTTTTTATTACATTTACCCCAAGATAAAGATAACTGTCCTTCCAGTAAAAAGGACATGGAGTTCTACGATGAAAATGAATATTTGGTTGGCTAGTGCATTAATTGCAACATCTTCTATGGTAACAGTTGCACATGCTGACAATGGTACACGTGTTGCTGCAACCTCTGCTTTAGGTAGTGTAGTGGGTACTGCAATTGGTAAAAGTATTGGTGGTACCTCAGGTGCAACAATCGGTGCTGCTTTAGGTGGTGCTGGTGGTGCAGCTGCAGCAAGTGATCGTCGTAATCGTACAGAAGCTGCAATTGGTGGTGCTTTAGGTGGTGGTGCTGGTTATACAGTCGGCAAAAATATGGGCGGCACCAACGGTGGATACATCGGTGCAGCAGTAGGTGCAGCTGGTGGTTCTGCATTAGGTCGTAAAGTTGCTGAAGATCGTAACTACGATGACCGTTATGACCGTGATCGTTACGATCGTGATGACCGCAGATATTACGATGGTGACCGTCGTTATTATAAAGGTGGTAGCCGTCGCCATGACAATGGCTTACACCGTGGTTGGTATAAAAACCGCTAATTCACAGATAAATCAAAAGAGCACCTTCGGGTGCTTTTTTATTTATAGCTAAAAATTAATATCGAAAAAAAACGATATACATCACACCCTATATATCGTATTATTTCGATATATCCTTATTCGAGAATATCGCATGCGATCACTTCAAGATACCAAGTTCTCCATTTTGGAACTTGCTCCTATTCGTAATGATAAAACCATCGAATTCTCATTACGTCACGCATTAGAATTGGCACAACATGCAGAAAAACTAGGTTATGAACGTTTCTGGCTTGCGGAACATCACAACATGGATGGAATCGCAAGTTCAGCTACCGCTGTCTTACTCGGTTTTATTGCAGCACATACACAGCATATTCGCTTAGGTTCAGGGGGAATTATGCTTCCTAACCATGCCCCTTTAGTTGTCGCAGAACAGTTCGGGACGCTTGCTACTTTATATCCAAATCGTATTGAACTTGGTTTAGGCCGTGCTCCCGGTACAGATCAACTCACCATGCGAGCTTTACGTCGTGGCCATCAAGAAACAGAAGATCAGTTTCCTCGAGATGTTGCCGAAATCTTAAAATATTTCGATGTACCTCAAGCAGAACAAAAAATTATTGCAACACCAGGGCAAAGCACCCATGTTCCTGTTTGGTTACTTGGATCTAGCCTATTTAGTGCACAACTCGCGGCAAAACTTGGACTTCCCTACTCATTTGCATCCCATTTTGCCCCACGTATGTTAGGTCAAGCGATTCAACTTTATCGGGAGAACTTTGAACCTTCTGAGTATCTAGATAAGCCATATGTTTCAATGGGTGTGCCTGTTGTTGTAGCAGATACAGATGAAGAAGCACAGTTTCTAGCAACAAGTGCCTACCAACGCGTATTAGGTTTAATTCGTGGAGAAAGCTTAAAGCTGAAACCACCAGTTGAATCAATGCAGGGATTATGGAATACAGCAGAACAACTTTCTGTCGAAAACTTCTATGCAATGGCGCAAATTGGTTCTGTAGATACTGTTCGCTCTGGCTTACAAAAGTTATTAGCGACGTATGATGTTGATGAATTTATTTTTACATGTGATGTATACGATACAGCTAAACGTTTAGAAAGCTTTACACAGCTCATGAATGTAAAAACAGAACATTAAACTCTACTTCAAGCTCCCATACTTGAATTGATTTCGAGTATGGGATGACCATCTATCTGAAAAGACTTTACCCCAACTTCCTGCTTGGTTATTTATATTAAAACGATAAAAACATCATGATTTAAAAAACCAAAAGGACTTTTGGAAAATGAGTATTAATATTAAAAATAACACTTCAAAATCAGTAATTTTTCAGAATATCTCTCAAGATTTCGAAGATTTTACTGGTCAAGTGATTTCCTCAACGTCAATTAAAGATTTTGACTTTTCACATTCATCTGTCGCGATTATTGGTACAAATCAAGATAGCGTGACTCATCTTGAAAAAATCTGTCAGCAAGCAAAATTTGTGACTGTCTTCCAAATCACTCCTCATTTTATTTTGCCCCATAGTCAGATGGGTACGCATAAGTTAATTACCCACCCACTTATTATCAAAAACCGCAGGTTATTTAATAATCGTGTTAAAAGCATTCTGGCACTACGTTTTCTAGAAACTCAAGTAAACGAACCATGGCTTAAGCGTCTTTTGACTCCCAATACTGCAACCACCAAAAAAGTATTTTTTAAATCCGACAGTTATTATGCAGCACTTCAGAAACCCAACTGTAAATTGCAAACATGGCCAATTGTTAAAATTACCAATAGATCTGTTCACAGCATGGATGGTATAGAACAACCTGTTGATATTATTATCAGAGCAATCCCATAAAAGTAAAAAAGCATGGTTTTAGGCCATGCTTTTTTATTTACTCATATTTTTGCAAATTACCATGATCATCGTAATGCAAAATGATGCGCTGTTTTTCTTGCAAATCATTTAGCATGTCGGAAGTAACTGAAAATTGGGCCGCTAATAATTCTACAGAACTATTAGGTGCCTTAGCACGTCGGTCCTCACCACTAAACCTAATCCAGTTATAACTTGCCCATAAAATTAAAATAAGCGCGCTAATTCCGATCATTAATGCTAAATGTAATAAGGTCTTAACTTCTGATAAGTGGTCTACCCAGACGTAATCATAAATTAAGTGACCTTCAAAAACCCATAAAAACAGTGAAACCAATGGGAAAAGCAGCCACATTAAACAAATCCAGCCAATGGTTTGTAATGTATAGTTTGCTGTTTTATTTTTGACATATTCCGGCTGATCAATATATTCAGGGATATCTAAAGTCTCTATATCCTTATTTTCCTCAAGTTTCATGGGTTATCTCCACGGAAGCCTCGGTCTGGACTTACCCAACGAGCACGTTTTTTTGTGTTAAATAAAGTTTTTGGTACCGCAACAACACTTGTAAACAAAGTCAGTAGCCAGAAAAATAACGGATACCAAATCACCCAAAAGTAATTTCTAAAAAAACGCCCTCGGTCATAACGATGATCAATCCACAAACTCACTAAAAACTGGATCAAACATGTTCCGCCTAATATTATACCGTACCACTGTGGCATAAGCGTTTTGATCTGCCATTGCTGAGGCAGTTCAACAAATAATCCAACAAAAAATAGCGTGAAGATCATGATCATCACATAAGACCAGATAATACTGACTAGCGCCTCAATCATGACCGGCCACATTCTTCGAACACGCAGTTTGAACATTTGTGGAATATATTCTATAAGAACCTCTACCCCACCTTGCGCCCAGCGAAGACGCTGTTTCCATAGACCTTTAAATGTCTCAGGCATATAGATATAACAAAGTGCTTGCGGAATATACTGAATATCCCAATGGTCGAGCTGTAACTTCCATGAAATATCAATATCTTCGGTAATTTTATCGTCAGACCAAAACCCGACTCGAACCAGTGCGGTTTTACGAAATGCTGCAATCACACCAGATACAGTAAAAATACGACCATATGTACGTTGTGCACGTTTGATCAAACCAATAATCGAAGAAAACTCACCAACTTGTAATTTTCCTAAAATACTAGATCGGTTTAAAATTCGCGGATTACCTGTTACAGCACCAATTCGCGGGAAGTTAATAAATGGTTGCATTAACCAAAGTACCGCATGCGGATGCAACAACGCATCTCCATCGATACAAACAAGATATTCGTATTTACTAACCAGTACTCCCGATCTTAAAGCTACGGCCTTACCCTGATTTTCTGCTAAGTGTACAACCCGAAGTCGTGAATCTTGCGCTGACAATTCATCTAGAATTTCGGCGGTCCTATCACTACTTCCGTCATTAACAGCAATGACTTCAAAATTAGGATATTTGGTTTGTAGCGCATAACGAATTGTTTGGCGTACTTGCGCTTCTTCGTTAAAACACGGAATGATGATACTGCATCCTTCACCTGTAGGTTCAGGAAGCGCTTGTTCGCGGTATTCTCTTTTAAAGAAAAACCAAAGTCCCCCTACCATCCATGTCCAAGCCATCAGTAAGGGATATAAAAAGGCAAAAGCAAACAGAATATCGAGTAATACCCTCATTACTTTTTCCCCTCTACCAATCCAGCAAAAGGCTGATACATCACAGGGCTAGCATTCAGACTAAGCGGATTATATAAATATTGATGAACATCTTTTGATTTTTCAAAGTCATAGCCATCAATACCGAATTTCTGGATTCCTACTCGCTGAATAGAAAATAGTCCTTGCTGAACCTCTTCCCAAGCATTTTTTTGCGAATTTTCTGGTAATACTAAAGTCAGCATTATTCTTTGCTTATCATTTTCATCAAGTGTATTTAATAGCGTTAACAACTGATTAAATTGTTTTTTCTTACCAATCACATCAAACTTCAAATTGACTAAGTCATGTTGCATTAAAAGTGTTTTTATAAGCTCAGGTAGATTTTCCACATGATCTAAATCAGGTGTAAGCAATAAACTAAACTGCGCCTGATTACTCATATTTAAATAAGGTTTTACCGCTTTTTTAGTCAGTTGACTCAGTTGTTCGAGCTGTTTTGATTGCTCAATACAACTTTCTTGCACTGTTATTTTTTGCATTGCGCAATTTAAAGATGATCCTGCATTAAGCTGAATACCACTTAAATTACTGTTAAAACGCGCAATATCTTTAGCTAAATCTACAGTTAAAAATGGTTTATTTTTTTGCGGATAAGCAGGCAACTCTAATATTACCGATTGGCCTGCGCGAGTTTGAGCCTGCCATAAACTACGGTTTAAAATATCTTGTTGAACAGACATTTTATTTGTAGGGAAATAAGCTACATCATATTGCCCATCTCCATCTTTGTCTTCCAAAGGCTTAAAGATTAAAGCGTTGTTTTTCAAACTATACAGTTTTGATAGCAACTGCCCTAATTTTTCATCAGTCTGAGAGTTTTGTTGCGCTGCTAAGTGCTTTAAATCCATACTCACAAAATGACGTGGCTGCTTAAATAAATCTGCCTCTTCGAAGTTCAGGATATTTAACATACCCTCTGTCAGTTGTTCGGCTGTTGGGTTATCAATGACTAAGCTACGTTTAAAAGTTGAGTCACTTACGCGATTCATTCCATCACGTCCCAAACTGAATGAAAACTGGAAACCCGCCTGTTGTGCTAGCTTTTCTAACTGTTCATTCACGGCGCCATAAGGCCAAATAATTGCTTTAGGATTAACCCCTACTTCTTTTTTTAAAACTGCATAAGATTTTTTTAAATCCTGCAAAATGCGCTGTTGATATTCCGCATCGGTTTCATAACGTGATTGCGATTTTAAATAGGCATAAGAAGTAGCAGCAGGTTGCTCATTGCCTTGAGGATTGGCTAATACACCATGATGTAAATCATCGCTATGGCTTGCAAACTCGGCTAAGCCAGATGCTTGCATTTCACGAACTTGAGCCCAGTTCACCAAATTACCTTGACCATAGGCTTCATAACCCGCTTTTATATTACCATTTAACCAACTGGTTGGAAGTGCAAAAACTGCTGGGATTTTATATTGCTTAAGCAAAGGAAATACTCGGCTATAACTACTTAAAGCACCATCATCAAAGGTCAGTAGAATAGAGTTATGAGGTAATTCTTTACCTTGCTTGCGCGCCTCTTCAATGTCTTTTAGTCGAATCGGTTTCCAGTCCGACTGACTAAGCCAATCGAGAAACTGCGCCAGATTATTGGTCTGAATCGCATAAATATCACGATCACCTTCCTTGAGTACGTCATCTCGTACATCATGAAAAGTTAACGAAACCGTATGATTTTTTGGTAGTTCAGTTTCAATGCGGGCATAGGCAAATTGTACGGGTAATAATGTTGAGGCAAACACACAGCTCAACATTTTTGACATCATGTTATTCATTAAAAACGCCCTTCAAATCCGAAAATACCGTAGGTATGTTGTTCATCATGACCATCGTATGGATGGTATTGCCAACCAATTCCATAATTAAGTTGCCAAGTCCGTGAGAGCTGCCATTGATGTTGATATTGCAAAGAGTATGTTGGTCGAGCTGAGTAATCTGCTTGTTTATAAAGCCCGACTCCAGCTTCAAAATGCTGTTTAAATGAGCGTTCGTATTCTCGCCAAGTGACCCAGTCATGACTTAAATTCAACTCAGCACTGTAATGATTACTTGGGCTAAAGTAAGCGGTCTCATCTTGGCTATTGCTGCCATAAAATCCACGTACCGTTCCATAGGTAATATGATGAGGCGCATCAAATAATCGCTCACGCCAAAAGGTCGAAAATTCTTGTTGTTTATTACCGTCGCTTATATCGGTTAAGCCATAACTTGCCCCAATTTGGCGTGACTCATCTTTTTGCCATGTCAAAGCGGCGCGGTAAGCTTGTCCATCCTCACCCGCATCAATTGCTTGTAATGGAATATTAGCCTGACTGTCATATTGCAATTGATATTGCCAGTGGTCGTTTAGCCATTGTGACCAATCAAGACGAACACCTGCTTGTCCACCATCAGTACTTTGCGACAAAATTGCCGACAATGCCTTACGGTTTTCTTGCCACTCAGCACCGACACCATAACGTTGATCATGCACATCACCAAAACGGTATTCTCCGTAACGATCTTGATGCCAAGCAAATAGGCGATAATTATCTTTAATCCAAGGGCTATTAATACGCGTTTCTATTTCGCGGTCTTTCAAACCATTTTGCCCACTCACAGAATCACTCTTCTCTGCTTTACTTTGGCCCCAAGTTGTTGAATGAGAGATGGTTGCTCTATCACGATCATCTAATTCTTTTCGACTTTTAACTACGCCACTATCTTCAGGATAATATTGCAAAAGACTTTCTGTGCTTTTGCGCCACTCAGGAATATTCCCTAAAGCCTGGGCATTTTGCATTTGGTTAATACGCGTATCTTTAGCAACTGGCGTTAAGCCATTTAAACGATCAATTGTTTGCTTCGCCTGTAATGGCTTATCTCTCCAGCGCTCAACACGAGCAAGGTTATTAATTAAACCTTGATTAGCAGGTGCAAGATCTACTTGTTTCTGAAAATGCTTTTCTGATTTATCCAAATGATTTGCATAAGCTAAATGCATGCCTTGTAAAGCGATATAATCATCACGATCAGGATGACTTGATTTATCCACCCCTTTGGCTTGACTGTATTTATACGTAGGGATCAACCGATCAACATCATTCAAAAGTTGCTCAGCTTGTTTATATTTTTCTTGTTCAATATAAGAATAATAAAGCCCCGTATATACCGTCATATCTGAATAGTTTTTTTCGGTAAGTAAGGTTTTAAAAGCGAGTTCAGCCTGCTGCGGTTGTCTTTCTGCTAAATAACTATCCGCAATCGCATGACGTACATAAGCCGGTAGCTTTTCTAACGGTACATTTAATTTAGTAAATTCATCTAATACCGTACGGCTACGCCCACGAAAGTCCAAAGCATATAAATAGTCATAATGAAATCTTAAATAATTGGAGTCTGACGGTTGAATCAAAGGCTGTATTTGCTCACCTTGTTTCAATACAGCATCAAGCTCAGCAAAGCCTTCACTATCCGACATCCCTTCTCGATTGAGATATTTATAGCGAGTAATTGCATTATTTACACGTTGAGAAAACTCACTGACTTTTAACCAGTGCTGTAGCGCTTCTGTTTGTGCATTTTTATCGCTGGCAAGCAATAACTGCTGAGCTTTTTTATAGGAACCTACAGCCGCTAAGTCATAACTATATTCTTGTAAAACCGCAAAAGAGTTTGGTTGCTGTTGATAAGCTTGCTCAATTACAGATAAAGCATCTACTGGTGAATTAATGAGTCGATATGCATAAGCAATTTGAACAAATTGCTCAGCTGTAAGATTTTTATTCTTAATACTTGTTAAATGTACCTTAGCATTTACAGGATCTTGAGCTTCAGCATATAAAACTGCTAATAAAATCTGCCCATCAGATGTCTTGTGAATATTAAATTTGTTCGACCACTCAATTGCATCTTTAAAGTGTTTAAAATCACGCAAATTACGTATTAATGGTAATTGGCCATATTCTGGAAAAGTCACATAATTAATATTTGCTAAATGCTGAGAAAAAGTCAGTAGATCTTTTTTTTCACTTGACATTACAACTAAATAATCAGCTAGCAATTTTTGGTCATGTGGGTATTTATTTAGCAATTGATCTAATTTCAATATTGCTTGTTGAGTTTGTCCAGTTTTGTAAGTATGAATAGCTTGCTCTCGCAATTCATCCACTTGAGCGGCATATAAATTAAGTGGCAAGATATATACCAATGAAAAAACACATTTTTTTAGCATTTTGATAATCAGATAGTCCCATATCGAGGTGGGAAAGTATAATTAAAATAAAAAACTAATCACACAACACCAAAAAAGTGTGAACCATTTAACATTTTATAAATTATGGATTTTTTATGGATGATTTTCTAAAATATTTAGAAAAATTAAATAATTACTATTTTTTAACACAATAAAAAATATACACTTCTTTTCAATAGAGTTATTTAAATTTACAAATGAGTTTCAAAATATCCACGGGTTTATAACCAATAAGAACCTTTTAATAACATTTTGTTTTATATTTAAAACTTTTATTTTTCACTAAGATATATGTATAAAAAAACCATTCAACTTATCTATAACTAATATACAAAAATTGAATGGTCAAAATAAGCATTTGATTAAATTAACCAATACGACGTTTTAATCCCGTCATTTGTAAAATACGTGTTGAAATCTCTTCAATCGACATTTCGGTCACGTTTAAATATTTAATGCCTTCTGAAATATAAATCCCTTCAATTGCTCTTAGCTCCATTTGGCATTGGCTAAAACTTGCATAACGGCTATTCGCTTTACGTTCACTACGAATTGCGACCAAACGCTCAGCATCAATCATCAAACCAAATAACTTACTACGATGAGCTCTTAATACTGCTGGTAACCGGTTATCATCTAAATCTTCTTCAGTTAATGGATAGTTTGCAACACGAATACCGAATTGAAGAGATAAGTAAATAGAAGTCGGTGTTTTACCCGAACGGGAAACTCCAATTAATATTAAATCGGCTTTGTCATAATGACGAGTACGTGCTCCATCATCATTATCAAGCGCAAAATGAACAGCATCAATACGGGCTTTATAATATTCAGAATCGGTTACCGCGTGGGTCTGCCCGACCAATGTTGTTGGTGGTGTCCCAAGCTCTTGCTCAAGTTTACTAATTAAGCCTTCAAAGACATCAAGATTAACTGCTTTAGCCGTATTAATAATCTCCCGCACATGCGGATCGACTAAAGTATCAAATACTAAAGGTAGGCAACCGTCTTTGGTTTGGCATCGATTAATCTCAACCACCACATCCATTGCCGCCTCTTCAGTTGTAATATACGGCATGATGTGAATATCAAAATCTACATTGGGAAATTGTGCTAATAACGAATGTCCAAGAGTCTCGGCAGTAATTGCAGTTCCATCAGAAATAAAAAAAACACTCCGCTTAAATTGTTTACTTTCTGACATTAAAATTCTCCTTAAACATTTGTCTTAGTGCTATATAATCTTTATAGTAAACTGATCTTACATGACTGTCGCTTAGTATAATTCTCAACTAAGCACTTTATTTTTATAATTTCATGCCAAGATAGACATTAATACTGCAAAAGTGGAGTGAAAACTTTGGAAGCGCGCGTAATCGGTCTAGAAAAATTAGGGAAACACGATGTCGAACTCGTAGGTGGGAAAAACTCATCTTTGGGTGAAATGATCAGCCATTTATCAAATGCTGGTGTATCGGTACCTGGTGGCTTTGCAACTACTGCTGCTGCCTATCGTGAGTTCTTAGACCAAAGTGGTCTTAACGCTCGAATTCAAGCAGAACTTGCTCAACTCAACGTCGATGATGTAAATGCTCTTGCAGAAACAGGTGCAAAAATTCGTCAATGGATTGTAGAGACTCCACTCACTGCAACCTTAGAACAAGAAATTCGCGCCGCTTTTACAGCACTTTCTAACGGCAACCCTGACATCGCGGTTGCCGTTCGTTCATCTGCAACTGCTGAAGATTTACCAGATGCTTCTTTCGCGGGTCAGCAAGAAACTTTCTTGAATATTCGCGGTATTGATAACGTACTTATTGCGATTAAAGAAGTGTTTGCTTCTTTATATAATGACCGTGCAATTTCTTACCGTGTGCACCAGGGTTTTGATCATGACATCGTTGCACTTTCTGCGGGTGTTCAGCGTATGGTTCGTTCTGAAACTGGCGCTGCGGGTGTAATGTTTACACTTGATACAGAATCTGGTTTCCGTGATGTTGTATTTATCACTGCATCTTACGGTTTAGGTGAAATGGTTGTACAAGGTGCCGTTAACCCAGATGAGTTTTACCTATCTAAACCATTATTAAATGCAGGAAGACATTCTGTTTTACGTCGTAACCTTGGCTCTAAACACCAAAAAATGATTTATGGTGAAGAAGGTTCTGCGGGTAAATCTGTTGTTGTTGTTGATGTTGAAAAACAAGACCGTCAACAATTCGCTTTAAATGACCATGAGTTACAAGAGTTAGCTAAACAAGCGCTTATCATTGAGCAGCATTACGGTGCTCCAATGGATATCGAATGGGCAAAAGACGGTGATGACGGTCAAATTTATATTGTTCAAGCCCGTCCTGAAACTGTAAAAAGCCGCCAAAATGTAGGCACTATGGAACGCTACCTTCTCAAACAAAGAGGTACTGTTCTTTGTGAAGGTCGTTCAATTGGTCAACGTATTGGTTCTGGTAAAGTCCGTATTGTTAACTCAATTAAAGAAATGGACAAAGTTCAAGAAGGCGACGTTCTTGTATCAGATATGACCGATCCTGACTGGGAACCGGTAATGAAACGTGCTGCTGCAATTATCACTAACCGTGGTGGTCGTACATGTCACGCAGCAATTATTGCACGTGAACTTGGTGTACCAGCGATTGTTGGTTGTGGTAACGCAACAGAAGTATTAACTGATGGCCAGGAAGTAACTGTTTCTTGTGCTGAAGGTGATACAGGTTTCATTTACGAAGGTGCTTTAGATTTCGAAGTTCAACGCAACTCAATCGAATCTATGCCTAAGCTTTCGTTTAAAATTATGATGAATGTAGGTAACCCTGACCGTGCATTTGACTTTGCTCAAATTCCAAACGAAGGTATTGGCCTTGCTCGTCTTGAGTTCATCATTAACCGCATGATCGGTGTGCACCCTAAAGCCTTACTCAATATTGATAGCCTACCTCGTGAAACTCGTGCTGCGGTTTTAACTCGTACCGCAGGTTATGCATCACCTGTAGATTTCTATGTTGAAAAATTGGTTGAAGGTATTGCAACTCTTGCTGCTGCATTTGGTGACAAGCCAGTTATCGTTCGTATGTCTGACTTCAAGTCAAACGAATACGCAAACTTAATTGGTGGTAAGTTATACGAGCCTGAAGAAGAAAACCCGATGCTCGGTTTCCGTGGTGCAAGCCGTTATGTATCTGATAACTTCCGTGATTGTTTCGAATTAGAATGTCGCGCACTTAAGAAAGTTCGTGATGAAATGGGTCTAACCAATATTCAAATCATGATTCCTTTTGTACGCACAGTATCTGAAGCAAAACGTGTTATTGAATTACTTGCACAAAATGGCTTAAAACGTGGTGAGAACGGATTAAAAGTAATCATGATGTGCGAATTACCAACTAACGCTCTGTTAGCTGAACAATTCTTAGAGCACTTCGATGGTTTCTCTATTGGTTCTAATGACTTAACTCAGTTAACGTTAGGCCTTGACCGTGACTCAGGTATTGTTTCACACTTATTTGATGAACGTGATGCAGCTGTTAAAGCTCTTCTTTCAATGGCAATCCATGCCTGCCGTAAAGCAGGTAAATATGTAGGTATCTGTGGTCAAGGTCCTTCAGACCATCCAGATCTTGCAAAATGGTTAATGGAACAAGGTATTGAATCTGTCTCTCTTAACCCAGACTCAGTTTTAGATACATGGTTCTTCCTTGCTGAAGAAAAAATCAAGCAAATCTAATATGTTATAAAAAAAGGCCCATCCGTGGGTCTTTTTTCATCTTTAGAATAGAGAATTTTTATTTATGCAAATTTACTTGGCACGTAATAATCAACAAGCTGGGCCTTATACTTTAGAACAAGTAAATCAAATGTTGGCTAGCCAACAAATTTTGTTAACTGATTTAGCTTGGCATGAAGGCATGACAGAATGGAAAGCTTTAGGAGAATTAACCCAAGGTAAACTTGTATATCAACCTATCGGTTATTCTGTACCTACAATAAATACGAATACATCAACTAATGAAACTATTCGTCAAATTCGTGTAGAACCTAAAGTTCATGAACTTGCATCTATTCCAGCTCGGGCTTTAGCAAAAATTATTGATTTATTGCTTTGGTTACCAATCGCTGCAATTCCTTCTTTTTTCTTTAATGAAGCTCAATATAAGCAATTATTCGAGCTGCAAAAACAGATGCAATCTGCCGAAGTCGCATCGACTAAAGCTGCAGAATTGCAACAGCAACTTTTTACTTTAATTCCAATAGAAGCTTGGCATTCAATGCTTCTTTACGTCGTAATTATGCTTGCAATTCAAGCCGTTCTTTTAACAAAGTTTGGTCAGAGTATAGGTAAGAAAATTGTTGGAATTAAAATTGTAGATGCTGAGGACAATAGCAAGGTTAATTTAACTCGCATCTTCTTATTAAGAAGTATTGTTTTTATCATATTAAACTTATTGTTTATGCCGATCAGTACAATTATTGACTACGCTTTTGCATTAGGACAAAAGCGACAAGCTTTACATGACAAAATTGCAAGAACAAAAGTGATCAAATGATAGTGAATGACTCATTCATTTAATGTCTAAAAAAAGAGGAGGCACCCCGCCTCCTTTTTTCTATAGTGAGTTGATATTTAAATAAAAGCTCTATTGCGATTCGATACCCTACAAAAAAAATCGGGTTTTAAAACAATTATTTCAGCCTACTTTATGTATAGCTTAGTTTGTCGATATGAGGCATAATGCCCTACAACGTAGCGGTGTCATATAATTGAGAAGTCTAAATTTAAGGATTAGCGTTCTCAATCATGCGACACTTTAATCGCTATCCCATATTTAATTAGGGAATGGGACTCTTCACCGAGGTTGTAAAATGAGACAAACGATTTTAGCTGTATTGTCTTTATCAACGCTTGCCGCACTTTTGACTGGGTGTGGTGGTGATATGGTACTTCTAAACTCTAAAGGTCCAGTTGGTCAAGGTCAAAGTGACCTTATGATGACTGCGATCTATTTAATGTTACTTGTGGTGATTCCTTCAATCATCATGGCATTATGGTTTGGTTGGAAATATCGCGCGTCAAATAAAGATGCAGACTATAAACCTACATGGGCACACTCAACTGCAATTGAAGTTGTAGTATGGGGTATCCCTGTCATTATTATTGGTATTTTAGCTTGGTTAACTTGGTGGGGTTCCCACAAGTATGACCCATACCGTCCTTTAGAATCAGATAAAGCACCTTTAACTATTCAAGTTATTGCTGAACAGTTTAAGTGGATCTTTATTTATCCTGAACAAAACATTGCAACAGTTAACGAAGTACGTTTCCCTGAAAAAACTCCGTTAAGCTTTAAAATCACTTCTAACTTTACAATGAACTCATTCTTCATTCCACAGTTAGGCGGCCAGATTTATGCAATGGCAGGTATGCAAACTCACCTTCATTTGTTAGCAAATGAAACTGGTGTATATCGTGGTTTCTCTTCTAACTACTCAGGTTACGGTTTCTCTCAAATGCGTTTCAAGGCGCATAGTGTTACAGAGCAACAATTCAACGAATGGGTAGCAGCGGTTAAAGCAGGTAATGGTTCAACCATTAACCCAGAAGCAGTTCAAAAAACTACGCTTGACCAAGCTGAATTGGCAACCTTAC
Organism: Acinetobacter pittii ATCC 19004 = CIP 70.29; assembly: GCF_000369045.1. Taxonomy (GTDB): domain Bacteria; phylum Pseudomonadota; class Gammaproteobacteria; order Pseudomonadales; family Moraxellaceae; genus Acinetobacter; species Acinetobacter pittii. Next base: position 819,123 of record NZ_KB849786.1, on the reverse strand, counting down.
GTGATGGTAACCGTTCTAAGCATCAGATCGAGCATTTAGTAAATCGTGCTAAAGCTGCTGGTGATGAAAAAGCAGTTGCTGAAGCTGAAGCTATGAAACCGTTCCCGACTAAGCCACACCCTGTGACTTATTACTCTACTGTTGAGCCTAAATTGTTTGAAACAATTATCAACCACTATATGAGTAACTATCATGGTGTTGACCACTCTGCTGAACACGCAACAGCTGACACTCATGCTGCAGCTGAACACGCTGCTCAAGGGGAATAAGACATGGATATGATTTTTGGTAAACTGGGTTGGGACTCTATCCCGACAGAGCCAATCGTACTTGTCACCATGGTCCTTATGGCAATTGGTGCAATTGCAGTGCTTGGCGGTATCACCTATTTCAAAAAATGGGGATATTTGTGGAATGAGTGGTTTATTACGGTAGACCATAAAAAGATTGGTATCATGTATATCATCGTATCTGTTGTCATGCTTCTGCGTGGTTTCGCCGATGCGATCATGATGCGTTTACAACTTTTCCTCGCTAAAGGCGGCGGCGAAGGTTATCTACATCCTGACCACTATGACCAGATCTTCACCGCACACGGTGTAATCATGATCTTCTTCGTAGCAATGGGTCTCGTTGTAGGTATGATGAACATCTCTGTACCTTTACAGATTGGTGCTCGCGACGTTGCTTTCCCATTATTGAACTCTTTAAGCTTCTGGTTATTCGCTGGTGCTGCTGGTTTGATGATGCTTTCACTTGTGTTAGGTGAATTTGCTGCGACTGGTTGGATGGCTTACCCTCCTCTATCTGGCATTCAATATTCTCCTGGTGTAGGTGTCGACTACTATATCTGGGCACTTCAGGTTTCTGGTCTAGGTACGCTTTTATCTGGTGTTAACTTCTTCGTTACCATCATCAAAATGCGTGCACCGGGCATGAAATTAATGGATATGCCTATTTTCACGTGGACTTCACTTTGTACGGCTGTATTAATCATTGCATCATTCCCTGTATTAACAGGTACACTTGCAATGCTTACTCTAGACCGTTACTTCGGCTTCCATTTCTTCACAAATGAGCTTGGCGGTAGCCCAATGCTTTATGTGAACTTGATCTGGACATGGGGTCACCCTGAAGTATATATCTTGGTATTACCAGCATTTGGTCTATACTCAGAAATCGTTGCAACCTTCTCTCGTAAAGCGTTGTTCGGTTACAAGTCTATGGTGTATGCAACTATCGCGATTACTGTTCTTGCGTTTGTTGTATGGCTTCACCACTTCTTCACCATGGGTGCTGGTGCGAACGTTAACGCGTTCTTCGGTATCATGACCATGGTTATTGCGATTCCTACTGGTGTTAAAATCTTCTCTTGGTTATTCACCATGTATAAAGGTCGCATCACCTTTACTACTCCAATGTTATGGACGCTTGGCTTCCTTGTAACATTCGGTATCGGTGGTTTAACTGGTGTACTTATGGCTGTTCCACCTGCGGACTTCTTGGTACACAACTCATTATTCTTGATCGCTCACTTCCATAACGTAATTATCGGTGGTGTGGTGTTTGGTATGTTTGCCGGCATCATTTACTACTGGCCAAAAATGTTTGGTTGGAAGCTCAACGAAGCATGGGGTAAAGCTGCGTTCTGGTTCTGGTTCTTTGGTTTCTATTTTGCATTCATGCCACTTTATATCCTTGGTTTCATGGGTATGACTCGTCGTTTGAATACATATGACAACCCTGAATGGGATCCGTACCTTGCGATTGCATTATTTGGTGCTGTTCTTGTTGCGATTGGTATTGCATGTTTCTTAATGCAAATCATCGTTGGTTTCTTACAACGCAAAGACAACATGGACCTTACTGGCGATCCATGGGATGCTCGTACGCTTGAATGGGCGACCTCTTCCCCTGCTCCATTCTACAACTTTGCACATGAACCAGATGCAAGCGGTATCGACCGTTTCTGGACTGACAAAGAAAATGGTGTAGCATACGCACGTAACACTAAATATGAAGACATCCACATGCCGACTGATCGTGCTGCTGGTTTTGTCATTGCAATGTTCATTACTCTTCTTGGCTTTGCACTCATCTGGCATATTTGGTGGCTCGTTGTTGTTTCATTCGTTGCAGCTGTTGTTAGCTTGATCGTAAGCTCATTCACTAAGAATGTTGACTACTACGTTCCTGCTGCTGAAGTTGAGCGTATTGAAAACGAACGCTATGCTTTACTTGAAAAACACTTGAAGAAGGACTAAGGAAATGGCTGAAGTACTTCATCACGACAACCACGGCCATGACGGTCATCATGAACATGATGATACCGACTTAACGGTTTTTGGTTTCTGGACATACTTGATGAGTGACTTGATTCTTTTCGGATCACTCTTCATTGCGTTCGCTGTATTAAGCAGTCATGTTCCAGCAGGCACTCCAAGCGCATATGACCTATTCCATGACTCATTAGGCTTCGTGTTAACTGAAACATTTGCCTTATTGATTTCATCGGTAACCTTTGGTTTTGCTGTACTTGCATCTTATAAAAAGAATGTAAATCAAGTTATCACTTGGTTATTTATTACATTCCTTTTTGGTGCATCGTTCATTGGAATGGAAGTCTATGAATTCCATCACCTTGTACATGAAGGCCATGGTCCAACTCACAGTGCATTCTTATCATCGTTCTTTACTTTGGTTGGTACACACGGTATCCACGTAACTTCTGGTTTAGTGTGGATGCTAGTATTAATGTATCAAATCAAAACTAAAGGTTTGACTTTACCGAATACACGTCGTCTTGCTTGCTTAAGCTTGTTCTGGCACTTCCTTGACATCGTTTGGATCTGTGTATTCAGCGTCGTTTACTTACTGGGAGTTCTCTAATGAGTAGTCATGAGCATAATGCTGCTGGTGCGTCACACGGTAACTTTAAGCAATACACTGTTGGATTTATCCTTTCTGTTATCCTCACCATCATCCCTTTCGGGATGGTGATGGCGGGTGGTTTCAGTCGTGGTCTTTTAGTTACAGTGATTGCAATCACTGCGGTTGCTCAGGTTCTTGTACAACTTGTGTACTTCCTACACATGAATACATCATCTGAACAACGTTGGAATATGATTGCATTCATCTACACAATCCTATGTATCGCCGTACTTTTAATCGGTTCTGTGTGGATTATGAATTACCTTCACTACAATATGATGATCTAAACTGATTGTCATGTTGAGAAAATATCTATTCCTGACTAAACCAGGAATTCTCTTCGGTAATTTCATTACCACCTTGGGCGGCTTTTTCTTAGCCGCCCAAGGCTCTATAGACATCTTATTATTACTTCTCACCCTACTTGGAACAACTTTAGTTGTGGCTTCTGGTTGTGTGGTTAATAATGTTATAGATCAAGATATTGATACAAAGATGCAGCGCACTCAAAACCGTGCACTTGTTAAAAAAACAATCTCTCCTACTGTTGCGCTGATATATGCATTAGTGCTTGGAGTAATTGGTTTTAGCATTTTGTGGTTCGGTGTAAATGGTTATGCATTTTTGTTTGCAATGATTGGTTTTATTGTCTATGTCGGTTTTTATAGCTTGTGGACCAAACGTACTTCAATCCATCAAACCGTCATTGGTAGTATCTCCGGAGCGAGCCCTCCTGTTATTGGTTATACAGCAGTAACTCATCAATTTGATGTGGCAGCCTTGCTTTTGTTTTTAGCATACGCTTTATGGCAAATGCCTCACTCTTGGGCAATTGCAATTTATCGTTTTGATGATTACAAAAATGCGGGAATTCCAATTTTGCCTGTAGCACGTTCTATTTATCGTACGAAAATTGAATGTGTAATCTATATCCTATTATTTGCAGCTGTTTTAAATGGGTTATATTGTTTTGGCTATACCAATGTATTCTTTTTAATTACCTTTAATGCTTTGACTGCATATTGGTTATATTTATCAGTTATTGGATTTAAAGCCGTAAATGATCAATTGTGGGCTAAACGTTTTTTCCTGTACTCGGTCATATTAATTACCCTGTTAAGTTTGAGCTTTAGCTTTACCTATCAATCCCCTGCTCCAAATCTTCCTCTCTTTTAAACAAGAGAGGATTTCCTCTTTATAGTAAAGAAGTTTTACTTTTCTGATCAAAAGATTTGTTTTTAGTCGAACTTTTACCTATAATTCAGCCTTCGCAATTTTTGCGACATAACTTATTAAGTTATGACTCCTTGCTTCTAATTTTTTTTATTAGGGGCTGTTTAAACCGTAAGGAGCTGACAATGCGTCATTACGAAATCGTACTTTTGGTACACCCAGACCAAAGCGATCAAGTTGTAGGTATGGTTGAACGCTATATCTCTCAGATCAAAGAAGCTGAAGGTCAAATTCACCGTTTAGAAGATTGGGGCCGTCGTCAATTGGCTTACCCAATTAACAAAATTCACAAAGCGCACTACATTCTTATGAATGTTGAATGTGGTCAAACTACGCTTGATGAGTTAGAAGAATTATTCCGTTATAACGACGCGATCATTCGTAACCTTATCATCCGTCGTGAACACGCAATCACTGAAGAGTCATTGCTTGCTAAGAGTGCTGAAGAAAAGCGTGCGCGTAAAGCTCAACGCGAAGAAGCACAGCAAGTTGCTCAAGAAGCTGAATAAGGAGAACATCAATGGCACGTTTTTACCGTCGTCGCAAGTTCTGCCGCTTTACAGCTGAGAATGTTGCGTACATCGACTACAAAGATATCGACACTTTAAAACAGTACATCACTGAAAACGGCAAGATTGTTCCTAGCCGTATCACTGGTACTAAAGCTCGTTATCAACGTCAATTAGCACTTGCTATCAAACAAGCTCGCTATTTGTCTTTGATTCCGTACACTGACAACCATAAGTGAGGTGATCTGTGGACGTTATCTTATTACAACGCATTAAGAACCTTGGTAAATTAGGCGATAAAGTATCAGTTAAAGCTGGTTACGGCCGTAACTTCCTTATCCCTCAAGGTAAAGCAGTTGCAGCTACTGAAGCTAACACTGCTGCTTTTGAAGCTCGTCGCGCTGAACTTGAGAAGCAAGAAGCTGAAGTTTTAGCTGCTGCTCAAGCACGTGCTGAACAATTGAACGAAGTTAACATCGTTATCACTGCTAAAGCTGGTGACGAAGGTAAACTCTTCGGTTCTATCGGTACTCGTGACATCGCTGACGCATTAACGAATGCTGGTCTTACAGTTGACCGTGCAGAAGTTCGTTTACCAAATGGCGCGCTTCGTCACACTGGTGAATTCAACATCGCAATCCAATTGCACCATGATGTTGTTGCAGAAGTTCTCGTTACTATCGTATCTGAGTAATTTCTCATCAAAAAAAAGAGCATGCTTTTGCATGCTCTTTTTTTATGTTTCAAATTTTAAAATAAGATATATTAATTCCTGATCAGTTCTTCAGTTTAATTGGTTTTTTAATTAGGTAGTTTATTTAATTTTGTTTTAAGATAGTTCTCGGCTTTACAGCCTCTTTGTGTACACATTTCTTTATCATCAGGTCTAATTATGTCTCAGGCGAATGCCACTTCTTTAGCGCTTTCATCTCCAACAGAAAATAAAACGAGTGAATCAGGCCAACTTAAAGAGTTTCGCACTCCCCCACACAATTTAGCTATTGAACAAGCTGTTCTAGCTGCCCTGATGACAGTTGCAGAATCTTTCGAACAAGTTAATGATGTACTCAAAGAAAATGATTTTTACGCGACTCGCCATAAATATATTTTTCGTGCAATCGAGAAATTAGCACAAGAAAACTCACCCTATGATGCTGTCTTAGTAAGTGACTGGCTCTTAAAACAAAATTTACTTGATGCTATCGGTGGCGAAGAATATTTAATGCAGCTCATGGCTGACTCACCTTCAAGTTTCTATAACTTAGAAACTTATGCCACTAAAATTAAAGAGTTTTCTACGCTTCGTAGCATGATTAAAGTTAGTACTGAAATTTTGCAAAATGCTTATGACACGAAAGGCCGCGGTGTAAGTGAAATTTTAGACTTAGCTGAAACAAGTATTTTCTCATTAGCAGAACAGCACAATAACAATAAAAAAGATGCTGGTCCTAAATCTATTAGTTCTGTTACCGCAGACGTAATTAGTAAGCTTGATGAGCTTTCAAAATTAGATGGCAATATTACAGGTTTAACGACTGGCTTCTTAGAACTTGATAATAAAACATCTGGTATGCAACCTGGTGACTTAATTATCGTTGCTGCACGCCCATCAATGGGTAAAACTACTTTTGCCATGAATTTGGTTGAGAGTGTTTTGCAATATAACAAGTTACCTGCTCTGGTCTTTTCAATGGAGATGCCAGCAGACTCTATTGCGATGCGTCTTATTTCCGCAATGGGTAAAGTCCATCAAGGACATTTACGCTCTGGTAACCTCGATGCAGATGAATGGACCAAGGTGACTGGCACAATTTTGCAGCTTCAACAAATGCATCTATATATTGATGACTCATCTGCCCTACCTCCAACTGAACTTCGTGCCCGTGCTCGTCGTGTTGCCAAAATGCATGATGGTAAAATCGGTTGTATCATGGTCGATTACTTGCAGCTCATGAAAGTCCCGGGCATGGGTGATAACCGTGTAGGCGAGATCTCAGAAATTTCTCGTAGCTTAAAAGCATTGGCGAAAGAGATGCAATGTCCTGTTATTGCACTTTCTCAGCTTAACCGAAGTCTGGAAAACCGTCCAAATAAACGCCCTGTAATGTCCGACTTACGTGAATCCGGTGCGATCGAGCAGGATGCCGACTTAATTATGTTTATTTACCGTGATGAGGTTTATAACAAAGAGTCAAAAGAGGCCGGCACTGCAGAAATTATTATTGGTAAGCAGCGTAACGGTCCAATTGGTTCAGTTCGTCTTGCTTTTGAAGGTCAATATACTCGATTTAGTAATCTCTCTCCTGAGTATTACAGCCAATATGATGATGAAGAATAAGCTCTATCTCTAGCCCAAAGGAGTAAATGAGGGTGCGCCAAGCAACAGTTTATATTGACCGCAATGCACTTCAATATAACTTAAACCGTGTCAAACAACTCGCAACAAATTCAAAAATTGTAAGTATGGTAAAAGCCAATGCTTATGGACATGGAATCAAAGACTGTTTAGCAGCCTTAAATGCATCAGATGCCTTTGGTGTCGCCTGCCTACAAGAAGGTTTGGAAATTCGTGAATTAGGATTTCAACAACCTGTCACTTTAATTGAAGGGGTATTTTCTGAAGATGAAATGCCAATTGCAATTAAACAAAAATTTGAATGTATCATTCACCATCAACAACAGTTTGAATGGTTGATTAAACACAAACAAGCGTACATCAATCAAGGTTTAAAAGTCTGGGTTAAACTTAATAGTGGGATGAACCGGTTAGGTTTTAAAAATCCAGAAATTATTGAAGTTATTAAGACTTTAAAATCTGAAGGATTTACTTGTGTACTTGCAATGCATTTCGCAAATGCAGATGTAGACCATCCACTTAACGAGCAACAAAAACAACAATTTCTACAAGTTAAACAAGCTTGTGATCCAGTGTTAGCTTCTTGCTGTAATTCTGCTGCTATTTATAAATGGCCAGAGTTACATTTTGATTATGTTCGTCCGGGTATCATGCTTTACGGCGCCTCACCTTTTGCAGATCAAACAGTCCATGATCTTGACTTAAAACCAGTGATGACTTTTTCAGCAGAAGTAATTGCACTCAACCATATTCAAACTAATGAACATGTCGGTTATGGATCAACTTTCTGTGCCACTCAAGCAATGGATATTGCAATTGTTTCTATAGGTTACGGTGATGGTTATCCACGAGCTTATATTAAACCGAACTATGTCGCTATTGATAAACAACCCTGTGCGGTTGTAGGGCGAGTGAGTATGGATATGATTGCAATCGACGTGACAGGCATGAAAGTAAAATTAGGCACTCCAGTTGAACTCTGGGGTCCACATCGCTTAGTTGATGATGTTGCGGATGCAAACGGAACGATAGGATATGAATTACTCTGTCGATTAAGCAATCGCCCCACTCGTAAAAGTACTTAAATAATAAAATATAAAAAAAATCCAAGCATGCTTGGATTTTTTTTATTTAAACATTCAAAATTTATCGCCAGTAATCATCTGTAGGCTTTGGCATTTCCTGTAAACCCCGACGAAGAGTATCTGACCATTGTTTACTAATCTGTGAGAAATAAGGATCATCTTCGGTTATTCGTTTTCCCATGGGGATAACAAAGCTATCTTTAATGTAGACCAATGCATCAAGTGGTAAGCCAACAGAAACATTTGAACGCAAAGTCGAATCAAAAGAAATCAGGCTACAACGTAATGCATCGTCTAGTGGCATTGCATAATATAAAGCTCGATCCAGAATAGGCTTTCCATACTTACTTTCACCTATTTGAAAATACGGTGTATCTGTAGTTGCGCAAATGAAATTGCCTTGTGGATAGACATTATAAAGTTGCATGTCACCACCCTTAATCTGCCCACCCACCAAAATACTACAGGCATAATTCATTTGTTCTTGAGTGTCCGAACTAATATCCTCTAAAACAGTTTTTAAGGTTTTGCCAATTAGTTCAGCCGCCTCAAACATCGTATTAACACTATATAGATTAGGCTCTTGCTGCAAAGTCAGGGCATTTTGTAAATGACCTATAACAGCTTGCGTTGTTGCTAAGTTACCTGCAGTTTGCAAGGCGATAAAACGTTCTCCGGTAACACCGAAAGTATGCAGTTTTCGGAACACAGAAATATGGTCAACTCCTGCATTGGTTCTTGTGTCACTAATAAACACTAAACCTTGTTCCAATCTTAGCGCACAACAATAGGTCATTTCATTCTCTTTACATTCAACATGCCAACACTTGAACCACAGACATCATGTTCTCAACTCCACCTTGCTCTCTTACGCCACGAATAGGTGCCACATCGAGATAGTCACGTCCTACTGCAAGGTAGATGTGATGTTTGGGTGTAAACAACTGATTGCTTACATCAAAACAATACCACTGATTTTCTAAAAATACCTCCGCCCAAGCGTGACTGGCAAGGTGCGGATAGTTTTGATCAAATAGATAACCAGAGACATAACGTGCAGGTAATTGTAGCGCACGACACATCGCAATTAAAATGTGAGCATGATCTTGGCATACACCTTGACCCGCATGAAATGCTTCAATCGCAGTTGTCTGAACCGAAGTACTTTCAGGCTGATAAAGTATTTTTTGCAAGATATATTCGCTTAATAACGCAATATGCTGTCGGTCCTTGACCACTACAATATTTTTGGCAAAGTCCAACATTTCCGAATCACATCGAGTTGCACCTGTCATCTGCAAAAACAAATTTGTAGGTGTAGAGAGATCTACACAACCTAGTTCTACATTTTGAAGCTCAACAATTCCTTGGGCCATAAATGTAAGATGTTGGTATGGATAACGCTGACTAGCCGTCATCCATACATTGTTAAATATATCTCTCTTTATTGTTTTCTCACCCGGCACGCTAATTGCCCAATTCATAACATGTTGATGAGGCGATGTTTGAGGCATCATTTTAATATACTGAATGCTGTTCCGAGCAGTTTCAGTATAGCTATAATGCGTTTGATGATTAACCATCAATTTCATAATCAGCCCTCAAACATATTTTCCAACTGCTGTGTAAAAGTATAGTAAGCGTCCCACGTAAGTTGCTGCTTTAGTGCTTGCCAATTTTCATCTATATTTTCCCAATTCAAATTAACGAGCTGTTGCACCACTATATCTAGCTCTGGTATGAGAACAGATAAATCTTCTCCAAAACGCAGTTCTATATCAAATTGCTCTATTTTTTGGCCTAAATGCAAAAATAAACGAACATCTTCATGTTCCGCTTCTAGTATTTGCGTGCATTGTTCGACCGCTTTACTCAATGCATCAGGTTGAGCTTGAAGCGTATTAATCACATTATTTAATTCTGCATAAGCATGTGATGACAAAATACCTCTTAGTTCCTGAATATTATCTTTAGCAATAATGAGCTGGTTCAGTAATGAAAATGTTTGCTTCTTGTCTAACATATAGTGATTTAGTAATTCAGCATTTTCTATGACCAAACCAAATGCTGCTGCAAATCTTGTTGCTTTCTCATCTTCTGTAAAGGGTAAATAAGAAGCTGCAAATTTAACTCGCATCAAATATCGGCCCAACCAATATATTTGATGCGCACTCGAATTGAGTAAAACCATAAAGTTCCTCTTTAACCCACAATCAGGAATGTAATGTTTCAACAACCCATGTATCTTTTATACCGCCACCTTGAGACGAATTTACAACTAAAGAACCCGCCTGCATGGCCACACGTGTTAAGCCACCAGGCACAATCTCTGTACGATAAGGTGAGCTCAATACAAATGGACGCAAATCAATATGACGCTCAGCCACCCCACCTGTCGTTAAAGTTGGAGCGACAGATAAAGCTAAGGTAGGCTGCGCAATATACATATGTGGCATCGCAATCAATTTTTTTCTAAAGTCATCAATTTCGCATGAGCTTGCTTTAGGTCCAATCAACATGCCGTATCCGCCCGAACCTTGTGCTTCCTTAACGACTAATTGATCAAGGTTAGAGAGTACGTAATCTAAGTCTTCTTCTTTACGACACTGATAAGTGGGTACATTTTTTAGAATTGGTGTTTCATCCAAATAGTATTGAATCATTTGATCTACATAAGGATAGATAGATTTATCATCAGCCACGCCTGTTCCAGGTGCATTTGCAATCACGACATTTTTTTGTAAATAAGCAGACATAAGACCTGCTACACCTAAAGCACTGTCTGGTCGAAATGCTAAAGGATCTAGAAAGTCATCATCTAAACGGCGGTAAATTACGTCTACTTTTTGACGCCCACGAATAGTTTTGACAAATACTTGATCATTTTCTACAAATAAATCCCGATTTGTGACCAATGGCACATCCATTTCACGCGCTAGAAAAGCATGTTCATAATAAGCACTGTTAAAACGCCCTGGTGTTAGCACCACAATAAAAGGTTGATCTGCAGAAGAATTTTCTTGCAATATTTCTTTTAAAAGTTTTGGATAATGCTCAATCCCTTGTAAATTATTGGCTGTACATAGTTCAGGCATTAATTTCTGGCTAATATTTCGGCTTTCAATCATATAAGATACGCCAGAAGGTGTTCTCAAATTATCTTCTAATACAAAAAACTCCCCTTCACCATCACGGATAATATCGATCCCACTAATTTGTGAATAAATTTTTCCTTTTAAAGAATGTTTAAGCATATGGGGCTGAAAAGCATCATTTCCCATAATTTGTTCTTCGGGAATGATTTGTTCTTTTAAAATATGTTGTCCATGATAAATATCATCTAGGAAATAATTTAATGCTTTAACACGCTGCGCACAGCCTGAGGCAATTTTTTCCCATTGCTTTTTCTCGATTACTCTTGGAATTAAATCAAAAGGAATAGTGCGCTCCGTTCCTTCTTTATCACCATAAACATTAAAAGTAATCCCATGATAAAGAAAATGCTGTTTTGCTTGAGTATTTAACTCCTTTAACTCATCTAAAGTACGGATGCTCAACCATTGTTCAATTTTTTTAGAAGCTGCACCATTTGACGTTACATCATCAAGCATCTCATTAAAGAACTGTGATTTGAGTTGCTCAAAGAGATTGGTTTGCACAGAAATATGTTCTAAAAAAGAGGTTGGGTTAATAAGTGCTGTTGTTGTCTGCTCTTGTATAAAAAAATCATTATCTAGATGTAATTCATGCTCTTGTTCTGACATAACCACCTCGTCTTATCATTTATCTATATTTCATTTTTAAATAAGCAATTTCAGTGCCACTTATATATCTGTAATACTTGTACGGCATCATTGTTATAACTTTCTTCTAAATCTTATCATCGTTTACCCAATGGGCTATAAACTGAATCTGACAAACTTGCTAAATCTGTAAAGATTTTTTATTGTGTTGACACCAAAGCAATTGGATATAGATGTATTACGCTTATGTCTGTAATAGAAAAAGAAACTTCGAATAGTTTATATCGCCAATGGCAAATCTTGTCTCGCCTCCCGACCGGCAAATGGATCGGGACCCGTGAATTGCAAGAAATGCTTGAGCGTGAAGGTATTGATATTAGTTTAAGGACTATTCAGCGTGATTTAAATCAAATTGCTCAACGTTTTCCGATAGAGAGCAATAAAGCCGTACCTCAAGGCTGGCGGTGGCAATCAGACGCTCCTATTCAAAGCTTACCTCACATGACAAGCTCTCAAGCGGTAACCTTTATGATGGTTGAGGAGCACCTTAAGCACCTCCTTCCTCCGAGCCTGCTTGATGAGATGGGACCATGGTTCGATTTGGCCAAACGTAGTCTCTCTACACAAAATAATGTGAGACAGTGGATTAACCGTGTACGTATTGTTCCGGCAAGCCAACCGTTAATTCCACCTGTAGTTGACCGAAATGCTCAACAAGCAATTTATGAAGGTTTGCTCCAAGACAAGCAAATAGAATGTGTTTATCGGGCACGGGTCAATCAGGGTGAAGACAGAACTTATGTTTTAAATCCTTTGGCTTTGGTACAAAAAGGTGCAGTCATTTATTTAATTTGCACACGACATGACAAAACTGAAGTTCAAACATTTGCTCTGCACCGTTTTAAATCAGCAAAAGTATTAGACAGTCGAGCACTGCATCCAGTTAATTTTGATATTGATCATTATATTGACTCAGGGGCTTTAGGCTTTAGAGTGGACTACAACCAACCAACCGAATCAATTCAGCTCACCTTAACCATGACAGAGCAAACTGCGAAAACCTTTTATGAAAGTCAGTTAAGTAAAGACCAAACAATTACTCCGCTTGAAGAAAATATTGTAGAAGTTTCAGCAACCGTACCTTTTACATCTCAACTAGTATGGTGGCTACGTAGTTTTGGTAAGAAATTACTGCATATTGAGCCAGTACAAGTACATAATGCTGTGCGAGAAATTGAAACTGATAATAAATAGATATAAAAAAGAGAACCATCAGGTTCTCTTTAGATTTTGAATTATAATTTTCTTAATTTTATATCGTTCTTATTTTTTACTTGTTTTCAGATCAAGATGTTCTCCCCCACCAAAACTGATCTGCTCTTTCTTTTGCGCTATTTTGAACATGAGCATTGGCATGCCATTTCATATCCATTGTAGCGAATTGATTTCATTGTCATGATTAAAGCCCTCTTGTTTGAACGTGAATTCAATATAACTGGCGACTTAAAATATGTGAAATAAGAAAAAAAGGAAGCGAAATCTCTTTTCTTCCTTAGGAAGTTTCCATATATTTTTTGAACAGAAAATAAAAAAGCCCAGTCTTAACTGGGCTTTTTGTACATTTAAATGATTAAGCTGTTTTCTTAATCATATTATTCTTACGAATTGTGATCATTACAAGCTGAACTGCTGCTGGTGTAACACCAGGAATACGACTTGCTTGAGCTAAAGTTTCTGGAAGAACTGTTTTTAACTTCTGCGTGATTTCGCGTGATAAGCCTGACACTACATCATAGTCAAAATCGGCAGGAATTTTGGTTTCTTCAAGACGCTTTAATTGAGCAACATCTTCATGCTGACGGTTAATATAACCTTCATATTTCACAGCAATTTCAATTTGCTCACCCACTTGTTCTGAAACATCAGAACCAGTAAGTTTAGCAATTTGACCGAAGGTGATATTAGGACGTTTAAGCAAATCAATCGCACTACATTCCTTACTCAAATCAGCACCCGTCATTTCAACGAATTTTTTACCCATCGGGTTATTTGGTGCTGCCCATAAATGTTGTAAACGAGAGGTTTCACGCTCAACCGCTTCCATTTTCTCGCAATAAGCAGCCCAACGTACATCATCAACCAAACCAAGTTCACGACCAATAGAAGTTAAGCGCTGATCCGCATTATCTTCACGCAACATCAAACGATATTCAGCACGTGAAGTAAACATACGGTACGGTTCTTTAGTACCTAACGTGATGAGGTCATCAACTAGCACACCCATATAAGCTTGGTCACGTTTAGGTGTCCACTCTTCTTGCTCCCACGCACGACGCGCAGCATTTAAACCTGCAAGTAAACCTTGGGCACCAGCTTCTTCATAACCTGTTGTACCATTAATTTGACCAGCAAAGTACAAGCCATTAATCGCTTTAGTTTCAAGTGTAAATTTCAAAGCTTGGGGATTGAAATAATCATATTCAATTGCATAGCCCGGACGTAAGATATGAGCGTTTTCCATACCACGAATTGAGCGTACAAGCTCGAACTGAACATCGAACGGTAAAGAGGTCGAAATACCATTTGGATAAAGCTCATGTGTATCTAGACCTTCTGGCTCCAAGAATACTTGATGTGAGTCTTTATCAGCGAAACGGTGAATTTTATCTTCGATTGATGGGCAGTAACGTGGACCTACCCCCTCAATAACACCCGTATACATTGGTGAACGATCTAAACCACCGCGAATAATGTCGTGGGTTTTTTCGTTTGTATGCGTGATATAACAGTTTACTTGTTCAGGATGCATAGAAGCATCACCCATGAATGACATGACTGGAGACGGGAAATCACCTGGCTGTGGAATCATCACAGAAAAGTCAACTGAACGTGCATCAATACGTGGTGGAGTACCGGTTTTTAAACGACCAACAGGTAGTTTTAATTCACGTAAACGCTGAGCAAGTGCAATAGAAGGAGGATCTCCCGCACGACCACCGCTTGATTTTTCTAAACCAACATGGATGACACCACCCAAGAATGTACCTGTAGTCAACACAACAGTTTTAGCATCAAAGCGAATACCCATTTGGGTAACAACACCTTTAACAGTATCGCCTTCAACAATCAGGTCATCAGCTGCTTGCTGGAAAATATCAAGATTTACTTGATTCTCCAAAGTATCACGAATGGCAGCTTTGTAACGAACACGGTCAGCTTGGGCACGTGTCGCACGCACAGCTGCACCTTTACGCGAATTTAAAATACGGAACTGAATACCACCTTTATCGGCAGCAAGAGCCATTGCACCGCCAAGTGCATCAATTTCACGGACTAGGTGAGACTTACCAATACCACCAATTGCTGGGTTACAACTCATTTGGCCCAAAGTCTCAATGTTATGGGTCAAAAGCAAAGTCTGTCGTCCCATACGCGCAGCAGCAAGGGCCGCTTCCGTACCTGCGTGACCGCCACCGATAACGATAACATCATAAACTTTAGGATAGTGCATGAGTACAAAAACACCAGAAAAAAAAAGACGGAACATTATAGCAAAATTATCTGCTTATTGATGTACATAATTACAAAATTGTCTTCACATAATTTACGCTATGCCACATGATTTGACATTTTGTTTCATGAATTCAATACAAAGTGAATGTTTTTAAAATTAATTCATCTTAGAATAAAAAATGTACAGCACTTCTATGACTTTAAAATTAACGCAACGAGAAGGAATACAAAATGAAAACGACCATGTTAAAAATCTTAACTGCATCTCTAATTTGTTTTTCAGGCGTAACTTTTACCCATGCTGCTGACACGAGCAAAGCTGAAATGCAAAAACAAATTCGAGTCTGTGCAAAAAAACAGCAAGGTGAATGGGTTTCATACAATCACAACGGTGTAACCTTTAACGGTACTTGCCAACCAAACGAAAATGGCAAGTTACAATTTAAGGCCCCTGCTCCTTAATCTGTTTTGACATAGGTATAGAAGAAGTCATTTATTTTCCGCTATATCTCATCAGTATTTTCAAAGACGGTCCATTAAAGATGGGCCGCTTTCTTTTTTAAAATGGTCTAGTCCGCTACAATACGCCTTTAAATAAAATTTTTAGGTCCTTTTCGTGAAGTGGTTACAAATACACATTACCGTTGATCAAGAACAAGTTGAGTTCACAGAAACACTTTTAATGTCTCTAGGTGCGGTAAGCGTAACGCTGGATGATGCTGAAGATCAGGCTTTACTTGAACCATTACCGGGTGAAACACCTTTATGGAACAAAGTTATTGTGACAGGCATCTATCAACAAGACGAACAAGACCCAATTGATGTCGACACTTTAGAAGCTTTCTTAAAAGCTCAACTTCCAGATGTTCCTATGCGTCATGAAGAACTTGAAGATCAAGTCTGGGAACGCGCGTGGATGGATTACTATGAGCCAATTCAGATTGGAGAAAAGTTTTGGATCGTGCCTGAATGGCTAGAGCCACCAGAAGCAGACGCAACTAACATTAAGTTAGATCCAGGTCTTGCATTTGGTACAGGTAATCACGCAAGTACCTTCCTATGCTTACAATGGCTTGGTAAAACTGACGTTAAAGATAAAATCGTGATTGATTATGGCTGTGGTTCAGGCATTTTAGGCGTAGCAGCTTTGTTACTAGGCGCAAAAAAAGTATATGCCACAGATATTGACCCGCAAGCTGTTTTAGCAACAAAACAAAATGCAGAGCTCAATGGTGTATTAGATCGACTATATGTAGGTCTTCCTGAAGAGTTTGATCAAGAATTCAAACCTAAACAAGCCGATGTTTTAGTTGCAAACATTTTAGCAGGACCTTTAATGATGCTTGCGCCTGAATTTGCAAATTTAATCAAATCTGAGGGCGAGTTCGCACTTGCTGGTGTGATTGAAGAGCAAGTTGCTGATGTTTCACGTGTTTATTCTGAATTTTTTGATATATTAGATGTCGAAAAGCGCGAAGAAAACTGGTGTCGCATTTCAGGAAAACGTAAAACAATAAATTGAGATTTTTAACTCATGAATGAAAAACAAACCCGCTGCCCTAAGTGCTTAACAGTTTATAAAGTATCTCTTACTCAATTGACTGTTGCTCAGGGTATGGTTTGTTGCCCTAAATGTAATTCAAGCTTTAATGCCTTAACCCATCTAATCAATATTGAACAGCCAGTTATGGTCAACTCAACGACTCTAGCCAATGGTTCAATGCAGACAAGATATATGACGCATTCTCACGTACTAGATATCTTTGACCAAAAAGTAGAAAACTCTAATATTGATCTTTTAACTTATCTCAACAACTTAAATTACTTTCACAACGAACCTATTAATGCTCTACCAAACCTTAATTTAGCTGAGCAGGCATCCCCACAAGAACAAGACAACAATAAAAAGCATAGTTGGTTGTACTATACGCTCTGGAGCTCTGCCAACCTAATTTTAATTTTAGTCTTTACTTTTCAAATCCTCTGGTTTAACCCTAAGCTCATGCATGCAAGCCCAACCGTTAGCCATGCATTTAATTACGTTTGCCAAATACTACACTGCAACAAATCAGCAGAACTTTATCAACTTATCTATATAGAAAAGTTAAAAGTCCGCAAGATTGATGCAAACCATACCCAGTTCTCAGGTATATTGCTCAACCAGAATGATAAAAGTATTGAGCTTCCTAATCTAAAGTTGATTTTTGCAACAGAGCCAGACAAAACAGAGGAAATCATATTAACTCCTCAACAATATCTAGTTGAAAACCTACGGGGTATTCAACGCATTCCATCAAATACCCCTTTCCGATTCCAATTTGAGCTAAACAAAAGCAAAAAAAGGCTAGTAAATTATCGATTAGAAATTGTCCACCCCTAAAATGTAAAAAAAGTGAAAAAAAAATAAAAAAAAATGCAGTTAATTTGCTCACTTTTTCCTAGACAATGGTATGATACGCGCCACGAAAGCTTTGACTCATATACTCCTCGCTCTCAATCCAAAAAAAATACTGTTAAGCATGTGTGCTTTTCTACTTTAAGCGCATAGCCTAACTTTTTTTGTTTTTGAGGGGGCTGTAACAAATATTTAATTATTGTTACGCTTATTTTTTATTCAATACGAAGAAATATGGCAAGCTAATTGTTCTTATGTTTTAGAGTCACTGTTTTAGGATCTAAAACAGGACTCCGTATTTTTAGACCACATTTATATACTACTTTACCCAAGCTAGTATTTGATTTTCGGATTAACTCGCATGAATAGCAAATCTCCTATTTTTACTGCACAATCTGATGTTGCTCTTCGCATCCACGTGGATCGCGCAGTTCGCCATTATTTTGCACAATTGCAAGGTGAGCAACCATCTCAGGTATATGACATGGTGCTAGCAGAAATGGAGAAACCTCTTTTATCTGTAGTTCTTGAATATACACGTGGTAATCAAACACGTGCTGCAGAAATTCTTGGACTCAACCGTGGCACTTTACGTAAAAAGTTAAAAGCTCACGGTTTAATGAGTGAATAAATGATAAAATGCTCACGACGTCGTGGGCATTTTTTTATGCTTATTGGTTTTAATCCGTAGACTTGAAATTGTTGAATTAAACATCATGACTATTAAACGTGCTTTGATTTCTGTATCTGATAAGACAGGAATTGTCGAATTTGCTCAAAACCTTGCAGCTCTAGGGGTAGAACTATTATCTACAGGCGGCACATATAAGTTGCTTAAAGATAATAATATCGCGGTTGTAGAAGTATCTGAACATACTGGCTTCCCTGAAATGATGGATGGTCGTGTTAAGACTTTACATCCAAAAATTCATGGCGGTATTCTTGCTCGTCGCGGTTTAGATGAAGCAGTTATGGAAGAACACAACATCGATCCGATTGATCTTGTTGTTGTAAACCTTTATCCATTTGCTGCAACCGTTGCAAAACCTGACTGTACTCTTCCTGATGCAATCGAAAATATTGACATCGGTGGTCCTACAATGGTTCGTGCAGCTGCTAAAAACCATGCTTCAGTAGGTATTGTAGTTAATGCTTCTGATTACGACACTGTAATTAATGAATTAAAAACTGCTGGTTCACTTTCTTATGAAACACGTTTTGATTTAGCAGTTAAAGCATTTGAACATACAGCTCAATACGACGGCATGATCGCTTCTTACTTAGGCGCTCGCGTTGGTAAGACCGAAGGTGAAGCTGACTTATTCCCTCGTACATTCAATACTCAATTGAACAAAGCACAAGATTTACGTTACGGTGAAAACCCACATCAATCGGCTGCTTTCTATGTCGAAGCTAATGCAAAAGAAGCATCAGTTTCTACTGCAAAACAGTTACAAGGCAAAGAATTGTCTTATAACAACATTGCAGATACAGATGCTGCACTTGAATGTGTTAAATCATTCGCAAAACCTGCTTGTGTCATCGTGAAACACGCTAACCCTTGTGGTGTTGCGGTTTCTTTAGACGGCATTAAAGCTGCTTATGATTTAGCTTATGCGACTGACCCAGAATCTGCTTTTGGCGGTATTATTGCATTCAACCGTGAATTAGATGTTGCAACTGCTCAAGCAATTGTAGAACGTCAATTCGTTGAAGTGATTATTGCTCCAAGTATTGCTGATGGCGTACTTGAAGTAACTGGTGCTAAGAAAAATGTACGTGTTTTAGTATGTGGTGAGTTACCTGCAATTGATGCACGTGCACCACAACTTGACTATAAACGCGTAAATGGTGGCTTACTTGTTCAAGATCAAGACTTGGGCATGATCACTAAAGATGATCTTAAAGTAGTTACTAAGCGTGCGCCAACTGAGCAAGAAATTGATGATCTTATCTTTGCTTGGAAAGTTGCAAAATATGTAAAATCAAACGCAATTGTTTATGCTAAAAACCGCCAAACTATTGGTGTAGGTGCAGGTCAAATGAGTCGCGTTAACTCAGCGCGTATTGCTGCCATTAAAGCTGAACATGCTGGTTTGGTTGTTGAAGGTGCTGTAATGGCTTCTGATGCATTCTTCCCGTTCCGTGACGGTATTGATAATGCTGCTAAAGCTGGCATTAAATGCATCATTCAACCAGGTGGTTCTATGCGTGATGAAGAAGTAATCGCTGCAGCAGACGAAGCTGGTATTGCAATGGTGTTCACTGGTATGCGCCATTTCCGCCACTAATTTAAATTTAGTCCTCCCTAACCCTCCTTTCATTCAGGAGGGTTTTCCACAATAATGGAGCTAAACTCCACCTTGAGGAATAGAGGGGGATGAAAAGGATTAAAGTTAAGGAACAAATTAAAAATGAATATTTTAGTTTTAGGTAGTGGTGGTCGTGAACATGCTTTGGCATGGAAAATCGCGCAAGATACCAAAGTTACTCAAGTTTTCGTTGCACCGGGAAATGCGGGAACTGCAACTGAAGACAAATGCGTTAATGTTCAGCTTGATATTTTAGACAACCCTGCAATTATCGCTTTTGCTAAAGAAAATAATGTTGAACTTATTATTGTTGGTCCAGAAGCACCTTTAGTGAATGGTGTGGTAGATGCTGCTCGCGAAGCAGGTCTAAAAATTTGGGGACCAACTCAATATGCTGCGCAGCTTGAAGGCTCAAAAGCATTTGCTAAACATTTTTTAAAGCGTCATAACATTCCAACTGCTTTTTATGAAGTATTTACGGAAGTTGATGCAGCTAAAGCATATGTTGAAAAAAATGGTGCACCAATTGTAATTAAGGCAGACGGTCTTGCTGCTGGTAAAGGTGTAATCGTTGCAATGACCAACGAAGAAGCTTTTGCAGCAATTGATGACATGCTTGCAGGCAACAAATTTGGTGATGCTGGTTCACGTGTTGTAATTGAACAGTTCCTTGCAGGTGAAGAAGCTTCTTTCATTTGTATGATTGATGGTAAAAACATTTTACCAATGGCAACTTCACAAGATCACAAGCGTATTTTTGAAGGCGATCAAGGTCCTAATACTGGCGGTATGGGTGCTTACTCTCCTGCTCCGGTGGTAACTTCTGAAATTTTCGAACGTGTTATGACTGAAATCATGCGTCCGACTGTTGAAGGTATGGCTGCTGACGGACATGTCTACACTGGTTTCTTATATGCTGGCTTAATGATTGATGAACAAGGTCAACCACGTGTGATCGAGTTCAACTGTCGTTTCGGTGATCCTGAAACTCAGCCAATCATGATGCGCTTAAAGTCATCTCTTGTTGAATTGGTAGAAGCTGGTATTGCTGGCAATTTACCAAAAGAAGCTGAATGGGATGAACGTAAGTCAATCGGTATCGTACTTGCAGCCGAAGGCTATCCTGATAGCGTACGCAAAGGCGATGTAATTTCAGGTATTGGACAATCACCTGAAGATACTAAAATTTTCCACGCAGGCACTGCAACTCGTGAAGATGGTCACATCGTGACTTCTGGTGGTCGAGTTCTTTGTGTAACTGCGCTAGGCGACAGCGTGCTTGAAGCACAAATTAATGCACTTGAAGTATGCGGACAAGTAACCTTTACAGGTATGCAATATCGTAGTGACATTGGCTATCGCGCAATTGCACGAGAAAAAGCTGAGTAAAAAACTCTCAACTGATAAAAAGCCCTCTATTAAAGAGGGCTTTTTATATTTCATTCTTATTTATCAGAAAATTTTATATAAATCCCAGTTTTTATTCACTTCCAATCAATAAGATCGAAACATGTCCACTATATTGAATATGTTTTTATTGATATGATTAGATAAAGCGTTGGAACTTTCCACAAAGTTATTGTGCCTCTAAATATTGAGGCTCATCATCTAATTCTGTTAGGGATAATCGTTATTTTTAACATTGAATACTTTTAGAAATCGCTTAAAGACTGTCAACTCATGATAGAACTGTTGTGAAAATAGTTTTATTTAGTACAGATCAAAAACGGTAAAACAAGTATCTGAGGAATTAGAAAAGAGCTAAAAGCTATAACTTTTAGCATTCAAAACTTTGTGACGTGACAACAAAACTCATTCTCTTTTCTAGAGAGCCAACTAAATAGTTGATATCTCTCTTAATCAGGACTTTTTTTACATGAAAAAGCTGATCAGTCTTTTTTTAAGCGTGTCTGTGCTATTACTTGCAGCTTGCGGTAAACAACAAAGTGAACCACAAGCTGGAAAGAGTGGTGATTCATCACAACTTCAAACTGTGGTTATTGCCTCAACTGGTTCTGACGCTGATATCTGGCGTTATATTTCGACTTTACCAGAAACTAAAGCTGCTGGTGTTAAGCTTGAGGTGAAAAATTTCACTGATTATGTTGCAATGAATACAGCTGTAGCAAATAAAGAAGTTGACTTAAATGCATTCCAATCTTATGCATATTTGGTGGCTTTCAATGCATCAAATAAAGATAAAATTGCTCCAGTTGCTACAACTTATCTTGAGCCAATGGGAATCTACTCAAGTAAACATAAAAAAGTAGAAGAATTCCAACAAGGTGCAAGCATTGCAATTCCTAATGATGCAGCGAATGAAGCTCGTGCATTATTGTTATTACAAAGTGCCGGCTTAATTAAACTTAAAGCTGACTTCGACCCTGCTAAAGGCACACCAAGCGATATTATCGATAACAGTAAAAAAATTGATATCAAACCAATCCAAATGGCGACAGCTGTACGCGTAAAAGATGAAGTTGATGCAATTGTTTTAGGTAATACATTAGCTTTAGAAGGTGGTTTAAACGTACTTAAAGATTCTATCTACTATGAACCTGTTGACCAAAGCACTAAACTGAATGTAAACATCCTTGCAACAGCTGAATCTCGCAAAGATGACCCAATTCTTCAGAAAGTTGGTCAGCTATACCACACTGAAGCTGTTAAAAAATACGTTGAACAACACTTTGGTGGTACAAAAGTTGACGTGAATCAGCCAATCAGCTACCTCACGGAAGCTAAATAGTAATATAATAGCTGCAACGCGAAACAGGCAAAGACTCTTTGCCTGTTTTTTCTTTTTAGCATAGTTTTTGACGACATGATTCAATTTAAAAACATTTCAAAGCACTATCAGCTTAAAGGCCAAACCATACGAGCTCTGGACCAAATTAATTTGGAAATTCCTGAAGGGAGTATTTTTGGCATTATTGGCTATAGTGGTGCAGGTAAAAGTACTTTAATCCGCCTGATTAACTTACTTGAACGACCAAATGAAGGTCAGGTTATCATTAATCAAAAGGACTTCACTGCTTTGGATGCGCGTTCATTACGTCAGGAACGTGCAAATATTGGTATGATTTTTCAGCACTTCAATTTGCTACAAACCAAAACGGTTGCTGAAAATATCGAAATGCCAATGCGTCTGCTGAATTACAATAAAGCAGAACGTGAAAAGCGCTTAAATGAGTTATTGGAGTTTATTGATCTTAAGCACAAAAAAGATGCTTATCCTGATGAACTTTCTGGCGGCCAAAAGCAACGTGTCGGTATTGCTCGTGCTTTGGCAAATCATCCAAAAATTCTTTTGTGTGATGAAGCAACCTCTGCTCTAGACCCACAAACAACCAAGTCTGTTTTAGAGTTACTCAAGAAAATCAATCAAGAGCAAAAAATCACAATCGTTATGGTGACCCATGAAATGGATGTCATTGAAACTGTTTGTGATCATGTAGCTGTGATGGAAGCTGGTAAAGTCATTGAACAAGGTTCAACGATTGATATCTTTAGTAATCCTCAACATCCGACGACTAAAAACTTTATTCAAACTGTGTTACATCAACAGTTGCCTGTGAATATTTTAAATCAACTCGAAAATCAGCATCACCATAGCATCTACTGTTTACAGTTTTTGGGCCGTTCTGCTCAAGAACCTGTAATTCAGTCACTGATTAAACAATTTGATATTAGTTTAAATATCTTATTCGCTAACATGACTGAAATTAACGGTACTGTCATTGGTCAAATGTTTGTACAGCTTCTAGGTGAGCCACAGTTGATTAAACAGGCTATCGAGTTTTTAGAGAAAAATGAAGTGAGTGTAGTTCAATCAGGAGATCAAGTATGAGAGATTTAATCGTACAGTGGTTAACTGAACTTACTCAACCTTTCTGGCACAGTTCTCTTTCAATTGACCAGTTTGTAACAGCTCTACAAGAAACATTTCACATGGTGTTTTTTGCGCTTTTATTTGGTGGTATTTGGGGTTTCATTCAAGGGGTTATCTTGCTTGTAACTCGACCAGAAGGTATTTTGCCAAATAGATTCGTCTATCATTTACTTAACCCAATTGTAAATGCGTTACGCTCTCTCCCATTCATTATTTTACTTATTGCAGTGATTCCTCTTACCAAGTTATTGGTAGGAACTTCAATTGGTACATGGGCTGCGATTGTCCCTTTAACAATTTACGTTGGTCCATATATGGGACGTTTGATTGAAACTTCCCTACTCGAAGTAAATGAAGGAATTATTGAATCTGCTCAGGCGATGGGTGCTACACCTTGGCAAATTATTTACCGCTTTATTTTGCCAGAAGCACGCAGTTCACTCATTTTAAACCTCACAACAGCGACAATCAGTTTGATTGGTGCAACAGCAATGGCTGGTGCAGTGGGCGCAGGTGGTATTGGTGACTTAGCAATCTCTTATGGTTACCAACGTTTTGATACAAGCGTTGTAATTTTAACAGTAATTGTTCTATTGCTCTTAGTACAGATTGTACAGACGCTAGGTAACTGGCTCTCTAAGATCCGTTAAATTACTCATATAAAAAGCTCCCTAAATGGGGGCTTTTTTGTTTTATATACATCATTTTCATAAAAGGTTGAGTGAGTGGCTTAATACCATTTTCTGTTATTATCAAAAACAGCGATTACTTACTCTTTGGATTTGGTTTTAGGATAAAACAATGCGTTATAGAATTCATTTTATTGATGTACAGAATGCCCTCCAAAACTATATCTGGATTTTAGAAGATACTGAAACCCAAGAGGCTGTTGCAGTTGATCCAACAGAAGCTGATCTTGTGACTCAATTTTGTCAAAATCATCAACTCACTTTAAAACAAATCTGGCTCACTCATTGGCATAAAGACCATATCGGTGGTGTAGCGGATTTAACGGCTGGCCAAAATATTACTGTCTATGGTCCACGTGATGAGCTCTCAAAAATTCCGGGAATTACTCACCCCTTACAACATGACGATCATTTAAAATTTAATGATTTAAAAGTAGAGATTATCGCGACCCCAGGTCACACCTTAGGACACATTGTGTATTTTATTGAAGAGTTAGAAGCTGTATTCTGCGGTGACACTTTGTTTGCAATGGGATGTGGACGATTATTTGAAGGTACGGCTGAACAAATGTATCACTCACTTAGTCGTTTAGCAGCGCTACCAACACAAACCAAAGTTTATTGTACGCATGAATACACTCTTTCAAATGCCGAATTTGCCTTAACAGTAGAGCCGCATAACCACGCCTTATCTGAACGAGCCGAAGAAGTCCGTGAGCTACGTAAGAAAGGATCAATCACCCTTCCGAGTACGATTGAACTCGAATTAGCAACCAATCCTTTTCTTCGTGCAGAAAGTGCTGAAGACTTTGCTCATTTGCGTGTACTTAAAGATAATTTTTAAAGTTAAAGTCTCTCCTTTTAAGAGATACAGTTTCATTTTAAAAACTGTATCTTTTTGCATAGCGCACGTTGATCGTAATTATTTTTTACATTTACTATCTTCATATTTATTCATCTTTTTAAAAATTGTCTCGAATTTATATTTTTTTAAAAACACATCAATAAACAACTAATTAAATAAAAAGTTTTTATTTTTTAGTTACATAACACCTCCATATTTTTATAAAAATGAAAACTGTTCTTTATCTATCTTACTTTTTTTACAAGTTGCAAAATAAAACAAAGTTTTCCCCCTTTAAAAAATCTAATTAAAACCCTATTAATAAATAAGATGTAATGCCACGGATAGAAGGAGTTCTCACGTGAAAAAGGTTGTTAAAGCTAAAAATTTGATTGCGTTTCGTATTTGGTTAGAAAAGTTAGGGTATTCAGTTAAAAATCTTGCTGATGGAAAAGGTTTTACTTTTAGTTTTAAAAAAGAATATGGTTTAGTGACCTGTGATTTAGCAGGTAATTCATTAGCGATGCAATTAGGTGAAGAGTTTGAGGATCACTTAAAAGCATAATTTTTTACGACTCGAATTACAGTATTGTCTTTTTGAAAGATAAGTAATATTGCAGAACTTTAGAATGGTTTAATTAAAATATATTGTTAGACATTAAACAAAAAATCTGTAGCGAGGCTAATCTCCCAAATTGCCCTCAGCTACAGATTTTTTATAAGATTATTCTGCTTTAGGATTCTTTAAAGCTTTATCTAAAAGATCTTTATCTAAAGCTTTATCCCATCGTGCTACAACAATTGTTGCGCAAGCATTACCAACTAAATTTGTTAATGCACGGCACTCCGACATAAAACGGTCAATACCAAGAATTAAAGCCATACCTGCTACAGGAACCGCTGGTACAACCGATAGAGTGGCAGCCAGAGTAATAAAGCCTGCACCAGTCACCCCTGCTGCACCTTTAGAACTTACCATTGCCACAAGAAGCAATGCAATTTGTTCACTAATTGATAAGTCAACATTACACGCTTGTGCGATGAATAGAGCCGCCATAGTCATGTAGATATTTGTACCATCGAGGTTAAATGAATAACCTGTCGGAATCACCAAACCTACCACCGATTTTTCACAACCTGCTTTTTGCATTTTATCCATTAAAGATGGTAAAGCTGCTTCAGAAGAACTTGTTCCTAAAACTAACCAAAGTTCATCTTTGATATAACGGATTAAATGAATAATTGAGAAGCCATTGTAACGGGCTACTGCTCCTAAAATTACGATGACAAACAACACTGCTGTAATATAGAACGTCATAATTAATAGTAATAAATTACCAATTGATTCGATTCCATACGCACCGATGGTAAAAGCCATTGCACCAAAAGCACCGATTGGAGCAAGCTTCATTAACATACCAACAAGGTAAAAAACTGGAGCTGTTAAGTTATTTAAGAAGTCGGTAATTGGACGTGCACGGTCACCCAATGCAGCCAAAGAAATACCAAATAATACCGCCACAAACAGAACCTGCAAAATCTCGCCACCTGCCAGAGGACTGACGAGTGTTTGCGGGATAATATTCATGAAGAAGTCAGTAATATTTGTTGCATGCGCCTTTTCAACGTAAGTATTTACTTTGTCGTTGACTAAGGTAGCGGGGTCAATATTAAGACCTTTACCTGGTTGGATAATATTTGCCACAATCATACCAACCACAAGCGCCAAGCTTGAGAAGGTAAGGAAATAAAGCATAGCTTTACCAGTTACACGGCCGACTCGGCTCATGTTTGTCATACTGGCAATGCCTGTAACAACGGTTAAAAAGATGACGGGAGCAATAATCATTTTAACAATCTTGATGAATGCATCACCAAGCGGTTTTAAACTTTCGCCAAGTTCTGGGTAAAAATGACCAATTAAAATGCCCAAAATAATTGCAAAGATGACCTGTACATACAAAATTTGGTGAAACTTCTGTTTTTTCTGTACCGTTTCTTGGTCAAGGGTATTGAAATCCATTATCTAAATACCTTTTCGATGGGGATAAAAAAATAAAATATAAAGCGTGCACCACAAGCTGCTTTATCAAGGAAAAGCCATTGTAAAGAATAAAAAACGGCCTGTGTTATAAATTTAAAAAATGTCAAATTCAATAATCATGCAATAAATTATATAAAATCATTTTAATTTTCTAGTTTTAAAAAATAAAAAAATAACCAAAATTCGTTATAAAGCATTATTTAATCTTAATATTTTAAGTAAAAACATGCACAAAAATGGCTGTAGAAGTTTAATTGTCTCATACCAGCACAACATTTATTAAATAAATGATTTTATAAAAAACATGTAAATTATAAATTATGAAAATTTAGTTTAAAAATAATAAGAAAAATTGATATATAATTTTTTAACAAGATAAAGTGTCTCTTTTTTGTTAAAAAAATCCTACTAATAGGCTTTGATAAATTAATTCAAATTAGGGAGCGTTAAATAACCGTTCCAATAAAATGTGGACGTAATCTAAGCTTAAGGTACGTTCAGTGAATAAGATGCGAAATAGCATAGGGGCAATAACAGCTTCGATAATTTCTTCATTATTTATAGTGGGTTCATTACGCGATCTAGCTCTGGCTTGAATAATATCAAGTTGTTGAATAATTAAGGTTTCACATTTTCTTGCATTTGAAGAGTCGGCTGTATATAGCACATCACGCAATAATGTTTGACCAACTTCAGAAGAATACTCCTCAAAATATTGTTCAATCCATGCAGTGATATCTAGCTGAAATGAACCTAAATCTTTTGGTTCCATATCAGGTTTAAGTTCATTTAGGGCTACATCTGAAAATAGCTGATTAATATCGCCCCAACGGCGGTAAATTGTCGAAGGTGTTACTCCTGCCTCATGAGCGATCATAGGTATGGTAATTTGGGTCTGCTCTAAGGTTTTTTGAAGCTCTTTTACCGCTTGGTGCACCGCAGTTTGAATTCTTTCACTACGACCGCCAGGACGTAAGCCAGTAACAACTTTTGCCATTTATAAACTCTGTAAAAGGAATCAAAAAATTTATAAATATTTATATCTATATACAAAATACACTAAAGCTAAAGATTTGCTTTAGTGTAAAAATAATGTATAAAAGCTAAATATTCGCTTTTATGTTATTCATCTTATATGAACAATTCAAGTTCAAAACGGTCTGGATCAGTTTTTCAGTTAGATAGTGCAAGTGCATTGACACTTAATACAATCACGCTCATGACTTTTATGGCGGCGTCTAGTGCACCGACTCCACTTTATCGTCTATACCAACAGCTTTGGCAATTTTCACCTGTCACTTTGACTTTAATTTTTGCAACTTATGCTTTTACTTTGCTGGGTTCATTACTGATTATTGGTTCTTTGTCTGACTATATTGGACGTCGTCCTGTCATTATTGCAGCCATTTTTCTGCAAATTATTTCGATGAGCTTTTTCTTATTTGCTTCAGATGTTTCGATGTTATTTATTGCACGGGGCTTACAAGGAATCGCAACAGGGCTTGCTGTCTCGGCTATAGGCGCAGCAATTTTAGATTTTAGTAAGCTTCAGGGTTCGCTTATTAATAGTATCGCACCAATGGTCGGCATGGCTGTTGGTATATTTCTAACTTGTTCTATTTTGCAATTCTCTGCCCAACCGTTACAGCTTGTTTTTGAATTTTTATGTCTTCTTCTTGTTTGTGAACTCATTTTAAGTTTTTTTACTCCTGAAACAGCCCAAAAGAGATCGGGTGCTCTTGCCTCTTTAAAGCCCAATATGGCTATTCCTCCACAAACAAAAAGTGCTTTATTGAGTATTAGCCCTATTAATATTGCTCTTTGGATGGTCAGTGGTTTCTTCCTATCACTTATGCCCTCTTTACTGGCAAAAATTTTCCATACTTCATCTGCATGGCTAAACGGTGTTATGTTTATAGCGCTAGCACTCTCAGGTGCGGCAGGTATATTAACGCTTAGAAAGTCGACAAATTATCGTATTTTATTAATAGGTACTCTTTCAATTGCTATTGGTTCAACTGTTTTATTTTTAGCAATTAATCTTACAAATGCAGTAGTTTTATTTCTTGGTTCTATTATTACGGGTGTGGGTTTTGGTACAGCTTTCATGGGAGCAATTCGCACAGTAATGCCTCTAGCTTTACCAGAGGAACGCGCAGGACTTATGGCTGCATTTTTTGTTGAAAGTTATTTGGCTTTTAGTGTTCCAGCAATTTTAGCTGGCTATTTTGTTGGGAAAATTGGGCTGATGAGTACAGCAAATAGTTATATTAGTTTTATTATTTTACTATCGTTTGTTGCCCTTCTTTTGATTTTTAAAAACTTTAAAAGTAAATAAGCCTATAAAAAAATAGCCTCTATAGAGGCTATTTTTTTTAGATGCTCTTTAAATTCTATTAAAAAGTATCTGCTACATACATACGTACCATCTCGCCTTCCTCATCCTTTACCAACATTAAAAACCGCCAACCACATTTTTCATAAAACTCGGTATGGTCTGTTATTAAATAAAGTGTTTGGATGCCCTGATTACTCAAGTCTTCACGTATAAAATCTAAAATGTGCTTTGCAATATTTTGGTTTCGATAGTTCTCTTCTACAAATAAAGCACATAAGTTTGGTGTTAAATCTTTACGCTCATGGAAGTCATTATCAATGACTCCTGCTCCAGCAATTAAATGCTTATCTTCATTTAAAACAATGTACCACTGTGGAATAGCATGTTTTTGATCAATGGAAATCTGAATGCTATCAAGATAGGCTTCCACAGGGATTTGCCATTTTTCAGAAAACCACTGTGCAGCCATTTCTTTGTATTGAGGGTAATCAGATAACCGTAATATTTGCATAAAATAAACCTATTTTGTCCAACCTTTTTAAGGTTGAGTCACTGAACTACTAATGGATTGCTGGGTTGGACTCTCATAAGTTGTCTCTGCAACTGGCGAAACGCGCCAAATCGTATTGCCCACATCATCTGCAACTAACACAGCACCTGAGAAATCAATTGCTACACCCACAGGGCGACCATACGCTTTGCCTTTATCGCTGAGGAATCCAGTCAAAATATCTTGCGGTGGACCAGAAGGCTGACCACTTCTAAATGGTACAAAAATGACTTTATAACCACTGTGAGGTTTACGGTTCCAAGAACCATGCTGACCGATCAATGCCCCACCTCTAAATTGTGGCATCAGTTCGGCTGCATAAAATGCAAGGCCTAAAGAAGCCGTATGGTTGCCTAGTGCATAGTCGGGTTTAATTGCACGAGCAACCATTTCAGGATTTTGCGGTTTTACTCGCACATCTACATGTTGACCATAGTAGCTATAAGGCCAACCATAAAAAGCACCGTCTTGAACCGAAGTCATATAATCGGGTACTAGGTCACTACCGATTTCATCGCGCTCATTAACCACTGTCCAAAGTTTACCGCTTTGAGGTTGCCAAGCCATACCATTAGGATTACGTAGTCCTGTTGCAAATGGGCGAGACTGACCACTTGCAATATCAAACTCTGTAATTTGTGCACGACCTTTTTCTTGATCTAAACCATTTTCAGCAACATTACTGTTAGAACCGACAGTAATGTAGAGCTTTGTACCTTCGCGATTAGCAATTACATTTTTGGTCCAGTGGTGGTTTAAAGCACCACCCGGTAAGTCCAATACTTTGGTTCCACTGGCTGTAATTTGAGTTTCCCCTTCTTGATAAGGAAAACGTACTAGTGCATCCGTATTGGCGATATATAAGTTATTACCTACCAATGCCATACCAAATGGAGAATTTAAGTTTTTAAGGAATACCGTTTTCTGGTCAGCGACTCCATCTCCATTGGTGTCACGAAGTAAACTAATACGGTTTGCGCTCGGATGAGATGAGCCTGCACGCCTCATCACAAAAGTCATGATTTTACCTTTAATACCTTTGCTGTCTTCCGGTTTAGGCGGAGCATCTGTTTCAGCAACCAATACATCGCCATTTGGTAATACATAAAGCCAGCGAGGGTGTTCAAGTCCTTTGGCAAATGCTTTGACCTTTAAACCTTCTGCTGGAGTTGGCATAGCGCCATTTGGCCAACCTTCTGCCGGGGCTATATTAACGGTCGGTAATAAGCTCGATTTAGGCTCAGGAAGTTTTGGTTCTGGGCCATAACTCTCGGCAATCGGATATTGAGATGATGATGCACATCCTGCAAGTACACATACAACCGTAATGCCTAAAGTTGGCTTCAAAAAATCGTTAAGCATCTTTTATCTCCATTTTATTTATTCGCAATAAATACAGGTTAATGCTTTAGAAGAGAGACTTATAGTTGATTTATTTAACTGTGCTGAGCATTACAGACCGTATTTTTCAAAAATCTAATACATAACTGAGTATTTATTAGGCACTTAATTTACTTTCTTCATTAACTATCAATTAGAACTTTGTCCCAGAACTATTGTTTAAAGTATTTAAAAAGCTCTCTTTATCTTTGGGCGAGATCATTACTGTAGCCATTCTTCCATCTTTCATATAATAAATTTTAAGTCGATCTAGCGATAATGCTGGAGAAGAAAGTGGATTATGGGTAGGTTCTATTTGAGTAATATCATTGATATTAATTTTCCATCGAAATACCAAGCTCTTAATGATTAATGTGTTGTTTTCTACTACGTAATACGTGTTAAAGATGGGAAGCCAAATAACCAAAATGACTAAACTATAAATGACGAGGTGTGGAAAATTTGAAGCTAAAGAATAATGATAATTTGCTTCATAAATTTTCATAACGATATTGGCAGTGATCACAACAAATATTAATAAAAGCCACCAATCAATTTTTGATCTAAATTTCAAAGTTATCCTCCATCTTTAAAATTAATTCCTAACAATTTATTGTTTCTAATTTATCTTCTTAAGTTAAAGCAAAACTCACCGCCTCTTTGGCGTGAATGGTCGTAGTATCAAATAAAGGAACCGAGAATTTATGCTCACCAATTAACATACAAATTTCAGTACAACCCAAGATAATGCCTTGTGCGCCTTCAGCTATAAGTCTTTCTACAATAGCGATATACTTTTGCTGTGAATCAGGGTTAATCACGCCTAAACAAAGTTCTTCATAAATAATGCGATGAACTGTCTTTCGGTCGGCTTCATTTGGAATAACAACATCAATTCCATAATCCCTCAATCGGGATTTATAGAAATCTTGCTCCATTGTAAAAGCTGTTCCTAACAGTGCAACTTTACCAATATTTTGACCCAAAATTTCTTTTGCGGTTGCATCAGCAATGTGTAAGAAAGGAATCGAAATTGAATCTTCAATCTGTGCAGCAATTTTATGCATGGTGTTAGTGCACACCAAAATACAATCTGCCCCTGCTTTTTCTAAATTTAGCGCTTGCTCAGCTAAATATGCGCCAGCTTCTTGCCATAAACCCTTCGCTTGCAAGGCTGCTATTTCTTCAAAATCAACACTATTAATAATGACCTTAGCAGAGTGCAATTTTTCTAATTTACGATGAACCATTTTATTGATTTGTTGATAATAAAGCGCTGTAGATTCCCAACTCATTCCGCCTAATAAGCCGATTGTTTTCATTATTGAACCTTTCTATTTATTCAAAACTTATCTATATCTCTTATGAGTAAAGCGCAGCTAGAATAAAATTGCTTTCTTAAATTTTTTCTTGCTTATCTTATTTATTAATCTTAAACGCTGTGAAGTCGATAGAAATTTTTAAGTTGATTAGACCTAGTTTATTAAATTTCCAAAACAGAAAACGCTCTCCATTAAACCCAAATCATAAAACATAAGAATTCACGCAAAATTCACGACCAGCTCTTTAATTTGATCTTATAAAGTTGGCTTGGATATCGACATGAAAATTATAACTACAGCCCTAGGGTTGATTACTTTGGTAGGTTTAACGGCGTGTAAAAGTGTGCCTAGTTACTCAGGTGACTATGGCAAAGCTGAACAAAAAATTACTGGTATAGAATTAGATGATCAACAGGCGCTAGATGTCGGCAATCGTTTTGTCGCTGCATTTAATACGCTCGGTACTCCTTCTTTTGTAAATAATGCTAGCAATCTTTACGCTGATCAGCTCTATATCAACGATACACTCTCGCAGTTCTCTCAAAAGAAAGATCTGATTAAGCATTTTGAAGGCATGAATGCCCGAGTGAGTAATGTCACGGTAAAACTCATTAGTGCAACTCATCACCAAGATACAGCCTACATTCATTGGTACATGACCTATGACTTTAAAATGCTAGGTCGCTCAAAAACCATGGCTTCTTATGGAATTAGTCAAATTAAGATTAATGAGCAACAAAAAATTATTTTCCAGCAAGATTATTGGGATCCGGCAAATGGCCTTTACCGTTCTTTACCAATATTTGGAGGAGTATATAAATGGGTATTACCGTTCAAAAAAGTCGAATCTTGATATTTCTGGGAATCTTAATCGTATCTCAAGCCAATGCGGCTGAACTAAAAAAATGCAGTTCAGCTCCTTTAATGGTGACGAGCAAGAAAGTGGGAAATGTCAGTTACTTTGCTGAAGATTGCCTAAAAAATTGGCAGAACCAAAGCATCAAAATGGACTTTAGCTATAACCGCGATATTCCCGAGTGGGCATTTAAACGCGCAGCAACCCACTTTTTGAAGAAAAATGTTAGCGGCTTTGATGCGAAATCCCCGCTTAATCATATTAATGAACTATATAGGCCAATTAAGAGTGGAGATCTTTATAGTCTCTACTATCAACATGAAAATCAAAAACTAGAATTAAAATTAAACCAGAAGCTACTCGGCTCTTTGAACAATCCAAATGCAAATCAATATTTTAAAATCTGGTTTGGTAGCGAACCGTTTAATGCTAAATTAAAACAACAATTATTAAATTAATGGCTTAATAAAATCTCATGGGTAATCACTTTATCCTCATGGTTGAGGACCATTTTGAACTCGCAGCAACGGTCTGCGAATTTCTTGAAGTGCATGATTATGTTGTCGATCATGCACGTAATTTAGATGCTGCACGGACTTTTCTCAAATCTCAGCATTATCATCTTTTGTTGCTCGATATAAATTTGCCCGATGGCTCGGGTTATGACCTATGTAACTGGCTACGTACCGAACAAGGCGTTGATATTCCCGTTCTTATGCTCACAGCAAGAGATACTTTAGATGACAAACTTAAAGGTTTTACTGCTGGCACAGATGATTATTTGGTAAAACCTTTTGATTTTAATGAATTAGTGATGCGGATTCGTGCATTAATAAAAAGAGCAGCTGGTGAAGTCACTCACCATAAAATTCAAATTCACGACTTAATTCTTGATAGCTCAACTCAAACTGTGGTTCGTGCTGGAAATAATATCGAGTTACCCCCTATTCAATTTAAACTATTAAAAATTTTGATGCGCCAGTCTCCAAAAGTAGTGACTAAGCAAGAACTGATGATGGAATTATGGGGAGACGAAGAACCTGAAAGCGATGCGTTACGCAGTCATATCTATAACCTAAGAAAAATGGTTGATAAACCTTTTGATCCTAAACTATTACATACAGTGGCAGGTGTCGGTTTAAAAATTGCTTTGGAAGATTCCGCGACTTAACTTAAATAGACCACAACAATTAAGCCTGTGGTTGGCTCCAAATCGAGTTCAGGATGAGTGGTTAAATAATATTGTCGATCAAACAGCTCCACTCTCCATCCTAGTTGTTTGCAAAGCTTTTGTACCAATTGCAAACCAATTCCATGGCCTTTAGCCTTTAAGGAAAGTTGTGTGTCGCTTAGCTCTTGCACCTTTACATCGTTAGGTAAAGAAATTCCAATTCCATTATCTGCAATAATCAGGCTGTTTTTTTGTTGAATAATGTCGATTTGTGAGCCTTGAGAATAGTTCAGGGCATTACGTAAAATATTACCTAAAACCATTTGAGTCATCGAAGGATATAACCAACGTGGCTGCTCAGAAACATCAGGTTGAATATTAATTTGTATCCCTTTACCTGCACTTACCGCTTCTAAACTTTCAACAAGATCCTTTACCGTTTTCGATAATAAATTTTTCTCAGATGGCAAGCTCTGTACCGTATTACGTGCAATCGCAAGTAAGGTATCAACGAGCAGCTGCATATCTTCAATTGTGTTATGAAGACGGACTAAGGATTTATCGTCTCCGTATTTCGCCTGACACAGTTGTACATTACCTTTCAAAATGGTGAGTGGAGTGCGTAACTCATGGCTCACATCTCCAGTAAATTCTCTTTCACGTCGAATAAAATCACTTAAAACTTGATGATATTTTTCTAAAGCTTGTTTGAGATATTCGGCTTCCATGTTGCCATTGGTATTAATATCTCTAAAAGGAGATGCCTGAGTATCTTGATGTGCCCAATCAATATTTTCTAAAGCGTTCGCTAAGCGCGTAATTGGAGAAAAATAGCGTCTTGCTCTTCGGTTTGACCACCACAAAAAGCTATATAGAACAGATAAGCTGAACATCAGTGGAGCAAGACCAAATAACCAGATCAGCTTATTAACATTGCTTTCGCCAAATACCAATAGAACATGCTGACCATTACGCTCACCATAGACCGTCATTCGTTCTTTACCATCAACGAATACTCGGTGCACGCCACTCTCTAAATGCATGCCCCGAAAAGGTTGAGGCGCGGCCTGTGTATTCCACCGATATCCATATAAATTTTTAGTATCTGGTAAATCAGCATTTGGATTACGTTCTATGCGTAACCAGTAATGCTCCATTTCCTGTTCTAAAGCGGTTTTAAGTAAAGAGCCCTTAATCACCCAAGCACTACAAGCCAACCCGACCACGATCGATAATGCAATCAGACCAATCTGCAACCAGTAATATCGATTGAACATTTGGGCTAATGGATGACTCGCTTTGCCATCATGTCGAGTTTTTATCATATCTTTATCGCCGGGATAGGCTATAGAAATTACTATGATCGCTTTTTAAATAAAAAGTGACCAATGACCCATTCTTGACCTTGCTCAAAACCAAATAACTCAGCACAAGCCATGAAGAAAATACGCCAGCGTTGCCACCAAATATTGGCATCTTTTCCATAGATTTTTTTAAACAGGGGCTTCAGTTCGACTTCTTGGTTATCCATGTTATCAAGCCAAGCATTTGCCGTTCTCATATAGTGCTCACCCGACCACTGCCACTGTTGAGCCAACTCTAAATGCTCTTGAAAATGCAAAAAAGTCGAAGTCGAAGGCATTAAACCGCCAGTAAAGAAATACTTGGACATCCAATCATAATCTGATTTTACTTCAAAAGGATAATGTAAAAAGCGATGGCAAAAAATATGACACCAAAGTAAGCCGTCTGCTTTTAACCAGCCCTGAATTTTTTCAAAAAGACGTTGGTAATTACGAACGTGTTCAAACATTTCGACCGATACAACACGATCAAACTTGTCTTGGTCTAAGTCAAGTACATTCACATCACAGGTAAGCACTTCAACATTGGTTAAACCTCTCAATTCTGCTTGCCGAAGAATATGCTTTTTCTGAGTTGCAGAATTTGAAACAGCCGTAATCTGTGAGCCTGGATAGTTTTCTGCCATCCACAAAGTTAAAGAGCCCCAACCACAGCCTAACTCTAAAATCTGTTGACCGTTTTTAAGTTGTGCTCTTTCACAATAAAGCTGAAGAGCCAACTCTTCTGCCTGATCTAAAGTTGTTGTTTTAGTCGGAAAATAACACGCACTATATTTGAGTCTTTTTCCAAGCACCGCCTGAAAAAACTCGGTCGGCAATTCATAGTGCTGCTCGTTTGCCTTATCCGTTTCAACCGCGATTTCGCTCTTCTTCAGCATATTAAGCACATCCATGTAGCGCTGCGCTCCTTGCTCAGGGTCATAACGGCCTTCTTGGATTAAGCGCTTTTTACTTAAAGCACGAATTGCAGCTCGAATTGCATGATCTGGAATCACACCACTTTCAACAATTTTCAAAGACTGATGAACAATAAAATCCATATGCGCACCTATTTTTTGGGTTTTCGCGGAATAAACATTGATGTTTTTTGTTGATAATCAAGATAATTTTGACCGCGACTTTTAATTGCTTGTTTTTCACTAAATGGAATACCCGTGACGTAATATAAAAATAGCCACATAAGTAACGGATAAATCCACAATACATATTGGCCTGCCGCTAAACCAATAATTGGATAGGCAAACCAATGCAACCATTCAAAAAAATAATTGGGGTGACGTGAATAACGCCATAAACCCTGATCCATGGTTTTGCCATGATGATCTGGATTTAATTTAAATCGGTATAACTGCTGATCAGCGAGCTGCTCTCCAATAAAAGCAATTGCCATGATGACAGCTGCAATTACTAAAGCGACTTTATATCCACTACTCCATTCAATTGCCTCTACATTGAGTAGCGTCCACATCGGCAAAAAGAACAAAAGCACTAAAAGTGTTTGAAAGATAAAAAAGAATAAAAAGCCAATATGCTGAAACTTACCCATCGCTTTACGCATGCTCGCGTAACGGCCATCTTCTTTTTGTTCAGATTGATAACGTCTTAACAGATGCCAAAACAATCTTAAAAACCATAAGCCGCTAAAAATACCGATAAAAAGACGCACTTCAACTGGAGCAACTGAAATGAGTAAAGAAGACACGATAATGTTTACTGCCAGACAGAAACTCCATGCAGCATCTACAATTCCAGCTCGGCCATTTAGAGTGGCAAGTAACCAGCTCAGCAACATGATCATTAAATCTAGAATCAGTAAATTCCAAAACATGAACAGTCTCCTTACTTGAGCGGTTTGAGTCAGTAACTGGTACTTTCAAACAACAAGTGAACATTGCTTATCACGCCTTCTTTAAAACCACCTTCGCAATAACATAAATAAAAATCCCACATGCGAATGAAGTTTTCATCGAACCCCAGAGCCAATACTTCTTCTCGTGCGGTTAAAAACCGTGCTCGCCAGTGATGAATTGTTTGCGCATAACTTAAACCAATATCATTTAAATGCTTCAACCTTAAACCACTCTCAGAGGCGGTTTGAGTCAATACACTTATGCTAGGGATAAAGCTACCAGGAAAAATATAGCGCTTAATATAATCAACTGTATTTAGTGCTTTTTTATATCGGAAATCTTCAATGGTAATGGCTTGAATAAATGCCAAACCTTTCGGTTTTAAGAGTGCTTTACATTGATCAAAGTATATCGATAAATATTGCGCACCAACTGCCTCAACCATTTCAATTGAAACCAGCTTATCGAACTTACCTTCGAGCAAACGGTAGTCTTTAAGTTGCACATCAATTCGATGTGCCAAGCCAGCTTCATTTACACGAGTAACGGCTTCATCATATTGAGCTTGTGAAATGGTAATGGTAGTTACTCTACAGCCATAATGTTGAGCTGCATAAATTGCAAAACCACCCCACCCACTTCCAATTTCAACCAAATGATCTAGTGGTTTTAAATCTAACTTTTTACAAATGATCTCTTTTTTTAAATCAGATGCTTGTTCGAGTGTCATGTTTTCATTTTCAAAAACGGCGCTCGAATACATTAAAGACGGATCTAAAAATAATTTAAAAAAGTCGTTGCTTAAGTCGTAGTGCTCAGCAATATTTTTACGGCTACCACTTATAGAATTCTTTCGATTTTGATACCAAGCTTTAAGAAAAAACTGGCTCGCTTGAGCAATAATATTCTGGTTGATTTGGTCTAATACAGCTCGGTTACGTGCCAAGATCTGAATCAACTCGACAAGGTGCTCGCTGCTCCAGTCACCACGAATGTAGCCTTCTGCTGCTCCCAAAACACCATTTTTTAAAATAAGATCCATCAATAAAGGATTGTGAACTTCAATCACAGCATGTAAGTCTGAAACTTCACCGACCGTCCCATTCCACGCGCCCTGAAAAGTGATCTGTCCATGACGTAGTTTGAGAAGACTCTTGAGCAGTAACGGTAGTGAGTCATCTTCACCATAAAGAAATGTTTTTATCATGTCTTATCTACCTTGATCTTTTTAGGATGACGATAAAATGGAACTTTTTTTCGCCACAAATTAAATGCCTCTAAATATATTGAAAACAACATTTTAAAAGGCGCTAGGCTGTTTATAAGAGCATATCGATATTGCTGTGAAGGAAATGTGATGGGCACAAGCTCAAAGCGCATAGTGGCATCAAAGACTTGTTTTTGCTCTTCAAAAAGCTGCATGTGAATGACATTCTGCTGATCTGAAAAACTAAATCGCCAACGGTAAGTCAACTGCATGGGCATGAACGGCGAAACATGAAATGATTTTTCAAAGTTAAAATCAAAACTCTGATAATCACCCACCTGACTTTGTTGTTTTATACAGTCATGTATATAGAGTTTTCGTTCATTCCATGGAGTGTTGGTAATTTCACTAAGAATAAAGAGCGGTTTTCCGGCTTTATTTAAAACAAAATAAAATACGACCGAATTAAACCGAAAACCTAAACAACGAGGCAAAGCCAAGACTCGAATTTGCCAGTCTGGCCGAAGATGTAAGTGATTATTTTGCAGTATCGCTTTCTCTACTCTATCCCTTATAGAACCGTGATACATGTTTAAAAAATCATTTTTAGATAGCTTTAATACATTCCAATGATCCGTCGACCAGAGTGAACAATCTTTTGTGATATCAACTAATTGATCTGGATCGAACCATAAATAATTTAAGGTCGATCTAAACTCATGTGGTTTAGGGCTATAACGCCGATGACGAATAAGCGCAGGAGCGATAGCAAGTTTATTTAATAACATTTGAAAGCTCCTTATTTATTCTTATAACACTAAGAGTTGCTCAACAACACGTGCTGCACTACGGGCACCATCTTCATGAAAGCCCCAGCCCCAATATGCTCCACAAAATGAAGTACGATTTTGCCCATTAATTTCGTGCCAACGAGATTGAGCTTGAATCGCTTTTGCATCAAATACGGGATGTCGGTATTGCCGCTCAACCAAAATGTCTTCGGCTTTGATTTTCATATTCGGATTTAAAGTGCAAAAAACCTGAGTAGCGCAAGGTAAATTCTGCAAATTGTTCATCCAGTAGGTAAAACCATAATGTATGTCGGACTCATCGTTTTGAACTTGAGATTTTGGTGTTACATGTACATGCCAGCTTGCCCACTGCAAACGGCTTTTAGGCATAATTGAAAGATCACGATGGACGACCATTCGATTATCTTGATAACCAAATTGGCTTAATATTTCTTGTTCAAGCTCCGACGCATCTTTAATTAAACTTAGGCTATCGTCAGCATGGCTCGCAAAAATCACCCAGTCATATTGCTCTTGCCCTTCAACGGTTTCGATCAAAACTGTTTCTAGTGAACGGCTCACAGCTTTTACTTCTGCAAATTTCCACTCAATGGATCGGCAATTCTTTTGAATAGCACGAATATAGCTTGCTGAACCGTGTTTAACCGTTTGCCATTGCGGCCGCTCTTTTAACTGCAACATGCGGTGATGCTGAAAAAAGCTCACGACAAATCGATATGGAATTTGGCCTACCTGCTCAACGGGTGCCGACCATAAGGCACCGCACATCGGATAAAGATGCTCATAACGGAACTCATGACTATATTTGTGAAGGTCCAAATACTCTTCAATCGATAAATTAGGATCGATATCCGCCACATCTATATCTTTATTGTCATCATAGAAACGCAGCAAATCTGAGAGCATTTGCAGAAATTTTCGGTTTAAAAAGTTCTGCGGACGGGCAAAGAGCGACCATTTTTTTGAAGGATTATATTGAAGTCCACTCACCAGATTATTCACCGAGAAACTCATATCACTGCTTTGAGTTTCTACACCTAATTTTTTAAGCATGTCGGTAAATAACGGATAGTTATAGTCGTTAAACACAATAAAACCACTATCTACCGCGACTTTAGTGCCTTCTATCTCTAGCTCGTGAGTGTCAGTATGACCGCCAAAATAGTTATTTTTTTCATACACAGTGACTTGATGTTGTTCTGACAATCTCCAAGCTGCGTAAAGTCCAGATATACCTGAACCAATAATGGCAATTTTCATAACACTTCACCGTTTTCAACTTTTTCTATCGATAGTTTTTTAATCTTTTTATATTGATAAACCTTGTCTGGTACTGGCTTTAGTCCCCACACCAAACCAAATAAAGACATCAGTTTAAGCACATAAAAGGTGATATCAATCTGCCACCAATAAAAGCCTTGTCGCACACTGCCTGCGTAAAAGTGATGGTTGTTGTGCCATCCTTCACCCAAGGTAATTAAAGAAAGTAGAAAATTATTACGGCTATCATCTGGGGTATTAAACTCACGTGAGCCATAACGATGAGCGAGTGAATTAATACACAAGGTTGCATGTGTTAATAGAACAGTGGAAATCACAAATCCCCACACTAAAAGTTGTAAGCCATTGGTGCCCAACTCAGGAAAATGTTGCGCAAGCCATGAACCTAATCCATAAATTGCTAAGGCCGTCAAAATCACAATAGGCAAACTAAATCGGTCTAGCCAAATCAGCTCTGGATATTTCAACCAGTCTTTAATGACTTTTTTTCGAGTGGCAAAATTCTGCTCATTTAAAAACCAGCCTACATGCGAATACCAGAAGCCTGCTTTCGCTGAATGCGGGTCCTGATCGGTGTCGGTAAAGTGATGGTGATAACGGTGATGTGCTGCCCACCATAACGGTCCGCGCTGTGCACTCATCGTTCCGATCAGTATAAAAATGAATTGGACAATACGTGATGTCTGAAAAGTCTTATGCGAAAGATAGCGGTGGAAAAAAGCAGTAATTGCAAACATGCGAAGAAAATAAAACCCCAGCATGAAGATCACAGCAAACCAAGATATGCCCACCCAAAACGCTGCTAAACAAGCGATATGTAATAAAATAAAAGGAATAATTCTTAACCATTGAATGTTCTTTTCAATGACATATTCGCTAGAAGCACCCACTTGCGCATTTTCTGAATCTGACCAGCTATCGATCCAGCGCAGAAAAAATTTAGACATTGATTCTTCCTGATCTAAAGCATTTCTTTTGGT
Source organism: Acinetobacter pittii ATCC 19004 = CIP 70.29 (assembly GCF_000369045.1). Classification (GTDB taxonomy): domain Bacteria; phylum Pseudomonadota; class Gammaproteobacteria; order Pseudomonadales; family Moraxellaceae; genus Acinetobacter; species Acinetobacter pittii. The sequence continues at coordinate 776,466 of NZ_KB849786.1, read as the reverse complement.
TCTAATTTAGAAAATGCGCAATGAATTTTATGTGAAGTTCACTCAATTAGAGATAAATATAAGCATCTACGCAACCAGCATTTCACTATTTAGACTGTGTTGTTTTAACGAGTTTAGAAACGTCGTAGCCATAGCTTTTTGCGGTTTGCAGATAAGATTGATATGTCGCCTCATCAAGTTGAGGGCTACGAGAAAGAATCCATAAATATTTATGGCTTGGGCCACCCACTAAAGCGACCTGATAATTTGGGTCAACTCTTAAAACCCAGTAATCGCCTTTTGTAAAAGGAATCCATCTAAGACCAGAAGGTAAAAAGCTCACCTTCAATTTACTGTTGCCTTCATTTTGCGGATAAGCAACTCCTTCAGATGAGATCATTTCGCCTTTTTTTGTCGTACAGCTATTTAAAACACCAACGGTTTTGTCCGCGTTAATAGAATAGTTTGCAGTTGTATTAGCTACACAATTACGCTGAAAAAACATCGGTAAATGCGCAATTTCATACCACTTACCTGCGTATTTATTAATATCAATAGAATCAACAGCGACAGGTTTAGTATTGGTGTCTGCAAAGGTGCTCAAAGGAAGCATTAAACTGACCGCTGCAAGGCTACTGCTGATGACAAGTGATTTAAATAATAATTTCATGATTGCCCTCTTCTGTTTATTTCATACGTTTAAACATACTTCAGAGGGCTGTGAACAAAGTGTGAATTTTAAAAATTAAGCAACATTAATAAGGATTTAATTGTATTTCTTTAGAGCATCGGCAACTGGAAAATCAAGCTCAAAGCACACACCCTCAACCGTGTTATAAACTCGATAGCGGCCATGATGTAGATCCATAATTGAAGCAACAATCGATAGGCCTAATCCACCTGTTTGATTCTCATCACTTCGACTTGAGTGGCATTGGTAAAATCTTTCAAAAAGATGCTCAAGTTGATGTTCAGCAATTGAAATACCACCCGTTACCACAGTTAGGCTGACCCATTGCTTATGCTCAATCATCTTATGTTTTGTTGCGATATAAATAGTTCGCTTGTCACCACCGTGAACCAACGCATTTAAAATCAGGTTATAAACGGCTCTTTGAAATAACTCTGGGTCTGCAAATAACTTTTGAGTTTCTAAGTTAAAACTAAAATGACAGTCTTGTTCCTCGGTTTGATATTCAAAAATCTGGCATAGCCCATCTATAACATCTTGGACGTTTATTTCTTGTTTGTTTACAAGCACCATTTTCTGATCGGCTCTTGCCAAGAAAAGCATGCTATCAATCATGCGTTTTAATCTGTGGTAATCGTCTAAATGAGAAACCAGTAAATCTTCATATTGTTCAACCGAACGTTCGCCAGTTAAAGCAATCTCGGTTTGCCCAATCAGATTATTTAAAGGTGTGCGGAACTCATGTGCAATATCTTCAGAAAAACGGTTGAGCTGGGTATAACCCTTTTCAATACGCTCAAGCATATGGTTTATATCTTTTGAAAGTAGATCAACTTCTAAAGGTGAATTTGGGAGGTTTAACCGTTTCTGTAGCTGATTTACGTTAATAGAATGAGTTTGCTTGCGAAGCTGTTGCAGCGATCTTAAACCAAGATGACACGCTAAAATGCAAAGCACAAAGATTGCAAACACGCCCCCGACCACATACATCAAGAGACTTTCTTGAAAAGGTAAAAGAATATTAATGCGTTCCGACCACTGTTTACCTGCAATGAGCAGATAAGGTTCGTTATTAATTTTTATGGTTTTCCAAGCAATACGCGTTGGATATGAGTTATTGGCTAAATCTTGAAATTGAAGACTGTCGCGCTGTGCAAGCTCAGGCAGTTGAATATGGAGCGGATTGATATTAATTAAAGTTTTGTCTTTATGGATGAGCAGAAACAAGTTGTCTTGGTTGCCGAGCATGTTTTGATACAGCTTAGGACGCGCAATGATTTGCTCTACATTTTCGCTATCTTGTAGCAAAATTTCCAAACGATTAATTCTGTCTGCTAAAGCTTTATCTTGCTGCTTTAATAAAATCTGGTTAATACCTAAATAGGTCATAAAGCCGACTGAACATAAAATTAAGGCAGAACAGAGCGTGACCAGTAATGTAATACGTACTTCAAGAGAACGTAGAAATTTAAAGTTCATAAGCTAACCGAAATTTTATAGCCCAAGCCACGTATGGTATGAATGAGTTTTAACTCATATCCCTCATCAATTTTGCTTCGTAAACGGCGTACGGCAACGTCAATAAAGTTGGTATCAGTGTCAAAGTTAATATTCCAAACTTCGGAACCAATTTGTCTGCGTGTTACGATTTGTTCTTTGTTGAGCAAAAGGTAACGCAACAAATTAAATTCGGTTTTGCTCAGCTCAATTAAGTTGCCACTACGCCATACTTTATGAGCAACCAAATCCATTTTTAAATCGCTAATAGTCAACTCGTTTTCTTGCAGATATTGCTGTCTTCTTAACAGGCTTTTAATGCGTGCCAATAGTTCAATATAGGAAAAAGGCTTAGCCAAGTAATCATCTGCACCCAACTCTAACCCTTTAACTCTATCCATCACCTGATCTTTTGCCGTTAAGAAAATCACCGGAATTTTTGAAAACTGACGTAGGATCTGTAATACGCTCCAGCCGTCTATGTCCGGCAACATGACGTCAAGAATAAGCAAGTCATATTGATCTCTCTTTAGCATTTCCAAACCTTGCAGCCCTAAGTGAACACACTCCGCTTGATATCCAGACTCTTTTAATCCTTTGACCAAATAAGTGGCGATCTTGATCTCGTCTTCAATAATAAGGATACGCATTTTGTAGAGACTCATTTGAAAGATGACAACTTTGTAATGTGATTGTCATGCTTAAAATTAAGCAATTTGTTTAAGATTTTCAAAGCGACTTAGAGGCAATCATTATGAAAAAATTGAACTGGCTGATGTTAGCAGCCGTGCTATTTGGTAATAGTACTTTTGCACAGCCCCCTGCTTTGAATCAAGTTTATTCGTTAGATCTCAAAACTGCCCACCTGTTAGCCGACAGTGCGAAAGAGGCATGTAAAAAACTAAACCAAAATATTGCGGTTGTTGTTGTAGATCGCGGCGGTAATCCATTAACTGCCGAACGGCATGAGCTGGTGGGTCCGCATAATTTAATGGCTGCCGAGAAAAAAGCCTATACCGCTTTCTCTACCAAAACATCGACCTTGGTTTTAAGCCAAAACAGTAACCAAAACCCCGATGCAAAAAATTTAACCACCGTAGCAAATTTACTTTTGTTAGGGGGCGGCGTGCCTGTTCGTTTTGAGAACCAAGTGATCGGAGCGATTGGGGTTGCCGGTGCTGGCGGCGCACAAAATGACAATCAATGCGCAAACAAAGCCATTGAAACCGTTTTTCATTCATAAGGAGTTCAACATGCTTAAATCATTTATTGCTTTATCTTCGTTATTTATTGCTTCCGCTACATTTGCACAAACTAATCCGCTAAGTGTGCACGTGTTAAATCTAGAAACGGGTTTGCCCTCTTCTCAGGTTGAAGTGGTTTTAGAAAAAAACACCAATAACCAGTGGATTAAACTCAATGAGCAAGTGACCGATTCAAGTGGTCGTATTACTGCGCTCTATCCAGAAAATAAAAAACTAGAGCAAGGTATTTATAAAGTTACTTTTAAAACAGAAGACTGGTTTAAAAAGAACAAACAACAAACTTTTTTTGCCGAGGTTCCTGTAATTTTTAAAGTTGATGGAAGCGTAAACCACTACCATATTCCGTTACTACTTAGCCCTTACGGTTACTCAACCTATCGAGGCAATTAAAATAAAAGACCCCTTTATCTGTTGTACACAAATAAAGGGGTTGGTTAAAAGCGCTTGGTTTTATGAACAAACACCATTGCTAATAACCGACTTCTTGTTTAAATCTAATGCAACAATTGAAGAAGAAACCGTATTAATAATTTGAGTCATTGCTTCACTTGAAGCACTCACAATCGCATCCATCTTTTTAGTTTTTTGATCAATCGGCTGCTTGAAAGCAATTCGACAATTGAGCTGAGATCCTGCATTCGTGATGACTTTTGCATTATTTGACTCTAATTGAGTGGGCGGTATTTGACGCTTCACTACCCAAGACACCGCAATATTAATATAGCTTTTATCTACAATATCAAAATGAGAAAAGTCTGTAGAAACTCGATATAAAGGCTGATTGTTTCCAGCTAGCCCACTGCTATAACTGTCAATTGCCCCTAATTTTTGCTGTAAACCCGCCGACAAGGTATCGCGTAATTGCGTACCCATGGTTGATGTCCAGCGTTCATTATTTAACACCGTAGACTTACCACTACTATCTTGGAGCACCAAAGGCGCACGGTCCAATCGGTCTGGAATCCCGACAGGTAATACCTCAATCACCTGCACAGTTGATTTTGTAGCCGCAGTAATTTTAGGGGACATCGTATAATAGTTTGGCGTTGGCGAACTCGAACATGCCGTCATGGCAACAGCCGTTAAAAACAGGCCGCTCCCAAGCAGCCATTTGGCTGCTTTAGGATGTTGAAAAGATAGAATGTTTTTATTTTTCATCATCGGTCTCTGGTGTTTTACCACGAATAATTGATTCAGGATGTTGCTCAATATAGTCTGCCATTAACTGTAATGAAGCAGCCGCACGTGTCATTTGCTGCAATGCTTTACGTACGTCTTGCTGTAACGGCGCATCACTCGACAAAATAGACTCTGACGATCTTACAGTTTTACGAACATCGTCCAAGGTTGCTTGTAAGCCAGGTGCAACTTTTCCATCTAACTGTTTAACCAGTTTGTCGGTAGACTCAATGGCTGTGTTCATATTGTTGAGCGTTTTACGTACATCTTGCCCAATCTCAACTAACGGGAATTTGGTTAACTTGTCAGCAATCTGAGAAACTTGTGCTTGTAAGCCACTCAGTTCAGTTGGTGTAGTTGGAATCACCACACGGTCATCACTCAAAATTTGTAATGTGGCTGGTTTAGCTTTAGGGAACTTATCTAGGGCAATATAGTTTTGACCCGTGAGCAAGTTGCCTGTTCTCATTTGAGCACGCCATCCATGTTCAACAAAATCTTTGAAAATATTGCTGTTTGGATTGAGTGCCTGTCCATTCTCAACGCGTGACGGATAGATGACCGCCTCAACACGCATACGAATCTGCTTATAGTTGTTATAAAACTCTGCATTAATTGATTTAACATTACCAATTTCAATGCCCATGAAATCAATTGGCGCGCCAACAGACAGTCCACGTAATGAATGATCAAAGTACATAATCACACCGCGAGGTTGCCCGTCAGGGTCTTTTAATGCCTCAGATTTCGAGTCCCATAGATTAAAGCGACTATGATTTGCCGCTGTAGTAGCACGAGAGCTTTCAGGAATTCCAAAAGCAATACCGCCCGCGACAATACTTGCCAGCGATTGAGTATCTAAACTAAATCCTGAAGCATTCAGGCTCACATCAATACCACTCGCCTGCCAAAAACGTGCATCTGTGGTGACAAACTTGTCATATGGTGCACGGATAAAAGTTTGCAACTCTACAGTTTTACCATCATTTGACAATTTATAGGCTGTAATTTGGCCCACATTAATTCGACGATAATAAATTGGGGAACCGACATCTAAAGACCCCAAGTCATCTGCATTTAAGAAAAATTCTTTACCCGGCACATCGGAAGTAATCACTGGCGGTACTTCTAAGCCTGTAAATTCAAGCTTTTTCTCTTCCGACTTACCACCATCCACTTCAATATATGAACCTGACAATAATGTGTCTATTCCTGAAACCCCACTCGTCCCAATCCGTGGTCGCACAACCCAAAACCGTGAATCTTTCGCGGCAAAGTTACTCGCATCTTTACGCAAATCAATTCTGGCAATCACATGTGAACGGTCTTCTGAAAGATCAATCTGCCGTACTACGCCAATATCCACCTGTTTATAACGGACCGTTGTTTTACCCGCGACCAATCCCTCAGCCGTCCTAAAAGATACGTCAATGGTCGGGCCATGAGACAAGAGCGCTTTTATCGCTAATGAAAGCGCGATTAAAAGAGCAATCAATGGAATGAGCCAAATTAAAAGAGGCTTCCATCGACTTTTCTTTTCTTGGGGTTCTGGCAAATCATTCATGCTATCCAGTTCAACATCTGGATCACGACGATCTGAGTTACCAGGGGTTATTTCATTTTCAGACATACTCATTGTTCTTTTATTGACTGGGATTAATGGAATCATTATTCAACGGCGGATGTTCTGCCTGAATAATCTTGGTTTTGTTTGAGGCAAAGGAAGAAGGCTTATTTGTATTTTGAGATGCATAGAAGTTATCCCAAATAAGTCGTGGATCAAAACTTAAAGATGCAAACATGGTTAACACTACAACTGCACCAAAAGCAATCGAACCCGGCCCTGCTAAAATGGTAGCGAGCGACTGAATCTGAATGAGCGCTGTTAAAAGTGCCACCACAAATACGTCAATCATTGACCAACGGCCGATAAACTCGACAACTCGATATAATTTAACGCATTGCTCAGGTAAAAACTTCCATGCTGACGATTGTTGCAGATATACCGCCACCAATAAAAAATACAAAATCAGTAGCTTTAGCATGGGAATAAAAATACTGGCCATGAAAATGACCGCTGAAACCAGATAGTCTCCACTTTGCCAAAAGTAAATGACCCCACTCATGATGGTATCTTGCTGGCTACCCAACAGTGAGTCAGTCACCGTCATTGGAAGTACATTGGCGGGAATATAGAGAATGGTCGCAGCTACCACTAAGGCAAAAGTTCGATTTAAACTCGCTGGCTTACGTGAATGCAGTACGCTATTACAACGAATACAACGTGACACCTGATGGCTTTGGTTGAGTTGTCTCTTTTCATTTTGAGCAGAATTTACAACCCCACAGCAGTGACACACAATTAATGAGAGATCTTTGGCTCTTGGGTATTGCTTAAGCATTGACCCTTGCTGCGAGCTTTGTGTTTGGGTCACATTTTTTATCGTTTTCATGGCAGTGACCTATCAATTTCGTTCCATATATCACTCACCTTTATGGAAGTAATATAGACCAACAATACACTTAAAATCGCAAATGCCCATAACGCAATCTCGGGAATCACCAACACCATTCCCATTAACTTCACAAGCGTGACCAAGATTCCAATTAAGAAGACCTCAACCATTCCCCACACTCTCATAAAATAAAGTGTACGTAAGGCAAATACTAAAAATGTGGGTCTTTTCTTCAATACGCTTACTGTGCCCAACACATAGGAGAGTAATAAAAGATAGGAAAGTGGCACAATAAAAGTGGTGATTAAAATAAGAATGCCAACAAAAGCCCGATCATAATGGAACATCACCCAGACCGCACCCAGTAAGGTGGTTTCAGAGATGTTGCCCTGCAATTCAATTTTTACGATAGGAAAGCTATTGGCAATAATAAATACGATCAACGCCGTTAAGATTAATGCCAATAGTGTCGGAAAAGGTTTGGTGTGCCGATAGAGTTCAGCACCGCAGCATAAGCAATAAGCTCTTTTTCCATAAGCAAGCGGGGTTCTACGATAGACAGTATCGCACTCCTCACAACCTGCTAATTCTTTAAGCTTCATAGTTATACTCTGAGATTTATAGTTTTAACTGTGTCACACAAAACTCTTTTTATTACTAAGGTAAATTAAAATATAAATCAATCGAAAAACTATCCAAGTCATCATAAATTTTGAGATGAAAATTACCGTCTACTGTTCAATATATTATTGAAACTGCTGAATAATCTGTACAAATTCTGTGGCCAAATTAAAATAGAACCTAAAAGTCAAAGGCTTAAGCTGAGATAACACAGTTTTATGACCAAATTATCTGAGATCAGCATGTGACAGCACGAAACCATCAAAAATTTAGCATTTCTGAACAGTACGGCATGTGAGTGATTGGAAAAACAGTACAAAAGAATAGCGTGTTGGTTATAGAGGCGGGCAGGGATTTACTTAAAAATATGAGCACTCATAGAGTACTCTCAAGTTTCTAAATCTTTAACCCTCTCTTTTTAATATGATAATTTTAATTAGAATATAAAACCAAAACATTAATCACTTTTATATTCAAATATACATTCTATTCAAGAACGGCAATTTCAAATCTTATATTTTTCTTTAAAATAAATGTAATTATGAAGATTAATTTAAATATATTAAAAATTAATTTATGCGACACAATTATCAAAAAACTAATTTTAAGTAGATTATTTTTTAATTTATATAAAAATTAAGACCAGTCTAGCAATTAAAAATTAATTATTTAAATATCAATATATTAAAAATCTATTTTCAAGATTAGATATAAGCAAGACGCTTTAACCTCATAAAATATTCTTTATATTATTGTAAATAAATTTTACCTTTCATTAAAAAATTAATAGTTGATTTAAACACTCAGAATTACCACCAGACCTTAGTTCACACGTATTTTAAGCACATTATTTTTTATAATTAAACTTAAGAAAACCACTAAACCTGAAGGTTTGCTTAAGTAATTTTCATACTGTATTTTAAAAATGAAAAATAAATAAATTTATATATTAAAGATAGAGCTAATAATAAAAGTGAGATCAAAATGATTGAATGGTTACAAGGTGTTTTAAAGCACAGCCCCGAAATATTATTGTTCTTATCACTCGCAATAGGCTTCTGGATTGGACAATTCCAGTTTGGAAAATTTCAGTTTGGTGGAGTCGCAGGCTCCTTACTCGTCGCAGTTGTTTTAAGCCTTATTGGCGTACCTGTCGATAACGGTGTTAAAGCAATTTTATTTGCCCTCTTTATTTACGCAGTTGGCTTTGAAAGTGGTCCACAGTTTTTTAAATCGCTTGGGCCACAGTCTATAAAAGAAATTCTTTTAGCAGTATTCATGGCAGTGTGTGGTTTAGTCACTGTTTTAGTGATGGCTAAAATTTTTCATCTCGATAAAGGTTTGGCTGCGGGTCTCGCTGCGGGCGGCATGACTCAATCAGCCATTATTGGGACTGCGGGAGATGCAATTTCTAGACTCGATCTCCCCCTCGCAGAAATTCAAAGACTTCAAGCAAATGTCGCGATTGGCTATGCGGTCACTTACATTTTCGGTTCATTGGGAGCAATTATTGTCTGTGTGAATATCTTACCTAAATTTATGGGTAAAGAAATTCACGACGATGCTTTAAAAGCTCAAAGTGAACGGCTCAAAGGTGCTTTTGAATTAGCCCCAGGCCAAGAACTGGCAATGCCCGAAATTGTTGGCCGTATTTATAAAGTTAAACAAGCCAATGGGCAAACTATTGCGGAAATTGAAGCAAAAGAGCCGAGTATTACGATTGAACGGTTAAAACGTAAAGATCAGTTTATTGATGTCGCTCCCGAGCTAACTTTACAAACAGACGATGTCATTTTACTGGTTGGTCGCCGTGCCAATGTAGTTTCAGTTGCCGAGCAAATCGGTAGCGAATTACAGTCATCGCAAGGTATGGAAATGATTATGGATACCAGCGATGTCATCCTAAGAAATTCTAAATATCTCAACCGTACTTTAGGAGACATTAAGGCCAATACGCCTACGTATTTAAAGCACGGTATTTATGTACTTGCGATTAAACGTAAGGATGAGCCACAACCTTTAAGTGATGACACCGTTTTACGTCAAGGCGATGTGGTCACCGTATATGGTACAAAAAGCGACCTTGACCGCTTGGTGAAAGAAGCAGGTAAAGCCCTACCTGAAAGTTTAAAAACGGACTGGATTTTCCATGGTGCAGGCCTTGTGGTTGGCTTAGTGATTGGTCTTTTTGTGATTCGTTTAGGTGATGTGCCATTAACTCTTGGTGCCGGTGGCGGTGCTTTACTATCAGGTCTTCTGTTTGGTTGGATTCGAAGCAGAAATCAAGTGCATGGCAATATGCCTTTAGCAGCTTCACAGCTTCTTAAAGATTTGGGTCTTGCAGGCTTCGTTGCTGCCGTCGGCTTACAATCAGGTTTACAAGCTATTCAAACCATTAAAGAAAGTGGTCTTTCACTCTTTATGATTGGAGTTGTGGTAACACTGGTTCCTCTCCTACTTTCCATGCTCTTTGCTCGTTATGTTCTGCGTTATGACAACGTTGCAGTAATGGCAGGTGCACTATCTGGTTCACGCAGTGCAAACCCTGCATTTGGTGCAATTTTAGACAAAGCAGGAAACTCGATTCCGACCGTTCCATTTGCAATTACCTATGCCCTAGCAAATGTGTTCTTAACCTTGCTCGGACCACTGATTGTAGGCTTGGCCTGATTTTATACATTGAATTAGAAATTTTATTCATCTCACTATAATTAAGGAGACGTCCCATGGGGAAAGTCGATTATTCTAAATACGCAAAACTCAGCCCATTTGAACTTAAAGATAATTTAATAGAATTAGCTCAAAGCAGAACTGACCGAATGATGTTAAATGCTGGGCGTGGTAATCCGAACTTTCTTGCGACTATCCCACGTAGAGCATTCTTTCAACTGGGTTTGTTTTCTGCGACCGAATCGGAATTTTCATTTTCCTATATGCCGGAAGGTCTAGGCGGCTTCCCGCGCCCCGTTGGACTCCAGTCACGTTTTGATAACTTCATTTTGGAAAACCGTGACAAACCCGGTGTAGTCTTTTTAGGTAAAGCCGTGTCTTATGTGCGCGACCAGTTAGGCTTAGACCCAGATCTTTTTTTACTTGAAATGGTTGAAGGGATTTTAGGCTGTAACTATCCAGTACCAGACCGAATGCTTCGAGTGAGTGAAACAATTATTAAAGAGTACGTCTTAAGAGAAATGGGCGTACAAGGCATGCAAAAAAGAGACTTAGATTTGTTTGCGGTCGAAGGCGGAACAGCCGCAATGGCCTATATTTTTAACTCATTAAAAGAAAATAAAATTATCAAAAATGGCGACCGTATTGCCATTGGTAGCCCTATTTTCACGCCATATCTTGAGATTCCAAAACTCAATGATTATCAACTCGAAGAAGTATTAATTGCGGCAGACCCTAAACTCGATTGGCAATATCCAGAGTCGGAGCTTAGAAAGTTAGAAGATCCGTCTATTAAAGCTTTCTTTTTAGTCAACCCAAGTAACCCGCCATCAGTAAAAATGAGTGATGAAGGTCTTGCGATTTTGGCCGATATCGTCAAAAAACGCCCTGATCTGATCATTTTGACCGATGACGTTTACGGTACATTTGCCGATAATTTCAAATCACTATTTGCGATCTGTCCTGACAATACAATTTTAGTTTACTCGTTCTCTAAATACTTTGGTGCGACTGGTTGGCGACTTGGTGTCATTGCACTTTCAAATAACAATGTGCTTGATAAACAAATTGCGAACTTATCGAAAAAAGAGAAGAAAGAGCTTGAAGAACGCTATTCATCTTTAACTACTGACCCAGCAAGTATTAAGTTTATTGACCGCTTAGTTGCAGACAGCCGAAATGTTGCTTTGAACCATACCGCTGGTCTATCTACCCCACAGCAAGTTCAAATGGTTTTATTTGCCTTGTTTAATATGATGGACTCACGCCAGAGCTATAAAAAAGCGGTTAAATCTGTTGTTCGTGAACGCGATGCAGCACTTTATAGACAGCTTGGTGTCGAGGTTCCAACAGATCCAAATGCTGTTGATTATTACACGCTAGTCAACCTTGAAAACACATCAAGGACTCTCTATGGAGATGAGTTTGCTGATTGGGTCATGAAAAATAAAAATCCGACCGAGCTATTGTTTAGAGTTGCCGATGAAACAGGTGTAGTTTTATTACCGGGTTCTGGCTTCGGTGTGCAGCACCCTTCTGCCCGTGCATCTTTAGCTAACTTGAATGAATACCAATATGCTGCAATTGGTGACTCTTTAAGACGCTTTGCAGATGAAGCTTATGCAGAGTATTTAAAAACTAAAAAAGGCAAATAAACACCTATATAAAGTGAGGCTCTAGCAGCCTCACTTTTTCCTTTCTATGCTTTCATTTGCTATTTCAGTTTTTCAATTTAACAGGTTCAATTTAAGCATTTATCTGTAAAAAGTAAGTCAGCAACTGATCAGGCTCTTCATTTTGGCTTGAACCTAAAAGCCCAAAAATCGCACCATCAATCATAAATACAAAAATATCAGACTCTTCATATGTGGCTCTTTTTTTAGATTCTCGCAGAACCCAGAAAATTTCATTTTTAAGCCATCGCCTATAGCGAATTGCGGTTTGATATGCATTTGGATAAAGCTGTTTAATTTCAAAAATCGCTTTAAACAACAGGTAATACGCCCCTTTTAAGTCCGCATGTAAAAGGTAAATTTGTCTAAGCGTAAGAGACAAATCTGGATATTGACGAGATTCACTTATCGCTCTCACTTTTTCTTTTAAGTGTTCTTTTTGAACCAACAAACACATTTCAACCAGTCTTTCTTTGGAGTGAAAGTAGTTGTAAAAAGTGGCTTTAGAAATTTTAGTTTCACTAACAATGCGGTCCACCCCGACCTTGTTAAAGCCGTATTGTTTAAATAAGTCTGCTGCTGTGTTAAGCGCTCGCGTCGCTCTAAATGAAACTTCTAAATTTTTCATGCTTACTACTTAAAATAATTTTTTGTTGTAAATAGAAGAGATAGAAATGCCGTCACTCTTAAAATGAGTGCTAAATACAGGCATGCGAAAGCTGCACAATAATGGTGTGCTCACCTATCTCTGGTTTATTGTTGCTATGTTTTAGTCGTAAAGATTCTTAAGATGTAGAAACCTAAAGTCGATTACATCGTTTTAAAGACTTTTTAAGCGGTATGGGTAGAGAGAATTTGGCAAAAGCCAATAAAGAAAAAGAATTAGTACGCATGAGCGGACTCCTTTGTTAATAAAAGAAATCCTACCGATCACTGCTAAATGATGGTGGCAGGACGAAAGAGGGTTAGCAGACTGGCAACAAAGAAACCAGCACACCCGAAGGTGTCCCCCTTCCGCCCTACCATAGAGAAAAAGGGGGCGAACGAGTTCACGATACACAAAACTAGGTTTCGTATATCGTCTTTGTTAAATAGGGTCTGCTAAAACCCGCTGACAATGTAGGTCAGCAGGCAAAGGATAATCGGCAAGGTTTAGAGTGTCAATGTAAGGTTGAATAGAAAATAGTTAAATAATTATTGTTTTTCATTCAATTAGATATTGAATCTTAATAATAACCAAGTTCAACTTTAAAGAAGCTAAACATTACAACTAATACCATATTTGCAAACAAAAAATTGATCAAAACAAAAAAGCCAACTCTTTCGAATTAGCCCTAATTACCTCACGACCACGTCTGTGAAAATTGCTTTTGATTTTATTGTTCGCAACAATCTTCATCATTTTTGTTATGAGTTTAAATTAACCTTTCTTTATGACAATTGAATTAAAAAAACCGCCCGATGGCGGTTTTCTGAAATTTGTATTTACCCCATCATTTTCACTTTTTCAAAGTTTTTGTGAAAGCTTGAGAATTGAAGTACTCAGTAATTTCCTCACCCTGATTTTTAGGTTTGTCGTCGGGTAAAGCAACTGACTCAAACTCTAGTCTTAAGCTAATAAACTCAGGAATAAAATTCTTAATGGGAGGTGGGGTTTTAGGGCCGCCTTCAGTAATTTTTTCGACAAATCCTGCTAGCCATAAAATATATTCATCTTCATGACTGTAATGCGGAATTAAACTTACATCAATTTTCACCTTACATTCATGGAGAGGTTTACTAAAAGCTTCATTGAAATCAATGTAGTTGTACTTAAGTTTAAATACGGTTCCTGCTATTTCTTTACGAATAAAAGTCATCAGATTATTAAGGTTTTCAATGGTGTCATCTGAAAAGAGCTCATTTTCTTCAACTTTCCTATACACACTTTCTGCAATCAACAGATATTGAGGCATTTAAAGTATCCTTATTTATCAAGTGGTATTTGGAGGGCTCTCAAAGTAAGTATGCTTCAACTTATGTAATATCTTGTAAGTTTAAGAAACATCAGGTAACTATTGTACAGTTATTATTAATAGATATTTCTAATTAATTTTCTTTTTTTCTAAATAGTTATTATTCACTAATTATTTTTATAAAAAACAATAGCATAAGTATATAATTTATTATCCTTTCTTAAGCATCGTAATGAATATGGTTTAAAAGAAAATATATTTTTTTATAGTTTTTCAATATTAATCTAATTTAATTTATAAATGTTTTAGGGGTAAAAATAAGTCCATGTATAAAAAACGTAAAAAAACGAGAAATTCATCACATTTTCAGCAAATGAATATTTTAGATAATATTTCTTTAAAGGTTTAAGTCTATTATGCTTAAGTTATCAAATTGTTAAGTATGTATGATGGAACAGCAAACTTTATTACAAGAACTGAACTCACTCATTGAATACTACTCAAAAAGAACCGATTGCCCGCCTACTCGAATACGCATCGGCTATAGGGCTTATGCAAAATTGATGCAGTGTCCGCCTTTCGCGGATGAAGTGATGAACTCAGCCCTAGATCCAAATAAGCGAAAATATAAAAAGTTAAAAATTAAAATTACCAAAGATGATAATCAGTTGGAACTTGAGTAAATTTTTAAGAGTTCAAAATAAAAAGTTCTTCAACTCTCCTATTTGCGATTTTATTTATATAACTCCCCAGTTAAAGGCACAGCCTTAGAGCATTTATAGTCATTCCGTAAAAGCTCTGCTAAACAAAGCTTTTACAGATATTTTTATACTAATTGAGGCTTTCATTCTCTGAAGTATCTTCTTTATTTAAAATCCGCCCTTCTTGTTTTGGTCGAATCAATGGTGCAGTCGGTCTTGGATGATGAGTGTGTGTATATTGCATACCTACCCCTGCATTTACGTCATCTGCCGCGATTTCAGTTTCAAAACGCTCATTATCCAAATCACGAATTTCCTCGGTAATTCTTTCTACCTCATCTTCATCCACACCAAGTTCTTGCAAAATCACGCCGCCAAACTTAATTGCAGATTCAAACGTTTCACGAATCATAAAGTCCACTTTTTGTTTAACTAAATGCAGTGAATGCTCACGGTCATATGAACGGACTAATAATTTTGCCAAAGGAAATTCATGGGTCACGAGTTCTACAATTCTATTGGTCGTTTCCTTGCTATCTACACACACCACAATCGCTTGTGCTGTTGCGGCGCCAGACGCATGCAGAATATCTAGACGGCAACCATCGCCATAATAAATTTTAAAACCAAATTTTTCGGCGTTTCGAATCATGTCGGTATTATTATCAATAATGGTGACATCGACACCTCTTGCTAATAATAATTGACTGGTGACCTGTCCAAAGCGCCCAAAACCGATCATTAAAACGCTACCACTTAGCCCGTCGGCAATATTGATATTTTCTAATGAAACCTTCGTTTTTGCTTGAGTAAAACGTTTGAAAATAATACCGACTATTGGGGTCAACACCATTGAAAGCACAACAATGGCGGTTAAGTTAGATTTAACGATACTATCAATAACTTGTGCACTTAGCGCAGCCGAGAAAAGTACAAAGGCAAACTCTCCACCTTGAGCCATAAGTAAAGCGCGGTCTAACGCTTCAGTATGAGAGCTTTTCGTTACTCGGGCGACCATATAAATCATGAGCGCTTTGACAAGCATTAGGGCAATTACACCACACACAATAAGTTGCCAGTTTTGAGCAACTACCGATAAGTCCAATGACATACCGACCCCAAGGAAAAACAGGCCCAGTAATATTCCTCGGAATGGTTCAATATCCGCTTCAATTTGATGTCTAAAGGTCGATTCAGATAAAAGTACACCCGCCAAAAAAGCACCCATCGCCATAGTCAAACCGCTGACTTGCATCAGTAACGCTGCACCCAACACCACCAATAAAGCCGCCGCAGTCATGACTTCTCGGGCTTTAGCAGCGGCCAATAGTCTAAACAATGGGTTAAGTAACCAATACCCTGCCGCAATAAGCCCTGCAATTGCGAGTAAACCAATTCCTATATTTTCTAATCGTACCGATGTGCTTTCGACCACATGATTCGGTGCCATAAAAGCAACAATAGCCAGCAATGGCACAATGAGTAAATCTTCAAATAGTAAGATGGCTACAATCTTTTGTCCTCGGGGTTGAGTCAAATCCCCCCGATCACCCAATAACTGCATCACAATCGCAGTCGAAGTTAAGACGAACCCTGCCGCACCAATAAAAGCAACTTGCCATGTAAAGCCAAATAACAGCCCAACGCCAGTCAAAGCCAGCGCGCAAATAATAATCTGTAGCGTACCAAGGCCAAAAATTTCGCGCCTAAGACTCCACAAATGTGAGGGTTGCATTTCCAAACCAATCACAAAGAGGTACATCACAATTCCCAACTCGGCAATATGCAAAATTGCGGTGGAATCTTGAAAAAAAGCAAAACCGAATGGGCCAATAATTAGACCCGCAATTAAATAACCAAGTACTGAACCTAAACCAATACGTTTAAAAATAGGAACTGCAATGACAGCAGCTGCCAATAAAACCACAGGGGCAACCAAGCTAATTGAATGTGCTTCTGAGCTCATACATTTCTCATTTTATTTATCTGCAATTTATTCTATGTGAAACGAGGTTTAAGGGCGATTATTAGTTTTGAGAAAAAGCATCCTAAAAATTAAATGATTTAAGTCATCCGAAAATAAAAATTGAGCCTATAAATAGGAATCAAATACTCATGGACAAACACCCATAAAAAAAGCCCTAACGGGCTTTTTTTATATTAGGCAATAAATTTCAGCATGAGCTGAATGACTGTCGCATTAATTAAGTCGACAAAGAATGCGCCACAAAGCGGAACAATCAAGAAAGCCTTATGCGATGGACCATACATATTAGTAATGGCTTGCATATTTGCCACGGCTGTTGGTGTTGCACCCATACCGAAACCACAATGACCTGCTGCTAATACTGCTGCATCGTAGTTTTTGCCCATGACGCGGAACGTCACAAATGCCGCATATAAAGCCATCGTAATGGTTTGCGCACCTAAAATAACTACAAGCGGACCAGCTAAGTCGGCAAGTTGCCAAAGCTTTAATGAAAGCAATGCCATTGCTAAATAAAGCGACAAAGACGCGTTACCAAATACATCAATCGCGCGGTCGAAAATATCAATTTTCAACACGCTTTCTAAAATATTTCTTAAGATTACACCGCCACCGAGTGCCCAAACGAAAGTTGGTAACTCAAACCACGTTCCCTTACTAAAGCCAGTCATAAATTCAGCAAACGCTAAACATGCTGCAAACATACCCAGTGTAGTAATTGCATTATCGGCAGTAATTAAACGGACTTGATGCGGGTTTTCAAACGGAGCAAGGTCATCTGAATTTTGTTCAAGATGTGTGTCGCGATTTTGGATTTCAGCATTGGTTTTTGGTTGAGCAAGACTGTAACGATTAATGAGTAATTTCGCTAACGGCCCACCAATCACACCACCAATAATCAAGCCAAAGGTCGCACTCGCCATACCTAATGCTAAAGCACCCTGAATACCATGCTGGGTTTCTAAAATTTCACCCCATGCGCCAGCTGTACCATGACCACCTGTTAAGGTAATTGAACCTGCAATCAAACCAATAAGTGGGTCAAGACCCAATAATGTCGCAAGGCTCATACCAACAGCATTTTGCACAACAATGAATGATGCAACACAAATTAAGAAGATGACTAAAGCAGTACCACCTTCTTTAAGCTTCATAAAATTGGCACTTAAACCAATTGAAGCAAAGAACACGAGCATAAAGCTGGTTTGTAATTCGCTACTAAAAACAATGCTATACCCCCACAAAGTGTGGACAAGTAAAGAAACTACAGCAGCAACCAAACCACCAGCTACAGGTTCAGGGATATTATAACGTTTTAAAAAATCAATTCGATTAACAAGAAAGCGGCCCAACAATAAGACGATAACTGCCGAAATTAGTGTATAAAAACCATTAAAAACAAATTCCATATATGCTACTTTCTGATTACATTCCTAATGGATTGTAAAATAATTATATTTTATTTTTTATTATTTAAAAAAAACACAAACAAACTTTACAAAAACCATCTTTATTTAAAAATAACTATATAAATCAAAATATTGTTTTAAGTATTTAGCAAAAAATCATGATGTACCCTCTCCTAAATTTCTATCTTGCTTTGAGAATTAATTTTTTTAAAAGTTTTAATGCTCGAGTGATGAAATCAAGACATCTGGTTACCTCAATCTTATTACTCATTTTTTAAGCAACAGTATATTGCGCTAAGCTAAGCTCTAACTTGATACATTTAAAGAAAAATCCTGTCTTTTGGGTCACTGAACTTCTGCATCATTCACTTTAATATCCTTCAAAGACCAGCTCTTTACTGTTCTGGGCAACATCTTTATAGGTTTTATATTCAATGAGTTTATTGCTTAAAGTTCGTCAGAACGTTCCACAGCTACAATCTATTAAAAAATCTCTTCAGACACGTGCTGGTCAAAAAATACCTCACATGCTGATCAATGCATCAGATCTCTTTTTCCGAGGCCCTCAAATTGCCTTATCAGGAAAAACCCCATTTGATGTGATTCATAAGCATGAAATTATTACCTTACGCCATTATAAAAATGAGACTAGCTTATCTACACATAAACACCGCGTACCTTTAGTTATTGTTCCACCATTAGCAGTGAACATGCTCATTTACGATTTGTTCCCTACTCGTAGTTTTGTACGTTTCTTTTTAGCCCAAGGGTTTGATGTTTACTTAATTGACTGGGGCGTACCAACCCGACACCAAGCAAAATACAACTTCGGTACTTATATTAAAGTTTTCATGCCAGAGATGTTAAAGCAAGTTCGCCTACACAGCGGTCAGCAACAGCTTTCTTTACATGGTTGGAGTTTAGGCGGCGCGCTTTCGCTCTGCTATACCGCATTGTTTAAAGATAAAGATATTAAAAATCTAATTATTCTCGCTTCCCCTATCGACACACACAAAGCAGGTTATATGGGGAAACTATACAGTAGTCTTACCAAACCTGCCGAATGGGTTCGCAAACATACGCCATTTCGTATTCGCCATCATGTACCAAGTGAAGCATTTCATATTCATGGGTGGCAAAACACGCTTGGCTTTAAATTAACGGATCCGATTGGAAATTTGAAAACATATTGGGAACTTTTTAAAAATCTAGATAACCGAGAGTTTATTGTCGACCATGCAACCTCAAGCTCATTTATCGATAATATGTTGGCCTATCCGGGCGGTGTCATGCGCGATATTATTCTCCGTTTCTGGATTGATAATGAACTGTCTAAAGGTGTAGTTAAATTTGGTGAACTTACCGCCTATCTAAAAGACATTAAATGTTCAGTATTAGCTGTCGGTGGTAACACAGATATTATCGTGACGGCTGATGCTGTTAAACCACTCATGGATTTAATTAGTAGCCAAGACAAAACATTTAAGGTGGTACCAGGTGGTCATATGGGGGTAGTTTCTGGTAGTCAAGCACCCACTACGGTCTGGCCAGAAGTAAGTACTTGGTTAGCTACTCGTTCAGAATAATTAATTCAAAAGCAGTAAAGCCAGTGTAGTCAGTTCTATGCTGGCCATAATTCAAATTTTATAAATCTGATATTCTAGTTTCATTTATATTGCAGTAGTTTTTTCTCTTAATTCAAAAGCAGCTCATTACTAGATGACACAAAAATATAAATATAATTTCCTCATTATTAATCACATTAAAAACCCTTCAACACATAAATTTTATTTATTAGAAATACAATTTAATAAAACAATATTTTATCAAATGTTAAAATTTTTTAAATAGATTAATTTTCTCTTATTAATATTTATAAATTTTAAGAAAAGTACCTCTTAAAGTTGATGTTACTTTTTGTTATTTATGTAAAGCTCATCTAAACAATATATTTACTTAAGTTATTGTTAAACAATTTTTTTTATAAATTTAATTTTGTAAAATTTGATCATTATTTATACAAATGTAGGCAATCTCTCACAATTATGTAAGCCAAAGCTTACAACTCAAATGATTGTTTTTCTTATAATTAATTTCAGTACATATAAGCACTCTTTACTATTAAATAGAAAGCTGAATATTAATAAAGAGATCGGGAGAAAATGATAAAGTCATCTTTATTAATATAAAAACTCTTAATAATAGAAAAAGAATCTCAAAAATTAATATGTACTATCTTTCCTCTGGAAACAGAGGAAAGATACTTTTTTAATCGTCAGATAGGGTATAGAAAATGTTTATTGCAAAAAATATATTTGTATATTTACTATCAATGTTAGCTTTATGCTTACTGATTATTTTCTTTAATTACATAGGAATGAACGAGACGATTAATCTTCTTCTCTCTTCTGCACTGTTTGGAATATTTATTACTTGGTATTTTAAAGGTAGTGGACTCTGTCTCGCCCTATTTAGCTTTTTTTATTGGGCTATGTTTGTCATTAGTCAAAGCTTAGAAGTGATATGGATGCTCGCAAGTTCAGTTATTGTATATTTAGTCATGACTAAAATATTACCTAAACTCAAGACCATCCATATTGGCGTGATAGCCAAATAGCTAAAACGGTTTCACCCCACGATTCACCATACCCACTTTCTTAACTGTGTTAATTTTAGTTTGTTCGGCAATGACTAATTCATTGATGAAAGCTTTTAAGTTTTGCTCATCAAGACGAATAGGATTAAAAGTACTTTCTCCCATTTTTAGAAAGAAAGATTCGATATTTGTATTACGTTGTACATATTTCATTGACCATCGTTGAAACGAGTTTTGTTCAATGGAATATGTACACAACCATTTAACATTGTGGTGTCTTTCATCATTTGTAATTTTTTCAAATAATCGTTCAACCACCTCTCGCTCACCTTCCAAGCATTGAAAGAAAGCATTATCGGCATAATAGAGCACCCCACAGATCTGATTCAAATCATTGAAATCTCGTGCTTCTGTCAAAATATCACGTAAATCTTGCAACAAGTCTTCATTTTTTTCGTTCCGTTGACTGGCATAACACAGGCGAACGTTCATTAGCAATTCCGTGAAATATAAAATTTCTTTATTTAAAGATTTTTTAATCTACCATATCTCTATTACTAATAATTTATATTTCACACATATTCTAAAGTTTATATTAAAAATATGTTTGATTATTAACTATAAGAGCTTAATAACTAATGATTTATATTCACAAGAAAATAAAAAGCCCTTTTATTGAGGGCTTTTAATGCTCTAAAAGAACAATAAATTGCTTTAAAAGCTAAAATAAAAAAAAGCACTAAAAAGTGCTTTTTTTGTTTGCTGTATATTATTGTGGAATAATATTTACAGCATTTGGGCCTTTTTGCCCTTGAGTAACGGTAAATGTTACGCGTTGACCTTCATGCAAAGTTTTGAAACCAGAACCTGCGATTTCTTTGAAGTGAGCGAACACATCTGGACCGTTGTCTTGTTGAATGAAACCAAAACCTTTAGTTTCGTTAAACCACTTTACTGTACCACTTACTGTATTAGACATGATATATCCTACTGATTTCTAATATTTTAGAATCATTAAATAATGACCCTATCATAACTTTGAAAAAAGAATAACAAATTGAGCTTAATATCTTAAAAAACGAAGGATTATGACTAAAACTACGATACTTAAAAGAAGATTTACTAACAAGTCTTTTTTCTAGTTAACAGCATCATACATGAAATAAAATTGTATTCAAGGCTTTTATATAAATAATTTCCAAAACTTAAGTTAAATAAATATAAAACAATAGCTTAATAAAAAGATTAAGAAATTCAGTATATTGCTTAATTAAAAAATAATCTATGATGTGATAAAAGCATTGGAAAGCAACAGATATAAAAATGTCTATTTAGAAAATTGCTTGAGCACGAATGAAAAGTTATTTTTAAAAATATAGATAATAAAAAAACTCCCGAATAGGAGCCTTATTTTATTTGATGGCAGAGGATCAAGGACTCGAACCTTGACGAACGGTTTTGGAGACCGTCATGCTACCATTACACCAATCCTCTATATTCATGATTAAACACTCAAGATTTAATCATAAAAAAAGCAAGATCATCGTCTTGCTTTTTTCAATGGTGGGGGCGAAGAGACTCGAACTCTTACACCTTGCGGCGCTGGAACCTAAATCCAGTGCGTCTACCAATTTCGCCACGCCCCCATCTGGGACATTTATTTAAAATAAATGTGGCAGAGGATCAAGGACTCGAACCTTGACGAACGGTTTTGGAGACCGTCATGCTACCATTACACCAATCCTCTTCCAAGATCTAGATGACTTAACATCTACATCAAACTTTAAGTTATCAACTTAAAGTGGTGGGGGCGAAGAGACTCGAACTCTTACACCTTGCGGCGCTGGAACCTAAATCCAGTGCGTCTACCAATTTCGCCACGCCCCCGATGGCTGTGTATATTAGCGATAAGATCTGACAGTGACAAGTGTTTTTTTTCTAAAAAAAACTAACCGTGTAAATTGTATACAGATACTAGATCAATGATTTTTATCAATTTGAATCTGTTTTAAGCAATTTATTGCTTCATCAGCATTTGAAAATCGATTTTGCTGCCGTTTTTGTAATAAACCTGCAAGTAAGGAATAAAAAATCAAAAACTGCGCGGGTAATTGAATGGTTAAATTTTGACAGTGCAAGATTGCCCAATCACGATAACTACCTGCTTCTAAGCGAGTTTGTGTTAACCATTCATATAGAACAATGCCAAATGCATATAAATCGCTTTGTATTCCCTTACCCCCTCCTCTAAATAGCTCAGGAGCCATATAACGAGGTGTTGCATCCATGACTGTATCGCAACTTAAGATAGATCTCGCTTTTTCAAAATCAATTAAATAAGGCTTTTGCTGAAACCTTCTAAAATGCTCTGCCTTAACGTCTCCATGAATCCAGCCAAGTTCATGAAGTTCTGCAAGCTTATTTATTGCGAACCAAATCTTATGATATACATCAGTTAAATCACTTTCACGAGCCAATGAACCGAACCACACATCACTATCAGATAAAATTAAAACCTTACCTAAAGAATGGCCTAGCTGAGGGATTAAATTGACCTCAATTAATTTATGAGGTAAAAGCCATGCAGGTTTTTTAAAGTGAATTTCTTCGTAAAATAATTGCTCATGCATGAAATCTTGCTCACTTTGAGCATGGGTTTCAGGCAAATGATATTTTAACCAGTAATTTTCGGTATCTATGGTACATGTCCATAAACACCGCCCTAACGCTGCACTTGTTGGCTTTGTTACACATGTTAAGTTTTCTATATGCGAAGCAAAATCATGCCTCAGCATAGTAAGACTCAGGCTGTTGTTTCTTTTCTTCAAAGCGCAAAACTTCTAAACAATGCTGAATTGTCTTACCAATACGAGCATGGGTTTCAATTGAAGAAATTTTTGGCCAAGTTGCACGTTCCCCTTCTCTTTGCAAACGCTTAAACAGATGCGGACGCGGGTTTTGCAAAGTGTAGGTATAGTGACTTAGACTATATTTAGCAATGATATTTACATCACCATAATAACGCTGTCCCATTACGCCATATCCATGATCTAACAATCTTCTAACTGGAGATATAGAACCAAGTCGTTGACGCGTAAAATCCATGATACCCATTGATAGCACTTTAC
Organism: Acinetobacter pittii ATCC 19004 = CIP 70.29; assembly: GCF_000369045.1. Lineage (GTDB taxonomy): Bacteria > Pseudomonadota > Gammaproteobacteria > Pseudomonadales > Moraxellaceae > Acinetobacter > Acinetobacter pittii. The sequence continues at coordinate 752,659 of NZ_KB849786.1, read as the reverse complement.
CTTGGCGTCTTAGAATTCTTTCAGGCCAGCTTAAAACGTCTTTACGGAAGCGATCCGCATCATTTTGCATAAATGGAACAATATGTGGGTTAACTTGACTCGCAATGGTGTAGTTTAAATTATAAAGCCGTGCCATTCTTTCTTGTGGGAAATCGCTTCTTACACTTCCATCTACCCACTTTGTATTTGCCATATAAGGTGTATGTTCACCGTCATAACGTTTACTGGTTAAGCGTACTGGTGGGAATAAAATTGGCACAGCACATGAAGCCAATACAGCACTCCACACCAAAACATTCGGTGTCATAATGGCATTCATAATTCTTGGGTTTTCTGTTGCATCATATGGCGCCACTGCCACATTAATGTTTAAACCAGATTTTTTGAAAGCCTCTTCAAACGTAAGATCACCTAAATTCTCAATGAGGAATTTTTTCAAATATTGAACATCGGCAATTCCACCATTGCCTTTAATAAGTTCACGGAATTTCCTAAAATGAAAAGCATCACTAAAAAATTGCTCACCATTTAATAAGTTTTGGATATCTTCACTAGCAGAGGTTCCAAGCATACCTGTCATAATTGCCCCTGCACTTGAGCCAGAGAGCACTTTAGGCATTAAGTCTTGTTCAATTAAAGCCTTACATACTCCCGTATGAAAAAGTCCTAAAGTCGCCCCGCCCGAAAACATAAGTGCAGGTTGTCCATACGCCTTTTCACAGTTTTCAAAAAACTCTATTTTTTCTTTTCTTTGAAATGTGATGCATTCACTTGAAGCGATGTAAGCTAAGCTTTGGCTAACCTCTTCAATATAGTCTTCAATTAACTTTTTCGTACCGACATGTGTTGCTGCAAAAAGCATTGGATGACCAATATTTGCAATATCGTAGGTTAGCCCCTCTTTAAGTAAATAGATGAGGTCTAATGTGCGATGTTGCTGACGATATCTTTTGAGCAAAGTGTATCGATAAGAAATGAGTTCGGCATCGAAGTAAGGTGAACTATTATCAAACTTCCACTCTTGCACACCTGTTTCTTCATCTAGTTTTAATGCAAAAGACTTCCATTCCTCATAAGATTCAGCCATGTCTAATTGACGTTGTAATTTTTTGATACGGTAAGCCTGATGTGGATTCATATCACTTCGTATTTTTTCAAACATATTTCGTCCTCATCTTCACAGATGATTTTACTGAATAGACATCACAACACTATGCTCGGTCTGAACATTTCAATCAATTGCAAAACCGATAAAGTGTATAGGCAATAAGTTTTTTGTCAGCCTGTTAATTTCGGTGTTAGTATCCTATCAAACACTGTTTAACATGATTGACTTACCATGGCTACCATTGATTTACCGGACAATTTAGTTCAAACATTATCACTTGTATTAAATCAGTTACAGCAAGTCTTGCCTGAGCCTCGACAAGAAACAGATTTTACTGCACCTGCTTTTAGATGGGAAAATCAGCAACTTAATGCCATCTATAAGCCAAAAAATATTTATCTTGATGACTTAAAAGGCATTGAGCGTCAAAAAGAAAAAATTATTCAAAATACTTTGCAATTTTTAAATGGCCTACCAGCAAATGATGTACTGTTAACCGGCTCACGTGGTACAGGAAAATCATCTATTGTTCGTGCTTTACTCACTGAATATGCCCCTCAGGGATTACGTTTAATTGAAATTGAACGTGATGATTTATCAGACTTACCTAAAATTCAAAAACTCATTCAAAATCGTCCTGAAAAATATATCGTCTATTGTGATGACTTGGCTTTTAATGCCGAAGATGAAAATTACCGTAGTCTAAAAAGTGTATTAGATGGTTCATTACAGTCAGGTTCAAGTAATTTTATTATTTATGCAACCAGTAACCGTCGCCACCTGTTACCAGAATTCATGCATGAAAATACACCTGTAACTAAGGTGGACGTCCCCCAATATACTGAATTACACCCACAAGAAGCGATTGAAGAAAAGATTTCTTTGTCGGATCGGTTTGGTCTATGGCTATCTTTTTATCCAATGGATCAAAACCTATATTTAGAAATCGTTGAGCATTATCTTGATAAAGCAAACATGCCTTTCAATGATGAAGTTCGTGCAGAAAGTCTACGTTGGTGTCAGATGCGGGGTCAGCGCTCTGGTCGAGCGGCTTATCAGTTTTCTAAGCATTGGATTGGTTTAAACGCATTAAAAGATTTGTCTAACAATTAAATAAAATGTCCCGCAAAGCCTTAGCTTTGGCCTATAAACCGCTTAGCTTTGGCAGTTGTTTTTCATAACCTAAAACAAAGATAGCCCTTCTTTAGGTTTATATATGAAAAAACAATTGCCAAAAATTTCTACAACAAGTAAAGCGCTTGGTAAAAGTTTATTACTTGCACAAGGCGTTTTAGACCAAGCAAAAAAATATTCAACTCTTCCTTTTACTCAAGCCCATATCATCCGTCCACGAGTTGACGAAAAATATTATAGCTGGACACATTACGGTATCTTTTTCCCACTTTTACCAGAGCCGCATCGTTACTTAAATATTATGATTTTAATCGGTACACCTGGTGCACTTGCTTTTGACCATAATGATATCATCACTGAAAATCCTAGAAAAACAGCTACTTTCTTTTCAAGTACAGCTTCTCTGGAAAAAGCTTTACTGAAGGCCTATATCATTCCCGAAGATACAAAAATTAATAAAGATGGGACCTTAATAGAACTAGGTCAGGAAATTTCAATTCAAGGGAAATTCCCTCAAGTTCACATTAATGGACATTATGATGGATTTGATTTCGACTTTGATATCGATATCACTTCACATGTTTCATGGTTTATAAAAACACCAATCTATGATCACTTTAGTTTATTGGCAAAGTTTAAAGGTTTTTTAAACTATCAAGCGGAACGCATTGAAACCCAAGGACTTTGTACTTACGAATATGCTCGAGCAGTTGGTCCTCACTCCATCACAAATAAACTTATTCCTGATGCATATAAACTGCCACTTGATTTTTTCACTTATCAAATCATCAATTTAAATGAAACCACTCAACTTCTTCTTACCAAAGCCGATATTGCAGGACAAACAGCTGCATATACCCTGCATATTCGACATCTGGACCAGCCAGCTGAAATTTATACAGATGTAAGCTTTGATATTATTTCGCATCAAGTTGATGACTTTGTTTCACCTACTGGGCAAAAAATGCGCCTTCCAAAATATTTTTCTTGGATCGCTAGAAATGATGCAAAGCAAATCATCTTAAACATTCAGGCAGAAATTGACTGCCCATTCCGCTATGGTCATGGGCGAGGTTATGCGAGTAGCTATATATTTACAGGTCATTATTTTGGTAATGAAGTTCAAGGCCGTGGTTACATCGAATATATTGATATCGAAAACCAACAGGCTTTTGAAGATGAATAATTTTACTCAGGAATAGTGAGTTCAGTCATCGGCCATCTTGGTGTGGTCGTTACCGCCAACCCATCATGCTGACCTGCTTTTAAACGTTGATAACCAGCAAAAGCAATCATTGCCCCATTATCAGTACATAAAGCAGGCTCGGCATAATAAACTTGCGCTTTAATTTTCGCCAAAGAGGTTTCTAATTGCTCGCGTAGTCTTAAATTTGCGCTAACTCCACCTGCAATCACCAAACGTTTAAGTCCAGTTTGCTTTAAAGCTTTTACTGATTTTTTTACCAAGGTATCTACAATTGCTTCTTGGAATGAAGCAGCAATATCAGCGTCACGATTTTCGCCATTCAATTTTTTCAATTGAACAGAAACAGCTGTTTTTAAACCACTAAAAGAAAAATCTAGGCCTTGATGAAGCATAGGTCTTGGAAACTCAAATGCTAATGGATCACCAGATAATGCAAGTTTTGCGATATTTGGCCCACCTGGATATGGCAAGCTCATCATTTTTGCAACTTTATCAAAAGCTTCGCCCGCAGCATCATCAATAGACTCACCCAATAGTTCATATTGACCAATAGCGTGGGCTGCCATCAATTGTGTATGTCCACCTGAAACTAACAATGCTACAAACGGAAATTCAGGTGGTTGACTTGAAAGTAATGGGGCCAACATATGACCTTCCATATGGTGAACACCAATTGCAGGCTTATTTAAAGAAAAAGCTAAAGTTCTGCCAAACAGTGCACCTGTCATTAATGCTCCCATTAAGCCGGGACCACGCGTGTAAGCAACCGCATCAATCTCTTGTTTTGTTACACCACTTTGTTCAAGCAGTTGATTCATTAAAGGAATTAATTTACGAACATGGTCACGAGAAGCAAGTTCAGGTACTACGCCACCATATTCAGCATGAAGTTTAATCTGGCTATAAAGAACCTGTCCCCGTAAGCCGAGTTCGCTATCATAAAGTGCCAACCCTGTTTCATCACAAGAAGTTTCCAAGCCTAAAACAATCATCAAAACTGCCTTTTATATGAGTCAAAATATTGCAATCGCTATTATAGACTTGTGATATGAGTTGTAAATGAGTAAAATACTGACCTTCACTTGTGATCCGGCGCAATGGTGTGCCTGATCTTATCCATAATCTAGAGGATTTTACATGCCACAAGTTAAGTTGAAAGAAGGCGAACCAGTTGACGTAGCTATCCGTCGTTTCAAACGTTCATGCGAAAAAGCTGGTGTTTTAGCTGACGTTCGTAAACGCGAATTCTACGAAAAACCAACTCAAGAACGTAAGCGCAAAAAAGCTGCAGCAGTTAAACGCTACCAAAAGAAATTGGCTCGCGAATCTGTACGTACTACTCGCCTTTACTAATTAATTTGTGATTGACTGCTGAATTATGACTACTTTAAAAAACCAAATTACTGATGCATTAAAAACTTCTATGCGTGCCAAAGATATGGCAACAGTGACGGTTTTGCGTAGTCTACAAGCGGCAATTAAGCAAATCGAAGTCGATGAGCGCAAAGAGCTTGACGACGCTCAGGTTCTTGCGGTCATTGAAAAGCAAATTAAACAACGTAAAGAATCGATCAAAGCCTTTGAAGGTGCTGGTCGTAATGATTTAGCTAGTAAAGAACAAGCCGAAGCTGAGATTATCTCTCAGTTTCTACCAGAAGCTATGACTGAGGAAGAGCTTGATTCTATCATTGAGCAAACGATTGCTGCTCAAGAAGCAACTAGCATGAAAGATATGGGTAAGGTGATGAATTCTCTACGTCCGATCATAGCCGGGCGTGCCGATCCTGCTCAAGTTTCAGCAAAAATTAAAGCTAAGTTAGCTTAATTCCCCTTTTAAAATTTTATATTTCTTCCAATCAAGCTTCTTTAGTTTGTATATATTTGCACATCTGCAAATTAAGTAAGATATAACTCTTAAATCTTCATTCTTCGCTCATCTTGCATTTGTTTCAAACGACTGTCTATTCTTGCCGACATTGCTTGATTGTCTTTTGCTAATCGCTGAGCATGCAACATTGATTTAATTGCATTTTCTTCACTACCTGACCAATATTCTGCTTCAGCCCGATAGCGTAGAACATTAACCGCTCTTAAAGGTCCATTCTTATCCAAATTCGCAGCTTGCTGTAAAAATTGCCAACCTTGTATATCTCTTGGATTCTTATTAATAAATCTTTGAACCAAAGTTTGAACTTGCGCAAACTTACCTTGGCGTAGCAGCACCTCAGCCAACTTATAACTAAAAGCTTTATTTTCAGGCATCGTCATTTGTGTAGAAGCAATTGTTGTATAAGCTTGATCTAGCTTGTTTTGGCCAAGATAAATATCTGTCTGCAATAATGTGACAAGAGGCTTCCCACTAGATTTCGCTTGATCTAAAGTAGACTGCGCTTGCACATAATCACCTTGTCTTGTGTAAAATGCTGCTAAAGCAATCAGACCAGCAATATTTTTTTGGGACGCCAAACTTTGTAGTTGGTTTTCAGTTGCCTGATTGGCAATCACCATGGTGTACCATTTTAAAATCTCAAAATCTGCATCATATATACGGTTTTTAACTCGAGGCATCTGGTTTGCACGCAGCCGCGCTTCACTCATACGCTCAGTCGTCAATGGATGAGTCAACCAGAAATCCGGTAAAAAACTTACTCGACTTGTAGCTCTATGCATTGTTTCAAAGTAATCAGCCATACTTTGAGGGTTATAACCCGCCGCATACATATATTGCATACCAATACGGTCTGCTTCACGCTCTTGATTTCGACTATATGTTAATTGCTTATCCATGAGTGCAGCTTGGGTTCCAAGCATCACTGCTGCACCCGCATCGCCACCACCCTGCGCAGCTATAGCCACCCCCGCTAAAAGTCCTGCTAGACTTAGCAATGTTTGACCTTTAAAAGCTTCTTCAGAGCGACTAAAATGTCTTTGCGATACATGCGCAATTTCGTGAGCCATAACCCCAGCAATTTCATCAATATTTCGTGCTGAGGCAATAAGCCCTGTATTGAGCGCAAATAAGCCACCTGGAACAGCAAAAGCATTAATTTGTGGATCTTTAATCACGACTAGACCAATCGGCTGCCCAAGCTGAGTTTCACTTAAAATACTCGAAAATACCTGAAAAAATTGATCTTCTAGCCAGACGTCTTGAATAACGGGCATTTGTTTGTGAACTTCACGAAAAACTTTTTCGCCAATAAATTTTTCTTTTTGTTGATCAAGCAAACCAATCCCACTTCCAATATTTGGAATTTCTACTTGATTTGCAGAAGGCTGAGGGTCGAAAGGCTGCGCGTACGAAGCATTTGTTATAAAAGCCGTACTTAAAATAATTGGCAAAAATCTCAAATGTTTTTCTCTAGTAAAATTAAACCATCAAAAAAAGTCTACTAATATAAAACATAAAAAATTATGTTCAATCAATAGACTTTTAATATATCACTCGAGATCGCTTAGTTTTGCAATGAAGTGTTATTAATCATTTATGCAAAGTTTGGGTTTACCAAATATCTAGGAGTTTTATCCTCTAAAGCTTCAACTAGATTTTTATAAGCAAGATTTGCCATTTTTTTACGGGTCTCTGCAGTCGCAGATCCTACATGAGGCAAAGTAACTACATTTGGCAGTTTAAAAAGCTCTGAATCTTGTAAAGGTTCTTTTTCGTATACATCTAAACCGGCTCCAAAGATTTCTCCGCTTTGTAAGGCCTCAATCAATGCTTGCTCATCAACTACTGAACCACGCGCAATATTTATAAAAATAGCGTGCTTTTTCATAAGCTCAAATTGAGCTTTCCCCATTAAAGCTTTCGATTCATTATTTAAATCAACTGCGGTTACTACAAAATCAGACTGTTCCAATAACTCATCTAAACCAAGATATTGTGCTTTTAAAGGTTCTGCCAATTCAGGCTTTTCACGGCGGTTATGGTAAACAATATTCATGTTAAATCCATAAAAACCACGGCGTGCAATTGCAGCACCAATATTACCAAGCCCAATAATTCCTAGCGTCTTTCCAAAAACATCTAAACCAAACTGCTGAGGCCCAACAGTTCTTTTCCATTCACCTTGTTTAGTCCAATGATCAAGAAAAGGAACTTTTCTAGCAGCGCTGAGTAATAATGTAAAAGCAAGATCAGCCGTTGTTTCAGTTAAAACATGAGGGGTATTTGATAACCAGATTTTTCTTTGGTTTAGATAAGCCACATCATAATTGTCATAGCCAACTGTTACAGATGAAATAATTTTGAGTTTTTGAGCAGGTGCAAGATTACTTTCATTAAGAAGTCGACCAGCACCAATCATCCCATCAGCATCTACAACTTGTTGGCGAATTTGCTCATTAATATCACCCAGTTTTGGATTAAGAACCACAACATGATAATCCTGTTGTAATCGAGACAAAATTTCTTCATCAATTTGGCTAAAAACTACAACTTTTTTCATGTAAATCCCTACTACTCGTTGTTATCTTGCATTAATTGCCATAACCTTTTTTTAAGGAGTGGTTTCTCCAACATCTCTTTTAAACTCGCCAAATGAATAATATTGGCATGCTGAATATAAGAACATTCACCAAGGCACAAGATTTTCTTGTCTGCTGCGACAGCATCTAAAAATCCTTGAATATATGAACCTGCACCACGTTGGTCTTGATAGTTAGCTAAAGGGAACGGCCATTTTAATTCAGCATATTGCCCTATTTTTGCTTTTTGGATGTTATTCCAAAGCTGCTTTTCTTCATCACTTAAATTAGTAACATCTAAAAAAATAACGCATTTTTCAAGCGCAAAAGCCTGCAACTCAAATGACGCAATCGTAACTACTGGAGCTTGTACTTCAGTACGAGGCGACACAACAGATGGAACTTCTACTGGAAGTGGTACCGCAATTTCAGGTTCAACTTTTGGAACTTCGTTGACTTGTGGTTTTGTCGGTTGCTCTACAACTGGATTGTTCTTAGAAGGCAATATAATTGGTTCACCTTCTGGTACAGCTTGATCTCGCCAGAGACTTTGAGCATTATTTTTTTGGCACAGCTGTGTCTTAGGAATCCATACATCAATCCCCAAAGTTGCCAATATATTTCTTTGCTGCCCAATCATCTGTAAATCAATACCTCTACTCTATCTACATTCTAACGGGCTTGAGTTTTTTTTTCAGTGTTTTATTTCATTCAGATGTTTTTATAATCGTAGATGTCTTTTAAATAATCATCACACTATTTCTCTTTTGCATTTGATCCACAATTTCTTCTGTCTCAAAGCCAAAACGCCAATAAAGCAATTCAAGCACATCCAGTTCATCTTGCGTGATAATACGGTCGCTCCACAAAGACATTTCTGCAATAGCTAGAATACTTAGACGGTCACGTAATAATAAACCAGCAATATCATTTAAAATTTCAGCCAGATCTAATGGCTCATCTGAAATTTCATCATAGATATACATTTCATCAGGATTGAGCAGCGAACGTAAAATGCGCTCACGTACTTCTAATTGATTTGGGCTATTAATTTGCTGAACATGAAGCAAAGCATCAATCAGACGAACAATTTGAGGTTTCACTTCTTCAAATGCAGTTGGCAAATGTAATGGCATCAAGTTCAACTCATGTTTAACCCGCTCCAATAAAAGTGCGTCTAACAACCCAATCTCACCATCTTCTTGGATAATAAGCGCTAGCTTAGTAAGAAATTGCCGCGCAATACTTGCGGGTATATGTCCAATATTTTTACAAGCATCATGAAATATTTGAATATGAATACGTCCATCCAAATTCAATAATGCATCGATAATGGCATGACTCACAGGTGCATCTTTTGGAATGAATTCCCGATATTGGCGAATCATCAAAATAGCGACCATCACTTCACGTGAACCAGTCGCAGTTTGTAGTGCTCGCTGAATTAATTCAGGACGCTTTTTATTCCTGCGTACATCACTACTCAGGGGCTTAATGGCATCATTTAATGCAAAACTAATTGGTGACAACCTTAACAAAGGTAGAGGCTGTGGAGATGACCACGGAATATAAATTTCTTTCTCAGATTCTTCCAAGAAATGAAATAAGCTAAACAACGGACGGTTGCGAAGTTTCTTTAAATTTTCTAATTGTAAATCTTGTAGCAAAGTAGGATTTAACTCATAAATACGTTCACGAATACTCGGGTGAATATTCATCCAGCTTTGTGGACTCAGTGAGTTAGCAAAACACATATGTGCGATTGATTCGGAATAAGCACTATGAATTTGTGAACCAGAGTGGTGAACATAAATACGCAACAAGGTTTGGGTATTCGCATTATTTTTTAATAATCGTACTGTTTTTTGGTCATTACGAAATGTGCGCCCACTCAAAGTCAAATACTTAATAAAACGAGTAATCAACACACCTAGGCTTCCAGCCAACCAAATGACTCCACCCACCGCAACAAAAACTGTTTCAAATTTATGTTTATAGCCCGGGCTATAGCGCTTAAAACCTTGCTTGGCTAATTTACTCCCCCACTGACTAAAAGTTGTTAAGCCACTATATAAAATCTTTAATTTAGTATTCTCAACAGCCTCACCCGATAAAATCTGATTAAACTCATGGCCCAATAAACCGTATAACTCAAGCTTATCCAGATTCTGTAAAGCGCCCCATGTCAGAATAATTACAATATCTTTGGGATGGAAACCTGCCGTAAGTGCATTTACACCAACTTCATCAGGTAATACATATACGGTTGGAACTTTAAGTGAAAAATTTTGGGCTAAGTGTTCTGTAATTTTTAATGCTGCGAGTTCTTCGGGAGTACTCTCCTCTTTCACCAAACGACGTGCTTTAAGTTGTTTTGCTAAAGAGTGCCCACCTTTACGCAGGATATAAAGTTCAGTAACTACCGACCAAACCATAATAAAAAGTAATAGTGCAACGAAGTAAGGACTTAAGGTATGCCACCAAATTGGCTGGCTATAATCAAAAAAATGAACGAGTAAACCTAAAATTAAATTTAAGATAAAAATAGTAAGCAGCACAGCAACCAAACACATAGTGATGGACCATGCCATATTTTTATTTTCGATGAGATAGTGGCTTACTTCTTTCAATGTAAATATTCCCAATTACATTGTTAGGTTTCATCATAAAAGAAAAAAGCGGGAAATACCCGCTTTTTTCGGCTATTTCTATTCTTCTTTGATGCCTGTTAAATCTACAGAAGCAGCATCGACATTAACGTCAATATAACCATCTTTTTTCTTCTTAGCAGAGTCATTACGCTTCTGCTCCAAATTATTTAGATAGTTACCATCAATATCACCTGTTACGTAGATCCCATCAAATACCGAGCAATCGAACTCAGTTAAGTCAGGCACTTTGCTGGTACGTACAGCATTTTTCAAGTCTTCCAATTCTTGGAAAATCAAACGATCAGCACCAATAATTTCTTGGATCTCTTCCACGCTGCGTTCTGAAGCAATAAGCTCAGCTTTAGCAGGCATATCAATACCGTAAACGTTTGGATACATTACTTTCGGTGCTGCTGACGCAAAGTATACTTTTTTTGCACCAGAATCACGTGCCATCTGAATAATCTCATTACACGTTGTACCACGTACAATAGAGTCATCCACCAACAGAACGTTCTTACCTTTGAATTCTAACTCAACAGGGTTTAATTTCTGACGTACAGATTTTTTACGTTGCTGTTGACCCGGCATAATAAAGGTACGGCCGATATAACGGTTTTTCATAAAACCTTCACGGAACTTCACACCTAGAATATTTGCAAGTTCTAAAGCTGAAGTACGGCTCGTATCTGGAATTGGAATCACCACATCAATATCGTGGTCCTCGCCCCAGTCACGTAAAATTTTATGAGCAAGCTTTTCACCCATTTTTAAACGCGCTTTATAAACCGAAATTCCGTCAATAATCGCATCAGGACGAGCAAAATAAACGTATTCAAAAATACATGGACGGTATTTCGGATTAGCAGCACATTGTTTAGAGAACAACTCGCCATTTGCATTGATGAAAATTGCTTCACCTGGTTCAATATCACGCTCAATTTTGAAACCAAGAGCAGTAATAGCAACCGATTCAGAAGCAATTATGTATTCCATCTCACCTTGTTCAGTCACACGTGAACCGTAAATAAGTGGGCGAATACCATTTGGATCACGGAAACCAACCAAACCATGACCAGTGATCATCGCTACTACACCATACGCACCTTGGCAACGCTCATGCACACGAGAAACTGTGTGAAAAATATCGTCAGCTGTAGGATTTAAAGTGCCTTTTTTCTGTAATTCATGCGCGAATACGTTTAAAAGAACTTCTGAGTCAGAATCTGTATTCATATGACGTAAATCTGTTTTAAACAGATCATCATGAATTTCTTCTGCATTGGTCAAGTTACCATTATGTGCAAGCGTAATACCGTAAGGTGAGTTTACATAAAATGGTTGTGCTTCAGCACTGCTCGCAGAACCAGCAGTTGGGTAACGTACATGGCCAATACCATAATTACCAAGTAATGCTCTCATATGACGAGTATGAAAGACATCACGCACCATACCGTTATCCTTACGAAGGAAAAGACGGCCTTCATGGCAGGTTACTATTCCAGCTGCATCTTGCCCACGATGTTGCAACATCGTTAAAGCATCAAACAACATTTGGTTCACTGGCGATTTACCGGCTATACCAACAACTCCACACATAGCAACCTCGCAGACAAGCTAGGAATTAATAAAAAGGATTCTTTGTCGAATGGTCGGATCGGTTTTCTAAATCTTCCGATTCGTCCATTGGTTTTGAAGGAGTGCCTGATGCACTACCTCCAGATGTTATTTGATGAAATGCCTCACTTGCAGCATCTTTAGACAACTCGGTAGCTAAAGGCGCATAAGGCAATAAAAACTGTATAAATTTGGACTGTTTCCAGTGCGGTGAACTTTCAACCCAAGGTCCTACACCCTGCATTGTAATTAGTACAACCAACAAGCCCTTTAAAGAACCAAAAGCACCACCTGCTAAACGATTTAATGGCCCCAGTTTCAGACTTTTCAAGAGGCCATTTAAAAATGCAGAGACGATCCATGTTAAAACAATGATCAAAAGTGCTATAAATGCAAAAGCTGCAATTTTCTGAACAACTGGATCATGACTTAAACCCGACATAGATGGAGCAAGAAGGACAGCATATTTTGCACCCATAATTAATGCAATGACCCATCCTACCAAGTTCGCAAAGGCTTTAATAAATCCTTGTCGCAAACCGTTTAGCCCCCCAATGAGCAAAAGTATCAGAATAATGATATCAATTGTGTTCATATTCACTTAAGACATAGCTGCAACACATTGTTTCACTAAAATAGGACCTGTATAAATTAGCCCACTATAGATCTGTACTAATGTTGCTCCAGCTTGCTGTTTGACTGCTGCTTGTTCACCCGACAAAATTCCACCCACGCCAATTAACGGGATTTGTCCTTTTAATGTTTGGGCAAACAAACGTAAGCATTCTGTACTTTTTTCAAAAACAGGTGCGCCTGATAAACCGCCCGACTCATTACCATAAGGAAGATTTTCTACACCTTCTCTTGATAAGGTCGTATTAGTAACGATCAAGCCATCAATTTTAAACTGCACTAACTGCGCTGCAATAAATTCAACATCTTCCGCTGTTAAATCAGGTGCAACTTTCAGAACCAAAGGAACATAGTGATTATTTTGTTCAGCTAGCTCAAGTTGTCTTTCTTTTAAGGTTTGCAATAGTTCAGTTAATGCATCGCCACTTTGTAAACTTCTTAAGTTCTTAGTATTTGGAGATGAAATATTAACGGTAATATAAGAAGCGTAGTTATACACTTTCTCAAGGCAAATCAGGTAGTCATCAACAGCTTTTTCTACAGGAGTATCAGCATTCTTACCAATATTAATGCCTAAAATTCCTTTAAACTTTGAAGCTTTGACATTTTCAATCAGCTTATCAACACCATCATTATTAAACCCCATACGGTTAATAATGGCTTGAGCTTCAGGAATACGGAATAAGCGCGGCTGCGGATTACCCAATTGAGGACGAGGTGTAATGGTTCCAATTTCAATAAAACCAAACCCTAACCCAGCTAAAGCATCAATGTGTGCACCATTTTTATCAAGACCGGCTGCCAAACCTACTGGATTTGGAAATTCAATTCCCATACAAGTCGTCGGTTTCGCTTCTACGCTCTGACGGAGTAAGCCGAACTTATGTGCTTTATCAAGCATAGATAATGTTAATTCATGGGCACGCTCTGGTGCTAAACTAAACAACATCGGGCGAGCAAGTGAATATAACATACCAATCACAATCTACTGATTTTAGGTAGGCATATTATAGGCACAGGGAGCACAAAACACCATGCTTAAGACCAGCATATTTTAATATGTTATTGAACCGTCGCTGTTAATTTAATCTGACCTTCACTTGAAACCATTTCCATTTTTTCAATACTTAAGCCCATTTGTGCCAGTTGGGTTAAAAAGTTAGCTAAAATTGCGTAATTCTGATGAGTAACAATAATTTGTAACTGCTCGCCATTTTGCTGAGAAGTAACCGTTAAACCTTGCTGTTGAGCTACACGTTGTATTTTTTCTGCCTGCCCCAGCTCAAGCTCACTCGCAGGTTTCATAGTGACTGCATTACTTTGCATCCACACCATCAAATCTTTTAAATCATTTAAGCGCTGTTGTTGCTGTTCTGCTAAGGAATGCATTTTCCAAAGTGAAGCCCCAATAATAGCCACTACAACAAAAATTGTAGTAAAGACCACCATAATACGTTCACGGACAGTCAAACGGTCTAAATATTGATTAACTTGTTCGATCCACTGATCAAAGCGGTTTTGCAATTGAGCTAACATTTTCATTATTGTATTTTCACCACCCCAATTGCCCCACCACCATCGGCTTGAACATTACCTAACTCCGCCTTAAATCCTTGCTGATTAAGCTGCTGTGTTAAAGCTTGCAAATCATCTGCCGATTTTGCTTTCAAGGCCATAGTTAGTGTAGAAGCATCATAATTTAACTGCTGAGCTAAAATTTGTCTTTGCATTAAAATAGGTCCAACACGGCTCAACAGAGAGAGTGCTTGTGTGTCACCCTGTTTACTCATTCTTAAATGACTTTCAAATTGGCTTTTTATATTTTGTTCATTTACACGACTAGAAGGACCAAACCAATATTTGTACTGTTCAATTGTCTGCTCAGCTGTTTGATTGGCTACATTTCTTAATTTCACCCAACGCAACAAATCATAGCTAAACTGAACCACAATTATTGCTAAAACAATAACCGCACATGTTTTCCAGTACCCAGAAACCGTCTGCTCTTGCCCTTTGGCTTTTGGTAAAACATTAAAAGGATGCTGTTTAGGTTTATCTAAGCCTTGAAACTGATAAAAAAATTCTGAACGTTGCTCAACACTAGAAGCTGCTTCTAGGCTTTCTAATTGTTCTACCGTTAACCCACTATATTGATAGTTTGTTTCAACTGGCTGGAATTCCAAAAACAATCCCAAATCATCTAGTGAATTACCCACCCATTTACTTTCGCGCACCAGTAATTTTTGGTCAATATTACACAGGATAACTTGGTGCTCTTGCGGTTCCGGCAAAATCAAAAAGTCTGGCAACAAAGCAACCAGCTTGATTGGTAACAAATTCATCGCATGTTGCCATGTTTCCACAGTAGTTTTTGCAACACCCAATATTGTTAATTGATCAGCATGAAAATGATGAACTACTTTCATGTGATCAATAGGCAAAGTTACAAACTCTTCAAGCAAATATTTAACACCATCTGCCCCAAGTTGCTTGTAATGAGACTTTGCTATGTGTTGCTGGAATACCTGAGCATGACGACTAGGAAAAAAGACGACTGCCTCTTTTCCTTGGTGCAATTGTAGGTCTTGTATTAATTGATCAAGGCTTTCAGCCTGCAACCAGTTTTCTCCGTTAGACCAATGCCATATTCCATTGGTTTCAGGCATCCATAAATACAGCATAATGGGCTAAATAACCTTTTTAATTATATTGTGGGTATAAAACTATTTTTTTGTGTTGATAAACCAGTTGCAATCACAGCCTGATCATAAATTCGAGCTTCAGCCAATGCAAATGGATTAAAGTTTTCATGGGTCAGCAGTTCAGCAATATGCCCTACTACATTCATATGACACACGACCACAATTGACTCATAAGGAATCTGAGACAACCACTCGACTGCCTCTTTGGCGTTATCATCTGGTTTAATTTTATCGCATAACAACACAGGCACATCTTTAAAATACGCTTGAATATGTGCCAATGTCTCTTGAGCACGTAACAAAGGACTAACTACAAAAATATCAGGCTTAACAATATCTTTTAAAAATGTTGCTGTCTGTTCTGCTTGAGCATGTCCACGAGCAGTAAGAGGACGTTTAGTGTCGTTACCATTTATAGGTGGAGCGGCTTCCCCATGGCGAACCAATGTTAGTTGCATAAATTTTCCTTGTTAATAATTCTTGCATTATAACCACAATTTATGACATTTCTTCTTCAGACTTCGTGATGAGGTAAAACAAATTCAACATCACTACGGTGTCCGTTTTTCATAAGAGATAATGCAATATTTAAAGGAGGCGCCCCTTCGAAAATAACTTCATACAAAGCGTTAGTAATAGGCATATAAACATCTAATTCTTCTGCTTTACCACGCACCTGAACAATTGTATTGATGCCTTCTGCTGTCTGCCCCAACTCTTTACTCGCCTGATCCAGCGTTTTACCCGAACCTAAAGCATAACCAATCTGATAATTACGGCTTAAAGGGCTATTACAAGTCGCGAATAAATCACCAACACCTGACAATCCCAAGAATGTAAGCGGATTTGCACCTTGTTTTACTGCAAAACGGCTCATCTCAGCCAAAGCACGCGTTAAAATCATACTCTTGGTGTTTTCACCAATTTTGTAAGCGGCACCAATTCCCATTGCAACCGCATAAATATTTTTAAGCGCTCCACCTAATTCCACACCGTGTACATCATCACTACCAAAAACACGGAATAAAGCACTATGTAAGGCATGTTGCACAGCATAACGAACTAATTCGGAGTCACTGGCAATCACGGTGCCAGACGGCATACCCGCCATAATTTCTTTTGCAAGGTTTGGACCTGATAGCACACCATAAGGAACTTCAGGTAATTCTTCACGAATAATATCGCTCATGAAGCTGAAAGTTTTAGCTTCAACACCTTTGGTTAAAGACACAACCGCTTGTGCAGTAATATAAGGAGCGATTTGTTTTAAGACATCGCGGAATGAGTGACTTGGAATTGCGACTAAAATAATATCTCGGTCACATACAGCTTGTTCAAGATCAGACACAGCGCGTAATGATGACTCTAAAATAAAATCTGGCAAATAACGTTTATTAATGTGGGTTTTATTAATTTCCTCAGCTGTTTCGGCGTCACGAATCCAGATCATGGTATCGCAACCATTACGTGCAGCTAAATTTGCCATAGCCGTTCCAAAGCTTCCTCCCCCTAGAACGGTAATACGTAAAGCGGTTTTTTTATCAACCGCAACAGGTTCCACCAAATCTGTAAACTTAAATTCAGCCATCTTTTATTATCCTATTTCTTACTTCTACAGACGTTTAAGCCTGCCAAACTTTTACGAATTCTTTACTTTCAATATCTGCACGCGGTGCAATTACTTTAGCTGCTGTGCCGACGTAAATAATACCTGAAATTAAATCACGAGGTTGCAGACCTAAATGCTGCTTTAACCAATTTGATTCGACAACTGCACCACTACGCCACATGGTCGAAAAACCTTGAGCTTGTAGAGATAATAAAAGATTTTGTACCGCAGCACCCGTACTTAAGATTTGTTCGAAATGGGGTACTTTCGGATGATCTTGTAGTTGTGTAAGCGCTAAAATGAGTAATGGTGCGCGAAAAGGATGTTGTTTAACACGTTCGAGTTGAGCGGGATCAGTTTCACCTAAATCTGCTAGAGCTTTTGCTAAAACTTCACCAAAAGCACCACGTTGTTCGCCTGAAACAACCACAAAACGCGTTGGCTTAAGTCTATGGTGATCTGGAGCAGTCAAAGCTGCTTGGAAAGCTAACTCTAATTGCTCTGTACTTGGAGCTGGCTCAACTAATTGGCCAATAGACTGACGCTGATGAATATTTTGGTGAATTATTTGTATTGCTGATTCCGTCATTAATATTGATCTAACTCAAAAATTCAAAATAGATTAGCATAATCTACCGTTAATCCACCATTGAATCTAGCTTATAAAATTAGCGAACTCTCACTTTGACATTTTTTAATACAAAACATCAAAACTCATACAACGTCTTCAAAATCAACTAGAAAACTTATGTTCAAATAGCTATGTCTTTTAGCGATTAACTTTAGGTGCATTATGAAAAAAATAATTTTAGCGAGCGCAATGAGCGGTGTTGTTTTATTACTTGGTGCTTGTGCAACTACTCCTAAAAATACTTTAGCAGTTCAAAAAGAAAATAATCAGTTTGAAGTTACAGGTATTGGCAAAACCAATTTAATTGCGAAAAATAATGCGATTACTGCAGCTCAAAAAACTTGCTCAAAAAACACTACACCAGTCGTTGTAGATGAAAAAACAACATATAACGGTGTATTAAAAGATGTTGTAAGTGAAAAAACCGGTCAAATGGTTGAAGCAGCAGCAGGTGTTATTGGTACATTAACTGGTAAAAATGCATCTTTAGCAAAAGATGATGACTACCAAACAACGCTTACTTTCTATTGTAAAATTAATTAATAAAAAAAATCCCAATCATTTGATTGGGATTTTTTTATTAGCAATAACCATCTAATCTGGTCAGTGGTAATTTTTTACCAATTGCTTTTTCAATTTCGGGCAAATAAAAGGCATCATCTTCAGATAAGAAACTAATACTTACCCCTTGTGAGCCAGCACGACCTGTTCGACCAATACGGTGTACATAATCATCAGACTGCTCAGGTAACGTAAAGTTGATGACATGCGACACGCCATCCACATGAATACCACGACCAGCAACATCCGTCGCAATCATAATATTATGTTTACCTTGCTTAAATTGCTCTAACATTTTTAAACGTTTATCTTGAGCAATCTCACCTGAAAGCATACCGACTCTATATCCATCTTTCTTTAAATGATCATAAAGACGGCGGACTTGGTCACGTCGATTAGCAAAAATCATGACCTTATCGATTGGCTCTTCACGCAAGATATCTTGTAGTAAACGATATTTGTCTTGTTTAGCTACAACATAAACACGTTGTTCTACATCGTTATTGGTCTTTTGTTCAGGCTCAATTTCAACAGTTACAGGTTCAAATAACCATTGTCTTGCCAAATTCAAGACGTCATAACTAAACGTCGCTGAGAACATGAGTGTTTGACGTTGTTCCTTGCGTGGTGAATAACGAACAATACGTTTTACGGAAGGAATAAAGCCCATGTCTAATAAACGGTCAGCTTCATCAATAACTAAAAATTCAATTTGATCGAGCCAGACTTCTTTTTGTTCTACAAAATCGATTAAACGCCCAGGTGTGGCTACCATGATATCGACAAAATTAGCATCAAGTTGCTTCTTCTGCTTATCGAAATCAACACCACCCAATAGGGTCACTAAATGTAAATTAGAGAATTTTGTGAGAAATTTCGCATCACTTTCAATTTGCAATGCCAACTCACGAGTAGGCGCCAAGATTAAAGCACGAGGCTCGCCACGGAAGCGTTGCTCTTGAATCGGATTATTGAGTAAATCATTAATTACACTAATCAGAAAGGCAGCTGTCTTACCTGTTCCTGTTTGTGCTCGCCCAATTGCATCATGCCCGGCTAATGTATATTTTAAAACCTTTTGCTGAATTGGGGTCATTTGAGTAAACCCTAAAGCATCAATCGCCTTTTTAAGTTGCGGATGTAAATTCAAGGTTTCAAAACCAGATGTCATAAATACGCGCTCTAACAAACAATCTCTCGAATGAGAAGATCATTATAAACAAAAACGCCCCAATTCAAAAATTGGAGCGTCCATCATTCATCAAAAAGATGAATTAGTCTTAGTCTAAAGGCTGAACGTTTTCAGCTTGAAAACCTTTTTGACCTTGTACAACGCTAAACTCCACGCGTTGACCATCACGTAGAGAACGGTGACCGTCACCTACGATTGCACGGAAGTGAACGAATACATCGTCGCCGCCGTTACGTTGAATAAAACCAAAGCCTTTAGTGTCATTAAACCACTTTACTACGCCTTGTTCACGAGCTGTCATAAGTCAATCCTCAGATGTTGAAAAAAGGACCTTCCGGTGTTGCAAACAGCAGAGCAAACAAGGTTTTAAAATATTTATAATCTTAAAGCTTGTAATCATTCTGTAAAACTATCAACAATTTCCGGTTACATCCATTTGTTATAGGGTTATTAAATCAATTTGATTGTGTGGTAAATCCTAAAACGGTTCGAGCTTAACACGGGTTTATGACAATTAATAGAATTTTTTTCAAATATTTCCCCTATTTTTAGTTCTTTTTTTAAACAGCTTATTACAATATTTTTTATAGAAATTCCTGCATCTTCTTTCATAAAATATGCTGTATTTATTAAAAATTTGTTAGAATATTTTTTTTAGTTGTTTTGATGATGAATGAGCAATACTTCTTCTAATACAGCACCCATTGAAATTAATGCCCTTGGGCAACCCTGCCCAATGCCATTGTTAATGCTAAAACGTGAACTTAAAAAAGCGTCAGGCAAACAACAATTTTTATTAAAATCTTCAGATCCTCATAGTGAAATTGATGTAACTCGTTACTGTGGTTTACATCATTTTACGTGTCAAACTACACACATATCAGAAAGAGAATTTCACTATTTAATTGAAACTCAATAATTCTTTGCTAAACTAAAAGATTAGAAATTGCATAAAATTTTACATTTCTCTACCCAATTTTCCTTAATTATGAAGCTGATTCAAATTAAGATGAATTTATTGGTTATTCCATTCGATCCTATAAGGAGAACTCATGAGTGACAGCAGCAATCAATTGATGCCCCTGTCATTGTCTGCGCCCGGTGTAAACCTTGGTGCATATATCAGTACTGTCAATCAGATTCCTATTTTAACGGCCGAGCAAGAAAAAGAACTTGCTGAACGTTATTATTATGACCAAGATCTTGATGCCGCAAAAATGCTGGTAATGTCGCATTTACGTTTTGTCGTTCATATTGCGCGCAGCTATGCAGGTTATGGCCTACCACAAGGCGACCTTATTCAAGAAGGTAATTTAGGCTTAATGAAAGCCGTGAAACGTTTCGACCCAAATATGGGCGTGCGTCTAGTATCTTTTGCCGTCCACTGGATTAAGGCAGAAATTCATGAATACGTTATTCGCAACTGGCGTATCGTCAAAATTGCAACGACAAAAGCTCAGCGTAAATTATTTTTCAATTTACGTAGTTTAAAAAAATCGAGTAAAAAATTAACGCTCGAAGAAGCTCAATCGATTGCTAATGACTTAAATGTAACTCCAGAACAAGTTCTGGAAATGGAAGGTCGTTTAACTGCTTATGATGCTGCTTTTGAAGCACAAGGCGATGATGACGACGATACCCCACATACTGCCCCTGCGTTGTATCTTGAAGATAACCGCTACGACCCTGCCCGTTTAGTCGAGAACGAAGACTGGGAAGAGCAAAGTACTTCAGCCTTGCATGATGCGATGGACCAGTTAGATGACCGTTCGCGTAATATTTTACAACGCCGCTGGTTAGATGATGACAAATCTACTCTTCACGAGTTAGCAGCTGAATATAATGTTTCAGCAGAACGTATTCGTCAGCTTGAAAAAAATGCGATGGAAAAGATTAAAACTGCCATGTCAGCAAGTTAAAATAAATGAAAAAAATAAAAGGGCGAATCGCCCTTTTGTTTTATCTGGCTATGTTTAGCCAACCTAATCTATGTTAACGTTGCCTTTCATTATTCATTTGCGTTTTTTGTTATGTGGATCGCCATTTCAGCCCTTAATCTTGCTTTTGCAGTCATGTTGGGTGCTTTTGGAGCACATGGTCTTAAAGCTCACGCGGGTCCTGAGCAACTTGCTTGGTGGCAGACTGCAACCGACTACTTTTTTTATCACGCGCTTGGCCTATTAGCTCTTGGTATTTTAAGTAAGGTTCTTCCTCATTTCCCAATCAAGTTATCTTTCTTGCTTATCCAGATTGGTATTCTATTTTTTTGTGGTTCGCTTTATATCATGGCGTTAGGTTTACCACGAATATTAGGCGCAATTACGCCAATTGGTGGAGCCTTAATGATTGCGGGGTGGCTAGTCTTGGCTTGGAATGCTTTCAAATACGCAAAATAATCGGAATGTGATCATGCAAATTTATTTAAATGGCGAATTAACGGACACGCCTAGCCAAAACCTGTTGCAACTCATTCAGGAGTTGGCACTTGAAGGAAAACGTTTTGCTGTTGAGCACAATCAGCAAATCGTTTCTAAAAGCAAATTAGAGCAAATTTCTATTGCTCAACATGACCGTATCGAAATTATTCACGCTGTTGGCGGCGGCTAAGTCGGAGTTATCCATGCAAGACACCCCTCTCATTATTGGTTCACGTTCTTTTCAATCTCGTTTATTGGTCGGAACTGGCAAATATAAAGACTTAAATGAAACGGATTTAGCTATTCAAGCCAGTGGTGCAGAAATCGTAACTGTCGCAATCCGCCGTGTGAATATTGGACAAAATCCAGATCAACCGAATTTACTTTCGGTCATCCCACCAGAGAAATATACAATTTTACCAAATACCGCAGGTTGTTTTGATGCTGATAGCGCAGTACGTACCTGCATGTTAGCGCGTGAGTTACTCGATGGTCATAACCTAGTAAAACTTGAAGTTTTGGGCGATGAAAAAACCTTATATCCAAATGTAACCGAGACCTTAAAAGCCGCTCGTACTTTGATTGATGATGGTTTTGAAATTATGGTCTATACCTCTGATGATCCAATTATTGCTCAAGAACTTGAAAGTATGGGCTGTGTTGCGATTATGCCTTTAGGCAGTCTAATTGGTTCAGGTTTAGGTATTTTAAATCCACATACCATTTCAATTATTAAAGAAAATGCGAAAGTACCAGTTTTAGTCGATGCAGGCGTTGGTACAGCAAGTGATGCTGCTATTGCAATGGAACTCGGTTGTGATGGTGTATTGATGAATACTGCTATTGCAGCTGCGCAAAACCCTATTTTGATGGCTTCAGCGATGAAAAAAGCTGTTGAAGCTGGACGTGAAGCATTTTTAGCTGGTCGTATGCCACGTAAACGTATGGCAAATGCAAGCTCACCTGAAACAGGTTATTTCTTTAAATAATTTATTTCTAAGGAATCACTGCTTTTTCAGTGGTTCCTCTCTCCTACCATATAACCATTTTACCTTTTAAAAATATATCGCTTTATTCTAATGGTAGATCTAAATTCTTATACCTAACTTAGGCTATTCCAATATTTGTCTTAAATTATCCTTGGCGTTTAACTCAAAATTCTTTTGGAAATATACAGTTTGATAAAGTGGCTCAGACTGATAAAAATGCATTAAAACTTCTTTTCGCTTAATCGCATATACTTCAGGATCAACCCAAGAATACTCCTGCTGAATTTGCTGTTCATACTGGATAAAACGTTCAGGTGTTGCTGCCAAAATAGCTAAATCAATATCCAACAAAAATTGCAAATCTATTTCATCGGTTAATGCATGCTTTTGAGTCGCAAGAATCCAACGCTTTATTTTCTTTAGGGTATCAAACGATAAATCTTGCGCCATCAATTGTTCAAATAACTCAGCACTTTTAAGCTCATTATCTGGTGCTTGAGGATCATAGATAACATCATGAAACCAGAGAGCCAATGCAACAGCATACGGATCATTTAATTCGTATTGGACCGCCTCCATTAAACTCAAACATTCATATAAATGTTGGACGGTATGGTAGGCTCGCTGTTTTTCACTATAAGCCGCAATAAGTTCATCATAGATTTTCTGCGGTTCAGAAAAATTATAATACTGATGCAGCTCAAACCAAACATGCTTTAGTTTTGATAAATAAAGCTGCATCGTCATCTATTAACCACGCTTAAGATTATTGCTCATCACGTTTAAATACTAACTCTTTTGCCGATGAGTTATCAGCATCAAAGTAATAACCCTCGGTATTAAACGCTTTGATGTCTTCAGCTTTATTTAATTGGTTTTCAACAATAAAACGAGCCATTAAACCACGTGCTTTTTTCGCATAGAAACTAATGACTTTATATTTGCCATTTTTCTGGTCAAGAAAAACAGGCTTCACAATTTCAGCCTTAATTTTCTTTTCATTGACAGACTTGTAATATTCATCTGAAGCTAGATTTACCAGCAATTCAGATTTAATTGCGGCCAAGTCTTCATTAATTTGGTTAGTGATGATATCACCCCAGAATTCATACAAATTATGACCTCTAGTATTTTTTAATTTAGTACCCATCTCTAAACGATAAGGCATCATTAAATCTAAAGGACGCAATAAACCATATAGACCAGAGAGCATACGCAAGTGCTGCTGTGCAAAGTCAATATCTTTATCTTTTAAAAGGTACGCATCTAAACCGGTATACACATCCCCTTTAAATGCATAAATTGCTTGGCGAGCATTTGAGAAATTAAATTCGGGATTCCAGTCTCTAAATCGATCTGCATTTAGTGTGGCAATTTTTTCACTTACACTCATTAAACTCGCAATTTCCGAAGCAGAAAGTTTGCGGCAAACATCAATTAATTGTGCTGAGTTTTCTAACAAGCGAGGCTGAGTAAACTCATCTGTAGGTAACGCTGTTTCATAATCTAAAGTTTTTGCAGGAGAAATTAAAGCAAGCATAGACAACCTGAAAAAATTATTCTTAATACCAACTATAACAGTAGATATTTTTTAATGCTAACTCGTGTTTTCAATGACGACTATCGGTAAAATAGCACTACGTATTGTTATTTAGCGGTTCTTATATGTCTGAGCAAACTTTCATCCAGGGTCCAGTAGGTAAAATTGAACTTTTCGTTGACCGCCCTGAAGGTGAAATCAAAGGCTTTGCGGTTGTTTGCCATCCGCACCCATTGCAAGGTGGAACCCCTCAGCATAAAGTCCCTGCCCTTTTAACCCAAATTTTTAATGAATATGGTTGTATTGTTTACCGTCCTAGTTTCCGTGGTTTAGGCGGCAGTGAAGGCATTCATGATGAAGGCCATGGTGAAACTGAAGATATCTTAGCTGTAATTGAGCACGTTCGTAAGCTTCATGAAGGCCTACCCTTTTATGCAGGCGGTTTTAGCTTTGGCTCATATGTTTTAGCAAAATGCTTTGCACAGCTTGAACCTGAATTACGACCTGTACAGTTAATTTTATGTGGTTTACCAACAGCTACTGTAGTAGGTTTACGCCACTATAAAACTCCTGAAATTCAAGGTGATATTCTACTCATTCATGGTGAGCAAGATGATATTACTTTACTTTCAGATGCAATTGAGTGGGCAAAACCACAAAAACATCCAATCACAATTTTACCGGGTGCTAACCACTTCTTTACAGGCTATTTAAAGCAGCTTCGCCAAATCATTACACGTTTTATTATCATGAAATAAACGGTAACTTGATGGGCATAACTTGAGAGTATGCCCATCATTTTATAAGCCGTGTCATTATTGAAAATTATTCCAACTTAACCCAAAACGGGCTAAATATTTTTTCACTCGGTCACTATCATTTGTTGTATTACGTTGTTGTCGAGATACTGAAAAGAGTTGTCTTCCCGCCTCTGCCATGGATTTTGAATTTTCGCAGATTTTGAGCACACCTCGTAATTGAATCTGATCAAATTCATCTATTTGTTCTAGCTGCTCAGGACTTAAATAGTTCAACAAAATATCTGTATTTTTATCATTGTAAGATTCATCCTGAATAAGCCAAAGCTGCTTTAGACGTTGAATTTCTTTTTCTACAGCTTCACGGCGAATTAACTCACCTTGCGATAAAGTTGCCAAACGAGTTACGCTCGCTGCTAAATCTCTAAAATTTCCTTGCCATGATGCATCTACTGATTTAGCAAACTTTAAATATGTTTCTAAAGCATCACGTTGAAAACGTAATTGTCTTTGATGAATTGCAGCAAAACGCTGTAGCTCAAAATCAATATTGGGTGCAATATCTTCTACACGGTCTTTTAAATTTGGTAAGAAGAACGTCCACGTATTCAAACGAGCCCATAAATCTTCACGAAAACGACCAGCTTGAACCTCATTGCGTAAATCACGGTTAGTACCTGCGATTAGCTGAAAATCGGCCTGAATTTCCTTATCACTTCCAACAGGAAAAAAACTTTTGTCTTCTAGCGCTTTTAGCAGCATAGCTTGTTCATCAAGTCCTAATTCACCAATTTCATCTAAAAATAAAATGCCTTGGTCAGCACTTTTTAATAAACCAGCACGAGAAGCTGCTGCTCCTGTAAATGCACCTTTTATATGACCAAATAAAGTTGACATGGCACTATCACCACGCAAGGTTGCACAGTTAACATCAATAAAACGACCGCTTAATTGAAATTTATCTTTCTTTAACTGAAAAATTTGTTTTGCTAAATGAGACTTACCAACCCCTGTTGCCCCCATAATCAAAATAGGTGCACTAGAGCGGGTTGCAACTAATTCAACTTCCTCAATAAGCTGATTAAACGCTTTATTATGAGTAGAAATATTTGCTTTAAGTTGTTGCCAATTTTGTTTTTGTTCATCATCGAAGCGCTGTTTTAAAACATCGTATCGAGACAGGTCCAGATCAATAATTCTATATTCACCTTTTGGGGTCTTTGGTTGATTAGGTGAGCTTTGGATAAGCTGAGCAGGTAAATAATGTGCATCTACCAATAAATACCAACAAATTTGGGCAACATGTGTTCCCGTTGTGATATGCAATAAATAGTTATTTTTTTCGACATCAAACGGATAGGTTTTTACAAAATCATAAAGTGCCCCATAAACTTCAGCAAAATCCCAAGGATCTTTTATACTGACCTTATGTCCAGAAACCTGTGTTTGTGGAGAAATCTCTTTAGCATCTGCTGCTATAGATTTAACTAAATTATGATGTTGTCGATCATGTAAAAGTACCAATTCATCTACAAGCAAATCTTCATGCATTAACAGGCTAATCGTAGGACGCCAACGTTGCCATCGATCCGGCCTTCTCCCCTGATCAAGCGTAGAACCGACAAAGCCAATAACGACTGTTTTCTTTGCATCCGCCATAATTTCTATAAAATTTTATAAGTGTCTATAATATACAATACGCATTTGACCAAAAAATTCCAAGAATATGCTTCATTTTACTTTTTTAGGCACATCTTCAGGTGTACCAACCCTAACACGTAATGTTTCAGGATTAGCAGTTCGCAACAGCAAAAATAAGGACTGGATTTTAATTGATGCTGGCGAAGGTACACAGCACCGCATTCAACAAGCTAAACTTTCACTACAAAATCTAGTTGCCATTTGTATTACACATGTTCACGGCGATCATTGTTATGGTCTAGTTGGTTTATTGGCAAGTGCAGGCATGAATGCCCGTAGCAAGCCCTTAATCGTGATTGCACCGAAAGAAATTCAGCAATGGTTTGAAATCACTGCCCAGCTTACAGACTTACATTTGCCCTATTCCCTTCAATTTATTGATGTAAATGAAGCAACACAGCCACAACAGATCACTGACGAATTCATTGTTCAAGCACACCCTCTAAGCCATCGTGTTCCAAGTTTTGCTTTTAGCATTTATATCAAATCTATTCAGAAGAAGTTAGATACCCAAGCTCTAACTCAGCTTGGCGTACCTCAAGGCGATATGTGGGGCCATTTAAAACGAGGCTACAATGTTGAATTTGAGGGGCAAACTTTAAAAGCTCAAGACTTTATCAAAGTTCAAAATCAACAAGTTCATGCAATTATAGGTGGTGATAATGACCAACCTGAACTATTAGCTGACGCTTGCAAAGATGCTCAACTCCTTATTCACGAATCGACTTACTTGCAAACGGTTTTAGATAAAGTCGGCAAAGGTCCAATGCATAGCTCAGCAAAAATGGTGGCTGAATTTGCAGAACAGCAATCTTTAAGTAATTTAATTCTGACGCATTTTAGCCCTAGACATCAGGATAAAGCTGGGCAGCAAGCTATTACTGAAGAAGTTCGCCAGTTTTATAAAGGTCATTTTTATTTAGCAAATGATTTTGATGAATTTACTTTAAATGAAGCTGGACAGCTTCTAAAAGTCGATAAAAACGGGAAGCCCAATTAAACACATATATCCAAAAAGATATTTAAATATATTTTTAGATATATTTTTAATATTAAAAACCGCCAATAAAATTTATCCGACAGAAGATAAAATTATTTTTATTTATTATTTTCAATAATTTATACTTAAATTAAATGCTTTTTTAAAAAGTTGGCACACTCAGTGCAATAGTACAAAGCACACAACATCATTGGGATCTTGTGAATAACACCTGCCTGCAAACGCTTGGCAGGCAGGCTTTGAAAGGAAAAGAAAATGTCTGTCATTGAAGAAATTAACCAACAAGCTCAGTTTGAACAAAAGCAGCAACAACGTTCTTATGAAGTTCTGCAAAATGAAAAAAGTATGCCAGTCAAAATGTGGACTAAAGGCGTGCTTGTTGATGACAACTCAAAACAACAATTATTACAAACAGCTCAAATGCCTTTTATTTATAAGTGGATGGCTGTCATGCCAGATGTACACTTCGGTTTAGGAGCAACTATTGGTAGCGTAATTCCAACTAAAGGGGCAATTATTCCTGCAGCTGTGGGTGTAGATATTGGTTGTGGAATGATGGCAACCCGTACAAGCTTAACTGCTTCAGATTTACCAGATAACTTATATGCTCTACGTACTGAACTAGAACGATTAATTCCACATGGAATGACTAAGCGCGGACGTGATCGTGGTTCATGGGAAACTCCACCAGAAATGGTAGATCAAGCTTGGGCTGATCTAGTTGCAGATTTTGAATACATTTGTGCAAAACATCCACGTTTAAAAAACACCAACAACCGCAAACATTTGGGAACTTTAGGTACGGGAAACCACTTTGTCGAAATCTGTTTAGATGAGCATGATCATGTTTGGATTATGTTGCACTCAGGTTCTCGTGGTGTAGGAAATGCTATCGGTAATCATTTTATCGAACTTGCCCGTAAAGACATGGAGAAGCATTTCATTAATTTGCCAAATAAAGATTTAGCATACCTAGTAGAAGGAACTGAACACTTTGATGATTACTGGTTTGCTGTAGGTTGGGCTCAACGCTTTGCAATGAAGAACCGAGAAATCATGATGCAATCTGCGATTAAAGCCTTGGCGACTATTGTACCAAAGCCTTTTCAGGCACGTTTGGAAGCAGTGAACTGTCACCATAACTATGTGGAAAAGGAAGAACACTACGGTGAAGAAGTGATGGTCACTCGTAAAGGTGCAGTTCGTGCGCGTTTAGGTGAATATGGAATTATTCCAGGCTCAATGGGAGCGAAGTCGTTTATTGTCCGTGGGCTTGGAAATCAGGAATCTTTCTGTTCATGTTCGCATGGTGCAGGCCGTGTTATGAGCCGTACTGAAGCAAAACGACGTTTTACTGTTGAAGATCAGATTGCACAAACTGAAGGTGTGGAATGCCGTAAAGATGCTGCTGTTATTGATGAAATTCCATCGGCATATAAACCAATTGAAGATGTAATGAAAGCACAAAGCGATTTGGTTGAAGTAGTGTATACCTTACGACAAGTGGTGTGTGTTAAAGGGTGATCTAATGAACCAAATTGAAACTGGAATTGTGCAATTTGAATGGGCAATAAAACTCTATTTATATGAAAATGCATTTGTACCAGCTATTACTTTAGCTGGTGCTGCGGAAGGTATTTTTGGTGAAATTAAAAGTGGCTATATATTTCATCAAGTCAGTGAAAATATTGAGATAAACAACAACTTACAAGTAAAACTAGTTTCTAAAGAAATTAATAAAGTCAGAAATTGGTTAAAGCATGGGAGTTGTCATCAATCATTTACCGAGCTAAGTGAGCAAGAGTTTACAGAGGCTGCAATCAGTCGAATCATTATTGCTGCAACAGCCTTAATTCATTTAAAACCTGATTACATGAGTAATTTGTTTATTAAATTTATGCAGCATACTCAAACCCATTATTCAGATTTCCTACCCGATGATAATTTTGACTGGAATAAAATAGAGATAGAAGAATGAAACTCGCAGAAGCACTTTTACTTCGAAGCGATCAACAAAAAAAGCTTGCTTCGTTAAAACAACGAATTAATGCCAATGTATTGGTACAAGAAGGTGATGAACCTAGTGAAGATCCAAATGAGCTCATCAAACAAGTATTCGCTTTAACTCAGGAAAGCAATCAATTGATTTGTCGTATTCACTTGACCAATGCACAAGCAAAACTGGAAGATGGCAAAGTATTGTTGTCCCTATTAAGCTTGCGTGATAGTTATGCTGAACAGCATAAGATTTTAATAGATGCGATTGCCAATACACATCGAGAACCTGATCGTTATAGCTCACGTGAAATTAAGTGGAAGAAAGTCATTCCTGTTTCTAGCTTACAAAAGCAGGCGGATGATATCAGTGCAAAACTCCGTGACTTAAACGTTAAAATTCAGGCCGCTAATTGGCAAATTGATCTAATCGATTAAACAATAGATTTTGTGAAATCATTTTCACAATCAAAGTTTGGACATACTGGGCGAGTACAAGATCCTGCATTACTCCGATCTGAGGGATTGAAAATAATTCAGGCGGCTATGGCAGCATGTGAGTCGTGCATCGATATTCACTTATCAGACTCAGCACTATGCACCTAGTAAACCTTTGTCAAAAGCAAAGCCACACGTTACTTCGCATTACCATGTACTGACAGTATGTTCATTAAATTAGAAAATAAGGAAAACAGAAGTGAATAAAGCTTTGGCAAATATGCCCAAAACCATCCAAATTGATGGTTCACAAGGTGAAGGTGGTGGACAGATTTTAAGAACCGCCCTTGCCCTCTCAATGATTACAGGTCAGCCCTTTGAATTAATTAATATACGTGCAGGACGTAAAAAACCAGGTTTAATGCGCCAGCATTTGGTCTGTGTACAGGCATCTCAACAAATTAGCCAAGCTTATGTGGAAGGTGCTGAATTACATAGCCAACGTTTATATTTCGCACCTCAGCATGTTCAAAGTGGTAAATATCAATTTCAAATCGGTTCTGCGGGTAGTACAACCCTAGTTTTACAAACGCTTCTACCTGTTTTGTTATTACAAAATGAAGCTAGCGAACTCACCATTTCAGGCGGTACACATAACCCACTTGCACCAACAGCAGATTTTATTGAACACTGCTTTTTACCTGCTCTAGCTCAAATTGGAATTAACGTAGATTTTAAATTAAGTAAAGCCGGCTTCTTTCCAATTGGTGCAGGTGAAATTCAGGTTACCGTTCAACCATGGCAACATCGAAACAAGCTAAATTTATTAGATCGCGGTGCTTTACAAAGTAATGAGGCCTTTGCAGCTGTATTAAATCTTTCAGAAGAAGCACAGATAGCACAACGTGAATTAACCACATTAAGTAAAAAACTAAACTTAAGCTCTCAGCAGCAATTTCATTTAAATGGAATTAGCCAAGGCAATACAGTCTATGTGAAAGTTGCTCATCAATATCACACTCAACTGTTTACAGCTTTAGGTGAGATGCGCAAAAGTGCAGAGCAAATAGCTGAACATTTAGCAAAAGATGTAAATCTATATTTATCTTCGCAGGCTGTTGTAGATGAGTATTTGGCAGATCAATTGCTTCTGCCTTTAGCTTTAGGTCAAGGTGGTGAATTCACCGCACAATGTATTAGCGAACATACTCGTACTCAAGCAGCCATGATTGAAAAATTTATTGATTGTGAAATCGAATTTGTCGAGTTAAATCCACATCATTTTCATGTAAAAGTTAAAGTTTAAGAAGCTCACAATTGAGCTTCTTATTTGTAAAAACTACTCTACAGATGCTAAAGCTGTTACCAACAGCTTCCAGCATTTCTCTACAGTATCAACTTTGACTCGTTCACCCGGTGCATGCGCACCTTGAATATCCGGTCCAAAAGAAACCATTTGTAAATGTGGATAATGCTCGGCAATAATCCCACACTCTAAGCCTGCATGAATTACTTTTAGATTTGGCTCAATATTAAATGCATTTTGATAGGCCTGCTGTAAGCACTTTAGAGCAGCCGAATCTGGATTTGGTGTCCAACCCGACACTAACGGCGTAAGTGTAGAGCCGATATTAAATTGACTGAAATGTTTTTGAATTTTTTCTGCAAAATCTTGAGCCTCTTGATTCACCATTGAGCGAACCATTAAAACAGCTTTTCCACCTTCTCTATTTAGTCTCACCACTCCAATATTATTTGAAGTCTCAACTACATCTGATAGAACCTGACTCATACTTGCAACGCCATAAGGACTTGTTGCTAAAGCTTGCAACCATTCATTTTGCTGTTGTTGAGCAATCACTTCGGTCACTTCAGCACTATTAGGCTGAATAGTTAATTGCAGATTGTCATCAATACCTTGTAGCTGTTCTTTCGATATCGTTTGATATTCAGCGAGTAATTTTTCTAATTCAGGCAATTGGTTAGATGAAATGGCAATGGTTGCTACAGCTTCGCGAGGTAAAGCATTACGAGCTGTACCACCTATAAACTCAACAAGTCGTCCACCAAGCTTCGCTAAATGCTGATTTAAAAAACGGGCCAGAATAACGTTGGCATTACCACGTCCTAAATGGATATCTACGCCAGAGTGGCCACCTTTAAGACCAGCCACCTGAATATTAACAATATTCAAATTTTCAGGAATTGGTTCATAATTAAGCGGTTGCTCAACTTCAACATCAATACTACCAGCACATCCGAGATACAACTCACCCCACTCTTCTGTATCAATATTAAATAACCACTTCCCTTTTAGTACACCTGCCTGTAAAAGTCGCGCACCACTCATCCCTGCTTCTTCATCAACTGTTAAAAGAACTTCAATTGGCCCATGAGCAATATCATTTGAGTCTAAAACTGCCAAAGCTAATGCTACCCCAATGCCATTATCAGCACCTAAAGTAGTATCTTTAGCAATTAACCAGCCATCTTCGAGGACTGGCTGGATCGGGTCTTTAAAGAAGTCGTGTACTGTGCCAGTATTGGCTTGAGTAACCATATCTAAATGGCCTTGCAGAATAACACCAGACACATGTTCTTTACCCAGAGTCGCATTCTTACGAATAATCAAATTCCCCACTTCATCTACGTAAGTTTCTAAATTTCGACTTTCGGCCCAGTTTCTTAAAAACTCACGAAGTTGCTGTTCATGCTTCGATGGGCGAGGAATAGTGCAAAGTGTTTGAAAATGCTGCCAAACCACTTGAGGAGATAAGTTCGAAAAATCAAATGGCACCATATATTTATACTCTCACAAATATTCTTAATAAACGTAGGTTTATTGAAAGATAAGAATTTATCAGCGCAGTTTTAGCTTTTTATTAAAATCGACGCTGATAAATTAAAAAATGACTTTAAATGTAGAATATATTAGGTATAAAAATCAAAGCTAAATTTCGCGAACCAAACGGAATCCCCACATAATTGAACGAGCTTGTGAAGTTACATACGCATTACGATAAGCAGTTCGCACGTTATAAGTGTTATATATCCATGCCCCTCCACGTAAAACTGGGAAATTACACTGTCCATTATTTTCTTCACCCCAGCGACGATTCACACTAGGAGCATTTTCATAATTTGAATGCCAGCAGTCATCCACCCATTCTCGTGCGTTGGCACTCATATCATATAAACCAAAATTGTTTGGTAAAAACTTCCCGACTGGTGATGTAAATGCATAACCATCCGTGCATTTAAATAGACTCCAACCACTGGTTTGGGGTAATGCTGCCGCTGTAGATGGATCTAATACATTTGCGTATTTACAAGCTTGGTCAAGATTAAGGTCATCTCCCCAATAATACGCTGTTGTCGTTCCGGCACGCGCCGCATATTCCCACTCAACTTCTGTTGGTAAACGGTAGGTCTGACCTGTTTTTTTAGATAACCATTTCGCAAATTCTCTTCCATCTTCACGACGTACACATACAACAGGATCCTGAGGTGTTTGATTCATACCAGAATTATTCGGATTTAAATCATCTCGATACCACATATTGAAGACACCATTGCGTGTTTCCCAATTACGACACCCCTCGACTTCCCATCCAGTTTCCTTTTGGAAAGCCTGGAACTCAGCAATTGTTGTTTCATAAGTTGACATTGCAAATGGTTTTTCGACTTGTACTAAGTGCTGAGGTAATTCGTATGGTCGAGATTGAGCTGGTACATTTTGTTGTTCTTGCTCATTTATATTTCCGCCCATTAAAAAGCTGCCAGCTGGAATAACCGTCATTTCTGGACAAAAACTATCTGAACAATCTTTGAATTTAGACTTTGCTAGTGTTGATTGATTAATATTGGTGTTGGTTAATGAGGCTAATTTAATTTCAGGATTCATATTTGGCGGGTTATTGATTTGATGAATTAATAAATTAATTGTTCCTTGCCATTCACTTAACATTTCTCTTAGCATGGCAGGTCGTTCAATACTTACGCCTGTTCCATCATAGTCTGGAGCATTACACCTCGCTCTTAATACAGTTGACTCATCGGTAAGCTGAGCTAGTTTCGGGATAATTTGATTATCAAGAAAAACTCCCAAATTATTTGAACTAGCGATATTAGCTCTTAGTTCTGCCGCTGATTTTTGAGCAATTGCTGCCTCACTGATAACTTTAGAATAGACACTATCACACTGATTTTCTTGCCATACTAGATTTTGCTTAAGACTCTCTAAGGAAGTAATTGTTCCTTCTAACAACTTCTGGTTCGTTGAATTTATGGTTGTATCTTTATCATCACTATTACACGCTGATAATAAGGAGATAATCAATATACCAAAGCCTTTTAAATAATTACTGGAAATTATGTTCATGTTAATTCTCTGTAAAATAATATAAATAAGAAGAGGAAATTGAGTTGTTCTTTGTTAAAAAGTATTTTTAAATTAATAGAAAATTAGTTCAAAATTCAAACAATATTATTTTTTCGTTTGTTAATTTTTATTAAATAATGTCGCTACAAAAATAAATAACTCTTATCAATATTAATAAATCAAAAGAGTGAACAAATATGTTCACTCTTACTTAATAAAATATAATTAATTGATTAAGACTTCCAAACAAATTGAGAAAAGCTATGATCAGCTTTCAAACTATTTTCAACGGCCTGCGCAAGCTGACGAATAATGCTTTGTGTTTCGATTTTCTCAAACCAATCTTGTTCTTCATCAGGATTGGCAGAGATTTCACACATCAAATGCCCTTCATGGTCTGTTTTCTGGCAAGTAATAGACAAAGGTAAAAGATGATTATCAATACTCACTTCTACCTTTTCATGCTCATGCACAATATGCTGTGCATCAAAGCCATAATGCCCCAATTGTTTAAACAGTAAAGCCGCTACATATTCTTGAGTGATATGGCATTCATTTGGCGGATGATCAAGCACCCCATGCTGTGGGCAACTGGCAATAAATTGTAATTTTTTCATCCTTTGTCCTAACACTTTTATCATTATCTGCGCTTAGCATAAGCAATAAACAAACAGCAGCCAAGCCTTTAGCCCGCTGCTGCCGTTGCTATTGTGTTAGCAATTATAAAATGTGTCAGGTCAAAAGTTATTGGCTAACTTCGATTGTTAAGCCTGCACGATTCGCCAACTCAGTGAAAGTCGGGAAGCTTGTCGCCACAGTTTCAGTACCATGAATTGTAATCGGACCAGAATTACGAAGACCTGCCATACTAAAACTCATAGCAATACGGTGGTCATGATGTGACTCGATTTCACCGCCAGCAAAGATTGGTGACCAATCGCCAGATTTGCCTTTACCTTCGATAATGATGCCATCATCAGTTGGCGTACAGTCAATACCCATGATTTTTAAGCCATCGGCCATAACCTGAATACGGTCAGACTCTTTCACACGAAGTTCTGCCGCACCAGTTAATACTGTTTGGCCTTCGGCACAAGCTGCTGCAATAAATAAAGCTGGGAATTCATCAATTGCTAAAGGAACTTGGTCTTCCGGCATATGAATGCCTTTAAGTGTGCGTGAACCTTTAATATGAATATCAGCAATAGGCTCGCCACCGGCAATACGTTCATTTTCAACAGTCAGGTCAGCACCCATCTGTTTTAAAATTTCAATTACGCCAGTACGTGTTGGATTAATACCTACAGCTTCCAGAACAACATCGGAACCTTCAGTAATTGCAGCACCCACCATAAAGAAAGCAGCAGATGAAATATCAGATGGAACCTGAATATCAGTACCTACTAATTTTCCGCCACCAACAAGAGAGATCTTATTGCCTTCAGTTTTAACATCATAACCAAATGCACGAAGCATGCGCTCTGTGTGGTCACGAGTTGGTTCTGGCTCAGTTACCGAAGTTTCACCTTCAGCCCATAGACCCGCAAGTAAAATACCCGACTTCACCTGAGCAGATGCCATTGGCAAGTCGTATTGAATGCCTTTTAATTGCTGGCTACCCGTAATGCTGACAGGTGGTGTACCTTTCTCACCTGTAGTCTGAATTTGTGCACCCATTAAACGTAATGGCTTAGCAATACGCTCCATTGGACGTTTAGAAAGTGAAGCATCACCAGTCATCACTGAATCAAACTTTTGTGCAGATAACATGCCTGAAAGCAAACGCATGCTTGTACCAGAATTACCCATATACAATGCACTTGCTGGCGCTTTTAAGCCATGCATGCCCACGCCATGAATGGTCACTTCACCATTTTTAGGGCCTTCAATGCTTACACCCATATCACGGAAAGCTTGTAAAGTTGCTAAAGCATCTTCACCTTCGAGGAAGCCTGTTACATGCGTAGTGCCTTCGGCAATAGCACCAAACATAATGGAGCGATGTGACACAGATTTGTCACCCGGTACGGTAAATTTACCTTTAAATGCCTTATTTCCCGGTAAGATACTGAATTGCTGTGTCACCTTATTTTTCTCCATTAAAGGTTTTTTGGCTAACATATGATTGAAATGCTGACGTGCTGCCTGAGCATGGCCGAGTAAACCCATTAATGCATGAGAGTCTTCGTTTTCAATCAATTTTCTAAGTACGGTAAGTTGCTTTTCGAAGCCATCTACAGCATTTAATATGGCTGTTTTATTGGCAAAGAAAATGTCATGCCACATTTGTGGATCACTAGCTGCAATCCTTGAAAAGTCACGAAAGCCACCTGCTGCATAGCGGAAAATATCAAGATTATCTTCACGATTCGCAAGTTGCTCAACCAAATTAAATGCCATCAAGTGCGGTAAATGACTTGTATGTGCTAAAACTTCATCATGCTTGGCAACGTCCATACAAATGACTTCAGCTTTAGCAGCAGACCAAAGTTGAATTAGTTTATCAACAGCCCATTCTGCACTTGTTGGTAACGGCGTTAAAATAACTTTGTGATTTGCAAATAAATCGACTTTACCTGCATGAACGCCCGTATGCTCACTACCAGCAATAGGATGACCCGGTACAAAGCCTGCTGGTAAATCTTCACCAAATACAGCTTTTGCTGCATCGACGACATTACCTTTTGTGCTTCCTACATCAGTTACAATCGTAGTTTCTGTCAAATAAGGTTTAATTAGTTCAAGCACTTTTTGTGTCGCACGTACTGGCAAGGCTAAAACAACTAAATCTGCCCCTTTCACAGCCTCTACAGGATCAGAAAATCCTTCTTGTATTAAGCCAAGTGATTTTGCATCTTCTAAAGTTTTTTGTGAGCGTGTAGAAGCCACTATAGTTGTCGCCAACTTTTCGGCAACAATAACCCGTGCCAAACTCGACCCGATGAGTCCTAAACCAATAAATGCAACTTTTTTAAATAGGGGTTGTGACATAACTTCAACTTTGCTTTTGCTCAAAGTGATTTAAACCTTTGAGCAATTTGTTTTTAAGCATAATGACATGACCATCTTGATGCATGTCATTATTCCAACATGAGTAATTAGAGAACGGCAGCAGGATAAGAACCTAAAATACGAAGCTCTTTTACCATTGGGCGAATATCATTGATTGCAGCAGCAACGTTCTCTTGATCGATATGACCTTCCAAATCGATAAAGAATACATATGCCCATTTTTCAGGTAATGCTGGACGAGTCTCAATACTCGTTAAGCTAATATTATGTTTTGCAAACGGCGCTAAAATTTCTAATAAAGCACCTGCACGGTCATGTGCCGAAATTAATAACGATGTTTTGTCATTGCCACTTTGTGGAATTTTTTCACGGCCAATGACTAAGAAACGAGTGGTATTTTCCGGATTATCTTCAATATTGCTATGCAAGATTTCAAGGTTATACATACCGGCTGCAATATCAGATGCAATTGCTGCTGAATGCCATTCGTTGCGAATACGGCGTGCAGCTTCCGCATTTGAGTTTAAAGCAACACGCTCAACACCCGGATAATGCGCATCTAACCACTGACGACATTGAGCCAAAGTTTGCTGGTGGGCATAAATCTGTTTAATACTGTCTTTACGTGTATTTTCAGAGACTAGAAATTGATGATGAATACGCAATTCAACTTCACCAATCACATTTAAATTCGATGTTTTAAAGCAATCTAAAGTATGGTTCACAATACCTTCAGATGAGTTTTCAACTGGGACTACACCATAATGTGCGCTACCCGCTTCCACTTCACGGAACACTTCATCAATTGTTGGTAGTGGACGAACAACTGCATCTTTACCAAAATGCTTAAGCACAGCAGATTGAGTAAAAGTACCTTCTGGTCCTAAAAATGCAATACTTTGCGGAGCTTCTAAAGCAAGGCAAGCAGACATAATTTCACGGAACAAACGCGCCATGGTGACATCAGACAAAGGACCTTGGTTGCGCTCCATGACTTTGCGTAAAACTTGTGCTTCACGTTCAGGACGATAAAACAAAGGATTCTCTTCAGAAGCAAATTTAGCTTTAGCAACAGCTTCAGCAAGGCTTGCGCGGCGATTTAATAATTCTTGAATCTGTTGATCTACACTATCAATATCTTCACGAATTTGTTCTAAACTAAGAGAAGTCGTTTTGTTTTGATCATCGTTGATCATTAGAATGCAGCCTCAGTAAAATCATCTTTTAAACGAGAGTATAACAATAGTCTGCTTTGATTTGTTAGGCAATATAGCTGTAAGAGCTTTTTTCATTAACCTTTTTGCTTCCATTTCTTGATTACTTTATTTGATAATGATTTTCATTTATCATTTGTATAATAAATTTTATTATCGCCCATTATGCAAAGATCATTTTTCCTTTTATCTACTAGTTTTTTATTTAGTACTTTAATAAGCTGTTCTACCTTCGCCCAAACGCCTATACAAAATCAACCAAAAATCGTTTTTCAAAATAATCAGGCACAATTTCAAATTAAATCTAAAAATACAGGCCATGATTATCTTATTCAAATTTATAAACCACCTGTCGCCCCGCCCCAACATGGGTATCCAGTACTTTATATATTAGATGGAAATGCTATATTTCCAAGTGCTGCCAATATTGCTCAGTCGATTGGCGCTGGTTCTACCAAATTAGGACTAAATCCACTCATGATAATAGCGGTTGGTTACCCTCAGCAAAAAACCTTTGATGTGCAAAAGCGTGCTTATGATTACACTCCAAAACCTTCTGCCCAATTTCAAGCACAAGGTAAATATAAATATGGGGGTGCTGATCAGTTTATTGCTTTTTTAAATCGCGAACTCAAGCCTACAATTGCAAAACAATTTCCGATTAATAGCCAACAGCAAAGTCTTTATGGACATTCTTTTGGAGGTTTATTTGTGCTTTATCATTTTTTTCAAAAGCCAGATGCATTTCAGCGTTACTTTGCTGCAAGCCCTTCCCTCTGGTTTGACCAAGGCATGTTATTTCAGCAGTTAAATCATTGGCAAAGTCAGAAACCAAATCATTACCCTTTACTCATGACCACAGTCGGGACACATGAGCAAGGTGGCCCTCGTACTCAACTTAACAATAAATTTAATGAAGCAGATTTCTTTAAAGCTTTAGAGAATAAACGTTCAAACCTGTTTAGTTATTGGCATTTTTATAACCCTGCTGAACAACACATTACAAATTTGTATGCGAGCTTGCCTAAAGCACTTATGTTTGCTTCATGTCAAAATTTAGAAAGCTGTAAATCTTTATTTGATGGGCCATTGCAGCAGCCAGCCAAGTAAAAACATAATTACATTTAAAGATGATTATTTCGTTGTTCTTAAAGATAGTCCTCTTAATGTATAGATTGGTTATACTGACCCAATATGTCATAACAACAGTAAAATAGAATGAATAAAATTATTGTTTTAGGCTTACTGGGTATTACAAGTTTTAGTTTAACGGCTTGTGGCGGTTGCCCCCTAATCGCAGGATGCAATGGTAGGGATAATTCTCCGTACTATATGACGACTGTCAGTAATCAAGTTCGTGGCATTCCAATTCCACCTCAAACCAAGCTGACATATCAGTCACAACATTTCAGACAGAAATTTGAGCAAACACATGCTTTAAAAGAGAAAAATTTATCAGGCATCTATTTACCACCAGATATAGCAATCATTTGGGGCGGTATGCCAGTAGATATGTTTATACAGTTTTCTAATCCCGAAATGAAAGGCTTCTCGGCCTATCCAGCACGAGGATTTAAAGCAGAATTATCAAATGAATTTTTACGTTTATGGAAAAGCTGTGAAAGTGATTTAAACATTAAATTAAAGAATCCAAATGATTGGTCATTTAATCCTGAAAATATGAAAATAACGGGTTGTGGTGTCGTCTTTCAAGAACGTAGTAAATACACCGAAGATTCATTCCATCAATATGAAGCAGATGAGTTTTTAAGAAAGATGAATCATGCATTACAGCAATTACCGAAACAACAAGACTATCCTGTCATTCAACAGAAGACCAAATAGTTAAAAACAAAACAGCCCATTCTAGGACAGGCTGTTTTTCTCTGCTTAATTAAGCTTTGCCAATTAATCCACGCGCTACGATTTCTTTCATAATTTCATTTGTACCACCGTAAATACGTTGAATACGTGCATCTACAAAGAAACGTGAAATTGGATATTCAGTCATATAACCATAGCCACCAAAAAGTTGCAGCAAGTTGTCTGCCACTTTCATTTGCATGTCAGTGCTGAAACTTTTAAGCGCTGCTGCTGTTTCAACATCAAGTTTACCTTCTTGATATAGAGCAACGTTTCTCTCGTAAAAAGCAGCTGTAGCAAGCTCATCAATTTTTGCTTGTGCTAAAACAAAACGTGTATTTTGGAACTGTGAAATAGGTTGACCAAATGCATGACGCTCTTTTACATAAGCAGTTGCCAAATCAATTGCACCACGAATAGCGCCAATTGCGGTAGATGCAATAGCTGTACGTTCACGTGGTAACTCTTGCATTAAATAAGCAAAGCCTTGTCCAGCTTGACCGAGTAACTGGTTTTTAGGAACCTTAACATTGTCAAAAAATAGCTCAGATGTGTCTTGAGAATGCAGACCGATTTTGTCGAGGTTGGTACCTTTTTTAAAACCTTCTAGATGAGTATCTGCCAATAATAACGACACCCCTTTCGCACGCGCTTGAGGATCAGTTTTTACTGCAAGCACCACAAGGTCAGCATGTTGCCCATTTGAAATAAATGTTTTAGAACCATTTAGCAAATAATGGTCATCTTGCAAAATAGCGCTAGTACGCATTGATTGTAAATCCGAGCCTGCTCCAGGTTCAGTCATACCAATTGCACCAACCACTTCACCTGTCACCATTTTCGGCAACCAGTATTGTTTTTGCTCTTCTGTCCCAATATGTAAAATATATGGTGCAGCAATTTCAGAGTGGCAAGAAATAGCCGTTGATAATGCACAAAAACCAGCACGTGCCGATTCTTCAACCAACATTAATGAATAATAGGTTGGTACGCCGTAACCACCGTATTCTTCTGGAACATCCACACACAAAAAGCCATTTTCGCCCAGTTGATTCCAGACAGCACGTGGCATAATTCCTTCGCGTTCCCATTGATCGTATTGCGGTGCAATATGCTCATTCATAAAACGTTTAAAATTATCACGGAATAATTCTAAATCTGCATCGTATGCCAACATAATATTTTCCTTCGGCTTTATTGTTTTATCTAATCTGATTGTTGTGCATGCTAATCATTTTTTAAGCTACTGTCATGACATAGCTGCTCATTAAAACTGTACTTTTCAGTCAGCTAATAAAAAAGGAAGCCAAAGCTTCCTCTTTTATATAGATTTATTTGAATTAATCTAAACCTTCAGCGACTTGAGGAGTTTTTTGCTCCATCATTTTTCTGTCGACTTCATCTGGATTGTTTAAAGCATCATTTAGCTTATCTTTATCTAAAGCACCGACCCATTTTGCAACAACAATCGTTGCTAATGAGTTACCAACAAGGTTAGTTAATGCACGGGCTTCTGACATGAAACGGTCAATACCTAAAATCAATGCCAGACCTGCCACTGGAATATGTCCTACAGCAGATAAAGTTGCAGCCATAACAATAAAGCCAGAGCCTGTTACACCCGCAGCACCCTTAGATGAAATTAAGAGTACCAACAACAAAGTAATCTGATGTTGAATATCAAGCTGTGTATTTGTTGCCTGAGCAATAAAGATTGCGGCCATAGTCAAATAAATTGACGTACCATCAAGGTTAAATGAATAACCTGTTGGAATAACCAAACCAACTACAGATTTTTCACAACCTGCAATTTCAAGTTTACGTAACATGCGAGGCAAAACAGATTCAGAAGAAGATGTACCAAGTACAATTAATAACTCTTCACGAATCAGGCGAATCATCTTAAGAATACTGAATCCGCTAATACGGCTGATTGTACCCAAAATTAAGAAGATAAAGAGTAAGCACGTAATATAGAAGCAGATAATGAGCTGCCCTAATTGTACGAGTGAACCAACACCATATTTACCGATAGTAAATGCCATTGCACCGAATGCACCAATCGGAGCTAATTTCATGACCATATTCACAATGTTAAAGAACACGTGTGCAACTTGATCAATAAATTTTAAAACTGGACGTCCTGCATCACCTAACTTATGTAAAGCAAAACCAAAGAGAATTGCAAAAAGAAGGACTTGTAAGATTTCACCATTTGCAAATGCGCCAACTACCGTATCTGGGATGATGTGCATTAAGAAATCAATGGTAGATTGTGACTCACCAGAACTGACGTATTTTTGAATGCCCGAAGTATCGAGAGTGGTAGGGTCAACATTCATCCCTACACCCGGTTTAGCAATGTTAATTACAACAAGGCCAATTAGAAGTGCAATTGTTGAAACGATTTCAAAGTATAACAACGCAACGCCGCCAGTTTTTCCGACTGACTTCATGCTTTCCATGCCAGCAATACCGCTTACCACGGTACAGAAAATAACTGGAGCAATGATCATCTTGATCAAACGAATAAAGGCATCACCTAATGGCTTGAGTTTTTCACCTAACCCCGGAATATGCTGTTCGACACCATTGACAATTTGCGT
The DNA here is from genome assembly GCF_000369045.1 of Acinetobacter pittii ATCC 19004 = CIP 70.29. Classification (GTDB taxonomy): domain Bacteria; phylum Pseudomonadota; class Gammaproteobacteria; order Pseudomonadales; family Moraxellaceae; genus Acinetobacter; species Acinetobacter pittii. The sequence goes on along the minus strand of NZ_KB849786.1, from coordinate 709,230 downwards.
TGAGCTTGGGGAAAAATGTCCTACCAAGATACCCGCAATAATCGCAATAATCACCTGAAAATAAAGTGATTTATAAATCGGTTTTTTAGCCATAACTTTACTTCAATCTATATTTCCAAGTCCGTTGGAAATACCAAAATGAAACGTCTATTCTTTACGAATACACAGCCCTAACCTTTCACATTAACACCGCAAAAGGGAAATGGTTTTTTGTGAACAAAAAACCTTCCTACTACCTCAATGAAAACAAAATCAATGTTTTCTAAAACAGGAGAATACCTGAAGTTTCTAACCACTTTGAGTAGCTAGAAATAACCTCTTACTTTTTCAATAAAAAGCTGAAGATATAGGAGAATCACATAAAATTATGATATGAGTGCTCAAAAAAGCACGGGAAAGTGTACTCGAATTAAATAACGATTCGATTAATTTTTTAGCTAATACGCATAAAAAACACTCAGGTAGCCTTAAGACTTTAGTATAAGAAACACTTTTGATATTTTTTCAGCAGCTTTTTATGTCATATTGATTAAATACTTGTGGACATTTCATTTTGAGCTGCCTACATCCCATCATTTTTATTGTTTTGAACTACGATGAATACTAAACGTAATATCTATAAAGATGCTGAACATCCCTTTGCTCAATATGTCCGTATTTTAGGTAAGGGGAAAACCGGATCTCGCTCTTTAAGCTATGAAGAAGCTTATCAAGCATTTACCATGATTTTAAAAGGCGAAGTGTTAGATGTGCAGCTAGGTGCATTTTTAATGCTGCTTCGGGTTAAAGAAGAATCTATTGAAGAACTCGCGGGTTTCGTTCAAGCAACCAAAGACCAGCTTCATTTTGAGCCTTTAGATGTTGATTTAGATTGGTCATCTTATGCAGGTAAGCGAAAACACTATCCATGGTTTTTATTAGCCGCTCTTACGCTTGCCCAGCATGGCCATAAAATTGTTATGCATGGTGCGTCAGGTCACACGCTTAACCGTGTTTATACAGAGCAAGTCTTAGAATATCTTGGTTATCAAATTTGTCATTCTGAACAAGAAGTTCGTACACAATTAGCAGAGCAAAATTTTGCTTACTTACCACTAGACGTGATTTCACCAGTTTTAAGCGAATTGATATCTTTAAGAAATGTCATGGGATTGCGTTCGCCTATTCATACTTTGGCCCGTTTAATTAATCCTTTTAACGCTAAGGCTACCTTACAAGCAATATTCCACCCTGCTTACAGAACTTCCCACCAACATAGCGCATTACGCTTAGGCTATCAAAATAGTGCCGTTATTAAAGGCGAAGGTGGTGAATTTGAAAGAAACCCAGATGCCAAAACACTCATTTGTGGTATTAAAAATGGTGAGCTCTATGAACATGAGTTGCCAAAGCTCACACCTGAACGAAGCCCAATTGAAGAAGAATTAGATTTAGCAACGTTTAAAGCAGTATGGCTTGGTCAACAGCACCATGAATACGGAGAAATAGCAGTAACAGAAACCATCGGAATCGCGCTATATACGATGGGCGTTGTTGCTAGTTTTGAAGAAGCGATGCAAAAAGCAAAAGTGTTATGGGATACACGAAATTTAAGCAATCTTAATTCGTAGTTAACAAATGCTATCGTGAAGGTCGACATGGATGTCGACCGTATCACTGCGATACAGGAAGTATCGTCAGTGATACAAAGGATTTTTGGTTACTTTTGATCCTTCAAAAGTAATAAAAGCCTATATGCTATAACTTATGAAAAACATGCTATATAAGGCTGTATGGAATAACCAAAAATAATTTTCTGTCTTATTAAGTTTTAAACAAAACGAATAGGTTTAAACTCTGGCTCATGCTTGTGATGATCATCATCACACTCTTCGCCTTCTTCTTTGGTACCACGGTCAATATAACCGCTACGCTGATCTTCTGGTAAGTTCTTTAACTCCCAAGCGATTACAGCTTGCATACAAGTTTCACGCTGCTCTTTAGTTAAAACAACGCCGTTTGGCCATTTACCAATTTCTACTGCTGTTTTTAAACGCTCTACAATTTCAGGGTTTAAAACAGATAGCATTTGTTCAATATTCATGATTCATCTCTTTGAAAAGATTCAAAATCTTGGTTCCAACCAAGTTTGGTACGGCAGGCCATATAGAAATCATAACCTGGTGGATGCAATAAACTTAGTTTAAATGGGTGTTTACGGATGTGTAAACTGTCTCCAACATTGAGCGAGACACTATGTTGTCCATCTGCACTCACCATTGGTAACACACGATTTTCGCGAATAACGATTTTAATTTCGCTTTGACCACCGACTACGATGGGACGTGATGACAATGTATGGGGATGCATTGGAACTAATGCAATAGCATCCATACTTGGATGTAAAATTGGGCCGCCACCTGACAATGCATAAGCCGTTGATCCGGTTGGCGTCGAAACAATTAAACCATCACTATGTTGGCGGTAAACATATTGACCATCAATATTAAGTTCGAAGTCAATCATGTGTACCGATTTACCCGAGTGCAAAACCACATCATTTAAAGCAATGGCGTCATAAATGACTTCACCATTTGTTCGTACTTCCATTTCAAGCAAGAAACGACGGTCAAGCTGGAAATGCCCTTGAAGTACTTGGTCAAGTTTGAAAATGGCTTCTGAAGGTTTGATATCAGTTAAAAAACCTAACCGCCCGCGGTTGATACCAATAACAGGGGTATTGTAGCGAACTAAAGCTCTAGCAGCGTGGAGTAAAGAACCGTCGCCTCCAACAACTATGACTAAATCAGCAACTTCACCCAATAAATGACGACTTACAATTTGTGCATGATCATAAGGCACTAATTCAGCAGTTTCCTGATCAAAAATGGGGTTTAAGCCTAGGTTCAACAAATGATCATGAATTAAACATAGTGTTTCTACTACTGATGATTTATCTGGTCGACCGATTAACCCGACGTTTCTGAAGGACTTATGTGAAATTTGCACGAATGAGTAAGCTCCGCTGCGATACTTGGCTATAATAACATTAACCTGATTAATTTAAAAAAACATAACAACAAGATGCTGTAAAATTCAATCTAAGTTTTCCAATTATTCACAGTTTTATCATTGCAAATTGATGACAAGCTATCGCATCATTACAGGCATTGTTAGGGTTTTATCTCATTTTTATGAAGTTTGAACGTGGTATCGGTTTCTTTGCACTAATCTTTTCCATTTTGGTCATTGGTGCTTTTATTGCTCTTAGTATCTATCTGATTCGTTTAGATAATATTATCCGTGAAAAATTTGAAGGACAACGGTGGGATATTCCCGCCAAAGTGTTTGCACGTCCTTTGGAAATTTATAATAACGCCCCTATTACCCAAGCAAATTTCACTCAAGAATTAAAACTCTTGGGTTACAAAACTTCAAGTAATTATGACAAGTCTGGAACCTATGTTGCTCAGGGTAGCAATATGTATATCCACACGCGTGGTTTTGATTACGGCGACAGTGTTGAACCCGAACAAGTCCTAGAGTTAAGTTTTGCAAATGACCAAGTTGCTGAAGTTAGAAGTACAAAACCTTCTTCAACGGGTGTTGCGCGACTAGAGCCACTTCTGATTGGAGGGATCTACCCTCAACATAATGAAGACCGTGTTCTCATTAAACTGAATAATGTCCCTAAACCACTTATTGAAGCTTTAATTTCAACAGAAGACCGTAATTTCTATCATCATCACGGTATTTCAATTCGTGGCACTGCCCGTGCATTAGTGAGTAATATCACAGGTGGTAAACGTCAAGGTGGTTCAACCCTGACTCAGCAATTAGTTAAAAACTTCTATCTCACACCTGAACGCACATTAAAACGTAAAGTTAATGAAGCATTAATGGCTTTACTCATTGAGCTGCATTACAGCAAAGATGAAATTTTAGAAGCCTACTTAAATGAAGTAAATCTAGGCCAAAATGGTAGCTACTCAATTAATGGCTATGGTTTGGCTTCTCAATTTTATTTTGGTTTACCTTTACGTGAGCTTAGCGTTGCACAGCAAGCTTATTTAGTTGGTTTAGTGCAAGGCCCTTCTTTATATAATCCTTGGAAAAATCCTGAAGGTGCAAAAAAACGCCGCGATACCGTGTTAAATAACATGCGTGTAATGGGTTATTTAACTCAAGCAGAATATGAAGATGAAATTGCACGTCCTTTAAATGTGTTAAATAAGCCAAGTTTAGGCCCTGCAAAATTCCCTGACTTTTTAGATATCGTGCGTCGTCAATTACGCACAGAATATCAAGAAAGTGATTTAACTAATCAGGGCTTACGTATTTTTACGACTTTAGACCCAATTACTCAAACTCAAGTTCAAAATGCTTTTAAAGCTTCAGTAGACCGCTTGGCAAACAGCAACCCAGCACGTTTGAAAAACTTACAGGGTGCTGTACTGATTGCACATCCAGAAAACGGCGAGCTTGTTGCCGCTGTTGGTTCTACACAAGACTTTACTGGTTTTAACCGCGCTGTAGATGCGAAACGCCAAGTCGGTTCTTTATTAAAACCTGTAATTTATTTAAGTGCTATTGAATCTGGCCGTTACAACTGGGCAACCCAAATTGAAGATGCACCGATTAGTGTCCCTGTAGATGGTGGCAAAAGTTGGACACCTAAAAACTACAGTGGTGGCGGACATGGTGTAGTCAGCTTGAGCGAAGCTTTAGCAAATTCATATAACCTTTCTGCTGTGCGCTTGGGTCAAGAGTTTGGTTTATCAACATTTACCAACAACTTAAGAAAGTTTGGTGTTGAATCGACCATTCCTGCCTACCCTTCTATTTTCCTTGGGGCAGTTAATATGTCACCAATGGAGGTTCTTGGAATTTATGAGAACTTTGCTACAGGTGGCTTTAAATATCCGACTCGTGCAATTCGATCTGTCGTAGATGCCAATGGCCGCCTGCTTGACCGTTATGGCCTGAATGTTCAACAAACCATTGATCCATCTGTTGGTTATATCATGAATTATGGTCTACAACAGGTCATGTCTTCGGGTACTGGTCGCGCAGCTTATAATAGCTTGTCTCCTGCTTTAAAATTGGCAGGTAAATCAGGTACGACTAACGATACACGTGACTCATGGTTTGCGGGCTACTCAGGTAACCACGTTGCTGTAGTGTGGTTAGGTTTAGATGATAACAAAGTGACTGGATTAACAGGTTCATCGGGTGCATTGCCAGTATGGATTAATGTGATGAAACAATTACGTCAAACGCCTGTAAATCTACGTCAACCAGACACAGTACAGTGGCAGTGGATTGACCGTGCAACGGGTGATTTATCTGCTCAAGCTTGTGATGGTGCTATGTATATTCCGATGCTAACGCATACGGTTCCGCACCGTGCTACGCCATGTGGAGCACCTTATTATCAAGTTGATCCAACATATACGCCACAAAGTGATAACACAATTCCTGACTCTCAGGATGATAATACCGACAGTTATATTCGTGAAAGTGAAAACCAGATGGAACAAGATCTGTCAAACAACTCACGAGTAATTTCAAGTGGTAGTTATAACAACTAAGCGTTAACAGGAAATTAGGATATGTTGAAGAAAGGTGTTTTTTATATTGGTGCTGTTCTTATGGTCGGCTGTACAACTCTGCCTGATCATTCTGACTCCAAAGAGAAAACACCTACTCCTCCAGTCAAAAAGACGGAAACTCCATCAGGTGTAAAAATTACGCCTTATGATCACCCAGAAATTCAACGTAAAAATTTACAGGTGATTGTTCCTCAACAGAAAAATCCACAACATTTTAGTGATGATGGCAGCCAGCTACCGGCATTTAAAGTTTTAATGCAAAAAACACAGCAGGCTTATAAAAATCAACAGTGGTCAGAGGCTGAGCGCTATGCACTTCAAGCACAGCGTTTAGCACCACAAGCAGCTGAGACTTATTTATTTCTTGCGCTTACGGCAAATCATAAACAGCAATATTCTAATGCTGAGTCTTTAGCAAGACGTGGTTTGAGTTTTGCCCAAAGTCAGCCAATGAAAAAGCAGCTATGGTTAGTCATCTTAAAAGCTGGGCAACAACGCAACAATCAAAAAACTGTTCAAGAAGCACAGCAAGCATTAAAAGCCCTTTAGCTTTTAATGCTTTTTTATTTTCTCATTAGAAATTACGAATACCTGCTAAGCCATATGCACCATGCTGCTGTGCAGTGGCTAAATCATCCGGATGCACTCCTCCTAATGCAAAAACTGGAATCTGGCTATTTTGAGCGAGATCACTAAAACGTTCCCAACCTAATGCCACAGCTTCTGGATGAGTCGTTGTTGATTTTACAGGACTAATAAAAACAGCATCACAACCAATCTGCTGAGCTTGCTTTAAAGAAACAGCATCATGACAAGCAGCAATATATCGTACGCCCACTGTTAAATCGCCTTTATGCAAATTCATGAGCTGAGATTGTTTTAAATGAACGGTCTTTATTTGTTTTTGTAATTCAGGGCTTAATTGCCGCCAAATATCTACATTTATAATTAAACTTGATCGTTGCCCTTCATCTAAAGCAGTTAATTGCTCTATATACTGCGGCTCAAATTCTTCGATACGCCAGTACAATAAAGCATCACTACTTTCTACCGTTGAAAGCGTATTGCTAATTTTGATGAGATGAGGCCAATAGAGTCGTTTTATGATGTTTTTATTGGCTTTTGGAAAGTTTAAATGAAGTAGCTGATCACGTGTGTACCATGCCCATGGTTGATGAATAAGATTTAATAACTCGTCAGGTACATAACTATGGAATAAATGTAAATTGACAATAATGTCATCATATTCATGGTGAATATAATCAAACTGGTGCCAATCTTTTAAACCAATACCCACTTCTTCATAGATTTCACGGCGGCAGGCTTCTTCTGGTGTTTCACCCTGCTCAACCTTTCCACCAGGGAACTCATGCTTTCCACCTTGATGTTGCTGCTCATCGCGCCATCCAACTAATATTTTTCCACGATGGATCAAGATTGCTATAGCGACATCGACTATTGGTTTGGCCATCTTTTTACTCTCTAAAACTTTTCTCAAGTGTAAGCAAATTTTATCATTTTATAAAATCTTAAAAATCTCATTGACAGATCTATTCGATAATGATTATCATTTAAATCGTTCAAGAACATACCACGGAGCACAACAAATGAACGCACCTTTTAGCTTATTTACCCGTAACAATGACACAGCTCACGCCTTACCAATGTTACATTCTAATAACCTCTTTGCATTAGGCCGTGAAATTCGCATTATGCATGCTGGCGAGGAATATCGTTTACGCCTCACTCGCAACAATCGCCTAATTTTAACTAAATAAAAAACATACTCGCGTTTCAATAATATTCGTGGGAAAACAAAAAATGGATAGCATGGGTAACCATGCTATTTTTTATGAAGGAAGAATAATCTCTGCCCTCAGACCACCTTGTTCAGCATGCATAAAACGTAACTTGCCATTATGCAATTCAATAATTTTTCGAGTAATTGAAATTCCTAACCCAGAACCTTGCTGCTGAGTACCAAGCACCCGAAAAAAACGCTGCCCTAACCGTAATAGCACGTCATCATCTACTCCATTTCCCGTGTCTTCAATAGACACCTTAATTTGCTGTTCATGCTGACTAATCTCAACATGAATAGAGCCTAGTGTCGGGCTATAACGAATGGCGTTATCAAATAAATTTCTAAAAGCAATAAACAGTAATTCTTCATTCGCATATGTTTTAGTTTCTGTCGATAAAGTATTGGTCTCTATCAACATCTGTTTAGCTTTCGCATCTAAATCTACAGTTTCAATCACTCTAGCCAGTAAGTAATTTAAATCGATAACTGTCTTAGGAAGTTCGGGCTGTTCAGCTTCATTAGGTTCTAAGCGGGCCAGAAGAAGTAAATTCTCAAGTATTTTTGTACTTCTAGAAACGTCTTCTTGTATGCGTTCAAAATCTTGATGAAGTTCAGGAAGATGTTGGTATTTACGCTGCAAGACCTGAAGACGCATTTGTATAGCAGACAAGGGAGAACGTAGCTCATGCGAAGCATCCGCGGTAAAACGCTGTTCAGCAACAAGAGCCCTTTGCAATCTCGCAAGCAATTGATTTAATGCATCTATAACAGGTTGAATTTCTGTAATGACATCTGGTTCTTGAATTGGCTCTAAATTTGATGCAGTTTTTTGAGCAATTCGTCTAGAAAGTAAATTGAGTGCAGCCAATTGATGCTCGGTACGCCAACTTACAATGACCCATTGCAGTAACCAAAACAACACCATAAGACCGCTATATCCAGCAAGTGCTTTGAGTACCTCTTCAACACGTGTACTCATTGGTTGAAAAACTTCAACTTGTAGCTGAGAGTCTTCTTGTTGTGCAGCCAGACTACGCCATAATTGGCCATCAAACCAAAAATACGAAAAACCTTCTGATAAGTTACCTTGCTCAAAAAGTTCATGCTGATAGCTATGAGAATGAGTAAGTACTTGGCCTGTGTTTAATAACTCATATTGAATATCAAATTCATCACTTAGCTCATCAAACTGTTTCATGGAATGTTCGGAAAGATCGGAAACCAGCAAAGTATCTGAAATTTCATCCATGATCTCGTCTTGCACTGACATGTTGTGATAGATCGAAAATATAGTGAGTAAACTTAATGCCAATAACCCCACCACCACACTGCTCCACATCGTGGTTTTAACCAGTTGCGACTGCAAGGATGAGCGATTCGATTTCATTTTAAATCTCCCATACGGTAGCCTAGCCCCCGTATGGTTTTAATACTGCTGCTTCCGATTTTTTTTCGAAGTTGATAAATAAATACTTCGATCGCGTTACTTTCAATTTCTTCGCCCCATGCATAGAGTGCTTCTTCTAATTGATCACGGGTAATAATATGCTCGGGATGCACCATAAGCTTACGCAATATTTGGAATTCTTTTGCCGTTAAATCGATAGACTTGCCAGCGCTTAATACAACTTTCGCTTGTGTATCAAGTTGTAGGTCACCCCATGTTAAAATCGATTGCTGACTCAAAGTTTGTTTGCGTAATTGAGCGCGGATGCGAGCCGATAACTCTTCTAAACTAAAAGGCTTAACCAAATAGTCATTTGCGCCTAAATCTAGCCCCTCTACCCGATCATGAATGCTGTCACGTGCAGTAATAAAAATAACAGGAACATTTTTTTGTTTATGGCGAATCGTCGTTAAAACCTTTTCACCAGCCAGTTGAGGTAGTCCCCGATCAAGTAAAATACAGTCATAATCATGCTGTTCGATTGCCGTAAGTGCATAATCACCTCTTTCGACCCAATCTACCTGATAACCGTCTAACTCTAACCATGATTGAATGCTTTCAGCTTGAGAGCGATCATCTTCTGCAAGCAAAATTCTCATCTATTTTTCCTGTTATATCCTGATTTGATCTTGCCAAGCCTTTATAAAAAAAGCAAAGCCGCATGATTTAAATGCGGCTAAAAGTAGTAGATCTACAGACCTTATTCATTAGAACTGAACTTGATCCACATCAATTTCTACGCGTTTTAAAGGTTTATAGTCAATGTCTACTTCACCAATTAAAGTCACATTTGTATTGGCTGAAATAGGGCGACCTTGCCAAAGTTCATCATCTACATCAATTGTAATGCTACCTGTCTTATCACGGAATTGATATTTTTCATCGCCTAAAGATTTTACAACCTGACCATGTAATTTGATCGGTGTATTATCTTTTGAGGTTAATGCCTGTTTTACTGTGGTGACAGTTGCCGGAGCAATTGCAGCTTGATTCACTGGTGTATTCGCCACAACTACGCCAGCAGCAGTCATACCAGCAGTCATCAACATTACTTTAAGCATATTCATATTATTACCCTCTGTTTATGGTTCCCTTTTGGGATAAAGCAATTAAATCAACCATAAATGAGGTGAATCTTAAGAAAAACTTAATTTAATGGCACAACCCTCAAGACCTCTTCTAATGTCGTAAGTCCTTCAATCACTTTACGGGCTCCTGCAATTCTTAAAGGTTCTATACCTTCTTTTTTAGTTTGAGTTCTTAAATCATTTAATGTCACATGACTACTAATAAGGTGTTTAAGCTCAAGACTGACCGGCATAAATTCGTAAATACCGACTCGCCCTTTATAGCCTGTATGACGACATTCTTCGCAGCCTACCGCTTGATAAACCGTTTCAGGCATTTCCATAATGTAGTCAAAGGTTAGGTGTTCCCACTCATCCTCATTAATGTGAGTTTTTTGCTTACAGTGTGGACAAAGCTGGCGGACTAAGCGCTGCGCGAGAACACCTAAAATTGTTGCAGCTGTCAGAAATGGCTGTACACCTAGATCATGCAAACGAGTCAAACTAGACGGTGCATCATTGGTATGTAAAGTTGATAAAACCAAATGACCTGTTAATGCTGCCTGAATGGCCATATTCGCTGTATCTTGATCACGAATTTCCCCAATCATAATAATGTCAGGGTCTTGACGCATAAGCGCACGCACACCGTCTGCAAAGCCTAATTCAATTGCATTATTGACCTGCATTTGGTTAAAACTAGGCTCTAGCATTTCAATCGGATCTTCAATGGTACATACATTGACCTGCTCGGTTGCAAGCTGCTTTAAAGATGAATATAGCGTAGTTGTTTTACCGGAGCCTGTAGGACCCGTGACTAAAATAATACCGTGGCTATTTTTTGTTAATTGTTGCCACTGTTGTAATAAACGCTCTTCAAAACCCAATTGCTGAAAAGAACGTACCAACACATCAGGGTCGAAAATACGCATAACCAGTTTTTCACCAAATGCGGTTGGTAAGGTTGATAAACGTAATTCGGTTTCTTGCCCTTTAGGTGTACGTGTTTTTAACCGGCCATCTTGTGGTTTACGTTTTTCCGCTACATTCAAACGTCCTAAAATTTTAATCCGAGAAATCACGGCGGTCAGCGTATTTGAAGGCATGTTATAAATGGTGTGTAAAACGCCATCAATCCTAAATCTGACTTTACCATTATCTTTACGCGGTTCCATGTGAATGTCACTGGCACTCTGCTCAAATGCAAACTGTAAAATCCAGTCGACTAATTTCACAATATGCTGATCATTAGCATCTGGGTTTTGACTATCGCCAAGCTGCAAAAGTGCTTCAACATTTTTAGTGTCGCGGTCATGAGCTGCATCTTTTTGAGCAGAGTTTACCGCGCGACTCACCTGATAATATTCGCGCAAATAGCGTTGTAACTGTTCGGGATTAAGCAGTACCCGTTCAATTTTCTTAGGCGCTAGACTTCGTTCGAGATTATTGAGCCAATCTGTTTGAAAGGGTTGATCTGTTCCAATCACGATTCGGTCAGCATGAATTTCAACAGCTAAAATATGGTTGCGAATCGCAAACTCTTGTGACATGACCTGCGTTAAAGCGCTGACATCTGCCTTTAAAGGATCGATCACAAATAGAGGTAGCTGAACCCGATCTGCAAACCATAAACATAAGCGGTTTAAACTCAAATGCGCATGTGTGTGTTGCTGATCTTTTAAATTAAAATGTGCAATCCACTGTAATGGGTGCCACTTTAACTGGTCTTTTTGGCGGTGACTTGTCTGTACCAGTAATTTATCTCGTTCTGTTATACGGCCTTCTTGTAATAGTTGTTCTAGACACCAATATGTATCTATTTCTACATGTGCATTCATGCGCTATCCCCAATATATTTTTATAATATAGCAGAGATGTTTTACATTTAAATATCCTTTAACATCAGTTAATTAAACCACTTCTCATCTTAGTATTTTTTTGTGTCACAGGTCATATTTATAGAAATATTTTCTACATAGTTTTGTCTAAAAAAGACACTATGCTCACTATAATAAAAAGCATAAACTGAACATGAATACATGATTTTAAAATGATTCAAATCTACATATAACAATAAGCAAAGAGGAAGTAATATGGAACTTCCAATGACAATGTCATTACAAACAGCATCATTTGAAGAATTTATTACTGTCATTGCTGCGGCGCTTGGTTGTGGCTTATTAATTGGTTTAGAACGAGAACGAAGTAAGCTTAAACATGAATATAAAACCTTTGCGGGATTTCGATCTTTTGCCATTAGTGCATTATTAGGAGCAATCTGTTTTTTATTTGGCATTGAAATTGGAATTGTGGGTGCCTTACTCATTGGTGCTATTAGTATTGTTTCGCTCAAAAATCAACCCAATGACCCGGGCGTGACCACCGAACTCGCCTTTATTATGACTTACTTCATCGGGGCACTTTGCATTTGGAATATTTCGCTCGCTGCCGGCCTAGCTGTGATCATGACAACTATCTTAATAGCTAAGCAGTCTATGCATGGCATTGCCAGTCAATGGATTACTGAATCAGAATTACGTGATGGTATTTTTCTACTTGCCTTACTGTTAATTGCTTTGCCTTTAGTTCCAAATAAACCTTTTTGGGGTCCAGTTTTAAATCCACATGTGATTTTAAAATTACTGACTTTAATCTTATTTGTACAAGCCCTTGCCCATATAGCAAAGCGACTTTTGTCGTCTAAAAATGCTTTATTGCTTTCTTCTTTAGCTTCTGGATTTGTTTCTAGTACAGCAACTATTGCCAGTTTAGGTTTAGAAGTACGCTCTGGCAAAGCCAACGCAACAACAAATGCAGGTGCTGCATTGATGTCTTGCGTTTCAACACTGATTCAAACCTTAATTATTGTGATCGGTATTAGCTTTGCTTGGTTCAAGCTGATTATATTTCCTACACTTATTGCCTTAGTAGTTTTAGCAGTATGGGCCTTTATTTTATTACGTAAAGCCGAGCCTAGTACGGCTTCGCCCGAGCTTGACTCAAGAATGTTCAGCTTAAAAGAAGCCATTATTATTGCGGGTACACTTACCCTTATTCAGGCAGGTGTTTATGGTTTAAGTATATCTTTAGGCGATGCGGGATTAATCGCGGGGACCTTACTTGCTTCTTTATTTGAAATACATGCAGCTATAGCGGCGGTCATTGTGCAAGGTGAACCTGATAGCGCACATATGACACCTTTATTAATTGCCTTTTTAGGAGGTTTTGCAGTTCACGCTCTTGCTAAAAGTGTGAACTCTGCAATTTCGGGCGGACTACGCTATGCCCTTGCTTTCGTTCCCGCCCAGCTCATTCATATGGCTATTTTTATTACTTTACTTTGGCTCAACATCCACTGGTTTTAAAATATCTATTATGCAAGCGCAGAAGTCTTCACCACATCAATGACGGTAACTACAAATTGATCGACCTTAAAATGAATATCAAAGTCTGAAAATTTCATTTTATAGATTCTTTCAGGGTCTTCTTGATAGGCAGGCCGAGGATCTAAAGCTAATACTTGCTCAAGCTCATCAATGTATTGCGAATCTATTTCTTTATTTTGAAGAAAATATTTTTGCGCTGTTAATGCAGCTTCAGTCCACATGACTGCTTTTCGTTCAGGTTCTGCATGTGCATAACCACTTTGAGCCTCCGCAATTGCATCAGAATATTGAATATAGGGTTTGATATCTAAAATTGGGGTGCCATTTAATAAATCACTTCCTGTGACATAGACACGGACAGACTTCCCCACTTTTTCCACTTTATTAAGTTTTACGACTGAAAGCCCGATTGGAGAAGGTCTATACATACTTCGTGTAGCAAATACTCCAATTTTTTCATTACCACCTAAACGTGGCGGACGAACCTGCGGACGGAACTTATCTGCACTGCCTTGATTTTTATTGTCATGAAACTGCCAAACTAACCAGAGATGACTAAATTGCTCAATTCCCTCAAATGCTAACAATTCGTTATATGGTTCTACCATGTCAATATAAGACTCAATATTGACCAAATTAGGCTGGCGTGGAATACCAAATTTTTCACGATAGGGAGAGCACATGTGGCCAATGATGGGGAAGGTGACAGAATTGATCATCACTTTTTCTTATAAACACAATTAAATATATTCAGTTTATCGGGAATGAAATTAGATTAGAATAGCAATCTGTTTTCTTTTAATCGTGATCGAGACCTTTAATGGCTGCTTTTAACGTTGAACGCATTACTCATGTTCACCACTGGAATGACACTCTTTTCAGTTTTAAAACTACACGCGATACCAGCTTACGTTTTAAAAATGGTCAGTTCGTAATGATCGGACTTGAAGTGAATGGCAAACCGTTAATGCGTGCGTATTCGATTGCAAGTGCAAACTACGAAGAAGAGTTAGAATTCTTCTCAATTAAAGTACAAGACGGTCCTTTAACTTCGATTTTGCAAAAAGTACAAGTTGGTGATGAAATCTTAGTTTCTAAAAAACCAACAGGTACTTTGGTTCATGATGACCTTTTACCAGGTAAAAACTTATACCTTTTATCTTCTGGTACTGGTCTTGCTCCATTCTTATCAATTATTCGTGATCCAGAAACTTACGAACGCTTTGAAAAAGTAATCGTTGTTCATGGTACACGCTATATTTCTGAATTAGCTTATCAAGACCTTATCTTGAACGAATTACCAAACCACGAATTCTTTGAAGAGTTAGGTATTAAAGACAAACTTGTTTACTACCCTACTGTTACTCGTGAACCTTTCCACACTCAAGGCCGTGTAACAACTGCAATTGAAACTGGCGCTTTATTTGAAAAAATCGGTTTACCACGCTTCAACCGTGAAACTGACCGTGCAATGCTTTGCGGTAGCCCTGCATTCTTAAAAGATGTGGCTGCATTACTTGACCAACACGGTTTAGTTGAATCACCTCGTATGGGTGAAATGGGCGACTACGTAATTGAACGTGCGTTCGTAGAAAAATAATTTTTTCTAGACATAAAAAAACCGAGGCAAAGTCCTCGGTTTTTTTATGTCTGTTTTACAATTTAATTGTGCCATCGATACAGGTGACAGCGGTTCCACCCACTAAAATTTTATCTTGATACAATTCAAGTTGAAGTTGTCCATCTCGACCTACCGCCCCACCTTGTGAAGAAAGTACGACATCATTTTGTGCAGGAAGAATCCCATAGTAACGAATAAATGAAGCTACGCTACCATTACCACTACCACAAACTGGATCTTCATTTATTCCACATGAAGGGGCAAATGAACGAACCTCTATGTGTTTTTGTTCATCATTATTTTCATGAAAACCAAAAACTGTCGCACCCGTAACTTTCATTTCTAAATCATGTTCTTTTAAAGCGGCAAAGTCTGGTTGGCTATCTAGAACAGCCTCAGCATTAACAGCTTGTAATACAATCCAGCGTGCCCCTACATCTACCAATGCAGCGTTCCATTGAGTATTAATTTCACATTTTAAAATTTCTGCTAATTTCTCAGTATGCATAGCATCTAGTGGAGTAATTTTAGGCTTAGGTAGTTCAAATGAAATATGACGTGATTCACTCACAGTCAGAGTCACCAAACCAGCACCGCACTGCTGTACCAGCTTACCTTCTTTCGCTTTAATTAGACCCGCCTCAAGCAAAGCATAGGCAGTACCAATTGTAGGATGGCCTGCAAATGGCAATTCATTTTGCGGAGTAAAGATTCGAACCTGATAGTCAGCTTGTGAATCGGTCGCAGGGAGTACAAATGTGGTTTCAGAAAGATTGGTCCAGTTCGCAATGGCTTGCATCTGCTCAGACGTTAAGGTGCTGGCGTCCATAATGACCGCAACAGGATTTCCTTTAAATGCTTGTGAAGTAAAAACATCAACTTGTTTAAATGCAACAACAGACATAGACCATTCCTACTGATTTTAAAATTAAAAAATATGGCTTTTAAGTCCTTACCATTTTTTGATCTTACTGATTTATTTTTAATGGTCACAGTATCAATTAATATGAAAAATAATAGACACAGTTTTTAAGTTTAGATTTGCGTTAAATGAACTGAGCAAAAGTAATCACAATATTTGAGATAAATAAGAGATCACTATAAAGTGTATCCATCGCTTTGGCTTTTTAATGAATGGATATGTACAAATATAAAAAAGTGAGTGATGACCTCACCCTACAAATTCAGAATGGCAGACAGCCTATCGGCTCTCGCTTACCATCAATTCGCGACTGCGCAAATCATTATCAGGTCAGCATTAACACCGTAAAAGAAGCTTATCGTCAGCTTGAAGACCAAGGTTTAATTTCCGTTCGCCCACAGTCTGGCTACTATGTTTGTCATGCGCCTTCAAACTTACTAGAACTCGAAGAGCGTTATGTCAGTGAAGAAAAAGTATCTCTTTCAGGAATTAGCTGTTTTCTCGCACAAATTGTTAAAAAACAAATGGACTCCGACTATGTCAATTTGGCCCTAGCTTGCCCTTCTGGGGAAAATTTTTATCCAATTGAACGCTTAAAACGCTTAACTGCTCAGGTGTTGCGCTCTCAATCAGATATTTTTAAAAGCTATACCTTGCCGCCCGGTTCTATACGTTTACGCACTCAAATTGCTAGGCGAAGCTTACAGCTAGGTATGTTTCTTTCAGCAGATGATATTGTGCTGACTCATGGCACGATGGAGGCTTTAAGTCTCGCGATTATGGCAACAACTCAAGCGGGTGACAGCATAGCGCTTGAGATTCCTACATTTCACAACCTCTATCCACTCCTTCATAATTTAGGTCGAAAAATTGTAGAAGTACCGACCTCGCCACATACAGGTATGTGTCTGGATGCACTTGAAGAACTCTTAAAATCTCAAAGTGTACAAGCCATTTTAACCATTCCGACAGGACACAATCCTCTCGGTTTTAGCATGCCTGAGAGCAGCCGCCGTCGCTTGGCAGAGTTAGCTAATCAGTTTCAAGTTCCTGTTATTGAAGATGCGATGTATGCTGAATTGCAACTCACCGAACCCCTCTTACCCAACATCAAAACGTTTGACCAGAACGGATGGGTTTTGGTGTGTGGTAGCTATACCAAAACTGTAGCACCTGATTATCGGATTGGTTGGTTAGAAGCTGGGCGCTTTCGTAATATTGTGCAGCAACTTAAATTTACAACCACTGTTGCCGAGCCAGCGTTACTCACAGAAACGTTAGGCCTTTTCTTAGAGAATGGTGGTTATGACCTGCATTTACGTCAACTCAAAAAACGCTATCAACAGCAAATTGACACCATCAAATCTTATATTTGTCGCTTTTTCCCAATCGGTACCCGTGTGAGTCGTCCACAAGCGGGATTTATTTTATGGTTAGAGCTACCCGAATCAATTGACACCCTAGAACTGTTTCATCAGGCCATGGATGAAAAAATCTTATGTATGCCGGGAATTTTGTGTTCGGCTGATAAACGATTTAGTCATTGTTTACGTATTGCAGCTTGTTTTGAGTTAAACCCCAAAATGTTAAATGCTTTGATGCGCTTAGGAGAGCTAGCAAAAAATATGCTGCCCGTACAAAAGGATAATGATCAAATCCCTACTAATTCAGTAGGTTGAATCCCAAATCCGGAGTTAATAAAATAAAACCATATATTTTTTATGCCTTTTATTTTATGAAAACTGAGCTCCTCTCTCCCGCAGGTTCACTTAAAAACATGCGCTATGCATTTGCCTATGGTGCAGATGCTGTATATGCCGGCCAACCACGTTACAGTTTACGTGTTCGTAATAATGCTTTTGATCATGACAACCTAAAAATCGGAATTGATGAAGCCCACGCTTTGGGCAAAAAGTTTTATGTTGTGGTGAACATTCAACCGCATAACAGCAAATTAAAAAACTTTATTCGTGATCTTGAACCAATTGTAGCTATGCAACCAGATGCACTCATTATGTCTGATCCGGGCTTAATCATGATGGTGAGAGAGCATTTTCCTGATGTGCAAATTCATCTATCTGTTCAAGCCAACGCTATTAATTGGGCCACTGTTAAGTTTTGGAAAGATTACGGTTTAAGCCGAGTCATTTTATCTCGTGAGTTATCATTAGAAGAAATAGAAGAAATCCAGCAACACGTACCAGATATTGAACTTGAGGTTTTTGTACATGGCGCACTATGCATGGCTTACTCAGGTCGCTGCTTACTTTCTGGATATATGAATAAACGTGATGCCAACCAAGGTGCTTGTACCAATGCTTGCCGTTGGGACTATAAGTTGCATGAAGCCCAAGAAGATGCAAACGGTGATGTAATTCCAGTTACTCAGCTCAACGCGTCAGAAAAGTCTTGCTGCTCATCAGCACAATTAGAAACAACCTCGGCTCAAACGCTGCTGGTACAACGCAATGATGAAGAAATGTTTGCTGCCGAAGAAGATGAACACGGCACCTATTTTATGAACTCTAAAGATTTACGTGCGGTACAACATGTAGATCGTTTAACCAAAATGGGGATTGCCTCACTGAAAATTGAAGGCCGTACTAAATCCTATTTTTACTGTGCCCGTACCGCCCAAATTTATCGAAAAGCTATTGATGATGCTTTAGCAGGCAAACCATTTGACCCAAGCTTAATGAACCAACTCGAAGGTTTGGCAAACCGTGGTTATACCGAAGGCTTTTTAAGACGTCATGTGCATAGCGAATATCAAAACTATGCTGATGGTTCATCGCATTTCGACTACCAACAATTTTGTGGAGAGGTTTTAGAACGTCACGGCGATTATCTTCGCATTGAAGTTAAAAACCGTTTTGTGGTTGGCGACTCACTTGAGCTGATGACGCCTCAAGGTAATATCACCTTTACCTTAACCGAAATGCGCGATTTAAAAGGTAACCCAATTACCGATGCTAAAGGTTCGGGGCATTTTGTTGAGTTTCCACTTTCACAAGATGTTGATGTTAGTTATGCCCTACTCATACGCAATTTGCCGCATGCTAAGGAAAACATTACTGCCTCAACATTAGCTTATTCAGCGAGTTAAACATGGCACTTTTGATTACGAATGACTGTATCAATTGTGATATGTGCTTACCAGAATGCCCCAATACAGCTATTTTTGAAGGCAACAAAGTTTATGAAATTGATCCACTTCGTTGTACAGAATGTGTAGGCTTTTATGATGCCCCCACATGTAAGGCGGTTTGTCCAATCGATTGCATAAAACCAGACCCTGCACATATTGAAAATAAAGAGCAACTGCTAGAGAAATTTAAGGATTTAAATATACTCGGCGAATCTATCTCTTAAAAGTCTATCGAGGATCAGGCTAAGATTGCTGATCCTCTTAAATGACTATACAGATCAATGATTAAATAAATAAATGAATAAATAGCTTAAGCCACTTTGCTAATGATAAAATCAAATGATCAGTTCAGTTTGTTTTACTGGTATTTTTGTACCCCAAAAATTGCACAATCGTTAAAACTGGTCTAACCATTTCAACATTTCATATAGATTGATTAAAACTCTTTCTGGCGTAGCTCCCCATGTCTTATCTTTATTTAGCAATTGCGATTGCTTGTGAAGTCGTTGCAACTTCAGCCTTAAAAGCATCTCAAGGTTTTACTGTTCCCATTCCGTCCATCGTTACTGTTGTGGGCTATGCAATTGCTTTTTATTTATTATCCCTGACGCTAAAAACAATTCCGATCGGGATTGCATATGCCATTTGGTCGGGTGCGGGTATTATTTTAATTTCTGCAATTGGCTGGATATTTTACAAACAGCATTTAGACTTGGCGGCCTGTATTGGTCTTACTTTAATGATTGCAGGTATTATCATTATTAATGTGTTTTCTAAAAATACCCATTTATAAAAATATAATTAAAAAGCAACCGAGTAAGATGCAAATTCTTGTTTAAAAAATTTCACCTTACTCGGTATGAATAGCTTATTTCAAACTGCCCGTCAAAAATTGCTTTAAACGCTCACTTTTCGGGTTATTGAGTACTTCATTAGGATGGCCCTGTTCCTCAATTTTCCCTTGATGCAAGAAAATCACTTGATTAGATACATGACGTGCAAAGCCCATTTCATGTGTCACCACAATCATGGTACGTCCTTCTTCAGCCAAGCCCTGCATTACCTTTAGTACCTCACCCACCAACTCTGG
This sequence comes from Acinetobacter pittii ATCC 19004 = CIP 70.29, assembly GCF_000369045.1. GTDB lineage: Bacteria > Pseudomonadota > Gammaproteobacteria > Pseudomonadales > Moraxellaceae > Acinetobacter > Acinetobacter pittii. Next base: position 689,154 of record NZ_KB849786.1, on the reverse strand, counting down.
ATCAAGCGCGCTGGTTGGTTCATCGAACAACATAACTTCTGGTTCCATAGCCAAAGCACGAGCAATCGCTACACGTTGCTGCTGACCACCAGATAAAAATGCCGGATATTTACTTTCAACACTTTCAGGTAATCCAACTTTGCGTAGATATTTCCTTGCACGCTCTTCAGCTTCAGCACGTTTCACCCCAAGTACGTGAATGGGCCCTTCAATGACATTTTCCAGCACTGTCATGTGAGACCACAAATTAAAATGCTGAAATACCATCATGAGCTGGGTACGCATTTTTTGTAGTTGCTTTGGTTCAACTACTTTTAAATTGCCTTTTTTATCAAAGACTGTACGCAGTTTTTCACCATTAAGCTTAATGGTGCCATTGCTCGGTTGTTCCAAAAAGTTAATACAACGCAGCAAGGTACTTTTACCTGAACCCGATGAACCAATGATACTAATTACATCACCGGCATTTGCATCAAGTGATATTCCTTTAAGCACTTCATGATCGCCGAATTTCTTATGTAAATCGCGAATCACTAGTTTTGCAACGTGTTCCATTTATGTCTCCTAATGATTCGATGGCTTTAAAAATGCCAACCAACGTTTTTCCAACTTACGAAATATCCAAATCAAAATAAATGCCAGCATTGCATACAACACCGCGGCAATTCCAAAAGCATTGAAGGTGTCATAGGTTGCCGCATTCACATCACGCGCAATTTTTAAAATGTCAGGAACAGTTGCTGTAAATGCAATGGTTGTCGCGTGCAACATTAAAATGACTTCATTGCCGTAAAAAGGTAAAGCACGGCGTAACATCGATGGAATGATAATGCGAGTGTACCGTTTCCATTTTGACATACCGAAAGCTTGTGCAGCCTCAATCTCTCCATGGGGAATAGAACGAATCGCCCCAGCGAAGATTTCAGTGGTATATGCACCAGTATTGAGCGCGAATGCCAAAATGGTGCAATTTATGCCCTCTCGAAAAAAAGCATCAAGTGTCTGGTGCTCATGGACATAATCAAAGCTATAAATACCTGAATAAATAATCAGCAGTTGGATATAAAGTGGTGTGCCACGAAAAACATAGGTATATAACCAAACTGGGCCACGCAACCAGATATTTTCTGATACTCGTGCAAGTGATAAAGGCACAGCAAGCACAAAACCAATGCCAATAGAAAGCACCAATAACCAAGTCGTCATCGCTACGCCAGTCATTTGCAAACCATCAGTCCAAAGGTATGCCTGCCAATATTGTTGAAGGATTTCAATCATAATTGTCCCTTCCTTACACCAGCAGAATAACGACGTTCAAGCCACATTAAAATCAGATTCGACACGGTGGTAATTGCTAAATAAATGGCAGCAGCTACGATGCTGAAAAAGAACAGTTGCATGGTACTTCTACCCGCATCTTGCGTAATTTTTACAATGTCAGTCAGGCCAATAATAGAAACTAGTGCGGTCGCCTTAATCAAAACTTGCCAGTTATTACCAATACCAGGCAAAGCGAAACGCATCATTTGAGGGAATAATACACGGTGAAAAACCTGCCACGGAGTCATTCCATAGGCCATTGCTGCTTCAATTTGGCCTTTAGGAACCGATTGAAATGCACCACGAAAGGTCTCGGTAAAATATGCACCATAAATGAACGCTAAAGTAATCACACCCGCCACAAATGGGTTGATATCAATTTGGTCCATTTGCAGTGCTTCAGTAATTTGGTTGAGCCCCAACTGCAAGCTATAAAATAACAGCAGCATAATCACCAAGTCAGGCACACTTCGAATGAGCGTAGTGTAAGCGGTTGCTATATAACGTAAAATTTTAATACTAGAGAGTTTTGAGCTCGCACCAATTAAGCCAATAATCACAGAAAGTAAAAGTGACAACAACGCAAGCTGTATGGTCATCCATGTCCCGCTGAGCAGGAGTGGCCCAAAGCCAGAAAAAAACATGACTCATCTTCTCCTTAAAAACAATATCTAATATTGATGAGATGAGAATAGATTTAAAAATGTCGGCGCAAAGCCGACATTTTTCACATCATTAGTAAATGCTAAAGGAGAAATATTTTTTCTCGAGTTTTTTGTATGTACCATCTGCAATGATTGCAGCGAGTGCTTTATTAATATTGGCTTTTAAATCCTCATCTTCTTTGCGTAAACCGATCGCTGCACCTACACCTAGTGTTTTTGCATCAACCACATTACCACCAGCAAAACTGAAGTTTTTACCTTTTGCTTGTTTTAAGAAAGCGCCATCAACCATAATTGCATCTTGTAAAGTTGCATCCAGACGACCTGACATCATGTCTTGATAAATCAAATCTTGGACTGGATAAGGTACAACCGTTACACCTTTTGGTGCCCAATAGGTTTTAGCATAAGTTTCTTGAATTGTGCCCTGTTGTACACCGACACGTTTACCTTTCAAAGAGGCAGCGGTAGGCAATAACGGTGAGCCTTTTTTTGCAACCATACGGGTTGGTGTATTGTAGATTTTGCTACTAAATGCAATTTGTTTTGCACGCTCATCAGTAACGGTCATTGATGAAAGAATGCCATCAAATTTTTTCGCTTTAAGGGCTGGAATCATCCCATCAAAAGAGTTTTCAACCCAAACACATTTGGCTTTGAGTTTTGCACAAATTGCATTACCTAAATCCACATCAAAACCAGTTAACTTGCCATCTGGTGTTTTATATTCAAACGGCGCATAAGACGACTCAGTACCAAAACGAATCACCTTCCAATCCTTTGCTTGAACATTCGTTGCAACAGCAGCCAAAACCAAGGTTGTTGAAACGAACATTTTTTTCATAAAGCTTGCCATCTTGAAGCTTCTCCTTAAAATCCTAATAAGGTGATAAAAACTTGAGCAATTTCTAAATTACTCTTCTGCCGAAAGAATTGCAATTTCTATACCAGTAAATTAAGGATTTATGAAGGTGTCTGAACAATGGATTGTATTAACTGTTTAAATGTTGAAAAATCACTCAAATTTTAAGTTAGTTTTTGAGCGTGTAAGCTTCAGCAATATTATGCTGCTCGACCAAAGTCCGAATTGTATATTCATGACCAGTTTCTTTATCACAGGCAAATTCACATTTTTGATCTAAGGACATTGAGCAACCACTCAGCAATGGACAACCTGCAAACAATTCGGCGACCCAATCTACAAACACTTTTACTTTAAGCGATAAATGACGATTTTGAAGATAAACTGCTGAAATCGGCATTGGCGCCGGCGTCCACTGAGGCAATACCTCTTTTAACAAACCCGATTCCAAATGGTTGGTGAGCATATAACGTGGGCCCTGAATTATACCGAAACCCTGCAAAGCTAAGTCGATATAAGCATCACCGTCATTTACAGAAACACGTCCACGTACTGACACACTTTTAATTAAATCATCAACCACAAAGTCCCAATCAAAGTTGCGTCCGGTACGGCTTGAAAAGAAGTGAATCGCTTTATGATTTTTCTGTAAATCTTCAATTGAAGTGGGCTCGCCATATTTTTCTAAATAAATCGGTGAAGCAGCTGTTGCACACTGGAAAGTTCCAATACGACGCGCAATTAAGCTTGAATCTTTTAGTTCACCGACCCGAATTGCACAATCGACGGCCTCTCCCACCAAATCTACAGGTCGGTCATTCAGGCCAATTACTAAATCAATATCTGGATAGCGTGCATGGAAATCGCGCAGCCTTGGAATTAAGATTAAACGCCCAATCGATACAGGCACATCAATACGAAGCTGACCTCTTGGTCCCCGCTCTGCATCATGAAAGGAAGATTCAATATCAGAGACATCCGCTAAAATGCGGGCTGTCCGATCATAATATACGGCACCATCCGGTGTGAGACTGATTTTTCGTGTCGTACGATTCAACAGACGAACTTGTAAATGTCTCTCTAAAGCCTGAATGGTTGTCGTCACAGAAGCACGCGGTAGACCTAAACTGTCAGCAGCTAAACTGAAACTATTTGTTTCGACAACTTTGTTAAATACTTTCATCGCATGAAATAGATCCACACGCACACTCCTATCAATCAATGCATTTTTTAATAAAACACATCAATTGTTATAAAAATACGAATAGTGTTATCGAATTTAATATATTTATTCGTGATTGACAAACTTTTATGCTCCGTCCATCCCATAAACCCTGTTTCTCCCATACGGACCAAAACTAAAAGTCTGAAAACAGGTATCCAAATAACTAGGAGCACCTCATGTCATTTTCCCGCAAACAGTTCGCACTGTCTGCCATCTTTGTTGCCCTCTTAGCAACAGGAGGCAGTTTTATGTTTTTACATGAAAATGCCGATGCAAAAGCTGCACCGACCTCTGCCCAACAAGCTGCAACTGTTGATATTTCTAATGTCATCAGCAAAACCATTACTGACTGGCAAGAATACTCCGGTCGTTTAGAAGCCATTGATCAAGTCGATATTCGACCCCAAGTTTCCGGCAAACTCATTGCCGTTCACTTCAAAGATGGCAGTCTCGTAAAAAAAGGCGACTTACTTTTTACCATTGATCCACGGCCTTTCGAGGCAGAACTGAATCGTGCCCAAGCTCAACTCGCTTCAGCTGAAGCTCAAGTCACTTATACGGGTTCTAATCTTTCTCGTATTCAACGTTTAATTCAAAGTAATGCTGTCTCACGTCAAGAGCTAGATTTAGCTCAAAATGATGCACGCTCAGCCAGTGCCAACCTACAAGCCGCTAGAGCAGCAGTTCAATCTGCCCGCTTAAATCTAGAGTACACCCGCATTACTGCGCCTGTCAGCGGTCGAATTTCCCGTGCCGAGGTGACCGTCGGCAATGTAGTTTCTGCAGGTAACGGCGCACAGGTTTTAACAAGTTTAGTATCTGTATCTCGCCTTTATGCATCTTTCGATGTTGATGAACAAACCTACCTGAAATACATCAGTAACCAGCGTAATTCTGCACAAGTTCCTGTTTATATGGGACTTGCCAACGAAACTGGTTTCTCTCGTGAAGGTACCATCAACTCAATTGATAATAACCTAGATGCAACCTCAGGTACGATTCGTGTTCGCGCGACTTTTGATAATCCAAACGGTGTTTTATTACCAGGCTTATATGCACGAATCCGTTTAGGCGGAGGTCAGCCTCGTTCAGCAATTCTGATTAGCCCAACCGCAGTTGGGGTCGATCAAGATAAACGCTTTGTCGTAGTAGTTGATGCTAAAAATCAGACGGCCTACCGTGAAGTAAAACTCGGTGCACAACAAGATGGCTTGCAAATCGTGAATAGCGGATTACAAGCGGGTGATCGTATTGTGGTGAACGGTTTACAGCGAATTCGTCCGGGTGACCCTGTGACCCCGCACCTCGTTCCGATGCCAAATGCACAAATCACTGCTAACGCTACTACTCCTCAACCTCAGCCAACAGATAAAACATCAACTCCGGCAAAAGGTTAATCACATATGAATATTTCTAAATTTTTTATTGATCGGCCGATCTTTGCTGGTGTGTTATCAGTACTGATTTTACTCGCCGGTCTGCTTTCGGTATTCCAGTTACCGATTTCTGAATATCCAGAAGTTGTTCCGCCATCTGTGGTGGTACGTGCTCAATATCCGGGTGCAAACCCGAAAGTAATTGCTGAAACTGTTGCCTCTCCGCTTGAAGAATCAATCAACGGTGTAGAAGACATGCTGTATATGCAATCTCAAGCAAACAGCGACGGTAATTTAACCATTACAGTGAACTTTAAGCTCGGTATTGATCCAGACAAAGCGCAACAACTGGTTCAAAACCGTGTGTCTCAGGCTATGCCTCGTTTACCTGAAGACGTACAGCGTTTAGGTGTTACTACCTTAAAAAGCTCACCGACTTTAACCATGGTAGTGCATCTGACCTCACCAGATAGTCGCTATGACATGACCTACTTACGTAACTATGCGGTACTCAACGTGAAAGACCGTTTGGCACGTTTACAAGGAGTTGGTGAAGTCGGATTATTTGGTTCTGGTGACTACGCGATGCGCGTATGGCTCGACCCGCAAAAAGTAGCACAGCGTAACCTCACCGCGACTGAAATTGTGAATGCAATTCGTGAACAAAATATTCAGGTTGCAGCGGGTACAATCGGTGCATCACCAAGTAATTCCCCTTTACAGCTTTCAGTCAATGCTCAAGGCCGTTTAACGACTGAGCAAGAATTCGCAGATATCATTTTAAAAACTGCACCAGATGGTGCGGTTACCCGATTGGGTGATGTTGCACGTGTTGAACTTGCAGCTTCACAATATGGCTTGCGTTCATTACTCGATAATAAACAAGCAGTCGCAATTCCAATTTTCCAAGCACCAGGTGCTAATGCTTTACAAGTTTCCGATCAAGTGCGCAGCACGATGAAGGAGCTTTCAAAAGATTTCCCATCTTCAATTAAATACGACATTGTTTATGACCCGACTCAATTCGTACGTGCCAGTATTAAAGCGGTAGTTCACACCTTACTTGAAGCAATTGCACTGGTTGTTGTGGTTGTTATTTTATTCTTACAAACATGGCGTGCCTCAATCATTCCATTGCTTGCTGTACCAGTTTCAATTATTGGTACATTTGCGCTCATGCTCGCTTTTGGTTACTCAATCAATGCGCTATCACTGTTCGGGATGGTACTTGCCATCGGGATTGTGGTCGATGACGCCATTGTCGTCGTCGAAAATGTCGAGAGGAATATTGAAGCTGGTTTAAGCCCAAGAGATGCAACTTATCGCGCCATGCGAGAAGTGAGTGGACCAATTATTGCGATTGCTTTAACGCTCGTTGCCGTGTTCGTACCACTTGCATTTATGACAGGCTTAACAGGGCAGTTTTATAAACAATTTGCCATGACGATTGCCATTTCAACGGTTATTTCGGCATTTAACTCACTGACGCTCTCGCCTGCTTTAGCAGCCATGCTACTGAAAGGACATGACGCTAAACCTGATGCATTAACACGCCTTATGAACCGTGTATTCGGACGTTTCTTTGCGCTGTTTAACCGTGTATTTACACGTGCGTCAGACAACTATGGTAAAGGCGTAAGTCGTGTTATCTCTCATAAAGCTTCGGCAATGGGTGTCTATGCTGCGCTTTTAGGTTTAACCGTTGGTATCTCTTATATTGTTCCGGGCGGTTTCGTTCCTGCGCAGGACAAACAATATTTGATTAGCTTTGCTCAATTACCAAATGGCGCATCATTAGATCGTACTGAAGCGGTCATCCGTAAAATGAGTGATACGGCACTTAAACAACCTGGTGTGGAAAGTGCTGTTGCCTTCCCTGGCCTCTCAATTAACGGTTTTACCAACAGTTCGAGTGCCGGTATTGTCTTTGTAACCTTAAAGCCATTCGATGAACGTAAGGCTAAAGACTTATCTGCCAATGCAATTGCTGGTGCTCTCAACCAGAAATATTCAGCTATTCAGGATGCCTATATTGCGGTTTTCCCACCACCACCCGTGATGGGCTTAGGCACCATGGGCGGCTTTAAACTCCAACTTGAAGACCGAGGGGCCTTAGGCTATTCAGCCTTGAATGATGCTGCACAAAACTTTATGAAAGCAGCACAAATAGCCCCTGAACTGGGTCCAATGTTCTCAAGTTATCAAATTAACGTACCTCAACTCAATGTAGATCTGGATCGTGTGAAAGCCAAGCAACAAGGTGTTGCTGTAACAGATGTTTTCAACACCATGCAAATTTATTTAGGTTCTCAGTACGTTAACGACTTTAACCGCTTTGGACGTGTTTATCAGGTTCGTGCACAAGCCGATGCGCCTTTCCGTGCAAATCCTGAAGATATTTTGCAGCTTAAAACCCGTAACAGTGCCGGACAAATGGTGCCGTTATCTTCTTTGGTGAATGTAACTCAAACTTATGGCCCAGAAATGGTGGTGCGTTATAACGGTTACACATCAGCCGATATTAACGGTGGCCCTGCACCGGGTTATTCATCGAGCCAAGCAGAAGCTGCGGTTGAACGTATTGCTGCTCAAACTCTACCACGTGGTATCAAGTTTGAATGGACAGATTTAACTTACCAAAAAATCTTGGCTGGTAATGCAGGACTCTGGGTATTCCCAATTAGCGTATTACTTGTGTTCTTGGTTTTAGCTGCTCAATATGAAAGTCTAACTTTGCCTTTAGCAGTCATTTTAATTGTACCGATGGGAATCTTGGCGGCTCTAACAGGTGTTTGGCTAACAGGCGGAGATAACAACATCTTTACCCAAATTGGTCTGATGGTGCTTGTCGGGCTGGCTTGTAAAAATGCCATATTAATTGTCGAATTTGCACGGGAACTCGAAATGCAAGGTGCGACTGCATTCAAAGCGGCAGTTGAAGCAAGTCGTCTACGTTTACGCCCAATTTTAATGACTTCTATTGCATTCATTATGGGTGTCGTACCACTGGTTACTTCAACTGGTGCAGGTTCTGAAATGCGTCATGCGATGGGTATTGCAGTGTTCTTCGGCATGATCGGTGTAACGCTATTTGGTTTGTTCCTGACCCCTGCCTTTTATGTCCTGATTCGCACATTGAACAGCAAACATAAATTGCATTCGGCAGCAGTTCATGAAGCACCTTTATCTACCCCACATGATCATTAAGGAGGACATTTAATGGCTACAGCAAAACAAAGCTTATTATTGTCCTCACTCATGGGAAGCCTGCTGCTTGCAGGCTGCTCTTTGGCACCGGAATATCAACCTGCAAAGGTCATAGTTCCCGTCAAATTTAAAGAGTCTGACCCTAAATTTGAAGATAATAATTGGAAAATTGCCCAACCTGCCGATCAGCAGATTCGAGGTGAGTGGTGGCGTGTTTTTAATGATGCTCAATTAAATGAGCTCGAACAACAAGCCATTTCTGGAAACCAGAGCATTAAAGCGGCAGCGGCTAATATTCAGGCTTCACGTGCGTTACGTTCCGCAGCACAAGCTGAACGTTTGCCAAATATTGGTGCTGGCTTTGGCCCAACTCGTCAAAAACCCTCTCCTGCTTCATTGGGTTTAGATGACAATGCCCATACGTCTGCACAGACCTTATGGCGTGCTCAAGCCAATGTTTCATATGAGCTCGATTTATTTGGCCGTATTGCCAGTAGTGTCAATGCAGCAACAGCTGATGTACAGCAACAAGAAGCTCTATATCAATCGGCGCTTTTAGCTTTACAAGCAGATGTTGCCCAAGGCTACTTTCTCATTCGTCAGCTTGATGCTGAACAAGCAATTTATAATCGCACTATTAAACTGCTTGGCGAGACACGCGACTTAGCTCAAACACGTTTTAGAAATGGTTTAGTCAGTGAATTAGATGTTTCTCGCGCACAGACCGAACTTGCTACAGCACAAACCAATGCATTAAATATTGCTCGTAACAGAGCCAATGCAGAGCATGCTCTTGCAGTATTATTAGGCAAAACACCTGCTGAGTTTAGCTTGGCAGTTCAACCTTTAACTGCAAACAGCATTCGTCTGCCAGCAGGTTTACCTTCGGCTTTACTTGAAAGACGACCTGACATTGCGGCTGCCGAGCGTGCTATGGCAGCAGATAATGCGCGTATTGGAATTGCACGTGCTGCTTTCTTCCCAAAACTGGACCTAACAGGTGCACTCGGTTATGAATCATCAAGTTTAGGTGAGTTGGGTAAATGGTCGAGCCGTACATTCTTACTTGGTCCAGTCGCAGGTACTATTTTATCTTTGCCATTATTTGACGGTGGACAACGTAAGGCTGGAGTTGCTCAAGCACGAGCTGCCTATGAAGAAAGCGTGGCAAACTATCGCCAAACTGTGTTGAATGCATTTCGCGAAGTTGAAAATGGTTTATCAGATCAAAGAATACTTGATCAGCAAATTCAAGCTCAAAATCAAGCACTCTCCTCTTCTCGTCATGCAAATCAACTGTCTCATTTACGTTATCGAGAAGGTGCTATTAGCTATCTTGATGTGATTGATTCGGATCGGACTATTTTGCAACAAGAACAACTTTCTGCACAGCTTAACGGCACTAGAATGATGGCTAGTGTAAATTTAATCCGTGCATTAGGTGGTGGCTGGCATAATGCCGAGTCATCGGTAAAATCTAAAAGTTAATTCTTATCTAATTAACTTGATAAAAAAAGCGCCATACGGCGCTTTTTTTATATTTACAACTTATTGTGCGTATACAGGGAATTTTGCACAAACAGTTTCAACTTTCGCTTTTACGTCAGCAATAACTTTTTCGTCACCTTTGCTGTCAATCACGTCAGCGATCCAACCAGCAAGTTCACGAACTTCAGCTTCACCGAAACCACGAGTTGTTACTGCTGGAGTACCGATACGGATACCAGAAGTCACGAATGGAGAACGTGGGTCATTTGGAACTGAGTTTTTGTTCACAGTAATGTGAGCAGCACCTAACCAAGCATCTGCATCTTTACCAGTTACATCTTGCTTGATTAAAGATAACAAGAACAAGTGGTTGTCTGTACCGCCAGAAACAACATCATAACCACGAGCGATGAATACTTCAGCCATAGCTTGAGCATTTTTCACAACTTGTTGTTGGTAAGCTTTGAAGTCATCAGACATTGCTTCTTTGAAGCAGATTGCTTTAGCAGCAATCGCATGCATTAATGGACCACCTTGGTTACCAGGGAATACAGCAGATTGAAGTTTTTTCTCAATTTCTTCATTCGCTTTCGCAAGGATTAAACCAGAACGTGGACCACGAAGTGTTTTGTGAGTCGTCGTTGTTGTTACGTCAGCAATTTGAACTGGGTTTGGATATACACCAGCAGCAACAAGACCTGCAACGTGAGCCATATCGACGAAAAGGTAAGCGCCAACTTTGTCCGCGATGTCACGGAAACGTTGCCAATCTACAACACGGCTATAAGCAGAGAAACCAGCAACGATCATACGTGGCTTGTGCTCTAACGCTAAACGTTCAACTTCTTCGTAATCGATCTCGCCAGTTTCAGCGTTTAGCCCGTATTGAACTGCATTATAAGTTTTACCAGAGAAGCTTACTTTTGCACCGTGAGTCAAGTGACCACCGTGAGCTAAGCTCATACCTAAAACTGTATCGCCCGGGTTAAGAAGCGCTAAATAAACAGCAGAGTTAGCTTGTGAACCAGCGTGTGGTTGAACGTTTGCGTAATCTGCACCAAAAAGTTCTTTAGCACGATCAATCGCCATTTGCTCAATGATATCCACATACTCGCAACCGCCATAATAGCGTTTGCCTGGATAACCTTCTGCATATTTGTTCGTAAGTTTTGATCCTTGCGCTTCCATCACAGCAGGAGAGCAATAGTTTTCAGATGCAATTAACTCGATATGTGCTTCTTGACGCTCACCTTCAGAAGCAATTGCTTGAGCTAATTCTGGATCAAATTCAGAAATGGAAATATTGGCAAACATTAGCGGGGGTCCTATAAATTAGGGCTTTTAAGCCGTGCTAAGATTGCGGCATATTGTAGCATGAACTTTATAATTAAACAGAATGAAGTTAGCTCAGTTTTAAATAAAAATGGCTCAAGTTTTATAAAAAATGAGCCATTGTTTATAAATCAAATAAAAAGCTCGTTTAAAGCTTATATTTTAAATGTCTTCATCGTTAATTTTAGCTTACAACAATATTAAAAAGTTTTTAAATATCAATAACTCTATTGAGCTGAGAGTAAAGTCTGAACATTTCCAACAATGTTGTCTACATTATTACTCATCACCGTGCCATGGTCCCAGTTACCCGTCACATAACTATTAATTTTAGTGCCTAAGGTAGTGGCATTAAATATCAATAGATCAGTTGCTAATTTAGGTACTGTAGGATCAGCTATCCCTTGATAAATGATGATTGGAGTAGTGACTTTTACTTGTAACGGCTGTGAATCTTTTTCCAAAAATGTCTTAACTAGCGGCACTGCCATAAAATTAGGTTGTGTACGTGTAAAGCCATCTAGTGTGCCATTATGGTCTTTAGCATAATTACTCATACCCTCATAAAAGGCTCCATACAATGGTCCTGAACAAAGGTTTTCTGCTTGTGCGGCAATACTTGAAATTTGTGAAGTAAATACTTGTGAATAATTAAAGGCAGGTTGTGTGTTGCGAATGCCAGCTGTAACCAAAGCTGTATATGTATCAAGCTGTGCATAGGTTGCAATTTTAATATCTATCGGTGCATTCGCAACTTGCGCCTCTCCATCTACTAAAATACCCCCTAGATTAGAAGCAGGTGCTACCGCTACTGTACCTTTATAGTCTAGTTGTGCACGACTCGCATATTGTGCAGCACCTAATGCAGCATGCCCCCCTTGTGAATGTCCTACTGTTAACCATTTTTTTGAAGTTAATAAGTTACGCTGTAATAAATAATTGCGTGTTGCAACCACCGCATCTGTAATTGAAAAAGCCTCACTTTTAACATTTAAAAAAGGATGTATGCCTGGTGTACCTAAACCCTCATAGTCAGGTGCGACCACAACATAACCTGCGGCTAGTAATTTACTAATTAAATCTTTTGTACTTTCTGCTAAAGCTGCTTTACTTGGTGCGCAAGCATCTGCCACACCCGTAGTGCCATGGGCCCAAACCACAATTGGCCAACCGCCTACTGGTGGTGGAGTATTTGGTGTAAATACCAAACTGGTTGCCTGCACTTCTTGACCACTTTGACCCAACATTTTATAAGTCAAAATACTACTTTCTGCGGCAACTGTTCCTAAGTTGGTGCTTGTGTAAGCCTCGACCTTAACCACTGGATTTTGAATATTATTGGTTGGTGTCCCTGATGGATTAGTAGGAGCTGGGCCATCATCACTACTCCCTCCTCCACAAGCGACTAAAAATAAACTCGTGCTAAGAACGCTCGTCATTAATAGGTTCATTTTCATTGGTATATCTTCCCTTAAATTCCATTTTTGTTTTGCTTTAGTTTTTTAATCAACATTTCCTAATGTCTTAAAATATTTACGCCTAATCTTTATTTTCCGCAAGTTCTATTGGATGAAATCAATCTCAGAAAACTCTATTTTTAAAATAAATTAACGTTCTCGCTACTCTCAGGCCTCACTTCATGTTTTAAAGTGGGTAGCCAACTGTTAACATTCTTGATTACTCGTGATTGATTAAAGGGCCAGTTATGCAAACCATTATTTTAGATACAGAAACACATACACTAAATGGTTTGCCAATTGAAATTGCGTATGCCCCGATTGAGATTAATGCAGGCAAGCTCACCTTAGATAAAAGCAAATTATTTGATCAACTTTATCAGGTTGGTACACCTATCTCTTACGCGGCTATGGCAGTACACCATATATTAGAGTCAGATTTAGAAAACCAGCCCCACTATAAAACTTTTAAATTGCCAGAGACTACCACTTATATTATTGGTCACAATATTGATTACGATATTGCCGCGATTGCTCGTTGTGGTGTGGATGTGTCGAATATCAAACCGATTTGTACACTAGCTTTAGCGCGCAAAACTTGGCCTGATGCAGAAGCGCATAATATTTCTGCACTCATCTATATGATTTCTCAAGGCAGCAGTAAAGCTCGAGAATTGCTCAAAGGCGCACACCGTGCCGATGCAGATATTATTTTGACTGCTAATATTTTGATGCATATTGTCTATCATTTAAATATTCAAGACATTGAAGAGCTTTACCGAGTTTCTGAAGAAGCACGTATCCCTACGACTATTAATTTTGGTAAGCATAAAGGCACAGCAATTGCTGAACTTCCTAAAGACTATATTCAATGGTTATTACGCCAAGATGAACTTGACGTCTATTTACGTAAAGCGTTAGAAGGCGCATTTTAAAGTCTTAAATAGATGATATTCATCAATTCTTCATCATATTGTCATTCTTGAGTTTTATGGTTAACCCCATTTATATTTTATTAAAAACAGTACTGTTCAACTGAGAAAATTGAACAGTCTGATTTATTTTTTATTTGGGGAAAAATGATGGCTGGTTTTTATCGAACCAATTTAGGAAGAGTCGCGCTTCAACAACGCAACATTACTTTAAATGCAAAACAAAGACGTTTACTGCTATTAATAGATCACGAAGATTTTCAAAATTTAAATAGCGAATTTAAAAAACGTATTGCATCTCCAGAGCTTATTCAACAGCTTATCGACTTAAAACTCATTGCTCCTTCTGGCGAAAATTATTCAGAATTAAATGAACAAATATCTTTCCCACAATCATCCGTAACTGCAATAGAAGCTCATCAAAAAAATACTATTGATGATAATAAAAGTGGCGATATAGTTGGAGAAATTCAGGTTACTCAATCATCATCTTTTCAACTTTCACCTACTGAAATTACCCAGCCACCAATTCGAGTTCAACAGCTCTCTTTTGAAGAAATACAACAGTTGATGAAGCAAACCTTGAGTCAATATTGTGGGCTTATGGCAAAACCACTTATTCAGAAAATAGAGCAAATAAAAACGCTTCAAGAGCTTAAAGTGTGCCAAATGCAATGGATTACCAGCTTACAGGAGTCGCGTATTCCCTCTAATGAACTAGCACATACGCTTCATTCTATTAATTATTCAATTCAATTTATTCAACAACGCATCTAAAAAACAACAAGCTGCTGTTTAATTAAGCATTAAACTCACTTGTTACCTATTTCGTGCTTTACCTATTGGTGTTTTTTTCCTATGATGTGGCCCACACATGTGCGCTCGTAGCTCAGTTGGATAGAGTACAGGTTTCCGAAGCCTGGGGTCGTGGGTTCGATCCCCGCCGGGCGCACCAGTTTATATATAATAACTTCATAAATTTATCTCAATTTTATAAAATTCCGACTATTTTACTTGGTTTATTAATCATTATCGCTCAAAATATACCCCTCTTTCATAATGTGAGAATTTCATGACTGATGCTTTGGTTTTAAGAGATTTGTCCAAAACATATCGTAATGGTTTTCAGGCGTTAAAAGGTATTAACCTCACTGTGCCTGAAGGTGAATTTTATGCGTTGTTAGGCCCAAATGGTGCCGGCAAATCAACAACCATTGGTATTATCAGTTCCCTCACGAAAAAAACCGAAGGAACAGTTGAGATTTTTGGACACAATCTCGACACTCATCCATCCTTGGCAAAACAACAACTTGGCGTTGTCCCTCAAGAATTTAACTTTGGACAGTTTGAAAAAGCGTTCGATATTTTAGTCACCCAAGCTGGTTATTACGGCATTCATAAAAAGATTGCAGAAAAACGTGCCGAACATTATTTAGAAAAGCTAGGCCTCTGGGAAAAACGCAATATACAAGCACGTATGCTATCGGGTGGTATGAAACGCCGTCTCATGATTGCCCGTGCCATGATGCATGAACCTAAACTTCTTATTTTAGATGAGCCCACTGCGGGTGTTGATATTGAATTACGCCGCTCTATGTGGGATTTTCTAACCGAAATGAACGAAAGCGGTACTTCTATTATTTTGACTACACATTATCTCGAAGAAGCAGAAATGTTGTGTCGTCAAATTGCTATCATTGACCGCGGTGTCATTAAAGAAGACACCAGCATGAAAAGTTTCTTAAATCAGCTGAGTGAAGAATCTTTTATTTTCGATTTGGCAGAACCCATTGCCCCACTCCAGTTAAATATTATTGGTGTGAAGTTCAACTTAATTGATAGCAGCACTTTAGAAGTGACGATGGATAAAGCACATACATTAAATGACTTATTCCAACTTTTAGAATCACAAGGTATTCGTGTTCGTAGTATGCGAAACAAATCGAACCGTCTAGAAGAGCTATTCGTCAAAATGGTTGAGAAAAATCTTGAAGGAGAGGCAAAATGAATTTTAGCCAACTGCAAATTGCCCTCTGGACTCTAGTTCGTAAAGAAGTACGCCGATTTCTACGTATTTGGCCACAAACCTTGTTACCACCTGCGATCACGATGAGTTTGTACTTTGTCATTTTTGGTAATTTGGTTGGTTCGCGCATTGGACAAATGGGCGGCGTGAGCTACATGCAGTTTATCGTACCCGGCCTCATCATGATGGCGGTTATTACCAACAGTTATGCTAACGTATCTTCAAGTTTCTTTAGTGTGAAATTCCAAAAGAGCATTGAAGAACTGATTATGAGTCCAGTGCCACTACATATTATTTTGTGGGGCTATGTCATTGGTGGTATTTGCCGTGGTGTATTGGTCGGAGCAATTGTGACGACAATGAGTATGTTCTTTACAGACCTTTTTATACATAACTGGTTCGTAACTATATATACAGTCTTAATTACATCTGTTTTATTTTCCTTAGGCGGCTTCATTAATGCAGTCTATGCAAAATCATTTGATGATATTTCTATTATTCCAACCTTTGTCCTTACACCTTTAACCTATTTAGGTGGTGTGTTCTATGCCATTAGTGCACTTGGCCCTTTTTGGCAAAAACTTTCTTTAATTAATCCTATTGTGTATATGGTTAACGCTTTCCGTTTCGGCATTTTAGGTCATAGTGACGTGAACGTTACGTTCTCTTTAATCATTGTGACATTATGCTGTGCTGTACTTTACGGAATTGCCTACTATTTACTTGCTCGTGGTTCAGGAATGCGTGAATGAGTGTCGAACAGTCTTTATTGGGTAAAGAAACTCAATATCCAACTAACTATCAACCTGATGTTTTATTTCCAATTGCTCGTGCTCAGTCTCGTGAAGCCTACTCGCATATTGAAGGTATTACACAAGGTAAAGATTGGTGGCATGTTTTTGAAATTTCATGGTTAAACGCTCATGCTATCCCGCAAGTTGCTATTGGCAGAATTACACTGCCAGCTTCTTCACCAAATTTGATTGAATCAAAGTCATTAAAACTTTACTTCAATAGCCTTAACTTCACTCAGTTTGACTCTAAACAGTCGTTTATTGAAACGGTTGAAAAAGATCTATCTGCTGCGGCAGGTGCAAAAGTTGAGTTAACCTTATTTCAAGTAGATGATTTAGACATTTCTAAACCTCAAGGCATTTGTATTGATGACTTAGATCCAGAGCGTTTAGAGCAACATCCAGATGCGACTCTTTTAAAACGAGATGCGTCTGATGAAGAAGTCGAAATTGAACTATATTCTCATCTTTTAAGAAGTAACTGCCCAGTCACGGGACAACCAGATTGGGGTACAGTTTTTATCCGTTTTAAGGGCAAAAAACCTTGTTATCGTAGTGTTTTAGCTTATATTATCTCGTACCGTCAGCATAACGGCTTTCACGAACAGTGTGTCGAGCAGATTTTTGCGGATATTTGGCAAAATTTGCAGCCTGATAAGCTGATGGTTTATGCAACTTATACTCGTCGCGGCGGACTTGATATTAACCCTTGCCGAGTATCGGATCTTTCATGGATGCCAAAACCGATTCGATTGGCACGACAATAAAACGAATAATTTGAGGATACACCATGCCGTTTTTTGGTTTTACCCCTTCTGAAGGCTTATTGAACGATATACAAACTGGAATTGCGAACAAAAATTCTAGTGAGCCTTTATACCCACTTCGCGATAAGATTGCTTTACAACTTAATGAAGAGATTATTGATAATGTCTTAATTCAGTTAGTTCAGCACTTCCCTGCAAGTGAAAAGCGCGATACTGCCGAAAAACTAGCAGGCTATGTCAAATCAACAGTCGCTGTTCTTTTAAAACAATTGTTAAGCAAAGCGCCAAACGATGTTGTTAAACAGTCAGTAGAGTTCTCTGAAAAAAGCTTATTTAAAGATCCACAAGGTCAATATAAAGTAGGTGTAACTCTAGATCCTAGTTTAGTCACTAATCTTCAGCATAACTTCACTGAGCTTAAGGCGGGTAATGATATCAATAAAGCTGCATTGGCTGAACTGTATAAACAGTTTGGAGATGCTATGGTTAAACATTTTATGTCTGATTTTAATAAGACATTAGACCTTGGCATGATTAAGCGTAAAGCAGCTGATATTGGTGCGGCAGCTGTAACAAAAGCAGTTCATATTGCGATCGACAAACTCATCCCTAGCTTAAATCGCACTGAACTAAAAGCGATGGCTGAATATCACGAAAGTCTATTCTTTAACTAATAAGAAATAGCTTATCGGAAACCTAGCGAGAGCTAGGTTTTTTTATTGCAAAATATTGATATACATTGCCATTAATCAGGTTTATGTTAGCATGCGCCAAGCACTGATTGACCTAGTTAACGCCGCATGTCTCCTAGCCCACAATATAAGTTTTTACGCCAAGCTCCTCGAGATGGTCTTAGCACCGCTATGCAACCATCAAGGTGGCAACAACTCCACATTGACCCTTGGTTATGTCTATTTTTGCTGTTAAATGCGCTATTAGGTTTAACTGTACTATATAGTGCTTCGGCACAGGATGTAGGTCTGGTTAGTAAGCAAGCCATGAGTTTTGGTATTGGCTTTTTAGTAATGTTTGGTCTAGCCCAAATTCCGCCTAAGGTCTATCAAGCGTTTTCCCCATACTTTTATTTGTTCGGCCTATTTTCGCTTGTGGCAGTTATGGTATTTGGTGAAGTCCGAATGGGTGCTCAGCGCTGGATTGATATTCCGGGTTTCGGGAGTGTCCAACCCAGTGAGTTCATGAAAATCGGCATGCCGATGATGATTGCATGGTTTTTAGCACGAAAACCTCTTCCCCCTAGTTTTTCACAAGTTGTTTTATCATTAATGTTAATTGGTATTCCCTTTTTACTGATTGCAGAACAACCTGATTTAGGAACATCACTTTTAGTATTAGCAAGCGGTATATTTGTCTTATTTTTAAGTGGACTATCATGGCGAATGATTGGTGCAGCTGCCGCATGTGCAGCAATCGTAATTCCAATTGCGTGGGAATTTCTTTTACACGACTATCAACGCCAAAGGGTTTTAACCTTACTTGATCCAGAGGCAGATGCACTCGGTACGGGTTGGAATATTATTCAATCTAAAACTGCAATTGGTTCTGGTGGTTTTTCAGGTAAAGGCTTCCTTGAAGGCACCCAATCACATTTACACTTTTTACCCGAAGGACATACTGACTTTATTATTGCTGCATATTCCGAAGAATTTGGACTCATCGGTGTACTTATTTTAGTAATCCTTTATTTTGCCATTATTTTTAGAACATTCCAGATCGGTTTACAAAGCTTCCATAACTATGGACGTTTAGTTGCTGGCGCCTTTGGTTTGTCTTTTTTTGTTTATGTATTTGTAAATGCGGGAATGGTCAGTGGTATTTTACCTGTAGTAGGTGTTCCTTTACCTTTTATGAGTTATGGCGGAACAGCTATTATTACTTTAATGGCCACCTTTGGTTTAGTCATGTCCATTCATACACATCGATAATCTGGAATTTTAAAACGATATGTTGTCTCAACACTTAAATAAAACTTTAAAAATGCTCGCTTTGTGTACTGGCTTAATCAGTACAAGTCATTTCGCTCAGGCCAACGATTTTGCAACACATCCTGATTATTTGAATTTTAAACAAAAAACGATGAATGCTTATGGCTTAAGTAGCGATCAAGTCGATGCAGCCATGAGTGGTGCAAAAAATTTACCAAACATTCTAAATATTATGACTCGTCCGGGTGAAAGTAAGCCTTGGTATGATTATCGCTCTATGTTCTTGGTCGAAGGCACAATTCAACGTGGTGTCCGTTTTAAAAATCAATATGCAGATGCGTTAAATCGTGCAGAACAACAATATGGCGTATCTCAAGCTGTCATTTTAGGTATTTTGGGCGTTGAAACAGGTTATGGCGCAAATAAAGGTTCTTTTATTACACGTGATGCTTTAGCTACGCTTGCTTTTGGCTACCCTCGCCGTGCTGAATATTTTGGTGATGAGCTAGCTGCTCTTATTGCTTGGACTTATAAAGAAGGCTATCCAACAAATAGTATTGTAGGTTCCTATGCAGGTGCGATTGGCTATCCACAATTTATGCCAAGCAATATTAGTAAATATGGGGTGGATTATGACGGCAATGGACATATCGACTTAAGAAACTCAGCAGAAGATGCTATTGGTTCAATTGCAAACTACTTAGCAAAACAAGGTTGGCAACGCGACCAACCGATCGGGTTTATGGCTCGTTACACTGGGTCAAATCCAGAAAGTATTATTGCTAAAGATTTAACGCAACCTTTCCCATATGGTGCATTAAAGACACTTGGTATTTCTCCATTGAATCCTTTAGTTAAAATTGATGATCTCGATATGGTGAATGTTATTCAATTACAAGACTATAATGGACCAATTTACTATTTAACTTACCCGAATTTTCAAGTGATTACGACTTATAACAAGAGCCGCATGTACGCTACAGCTGTATGGTTATTAGGCACCGAAGTAGCTAGCCGATAGGCTAGCTTTTTTATGCTTTATGTAAAAGTCAATAAATATTTTTGTTAAATAGATCACAATACATACATTTTTAATAACTTGTTACATTATTGATTATTTTTTATCCTAAAACTGTAAGTTTTTGCCCTTTTTGTAAAGATTTCTCGTTAAAGACTAGACACTCTCCGTAACCGATGAATATTATCCACCCCAATATAGCAATTGCAAAAGTGAATAATAAGGCATGTTCACTTTAAATTTCAGTCAATGGCTGAAAGAAAAAGTACATGTTCTCAGGAGTTTATACAAATGCAGTTATCGCTGAAATACGTTCTTGCACTGACGGCTAGTTTAAGTATGGCCCCACTGCACGCTGAAATGGTGCAGTCATCATCATTAAACAGTGATGTAGATGGTCCTAATCTAGCAGCACGTGTATTGAGTAAAGATACTCAAAACTTTAATTCTCGTTTTTCTAACATTAACAGTCTTTCAATCACTGAACGTTCTGGCGATCAAATCCGTCGTCAAGCTATCGCAGCAAAAATTGAAATCCCTGAAGATGAGCCTTCAGTGATTGAAAAACTTAACACAGTAGCTTCAAACACTGTTCGTAAGTTTAGCCAAACTGGTATGGCATCTTGGTATGGCCGCCAATTCCATGGCCGTAAAACTGCAAGTGGTGAAACATTCGACATGAATGCTTTAACTGCTGCTCACCGTAGCCTACCGTTGAACTGTTACATTCGAGTAACGAATAAAGACAATGGTAAAAGTGTGGTTGTAAAAGTAAATGACCGTGGTCCTTTCCATGGCAACCGTGTACTTGACCTATCATACGGTGCAGCTAAACGTCTTGGTATTACCAATGCTGGAACTGCTAAAGTAAATATTGAGCGTGTTGATGGCCCAACTTCATAAGTTATAGCCTCTCGAGTTCATGTAAAAAGCCGCAATTTTTTCTGCGGCTTTTTTATATTTTAAGTTATCAAAATAATTCCTAACGTAAAGTTAAAAAATCCTCTTTTTTTGCCCCTTATCTAGCTCTGAATTTGAATATTTTTTAAACAAAAAACCATGTTTATTTAATACCAGTTAATTTTACGTCCAATTTGCGTTTAGAGCGTCTTTTTTAAATTTGCGCTACCCTAGTACCATTTTTCCAAAATAAAGGCTATTTATGGCGTTTTTAGAGTAGATGAGTAGAGCTTTTTCATACAATTTTCCCATCAATCTCAAAATTACGCTTTTTTAGATGATTTCATCATCTAGCAACACAGAAAAAATATTATGAAAAATTGCCCCATTCTTGAGGTCGAATTGACCACCTTTTCAACCACAGTCATATTATTTTTTCGTTTGCCCTTTCTTAGTTTTTTTAATACAACGCTCCCTATAGTTGAATAGTGTTGGTTTCTTGTCGAGATCCTCAAGAACAGGCTAAAATATACTCACAAAAATAAATCGAAGTTAAAACAAGGAGTGTGCTACCAATGAAATCCATTACTGAATGGTTTGATGAATATAGCGAAAGTCATCAAAATCCAACCAATAAACAAATTCACTGGCTTTGCGTTCCCGCCATTTTATTTTCTATTATTGGAATCATTGCGCATTTCAGCACATTGCTTACTGCTTTATTACTTGTGTTGACCTTAGTATTTTATGCACGTTTAGATCTTGTACTTGCTGTGGCAATGGCTGCCTTACTTGTTGTTATGGCATGGCTCATTTACACCCTACCTGTAGGAGTCGGGTTTTATATCGCTATTTTTGTGATTGCTTGGGTTGGACAATTTTACGGACATAAAGTCGAAGGCAAAAAGCCCTCGTTCTTTAAAGATTTACAATTCCTATTGATTGGACCAGTTTGGTGTATGGATGCTTATCTCTCAAAAATTTTACCTAAATGGAAAAGCAGACAAAAACAAGCTCTTGCTTAAAGATGAATTTAAAGCTGAATCCTTTCGATTCAGCTTTTGCATGTTAGTAATTTATTAGAAAATTTATAAAGTAAAAAAATCCTAAACTTGCTATCACACTTAAAAGAACTTTTTTTAGGTACATAGCGATTACAATACAAAAGATTGCTGCATAAATATAAGGATTATTTATCACGCCTCTTAAATGATCTCCATCGAAAAAAATAACTGGAATACAAATTGCAGTTAACAAACAAGGTGCAGAATAGTTAAGCATCTTATTCAGAATAAGCGGCAGTTTAATTTTCACTTGAGGTTCTAAAAAATAATAGCGATTAAAAAAGACGATTGCTGCCAAGCCTAAAATCATAAACCAAGACATATTATTGCTCCTTACCTATTTTTTCAGTTAAAACAGCAATTAACATTCCCATTAATCCTGAAAGTAAAATCGCACCCTCAATTTGATAAAATTTAAATAAAAACCCACTTAAACAAGTTGTTAGCACCCCAGCTATGACCGGAAATCCTTTACATAACGGCACAATCATAGCAATAAAAATAGCAACGATCGAAAAATCCAAATGGTAATTTAAAAGATCAGGTATCACTGTCGCCAGCAGTATTCCCACCAAACTAAAAGCAACCCAAAATAAATAAAAACACAGTCCAGCTCCCAACAGATATTCCGAACTTCTTTTTTCAAATGGAGCACTCACCGCAAACAATTCATCTGTTAATAAAAAGCCTAAACTCAATCGTTTAGGCAAGGACAAAATAGAAATGTCATTTCTTAAAGTTAATGCATAAATAAAATGCTGAGCCGTTAAAAAGAAAATAGTCAAATAAATTGTAAAAACAGATGCACCTTCCATAGCCATGCTTAAACTAACCAACTGAGCAGCTCCAGCAAAGACGAGTCCAGACATTGCTAGTGCTTTATAGAAAGATAATCCTGCATGAATTGCCATAGATCCCGCTAGGATTGCCCACGGAATAATAGAAATTGACAAGGGCAAAATATCCATTGCGCCACGTAAAAATAAATAGGATGGCTTATTTTTTGAAAACCCAACTGGCTGATTAAGCTGAATATTCATATATAAAATCCAATATAAGAAACATCTCTATACCATGCTTGATGAGTGCCGACTTATATTGGATAAAATTGCTTTAAAACTAATTTATTTATATGTTCAAACTTGCTACATATTGAGTGGGTGTGACGCCCATTGCTTTTTTAAAGTGACGGTTAAAATGGCTTTGGTCAGAAAAACCACATTGTTGTGCCACCATGGCAATTTGGTCCCCCTGTTTTAATAACTGTCTTGCTTTTTGCAAACGTGCTTGTACAAGCCAAGCATGAGGTGGCAGACCTACATATTTTTTAAATTGCCTTAAGAAATGCCAAGCGCTCAAGCCGACCATGTCAGCCAAATCTTGTAAAGAAAAGTTTGTTTCAGGCATTTCTACGAGTAATTCTTTAACTCTTAATATTTTTGAATATGCTTCTGGTAACTCACAAAAAGTATGATTTGATTTACCATGTCTCTTCATAAGACAAGCTAAAGTTGTTAAATACATCGTTTCTTTGAGCAGGAAATTATCTTTTTGTTCTAATAAATCAAAAAGTAAGCAAAGCTGTTGAGCCAAACCTAGGTCGCGAATCACAGCTTGAGGAAACCATGGGGCGCCATGTGGATTTTCAAAAAAATCTTGGCTAACTTCTGCTAACATTTCAGGTGTTGGATAGATCGCTCGATAACGCCACCCTGATTCAACAGCCGATGAACCAGTATGGATCTCGTCAGCATTGACTAAAATAATATCGCCTTTAGGAGCTACATGTAGCTTTCCCGTCCTAAAAAAAGACTGTGCTCCTTCTTCAATCACACCAATACAGTACCCTTCATGAGTATGCTTTGAAAATTGTGTTTGGTGATAATGTGCTTTTAATAACTCTAAACCGCCCAACTCTCGCACATGCAGATAATCGGCTTGCTCCCGCTGCATAAATACGTCTCATCTATTCAATAAAAAAACCATAGCACGTTTTAACAAACTGAATAGAACAAAATTGCTCTATGAAAATAATCTGATTAAACGTTCACGTGAGCTTTATTGATAGATCTGTCCGTCATGTTTAAGCCATCCACCCTCATGACGACCTTGTGGATCGCGATGAGTCCAATGTAGTACACCACCTTTTGAGTTGTATTCATATTCGCCATAAAACTCAACGATGTCACCTTTATTTAGATTAGAAATTTTAGGTGCCAAATCGATATTATGTGCAACCAAAATTGAAAGACCATTTTTTAATACTAGAATGAATTTCTGGTGTCTTGACCCATCATTATCATCTCTTAAAATTGCTTTGACTCGACCACTTCCCTGCACTTGAACATTACTTTGTCTCTGCTCATAAGCAGCTTTTACAGTGTCCACCCCATTATTTGAAAGTGTAGTTTCATTACGCTGAGCTGCGGGTATAGTTGATGATGGTAATTGACTTTGCTTGTGCCCAGATAAATCCAGACCAAAATACGCAGCAATCAATAAAATAATCACACCAGCAATACTGAGATTTTTTTTATTTGTCATTGTATACCCTTATTTTAACTGAGATAAAAAAAGCCCCAATGGGGCTTTTTTTATTGTGATACGAATTACTTCGCAGCAGCTTGAGCAGCAGCAACTTCTTCAGCGAAGCTAAGTTCTGCTTTCTTCTCAATACCTTCACCAACTTCGAAACGTACGAATTCAGCAACAGTAGTACCAGTTGCTTTTAATACATCAGCAACTTTCTTGTCATTGTCGATTACATACATTTGACGATCAAGAGCAACTTCGTTCAAGTATTTATCAACTGAACCAGTTACCATTTTCTCAACGATGTTAGCTGGCTTACCAGATTCTAACGCTTTCGCTTCAGCAATTTCTTTTTCTTTAGCGATAAGGTCAGCAGGAACAGCTTCAGCATTTACAGCTACTGGGTTGAATGCAGCAACGTGCATTGCAATACCTTTACCAGTATCAGCATCACCAGTATAAGAAACTACAACACCGATTTTTAAACCGTGTTTGTAGATAGCCAAGTTTTCGCCTTCAACGATTTTCGCGCGACGAACTTGGATGTTTTCACCGATTTTTTGAACAAGTGCAATACGAGCTTCTTCAACTGATTGACCGTCTGCTAATTTTAATTCAGCGATTTTAGCAGCATCAGTTTCACCAGCAGCTAAAGCAGCAGTAGCAACAGCTTTTGAGAAGTTAGAGAAGTTTTCGTCTTTAGCAACGAAGTCAGTTTGACAGTTAACTTCAACTAAAATTGCTTTGTTGCCTTCTTGAACGATTGTGATTGCACCGTCAGCAGCAATGTTACCAGCTTTTTTAGCAGCTTTAGCTTGACCAGATTTACGAAGGTTATCAATAGCAAGCTCGATGTCACCGTTCGCTTCTGTTAATGCTTTTTTGCATTCCATCATTGCAAGACCAGTACGGTCACGTAATTCTTTTACCATGCTTGCAGTAATTGCAGTCATGTTGATCTCCTAAAATCGGTAGAAAATAAATCTTTTCAACAAAAACGGCCCAAAGAAACTCTGGGCCGTTTGCACTCTCGACGCTTAATTTGCCACCATTACATGTCGCAAAAATGACAAGCCTGCGTCAAAACGCATTAAGCCTCAGAAGCGTCTTTCGCAGCGTCATCGCCTTTTGCTTGAGCGTTCGCTTGAGATTGAGCGTATTCTTTACCAGCAAGAATTGCGTCAGCCATAGCTGAAGCATATAGAGTTACTGCACGGATCGCATCGTCGTTACCAGGAATAACGTAATCAACGTTGTCTGGGTTAGAGTTTGTATCAACGATACCGATAACAGGAATACCTAAGTTCTTAGCTTCTTTGATTGCAATCGCTTCGTGATCAACGTCGATTACAAATAATGCGTCAGGTAAACCACCCATGTTTTTAACGCCGCCTAAAGAGCGCTCAAGTTTTTCCATCTCACGAGCACGTTCTAAAGCTTCACGTTTAGTAAGCTTAGCAAAAGTACCATCTTGAGATTGAGTTTGAAGATCTTTTAAACGGTTGATAGATTGGCGAAGTGTTTTCCAGTTCGTCAACATACCACCTAACCAACGGTGATCTACATATGGTTGACCAGCGCGTTGAGCTTGTTCACGGATGATGTTAGAAGCAGCACGTTTTGTACCAACGAACAAAACTTTGTTCTTTTTGCTTGCTAATTGGTTAGCGAAGTTCAAAGCATCATTTAACGCAGGAACAGTGTGCTCAAGGTTGATGATGTGAATTTTGTTGCGCGCGCCAAAAATGTATTGACGCATTTTTGGGTTCCAGAAACGAGTTTGGTGACCAAAGTGCGCACCTGCTTGAAGAAGGTCGCGCATGCTTACGTTGTAATCTGCCATTTTCTTTACCTTAAAAGTTGGGTTAGGCCTCCATATATCCGCATTCTCCACCTTTTTACGGGCACCCAGAGTAATGTGACGATATATGTGCGGATTTTTTACTCCATCTATCAAAATTGTTCGTAAAAGATATTCACGAAAAGCATTTGATAAAATGGGCGGCTATTTATACCATAGACGCTTGTAAATTACCAAAAGTTTTTAGAGATCATGAACAGTACTTATACAGCTCCACGTCGATTAATCAAAACTCCAGATGAAATTGAAAAAATGCGCATTGCAGGACGACTGGCGGCTGAAGTTCTAGAGATGATCAAGCCCCATATTAAGGCAGGTGTAAGTACACTTGAACTTGATACCATTTGTCGTAATCACATTGAAAATGTGCAACATGCTATTCCTGCATGTGTAGGCTATGGTGGAGCTCCTGGGCGCCCTGCTTTTCAACACTCTATTTGTACTTCGGTTAACCATGTTGTCTGTCATGGTATTCCCTCTGAAAATAAAATTTTAAAAAATGGTGACATCCTTAATATTGACGTTACTGTCATTAAAGATGGTTATCACGGCGATACCAACATGATGTATGTCGTTGGTGGTGAAACTTCTATTTTAGCCAACCGTCTATGCAAAGTTGCTCAAGAAGCGATGTATCGTGGGATGGCAACTGTTAGAGATGGTTCATATTTAGGTGATATCGGCCATGCAATCCAAAAGTATGTCGAATCAGAACGTTTTAGTGTAGTACGCGAATATTGTGGTCACGGTATTGGAACTGTTTTCCATGATGAACCTCAAGTACTCCATTATGGTCAAGCTGGTACAGGTATGCGTTTAGAAGCAGGTATGACTTTTACAATTGAACCAATGGTAAATGCTGGCGTATGGCAAACTAAATTGTTAGGTGACAAATGGACTGTCGTAACCAAAGACCATAAACTTTCAGCTCAGTATGAACATACTATTTTAGTCACCCAAACAGGCATTGAAGTTTTAACTGCTCGTCCTGAAGAAGACCTATCTCGCTTCAACCAATAATTTAAAAATCTTAAATAAAAGGCTACTTTGTGTAGCCTTTTATTATTTATTATGTACTTTTTATTAATAAATCTTTCTAAATATAAACAAATATTTCAAAAAAATTACAATTATTAATTTTTAATACACAATCTATTCAATAAAACAAGGTATGGTGGGCTCAATAAAAATCAGTAAACAAATGTCGGACATGGAGTCCTTTTATGATGAAAAAGTCATTATTTTGTATGACAGCTGCCTTTTTTGCTCTGCCAACATTCACTTATGCCGCTTCACCATATTTTAGTTTTAAAGATGGCGATGGCTTCAAACGTTTTTCTGTCTCTGCTGGTCCTTTATATGTCAAACCAACAGGAAAAGCTCAGCCTTTACATGTAAATACTGCAATCGCAGAAGGAACAAAAACAAGAGTAGGAAATGTAAAAGGTGATTCAGTATTAAATTCCATTGATGAATCACAACCAAATGCAACAGCTAAAAAGGCATTACTCAAAGGTGTATTAGATTTCGAGAGAAATACACTTCTTAACCTAGGGTTGCCTGGTATCGTATCTTATAAAGGTGATGACGGAGCTCAGTATCTAAGAGCAGATACCGCAGGCTCTGCAGTAATTAATGGCCTCTCCTCTTGGGATAATCCTGGTACTGGTCTTGAAGCTGATGATGTAACAACACTAGGTTTAATGACAAGTTATTTCTTTACAGATAATGTTTCATTAGAAGTGAAAGCAGGAATTCCACCTAAAGTCGATCTACAAGGTAAAGGTAAAATCTATGCCCCTCTTACGGGTACAGCCACTCCAGAAGATTTAGGTGTAATTGTCGGAGACCTACCGCTTAAAAATAATATTTTTATTACCGATCTTGAAGCCCATGGAAGTGCTGCATCAGCTCGTGCCTGGACACCAGCTTTTGAACTTCAGTACCATTTTGGCAAGACTGGCGTAAATAAATTTAGACCGTATGTTGGACTAGGTGTGATGTATGCCTATTTCAGTGAACTGGAAATGAATCCTGAAATTGAAAATGATTTAATCAATGCAGGTCATATGATTGTGAATATTAAAGATGGTAAAGCTGGAGCTGCTCTTGATCGTAAAAAAAGTTCTGGTGATCCTAAAGTAGACCTTGAGGCATCTGATGCAATTGCGCCCGTAGCAACTTTGGGTTTCACCTATGACTTCAATGACAAATGGTATGCGGTTGGTTCTGTCTCTTACGCTCACTTAAAAACAGATACGACTATTACAGTCAATGATGCCAAATATGGTGAATTAATTAATGCAAAAGCAGATATCGAAATTAATCCAATTTTAGGTTATGCCGGTATTGGTTACCGCTTTTAACTTTTGTATCACCCAAAGCTATAAAAACTTATGCACGTTTTTATAGCTTTCTTTTTTCCACATTTTGCTTCTTTTTAAATCAAAATGCTAAAAAAATGAGCACTTTTATAAAGCCGATTGAAAAAATTTACCGCCTTCCTCTCTTATGACCATTTACTGATTTATTTCTGTTTTTTAATTAATTTTATTTTTAATAAACTAACTCAATAGAATTAGAAAGTAATTTTTCCTTTTTAGTAAAATTAATTTTTTGGCACAAGCTTTGCTTTATTCATAGCGAGATGAGTCAACGATGATTCAATGAATAAACCAAGACGGCCAACGATGTCCGCTCTGATCGGTCTGCAGATAGGCAATAAATTGCCATGCAAATTAAAATTTCGTTCAGTTCAGAGGGACGGCGTATGTCTTCAAATATCAATCTAGATGCAAAAAAAGCAACTGAAATAAAATTATTTAGCTTTTCTACTCCTGCAATGCGTGCTTTCCACATGACATGGCTCGCATTCTTTGTGTGCTTCTTCGCATGGTTTGCTTGCGCACCATTAATGCCAGTTATTAAAGGCGAGTTCGGCTTAACTAAAGATCAAATTGCCAATATCAATATTGCCGCCGTTGCAATTACGATTTTAGTACGACTCGCTGTCGGTCCACTTTGTGATAAATATGGCCCGAGGATTACCTATACCGCCCTTCTCTTGCTTGGCAGTATTCCTGTATTTGGCGTTGCTGCTGCTAATAGTTATGAGTCTTTTTTATTCTTCCGCTTACTGATTGGTGCAATTGGCGCAAGCTTTGTTATTACGCAATATCATACAAGCGTTATGTTTGCACCTAATGTTGTAGGTACAGCAAATGCGGCAGCAGCTGGTTGGGGTAATGCTGGTGGCGGTGCAACCCAAGCTCTAATGCCTTTATTACTTGGCGCAATTGTCATGTTCGGTGTCGAACAAACTATGGGTTGGCGTGTTGCATTAATCGTACCAGGCGTAATGATGGTCATTGTTGGTATTCTTTATTGGAAACTCACCCAAGACTGTCCTCAAGGAAACTTCAAAGAAGTCCGCGCACAAGGGATTGAAGTTGGCAGTGGTAAAAAAGGTGGCATGGCAATTTTGATGCAAGCTGCTCGTAACTACCGTGTCTGGATTTTATTTGTGGCTTACGGTGCATGTTTCGGTATTGAAATTTTTATCCATAACGTTGCAGCAATGTACTATGTTGATCACTTCAAAATGGATTTAAAAACTGCTGGTTTAACCGCGGGGATATTTGGTCTTCTTGCACTCTTTGCTCGTGCACTTGGCGGTATTATTTCCGATAAAGTCGCACTCAAAAAAGGTTTAGATGGCCGTACTAAAGTACTAGTACTCATGATTTTAGGTGAAGGTTTATTCTTAATTCTTTTCTCTCAAATGAATGTGATAGCTCTTGCAATTATTTCTATGACGATTTTTGCCCTGTTTACTCACATGGCTTGTGGCGCGACATATGCTCTTGTACCATTTATTGATCGTAATGCATTAGGTGGTGTTGCAGGCATTATTGGTGCAGGTGGTAATGTTGGTGCAGTTGCAGCTGGTTTCTTATTAAAAGGTGTACTCGATATTCAAACTTGTCTATTTATTTTAGGTGGGTTGGTTATAGTCGCTGGCTGTAGCGTAATTCTAATTCGCTTCACGACTGAACATAAAGAAAAAGAACAAGTACTTTTTGAACAAGCATTACTTGAACGTAATTCCGTAGCATAATTTCTACAAGAAGCAGAGATCAAAATGGTGTCTGCTTCTTTAATTTCCTTCTCATAAAATACGATCCTTAAGAACTTTTTAATTCTTCTTAAATATTCCCTCTAACTATATCGATATTTTTCGATATATCTTCTACAATAAATCATCATTATTATAATTTTCCATTAATCATGACTAAAACTGGCAACCAATTTTCTCAGTCCCTCATCTATATGCTGATTGGCAGTGCAATTATTTTGGCCCTTTCATTAGGTGTCCGTCATGGTTTCGGTCTCTACCTTGTACCCATGAGCCATGAATTTGGCTGGGGACAGCATGTTTTTAGTCTTGCGATAGCCATGCAGAACCTGATATGGGGAGCTGTTCAGCCTTTTACCGGTGCAATTGCAGATAAATATGGCAGTAAAGTTGTAGTTGCTGTTGGTGGTTTACTTTATACCCTAGGCCTACTTTTAATGGCTTTTAGTTCAAGTGTACTCATTTTGAATTTAAGCTTAGGTCTTATTATTGGTTTAGCTTTATCAGCAACCTCTTTTACTGTTTTACTGAGTGCAGTAGGCCGAGCTGCCCCTCCAGAAAAAAGAAGTATGGCAATGGGTATTGCTAGTGCAGCAGGCTCTTTTGGTCAGTTTATTATGTTACCTTCCACCCTTCTCTTGCTTAAAACGGTAGGATGGTCGTCAGCTTTGATGGTGAGTGCACTATTAATTGCTCTTATTATTCCCCTAGCGTGGATGCTAAAAGGACCAAGCAATCAAACGCCAAAAGCAATTGCTGAACCACAGCTCACATTTAAACAAGTACTGAATATTGCTAGAAAACATAAGCCATTCTGGTGGTTAGCTTTAGGCTTTTTAGTCTGTGGGTTTCAGGTGGTCTTTTTAGGCGTTCATCTGCCGGGCTATTTAATCGATCACGGCTTTGATGCAGCTACAGGAACTGTGTTTCTGGCACTAGTAGGACTATTTAATATTGTGGGAACTTATGGGGCGGGTTGGCTGGGAGATCGATTCTCAAAACCTAAATTATTAATGGCACTTTACGGTAGCCGCGGCATCGCAATCATGGCCTTTTTACTATTACCTCTAAGCACTTATACGGTATATGCTTTTGGCGTCATTATGGGACTTTTATGGCTCTCTACAGTTCCACTTACCAACGGCATTGTCGCAAATATGTTCGGTGTTAAATACCTTTCAATGTTAAGTGGTATTGTGTTTTTCACCCATCAAGTCGGTTCTTTCTTTGGCGGTTGGCTTGGCGGTGTTAACCATGACTTAACAGGTAATTACAATGCGATTTGGCTATGCTCAATAGCATTGAGTATATTAGGGGTAATCGTACATTTCTTTGTAAATGAGGAGGCTGTTATTCATGACGCATAATGCCTTACTTTTGAAAACAATTATGACTTTGCTCGTGATTATCCTGCTAGCCTGTTCAATCATTTTATGGAAACAAACTCCTGATTTGTTTGTATATTTCAATCAAGCATTTTGTGCCCACTAGAGATACAGACAGCCAGACGCATACTGCTAATTGTCATAAAAATATAAAAAACCTATGGTCTAATGAAAATAAAAAAGCCCGCAAGTTTGCGGGCTTTTTTATGAAAAACTTATTTAAAATCAAAACAAACGATTCATACCATTAAGCGCAGCTACACGATATGCTTCTGCCATTGTTGGATAGTTAAACGTTGTTTCAACAAAATATTTCAGAGTATTGTTTGGGCTGTGCATAACTGCTTGCCCAATGTGGATAATTTCGGCAGCGTTATTACCAAAACAGTGAATACCTAAAATTTCCATAGTGTCACGGTGGAAAAGAATTTTTAACTCACCCACTGTATCACCGGTAATTTGCGCACGAGCCAAATGACGGAAAGAAGCTTGACCTACTTCATACGGAATTTTCTCTTCCGTTAATTCCTGTTCATTTTTACCAATTGATGAGATTTCTGGAATGGTATAGATACCTGTTGGGATATCACGTACTGGCTTCGCATCTTCACCACTCATGTTTGCACCAGCACAGCGCCCTTGGTCATAAGCAGCAGAAGCAAGTGATGGCCAACCAATCACGTCACCAGCAGCATAAATATTTTCAACTTCAGTTTGGTATTGATCATTTACTGAAAGTTGACCACGGTTATTTGGTACTAACCCAACATTCTCAAGACCTAAGCCTTCTGTGTTACCTGAACGGCCGTTACACCAAAGAATCGCATCGGCTTTAATCTTTTTACCACTTTGTAAATGTAGTACAACATGGTCATCAAACGTTTCCAGATGATCCATTTGCTCATTGTGACGAATCAATACACCTTGTTCACGTAAGTGATAAGACAAAGCATCAGCAATTTCATCATCTAGATAACTTAATAATTTTTGCTGAGTATTAATCAAGTCAACTTTATGGTCCAAACCAATAAAGATTGAGGCATATTCACAGCCAATAACACCTGCACCGTAAATAATGATTTTTTGAATTGAATAATCAAGATCAAGGATTTTGTCCGAATCGAATACGCGAGGATGATCAAAGTCTAAACCTTGCGGATGATAAGGACGACTACCTGTCGCAATCACGATTTGCTTACAGATAATTGTTTCTTTAATGCCTTCATGGCTAAAAACTAAAACTGTATTTTTATCTTGAATATATGCACGGCCGTGGAATACACCGATTTTGTTACGATCGTAAAAACGTGTATGCGTATCAACCTGTTGTTGAATTACTTTGTGTGCATTACGCAAAACCTGTTTCATGGTGAACTGTTTCCATTCACCTACTTTCTGAAACATTGGATCACGCTGATAACGAATAATACTAGAAACTGTTTGACGTAATGCTTTACTTGGAATGGTACCAACGTGTGCACAGTTACCACCCAGTTGATCACGCACATCTACAATTGCAACACGCTTACCCGCTTTTGCAAGCTTCATTGCCGCGCCTTCACCTGCAGGTCCAGAACCGAGAACTACCGCATCGTATTTAACGAAATTCCCACTAACGACCTCTTTTTTACGTGGCATTGAAAGCTCCTTCCTCACTTGAATGACCATATTTTATAATAAATTATGGCTAATATGCGGTGAATTTATGTATTTCTCAACCCTATATTTCTGAATAACCACATTTATTATATGAATAGTTATTTTCCGCTATTAACTGCAGAAGTTCGCTATAATACAATGTCAATGTCTCTATAAACGAGTGGAAAAGTTAAATATGTCAGAACACCGTAAACCTGAACAGGGTGTAAAACTTCGTGGCGCAGAAAAAGTCGCAAGAATTCCTGTAAAAGTTGTACCTACGGTTGAAGTGCCGCGTAAACCTGACTGGATTCGTGTCAAGATGACGGCACCAGAAGAAGTTCAGCGTATTAAAACCACTTTACGTGCTCAAAAACTCCATACCGTTTGTGAAGAAGCTGCTTGTCCAAACCTACCAGAATGTTTTGGTGGTGGTACAGCAACATTCATGATCATGGGTGATATTTGTACACGTCGTTGCCCTTTCTGTGATGTAGCACATGGTCGTCCAAATGCACTCGATGCAGATGAACCTCGTCATATGGCAGAGACAATTGCTAATCTTAAGCTCAAATATGCGGTAATTACTTCGGTTGACCGTGATGACTTACTTGACGGCGGTGCACAACACTTTGTGGACTGTATCAAAGAAGCTCGTGCACTAAGCCCAAATACATTGCTTGAGATTTTAGTACCAGATTTCCGTGGACGTATGGACATTGCTTTACGCATTATGACTGAATGTCCGCCAGACGTATTTAACCACAACATTGAGACTGTGCCACGTCTATATAAAGCAATGCGTCCAGGTTCAGACTATCAACATTCTTTAAACTTATTAAAAATGTTTAAAGAATATTGTCCTGACATCCCAACAAAATGCGGTTTGATGGTGGGTATCGGTGAAACTGAAGAAGAAGTTATTGCATTGCTTGATGACTTGCGTGCTCACGATGTTGACTATGTGACTATTGGTCAATACTTACAACCTTCTAAACAACACGCGCCAATTGACCGCTTTGTAACACCAGAAGAGTTCGAACGTTATGCAGAACATGGCCGTAAACTTGGCTTTAGAAATATTTGGTCTGCACCAATGGTTCGTTCAAGTTACTTTGCTGATCGTCAATACCACGGTGAACCAGTACCAGAAGTTCGTCGCAAAGTAGATCCAGCTAAAAAAATCGCTGTTCAAGTTGTCGAAGCTTAAAAATTAAATATCTGTAAAAGCCCTCTACTTTAGAGGGCTTTTTATTTGTATAAGAAAATCAATAACATTTCTTGACAAATCGATAAAACAACCCATTACACTTTCACTTAAAAATATCTTATACCTAAAAGTACGATATATCCCTGCTCTAGCATATACATCAATTGCGACATAAAAAATTAAATTTAAACAGCATTAAAAATTAGCTAGTTAAGCCTTAAATCTCTCCTCGCTTTTTTGTAACTTCTAACTTGAGGGCTTATCTAGCAAGGAGCAAGTATGATTTTCCTACTCTTTGTTTTAAGCGTTGTCATTCAGCTTTTTGCAATATGGGCAATTTTCTTTTTTAATCTAAACAGAACCATTGGTAGTGTTATTATGATTGCTGTAGCCATACTTACTGCACTCATATTAACGCCATGGGCTCTCCTTTTAGGTATTCCCCTTATTGCCCTTAGTATCATTATTTTATTTGCACCATTACGCTTTAATCTGATTACTCAACCTGCATATAAAACATTAGCAAACTCAATGCCGAGCATCAGTACGACTGAACAAGAGGCTTTAGAGGCAGGTACCAGTTGGTGGGAAAAAGAATTATTTATGGGGGCACCCGATTGGTCACAATTTGAAAAATATCCCTACCCAACCTTGTCAGCAGAAGAACAAAGTTTTATCGACAATGAAGTTGAGCTCCTTTGTAGCATGCTAGATGAATGGGAAATTCATCATCACTTAAAAGATCTACCACCAGAAGTTTGGCAATTTATTAAAGATAAGGGTTTTTTAGGACTCATTATTCCAAAATCCTTTGGCGGCAAAGAATTTAGCTCATTTGCCCAAAGTCGTATTATGAGCAAAATTGCTTCCCGCTCACTCACCACAGCTGTGAGTTGTATGGTTCCAAACTCATTAGGTCCGGGTGAGCTACTCATGCACTACGGTACAGATGCACAAAAACAGCAGTATTTACCGGGCCTTGCTAAAGGTGAAGAGATCCCATGCTTTGGTTTAACCAGTCCAGAAGCAGGTTCAGATGCAGGCGCGATTCCAGATTCGGGTATTGTTTGCTACGGCGAATATGAAGGTGCTCAAGTCCTTGGACTTCGCATGAATTTCTCTAAACGCTGGATTACGCTTGCGCCAATTGCCACCGTTGTTGGTCTAGCCTTTAAACTTTATGACCCAGAAGGCCTATTGGGAGATAAAAACAAAACAGAATACGGTATTACTTGTGCCTTAATTCCTGCAAGCCATGCGGGTGTAAAAATAGGAGCACGCCATTATCCTGGTTCACCATTTATGAATGGAACAGTAGAAGGAGAAGATGTTTTTATTCCTATTGACTGGATTATTGGTGGTCAAGAAAATGCCGGTAAAGGTTGGCGAATGCTCATGGAATGTTTAGGCGTGGGCCGTGGTATTTCCCTTCCAGCTCTAGCAACAGCCGCAGGTGAAATGAGCTATTTAACCGTTGGTGCTTTTGCGAAAATTCGCCAGCAATTTAATATTTCTGTCGGTAAATTTGAAGGCGTACAAGAAGCAACCAGCGAAATTGCCAGCGATGCCTATATGCTTGAAGCATTCCGTTATTTAGTGACATGTGGCCTAAACCAAGGTGGAACACCTGCCGTGATGACTGCTATGGCAAAATATTATGCAACTGAAACGATGCGTAAAGTTGTCAATCACGGAATGGATATTGCTGGAGGACGTGCAATTCAACTTGGGCCACGTAATTTCCTTGCCCTTACCTATCAAGCAATTCCAATTGCTATTACGGTAGAAGGCGCAAATATTTTGACCCGTTCATTGATGATTTTTGGTCAAGGCTCAATGCGTTGTCATCCTTATCTATTTGAAGAGTTACAACTCCTTCAATCTGAAGATAAAAATAACTCAGTCAAAAAATTCGATGATTTGTTATTTAAACATTTAGCCTATACCTTTAACCGCGGTGCTAGATCATTTGCCTACGGTTGGACAGGTGGCTCAAGCGATGCGCCTCAGTCAGCAGATCAATTCACTGCAAGTTACTATAAAACGATTAATCGTTTTAGTGCCAACTTCGCACTTGTTTCAGATATGTCACTTGGCCTACTTGCAGGCGACTTAAAACGCAAAGAAATGTTATCAGGCCGCTTGGCAGATATTCACGCGCACCTCTTTATTTCTACTGCGATATTAAAATTTTATGAAGCTGGACAAAAAACTGAAGCTGAACAACTTCACGCTAAATTAGCGCTACAAAAAGCTTTCTTGAATATTCAGGAAGCATTTTGGGGATTATTTGAAAACTTCCCAGCTAAACTTCCAGCAGCATTTGTAAAATGGATCTGTTTCCCTTTTGGTCGTATCATTTCAAAACCAGATGATGAATTAAAACAACAAGTCGCTGAACTTATGATGCAAGAGCACCCTTTCAGAGAACAGCTTAAACATCACGTATTTTATTCAACCAAAGCCGATGATGTAACTGGTCGTTTAGAGCATGCTTTCCAAATTCTACGAACACTTGAACCACTTTGGGATAAGTTTAAAAAAGCTGAATCTAAAGGCAAATTTACGGGACTTACTTTCGAAGAGAATATTGCACAAGCAATAAAAGAAGGCTTTATTTCTGAAAGCGAAGCTCAACAATTATTGCAATACAACGCAATTCGATTCGATAGCATGCTTACAGATGTGTTTGATGAAGATTTAAATAAAGATCTTCCTTTGTCAAACCCTCATCAAATTTAGTGACTGATGCCTCCACTAATTCACTATTGCAATCATTTTTGATTCGCATTAATTAATAAACAGCCATAAAAGCGTCAATCGACGCTTTTATTTTTAGGAGAAATTAATGTCTAAGCAAGATTACGAAAATGGATTAAAAGTTCGCACAGAAGTGATGGGGGAAGCTTTTGTAAAGCGTGCACAAGAAAATACCGTACCCTTTACCCAGCCTGTGCAAGACTGGATTAACGAGCATGCATGGGGATCGACTTGGCAACGTGAAGGTGTGCTACCTCGTAAATATCGCTCATTAATTACTTTGGCAATGCTCACGGCACTAAAATCACCAACTGAACTCAAAGGCCATGTTCGTGGTGCACTTAACAATGGTTGTACAGTTGAAGAGATTCAAGAAACTTTATTGCACAGCCTGCCATATTGCGGCGCCCCTGCTACACAAGAAGCTTTTCGCGCTGCTTTAGAAGTGATTCAAGAATATCAACAACAATAACTTCAATATGAGCCAGCACTCTACTGGCTCTTTTTATCTAATTCAATTTGGATGAATGCATCTGAAAATTACGATCATCAATCACAATAGCCTGACGGCAAATCCCCTCTACTTGACGCTGCTTTTCAAAAACTGCCGCTGACATCGGTTCAAAACTATCAAAAAAGCAGATTTCATTTTGATCTATAGAATAAATGAGCGACTGATTTCCAACACCTTCTAAAGTATCGTAGTACACAATCACCATTTTTCCGTTTTGAATTGCAACTTGAATATCTTGATAGCTCAGCGCCGGTCCAGTTGGAATTCTTAATACCTTTGCTTCTTTATAGCTCATACGTTCGCTTTGGCTAATGCTAGGATCCTCATCTGAATGAAATGACACCTCAAATCCTAGTTTCTTTAAAGCGACAGCTAAGGCAATAGTATAGGTGCCTCCTTCATCGTGTCGGCAAACATTAATCAGCTCATCCACATCAATTTGTACTCCATGATGCTGAAGCACCATCCAAACTGCAAAAACGCCACAGTTTGAATCTAGGCTTGCCAACGACTCGGGAATATTTAATGCCATAATTAGAATCTAAAGTGATAATTACGCAGATAATAAACAAAACTGGATTGGCACTAAAAGCTTTTCCAAGTACAATGTTTCGCTAGTCGAGGGATGCTGCGACAATTGATCGGCACTAAAGATCAATTTGCCAGGCTCGACGATCGGTTAAACAGTCGTTTTAACCAACAACGGCATCCGCGAACAGAATGATCAATACTATTTTTTCCTAGGAGATCCTGATGAACGCGGTTAATGCTTCATTTACAGATTACAAAGTTGCTGACATCTCTCTTGCTGATTACGGCCGTAAAGAAATCAAACTTGCTGAAGCAGAAATGCCAGCTTTGATCGGCTTACGTAAACGCTATGCAGCTTCTAAACCACTTGCTGGCGCAAAAATTCTTGGTTGTATTCACATGACTATTCAAACAGCTGTTCTTATTGAAACGCTTGTTGAATTAGGTGCTGAAGTACGCTGGACATCATGTAACATTTTCTCTACTCAAGACCATGCTGCTGCTGCAATTGCTGCTCGCGGTATTCCAGTTTTTGCTTGGAAAGGTGAAACTGAAGAAGAATACGTATGGTGTTTAGAGCAACAGATCAATGTAAATGGCCAACCTTGGGATGCCAACATGATCTTGGACGATGGCGGTGACTTAACTGCTCTTGTTCATGAAAAATACCCTACTCTTTTAGAACGTATTCACGGTATTACCGAAGAAACTACAACAGGTGTTCAACGTCTTATCGAAATGTGGAAAGACGGTTCTTTGAAAGTTCCTGCAATTAACGTAAATGACTCAGTTACTAAATCTAAAAACGACAACAAATATGGTTGCCGTCACTCATTAAATGACGCAATCAAACGTGCAACTGACATGCTTTTGTCTGGTCGCCGTGCACTTGTAGTTGGTTATGGTGACGTAGGTAAAGGTTCTGCTCAATCTTTACGTCAAGAAGGCATGATCGTTCGTGTAACTGAAGTTGACCCAATTTGTGCAATGCAAGCATGTATGGACGGCTATGAAGTTGTATCTCCATACAAGAACGGCGTACAAACAGGCAAAAAAGAAGATATTAACCACGATCTTCTTGGCAACACTGACCTTGTTGTAACAACAACTGGTAACTACCACGTGTGTGATGCAGCAATGTTAGACAGCTTAAAAGCTGGTGCAGTTGTATGTAACATCGGTCACTTTGATACAGAAATCGACACGGCTTATTTACGTGGTTACAAGTGGGTTGAAGTTAAGCCACAAGTTCACCAAGTTTATCGTTCAGAAGATGAAAATAACTACCTTATCCTTCTTTCTGAAGGTCGCCTTGTAAACCTAGGTAATGCAACTGGTCACCCATCACGTGTAATGGATGGTTCTTTTGCTAACCAAGTTTTAGGTCAAATTCACTTATTCCAAGAGAAATTTGCTGATCTTCCTGCAAATGAAAAAGCTGCAAAAATTCGTGTAGAAGTTCTTCCTAAGAAACTTGACGAAGAAGTTGCCGCTGCAATGGTTGCAGGTTTCGGTGGTGTACTTACCCAGTTAACTCAAGAGCAAGCCGATTATTTAGGTGTAGCTGTTGAGGGACCATTCAAGTCTGACGCTTACAAATACTAAGAACTTAAGGGCAGACGGTGAACCGACTGCCCTTTTTTCTAAAATGTTTCGCTGTTTACAAGGATTTGACATGACTAAACGTACACCTATTTCTTTTGAGTTTTTTCCACCAAAAACTGATGCTGGTGCTGAAAAACTTCGTATTGTTCACCAAGAATTACAACTTCTGAACCCTGAGTTTTTCTCAATTACTTATGGGGCTGGTGGTTCTACTCGCGAACGTACTCTAGCTGCTATTGATGATTTCAATGGTAAAGGTACACCAGTTGCACCTCACCTTTCTTGTATTGGTGATGATAAAGCTCGTATTGCTGAGTTACTGGATTTATATAAAGCTCAAGGCATTAACCGTATTGTTGCTTTACGCGGTGACTTACCTTCTGGTCAGGTTGGACTTGGGGAACTTCCGTACGCACAGGATTTAGTACGTTTTATTCGTGAGCACTCAGGTGAGCATTTTCATATTGAAGTTGCAGCTTATCCAGAAATGCATCCTCAAGCTGAAAATCTTGATTCAGATATTCAACGTTTTATTGAAAAAGTACAAGCTGGTGCCAATGCAGGAATTACTCAATTCTTCTTTAATCCAGATTCTTACTTTTATTTTATAGAGCGTTTAGAGCAAGCTGGAATTAACATTCCGGTGGCTCCAGGAATCATGCCTATTACCAATGCAAGCAACTTAATTCGCTTTGCAGACGGTACGGGTGCTGAAATTCCTCGCTGGATCCGTAAGCAATTACAAGCCTATGGTGATGACAGTGAAAGTATTAAAGCTTTCGGTCATGAAGTTGTTGTTAAGTTGTGTGAACGCCTTATTGCAGGTGGTGCGCCAAGCTTACACTTCTATTCAATGAATCAAATCGAACCAACTCGTCAACTCGTTGTTGATCTTGGTTTAAATTAATTTTGTAAGGCGCACCCAATGAACCGTTTTTTTATCGAAACTGAACTTACAGTTGGCTCAACAATTCAACTGACAGAATCAGTATTCCATCATTGGGTGCGTGTTTTACGTGCACAACTACAAGAACAAGCGACTCTATTTAATGGACAAGGTGGGGAATATCTCGCGACTTTGACAGAAATTAATAAAAAAAATGCGTTTGTCACCATTGAGAATTTTAACCCTGCAAACCGTGATGCCCCTTTTAAAGCTGTTTTAGGTCAAGTCATGAGTAAAGGCGATCGAATGGATTATGCCATTCAGAAAGCCACTGAATTGGGTGTAAGTCAGATTCAATTGCTAACAAGTGAGCGTTGTGAAATGCGCTTAAAATACGACCGCGATCAAAAAAAATTAGATCATTGGCAAGCTGTTGCAATTGCAGCATGTGAACAATGTGGCTTGAACTTAGTTCCAGAAGTATTAGCGCCTATTTCTCTTCATGAATGGTTAAGTTCTTCTGAGCTTCCTCAATCTAAATTTGTTTTAGCACCAGAAAAAGAACAAAAAGATGTATTGGCGGGAATACAGCCTGAACTTGCCTTATTGATTGGCCCAGAAGGTGGCCTAAGTGAAAATGAAATTACCCAAGCCAATCAAGCTGGATTTATGAACTGGTGCATTGGTGACCGAGTTTTGCGTACAGAAACTGCCCCTGTTGTTGCCTTGTCTATTTTAAATTATCGATTTTTATCCACCTAAGTTCTCTGCACATTGATTAAATCATTATTTAAAGTTAACTTACTTTTATTGTATGAATAAAATTTCAAATTCTTTTTCACTGATAAATCAGATTCTTTCTGTATATATGTAAAAAAATAGGATAGAAAAATCTTATGTCTGGGCTTCAGGAAGAATATCTACAGCATCAAACAAAAATTGAACAGCTGAAACTTTCAACTCAATATATCCGCTGGTATTTAATTAGCCTGATATTACTGTGCCTCATT
Organism: Acinetobacter pittii ATCC 19004 = CIP 70.29; assembly: GCF_000369045.1. Taxonomy (GTDB): domain Bacteria; phylum Pseudomonadota; class Gammaproteobacteria; order Pseudomonadales; family Moraxellaceae; genus Acinetobacter; species Acinetobacter pittii. The sequence continues at coordinate 646,711 of NZ_KB849786.1, read as the reverse complement.
TCATATGGTATTTTTTCTTACTATTTTTCATCTACAATAACAATATTTAGCTGGTCTATTGGCCTTACCGTCGTCGCTCTTGTCTGCTTATTATTTATTCCCAACATCTTAACTCACTATCGCACGATTGATTTTACAAAAAAAGCTGATCGTATCTTACAAAGTATTTGTTTATTCTCAGGAATTTTAATTGGAATAAATGTCACAATTATTCATTTTTATCTACCTCCTGAATTAATTGCACTACCAGATGCTCATATTTTAATTGCTTTATTTATTACTTCGGCTCATATCATTGGCCTTACTTTTTTAACCCAACAACCCCGATATTTTTATCTATTATTTATTCCTAGCACTGTCCCTCTACTAATTGCTCAATTCACACATAATCCAATTACTCAGTTACCTTTTTATTTCGCCTATAACCTCACCTTTGTCGCAACTGTGCTTTGTGCATATGCAACTCAACGTAATTACCAAAAGACCTCTCAATTATTATTAAAAAATAAACAGCTCGTTCAAATTTCAGACCAGCACACCCAATGGGCTGAAGAATTATGTGTACAACTCCAACAAGAAGTGAATAAGTCCAAAGATATTGAAGCCCAGCTCCAATTTAATAACCATTTACTTGAGCAAAAAGTACGTGAACGTACCTATGACCTCACTAAAATGAATGAGCAACTCGAAAGCCATCACTATAATTTAGCTTTTGCACATGAAACAGCGGGTATTCGGCCTTGGGATTGGGATATTGAAAGTCAAAGATTGGAAATTACATTTTTCGATCAACAAAAACAAACTCAAACCGCCGTTATTCATCTCAACACGATATTAGATCGTATACACCCAAGCGATAAAAAACTTTTTGATGAACGTTTAAAACAACATTTGGAAGGCGTTACAGATCATTTTAATATCACCTTTCGAATTTTACGTCGAGATGGTTCTTGGAGATGGATTCATGATGTAGGCCGTGTCATCACTAGAGATCCCAAAACACAAAAAGCGCTTCGTATGGTGGGAATGACCCGTGATATACATCAAGAGAAGAAGGATCAAGAACATCTAAGGCTATCTGCAATTGTGCTCGAGCAAGCTGCAGAAGGAATATTTATTTTAGATGAGCACCTAAACTATATTGATGTAAATCCCTACTACGAAAAATTAACCGGATTTTCTAAGTCAGAACTTCTGAATAAAGAACTATTTAGCATTACAATTAATCAAAAAGAATTGCAACAACAGTTTCATACATCAATAACGCAACAACTTCTGGAGACAGGAGAATATATGGGCCAGTTTGATGAAAAGTTTAGTTCTGGCAAAAGCGTATATTTATGGTTGCATATCAATGTGGTCAAAGATGAATTCAATCAAATTACCAATTATATTGGATTTGCACGTGACCTCACTGAGCAAAAGCGCCAAGAGCAACATCTATCTTACTTAAAAAACTACGATAGCCTCACCCATCTGCCTAATCGTCTTTACTACTACAATCAATTACATCAATATCTTGTAAACCCTTCATATAACATTAAAAATTTAGCATTAATACGGGTGAATATTGACCGCTTCCGAGCTTTCAATGAATTTTTAAATAATGATAGTGGTGATGAATTACTTAAACAGTTCGCACAAAGATTACGCTTAATCAATATCAATGCGATTTTAGTCGCCTATTTAAATAGTGATGATTTTGCAATCATTTATGAAATTTCGCCAATTCATCCAAATGTTGAGCAATATTGCCAAAACATTTTACAAGCACTCAATGCACCTTTTTACATTGATAATCACGAATATTTTATTACTGCATCTATCGGTGTTGCATGTTTTCCTGAACATGGCAGGCAAATTGATCATCTCAACAATCATGCAGAGCAAGCTCTTTCCGAGGCAAAACGTTTAGGTGGTAATACAATTTGCTATTACTGCAATAAAACAAATCACTCATATAAAACTGCCGATTTAGAGCAAGAGCTACGTAAAGCCATTCAAAATGATGAATTTGTCATTTATTACCAGCCCAAAATTAATATAAACGATCAATCGATTATCGGTTTTGAAGCACTCATTCGTTGGCAGCATCCTGAAAAAGGATTAATCCTGCCAAATATGTTTATACCTTTTGCTGAGCGTAGTAGCCTGATCTCAGATATTGGGAAAGTTGTTTTAGATAAAGTTGGAAAGCAACTCCAAGAGTGGAAAAATGCTGGTTATATCAATATTCAAGTCTCTGTAAATATTGTCGCTCAACAAATACATCGAGGCTTATTACTCAATGACTTAGATGAGGTTTTGCAAAAATATAATATTCAAGGTTCAGATCTCGAACTTGAAATTACAGAGTCAGCCCTTCTAGATAATACTGCCAATGTAAAAACACTATTACACGCGATAAAACAACGAGATATCTCAATTGCTTTAGATGACTTTGGTACGGGTTATTCCTCTTTAGCCTATTTGACAGAGTACCCAATTGACGTATTAAAAATTGATCGTGCTTTTATTTCTAAAATTGGTGATCACAAACAAGAAGCTATTGTAAATGCAATGATCGCGATGGGTAAAAGTATGGGACTTAAACTGGTTGCTGAAGGTGTAGAAACAAAAGAACAAGTCACCTATCTACAAAAACAACAATGTGATTTTTTACAAGGCTATTTCTTTAGTCGCCCTATTCCTGCCGAGCAGATTATTCCTTATCTACAAACAAATCCGCATATTTCTTAATTGTTCCAATCATCTACTTTACCTATGCTGCTTTTTCCAAAAATGAGCGTTTTTGACTGTGAGAAATAAAGAAGTAGTGTTATATTCTTTAGCATTTAGCTCACCACGGGGCTATTGGCAATTCGTCTACTATTCTCTTAATTGGTAAAAATTAAAGCGTAGTTAAAGAAGTGAGTTGCCTCTCCCTAAATGAGCAATTTGACTAGTTTGCTTTTTTGTATCAAATAGAGACTCAGATGGACGATCAATCTTTAAAACAGGCCGCTTTAAATTACCATGAATATCCAAACCCAGGGAAAATCAGCGTCACCCCAAGTAAGCAACTTGTCAACCAACGAGATTTGGCTTTAGCCTACTCACCAGGAGTTGCTGCGCCATGTTTAGAGATTGAGCGTGATCCATCTGCTGCTGCTAAATATACAGCTCGCGGAAACTTGGTTGCCGTAGTCAGTAACGGTACAGCTGTTCTTGGTTTAGGTAATATTGGACCATTAGCGTCTAAACCTGTAATGGAAGGTAAAGGCGTACTTTTCAAGAAGTTTGCTGGTGTTGACGTATTTGACATCGAAATTGCAGAAAACGATCCAGATAAAATTGTAGATATTGTTGCCTCTCTTGAGCCAACTTTCGGTGGTATCAACCTCGAAGATATTAAAGCGCCAGAATGTTTCTATATCGAAAAGAAACTTCGCGAACGCATGAAAATTCCTGTATTCCATGACGATCAACACGGTACAAGTATCATTGTAGGTTCAGCTTTGCTTAATGCATTGCAACTTGTAAATAAGAAAATTGATGAAATCAAAATTGTAGCTTCAGGTGCAGGCGCTGCTGCCCTTTCTTGTTTAGATTTACTTTGTGCTTTAGGCGTAAATAAAGAAAATATCATTGTTGCCGATTCTCGCGGTCTACTCACTACTTCACGTGAAGGCTTGGATGAATCGAAAAAACGTTATGTTCAAGACATTAAAGCGACTCAGTTACATGAAGTAATGGCTGGTGCTGATATGTTCTTGGGTCTTTCTGCTGCTGGTATTCTCACCAAAGAAATGGTGAAACAGATGGCTGAGAACCCTATTATTTTTGCTTTGGCAAACCCAGATCCAGAAATTTTACCTGAACATGCACATGAAGTACGTCCTGATGTAATCATGGCAACTGGTCGTTCTGACTATCCAAACCAAGTAAACAACGCATTATGTTTCCCTTACATTTTCCGTGGTGCGCTTGACGTTGGTGCAACAACGATTAATGAAGACATGAAAATTGCATGTGTACATGCAATTGCACGTATGGCACACGTAGAAGCAGATGCAGCAACTTATGGCGAAAAATCTGCTTCATTTGGCCGTGACTACTTAATTCCACGTCCACTTGATCAACGTTTAATTTTAGAAATTGCCCCTGCTGTTGCTAAAGCTGCAATGGATTCAGGTGTTGCAACTCGTCCGATCGAAGATTTCTCTGCATACCGTCAAAAATTATCTGAGTTTGTTTATAACTCTGCATTCTTGATGAAACCGATTTTTGCTCAAGCAAAAACTGATCCTAAACGCATCGCATATGCTGAAGGTGAAGATGAGCGCGTATTACGTGCAGTGCAAATCGCAGTTGATGAAGATTTAGCTAAACCAATTTTAGTAGGTCGTACTGCTGTAATTGAAGCTAATATCAAAAAATTAGGCTTACGTTTACAACATGGCGTAAACATTGAGATTGTAGATCAAGAACAAAACCCGATGTATGAAGAGTTTTGGAAAGACTACTATCAAACTATGCAACGCAAAGGTATTACTGTTGAATATGCTCAACGTGAAGCACGTCGCCGTTCAACATTAATTGCATCTCTACTGGTTAAATTCGGTAAAGCAGACGGTATGTTATGTGGTACTTACAGTAGCTATAACATTCACCTTGACTTTGTACGCAATGTCATCGGTCTAAAAGAAGGTATGAATAACTTCTTCACCTTAAATGCATTAATGCTTGAAGATCGTAACTTGTTTATTGCTGATACATACGTAAATACAAACCCGACTGCTGAACAACTTGCTGAAATGACTATTTTAGCAGCTGAAGAAGTACGTCGTTTTGGTATTACTCCGCGTGTAGCCCTGCTTTCTCATTCAAGTTTTGGTAGTGACCAGACTGACTCAAGTGCTCAAAAAATGCGTGAAGTTTATCGTATTTTATCTGAGCAAGCTCCTGAGCTTGAAGTTGAAGGTGAAATGCACGGTGATGCAGCATTAGACGAAAACATTCGTCAATTTGCATTCCCTGGCTCACGTTTCAAAGGTTCGGCAAACTTGCTCATTATGCCAAACCTAGATGCAGCAAATATTTCATTTAACTTGTTGAAAGCAACTTCTGGTAACAACGTTACTATTGGTCCAATTTTACTTGGTGCAGCAAAACCTGTTCATATTTTGACACCTACAGCAACAACTCGTCGTCTTATCAATATGACTGCTTTAACTGTTGCTGAAATCCAACAACAAGAAAAGTAATTTAGAAACTGCTTTTTACGAAAAGCATCTCTAATGACTTGAGAAAACCTCTATTCTGTAGCATGATTGCTTGAAGAATAGAGGTTTTTTCATGCAAGTGTATTTAGTAGGCGGTGCCGTCCGTGATTTTTTACTTGGGCATCCCTATCAAGAAAAAGATTATGTTGTTGTCGGTGCAACGCCGGAACACATGCTCGCCCAAGGTTTTCAACCTGTAGGCAAAGATTTTCCTGTGTTTCTTCATCCCGAAACGAAAGAAGAATATGCACTTGCACGTACTGAAAGAAAATCTGGTAAAGGCTACCACGGCTTTCAATTTTTTACCGATACCACAGTAAGTTTAGAAGAAGATTTAATTCGCCGTGATTTAACCATCAATGCCATAGCAATGGATCAAGATGGCAAATTATACGATCCATATGGCGGTCAAACAGATTTAGAAAATAAAACTTTACGTCATGTTTCAGAAGCTTTTGCTGAAGATCCTTTACGTGTTTTACGTGTTGCACGCTTTGCGGCTCGCTATTCTTCATATGGTTTTCAGATTGCGCCAGAGACAATGCAGCTTATGCAAACCATGGCCGAATCAGGTGAGCTTGATGCCTTAACACCAGAACGTATATGGAAAGAGACTTCTCGCGCACTTTTAGAAGATCATGCGGATGTTTATTTTCAGACATTACGTGACTGTGGGGCGTTGAAACATCTTTTCCCTGAAATTGACGCATTATTTGGTGTACCACAGCGCCCTGAATATCATCCAGAAGTGGACTGCGGCATACATACCTTAATGTCGTTACAGCAAGCTTGTAAATCAAACTATTCACTTGATGTTCGATTTGCTGTTTTAGTACATGATTTGGGTAAAGCATTGACTCCAGCTAACGAACTTCCTCGCCACATCATGCATGAAGAACGTGGAGTAAAACCTGTTACCGAGTTATGTGAACGTTTAAAAGTTCCAACTCAAACTCGACAGTTGGCATTATCAGTGTGTAAAGAACATCTAAAATGTCATCAGATTATGTCGTTAAAACCAGGAACAGTATGGCGTCTATTACAGCGTCTAGATGTATTACGTCGTCCTGAGAGAGTGGAAGCTTTTGTACAAGCATGTGAATGTGATGCTAAAGGAAGATTAGGTTTAGAAGACCGACCTTATCCACAAGCTCAGTACATGTTAGATGCGATGCAAATCGTTCGCTCTATTAAAGTTCAGGATTTACCTGAAAACATTAAAGGTGCGGAGATTGGTGAAATGCTCATTCAGTACCGTATTGATGCTTTAACTGAGTTCAAACATCAGCATCAAGCACTGTCTCATACTTAATTAACACCAAGAAAAAAGCCTCATTACGAGGCTTTTTTATCTTTACTGTTTAGGCAGCGGTATAAATTGTGATTGAGTATTTTGGTTTTTTCTTTCCCCTACTGTCACCACAAAGTTTTGTTGCTTCCCATCTCGCTCGACCATTACATTAATTTCGCTGTTAGGCGCTTGTAATGCAACATAATTAATCAAATGAGATGCTGAAGTGATTTGTTGGTTATTCACCTGAATAATTTTATCACCAATCTTAATACCTGCTGATGCAGCTGGACCATTTTTCAAGACATCTGCAACCACAACACCAATTTGCTGTTTAGGTGCTAATACGTCTTCTTGTGTAGGCGGTACTAAACTAATACCTAACCATCCACGGACTACACGGCCATCTTTCAAAATCGAGTTTAAAACTTGTTGGCAAACTTTAGCAGGAATTGCAAAACCAATTCCTAAAGAACCACCTGACTGAGAGAAAATAGCAGTATTTACCCCGATTAAATTCCCAGCCACATCAATTAATGCTCCACCAGAGTTACCTGGGTTAATTGCGGCATCTGTTTGAATAAAGTCTTCATAGGTATTAATGCCTAAATCAGAGCGTTCAGTCGCAGAAATAATACCTTGAGTTACCGTTTGGCCTACGCCAAATGGGTTACCAATTGCTAAGACCACATCACCTACTTCATTACCACTGAGTTTAAATGGCAATACAGGTAATTTATCTAAATCGATTTTAATTACAGCTAAATCAGTATCAGGGTCTGTTCCAACAATCGTTGCTTCTGCACGACGGCCGTCATGTAATGCAACTACAATCTGATCAGCTTGAGCAATCACATGATTATTCGTCAGAATATAACCATCAGCTCGTACAATAACCCCAGAGCCTAAGCTATTTTCATTTTGCTGTTGTTGTTCAGGAACCTGATTTCCAAAAAACTCACGGAAGACCGGATCACTTAATAATGGATGATTTTGTTTAACTTTCTGGGTCGTAAAAATATTAACAACTGCTGGCGCTGCAACTTTTACTGCAGCGCTATAAGATACCACCCCGCCCGCTCGCGAAGTATCAACGAGTGGTTCAACTTTCTCAGCAGGCATTTGCACCCCATCAACTGCAACAGTTGGTTTCGGCTGATGGTATTTTTGCCATGCAATAAAACTGGCAATTACAATAATAAGTAACACCCAAGGTAACCATGTAAAGGTGCGGCGCACGTTCATATCCTCTACGCAAAGAAGTTTTTAATTAAATTAATATATTGAACAAAAAGAGTTTTCAGTTAAGCATTTTAAATTAAATATGTCGATATACATAAAAAAGTCAAAAAAGATTTGTCTAGCTTTAGTTACACAACAAAATATGTTTCTATAGCTTTAGCAATTATTTACTACTCAATTCAGGAAATATCATGGCAAATTTGCATGAAATTATTCAGTGGTGCGACCAAACCTTAAAAGCGGCAGAATTTAAAGATTACGCACCAAATGGCCTGCAAATTGAAGGTTCAACTGAAGTAAAACGTATCGTTTGTGCGGTTACTGCTTCCGAAGATGCGATTGATGCAGCAATTGCTCAAAATGCAGATTTATTACTCGTACATCATGGTTATTTTTGGAAGGGTGAACCGTATCCAATTATTGGAATGCGAGGCAACCGCATTAAAAAACTCATTCAAAATAATATTTCATTAGTCGCTTATCATCTACCTTTAGATGCACACCCAACTTTGGGCAACAATGTAGCGATTGCAGAAAAACTAAACTTGAAGAATTTAGAACCACTCGATTTAACCGAGAAACATCCGATTGGTAATATTGGTTATTTAGAGCAAGCAGTTTCTGTAGATGAGTTTAAAGCACAGCTTCAAAACAGTTTTGATTTTAAAGTGATTCATTTGCCAGCAGAAAAGCAAAGCATTCAAAAAGTAGGCTTCTGTACAGGCGGCGCTCAAGATTTTATTGCTAAAGCTGCTTTGCAAAATTGTGATGCTTATATTTCAGGTGAAGTCAGTGAACGAACTTTTTATGAAGCAAAAGAATTAGGGGTTCACTATTTCGCCTGTGGTCACCATGCTACTGAGCGTTATGGAGTTCAGCGTTTGGCACAAGCGATCTCAAAACAGTTTTCAATTGAAGCTGAATATTTTGAATTGAATAATCCGATTTAATTAAGTCTTTTTTTCAATCTGTGTTATGCGTATTAATTAGATCTTTATTGTGTATAGTTCTTTAAAACGATGCCCTATTGTTACCAGAATCATTTACAATAGAGCCACTTAATTGTATAACCCAGCAAATGCAAGGAATAGGAACATGACAACCATTACTTTACCTGCACTTCCATATGGCTATGATGATTTAGCGCCACATATTAGTAAAGAAACTTTAGAATACCATCACGATAAACACCACAATACCTATGTTGTTAACTTAAACAACTTAATCAAAGGGACTGACCTTGAAGGTAAAACTTTAGAAGAAATCATTAAAGCGACTGCTGGTGATGCATCTAAAGCTGGTATTTTCAACAATGCTGCTCAAGTTTGGAACCACACTTTCTACTGGAACAGCATGAAGCCAAATGGTGGTGGTAAGCCTACTGGCGCAATCGCTGCTAAAATTGACGAAGCTTTTGGTAGCTACGAAAAGTTTGCAGAAGAATTTACTGCTGCTGCAACAACTCAATTCGGTTCAGGTTGGGCTTGGTTAGTTGCTGATGAAGTAAACGGTAAATTATCTATTACTAAAACTTCTAATGCAGACACTCCACTTGCACATGGCCAAATTGCTGTATTAACAATTGACGTATGGGAACATGCTTACTACATCGATTTCCGTAACTTACGTCCTAAATACATCGCAACTTTCCTAGAAAGCCTTGTGAACTGGGACTATGCAAATGCAAAACTTGCAGGTCAACCAGCTGGTGTAGAGAAATAATTTTATTTCTTTATGAAAAACCACCCTATTTGGGGTGGTTTTTTTATTTTTAATACAGCAAAAGCATATTAATCAAGCAAACGATTCATTTTCTTTAATATTCTTATTGACGCTTTTAGATTTCATCCATAAAATGCGCATCAGATTCTCCAATAGCTCAGTCGGTAGAGCGACGGACTGTTAATCCGCAGGTCCCTGGTTCGAGCCCAGGTTGGAGAGCCATCTACTAATCTCCCATAGCTCAGTCGGTAGAGCGACGGACTGTTAATCCGCAGGTCCCTGGTTCGAGCCCAGGTGGGAGAGCCAAGATTCTAAAAGCCCGCATTTATTGCGGGTTTTTTCTTTTCTAATGATTTAATAATTTTTCATTATTTTGAATAAAATCAATGTTTCGAGTATTTTTAAACCAAACGATTAGATATTCACTCTAATTCTGTTATTAAGGCTTGACCCAGCCCTCTTTCCTGCCTAAAATCCTTTTCCAGATTCTCCCATAGCTCAGTCGGTAGAGCGACGGACTGTTAATCCGCAGGTCCCTGGTTCGAGCCCAGGTGGGAGAGCCAAGATTCTTAAAAACCCACTCATCATGAGTGGGTTTTTATTTGTATGATGCCTTCACATGTTCGAATCGAGTCACTTATTTTTTATTGTTTTAGGTTGCGTAAGCACCTGTATTTTTCTTCTTGTTTGTTTACGCCCTTATTTATTTCCAAAACAAAAATTCTTTGCTCGCCCTGTCATTACAAACTTTGAAACTCAAATGTTTATACGTTTAAAACAAAGTTTTCCAAATTATCATGTGTTAGCACAAGTGGCGTTTAGCGCATTAATTACCAGTAATGACTATAAAATTCGTAGTCAGTTCAATCGTAAAGTTACTGACTTTGTTGTGCTCAACGACAAGATGGAAGTCATGGCCATCATTGAACTAGATGACCCTACCCATCTTGAAAAAGTAGAAGAAGACCGTATTCGTGATCAAATGCTTACTGAAGCAGGCTACCTTGTAAAGCGTTACACAAATATTCCTACTGTACGCCAATTACAAAAGGATATTCATTAACAAGCTATTTCGATTCAGAATTTGCAGCTTCTTTCTCAGCTATTCTTTTTGCCATCTCTAAACGCTGTTGTTCATATTGTTTTTTATTCTTAGCATCGCTTTTTGCAGCCAAGAAAAGTATTCCAATAATTAGAAAAGGAATAAGTAAACCTAATCCCATTAATAACCAAGGAACAGATTTTTTTTCAACAGGTTGCTGGCTCATAAGTTCTTCAAACTCAAATAGTATCAAATCAAACTGTGTAACAATATAACAAAAAAGGCCCTTTTCAGGACCTTTTTAATTTGAAGATTTTAAATACAAAAAATTATTGTGCTATTCCAGTACATTCAACATTCTTACTGGCATCTATTACTGATGGATCAAGCACTATATTTGTTTTAGCTGGCATCTTAGATTGAACAAATTGATAAATTTCAGCATTTCTACATACAATCGCCTGAGTATGGGCAGCTCCAACAACAGGTACAAATGTCACATCAGTTCCCATTTTTTTAAGTCCCTCTTGTAAGGCATTAGTAACAGGATATGGTACAGCCATATCCGCAGTACCTTGAACAATCATGACTGGTGAATTAATTTTTTTGGTAGCAGGTTGATTATCTACCAAGAATTTTTGTACCGTTGGATTCTCCTGGAAATTACCAGCTAGGCCTGGATAATCTAGAACTGTTTTACCAGTATTAGTCGCAAGAAAATCTCGAATATCATCTGCAAATTTATTATGCAAATCAGTTAAACAGACTCCATTTTCACCCGTAGTGCCTTCTGCAAACTCAGCTATACTTTGAGAACGTTGTTGAAAGATTGCACGATAATTAAATTTAGGTTCATAAGCAGTAATACCCACTGTGGTATATGCAGCATATGCAAGTAGCTCGGCATACACTTCCACAGCCGTACCAACAGGTGCGGTACCAGCCTGCTCTTTCTGAAGAATGTCTCTAATTGCTTGCGGAGCAATTTTAGAAATAATATCGCCAAGGCTAGAAGCTGGTGCTGTTGCAACAGCTCCTTTGTAGTTAGTGTCGTTATTAGCAAATTCAGCTGTTCCTAATGAAGCATGGCCTCCTTGAGACTGCCCAATTGACATCCATGAACTATTTAACTGACTACCGTAATGATCTTTAGCAGCTTTAACTGCTGCAATTGCAGATTTAGCCTCACTTCCTAAATTAAGGTATGGATGCATGCCTCTAGTACCTAAACCTTCATAGTCAGGTGCCACAATCACATAACCAGCAGCTAATAAAGTATCCGCTAGAATTTTAAAACGTGGATTAATCGTATTGTTGCTTGGTGCACAACTATCCCCTACACCTACTGTGCCGTGCTCCCATACCACTACGCGATAACCATCTTTTGGTTGAGCAACTTTAGGGAACATTACCAAAGCAGTTGCTTCAGCTGTTTTCCCTTGTACATTCACCATGTTATATGTCATCACTTTTATAGATGAAGCACCACTTAAGGTATCCTTAGAATAGGATTTTTCAGAAACATAAGTTTTATCAGGATTTACACCAATATAGTCATCATCATCGTCATTACACGCTGTAAGAAATAGTGCTGAAGTTGATAATGTTATAGCTAAAGCAATTTTTGACCGTTTCATAGAATATCCTTTTTATGTGTTATTTATTCCGCATATTTTTATGCACAAATATTAAGACATAAAAAAAGTGCTCTGCATAGAACACTTTTCAACCTCACGGTCATTTTTACTATATGAAATTTAAAAATATTCCTAGAAAAATGATTAATCCCACCCAACGATTGTGACGAAATGCCCAAAAACAAACTTGAGGGTTGCGGTCTTTGGTTTTAACTGTTTGATATACAAAATCAAAGGCCACTACAACTAAAGCAATAATTGCCCAGGGGAATAAAATATTTTCTAAATATAGTGCAGTACCAATCAAAACAAGACTAGTTGCTTGTAAAAGAGCAATAATCTGGATGTCATATCGGCCAAAAAGAATAGCTGTAGATTTCACGCCAATCTTTAAATCATATTCACGATCTGTAATTGCATATTGAGTGTCAAAAGCCACTGTCCATGCCAAATTACCAAAATAAATTAGCCAACACGTTATATCTAAAGGCTTACCCATTGCAGTAAATGACATTGGAATCCCCCAAGAAAATGCCATACCTAACACTACTTGCGGTAAATGGGTATAACGTTTCATAAAAGGATATATAAATGCTAACGCCAAGCCCCCTAATGCACAGTAGAACGTCGCGATAGGTAAAAAGAACAGCGTACAAGCACTGGCAAATACTAATGCTAAAAATACATATACCGCTTCTCTTGGACTAATTACCCCTGTTGCCAAAGGGCGCGTTTTTGTACGCTCTACATGTCCATCTACTTTACGATCAGCAAAATCATTAATCGCACAGCCAGCGGCACGCATAAAAATTGTACCGAATACCATCGCCAAAAGAATATGTAGAGGTGGCATTCCCTCTGCTGCAATCCAAAGTGCCCACATGGTTGGCCAAAACACCAGTTCTGTTCCAACAGGCTTATCAAATCGACATAGATAATAATAAGCTTCTAAACGCTGACGCCATGTTGTGCCTGTTGCAGTCGTCATAGTAATTCCTTGTCGTGCTGCTGATTTAAAAAAGCTTCAAAAGCCGGTAAGAATGTTTCTTGGACGATAAATTTACATCCATGCCAAGTATAGCAACTTTGTCGCGTCCAGCCTTCTGGCAAACGAATGACACGACGGTCACAAAGCGGAGTTGTTCTTTGAAATAGAAAAAAGCCAATCGGTTTAGAACCGATGTGCTGAAATATACGCGCTTTTTTTTGTAAACTTTGAATTGGAAAAATACTTTTTGCTTTCACCCACGGCTCTGCTTCACAGCCATATAAGTAGGTTTCCCTTACCCATGAAGTATGAGCATGAGACATGTTCATCCATTGGCTATCTACAAACGTTAAACGCTGAAAGTGTTCTTTAAAGGGCCTCACACTAAACTGGCCGCCACCGAGCTCAGTTAATTGTTGAGTCAGAGAACCAGAAGCATACAACCATGTTTTCAACTCAGGATTTAAAGCCTTTTCCTGTTTAAGTACTGGTTGTCGTTTACGCATAATCTGCTCACATGAAAACTCGCACTTAGTTTACTCCAATTTTTTGATAAAAAACGTAGAGAATTCAATCAACATTCCAGGCAATAAAAAAGCCTGCATATGCAGGCTTTTTTACGAAATACGTATTACAAGCTGTAGTACATATCGAATTCAACTGGATGAGTAGTCGTGTTAAGACGACGTACATCTTCAGTTTTAAGTTCGATGTATGCATCAAGCATTTCTTTAGTGAATACGCCGCCTTTTAACAAGAATTCGTGATCTGCTTGAAGTGCTTCAAGAGCCATATCTAAGCTATGAGCAACTGTTGGGATTTTTGCTTCTTCTTCTGGAGGAAGATCATACAAGTTCTTATCAGCAGCTTCGCCCGGATGGATCTTGTTTTGGATACCGTCGATACCAGCCATTAACAATGCAGCGAAACCTAAGTACGGGTTCATCATTGGGTCTGGGAAACGAGCTTCGATACGCTTACCTTTAGGGCTAGAAACGTATGGAATACGGATAGAAGCAGAACGGTTACGTGCTGAGTAAGCAAGCATGATTGGTGCTTCGAAGTGAGGAACCAAACGCTTGTATGAGTTTGTAGATGGGTTTGTGATTGCATTCAATGCACGAGCGTGCTTGATGATACCACCGATGAAATACAATGCCATTTCTGAAAGGCCTGCATATTCATCACCAGCAAACAAGTTTTTGCCATCTTTAGAGATAGACATGTGAACGTGCATACCAGAACCGTTATCACCTACCATTGGTTTAGGCATAAACGTAGCTGTTTTTGCATATTGATGTGCAACGTTCCAAACAGCATATTTGAACTGTTGAACTTCATCAGCTTTACGTACAAGTGTATTGAAGCTCACACCAATTTCTAACTGGCAAGAAGCAACTTCGTGGTGATGTACTTCTACACGACCTGGACCCATGATGTCTTCGATTTTTGCACACATTTCTGCACGCATATCTTGTGAAGAATCAACTGGAGGAACTGGGAAGTAACCGCCTTTAACACGTGGACGGTGACCAGAGTTACCAGACTCGTAATCTTTACCAGTAGACCAAGCAGCTTCTTCAGCGATTAATGTATGACGAGCGCCAGACATATCGATGTCCCACTTCACTTCGTCAAATACAAAGAATTCTGGTTCTGGACCAAAGAATGCAGTATCACCGATACCTGTAGATTTTAAGTATTCTTCTGCACGGCGAGCAATCGAACGCGGGTCACGCTCATAACCTTGACCAGTTGAAGGTTCAATAACGTCACAAGTCACAACTACAGTTGGTTCAGCAAAGAACGGGTCGATAAAACCAGTTTCCGCATCTGGACGTAAAATCATGTCAGATGCTTCAATGCCTTTCCAACCAGCGATTGAAGAACCATCAAACATTTTACCGTCTTCAAAAGTATCTTCATCAATAGAATCAGCTGGGTAAGTTACGTGCTGCTCTTTACCCTTAGTATCAGTAAAGCGAAAATCGACCCATTTTGCGCCACTTTCTTGTATGAGTTGAAGGACCTTGTTCGCCATGCTCATTTTGCTCCAATGAAATTTTGTTGCACTTGTTAAGTGCGTGTTAGTTGCTGGTATTTATATAGCAATTCTCATACCAACTTTATAAGACTTACCTAAAACATTGAATTGCTTATAACTATCCATGATTTAGGCCCCTTGTCTTGAACCCATTATACTGTTTGCATAGTTAAATGCACCATATTCAGACATTTTCAAATTATGGCATACAAGAATAGCTCGCAATCGCCCTAATTTAGTGCAAAATTGTTGCGCTAATATGAATCACCGCATCAATATCTAACAGTAATTTGTGATCATAATACTTTCTTATATAGAAATCTGACTTTCTTACTGTAATCCTTAAAAATAATAATCTATTCCCGATAGAACTATTAATCTCTAAATTAGACGATGGTATCTACAATATGCCCTTGCCAAAAAAGTTTGAACATAAATACGATTTCTAAGTAACTCTACACAATTTTTTTAAATAATATCAATTACCACTCTTCACTGCCCATCCATAGAAAGGTTGAGGTTTTAAAGTGTTAATTTAATTTTTCTTATCGTAGTTTTACGCTAGGGCTGGTCTGATCAGCTTTGGTGCAGCAAGAGGAATCTTTTCGACTGATAATTTCAACTTTCTAATTTTTTACCATTTGTTATATACCTTTTTTATACATGACCAACTTGCTTTTTCATTTTAAAAAATCTAAAAAATAAAACATAACTTTTTTTTATAATTAAACAAACTAAAAGTTTTGTTTTATCTAAACTACAAATATGTTCAAAGGATTTGAAATGAAGCATGAACTCGAACAATATGACAGAGCTTTTTTCGGCCATCCAAAACCATTAAAAACTTTATTTTTTACAGAGCTTTGGGAAAGATTTTCTTATTATGGTATTCGGCCTTTACTCGTTCTTTATATGATTGCAATGGTTAATGACGGTGGTTTAGGTCTTGACCGTCCAACTGCAGCCGCCATTGTGGGATTATTTGCAGGTTCCATGTATTTAATGACCGTCTTTGGTGGATGGATTGCCGATAACTGGTTAGGTCAGGCGCGTGCTGTCTGGTATGGTTCTATTATTATTGCACTAGGTCATTTATCAATTGCCCTCACCACCATTTTTGATCAATTCTTTTTTTATTTCGGTCTAGTTCTGATTGTTCTTGGCTCAGGTTTATTTAAAACTTGTATTTCAGTCATTGTAGGAACTTTATACAAAGCTCAAGATAGTAGACGAGATGCTGGATTCTCCATTTTTTATATGGGAATTAATATGGGCTCGTTTATTGCCCCGCTCATTACAGGCCTATTAGCTCGCGATTATGGCTGGCACTTAGGCTTTGGTATTGGTGGTATTGGGATGCTCATTGCTTTATTAATTTTCCGCTTTTTAGCTATCCCGCAGCTCCAAACTTTTAATGAGTTACGTCAAGAAAATGACAATTGGAATAAACCTGTCGTACAAAACAAAAATGCACCAAAAATTGCTTTCTCCTTTTTACTATCTGTTGCAGTCGTTATTGCTCTTACCTTATTTGGTGTCATTCATATCAATCCGGTCGAGGTAGCAACTTATTTAACAGTTGGGATTGGTATTGGGATTATTGCTTATTTTGCATATTTACTGCTTTTCCTGAATTTAGAACAACATGATAAATTTAAAATTATTATTTGCTTTGTTTTATTAGCAGCCTCTGCCCTATTCTGGTCAGCTTTTGAACAAAAGCCCACAACTTTTACTTTATTTGCACAAGACTATACAGATCGTATGTTTTTTGGATTTGAGATTCCAACTGTATGGTTTGAATCAATTAATGCCCTATTCATTATTATTTTTGCCCCAGTTGCAGCATGGCTTTGGGCAAGACTAGGTAAATCAAATAAAGACCCAAGCTATATCAGCAAATTTATTATTGCATTGTTATTCGCAGCAGGTGGCTTTCTTGTTATGTCTTTTGCTAGTCGTTTCGCAATTGCTGGCGGGCTAGTTTCACCATTTTGGTTAGTAGGAACTTTATTTTTACTTACCATAGGAGAACTGTGTTTAAGCCCAATTGGGCTATCAACCATGACTAAACTTGCACCTGATGTCATACGCGGTCAAATTATGGGGCTATGGTTTACTGGCACAGCTTTAGGTAATCTCATCGCTGGCTTAATTGGCGGGCATGTATCAGCAGATAATATTGATCATTTACCAAATCTCTTTATGCGATGCGTTTTGGCATTAGTCGTTGGTGCAATCGTGTTATTTTTATTAAAGAAACCTATCAATAGATTAATGAACAAAAGTACCAGTAAAGTTCAACCTGAGTTGGAAACTATATGAGCGTTTTAACTGTTCCAGAAAAACTTGAGAAACTTCGTCAACTCATGCGCAATCAGCATATTGATGCTTTGATTGTGATGAGTGCCGATCCCCATATGTCAGAATATTTACCAGACTACTGGAAAGTAAGGCAGTGGTTAAGCGGTTTTAGTGGTTCTGTTGGTACGCTTGTGGTGACCCAAAAGTTTGCAGGTCTATGGGCGGATGGTCGCTATTGGGTACAAGCCGAGCAACAACTCGCTGAAACTGGCTTTCAATTACAAAAACTGACCAGTGATGAGTCTTCAACACATCTCGTGTGGATTGAGAAAAATTTATCAACTGGTTCGGTCATTTCAGTAAATGGACAAACGCTTTCAATCCAGCAATTTAAAGCTTTGGAAAATACGGC
Source organism: Acinetobacter pittii ATCC 19004 = CIP 70.29 (assembly GCF_000369045.1). Taxonomy (GTDB): domain Bacteria; phylum Pseudomonadota; class Gammaproteobacteria; order Pseudomonadales; family Moraxellaceae; genus Acinetobacter; species Acinetobacter pittii. The sequence continues at coordinate 628,765 of NZ_KB849786.1, read as the reverse complement.
AAAACAACGTGGCTTTAAACTTGAAACACAGCAAGATTTAATTGGTTCGATCTGGTCTAATCGTCCAGAACTTCCTTTAGAGCAGATTCATTTAATGCCTGAAGGGTTAAATGCCCTATCTCGTAAAGAGAAAATTCAGGCAATTCGCGAGAGCTTAGCTAACAAGAATATTGCGGGTCATTTTATTTCATCTTTAGATGATATTGCTTGGGTCTTAAATGCACGTGGACAAGATGTAGAGTATAACCCTGTATTCCTTTCACATTTGTATATCAGTACTCAACAGGCTGTTTTATTCATTGATAGCAACAAAGTTGATTCAACCTCTCAACAAGCTTTCAAAGCTGATGACATTGAAATTCGTAACTACGAAGATACAGCTAAGTTTTTATCGAATATCTCTGATGCTTCAGTACTTTTAGATCCAGCCAAAGTCTCGATTTTTCATGAACAAGTCATCGCAAAAGATATTCGAGTTGTATACGACATCAACCCGAGTACACTTTTTAAATCACGTAAACATGAAAGTGAAATTGCCCATATCCGTCATGCCATGGTGAAAGACGGAGTCGCGCTTTGCCACTTTTTCCACTGGTTAGAGAAAGCCCTTCATCATGGTGAAAGCATTTCAGAACTCACTATTGATGAGAAGATTACAGCTTTCCGTGCTGAGCAAAACGGATTTATAGGCCCAAGTTTTTCAACGATTGCTGGCTTCAATGCTAATGGTGCTTTACCTCACTACCGTGCAACTGAAGAGCACTATTCATTTATTGAAGGCGATGGTCTATTACTCATTGACTCTGGCGGGCAGTATATTGATGGAACAACAGATATTACCCGTGTTGTTCCCGTCGGGACACCAACAGAGCAACAAAAACGTGACTATACTCTGGTTTTAAAATGTCATATTGCTTTGGCAAAAACGATTTATCCAGAAGGTTTAGCCGCTCCTCTACTCGATTCAATTTGTCGCCATACGCTATGGCAACATGGTTTAGATTATCGCCACGGCACAGGCCACGGCGTAGGCTTTGCGCTTAATGTTCATGAAGGTCCGCAAGTTCTTTCTTATTACGCGCCTATACATGCCTATAGCAAATTGTGTGAAGGAATGATTATTTCTAACGAGCCGGGCTTATACCATGAAGGACAATACGGCATTCGTATTGAAAACCTCGTTGCAAACAAACTTCACTCAGGGTTTGAGAAAACCTACGGCGATTTCTTAGAGTTTGAAACGCTGACTCTTTGCCCGATTCATTTAGATTGTATTGTTGTTGACATGCTAACGAATGAAGAGAAAGACTGGTTAAATAGTTATCATCAAACTGTTCAAGAAAAACTGGCTGAACATTTATCTGGCGATGTTTTAGATTGGTTGATTTATAACACACGTAAGATTTAATCTTCTTTTTGATTAAGGCAGAATAGTTTTTTATTTACAATAGAAGCTTATTCTGCCTTATTTGTACTTATCTCTAATTTCAAAAGGCTCACTTCTTAAAGCCATTTTTTCTGTAAATTTCTAACGAATGAAATAGTTAAACTGGTTACTTCTTTTTTTGCTATATTAGCCCATTAGAAAGCGGCTTTTTATTTGATCAAATAAAAGTACTTTTTAAAAAATGAGTAACATTGTGAGTAAAACTCTAGTCACTTATTAAATATCTATTAATTATCATGAGGTTAAGTTCATCATGCTTCTAATGATCGACAATTACGACTCTTTTACCTACAACATCGTCCAATATTTTGGCGAGTTGAATCAGGAAGTAAAAGTAGTTCGCAATGATCAAGTCACATTAGAGGATATTGAACGATGGCAACCTAAATACCTTGTGATTGGTCCTGGCCCTTGCTCTCCAAGTGAAGCAGGTATTTCAATTCCTGCAATTAATCACTTTGCCGGAAAAATTCCTTTGCTTGGCGTGTGTTTAGGGCATCAAAGTATTGGGCAAGCTTTTGGCGGAAAAATTGTAAGAGCCAAAACGGTGATGCACGGACGTTTATCTGATATGTACCACAGCAATAAGGGTATTTTCAGTAATCTTCCTAGCCCATTCTCGGCAACTCGTTATCACTCTTTGGTGATTGATCAGCAAACACTGCCTGATTGCCTTGAAGTAACATGCTGGACCAATGAAGCAGATGGCTCAATGGAAGAAATTATGGGTGTTAAACATAAGACACTTCCTGTTGAAGGCGTGCAGTTCCATCCTGAATCAATCTTGAGTCAACATGGCCATCAAATCTTTAAAAACTTTTTAGATATCTATGCATAAGGCAGCCGTAAATAGATTATTTTAAAAGTAATTTGATAAGAAACTGAATAAAAAAGCCAACTACGATCAGTTGGCTTTTTTCATGCTTGAATCAATTACAACTTTAACTGCTGCACAATCGATCCATCTTGTTTTGCCACCAAAGATTCGCAGAGTTGAATACGCTCTTTGGTCTGTTTCAATCCTCTTTCCACCCCGACCAATTCTTTAGTTCGTGGTGCAAAAAAGTCATTTAACTGGACTGCCTGTTGTTGGGTACATGCGGCCCCACTAAACATTGCAGGGAAACGCCCAGCCGAAGATTTACCTAAACGATCAAACACGGCGTCATGATTTACTTTAAACCAAGACCATAAGCCACCTTGTTCATCTCCATAATTATTGATTGAGTTGACCACGGTACGAACTTCACCAACTTTAACACGCGGGTTTAAAATCAACTGTCGTGCTTGTTGGCGTGTTGCTTCTTGATTTGCTGAACCTAGAGCCGTAAGAATCGCAAGACGTTGTGTTGGTTGAGTCACGCGTTGTAACTCTCCAGATAAACGATCAAAAGCAGGTTGGCCTTTTTCTTGTACACGTACAGCTAAAATGGTTGGCAATAATTCAGGGGTTACTTGCGCAAAGTTAAGCTGCTTTTGAGCAAATAGAGCATCTGACTGTTTTAACAGTTGTGTACGGACTTCTGGAACTTGAATATCTAAAGCAAGAAACTTAACTAACTCGCTACGCCATAAACTGTCTTCGGCTGATTCATCTTTTTTGTTTACATAACCCAACTGATTTAATTTAGGTAAATATAAATTGGCCAAGACTTTTCTAAAATGTTCACGTTCAGCTTCCGTTTTCAACACATGACGATTAATGGTACTTAACTGAGAAAACAGCGCTGTACTAATTTGTCGGCTATTCGAATTGGCAAATTTCTTCGCAGCATCTACGACAACCAATAAATTAATATCGCCATGGTTAAATGCCGCTGAAATCGCGTAGGCGTAGGCCAACTGTTCAGTGTTAGAAAGCTTTTCTGTAGCAGCAGTCAGACGAGTAAATTCTTTTTGTGGCAAACTAAATTGGTAGTATCCTGCCGCGTCTGCATTTGGTATATACCAACTGCCAAGGCTGGCACCTTTGAGTTCAATCTTGGCTTCTGCTTGGTCTACCAATTCACATTGCACTTTACTACCTGCATTTGGAACATCATAACGTACACATAATGGTACACCCCACAGGCTTCTTGCATCACCTTTTGAACCCACAGGTAAGTAACGGCTTTGCTTCACATTTAAAAAGACTTTATTGCCTTCTTGCTGTAATGCGGTGTTAATTAAAGGCACACCAGGTTGATCAAGGAAACTTTTCATCGCTTTGGCAAAGCGCTCACCTTGCTCAGACTGCTCTGCTAAAGCGCTAATTAAATCATTGGCTGTCGCATTACCATATTGGTGCTTATTAATATAATTGCGTACGCCTTGTTTGAATTTTTCTTCACCTAAGTAGCTTTCAAACATATTTAAAACAGCCGCACCTTTTTGATAAGTGATGCCATCAAAAGCCGTTTGAATATCGGCATTGCTTAAAATAGGCTGACGAATACGACGCACACTTACCAAGCTGTCACTTTTCATTGCATCTGCGGTATCCGCAATACGTTCTAAGTCAGCATTAAATTCGGGATGTAATTTTTGAGTGATTTTACTTTGCATCCATGTCGCAAAAGATTCATTTAGCCATAAATCATCCCACCACGGCATCGTGACGACATCACCAAACCATTGATGCGCCAACTCATGTGCATTGACATTAAATGAATTCTGTACAAAAGAGACTGGCGAGTCCTTATCTAGCAACATCAAGTAATCTCTAAAAGTAATTAGCCCTGGGTTCTCCATTGCACCAGCGGCAAAGTCTGGTGCTGCCAGTAAATCTAGCTTGTCAAATGGATAACCAAAGGCAAAATAATCTTCTAAAGTTTTTAAAATGGCTGGCGTTTCAGATAAGGCATGCTGCATTTTTTCAGCTTTTGCATCGGGTGCAATACCACGTAACTGGATCGGCTGCTTACGCCATGAAGTTGCTCTAATATCAGGCCCGTTTTGTAATTGCCACGGTCCAACAGCCAACGCAAGTAAATACGTTGGTAGTGGTTTGGTTTGTGCAAAACTAAGCGTTTTCCAACCCAACTTCTCTGCTTGCTCCGACGTTTGTTGAGTATTGACAAACCCTGAATATTTGCTTGGAATCGTCAAACGAATATTAAACGGTGTTTTAAAACGTGGCTCATCAAATGATGGGAATGACTGGCGTGCACTAATTGCTTCCATTTGAGTCATCACATAAGGTTTACCCTCAAACTCGATTTTATAAATACCGTCAAGTTGCTGGTCATACGCTGCATTAAAATCTAGAACGAGTTGATACTGTCCTGCGGGCAAGGTTTTGGCAAATTTAATTTTACTCACCCCATCTACCTCGGAGGCTTGCTCATATTTTGCTTTGGTTTTGACGCCCTCTGCCGATGTGATATTCACATCTTTCACCGTCAAAGATTTACCATGAATCCAAATGTGATCTGTGGCTTGAGCCAGTTTTAGATGAATCGTAGTTTTACCGGTATAGCCTTTTTGTGCGGGATCAATCTTAAAATCTAAATCATAAGATTCTGGTACAACCCATTCAGGTAATTTACCAATCGGGATTTGTTCACTGTTATTCGATGCAAAAATCTGTGTCGCAGATAAAGATAATAATGTTGTAAGTAGCAATCTTTTTTTAAATGAAGGCTTGACCAGCATAAGGGGTTTTATCCTCTGTAGTTTTAAATAAAAAGATGCAGCAAATGCTGTACCACTTCGCTGCATCCATACATCATTCTTAGAATTTATAGTTAAACTCCAACCAACCTTGACGGCCAAATGGTGAATATGATCCTACCGGATAATACGGCCAACCGCCTGTGTCATCTCGTTTCACTTTGTCAAACAGGTTATTAATAATGATTGAAGCAGACGCTTTTGGAGAGATTTGATAAGTACCACTCCAGTTCACCAAATACGTTGGGCTTAGGTAAGCAGTTTGATCGCCGTTTGGAATTTTGCCATAGCGATTAACTAATACTGTTGATGCCCAATCTCCGAAACTCCAGCTGAGACTGGTATTAAAACGGTCACGCCAATCAGGAATGGTTAAATCTTTTAAATAGTCATCTTTCTCGCCATCTTTTGATTGTTGATATTCATGTTCTAGTACACGGCTATAATTGATCATCCAGAGAAAGTTACCAAAGCTCTCTGTTTTCCAGCGCCATCTGCTAGTGAAATCAATCCCACGGGTATGGTCTGATGCAGCATTAATCGGAACAATATTAATATTCTTAATCACATTTGGATCGACAACTGCATTTGCAGGATTACGCTCTACACGTGCCAATGCATCAATACAGGCCGCAGAGTTAATATCTTGGTTGCCTAAACGACAATCTGCCTCTAAACGTAGAATTTTATCTTCACTTAAATTGGTCACAAGATTATCAATCTTGATATCCCAGTAATCGATGCTGATATCAAATTTATTGGTTGGTGACCAAACAAAACCTGCACCATAAGATTTACCCTCTTCAGGTTTCAGCTCTTTGTTTCCAGTTAAAGTATAGTTCGCCCCAGGCGAGTAATCTTTAAAGCTACATTTATCTAAAGGTTGTCCCGTTTGGCTACAACGTAAATAATCGGTCGTACTTGGGAAATAACCTTTTTGCTTATTTAAGAACAGATAGTTCATATCTGGTGCACGAAAACTAGTTGCGTAGTTACCGCGCACCAATAAAGTCGGATGTGGCCTAAACTCAAGGCCTGAACCGAAAGTTAGCTTATCAATACTGTTATCTGACAAAGCATAACGATCATAACGTCCAGACAAGGTTAAATTTAATGGCTTTGCTAAAGGTAAGAATAATTCTGCACCAAGTGCTTGGCGTGTACGAGTGCCACTATATTCGCCACTAGAACTCGTATTATAAAACTCACCATTTTCAAGTGCCTGATCTGGCTTAATCGAAAAACCTTGACGCCCAATTTCAGCCACTGCTGCAAGTTTGGCAGTTCCCGCAGGTAACTTAAACACATCACCATTCGCACTTAAGGTTAAACTTTGTGCCCACGATTTATCTTTTTCTTTTGTTGTGCCCGAAATACTTTCAAATTCACTTGCTGTTAGTGGTCGACTTAAACGATCTAAATGAGGGGAATAAATAGGAATACCATCTGCATCTGTACCAAGTTGCTGACCTAAGAAATATTCATCAACATTCGAACGTAATAAGCCTTGGCGGCGTAGCTGACTGGTATAGATGGAACCATTATAGGCCGCCTCATAACTCCAGCTCGTCTCCCCAATATCGCCTCGAATTCCAAAATTTAAGTTTGAAGAAAGTTCTTTCCATTTTTTATTTACTCGCTCTACCCCGCCTAATTCTTCAGGTGCAAAACGACGATTCCAAATTTCATAATTTCCCGAATCTTGATTGAGGAAATAACCACTTGATCCACCTAAAGATGTCCATGTCGGACCACGCGTATTGTTTTCAATTTGATTGGCGCCAATTAAAAAATCGGCAAACAATTGAGTTTTATCATTTAACTCATAGTCTAAACCGAGATAACCATTTTGACTGCGGTTTTGGGTTTGGATCGTCCAATAGGTTGGTCGTGCCAAACCACTAGCACAATTGTCTGCACCAGCTTGTCCTATATTACTGACTGAACCTTTGAATAAACCATTAAAGGCCTGACACCCACCAATGGAAAGATATTTTCCAGTATTGGCATTTTTACGACCTACAACCGTATCTGGTTTTTCTCCCAAACGAGTTCGGCCCGACATAAAATCTCGATCGGCTGCCCAAATCGGTTCACGGCCACTGAGTTCAACCCCATAAACAAGGCTGAGCTTGTCTAAAGTTTTACTACCACTCAGTTGTAAACGTAAGTTTTCACCAGCTTCTTTTGTTCCGCCTGCCTTAATATTAAATTGTGTGCCGTCTGTTTTCTTTTTCAGAATAATATTCACCACACCTGCAATTGCATCTGAACCATAAATTGCAGAAGCGCCACCGTTTAATATTTCAATACGGTCAATAATGGCAGTGGGAATATTGGCTAAATTTACGAAATTGACAGAACCGTCGTACGGTACAGGATAGTCTGCAACCCGATGTCCATTAATTAAAGTTAAAGTATGATTGGGCCCCAAACCTCGTAAACTAATGGCATTAGCCGCAGGTGTAAAAGTATTTCCATAATCGGCACCTTGTACAAAACCCGTGTTCTGCGTCAGATTATTAAGCGCATCAAATGCATTACTAAAACCTTGTTTTTCAATATCGGCTGCGGTAATTACGGTCACACTCGTCGGGCCATCTTTTTGTGCTTTTGAAATCCGAGACCCTGTCACAGCAACACGGACTACTTTATCTGTTTTAGCTTGCTTTTGTGGTTGCTCTACAGCTTCTTGCGCATAGCTTTCCAGTGGATGAAACAGTGCAACAAATACAAAAATAAATGAGCGCTTATTTTTTAAAGCTCCTACATATTTCAAGTTATTTAAATACATATTTATTAATAGACAAAATAAAGATCGCCCTACTATATCCACTTTTATTTGACTAATTTATACGCATTTTTCCTAGATATATTTATGTTTAAGATATACCAAATGTTTAATTATTTATCATAAAAACTCACAACAAACTAAAACCTTTTTCAATGAATAAATTCTGTTTATTAATCAAACTAAAGTAATAAACCAGCAAATTTTTTAAAACTCGTATCGAACAACAAAAATCTTTGGTTATTTTCTGCTAACATAGCTCCCCGTAGCTAGTGAAACATGGAACGCAACAAGCTGAACATCCCACTCTTGATCAACTTCACCTAAAAATTTTAATCATTAATGCTGTAAATCATGACTATGAATATCCAACAGGCGCTCAACCACATTACCAAGAACATTCATTTGACTCAGCCTCAAATGGAAGAAATTATGCGCAGCATCATGCAAGGTGAGGCAACCGAAGCACAAATTGGTGCTTTGATGATGGGCCTACGCATGAAAGGTGAAAGCATTGACGAAATGACAGCTGCTGCACGTGTCATGCGCGAATTTGCGATCAAGATCGATGTTAGTGATATCAAACATTTAGTTGATATTGTGGGTACTGGTGGTGATGGTCAAAATTTATTTAACGTCTCTACAGCGTCAAGCTTTGTCATTGCAGCAGCAGGCGCAACCATTGCAAAACATGGTAACCGTGGCGTTTCAAGTAAATCAGGTTCATCAGACCTACTTGAACAAGCAGGTATTCATCTTGATTTAGATATGCAACAAACCGAGCGCTGTATCCGTGAAATGGGTGTAGGTTTCTTGTTTGCACCAAACCATCACAAAGCCATGAAATACGCTGCTGGCCCACGTCGTGAACTTGGTATTCGAAGTATTTTTAATTTACTCGGCCCACTGACCAATCCAGCTGGTGTAAAACGGTTTGTAATTGGTGTGTTCTCAGATGAACTGTGTCGCCCAATTGCCGAAGTGATGAAACAGCTTGGTGCTGAACACGTGATGGTTGTTCATTCAAAAGATGGTCTTGATGAAATCAGTCTTGCCGCTCCCACTGCTATTGCCGAACTCAAAGATGGCGAAATTACTGAGTGGACGCTTAATCCTGAAGATGTCGGAATTGAGTCGCAAACTTTAAGTGGTTTGGTTGTCGCTGATGCAACAGCAAGTCTAAAGTTAATTAAAGATGCTTTAAGCAAAAATAAATCTGATATTGGTGAAAAAGCAGCAAACATGATTGCGCTTAATGCAGGTGCAGGCATCTATGTGGCGGGCATTACCAAAACTTATGCTCAGGCTGTTACATTCGCTCAAGATATTATCTATGGCGGCCAGGCTTTAGAAAAAATGAGTGTTTTGGCTGAATTTACCAAAACATTAAAGCAATCTCAGGCAGATTAAGGATTTCTCATGATTAATATTCAAAATACCATTTTAGGTAAAATTGTTGACCGTAAACATGAGGAACTTGCTGCGCGTTTAAAACAACGTAATTTGCAAGATGTTGAAGAACTAGCAAAAGCTGCGACTCCAGTTCGAGGCTTTGCAAATGCTTTAAAACATAAACGCCCGGGTGTAATTGCTGAAATTAAAAAAGCGTCTCCATCAAAAGGAATCATTCGCGCAGACTTTAATCCTGCCGAAATTGCCCAGCAATATGAACAAGCTGGAGCAGCATGTCTATCGGTACTGACCGATGTTGATTTCTTTCAGGGAGCAGATGAAAATATTGCGATTGCCCGTAATCATTGTGCCCTCCCTGCTTTACGTAAAGACTTTTTGGTAGACCCATACAATGTAGTTGAAGCACGTGCTTTGCATGCTGACTGTATTTTATTAATTGTTGCATGTTTGTCTGACCAGCAACTCGAAGAAATGTCTAAAACTGCGTTTGAACATCAACTCGATGTATTAGTTGAAGTTCATGACGAAGAAGAAATGGAACGCGCTTTAAAGCTTTCTGAGCAATGTTTATTAGGTGTGAATAACCGTAATTTAAAAACGTTTGATGTGGATTTAAATACATCCATTCGATTGAAAAAATTACTTCCGGCCTCACGTTTACTAATTACTGAAAGCGGTATTGCGACACCAGATGATGTACATATGATGCAAGAGCATGGTATTCACAGCTTCTTGGTGGGCGAAAGTTTTATGAAACAACCTCGTCCAGATCAAGCTTTTACTGCCCTTTTTGGACAACCCCAAACGGTTTAATGAAGATATATGAGTAATAAAGATTCATCGCTTTCTAAAGAGCAACAGAAGTTATTGAAGCAATTTAAAAAGCAAATCTCCAATCCTCATTCAAGCAAAATCACAAATCAGCCTGAGGCTAAAAAATCTCAGGCTGAGTCTGAAGAATTGGAAGATACCCATCTGTTTCAACAGGCTGTTGCAGGTGTAAAACGCATCAACAATAGCAATGTTGCCGATGTAAAAACACCTCGTGCCAGAAAAGTCGACGCACAAACGCTAGCGAAACGTGCAGCTGCCGAAGGTGGTCGTGACACCGAACATGCTGAGTTATCCGATACTCAAGCTGCTTTAAATCCGGTCGCAAGCCAAGCAACGCTAAGCTATCGCATTGCGACTCTTCAACATAAAGTTTTTGAAGATTTAAAAGCAGGCAAGATGCGTTGGTTTGAAGCTGTAGATTTACACGGCTGCACGATTGAGCAAGCACGTGACGCAGTTTTACAAATTATCCAGATGGCAAAAGATGAAAATCAAAATGTCATCAAAATTGTGCATGGTAAAGGCCCAGAAGCAGTCTTAAAAACCTATGTCAACGGATGGTTACGTCAACACCGCGATGTTTTGGCCTTCGTAAGTGCACCTGAAAATCAAGGTGGTACAGGTGCCGTTCTCGTACTGCTTAAACGTGCAGAAAAAAATCCTAAGTTCGAACAAAAAAAATGATCCTTTGGGATCATTTTTTTACATCAAATACTTGTAATAATTGAGCAACTACAGCAATGGCAATCATTGCAGGTTGTTTCGATGAAATCCCTTCTATCCCGATTGGGCAAACCATACGTTGTAATGTTTCCTGAGTATAACCTCGCGCCTGCATACGCTTTTCAAAAATAGTCCTTTTACTTTTTGAGCCAATCATCCCAACATAAGCAAATGGTTTTGCCGCAGGTTTCAAGGCTGAAAAACATAGTTGCAAATCTAATTGATGATCGTGAGTTAATATTAAAATTGCGCCTGAACGGTCAAAATACTCGATCTCGGCTTCTAAGGTATCAGTCGTTAAGCATTGCACCTGTTGCAGTAAATCTGGTGGAAAAATATCATCACGCGGATCAATCCATTTCACCCGAACACCAATAGGCAATAAACAACGGACAATTGCTTCACCCACATGCCCTGCACCACAAATCAGCACTTGCATGACATTTGGTTGAATCTGCTGGCCAAATTGCCATTCTTCACTGCTGCCAGAATGAAACTCGAAACTTGGTTGTTGCTTCATATCCATAGTCTGCCAAGTGGATGCATATTGATGTGAGACGTTACGCCATATATGCTTTCCAGCTCGCCATGCTTGCAAACTCACAGATAAATCCGACGCAATTTCAGCGGGTGATATTTTTTCAAACAATAACCACATTACTCCGCCACAACACTGCCCTAACCGAGCACTGAGGTTAAAGCGTTCAATACGTCTCACACAAGTTTCCGTTTCTTTTAACATTGCTTTAGCAATATCAATAGCCTGAAACTCTAAATGCCCACCGCCGATCGTATCTGACTGCTGCCATTGCTGTTGCAAATTAAACCGCAACAACATGGTTGCACCAACCTCTCGCGGTGTAGAACCATCAGCGCGGACTACTGTGACCAATACCATAGGTAGAGCATCGACTTGCCACGCTACAAAATCAGTCCACCATTGTAAATGTTGCATAATCTTCTACATTTTAGCCTGTGGGCGAGCAGCCAAAGCTTGTCCCCGTCCAATCGCAATTGCACGTAAAATTTCCTCGGCAGTTGCTGGAGCATTGAGCACGAGCGGAGCTTTTTCGGGAATAGCCGCCTGTACCGCCTGACGAATTGCAGAGAAAACAGATAATGCCAACATAAATGGGGGTTCACCTACCGCTTTGGAGCGGTAAATGGTGTCTGCCTGATTTTGATTATTGAACAGTTTGACATTAAAAATATGAGGAATATCTATACTGGTCGGGATTTTGTAAGTTGAAGGCGCATGGGTAAACAAACGGCCTGCATGTGGTCCCTGCGGCTGCCAATACAGCTCTTCTGTCGTAAGCCATCCCATCCCTTGCACAAAACCGCCTTCAATTTGTCCAATATCAATTGCAGGGTTAATTGACCGCCCGACGTCATGCAAAATATCAGCGCGCAATACTTTCATTTCCCCAGTTAAGGTATCTATTGCGACCTCACTGACTGCTGCACCATAGGCATAATAGAAAAATGGACGCCCCAAATGATTGACCTGATCATAGTGAATTTCTGGCGTTTTATAAAAACCGCTGTCCCATAGCTGTACACGTGCCATATATGCCCGTTGAACCAAATCTGGAAATGTCCATGAGTGACCATTCGCTGTTGAAACCATACTATCTTCAAACTGGACTTGCCCTGCATCACTGTCGCTTATGTCTGCTGCAAGTTTTGCCAGACGCTCACGAATTTTAATACAGGCATTTTGAACAGCTTTACCATTTAAATCCGCGCCACTCGATGCTGCAGTTGCCGAAGTATTTGGCACCCGAGAAGTATCAGTTGCAATTAAACGAACGCTATCTATTGGTAAACCCAACTCATGTGCAACGACCTGCTGTACTTTGGTATATAGCCCTTGTCCCATTTCTGTACCACCGTGCGTAATCGCGACAGTGCCATCCATGTAGACATAGACCAGTGCACCTGCCTGATTGTAATGCACTGCATTAAACGAAATACCGAACATTAATGGTGTTAAAGCAATACCACGCTTAATGATGTCATTGTTCTGATTAAAGGCATGAATAGTCTGTCTACGCTTCGCGTAATCACTACTTTGCAATAGTTCGGCTACCAATTTTGGCGCAACATTATCACGGACTTCTGCCCCATAGTGCATATGGTCACGTCCAGCACCGGGCTGTTCGGCAAAGAAATTACGTTGCCGAATTTCAACCGGGTCACAACCTAAATAACGAGCAATGTCATCAATAATATTTTCGATGACAAACATGCCTTGCGGTCCACCAAAACCACGGTATGCGGTATTAGAAACAGTATTGGTTTTACAACGTAAGTTACGTAGCTCAACTGCATTTAAATAATAAGCGTTGCCAATATGGCAAATCGCTCGTTCATTTACTGGCCCAGAAAGATCAGCCGAAAAACCACAATTTGAAGCCAGTTGTACCTTTAAACCTTGCAGAACACCACTGTCATCAAAAGCTACAGACCACTCATAAGCAAAACCGTGACGTTTGCCTGTAGCACTCATGTCATCATCACGATCTAAGCGTAATTTACACGGACGGCCTGTTTTTTGTGCTGCCAAAGATGCAATGCATGCCCACTGTGCCGACTGCGACTCTTTACCACCAAAACCACCGCCCATACGGCGGCTTTCCACACTCACCTGATGCATATTCATGCCTAGTGCATGACAAATCAGCAGTTGCATTTCGGTTGGATGTTGCGTTGAGCAATAGACTTTTAAGCACTGATTTTCTTGTGGAATCGCATAAGAAATCTGTCCTTCAAGATAAAAATGCTCTTGCCCACCCAGCTCAATGGTTCCAGAAAGTTGATGGGCTGCGTTTTGAAATGCTTGTTCAACTTCACCATGGCTAAATTCAACAGGCGGTAACACCCACGATTCTTTTTCAATCGCATCTTGAATCGTTAAAATCGGAGTTTCGGGCACATACTCAATTTTTGCCAAGCGAACTGCCTTACGAGCTTGCTGATAACTCTCGGCCACAACCACAAATAAAGCTTGTCCATAAAATTCGACCTGCTCTTCGGCAAAAATTGGGTCATCTTTTACAATTGGTCCCCAATTATTTTCAACCTCAATATCCTTTGCCGAAAAAACTGCATGGACACCTTCAGCCTGACGTACGGCATCTAAATCAAACTTACTGATTTTACCTTTGGCACAACTTGAAAATCCGACCGCCAAATGCATGGTATTTTCAAGCTCGGGTAAATCATCAATATAAGTTGCCTGCCCCGTTACGTGTAAATGTGCACTTTCATGTGGAATCGAGTCGCCTGCTTTAGCTGATTTTTTAGAAATATTTAAGTCAATGGTTTGATTCATATTAGATCTCCACCATAGCAATCAGGTCATTCACACGAGTGAGTGTTTGAGACAGAATTTTTTCTACATAAAAGCGCTGTAAACAGTTTTTCGCGACGTGTAAACGATATGCCGAGCTAGCACGTCCATCATCTAAGGGTTGATAGTCTTGCGACAAGGCCTGCTGCGCCTGAACGATCAATTCTGCTGTAATTTGCTGGCCTTCCAATATGGCTTCTGCATATTTTGCACGTTTGGGAATAGCAGCCATACCACCAAAAGCAATTCTTACATTGTGAGCGACATCATCATTATCTAAATCGCATGAAATGGCTGCACATACCGCAGAAATATCTTGCTCAAAACGTTTGGCAATTTTATAGCTGGCAAATTTAAAACGTGTCTGCCCTTCGCGAAGCGGAATAACAATCGCCTCAACAAACTCACCAAGTCGTAATGCTGTTTTTTGATAGTCTAAATAAAAGTCTTCCAAAGCAATTTCACGGGTCTGCTCACCTACACGCAAAATCAATCGTGTACCTAGCGTAATTAATGCCGGCATTGAATCACCAATAGGCGAACCATTAGCAATATTTCCACCTAGTGTTCCTGCATTTTTAATCGGCATGGAAGCAAAACGGCGCTGTAATTCTTGAAAGTCGGGATAAAAATCTGAAATTTTAATGAGTGCATCGCTCAAACTTACATTTGCTCCAATCGTTAAAGCATGGTCTGTGACTACAATCTTTTTCAGCTCTTCAACTTGACCGATATAAAGCATATCGCCCAAATCACGGCCCTGCTTTGTGACCCACAAACCTACATCTGTGCTACCTGCAACAATACGTGCTTGCGGCAACTGTAAACGTAAAGTAGCAAAATCCTGCAAAGTCTTGGGTGCAAAAAATTGCTGCTTTTGATCATTCAAATGCAATGCAGGTAATGTTCTGATCTCTTTTAATACATCAATTAATTTTTGACGTTCTAATACAACACGTGGATAGTCATAAGCTTTTTGTGCTGCATCTAAAATAGGGCGATAGCCTGTACAGCGACATAAGTTTCCAGAAAGATAATCACTGATTTTATCTTTGCTTGGAGAATGTTGTTCATTTTCGTACATTGACCATAACGACATGATAAAACCGGGTGTACAAAAACCGCATTGTGAACCATGCATATCAACCATCGCCTGTTGTACCGGATGAAGTGTGCCATCTTGTACAGGCAATAAGCTATGAAGGTCTTCTACTGTAAATAAGGCTTTACCATCTAAAGTGGGTAAAAACTGAATACACGCATTCACAGTGCGTAATTGCAGGTTGTCATTGACGAACTCACCAATCACTACTGTACATGCACCACAATCGCCCTCAGCACATCCCTCTTTTGTACCAGTCTGCCTAGTCTTACCAGTTTGGGTATATTCTCGTAGAAATTGTAAAACCGTCATTGTAGGTACTACATTTTCTACTTGCTGCTGACCACCACGGAAAAAGAAGGTGATTGGACGTTCTAACATGGTTTATCCTTATGCTTTATAATAATGCTTCTGTGCAAATATGATGCCATTACGCGATCATTTAGAACTTACCAATATTAAGCGCACATTTCATGTCCAAACACTTGACTATTAACGATAAAAAACATGAAATTTATTCATCTTTTATTAAGCTTGCGCAAAACCAAAATAAATATAGTGCGAGGATTTATGAACATCAGGTCATGTTTCTGATACAATGCCGAGCTTGTCTAATAGAGTAAATTTATACGTCTTATGTCAATGCAGCAATCGTACGCAAATATCCTGACTGCCGTCGGTGAAGATCTTGATCGTCCCGGCCTTAAAGATACGCCTGTGCGTGCGGCTAAAGCTTTTTCATATTTAACTTCTGGCTATAGTAAAACTTTAGAAGAAGTCACCAATAATGCTGTTTTCCCATCAGATAACCATGAAATGGTATTGGTGAAGAATATTGAATTCTATTCGCTTTGCGAACATCATCTCCTCCCATTCTACGGCCGTGTTCATGTAGCCTATTTACCGGAAGGCAAAGTTCTCGGTTTATCTAAATTTGCACGTATTACTGAGATGTTTGCTCGCCGTTTGCAAATTCAGGAAAATCTGACTCAACAAATCGCAGAAGCCGTTGCTGAAGTGACTGGCGCTCGTGGTGTTGCTGTAGTTATCGATTCAGCACATATGTGTATGATGATGCGTGGTGTAGGTAAACAAGAATCTACAACTCGTACAGTTTCATTTGTCGGCGATTTTAAAACCGATAAAGAAGCACGCCGTGAATTTTTAAGCGCAGTACCAGAAAGTTATTAATCTGGTTTTAATGCAAAAATAAGAGCCCGACGACGTTGGGCTTTTTTATATCTAGTTAAAGCACTTAATCTATAAAACATAACAATTAAATTAAGTGATTTTTGTTATAAAAGTACGCATCTTTCTTTTTAAATAATTTATGAGTTCATCATGCGATTTAAAAAAATTTCTTGCTTACTTTTACCGCCTCTTTTTATTTTTAGTACCTCAATTTATGCGGGCAATACACCAAAAGAACAAGAAGTTAAAAAACTGGTAGATCAAAATTTTAAGCCTTTATTAGATAAATATGATGTGCCTGGTATGGCCGTGGGGGTCATTCAAAATAATAAAAAATATGAAATATATTATGGCCTACAATCCGTTCAGGATAAAAAAGCCGTAAATAGCAGTACCATTTTTGAACTAGGTTCGGTCAGTAAATTATTTACCGCTACAGCTGGTGGATATGCAAAAGCAAAAGGAAAAATCTCTTTTGATGACACACCCGGAAAATATTGGAAAGAACTAAAAAATACACCGATTGACCAAGTTAATCTTCTTCAACTTGCGACGTATACAAGTGGCAATCTCGCCTTACAATTTCCAGATGAAGTTCAAACAGACCAACAAGTTTTAACTTTTTTCAAAGATTGGAAAACTAAAAACGCAATCGGTGAATACAGACAATATTCAAATCCAAGTATTGGCTTATTTGGAAAAGTTGTGGCTTTGTCTATGAATAAACCTTTTGACCAAGTCTTAGAAAAAACAATTTTTCCACCTCTCCATTTAAAAAATAGCTATGTAAATGTACCCAAAACTCAAATGCAAAATTATGCATATGGCTATAACCAAGAAAATCAGCCGATCCGAGTTAACCCTGGCCCGCTAGATGCCCCTGCATACGGCGTTAAATCGACACTACCAGATATGCTGACTTTTATTAATGCCAACCTCAACCCACAGAAATATCCGAAAGATATTCAACGTGCAATTAGTGAAACACATCAAGGTTTCTATCAAGTCGGTACGATGTATCAAGCATTGGGTTGGGAAGAATTTTCTTATCCAGCACCTTTACAAACTTTATTAGACAGTAATTCAGAGCAAATCGTGATGAAGCCTAATAAAGTGACTGCCATTTCCAAAGAACCTTCAGTTAAGATGTTCCACAAAACTGGCTCAACAAATGGCTTTGGATCTTATGTGGTGTTTATTCCAAAAGAAAATATTGGTTTAGTCATGTTAACCAATAAACGTATTCCAAATGAAGAACGCATTAAGGCAGCGTATGCAGTATTAAATGCAATAAAGAAATAATCGTCTTGTTTAAAAACAAAAAAAGAGAAATGAATAAACTCATTTCTCTTTTTTTATACATTTATTCTTTAAAAGAACCAAACATATCCTAGACTTGATTTCATCCAGTCTTGATGGTTTTGTTGCTCATAGTCCCAATTCAATCGAACAGCATTATTGCGATTAATCACATATTGCCACTGAGTATTTACTCTCAAATTCCATTGGTTTTGATCTTCCCAATATGGCAATTCAATTTGCACCACAGAGTTGAAACGCTCAAACCATTGATTCATACAACCTAAAGTTGGCCCCATACCTACGCGCCACCCTTTATCTAGATTTGAACCTGTTTGTACGTAGGTCTGTACTTGTCCATAGCAAATATGCTTTCGCCCATAGTCTGCAAGACTGTAACCGACCTGAGCATTAAAGCTTGCTACGCCGTGTTGTTTGTCTTCACTAAAGCTTCCATCATGAATAGCTTCTTGACGCCAACCTAAGTTAAAACCCCAACTCAGTGGTGTTTTAAATGGTTGAATCGGGTTATAAGAGTTCACTTCTAACAGATCAAGACGTTCTAGTTTTAAATGGTCATCTCGCCACTGTGCATTACCATTTAAAAATAGTAATTGAGTACCTGCACGATAGCCTCCTTGAGGATCTATTAAATCATGATAGGCTTGGCGATGACCAAGTTCGATAAACTTATCGCCTTGAACCTCACCAGCTTTTAATGAAAGATTACGTGCGTTATGGCCTTGAGTCGGCTCCTTTGTTGGTCTTTTTGGTTCTTGACGTTGCTTATCTAAATCAATCTGACTTCTGAGTGCTAAAAGCTGACGTAACTGCGGCTGAGCAATGCTTTCTTCAACTTTACGACCAATAAACTGTAGATATAAATCATCGTAAGCCATCTCGAGGATTTTAGCCTGATCCTGCTCAGTAAATGATTTTAAAATCTGAGAAGACTGCTGTATAGGCAGCATCGCAATTTGATGAGCCACCTTCGCCAGTGAGGCGCCATGCTGATGAGCTTGGGCCAATAATTGGGTTTCTAAAGCAGGTCGATATACAGGAGCTTTGGTGAGCCCCTGCTGCTGCATCGATTTAATGGTTTCCATTGGAATCGATGCATAGGTGAATTTCTCTTGCAAGTTAGATTCAGGTTTTACTAAATCCACTAACCCCAACAATCGATAGGCACAGTTATCACTCACAAAATAATAAGGAAAGCTCACATGTTGCATTTCCCAAATATGGCTTACTAAAAACCGAGTTTCTTCAGGTGATAGATTTAACTCATATTCCCACAAATCGCGGCTTTCAAAATCACCATACTCTTTTACCTTACGATAATAAGGCATCAATGAATATTCGCCTGGATACTGCCCCGTTAAACCTTTCCATGCATATGACCAGTTGTCGTTGCCTGCCACAGTTGCTGCATAGTTTACGGCGTAAGAGACAAGGTTTAACTGCTGTTGATCTTTTGGGTCCAAACGCAATAACGTATGACCAAACATTGAGCTAGGATTGCCCATAAAATCGGTCGCATAAATTAAGGTCGCTTTATGAGGCTTAATCTGCCCAATCCAGTTTTCAAATTCGGTACACTTTACTTGAGGCAATTCATTTTCTTGAATGCCGACTTTTTGCATGAGCCATTGACTACGTGCCGGAAACTTACAACGAATCGACTGATTATCTTGAGCAGGCACAAATAATGCTGAAATGTCAGCTTTTAGTTCTTCTTTTAAGTTATTTTTTCCATTTTCTGATAAGAAATAGCCAGAATAAGTAACCTCACTTTTCTGATTTTTATTGGCATACATCAGCCTTTGCCATGTAATGTCTTGATCTAGATTTTGTTGTTCTGCAATTGACCAATATTTTTGAATAGATGGATTTATATCTGCTGAATAAGCAATATTCACTGCCAGAGAGGCAAAAACTAAAACAACTGACTTCATTAAGCTCATCAATTTTTATCATTAAATATAAGAAAAACCCTGCCATACGACAGGGTTTTCAGTTTCAAACTTATACGTAAGCTTTTAAAACGTCATCTTTAGCCATTACTGTTTGTAATGATGCTAAAACTTGAAGCGTATTTTGATTATTTGCAGAATAGATTTCACCAAAGTTTGCTTTTGAAACTTTAAAGAAACGATCTTTGTCTTGAGGTTTGATTTGCATTAACTCAGCAAGTACGTTCAGGCTTTCACCTTGGCCTACTGCCATATCACGTGCTAAAGCTTCAGCATTTTCATTTGTGAATGTAACCACTTGCGCAGTTACTGTTCCGCCTTGACGGCAGCCTAAAGTACCAAAAGTAATCCCTAGTAATTGGTTAGTAAAAATACCATTTGTTGTTGCAGCAAGAATTTTAGGCACCACTCCTTTTTGGCCAGCCCATACTTGCGTACCCACACCACAACCTACATCGTTATCAGCCATAGCAACACTTGAACCAGCTGCTAACAAAGCAGCTAAAGCTAATTTTTTTAACATAGATGTATATCTCCAAAATCATTATTGATTGTTTCTTATGTATTGTTATGTGTAATTCTTATTACACGATATTAAAGATAGCGAGAAGGCTGTGATTTAGCAATTAAAAAATAAATAATATGATGAAAAGTGCTAACGAAAAAATTTACCTTAGATTCCAGTTACCTTGATTATCTCGATGACCTAATATTTTAAGCACGAGAACCAAACTTAAAAGTAATAATAAATACCATGACCCCAGTTTACCCCAACCTACCATATGCCAAGCATCTACCTGACTTGGATAGAGCCAGATTTTATAAAAAGTACTAATATTTTCAGCAATCCAGATTAGAAAAGCGAGGGTCAACAATACAGGTAACATCGGGATTTTAAATTTATATTCATTTAGCTGAAAATAAAGTTTGGTCTTCCAAAAAATAAAAATACTGATCGCAAATAAAATATAGCGAATATCAGGTACAAAAAATTTACTCATAAAGTTTATATATGAGAAAAATGCGAGTAAAAGCATCGTTCCAAAACTTGGAAGTTTTTCAAAAGAAACCTTAAATAATCGGAGTGATCGCGCAAAAAAACTACCTACAGCCGAATACATAAAGCCTGCAAATAAAGGCACAGTTAAAATTTTAAATATCGCAGGCTGAGGATATTGCCATGATGCAATCGCAGGATGCGTTAAAAATATTTCCATGACCATCGCCATGACATGAAATAAAGCAATAACTTTAGCTTCTGCCCATGATTCAAGTTTTAAATATAAAAGACAGATCTGAATCAGCACTGCATAGATGAGTAAATAATCATAACGATAAAAACCCATATATTCATGGCTTCCCATCGGTGCTGTTAAAGCAAAAGCAATTAAAAGTAGAATACCAAACAAGGCTGCCGAAACAGCCTTGCCGATAAAATGAATTGGTAAAGTGAGATGGCGCACAAAAAACTATCCTAGATATTTAGCACTATACTCATGTACTGTATCTACAAAGATTTTTGGTTGCGCAGGGTCTACCCACTGGGTAATACCGTGGCCTAAGTTAGCAACGTAACCTGTTTTTTCACCGTTTGCATAAGCATCGTCTAACATTGCTTTTACAGCTTTTTCAATTGAAGCAGCCGAGCCATATAAAACAGCAGGGTCAAGATTACCTTGTAGCGCTACACGTCCCGACACAATATTACGAGCTGTATTAAGTGGAGTAGTCCAATCTAAACCTAATGCATCTGCACCAGTCGTAATCATTGGCTCTAACCATTGACCGCCACCTTTAGTGAAAACAATAACAGGAATACGGCGACCATCTTTCTCACGTTGCAAACCAGCAATGATTTTATTCATGTAGTTTAAAGAGAATTCGACATATTCACGATGTGCTAATGCCCCACCCCAGCTATCAAAGATCTGGATAGCCTGAGCACCTGCATCAATTTGAGCATTTAAATAGTCAGTAACTGAATCTGCTAGATGATCAAGTAAAGCATGCAAAATTTCTGGTTGCGCGTACATCATCTGCTTGGTAAAACGGAACTCTTTACTTGAACCACCTTCAACCATATACGTTGCTAATGTCCAAGGACTACCAGAAAAACCAATCAGTGGAACTTGGCCACCTAAAGCAGAGCGAATTGTGCTTACTGCATTCATCACATAATCAAGGTCTGACTTTGCATTTAGCTTGGGTAAATTCGCGACATCTTGTTCAGTACGAACAGTTTTTTGAAACTTAGGGCCTTCACCCGTTTCAAAATAAAGCCCTAAGCCTAATGCATCAGGAATTGTTAAAATATCTGAAAATAAAATTGCTGCGTCTAAATCGTAACGGCGTAAAGGCTGCAAAGTCACTTCACAAGCAAATTCTGTATTTTTACATAGAGATAGAAAGTCGCCTGCTTTTGAACGTGTTTCACGATATTCAGGCAAATAACGTCCTGCTTGACGCATCATCCATACCGGTGTGGTATCTACAGGTTCGCGTAACAAAGCTCGTAGGAAACGATCATTTTTCAAAGTCGTCATTACCAATCTCTATATTCTTTATGTGGCAGCATCATATCAAAAACATAGAGATTTTTATAATTTCAATTTCACACAAAAAACTCGTCAATCTACTAAAAAATGCATATTTACACAAAAGTCTACTGCAAGCAGCAAGGTTTTCTGCAATACTTGCAACATGTTACATCGGGTCTATTGATATTCTTTTAACCACTAAATTGCCAATCTTGGGCTCATAGAGATGAGTTATTGGTAATTTTATGCAATTTTAGATTAGATCATGCCCCTATTGCTTATATGAAAATTCTTAAGGTTGAATTACATGTTTGTTCGCTCATTACTCGCTATGAGTTTAAGTTGTATTATTGCTAATGTTGCTTTTGCTGCTTCAACAACTGAGCAACCCCTGAACCCTAAAAAGGTATCAGCTCCTGTAGAAGATCCGATTGATCCTTTAGCAGTAGATGCAGCTTCAACTGTAAAAGCTCAAGCTTCGACACAAATTACCGCTCAAGAACAAAGTGACTTAAATCGAGCGTCAACAACATTACAAAATTTGCAAAAAACTGAAGACCAAAATGCTGATTCAGGTATTGCCGCTTCAGCACCGGTAGCCGTAGCTAAAACGACCACAACAACTGCAAAGACTTCAGCTCCAGCAGTTTCTTGGACATTAGATAGCTTAAATTCGGCTGAATGGTATGAAAATATTGGTAAAGGCCAGTTTCCAGTTTACGCTCGTGCTCACGTCATGCTAAATAATGCACATGCATCACCAGGTGCAATTGACGGTATGAGTGGCAAAAACACTTTAAAAGCAATCTCTTCATTCCAGCAAATGAATGGTTTATCACCTACTGGTGAACTGACTAAAGAAACTTGGGATGCATTAGTTGCTAAGCAAACAAAACCTTCATTTATTGAATACACCATTACTGATGCTGATTTAAAAGGCCCATATGCACAATCAATTCCTTCTGATTATGCTTTACAGGCTAAAATGAAAGGTTTGTATTACACTCGTGTTAGCGAAATGTTGGGCGAAAAGTTTCATATCGATGAAGCTTTCTTAAAAACAATCAATCCAACAGCAACATTCAAAAAAGCGGGTGAAAAAATCATTGTTCCAAACGTACGCAATGATTTACCAGAAGACATTCATTTGATTATTGCGCATAAAGGTGCAAAACAATTGTATCTCTTCAATAGCCGTAACCAAATGATTGCGTCATTTCCTGCAACAATTGGCAGTACTGATACGCCTTCTCCGACCGGTACTTACAAGGTAGTTGGTGTGGCTCGTAATCCTTGGTATAGCTACTCACCATCAAACTTTATTCAAGGTAAAAACTTGAAACCTCTTTCTTTACCACCTGGTCCAAATGCACCTGTAGGTAATATCTGGATCGGTTTAAGTAAAAAATCTTTTGGTATTCACGGTACACCAAACCCGTCTTTAATTTCTAAAACTGCATCACATGGTTGTATCCGTTTAACAAACTGGGATGCTAACGATTTAGGTAGTAAAGTACGTTCTGGCGTAACCGTTAAATTCTTAGAATAATCCTCTTAAATAAAAGAGCCTGCTTTATGCAGGCTTTTTTATTAAATTTTTAATATATCTCACTAGAATACTTAGTTATTGTTTTGACTATAAAAATAAAACCAGCCTAGGTTTAATAATTACACAGCAATTTTTGTATTTAGAATATTTAGCATGGTTTGCATTTTAGCTTCTGTTTCTAACCATTCAGCTTCAGCATCTGACCCTTCGACAATCCCCGCACCAGCATATAAGCGCATTTTATTTTCACTGAGTAGACCACAGCGAATCGTCACTACCCATTCTCCATTACCCTCGGCATCCATCCAGCCGACTAACCCCGTATAATAATGTCGGTCATAACCTTCATGATCTAAAATAAACTGCTTAGCAACATGAGTTGGTGAGCCACAAACTGCTGGTGTTGGATGTAATTCTAATGCAAGGTTTAATGCATTCGGAGCTTGTTGCTTAAGCACACCTTGGAATTCTGATGATAAATGCAACATTGTTGATGTTTCTAGAATATCTGGAAATTCAGAAACCTTAAGCTCTACACAATGAGTGGCTAAATTTCTAATAATATTTTCAACCACAATTCGATGTTCATGTTGGTCTTTCTCAGAATGATTTAATTCTTGTTGGCTGACGAAATTTTTTTCAGAAATTTGAGATTTGGGTCTAGAACCGGCCAAAGGATTACTGGTTACAATACGACCTTGTTTTGATAAAAGCAGTTCTGGGCTTGCGCCGAGAATATAATTATTATGTTCTACTGGAATCACAAAATTATAAGCATTTGGATTTTGTTTTAATAAAGCAGCCAATAAATTTTCTGGCTCTTGATGACGGTTAAACTCATATTCAATAGCCTGAGAAAGAACAACTTTTTCTACCTTCTTTTTCTCAAAAGCATCTAAAGCTAACTGCACTGTACCTTCAAATTTTTGGCGTTGAATAAGTAATGATTTATTAATTACCTCAATGTTATTACGATTTTTTAATGAGTTAATCGTAGAAGATGCTTGTGTTATTTTTTTATGATCAGCATAAAAATTTAAGCTACTTTTCTTTGTAATATCAAAAGGTATAGCACCAATTAAAACTGGATTTTGATGGCCTTGCTTTTTAATTTCTTCAAAACATTTTCCAATCTCATCATTAAATAGTGCGGTATTTGCTGCAGGTGTATTTACCGTTTTAACGAATTCGTTGACTTCGAGATAATAATTCTTCGTAGAGAAACATGAAAATTTCTTTTGACCGATATGATCTAAATTTTGCTCTACTGATATTTGAGTCTGCATCATCTGTATATCACCTCTCACATTGATTTTTTTCAAGCAAATTCTGTAGTACTTCTTTTTAAATATAGGAGTATAAAAATACTGAAACACACATTAATGCAAATGATTATTATTATCAATAATAAAATTAGTTTTCAATGCAAGAAATTGTAATTATCTCGTTATTTGTATAAAAAAATTGAACTTTAATCTCTAGATTTATCTCGATTGAACTTTCTTGACTAAGGTAAAAATAAAGAAACTCGCCATCTAGTTTTTTAAAATTTATATTTTTAAAATCAATAATTTGCTTATATTTTAAATAAATTGATTTAATGATACTTTCTTTAGCAGAGAATATTACCAAATATAAATATGCATGACTTTTTTGCAGCTTTTCAATTTCTGCTTGTTCATTTTTATTTAGAAAAACATCATAAAATTCATCTTTCTTTTGAAAAAAAATATAATGTTTTTGAGACTCTATATCGATTCCAAATATTTTTTCTTTAGCCGTGGTATTTCTAGCATATGCGATGGCATGACATGATTTTTTTGATCCAACATGGCTAATCCCACCTATCACTCCTTCGGGCCATAGCGGTTCCCCATGTCTACCTTGATAGACAATAGAATGTTCTAAATTGAGGCTTTGTAATGCATATTTTGCTGCTAAGCGTCCCGTCAAGAATTCTAATTGTCGAATGAAGCGTGAGCTTTTTATCTTCGGTGGAAGAAATATATTCAGCTCCTGATAGATATGATCAAGCTGAGGTATTTCTTTGATTTCACTGAGCTGGACTTTATGTATGTCTAGCCCGAAAGCTGTTAACTTTTCATATTGAATATTTATTTCATCCAGACATGAATTAGCCTTTCTATTTACCTGCTTCTCCCTATTCATAGCCTGCACTTTATTCAATATTCACGGTCAATGTTTCAACGATGGCAGCAATATTTTTAAGCATCTTTCCTCGAGTCTCGGGATTGAGAAAGTAGAAATGGTCCCCTTCAAACTCAATACTTCCTAACCAATTTTCTGTGTGTTGTTGCCATGCATCCATCATTCTTTTGCCAGGAATATCAGGGTCCTGTTTGCCATAAAATGCAACGATCGGAACTTCAGTCTTGTGTATGTTCTCCCTTAATAATTGATCACTAAGATAGAAGTCGTTACGAATGATTTTAAGAAAGAATGTGAGTGCATCCTGATTATTTAAAATTTCATCAGGAAAATTATTGTATCGCTTTAATTCATCAATAATTTTTTCATCAGTTAACTCATGCTTGTACCGCATATGTTGAATATAGTGATGCTCAGGTCGGCTACTTATAACAATTAATCTCAACTGATCAATTATGGTTTTTTCATTCAAATAATTGAGTACTTTCCAAATCAAGCCACCTCCTACACTATGTCCAAATAAAATAAACGGTGTGTCTGAATAAGCTTGTATTTCATTGGCAATTTGCATAGCCAATAGATCAGGATCATCAATCAGTGGTTCATTTATTTTTATACCATGCCCCGAATATTCAATAGGAATAATACGAATATTGTCAGAGATCTGCTTTTTCCATGGATGATAAATACTCGCGCTACTCCCCGCAGGCGGTAAACAGAACATATTATATTGAGGTTTATTCATTTAAGAATTCTCCAAATATTAAGCATTTTTCTTTTATAAAAAATGCTTAAATCAGGTTTCTGCGCTATTTTTTAAACAGAGGTTGAAGCTAAATTTATAGTTTGAGTCGGTTGCCAAATGGCTGAATCACGATGTGTGACAAAAATAACCGTAGAAGAAAGAGCACGTATCGTTGCAACAATTTCCTGCTCAGTCTCTTCATCCAAGGCAGAAGTGGCTTCATCAAGTATTAAAATCGGCGCATTTTTGAGTAATGCTCGCGCAATTGCGACTCGCTGACGTTCACCACCGGACAATGCGGTGCCTTGTTTACCAACCGACTGATTAATTCCTTCTGAACTGCGGTCAATCATTGCCCCTAATGCGGCATCTCTTGCAGCTTTTTCTAATTCATCATCAGTTGCATCAGGTTTTCCTAAACGGATATTTTCAGCCAGTGTTCCTGTAAACAAAATAGGTTCTTGTGTGACATAAGCAATATTCGAGACCAAATCTTCATATTTCATTTGATCAAGAGCTATGTCACCTAGGGTAATTTTTCCTCTTTGTGGATCATCAAACCGTGTAAGCAATTCAAGTAAAGTGCTCTTACCACTACCGCTTGGTCCGGTAACCCATACTCTGCTCCCCAATGCGATGTCGAGATTCATATTTTCAAGTGCTGGCGCATAGCTAACGCCTTGTACCGAAATATGATGGCCAGTAGGAATTTGAGGATGTAATGGCTCAGGCAACTCAGGTGGATGTGTGATCTGATTAAAGTTGCGCAGTGCAGCAAACAAATCATTGATATGTAACCCTGCGGTAGCAAGTTCACCTAATGGCGCTGCTGCACGTCCAATTAAGACGAGTAATGCCAACACCAAAGCAGCATGATTGACACCAGCAAGTACCAGATAAGTTGCCATCCCAGCAATCGGTAAAACACTTGCCAAGGTTGCAATAAAACTTGCAAATGCAGCAGCATGGTTGATCCGTACTAATGTCTCTTCTTGCTCTTCCCAACGATGTTCTAGCCTTTGGACTGCACGTTCTGGTCCCGCGGCTGTGCGTAATAACTCAACATGATCAACTAATTCCAGCGTTGCTTGTGAAGCCGCTAAATCGGCAGTATTACGCTTTTTATCAATATGCATGAGTGCACGTTGTGCTAGGAACTGAGCAAATAAAGAGAGTAAAAGTAAGCCTAAAGCGACAAATGCTACGCCTGCTCCAGCAAGCAGGCCTATTCCTATTGTTAGAAATAAAGGCATAAAAGGCGCATGTAAAAAGGTTTGCAATTGATGAGCAGGAATACTCATAAACCCAGGAATTCCCTGTCCAGCAATCGTCTTAATCTGAGCACGCTGTTCATTGGTAAACCAAGAGAGCTTGGCACGAGCTAAAGATTTGCCTAACTCAGCAAATAGGTCGCCTGCTAAACGCACACCAGTAAGGAAGCCAGCACGAGTGACCACCACTGTCACTAATATTGCTGCAATTGCACTGATGAGAACCCAACTTGGTGACCATTGATTGACAATTGCAAATGCCAATACGGTATATGCGATTGCTTCAATTGCGGCAACAATGATCCATCCGATACCAACAATAATTAATTTTTGTTTGGCCGCACGAGGAAGCATCGAAAAAATCTGATCTTTATTTAATTTAGCAGCAGTATTCATAAAGATTTCCCTGAGTCAGTTGGGCCGTTAAGCACTAACCTGCTGTCGGCATGAGCAGCTAAGACAAGATCATGAGTGACCATGACGATAGTTTTATTCTGGTTTTTAGCTAAGTCGCTTAATTCCAATATTATTTTTGTCGCATTGGTCTGGTCGAGTGCGCTCGTTGGCTCGTCTAATAAAATAATAGGAGCTGAAGATAAAAACGCACGCGCTATTCCTAGGCGCTGTTTTTCACCGCCTGAAAGTAAAGTTGCATCTGCATTTAAATCTACCTTTAATTGGGCCTTGAGTAATGCCTGCTCAAGTTGTTCATCATTTGCATTAACGGCAGATAAGGACAAGTTTTCTCTTACTGTGGTCGGTAATACATCTCCACCTTGTGGAATAAAAAAAACCTTTTCATGTCTTAGTTTTTCATGTAATTGCAAAATATCTGTTTTTGCTAATTGAACGACACCTTCTTGCAATTCGGCTAACCCAGCAAGTGTTCGAAGCAATGTTGTTTTTCCAATTCCACTTGGCCCTGTAATTGCAGTAATTGAATTTTTTGGAAATGAATAACTTAATCGATCTAATACTTTTTGATTTTCAATTGTAAAGCTCGCATTAACTATTTCGAGTGTTACATCTTGCTCAATCTGTTGTAGATTGCCCGATGAGAGTACTGGCTCTTTTAAGAATGCCGATAAACGACTAGCTGCAGCTCGTCCAGCAGCGACATAATCAAGACCATGTCCTAAACGTAGCGAAGGTGTCACGATGGCCAAACTAAAGAAAAGTGTTGCAGCCAAGGTCATGCTGTCGTATTGATAAGCTACAAAATAGGCTATGGCAAAGGTTGCAACAGCTTGTAGTAATGCAGTGGCAACAGCAGCAAGAGTTGCGACTTTACTCACCCAAGACACCATAGTTTGAGTGAAATTTTGTGCTGATTGAGTATAGGCTGTTAAAGCGCCAGATTGTTGCCCATATATTCGGTTATCACGAATGCCGCGTGCATAATCATCAGCAGAACCAATAATATCTAACATGACCTGCATACGTGCAGCGCCATCCCGTTTTGATACATGGGGAACAATAATTAAATAATAGAGTGAAGCAATTGCCCCAGGTAATAATACCCAAAGTGCCATCGGGCCAACCAACACAACTAATAAAACAATAGAAACTAAAGGGATTACAGCAAAAATCGCAATTTCCGACGGTAAATGTGCCACCATATGATGTAAAGTTGCGATATCGTCTGAAACCAGTCGTTTTAAGTTTTGGTCACCCTGTTTTGATAGGGTTGTGTTAGGTAACCGAATTAAATGATGAGCAATTTGACGACGTAATCGTGCCGAAAATCCAGCCTCTGCATCATGCACTAACCATGAAGCTAGTGCTGCCAATGCCGCCCCGACTATCCAAAAAACCGCTGAAAAGATTACCCAATAAGAAGATAAATAACCAATCAACTGAATCATACCCCACAGGGCAGTTAAAATGGCTAAACCAGAAAATACCGCAGCAAGCGTTCCTGCAAATAATTTAGGAAATGCTGGCTTGAGTGCAGGTGCCAAGGAAGAGTCTGTCATCAGATGAGATAACTTTAAATCAGACATGCTTATCTCTCTTTATATTCATAGAAAAAGCGGTACTTAAAATAAAATCTCGCTTCAATTGACCAGCAAGAATTGCCATTTCCGGCTTTAAAAAAGCATGAATAAGAAAATCATATAAAAAGTATTTTTTTAAAAACTTTAATTGCATCAAAACTTCCTAACCGCCCTATCAAAATATTTTTAGATCATTTTCTAGACTGTAAAAATTAATATGGATTTGTCTAAATCATTCTGGTTGATATGACTAAAAACCAACTGTACGTTTAGAGGCACCTTGTAGATCAAAAATAACGTCATCAATTAAGCTATCAATCTGACGTGTATCTCGGTGATGTGCCGTAGTAATTAAATGAGCCATATTTCCCGAGGTTGCCAGATAATGCTTTTTCCAGACGTGCTCAGAAGGACAAGGAAATACCACAGTGATTGAATTCGGATTTCGCCAAGCAGGAATCCCAACAGCCTGAAAGCGATCAACTGCGTACTGGGCCATTTTGAGGCAATGTTGAATTCTCTGTCGTCTTTGTAAATTAGTTTGGCTACGTATTGCCGCCCACATCAGCAAGACGGTATGACCATTGCGTGAACCACTAATGGTTTGATCACGTGTAGAGATATAGTCAACATCTACTGATATACGCTCTACATTTTGGCGTTTGGCCACAACAATGCCACACGGAATTGGTGAACCAATCATTTTATGACCAGACACACAAATCGAGTCGATGCCATGAGCAAAGGAAAACGCTTGAGGATGATCAACAAAAGGTAAAATCATGCCACTTAAGGCAGCATCGGCATGAATATAATAATCTCGGCGCATGATTCCGATTTGCGCTAAGCGCTCTTGAATCATTTCAATATCATCAATTGCGCCAGTCATGGTCGTACCAATATTTGCAAAAATAATGGGATGACTTTCTTTATTGGTTTTTATTTTACGGATTAAATCATCATAGTCGATTTCACCATTATCCAACGATTCGATTACACAAGATTTCATCTGCAATAATTTGGCGATTTTTCCCACCGAATAATGCGTATCTTTTGAGTAATATAATGTGGAATCTGGAAATAGCTCACGCGCCAGATAGCAGCCAAACATATTACCTTCTGTGCCACCGTTGGTTACGTATCCCCAGCTTTCTTCAAAGGGAATTTGAAAAATTTCAGCAAAATACGCCATCACATCTTTTTCAAAATCAAAAGAATTCAATGCGTAATTGCTATAGTCTTTCCAATCACCACAATTATTAATAGAGAATTTGAAAAAACGGAATAAAGCGGAATAATCAAAATCTGCAGATTCAGGATATCCAATATTGAAATATTGATGTTTTAAACAGTAATTCCAGAATGTCTCTATTTTCTCTTGATCAGCAGGCGATAAAAGCATTTTTTTCTCCGTTAATATGACGATTACAAGTCGTCTAAGGAGTCGCTATCAAAGATATAAATTTTATGTAAAATTTAGCGACCAGGATTTGTCGTATGCCTTATGAGGCAACCCTCTACCCTGCAATCCGTTGCCGTGCATCAACCAATGACCACCAATTTGATAAAGTGGGTGTGCGTCCTAATTCCTCAAAACTAATATTGATTCCCTGCGCTTTGAGTTCCGAAGAAAACTGCATAATTCGTAATGAGTCCAGTCCATAAAGAATCAGGTTTTCTTCTGGATCTAATTCATCTTCTTCAATAAGCTGCTGGACCTTTTTCTCTAACCAAGGTCGTGTAATGCCTGTTGCCACCTGCCCCACTACAGATTCGGTATCCACAACTTGACCGCAACGTGAAGATACATATTTCAAAGCTAAGCGATGTTCTTCTTCTGAAAAATCGGCAACTGCATCCCCAACCAGAAAGGGTTGTATGTCGCTCATAAAAGCTTCAATTGCCGTAACCATACAACCGATATGAGCATAGACACCGCCAATAATGAGCTGATCACGATTCCAGTTTTGCATTCTTTCAAGCAAATCCGAACGTTTAAACGCGCTATAACGCCATTTCGTTAAGACAATGTCATGTTCAGCAGGAGAAAGTTGATCAATAATTTTTTGCTGATCGATTGTTGAGGCTGGCAAACCCGGCCCCCACATGGCATTCAGTAATGCACGATCTGCCGCTGGTTGTTCATAGGGCTGTGCTGTATAGACAACAGGAACATTGTTCCGATGTGCCCAACTTCTGAGTTGAATTAAATGATTAACAACCATTTTAATTAATTCACTTTCAGCATCGTAAAAATTTAAAAAGTAACGCTGCATATCATGAATTAATAAAACTGCTCGAGAAGGATCTAACTGCCAGTCTGTTTTATTATTTGGATAACTCTCTCGTTTGGGCATGAGATAAGTAGAAATTTTTGAAATAGCCATATGCTGCTCAATATTTATTAAGATGTTGTAGATGTATTTAAAATGCTGCGAAGTTGTTTTTTGTCCACCTTACCGACTGCAGTCAGTGGCAAACTTTCGATTAATTTGATCTGGTCTGGAAGTTTGTATTGTGCAATACCCAACTCCATGAGATGGCGTCTGAGCACAACAGCTTTAAGTTCAGGATTCCGAGAAACAATAAAGGCACAACTCTTTTCACCGAATTGTTCATCAACAATTGCGACCAAAGCTGCGTGCATAACTTCTGGATGCAAAAGAATAAGTTTTTCTATTTCTTCCGAAGCAATCTTTTCACCACCACGATTAATCTGGTCTTTAATTCTTCCTACTACACGTAAATTACCATCCGAAGTACGCTGTACGAGATCGCCCGAATAGTAATAGTTGTCCTCATCAAAAACCTGTGAATTATGTTCAGGGCTTTGGTAATAACCACAAAAGGTATAAGGCCCCCGAGTCGCAAGCATTCCTATTTCACCTTCTGGAACTTCTTTATACTGCTTATCTACAATTTTGATTTCATCATCAGAACTGATAGGACGCCCTTGTGTCGTAAAGATTTGCTCATCGGAGTCATCGAGTCTGGTGTAATTGACCAAGCCTTCGGCCATTCCAAATACTTGTTGTAATTTACAATTGAGGACTTCAGGAACTTGACGGGCTAAAGATTCAGGGAAACTTGCACCACCTACTTGAAGCAACTCTAAAGACTGAATTTGATCTTTATATTGCGTGGCTTTTTCTAGCCACATAATGACAGCACTCGGCACTAAAGATGCCATATTGACTTGATGTCTTTGAATAATAGAGAAGCAATTGAGCGGTTCAGGATTTGGTGCCATCACAACACATCCACCTGCATGTAAAACACCTAATGCACCAGGTGAACTCAACATAAAGTTATGGGGAGCTGGTAGAGCGCACAATAACCGTGTATTCGAGTTTAAACCGCAAATCTCGGCACTGGCCCGCACACTATAGTCATAGTCATTATGCGTGCGTGGAATAAGTTTTGGTGTTCCCGTACTTCCACCTGACAACTGAAAGAAAGCAACTTCATCAGCAGGTGTAGATGAAAAATCGACAAAGGTCTCTGCTGGTGTTTCAATCCAGTCTAATAGTCCGAAATCGGTAGCTTGATGATTGAGCATCAAAATAATTTCAAGACTTAAATTTACTTCATGAAGTGAGTCAATAAATTGATTATTGCTAAAGACTTCATGCTGACGCGAACCAATTAAAAGCTTAGGTTGAATCTGTTTAATAAAGGCATTTAGTTCATATTGGCGATGGCTATATAGCGCATTGAGCACAACCACGCCTGCCTTAAGCAAGGCAAAAAAGACAATATAAAACTCCGCAACATTGGGAAGTTGTACTAAAGCAGTATCACCCTTGCCCAAGCCTTTTTCAGCTAGTCGAGTAGCTAAATTTGTTGATAGCCGGTCCAGCTCGATATAACTCAACTGACGCTCACCACAAATAATTGCCGGCGAATGCGGATGCGATTGAACCCCTACCGTTAAAATGCGCGTCAAAGGTTGGTCAATCCAATAACCTTTATTTCGATAGTGTTGCGCTCTCTCTGGAGACCAGCGAACAAACTCAATCAACTGTTTTTTCATGACATTCTAAATATTCAATTTAATTTAATGGTTATCAAGCTATTGATTCTTAGTAAATTTTCTTACATATCGGCATAAATATTTAATTTGAATACCGACAAAAGAAAACTCTTAAGACGGACAAGCTATATATTCAAAGCAAAATTGGAAATGATTAACAAATGCAACTGGTAATCATTTTCATTTGTTTGTATGATGCTGAAACAAGATTAATTTGTCAACCGAGTTATCGTTCAATGTGTGAATTAACTTCGATGCAAGCGGCCTGCTGGTTTGGTCGCTCTGGCAACGCAACTTTAGGTGGGGTTGCTGCCCACCTCTATGCAGAATTTGACGGTCAATTTATTGATCTACAAAAATTACATTTAGCACTTCAACGACTTTATAAAGAACACCCTATTTTGAGGTTAAGTTTGAGCGCCGATGGCATCGCAAACATTATGTCTGAGAAGACTCAACAGATATTAGAAGTCGATGATTTTTCAAAGCTTAGCGATCATCAAATTGAGCAAATGCTCATGCAAAAACGGGAGCAATGGACCCATCAAAAACTTGATTTAAGTCAGGGTCAAACTGCAAGATTTTCTGTAAGTGTTCTTAAAAATAATATTTTCCGTTTTCATGTAGATACGGACATGATTGCTATAGATCCGTCCAGTTTTTTGAACTTGATGGAAGATCTTTCTTTGTTTTATGAAGACCCAGAAATATCATTCTCCCGTCCGCCTAATTTTTTTGACTGGTATCAAAAAATACGGACAGACCCTGAGCTAAAAAAATTAAACCAACGAGACCGCTTATGGTGGAAACAACGTCTGCCTCATATTAGCCCTGCTCCGTCTCTACCTTTCATTCATCAAGAATTCAAAACAGCAAAAAGTGATCGTTTAAGTACTTGGTTATCGCCAAAAGAACGAAAAGCATTACAACAACTTGCTAGAGAACAACAGATTACTGTGACTAACCTGTTATTAGGTTTATTTGCATATACGCTTGGTCATGCAACCAAAGATCACAGCTTCCGATTAAATATTCCTACTTTTTGGCGTGAGCCGGTTTTAAAAAATGTCGAAGGCACTATTGGTGATTTTGCTAATTTAGTCATCCTTGATGTCGATATGAATGAGACGACTACCTTAGCCGCATTCTGCAAACAAATAGCAAATCAAATGCTTGAGTTATTAGAGCATTCACATTATTCGGGTGTTAATGTTCTACGTGACCTGTCCCGTTATCATGGTAGTGCACAGATTGCTCCCGTGGTATTTACAGCAGCACTCGACTTAGAAAATGATAATTTACTTTCCGAACGTGTCCGCCGTGTTTTTGGCTCAATGAATTGGGTCATTTCACAAGGGCCACAAGTTGCACTTGATGCACAAGTTGCTCATGTAGATGACGGTATTTTAGTTAACTGGGACATCCGTTTAGATGCTCTACCCAAAGAATGGATCACGAATTTATTTAAATCTTTCATTCATTTACTTAAAAATCTTGCAGCGCACCCTGAACAACTTAATACACAAATTATAAGCCCAGCCCAAAATACTCCATCAGATCGTACATCCCAAAAATCATTAAACGCGTTACAGCAAGCCTACCTATTAGGCCGAACTCAAGCCCTTCCTTTAGGTGGTGTTGCCATGCAAGAGTTTAGGCAGTATCACGGCGAAATGGATATTGTTTTATTAAAACAACGATTGACAGAAATGGTACGGCGGCATGACAGCTTACGAACCTATATTGATAAAAATAGGTTAGTACAATATGTAAGCAATCAAGTGAGTATCAATTTAAAAGAAATAGACCTAACTACATGGGAACCTGAACGTGCTTCTCACCACATCGAGTCCTATAAAAATAGTTATACGCATGAGCTATTTGATTTAAATCAGTCGCCTTGGAATATCACCGTCTTTTTATTAAAAAATAATCTACTAACGATTTTTGTCCGCTTTGATGCATTAATTTTAGATGGCCGATCTATAGCTTCACTAATGTTAGAGCTATTCGATGGACAACAACATGATATCCAAACGCAAATAGAAGAAAATGAAGCTGAAAATAGCTTGTCTGTTCATCAGGAAGATATGGCTTACTGGGAAAGAAAATTTTCTAAATTATCGGCTATTCCTGCGCTTCCGTGGAAAACACCCTTACAGAATCTACCGACTTCTCGTTACCAACGTAACAGTCTAGTTATAGAAAAAGCCAAATTTAAACAGTTGTCTAAAATTGGCGCAAAACATTCACTGTTTAAAAACTCAGTCATCATGGCGATTATTTTGGAAGTGCTATCTCATTGGAACACGGACAAATCTCTATGTGTTGCTGTTCCTACACTTCCCCTCTATGCCGGACCATTTTCCAATAGCTCTACGTTTATTGCTGTTGAGTGGAAAACTTCAGATCAATTTGCTGAACAAGCAAACCGTTTGCAGACGGAAGTTTTAGAGGGTTTACAGCATCTTTCATTTTCAGGCGTTGATCTCGCTCGACTATTATTTGAAAAAGTTGGCACTGCTCCAGTATTACCAATTGTAATTACAAATGGTTTGTCATGGCCTGTATTATCTGAATCTCATCCTATTCAGCAACAAGATGGACTAACCCAAACCCCTCAAGTTGCAATTGATATTCGCTTTAGCACAAGAAATGACTGCGCTTTAATTTTCGATATTGATTATGCTCAAGAAGCATTTCCTCCCCATATGATTGAGGATTTCTTGGACGCGCTACAATTGGCAATCAAACAAATTATTGGTTCAGAAATATTCAGTTTTGATCTCAGTAATTTTTTCAGTGAGCTTCAAAATAAACGACTATATTTTAAGAATAATGAGTCCGATCATTCGTCTATTCCACTTGATAATAATACTAAACAGCAAAGTCAACTACTCGATATTTATTTAGAAGTGATAGGCCACAAGCCAAATAAGGAAGTGGACAACTCAACTCATTTTACTCATCTCGGGCTGCGTCCACATCATTTAAAGGTCGTTTCAAAACGTATTAATGAAACATACGCGATTCAGCTCTCACCGGTTCAACTTATTCAATGTCGCAATATTGCTGATGTAGAGAAACTACTAACACCACATTAATTCGTATTTTGAACTTTCATCATTTTGGAAACAGATAAAGTATAAACATGAAAAAAATAGATATTACCGGAATTGGTATTGGGCCATTCAACTTAGGTTTAGCTGCTCTTTTGTCTCATCATCCCGAAATCAAAAGTGTATTTTTAGAACGCAAACCAGAATTTCGATGGCATGAAGGATTACTATTGCAAGGCACGACATTACAAGTTCCTTTCTTTGCCGACTTGGTTACTATGGCCAATCCTTGCCATCCTTTAGGTTATATTAATTATTTACATCAACATGATCGTTTACATCAGTTTTATTATTACGACAGTTTTTTAATTCCACGCCGTGAATATGACCATTATTGCCGTTGGGCTTCAAAACAATTACCTGATTGTCAATTTGGAGAAAACGTAAGTCATGTTGAATATGATGCCAAGCTCGATAAATTTATTATAGAAAGTGAATCAGCTTCGGGCGAAAAACAAAAATATATAAGCCAAAATCTGGCGATTGGTATTGGGACTAAACCTCGAATTCCTACGTGGCTTGAAACATGCAAACACCCTTTAGTAAAACATTCTGCGGAGTTTGCGAAAATTCAGGAACAACTCAAACAATGTAAACAAGTCACGGTTATTGGCTCAGGCCAGAGTGCAGCAGAATGTGTGCTTGCTTTATTTAATTCACTTACACTAGAACAAGTAAAAGCAGGTGCCTCTATTCGTTGGATCACACGTTCTGCCGGCTTTCACCCAATGGAATATTCTAAACTTGGGCAAGAATGCTTTACCCCTGCATATATGCAATATTTCCAAAGCCTGCCTAGAGATAAACGCCGCGATATTGCTGCTAGTCAGGGCCTGATCTATAAAGGGATTAGCTTCTCAACCATTGGCGATATATATGATGTGCTTTATGAGCGTTCAGTGGCCGGTGAAAAATCCGGTTTAAGCCTATACACAAGCTGCGAAGTTGAATCGGTTGAAGAACTTGAATCGGGTTCTCTGCGTTTAACCTGTTTGCACACCCAACTCGATCAACGTTGCGAATTAGAAACTGATGCCCTTGTCGCAGCTACAGGCTATGTTCATGATTGGCCTGAATGGTTCCAAAATATGAAAGGTTCTATTTTAGCGGTTGATGATAAAAATGATTGTATTGTTCAAGAAGACTTTACGGCTTTACGTTGTGATCAGGGACAAGGTCGTATTTTCATTCAAAATGCCGAGATTTTTCAGCAAGGTGTAGGTTCTCCAGATTTAGGAATCGGAGCAACCCGAAACTCAGTGATTATTAATCAATTACTGGGGCGTAATGCTTACCGAATTCCTAAACAGTCTTCTTTCCAGCACTATGGTTTGCCAGAATAAAATGTGAATATCATAAAAAACCCGCGATTGCGGGTTTTTTATTCGGTTGAAGATTACAACAAATTAAAAGTCATATGATACAGATAGCATATACGTTCTTGGTGCGCCTAAAGCCAAATTCGTCAATTGTGGCTGTGCCCAATACGCTTTGTTGGTTAAGTTATAGATATTGGCACGGAAAGTCACTGGGTGGTTCTCGACTTTCGTGCTATAGCGTGCGCCAACATCTAAGAGCGTACGTCCAGGTACGGACAAGGTATTTTCTGCATTAATATATTGCTTGGAAACTGCATTGATATTTCCTGATAAGGTTAAAGTCCCTTGTGCTACTTGAGTATCCCACTCTGCTCCAAGCTTAGCCTGATTTTTTGGCACAGCAACTGCTGTATGACCATCGTTTTTTCCACCGTTAGTCTTAGTAAGTTCAGGATCAAGATAGGTAAAGCCACCCATTAAACGCACATGTTCAATCGGTGAACCAAAGAATGACCATTCAATACCACGATTTCGTTGTTCTCCATCCGAAACAAAGGTAGATAAGTTATTCACAAGCTTTGAAGGATCTAAATAACTATTTGGTTTGGTAATTTCAAATGCACTCAATGTATGCGCAAATGTCCCCAAATCAACCTTCAAACCAAGTTCCTGTTGTTTGGTTTTTTGAGGCGGAAATATTTCCCCTCGATTTGATGCATTTGCAGGCGCCTGATCACCCTTTGTCAAACCTTCAATATAGTTTGCATAAACAGAAATTTTATCATTCGCTTTAATCAGTAAGGCGACACCAGGCGTAGTTGCTGATTTAGCATTTTCAGGTAATGTATTAACAGAACTTGTTGCTTTTACATTCTGATGACGAAGTCCTAAAGTCAACTGTACTTTATCTTGAGCAAACGACAATGTATCGGCTAAACCGAAGCTAGAGGTAGAGAGTGTCGAATGCAATAGAAACGGCGGTGTAAATTCCGGTTTAGGCCCCCAATTTGGATTGGGATCATAAATATTCGTAATAACAGGCTTACTAAAACCTGGGATAATTCTATAACCATAATCATCTTGTGCATGATTATAGTAGGTTGCATTGGCGACCCATTGATGTTTCACAGGCCCCGTCTCAAACTTACCTTTAAAACCAGCATCTGCTGATTTTTTATCAACGTCAAAAGCAAGTTGTCCAAGTGTTGAACTCAGTGTTCCAGTGCTACTCGTAATCGTCCCTGCACTTGCCCCATTATATTTATATTGGGTTGTACTTTGTCCATAAGCCGCATATGCCATTAACTGATCAGAAAAATCATATTCGCCACGAATCATGGCACCTTTATCTTTGGTTTCCACAGAGCCCCAATCCGGACTAAGTAAGGTATCCGCTTTCGGTGGTTTCGGAATTCCAACTGCAGTAGAGACGTTAACACCACGTGTCACACCATCAACATGATCTAAGGCATCGTAAGCATCAACAAAAACACGTGCTTTTTCACCTTGCCAATCTAAGCCAAGCGAAAATAAACGACTTTCTTTCGACTGATCATTAACTGCTGCATCACCATCTCTATACATCCCATTGATACGAACGCCGAATTCTTTATTTTCACCAAATCTTCTTCCAACATCGACATGTCCACCAAACTGAGCATCCGACATATAAGTTGTGGTCAATCGTGCAAACGGTTCATCAGCCGCATATTTGGTCACTAGATTTACCGTTCCACCCACCGATCCTGCTGGCGGCATCCCATTTAACAAAGCGGAAGGACCTTTCAACACCTCAACGCGGCTAAACATTTCCGGAGAAGTTCGATAAAACGGTGTGATACCAAAAAGTCCGTTCATTGACATATCATTCGTGCTCGAAGCATATCCACGAATATAATAGTTTTCACTCCAACCACCACTTGCACCGTTGGTATATATCGATGGATCAGTTGCTGCAATCACTTCTGTAATATCTTTTGCCTGTTTATCTTCGATATATTTATCGGTATAACTAATCGTATTAAATGGCGTATCTAGAAATTTTTTACTGCCGAGAAATCCAACATTGCTCGATGTTGCAACTTGTCCACCTGCATAAGTATCGTCTTGTTCAGCTTTTACGGTAATTGCTGGTAAAGCTGCTACATTTGTTTGAGCAGCTTGTTGTTCTAGAGTTTTTGTTGAATTATTAATAACAGCAGCATAGGTATTTGATGCACATAGTACAAATACAGTGCCTAATGCATAGCCTAATCGAAGGGCCATTTGTGCAGATGCAATACCATTTAATACAAAAGAACGGTGATTAATTCTTTGATCATTCCCACTTTTAAAATTACGGTTATCGCTAACGTTGTTCATTGAAAGACCTTTAATGTTGTGATTCATTTTTTATTGACTATCTGCTTAAAGTACAAAGCAAAATAGTGAAAATTTATGCTGTAAAATTTGATTACGTGATGTGCATAAAAATTTATTGGTAGCCTTTTTTTACATCTTCCATCACTATTTTAAGTGAGGTTGGGCTTGCAGCCGTGGTGTACCACGCATCGGCATCGACAAAAATGACACGACCGTTTTTCCACGCTTTGGTTTGACGTAATAATGGATTTTCAACACTGGCAGCATTAATGTTTGAGCGATGTTCCATCACAGCAGTTCGGTCCACGATATAGAGAATATCCGGGTCCGCTTTTTTGATGAATTCACTCGAAATTGGTTGCCCATGTAGACTTGTATCCATCACACCACTTGCAGGCTTTACTCCAAAAGCATTAAAAATAAAGCCATAGCGTGACTGAATACCAAAATTACTAAATGCTCCATTGTTATGAAGAACGACTAATGCTCTTTCTGGGCGATTGGCCGTTACGGCTTGTACTTGCTTCACTTGTTCATCAAGTTCAGAAACTTTCTGGCGAGCTAAGTCTTCTTTATTAAATATTTTTCCTAAGGTCATCATATGGTCTTTAACCAGACCAATATGATTACTCTCGCTATTGTTGAAGTTAATATCGTAATGAATGGTCGGGGCAATTTTTGACAGTTCCTGATACTGATTAACGTGTAATGGCGTCATCAAAATCAAGTCTGGTTTTAATGCATATATCCGTTCCATATTGGGCTGTACAATTGCACCCAAATCCTGAATCTGTGCATCTTTTTTATATTTTTCCAAAAAGTGTGGAACATAATCTTTTGGCATTCCCATAATCGGGACATTCAGTTGATCTAGAAAGTCAGCTTCATTCATATCAAGTACGGCAACGCGTTGCGGTAGATGATCTATCACCGTAGTTCCAAGCGCATGTTTTACCGTAATCGGTTCTGCTAGCTTCTGAGAAGCTTGAGTGGTATCTGCAACTTTTTGATCACATGCTTGTAGAGTGACAGCTGCCGCTATGATTAGGGCTACTCCCCCATACTTTTTCTTCCAGTTCATATGTATTCAAGCTCCAGATGAGTTGAAGTAATTACACATACAGCCACGCTCACTGTATGTAATTTCAAAATCAAGCTCGTACAGATCATTTAATTGCGCCTCTGTAATCACTTGTTCGGTTAACCCACTGAAATGAAGCTTGCCGTTCTTCAGCGCGACAATATGGTCCGAATAATTCGTGGCAAAATTGATGTCATGAATGACTAAAATCACAGTGCGCCCTTGTTCATCACATAGGCGTCTGAGTGCACGCATAATTTGAACGGCATGTTTCATATCAAGGTTATTTAAGGGTTCATCTAATAAAAGTACGTCTGTTTGCTGTGCGATCGTCATCGCCAAAAAGGCCATTTGCCTTTGACCACCACTAATTTCATCGATGTAAGATTTGCGCAGCGGCTCTAAAGAAAGAAACTCAATAGCTTCATCAACCACCTGATGATCTTGCTCGGTTAAAACACCACGGCTATAGGGAAAGCGTCCAAATGACACCAGCTCTTCTACGGTTAAGCGCAAATTAAAGCCAGGTGCTTGACGTAAAGTCGCGACATGCTTGGCGTAAACAGCGGTTTTAATATCCGCAATATTTTGATGATTAAGAAAAATCTCGCCTTTATCTGGTTCAATTAAACTTGCCATCATCATGAGCAAAGTCGATTTTCCGGCTCCATTTGGACCAATGAGTGACGTCACCTGACCTGTAGGAAATTCAACATTTACGTCTGTCAGTATTGGCTTATTTCCATATGACTTATTGATATTCTTGACATGAATCATGCAACACCTCGGGTACGAACCGTCAGCGCAAGGAAATAAATGCCACATACCAGATTGACCAAAATGCTGACGGTCGTTTTGTAATTAAAAACGTGCTCAACTAAAATTTGAGCAGCAATAAATATGGCAATCGTGATGGCACAGCCCATGGGCAGCGTTAATTTATGCTTATAACTTCTTGCTAGTGCATAAGTAATGTTGGCAATGAATACGCCCATAAATACTGTCGGGCCAATGAGACTGGTAGATACCGCAACCAAAATAGCGAT
Organism: Acinetobacter pittii ATCC 19004 = CIP 70.29; assembly: GCF_000369045.1. Taxonomy (GTDB): domain Bacteria; phylum Pseudomonadota; class Gammaproteobacteria; order Pseudomonadales; family Moraxellaceae; genus Acinetobacter; species Acinetobacter pittii. The sequence continues at coordinate 585,759 of NZ_KB849786.1, read as the reverse complement.
CAGGGCTAAATAGAAACTGACATAGCGGTGATGATGAATGCCTAATGAAATGGCTTGCTCACGTCCTAAAACCAGAACATCCAAAACAGGAAGTGCTTTTCTGCCGAGGAATAGAACAATGACTACGGCTACGCTGGCATACAATAAAGTTTCTGGTTGAGAGCGATTAAACGAAGCATAGCTAAGGCCTTGGAAAACAGAAAATTCACCAGGATTAATTTTGAGTTGAATAAATTGAGTAACCGTCCCGACGACCATCGTAAGGACTAAACCTAAAAGCAACAGGAGAAACACATCATTTCTGCCATATGGCAATAACCACTTATGGATTACCCACGAATAAAGCAGCATTAAAACGATAGAGATAAAGAAATTACCGTTTACGCCTAACTGGCTTAATCCATGCGTTCCCCAAAAAAACAACAACAAAACTTGCCATAAGAGATAAATCGCTTCATAGCCCATAATGGAAGGGGTCAAAATACGATTACCGACCAGTGTTTGAAAAACAATCGAGGAAAAAGCAACACAAATACCGGCTATCACAATCGTGGCAAGACGCAGAAGTCGATTAGGAATGACATAATCAAAATCTAACCCTGAGTTTAAAAATAAAAAACTTATTGCTAGACAGACGACAATCAGGTAAATCATCCATAGCTTTGTAATACGCATTATCTGAACTCCCTCAAAATGAGGATGAGGAAAATAATTCCCCCCACACCACCTGCGGTAAGTCCGATCGGCACTTCAAATGGGTAAATAATTGAGCGGCCAAGAATGTCGCAAATCAGTAATAGAGACGCCCCACCTAAAGCCACAATGGGCAAGGTTTTAGCTAAGTTTTCTCCGTATTTCAGTGCGACTAAATTAGGGACTACGAGCCCGACAAAAGGAATAGCACCAACCGTAATTACTGTGGTCGAAACTGTAATGGCAACCAGTATCAAACCAATCGCGGCTATAGCTGCATAACTGAGCCCTAAGCTAGAAGCCATCTCTTCACCCATACCAATTACGGTAAAGCGGTGTGCAAAAAGATAAGTCAGGACAACAATCGGAAAAATAATGTAAATAACTTCATAGTGGCCTTGGACAATTTTTGAAAAATCTCCTAAAAGCCACCCTTGCATACTTTGTAAAATATTAAAGCGATAGGCATAAAACTCAGCTAAGGCACTCAGTACACTGCCGTACATCAAGCCAATAACCGGTACTAAAACTGTATTTCTAAAACGGATCCGGCGGATAATTGCGATATAAATTAAGCTGGCAATAAAACAAAAAATGATCGCAAATATCATCTTACTCAGCGTGCTGGTTACCGGAACTAAAGTTAACGACACTAAAATTCCTAGTTTGGCAGCATCTAAACCGCCCGACGTTTCCGGTTCAACAAACTTGTTACGCACAATATGCTGCAAGATGACACCACATACCGCCAGCCCGATACCGGTGAGCACAATGGTAATTAAACGAGGGATACGGCTGGCTGTAAGAGTGAGCCAACTCTCATGAGAAAAAGAAAATAAGGTAGACCACTGTATTTGCTCAGCCCCGAGCAATAATGAGCAAATACATAAAAGGATAAAAATACAGAATAAGCCAAATCGCATCAGTGGCGTGCCCCACTTGAGCGTAATAAAACCGATGCAAATTGTAAATTTAGTCCCATCAAACCAAAGCGAGGGAAAATTTGTTCAACATTTGATGGGCTTATTAACCTTTCATGATTGAATATTCTCATGAAAATTCCTCAATTTTATCGAGACAACAAAATAAGTTCCTTTTTGAATAGGCAAAATCACAGCCCTATTCTTAGGATCGTTTTTTCATCTTTAAATTATTTTTGCTGAACCAATTTCGAATTAAATAAATATTAATCAATCACTTATTATTTATTTTCTATTTTAAAAATTCGTCATTCTCAATTGGCACCATCTTCTTGCAAATAATAATCTTGATGTAAATGAGAATCAATTATAGTATGTTTAAAGGTAAAATGTAACCCTACTGTTACATCAGTACAGTTCATGTGGACATCAACTCATTAGAAAAAGGTCAATTTTTGCAAACAAGCAAATCTATAACATTATGAATTATATGAAATTTAATCTAATGTAAAAAATTTGCGAAATAAAAATTGATGAAAATAGCCATTTGATAAACCAGGATTCATTTATGTTGGAACAATTTTCCAAATCGCCCTCTCTCCTTTCGGTTACTGATTACGAAGAACATATCTGGATGTTGCAATTACAGCAGCCTGAACAAGTTAATCGACGTTTTAATCTGTGGAAAGTTAATCAAGGTTTAGACATTCAACTGCTGATTAAAGCAATTCAAGACATTATTAAAACTACGCCTGACTTAAATGTCCGCTATACATTTAGTGACGAAGGCGATTTATACAAATATCCATTTGATGACCATTCAGCTTGCCTAGAATTAAAAAAGAGCAATACAGAACAGGTATTTGAGCAGATAGCTACCTTAAAAGCGCAATCATGGAATGCAGAATTTCATCCCCCTTTTTTTACAAGTCTCGTAGAAACTGAACAAGACTATTTTCTTATTTTAGCGCTCCACCCGATTCTTGATGAAAGCTATCAAAAGTCAGATTTCATTCAGGCTATACAAAATCGCTATCAACAATATTCAACCAATAATATGCCATTGGTACTGACTGAAATTGATATCTCACATCATCTAGATACAAGTTTCGCAAAAGCGCCACAACAACCTAACCAAACCTATGTTTCAGAAATTATTTTAGAAGAGTTCCGAAATACTCTCGCTGAACCAGAAATGAGCCAACATGATGACTTTTTTGATTTTGGCGGCCATTCACTCTTAGCAACACGAATTATTGGAAACCTACTCAATAAACATGGAATTGAGATTCAATTTAATGATTTCTTTAAATCCCCATCTGCTGCTGACTTAGCCCAATACGCTTTCGTTAAATCTGCAAAAACTGAAAAATCCACCTTAGAAAGTGTCGATAAAGCCCCGCTTACTTTAGCTCAAGATTTCCTGTGGCAAGCTTATTCTGCGTTCGATTTTAGCCCAATTTATAACTTGCCATTTGCCGTAGAATTCCTTGCAGAAATTAATGAAGATATTTTCTTGCAAGCGTTTACAGATATTGTTGAGCGCCATGCAGGTTTACGCACAATTTTTAATAGAGCCAATGGTCAAACCTATCAACAGGTGGTTCCTACGTCTGAACTTCAACAATTCAAATGGTTTTGGAACAGTGCCGAAAGTCACGATGCAACGCTTGCAAGTGAAGCTTCATATAAATTTGATTTAACTCGCGAACTTCCCTTAAGAATTCGTTTAATTCGAAATGCCAAAGGTCGCCAAACTCTATCGTTTTTAGTTCATCACATGGTGATTGATGAATGGTCTTTAAATACGATTATGGCTGACCTTGCGCATGCTTATCTTGCTCGCTCAAATGCTCAAGCACCAAACTGGAAGGCACCTGCCCAATCTATTCTTGATTTTTCTTTACTCAAGCAAAAGCAAGGGATCAACCAAGACCATCTAAATTATTGGACTAACCTGCTAACAGGGGCAACCAAAGGTTTACATCTCCCTATTTCGCAAAATGAATTAAATGCTGAAAAGGAAAAACCTCCAGTCCAATGGCTCGAACTTAAATTTGCACCGGAAATGCATGACAAGCTCCTCGCATTTTCGAGACAACACGGCTCTTCTATTTTCGCAGTTCTCTATACTGCTATCGCCAATGCGTTACAGCAACAAGGCGATTTAAAAGATATTGTGATTGGTACTTCTGCTTCTGGACGAACTGATCCTGAATTTTTTGATACGGTGGGTTACTTTACGACCATGGTTGCGCATCGCACACAATTTAGCCCATCAGATTCATTCCAATCGTTGCTCCACAATATCAGCACAATGATTAATACCTCGATGGCCTATGCAGATATTCCCATCAACCATATTCAAAATGCATTAGGAATGAGCGCAGATGAAGGACTGTTATTTGATGTGTTTATTCATATCCATTCAAATAACGCTTTAAACGGCGCGCTCAAAACACCTCAGGGACAAGACCTTCCTTATCGCCAGATCTTGCCCGAACGTGATGAATCGATGTTCGGATTGCATTTTGAAATTATGGAAAATGTGATTGATGGACAACATCAGTTAAGCATGATCATTACGTATCAAGCCCACCGCTTCCCGACAGCAACAGTGGAAAGTATCTGTGAAAAAATTAAGGCAACCTTAGCTCAAATCTAGTTGCCCTAAAACCCACCATGTGCTTAAAAGCAAACAACTCAACTCCGCTTTTAAGCACATTTCAATTTTTTCTATTTTATTTGTTGCTCTACTTTATTCACCACATCCTGAATTGTTTTGCAGCTAATGAGTGTATAAAAATCAATTTCTGTATTGAGCTTCTGAGAAAGTTTCTGAGCAATACTCATGAGTTGTTTCGGACGAATTCCTATCGCTAATATTTCACTTCTATAAAAAATATCCATTCTTTCAGCTTGGCTGTCAGCTATGCATTCACGGAAAACCGATAAGACCGAATCTCCCACCTCAGCGACTGATGACAGTGTTTTAGTGGAATTTGTAGCCAACGTAGAAGATACATAAATTTTCCCCTGAGCGATTTCTTGCACAGCTTTACGATCAATTTTTCCATTCCGGGTCAAAGGTATGGTTTCGACGACCAAATATTTCGAAGGAATATGTGAACTCGGCAAATGCACTTTTAAAAAGTTCTTTAATTCGGGGCTATTTAAGCGAGTAGTTTTGTATTTATTTTCTAGAGTATAAACGGCGACTAGCTCTTGAGTTTCAGTCGTTGGATGTATACAACTTACCACCACACAATTATGAATATACGGGTTCTTCGTTAAAGTATTTTCAACCTCGGCCGCAGAGATTCTCACGCCTTTTATCTTTAAATAACCTTCCTCACGTCCAGCAAAAATAATATTTCCATCTTCCCTAAAATATCCTTGATCACTCATGCGAAAAGCAGTTTGAGTTTCATTTCCGCTCACTTGAATATCCACGAAATCTTTATAATAAATTTCCCCATCAAGTAAATAACCATTAGATAAATTCAAACCAGTCATATACATCGTACCGACCTCGCCCATTTGGCAAGGCTTCAGATTTTCATCCAAAATAAAATAATTGTTATTTTCTAAAGCTTTTCCATACGGAATAATTTCCTGATCTTGCTCATTTATTTCATGCCATATACTCCAAATTGTGGTTTCGGTAGGTCCACCTAATGAAAATAAACGAGCGTTAGGCAATTGTTCTCTTAACTTCGAAATGAGTGAAGGTTTAATGTAGTCGCCGCCTTGGGCAATTAAACGCAAAGACTGTAGTTGTTCTTTTTGAGCTACACTGAACAGCATATCGACAATAGCAGGCACACTGCTCCAAAGCGTAACCTTGTAGCGATCTACTAAATTGGCCCAGACAACAGCATCTTTACTTTGCTCAAAAGATGGCACCACCAAAGTTGCGCCCACTGTCATTGCAGCAAATACATCAAATACCGACATATCATGATGAAACGGTGTTACCGCCATAATTACATCGTCAGCAGTAATTTCCCATTCCGAGATCGTCTGTTGTAGCGTGTTTTCTGTCGCTTGGTTATTTAAGACCACACATTTCGGAGTCCCTGTACTTCCCGAAGTATATAAATAATATGCAGGAAGTCGGTTAATTTCGGCATTAAAGCTCGGTTTGTACTCAGTTGTAGCCGATAAAATTTGATTAATATTTAAGTTTTGAACACCAGCAATAGATGAGTCACTCACCACAACATCTGCCCGACTATTCGTCAATAAATAGTTCAGTCTCGATGGCGGAGAATCCATATCTACAGGTAGCCAAATGATGCCTGTGAGCGCACATGCCAAAGCGGTATAAATATGCTCAGGACTTTTTCTCAAGCAAATTGCAACCACAGACCCTGTCGCCAAATCTTGCATTTTTAGCGCATACATAACTTTGGCGACCTGAGTCCCTACCTCAGCATAACTAATGCTACGGTCTTCAAAAATAAGTGCTGTTCGATGGGAATTTTGATCAAAAATATTTTCATAAATTCGCTTTAAGAAATTTTCTAGGTTGTTATTTTTATCATTCATTTGCCCTAAATTTTGACTCAAATTTTTTAGCATTTATCTTGGTCCTCACCCTATTCTTTATGCAATACCACCCCACCTAATATTCAAAACAAAGTTATAAAAATGTCGTCTTTATCGCTGTTTGTTCGAATAATAGATATCTCAGCACAATAATACAAATGATAATCATTTACAATTAATATTGTGAGAAATATCAATTTCCCCCCTTTAAAAGCACTTTATAAAAAATAATAAATATCAAAACAATAAGATAATTTTTAACCTTAGGTCTAATCGCTTAGAGGTCTATATTTATGATCTAAAAACCACAATTAATAATGATTATTATTTACATTTAGAGCCAACTTGGTTATCGTAATGAATAGAGAGACTACATCTATATCAATTATTACGCTCTATAGTAATCATGAAGCTTGGGTTATATGTATGACAAAAATTGCAGAAAAATCGAAACAAGAATATGGCGACTTACTAAAAGAAAAAGACCATCTACAAGATATGGAACAGCTTGAGATGACCATCGTCTCGATCCATACGCCGTATCCGTCCATTGTAAGAATTCAAGGAAAAATCAACACATTACAACCAGAGCTTTGGCAAGCTCCCAATTTGGCAATTCGTTTAATTGTGAGCAATCCGCCAGAGGGACAACCCATCTCACGCGTCTATACGGTCCGTTCGTTCAACCCTGTAAACACTCAAATCGAAATTGATTTTGTTAAACATGAAGATTTAAGTCCAGCAATGGAATGGCTTAATTCGGCTCAAGTGGGTACAAAAATCGGGCTTATTGGCCCCCGCCCTCATTTCATTCCCAACTTCATACATAAAAAACATGTGGTCATGTTTGCCGACGATACAGCCATACCCGCGTTATATTCGATACTGAATGAATGGGAAAATGGCGTAAGTGCGGATATTTTCATTGAGAGTTTTGAAAAAGATATTGCTAGCCAATTACCCCATCATGACCATGTCAAAATTCATTCGTTCCATAAAGAACATCACACACCACAAAAAGGTCTTCTTTTAAAAGCAGCATTTGCACTAAAAACTTATGACAATATTACGATTTGGGCGGCTTGTGAACGCAAAGAAGCCAGAGCTTTACGCCAGTTTTTTTTAGAAGACAAACAGTTTAATAAAAATGACGTGCGTATTGCTGGCTATTGGAGAGATGGCGTATCAAGTTCAGAACTAGACATATTACGTGCTCAACATTATCAGAAACATATTCAGCAAGGTAAGACATTGAATGAATATGATGACCTTGATTTAGCGAACTAAGATAAGCAATCATTTGAATAAAGCCTGCCTTGTGCAGGTTTTTTTATGCGTCAACATACATCTATAAATATAAAGCTATACGACCATATCAATTATGCAACGACATGTTGCAGTTAACCTATTTTTCTAGCCTCTATAGAACATTAAGATATTTCTCAAGAGATAAATAAAAAATTTGGGAGATTAGATCATGAATGCTTATCTACATCGTAGTGAAGATCGAGGTCATGTAAAAGCAGGCTGGTTAGAGTCTTATCATAGCTTTTCATTTGGTAGTTGGTACGACCCTAAATATATGGGTGTAAGCGCTCTACGCGTAATTAATGACGACCAGATTGATGCGCATAATGGTTTTGGTACGCACTCCCATGACAACATGGAAATCTTAACCTGTGTGTTAGATGGTGCAATTTCACATCGCGACACGATGGGAAATGAAGGCCAGATTAAAGCAGGTGAATGGCAACTCATGAGTGCCGGCACAGGTGTTGCCCACAGTGAAATCAACAACACTGACACGCCTGTACATTTACTACAAATCTGGATTATTCCTGATGAAAGAGATGCAGAGCCAAATTACCAGCAAATTAATCTTGACCCGCGTAAGGATCCAAACAAATGGCATTTAATTGCAGGACCTGATGCAAATGCACCAATGCATATTCGCCAAAATGCAGAAGTAAAATCTGCCGTGTTGGAAAAAGGACATGAGTTAACTGTTGATACGGTTAAAAAAGTGAACTATGTGCACGTGATTTCAGGTGTAGTTCGCATTGGCGATCAAGAAGTTAAAGCAGGCGATGCTTTAGTTTTTGAAGATAAAGCGACAATTCACGCAACTGAAGACAGTCAATTTATCTGGTTCGATTTACCTTAAATGATCAAAAGCCCTTTGCATAAAAGGGCTTTTTTTAATCTCCCCCGCCACCACCGCCATCACATCCTCCTGAATCTGAAGATGATGAGGAACAGTCATTTGAGTAACTAGAGCTATGATGATGACTCGGACTATTATCATGAAAATGATGTGTTAAAGCAGATGAATGATCCTGCTCACCAGATGGTGAATAATTTTTTAAATTTCTGAGTAGTGCGATTAAACAAATGAGTCCAATACTAGAAAAAATTACTGTGAATATAATAGTAAATAACTTCAAATAACGACCTCCTAGATCAAGCTATAGAGATGCTTGTTGTGTTCCCATTTATTATATGAGTCATGTTTAATAAACAAGTTGTTTTTTTGATAAATAAAAGTTGCATTAAACCAACCCCGCCAAAAAACAATCCAACACCTTTTCCCGCTCAATTGCCACATCCGAGCTTAAAAGTTGAATGATTGTACCTTCAATCATATATAAAAATAATTTGGCATCCTGAAAAGTCGCATCGTTTTTAAGTGTTCTCAGCTGGCTATAAATTTCATTGATGAGCCACGTTCTATATCTCACTGCGGTGATATAGGCTTTTGGATAGGTCAGTTTCGTTTCAAAAATTGCTTTAAATAATAAATAGTATGGCCCTTCTACATCGCTATGTAAGAAATAAAGTTTCTTAAGTTTATCCTTCACGTTTGTACTTTGATCGTACTCAACAATTGAGACTACTTTTTCTTTTAAGCGTTCTTTTTGCACGATCAAACAGATTTCAATAAATCGCTCTTTAGAATGAAAGTAGTTATAAAAAGTTGCTTTTGGAGTGTGAGACTCTTTCACGATTCGGTCGATGCCCACTGTGTGAAATCCGTGATGATGAAACAAATGAATCGATGTATTAATGATTTGGATCGCACGTGTTGAGAGAACTAAATTTGGCATATTTTTACCGTTATAAATTCTTGTTGTTTCTAAACGAGATACTTTTTTGGGAGAAAAAAAGGCATAGCAAAGCCGTAAGACTGTGCTTGGCACATCTCAAGTTTTATTGTTAATGCAAGTTTTTTTGAGCCGTAATGACTTAAAGCCTGAAAACCCTAAAGGGCATCAAGCTGCTTTAAATTTTTAAGTTGTGTCGTTATAGCTTTTGGCAGTCGCTGCCAAGAAATTAAGAATGTGCAAAGCCAACTCCTTTTTATTGGGAGTTCTGCCAGACATTTATAGAATTATGGTGGCAGAACGGAAGAAGGTTGACAGACTAGTATTATCTCAAACTAGCACACCCGAAGGTGTCCCTCTCCCGTCCTACCGCTACGGGAAAGGGACGAGTAGCTACCACACAAGACTATTCCTCAGAAGAAATAACTCTGATGCGGGAGATAATATTCAGCCTGTCAAAGCCGGCTGGCAATGTGGCCAGCAGGCAAAGGATAGTGCTCTGCCCTATTGCAGTCAAGCACACAAAATGACATTTGTTTTAAATTAGATCATTAAAAAGTAAGGATAAATAATGAATATGTGATTGTTTAAGAGGGGTTTATAAAGGTGGGTTTTTAGGGGTATGTAGGTTTTGTGAATTAGGAATGAATTAGTAAATTTATAGGATTCAATATATTGCTGTATCTCAAACCAATAAAAAAGCCCTAAACCATTATAGATTAGGGCTTTTAAAGTCATATAAAGCTATTAGAGTTTATCGCTTAATCTTCATCTTTTTTTTCATCATCTAAAGATGTCAATTTTTTAGCATCTTCTACAAGAATTTGCGTAATACCATTTTTATTAATACTAAAAAATAAATAATCTCTATTAGCATAAAGTAGTGAAATATTTGATGTTCCACTTTTCTTAACAAGTTTTTCTAAAAGAATATGAGAGTTATAAAATTTTTCATCCTTAATAATTTTATCATTCAAATCTTTAATTTTATTTTCCAACAAAAATGATATAGAAATTATATATGAAATTAAAAAAATCCAATATATAAAATCTAAAATTTTATAACTATTATCAATACTAATATTTATCACCAATAAAGTAATTATATAAACAACCAAAACCATTAAATTTAAAAACAGAAAATCATAAAAAATATAAGTAATTATTGATTCTGGATTAGATTCCAAAAACTTAAAAGTAAGTAAAATCAACGCAAAAGACAAAATAATTATATAAAATACTTTAGTTCTTACACCACCAATATTATCCACATTCCAATTAAAAAATTTAATCATTTCAGTAAATATAGAAATCACAAATACAAAATAGATAAGAAAAATTCCTACTAAGATTCCATCAGGAATAACTTGTGCTACTGAAAAAAATCTTACATAAGGAAAACCGACATAATAGATAATATTTACTATTTGATATAGCCCACCAATTACTGTGGGAAATATTAAAAAAAGACTTAAATATTCTTTAAAAAAATCTAGTGCCTGCTTCAAATTTTATTTCCTATCCAAATCAAATATAGCTAAATTCCATAAAACTTTGAAATAGATTCAGCTAATAATGTACCTGCCGTAGCAATACCAATTTCCCAGCTACCATTTGCAGCTTTTCCCATCATATTTGCGATCCACTCACTTACATTTACGCCTAATTTTTTAGAATTTTTGGGTTTAGGATCTGCTTGAATAGCAGCCTCTAATTTTTGTATATCAGTATATCCAACTTTATTTTCCATTAGATATTTTGCTAAAGAGTCAAAATCATATTCTGTGATATTCATTTGATTATTCTGATTTACCGTTCCACCTGAGATAGTACCAACAACTCCTTGCATATTTTGAATATTAAAATTATTAACTGACATAGCGGCCTTTTTTTCCTTTTCTGAAAACTTCATACCTTCCCCCAAAATTCCGTCCTCTTCGAGCTGTAATGACCAATTTAATATAATATTTCTTAATTTTGAAGGTATAGTTAAAAGCTGACTTCTTTCAAAAATGACTCTTGGTTCTAATTGAGTAAATCCCTTTTGCATAGACATTAATTTGGACTTAGCTTCATTACTAATAACATTTTCAAAACTATTACCTTCCTGACTTAGTAAATTATTAATTTCACCAACTGATTGTTTGATCTTAATAGTAGTTACTAATCTATCTAATGTATCAGGAATTATAAAAGGTTGGAGCCCATGGTACGGATTAAATACCTTAAGTTGCCCTTTAATTACTCTATAATCTGGAATATTCTCTTTATCATATCCTTCAAGTTCATTCTCGCACCATTTTCTAAATTTTTTAATTTTAAGTTTTCTTGCTACTAAAAGTGCTTTATTTAATAGCTCTTCAATATTACTATTAGGATCTACTGCTAGCTCTTGCAATTGTAAAACTATAGATGTCTCACTCAATTTAATTACCTACTTATGCAATAATCTGTCTATATAAATAGTCTAGTTTTAAAACCCTTTTTAGAATCAATCAGTCCTACCATTTCTAACTTTAAGAAAGTAGCTCAACATAGGTATTCTCTCCAGCTTCTTGAACTTTTATCCTAAAATAGATACCAACTTCTTGCAATAAATCTCCTATTTTCTGGTACTTATCAATACTATAAACATCTAAATTTGCTTCCAAATCATTATTAAACTCTAATAAAATTTTATTTAGCTCTAAAAAATAAGGTTCAAACCAAGTTTCTCGGACAACTTTAAATCCCAATGAATCTGTTATTTTGATATTTTTCCCTAATGAAGTTCCTATACAGTAACTTGAGAAAACAAAAATTTGTGAAAGATATTTAAATATACCATCACATAGGCCTCCCCAGTCCCCATAAATTATATTATTTTTTACCTTCGAAATATTCCCATCAATGGCAGTTAAGGAGTCCTCTAATAATGTTGCATAACCTGGTTCAGGATCTTGACCATATCCACAGCACAAAGAACAAACTTTAAACTCATCTAAACATCTTAATAATGTATTACCTCTAATAGAATCTAATTTATTTCTAAAAGATCGTTTACCTAATACATCTGAGAAAATTTTAAAATAATATTTGCCTACATGTACATGACAAAGCTCATGTGCAATAGTTTGTATCATTAAATCAATTATATCTTCATAATCTTTATTTTCCTTAGATAAAGTTTCAAAACCATCCAACAAAGGTATTAAAACTGCTTCAGCACAAAAAGCAACTGTATAGCCTATAAGTTTTCCCTTATCAAAAATTGGTAAAGACATAGCTATACCAGTCCCATTTTCGGTTGTTGCTGTTAAATCGCTATTAAACTCTTTTAAACCATTATGATAATCTTTTAAGCTTCTTCCAATAATTAGATGATCTAACCCATCTAAATCCAAAAAGTTAAATTTATAAATAATATTTACTAAATTTTGTGCAACTCGATTAGCTTCTTCTTCACCAAAACCAATACATTTAACCTGACTAATCATTTCTTCTTCCCCATGAATTTATATAAAATAATCATAATGTAAATTTAGTTTTATATAGAGGTAGCCCCCTAAATTAAACGACGACTTACGTCGCTGTAAAAGCTATATTATTTAAATATTCTTCAATATTTATTTTCAATATTTAATCTAACTAAATTTATAGTATTTAACCTCTAGCAAATAACTAATAAAAAAATGTAACATCCATCAATAAAATACTTATAATACAATAGGATGAGTTAATAAATACGATTTAATTATATAAAATATATCTTATATGTCTTACCATAATTTTCATAAAATTCAAAAGTTGTATCGACTTCATTAAACTGCTTTTTTAAAAAGTAGTATAGTCTTTATCATAAAAATGAAATCATAAAAAAAGCCCTAAACCATTATAGTTTAGGGCTTTTTCAGTCATATAAAACTATTCGAGTTTATATGACTTTAAATCTTGGTAGGTATATCCAGACTCGAACTGGAGACCTCTACGATGTCAACGTAGCGCTCTAACCAACTGAGCTATACACCTAGAATGGAAAGCATCATATTCATTTTTCAAAAGCAAAACAAGTGATTTGCCATCGAAAAAAATACAAATGAGCAGACTTTAAGCAAACTCTTTTTCATTTTCCAAAAAAGAAAAACGGTACATGGTTTAACCACATACCGTTTCTTTAGCTGACTATTAATCTCAACTTAACAAGGACATTTCTTTAAGTTACCACCTGCCGATGGATATCTCGAATCAACACAATGACGGTAGAAAGTCGTCGCATCCATTGGGGTTAAATCAGGATGATGAGCTTTCATGTGCTCCAGATAAGTTTGATAGTCTGGAACCCCAACCATGAGTCGAAAGCTTTGCTGCAAACGCTGCCACAAGGTTGCAATGCGCGACCAGTTCTTTGGAGAAAGTAATAGCTCTTTTTGCGAGAGCACTGTCATTTTGATGATTTTCGCAATAATGACAGTTCCATTTTTTGCAAATTTAAAATTCATCATGACTCTCCTCGTGGGGTTACCACTTCTGGGTCCGCATATACAGCTGGTGCTTCTTGAGCAGTTGGTGTCGGGCTTGCTAATGCACGGCGCACAATACCAATCGCAGCAATCACCATCACAATCGCAACGATCATGAAGAAGCCACAAAGTGCAGCATTGATTTGGTTTGACATCACAATCGTCTGCATTTCTTCAAGTGTTTTTGCTGGTTTAAGAATTTCACCACGTGCAATCGCATCTGAAAATCTATTCGCTTGTGCTAAGAAACCAATCTTTGGATTTTCGTGGAAAATCTTTTGCCAGCCCGCAGTCATACAAGTAATGAACAAGAAAATTGTTGGGAAAATCGTTACCCATACATATTTTTCTTTTTTCATTTTAAACAGAATAACTGTACCCAAAATGAGTGCCATTGAAGCCAACATCTGGTTACCCACACCAAATAAAGGCCAGAGTGAATTGACACCACCTAACGGATCAATCACACCTTGATAGACGAAGAAGCCCCATCCACCTACCGCAACAGCAGTACCTAGCAAATTACCAAAGAATGAGCTTGAAGATTTAACCGCAGGAATAACAATACCAACCGTGTCTTGTACCATGAAACGACAAGCACGAGTACCCGCATCGACAGCAGTTAAAATGAATAATGCTTCGAATAAAATCGCAAAGTGGTACCAGAATGCCATCATTTGGCGGCTGTTAAAAATTTCAGAAATGATATGTGCCATACCAATCGCAAAGGTAGGCGCACCACCTGTACGTGAAAGAATCGAGCTTTCACCTACTTCTTGAGCCAACACGGTTAGCATTTCAGGCGTAACGACAAAGCCTAAATTACGCACAGCTTCTGCCGCAGATTCTACAGTTGTACCGAGTACAGCCGCAGGCGCATTAATTGCAAAGTACACACCCGGGTCTAAGACAGTTGCACAGATCATCGCCATAATACCGACGAAAGATTCCATGAGCATGCCGCCGTAGCCAATCACACGAATGTCAGCTTCGTTATCAACGAGTTTTGGTGTTGTACCACTTGATACAAGCGCATGGAAACCAGAAATGGCACCACAGGCAATAGTAATAAATAGGAATGGAAATAAGCTACCTGAGAATACAGGGCCAGTACCGTCAATAAAATGTGTCACGGCCGGCATTTTCAATTCAGGTAATGCAATCACAATACCAACGGCCAAGCCAAGAATGACACCAATTTTAAGGAATGTTGATAGATAATCACGTGGTGCTAACAATAACCAGACTGGTAAAACTGATGCGATAAATCCATAAATGATTAAGCACCATGTAAGCTGTGTTCCTGTTAAAGTGAAAAATTCACCCCAGTAAGGATCTGCTGCAACCTGTCCACCATAAACGATGGCAAGCATCATTAAAACGAAGCCGATAATAGAAACTTCGGCAATACGTCCCGGGCGAATAAAACGCATGTAAACGCCCATAAACAATGCAATTGGAATCGTCGCTGCAATACTGAAAACACCCCAAGGACTATGGGCAAGTGCTTTCACCACAACTAATGCCAGTACCGCAAGGATAATAATCATTACCCCAAGCGCACCAAGCATGACCACAATACCGGCAAAAGAACCGAGTTCTTGTTTTGCCATTTCACCAAGTGAGCGACCGTCTCGACGTGTTGAAATAAATAAAACTAAAAAGTCTTGTACCGCACCCGCCAAAACCACACCGACCAATAACCAGATCGTTCCTGGTAAAAAGCCCATTTGTGCAGCCAAAATTGGTCCGACTAATGGTCCCGCTCCTGCAATTGCAGCAAAGTGGTGACCGTAAAGCACATATTTATTGGTGGGTACATAATCCAGACCATCGGCCAAGCGATGTGCTGGGGTTAAACGTCTTGGGTTTAATTCAAATACTTTAGTTGCAATAAATAGACTATAAAATCGATATGCGATGCTATATACACATGCTGCAGCAAGTACAAGCCAAACCGCATTGACATGTTCACCACGACTGAGTGCCAGCATCCCAAAAGAAATTGCACCTATTATTGCCACTAGGCTCCAGACCAGCTTGGAGGGAAGCGTAGATTTCGCTTGCATTGTGTCCATTCTTAACCTCTCAATAAATAACTACAGCATTTTTATATTGTTATGTACTGTTTCTCTTAATCCCTGTGACTCTACTCCTCCTTTTTCTTTTTTCCTCTTATACTTTCGCATAAAAAAAGGGATGATTTACATCATCCCTTCGATAATAGTGTATTTTTTAACTATTATGCACGCTCTAAATAATCGCCAGTACGAGTATCTACACGAACGCTTTCTTCTTGCTGAACAAATAACGGAACACGAACAACCGCACCTGTTTCAAGCTTAGCTGGTTTACCGCCACCGCCAGATGTATCACCACGTACGCCCGGATCAGTTTCAACAATTTTCAATACAACGAAGTTCGGTGGGCTTACTGTTAAAGGTACGCCGTTGAACAACATAATTGTACATTTTTCATTTGAATCGTCTTTTAACCATTTAGCAGCATCGCCCATTGCAATTTTGTCTGCCGCGATTTGCTCAAAAGATACAGGATCCATGAAGTTCCACATTTCACCATCGTTGTATAGGTATTCCATTTCAACTTCAACGATGTCAGCTGCTTCTAAAGAGTCACCTGATTTGAAAGTTTTTTCTAATACTTTACCGGTTTTAAGGTTACGTAATTTTACACGGTTGAACGCTTGACCTTTACCTGGTTTTACATATTCGTTTTCCATGATTGAACATGGGTTACCATCAAGCATAACCTTAAGGCCTGCTTTGAAATCATTTGTAGAATAATAGGCCATGAAAGGCACACTCCAAACTTAACAAGTCAACTATGCGATATAATGCGTTGTTGCATTATCTTAATCGTGTCAAATGATAAACTATTTATACCAAGAGCAAAACTGGCAATCTCAACTGAGTGACCTTATTACTGATCCTTCGGAATTGCTAAGCCTACTCGAGTTATCCTCAGAACAGCTATTATCGGGTGCGATTCTGGCTTCTGAAAAGTTTAAATTGCGTGTTCCTCGTGCGTTCGTCGGAAAAATGAACGCTAAAAACCCGCTTGACCCGCTTTTGCTACAAGTATTACCCCATCATCTAGAACTCGAAGAACATCCTGAGTTTGTGACTGACCCATTAGGCGAAGAAGCAGCAAATCAATTACCGGGTGTATTACATAAATATAAATCGCGTTTTTTATTAACCTTGACTGGTGCTTGCGCCGTACATTGCCGTTATTGCTTCCGCCGTCATTTCCCCTATCAAGAAAATTTGCCAAAAAATGAAGATTGGCTAAATATTAAAAACTATATTGAAGCAAACCCGAACATTAACGAGATCATTTTGAGTGGTGGTGACCCGCTTACGCTTTCTAACCGTAAATTAGCACTTTGGTTAGAACGCCTATCATCTCTCAAACAAATCGAGATTCTGAGAATTCACTCACGAGTCCCAATTGTTATTCCTAACCGGATCGACGAACAGCTGATTTCTTTATTAAAAAACAGTAGGCTGCGTATAGTTCTGGTGGTACACTCAAACCATGCTTCTGAACTCGATGACTTTACTTGTTCAAAATTGTTGCAGCTATCTGACCATCACATTACTGTACTAAATCAAGCAGTATTGCTGAAAGGTGTCAATGACTCTGCACAGACGTTAATTGATTTAAGTTATCGTTTATTTGAAGCTCGCGTTATGCCTTATTACTTACATGTTTTAGATAAAGTAAAAGGTGCACAACATTTTGATTTAGAATCATCCAAGATAGATGATATCTATCGTGACGTGTTAGCGAACCTACCGGGGTATTTGGTTCCTAAACTCGTTAGGGAAATTGCGGGCGAAAAGAATAAAACACCGCTTTTTGGGGCTACAACTTTTTGAGTTATATAATAAGTGATGATGAATAATGCGCTGTCGGACATTTTTCACAATCAAACCGAACTCTCTCGTGAACGGTTAAGCTTTTGTGAAGCCAATATTAAAGATCTTAATGAATGGGTCACTACCCTTTCTATTATGCAACTCGGTGATACGTCCAAAGCATTATTCACAGCCATTTTAGAGCTCAATGAATTAAAATGTAGTGAAACCTTACGTTTCGATCTCATACAAACGCTTCATCCGACCATTAACAATGTACTCGCCAGCCTAGAGAAAAACTTCTTTAACCAAGGCGTGATTAGTACAGATCGTAATGAGCACATTATTGAATTAGCGATGTTGCTCCGCTGCTATTTCGCCAGTATTTATTTAAATATTGCACAAAATAGTCATGAGCAGCTACAGCATCAAAAGTTTTCAATTTTTGCCTATAAGCAAAAAAAGAATCTGCAAACGGCGCGTACTTTATCGACGTTTCATGCGCTACAACAATTAACGAGCCTCCTTTATCAGCAGCACATGCTTTATAGCGAGCCTCTTAAAGGTCAATGGTTAATAGCGCATCAGCTCTATGAAACCGCAGTTCAGCACAAATATCATCTCATCAATATCAATCATATTCAGGGCATACAGCATCCTTTAGCGAATATTACACAAGCTTATGCTCAGTTGATTTTGCTGGATATTTTAAATACGAACCAGATTCGTCAGTCAGAAATTCAGGCATTATTTCAATGTAGTTTTGACTGGGCAAGAATGATTCATATTTTGCCGAAAGATACCGCATTAACGAAATATGTGGTCGATCCAAATAAAGACCACCCACCTG
Organism: Acinetobacter pittii ATCC 19004 = CIP 70.29; assembly: GCF_000369045.1. GTDB lineage: Bacteria > Pseudomonadota > Gammaproteobacteria > Pseudomonadales > Moraxellaceae > Acinetobacter > Acinetobacter pittii. Next base: position 567,264 of record NZ_KB849786.1, on the reverse strand, counting down.
TCTATAATACAAAGCGTAGCTCTAACTTTAACCCTAGCATCTTCATCGGTACGCAAGCTTTACTTGAGCATGTCACTGCAACCATGCATAAAAATGCTCAATATATTTCTAAGAATGAAAAGTTTTATTTAAGCCCAGCTTTAAAATTTCATGTTCAAACGATTTTAGGAACAACGGCTCAACGTCGCCATGAACGTTATGAATACAATGCAGAGCTTCAAATTTGTTTTGGTTTAAGCACTGCCCATTTCTATCTATCAAAAGCAAAAAACTTTGAAGAAACGCTACAGCTTAACCATAACTATAACTTACAAAGCGAATCTAAAGTTTTATCCAACTTAGAGAAAAAAGAACAACAAACTAGCTCTTATCAACGCTTGAGTCGTGAAAGCAAAACCATTTATCAAACCACCGTTCTCGATATTAGTGTCAATGGATATCGTATTAAATGGTCTGGCGAAGCACCGAAAAACTTAAGAACTGGTGAATACATTTTAGTTAAAGAAACTTTGCATGGACAATGGCGTGGCGGTGTGATTCGCTGGATTAAACAATCGACAGAAAAATCCCTAGAGTTAGGTTTAGAGATTTTGTCGCAAGCCATGTTCCCTTGTTCAGTGCATATTCAAGCTGAGCGTCATACTCGCAATTATCATCCCGCACTATTACTACAAACACAAAATCTAGAAGAAATACAAAATACGCTTATTTTACCGGGCTCTCAAATTTTTAGAGAGCAACAAACAATTCATTTACGATTGGGGACAGAAGAAATCAAAGTGTATCTACTCAAAGCACAACTCATTACGCAAAGTTTTATTCAATTTCATTTCGAACTTTTAAATGAGCAGCAACAAGGTCTGCTTGATCAGTTCATGATGAAAAAGGGTAATAACTCTAGCACTCAAGATTTATGGGAAGCACTAAAGTGAGAAACTCTTTATTATCTAAAAAGTTAAAACGTACTGAAACACGTTTACTCATTATTGATGACAACCAGCTACGTTATAACCAGATTTTAAATTTATTATTGGGGAATGATTATCAAGTTCAGGCATTATTACTTGATGATTTAAAAAGTTTTGAAAAACAGTTAAATACGCCGTGGGATACTATTATTTTTGGTCGTGCTTATGACCTAAAAATTGAACAAACTCTCTCCCTCATTCAAGCATCTGAGCAGCCAAATTTACCTGTTTTATTATTACAACCTGAAGATTATCAGCCTCAGCAATATCAGGCTTATATTCAAAAAGGTATCTATGATGTAGTTCCATTAGAACCATTAGATTATTTTTATATCAATCTTATTCGAACCTTGTCGTATAGCCACTTATTGCAGACGGAACAACGCCTGACAAATGAGTTAGAAACAATTCACTCCCATACACAAACATTGGTCAACAATAGCCATAAAGCAGTTGCCCTTTTTCAAGAAGGGATGCATGTTAAGGCAAACACAGAATACCTCAACCTTTTTGGATTTAAGCAAGAAGACGAGATTATTGGCCTACCGATTTTAGATGTTTTACAACCTGATGATTTAAATGTTTTTAAACAAAGATTTAAGAAAATTTCATTAGGCCAATTTGATCAGGCACGTTTTGAAATTCAGAGTCAACATGCAGCAATCGCAGGTAACAATGCTCTAAAACTAGAGTTTATTCCTAGTCAGGAAGAAGATGCCGTACAGTTAACCATTGACTACCAACTAGATTTAAAAACACCTGCAAATACACTTTTTTCAGAAAAGAGTTATGGTGTACAAACGCCTTGGCAACAAATTAATCGACAACTATCGACCTACCGTGCTCAAGCCAACGCATTAATTTTATTTAAATTAAATCAGTGCCCAGAGCGAGTATTTCAACAAGATTGGCAAACTCCTGCACAATATTTTAATCAGCTGCACAGTTTCTTAAAAGAACACGCGCAAATGCCGATTTTTAATATCGAACTTGGTGCATATGTTGGCGTTTTACAAGCTGAAAACAGCACAGTCCTTAACTCCCAACTGACTAGTCTACAAAGTTTGCAAAAAGAGCATTTATTAAAGATCAATGAGCTTAACTACTCGATCCAATTTAAGTTGAGCTATGCCCCAATTACTGAACCTTTAAATGAAGATAGCTTTACAAGCTTACTTGATCAAACAAATCAGCAAGAGTTACCTAAGGCGCAGGCAGAAATTGAGTTGGCACCAACCATCGATATTGTCACTCCTGAGCCTATCAAATCTTCTCTATCGCTTGATCTAAGCCTTGAGCAAGTCGATACTCCTATGCAATCTTCGTTATTGCAGCAATTAAAGCAGCAGCTAGCTCGAAGTGAAATTCATTTAAAATATCAACAGATCTACGATAAACACGATCAAGAAACCCATAACTATGAGGTGACTAGCGGTTTTATTAGCGATGATCAATGGTATGACATAAATGACTTGGCTGAATTAAGAGAAGACAGTGAACTTTCTATTCAATTAGATCGCTGGATTTTGGTTGAGGCATGTAAGCAACTACATAACTTTATTACTCAGTACCCGAAAGCTAAACTGATTATTAACCTCAATATTGATATCTTGCTCAAAGATAAATCTTTCCCTGAACTCATTTCAAAACTACTCACCATTATTGGCAGTAAGCTTGAAAGCCCCCTAGTTTTACAATTTTCAGAACAAGCAATTCAGCCTCATCTTGCAATTGCCCAGCAACACATAGCTCGCCTGCGTCAACACGGCGCAGAAATTTCGATTCGGGATTTCAGCTCTTCTATTTATAGCGAATCAATATTGCAACAACTAGACGTTCAATATTTAAAACTGCAATCGAAGAAAACTGAGCTATTAAAATCAGATGATGGTTTAGCACGCTTACAAGAAAAGGTTTTGAACTATTTAACTGTAAAACCTGTAGGGATTTTACTTAGTGATCTAGATGACATGAACTCATTTGCAAATGCTTGGAATGTAGAAACTCGTTTCTTGCAAGGCCAATATTTCCAGAAAAAACTTGATCGATTAACAGATGTACAAGACCAATAATGGTCTTGTACTGAAAAACAAAAAACGGGCATAAAGCCCGTTTTTTGTTTCGTGTTGCAGTATTAACGCTTGATAGAGCGAGACATACCAGCAAAACGTTGTTTGAATTTGTCGATACGACCACCAGTGTCTACATTCTTTTGCTTACCAGTGTAGAATGGGTGGCAAGCTGAACATACGTCAAGGTAGATAGTTTCTTTACCTAAAGCAGAACGAGTTTCGATTACGTTACCGCAAGAACAAGTTGCAACTAATTTTTCATATTTTGGGTGAATATCGGCGCGCATCGTCGATTACTCCTAATTGGAAGAAAGGCTTAAGCTGTCATCGCAATTGATCACTCTCAACTAAGTTGAGGACAGGCTCAAAATGAGCAGATCAACACCACAACAGACCATTCTTTTGGCCCACCGAAACCTCTAGGGTTAGAGCTAAGCACAACAAGTGGGCAGCATTATACGTCAAATAATTTTCTTTTGCGAATTAATCTTTCGATTTAGCCCAGTAATTTGCAATCACGCCACACACCATTAATTGGATTTGGTGAAAGATCATAATAGGCAAAACGATCATGCCTAATGGTTGGCCAATAAATAAGATTTGCGCCATCGGAACACCACTTGCCAAGGTCTTTTTAGAGCTACAAAAGAAAACCGTAACTTGATCTGCTCGGTTAAAACCTAAAGCACGTGGTAGGTAAAGTGCTAATAGCATAATGACTGTTAAGAGCACTGAACACGCAATTGTTAGAATGAGTAAAGTTTTCCAACTTACTTGATGCCAAAGTCCTGCAACTACTGCTCCACTAAATGCGCCATACACCACCATCAAAATCGAGCCTTGATCGAATGCTTTAACAATACTCGGAACTTTTGCCATATAAGGGAAAATATAAGGACGTAATAATTGACCTAAAATAAATGGCACTAACAGTAATAATGTAATTTGTATAATTGAAGTCGTCGGGTCAAATCCATGTTGGCTTTGGCCTAAAATAAAAAAGCTCACCAAGACTGGTGTAATAAACATACCAATCAAGTTTGAAAAAGATGCACTGCACACCGCTCCCGCCACGTTCCCTTTTGCAACTGACGTAAATGCAATAGAGGATTGAACTGTAGAGGGTAAAAAGCACATAAATAAAAAACCCCAGTACAGTTGTTGACCTAACAGAGGTAATAAAATTGGCTTAGCCAACAGACCAATTACAGGGAAAATAAAGAAAGTAAATGCGAAGACCAGTAAATGCATTTTCCAATGCAAAATACCTTCAATCACAGCCTCACGTGATAGTTTCGCACCATGCAAAAAGAATAAGATTGCAATCGCGACTGTGGTCAGTGTATTGAAATATTGAGCTGCTTGACCACTGACTGGAAAAAATGTTGCTAGTAGCACCATTCCAACTAACAAAACTGTAAATCGATCAAGCGCCAATAACTTCAGCATAGCCATATCCTATGATTATTCTAGATAAATAAAAAAACCCAGTTGATAAATTGACCATTTGGTCAAGCGTTCATCATACTGGGCTAAAAAAATAAAGCTAGACTTTTAAGAACTAATTCTTAAAGCATCACAGTCAATTTTTAGTTATTTGTCGCATTAGCATCTTGTTGAATCAATTCGACTTTATAGCCGTCTGGATCTTCAACAAATGCGATAACAGTAACACCACCTTTCATTGGCCCCGCTTCACGCACAACTTTGCCACCACGTGCTTTAATTTCTTCACACGCTTTGTAGGCATCATCAACACCAATGGCAATGTGACCGTAGGCATTGCCTAAATCATAACTTGATGTATCCCAGTTATGGGTAAGCTCAAGCACGGTATTGGTTTCTTCATCGCCGTAACCAACAAATGCTAGTGTAAAGCGCCCTTCTTCATAATCACGCTTACGAAGTAACTTCATCCCTAATACTTCGGTATAGAACTTTAAAGATTGTTCTAAATTGCCTACTCGCAACATTGTATGAAGCATTCGCATATATTTATCTCCTAGGAAACTTTCATTTTGATGATTGATTAGCCAACAACTTACCCACCCAAATCACGAGTAATAAAATTGGTAATCCCATCAAAAATGTAGCCGTAAAAAAGCCTGAATAACCGATATGATTCACTATTGTACCTGAGTAACCACCAATCGTTTTTGGTAACAACAGCATTAGCGAGCTAAAAATAGCATATTGCATGGCAGTAAATGACACACTAGTTAAACTAGAAAGAAATGCAATAAAAACTGCCCCAGCTAATCCGGAGGCTAAGTTATCAAATATGATGCCCATTACTAACCAAACTTTGCTATAGGGAACAACTACTTTTCCTTTCAATTCGATATCCATATTTTTATCAATCGGAATCGCTGGAATATCGGATAAACTCATACGATAACGAGGTTGATTCTCTTCTAGCTGCTTTTGATAAGAATGGTTTAAAGTTAAAGTATGTATTTGCTTATTGGCTTCATAATTTGCTTCTACTTGTATTGAATTAAGTTTAGCAAGATCATTTCCAGGAATAATAACATTCCAATCACTACCTTTAATCTTACCTTCTATTTTGTTTTGTGAATTCAATAAAATACTAACGGATTTTAGCTCACTATTTTTAGGTAGATTCAATAAACTACCATGAAGAATTACATCTTTTTTCAGCTCATCTTTATATAAAAGATTATCTCCACCAATTGCTTGAACATAAATATCTGGTTGTGATTCTGAGTTAAATACTTTTATTGGAAGGTTTATCTTTAAAGGTTCAGCATAGCCTACAGGCTGAGAATTAATTGAGACTTCATTCTGAGCTGTCGTCAATGTATTACTCGGGAATTTTAGTGACCAATTTCCTACTTCATCAGGGCTTGTAGTATAAGTTTGATCCCCTATATGGACTTGAACATTTTGCATAGTAGCGCCAGATTTAACTAATCCAACAAAAATCAAGTTGGTAGTGCTTGCTAAAATTGCTCCTAACAACATCATTTTCATTACATTATAGCGTTGCGCTAACATTCCTCCGAGAAAACCACCCAATATGACAAAGAAGATTGCAAAAAACTTATTAAACCAAGCAATTTCTTCTTTATCAAAATTTAAGTCTAAATAGAATAAATTAGCCATTACACCAGCAACGACATCTGAAATACGATAAAAACCTATTAGCAATAAAATTGCTAAAGCAACTTTTAATCCGTATCGCTTAAAAAAATCTAGTAAAGGTGACAACCATGTTTCTACAACAATTTTCTTATTAATTAGACCAAATTTAATTAACCCCAAAATTACAATAACCGCAAATGATATACTAATTAAAAATTTAATGACTAAAAGTAGAAAGTTTAAAAAAGCATCTTCGATAGAAAACGAATCAAAAATTAAACCAATTTGGTAAAAGCTAATCCCAAAAACGATGGTTGAAATAACAAAAACCGAGAATAACTGAAAATAGTCTTTAGCTTGATAGTGATGTTGAATACGTTTAACTTCAGGCTCATGAATAAATAATGTTGTAATTATTCCTATACCCATGAGGCCTGCCATTAATAAATATGTAGTTCGCCAAGCTTCATATATATAATTACCAACAGCTGTACCCAGTGAAGCTGCAAATAATAACGCACCTAATTGTGTAATGATTGTAGCAGTACGATATCCAGCATTATACGTTGAAGCTAAAACAGTTTGCACATTAGGATCTTCAGTTAATTCAATACGATAAGCATCAACAATAATATCTTGAGTAGCTGAAGAGAAGCCAAGGAAAATAGCAGCTGCTGCCATAATGGTCAGATTTGAAAATGAGCCAAAATCAGAAGTATTTGGTAAGGGATTTGTAAATGCCATTAAGCAAATTGCACAGATAACCAAAATTTGTGCAACTAATAGCCAACTACGTCTTAACCCCATTTTTCTTGTTAAATAAGGAAGTGGTAATTTATCTATCAAAGGTGCCCAAATAAACTTGAACGAATAAGCCAAAGCTGCCCAAGAGAACATGGTGATAGTACTTCTGTTAATTCCAGCTTCAGTCAACCAAAATGATAAGGTTGAAAAAATTAGAAATATGGGAATTCCTGATGAAAAGCCTAAAAACAACATAATAATTGCTCGGCGATCCAAGAAGGCCATAAAGGAACTTTTCCACCCTTTTGATTCAGCACTCATTCGTTTTTTATTTTCCATAAATTATAAATGTGCCTATTCAAACCCTTCTTACAATTGCTTTCAAGATTCTTTATGCAATCAATTTCGTTTTGGCGATAAAAACGGCAAGTTTGCTTGATATTTTATGCTAAACCTGTATACCTTTAAGCTTCAACCTTCGTTTTCTTTTGCTGGATATCAACAGTGACACAAAAACTTGATCAAGTGACCATCTCAACTTTATCACTCGCTAAAACAAACACCACAAACGTCACAATAAATGCATTTCCTTCAGCTTTTGAGCAACCTGATATAAAAATGACTTTGGATAAAACAGCCTTAAAACCCGAACAACTTACACATATTCCAGATTTTGAAAAAATTCCAGCTTCTACAAAACCTATAAAACCGCTTAATAACTTTTTAGGGCAAGACCGTGCCAAAGCATCGGTAGAAGCAGGTATTTCTTTACCCTACTCTGGCTATAACATTTTTGCAGTAGGAACAGCAGGCTTAGGTAAACGCACCATGATTAAGCGTTTACTCCAACAACATGCGAAAACAATGCCTACTCCAGATGACTGGGTATATGTCTATAATTTTAAGCAGGCACGCCAACCACTTGCTCTACGCTTCCCTGCTGGACAAGGGACAAAGTTTCAACATGCCCTTCATCAAACTTGGCAAATTATTTTAAAACAGCTTGAACGCCGTTTTAGTGCCGAGACCTATCATAACCGGATTGAGCGTATCCGTGAGGAAACTGGAGATGAGCAGCAACAAGCGCTTGTCGAGTTAACCAAAGAAGGCGAAGAGCTCGACTTAAAACTCATCTCCCGTAATGAAAAGCATGGCTTTGTACCTGTACAAGTAAAAGATGATCAGGTGCAAGAACTGACTCAAACAGAAATTGATGCTCTAAATACTAAGCAACGTGCTGAAATTGCAGCGAATGTTCGCTACATGGATAAAAAACTCGAGCGTCTTGGTTTGCATTTAGGTGATTTAGAAGATGACGCACGTGACAAAGTCTCTGTGTTGAATCGAGACATCGCGACTCAAGTGGTTAAGCCACGCATGGATTTGATTTTAAATAAATATGGTCAAGTCAAGGGCCTTGAAGATTATTTAAAACAATATGCTCAAGATGTAATTGATAATGTTGAACTCATTTTAGAGCAAGAAGAAGATGACTTTGCTCCGGCAATGTTCAATCGTGTGCCTGCACGTTATCAGGCCAATGTAATTGTCTCAAACAAACCAAACAGTGGTGCACCGGTTATTTTTGAAGATTTCCCAACGCACTACAACTTGCTTGGTCATGTTGAACAACTTACTCACAACGGCACAATTACCACAGATTTCACTCTCATTCGTCCAGGTGCTCTACATCAAGCGAATGGTGGCTTTTTAATGCTTGAGGCCGAGCAATTACTCGAACAGCCTTATGCATGGCAAGGTTTAAAGCGCGCCTTAAAATCAGGCCAACTCAAGCTTTCTTCTCTTGAACATATGCTGACGTTAACAGGCTCTATCTCGATTGAACCTGCTGCTGTTCCGCTTGATATTAAAGTGGTTCTTATGGCAGAACCTGAAATTTATTATGAAATTTTAGAAGTAGAACCAGAACTTGGTAGCGTATTTAAAATACGTGCAGATTTTACTGATACTCTGCAACGTAATGACGAAAATGAACAAGCTTACATGCAGCTAATTGCTGACTATGTACAAGCGGATAAATTACTTCCGTTTGACCGCAGTGCTTTAGCAGCTTTACTTACCGACTCAAGTCGTCAGGCAGAAGACCAAAGCTCACTGTCGTTACATGCTTCAACTTTAGGCGACCTCATTCGCGAAGCACATCACCATGCATTTAAAGCCAATGAAAAGCTTGTAACTGACCAGCACATTAACTTGGCACTACAACACAGACAGTATCGCTTAGGCTATTTAAGAGAGCTTTACTGGCAAGATCTGTCACGTGGAACTCAGTTAATCGAGACTTCTGGTCATCGTTTAGGTCAGATTAATGCCCTCTCTGTTATTCACTATGCAGATGTTGAGTTTGGTTTACCTTCACGTTTGACTGCATCAGTCTATCAAGGTGGTGGCGATATTCTTGATATTGAGCGTAGTGTAGAACTTGGCGGTTCACTGCATGCCAAAGGCGTATTGCTCATGTCTAGCTTCTTGAAAGCTCACTTCGGTCGTGAACAGATTTTACATTTCTCTGCTGCGCTTGCATTTGAACAAAGTTATGGACAAGTAGACGGCGACAGTGCAACAGTTGCCGAGCTTTCTGCATTAATTTCTGCAATTAGCCAAATACCAATTGATCAATCATGGGCAATTACGGGTTCTATGAACCAGTTAGGCCAAGTTCAACCAATTGGTGGTGTAAATGCAAAAATTGAAGGCTTCTATGATGCGTGTAAATTACAAGGTTTAACTGGCAAACAAGGTGTCATTATTCCACGTCAAAACATGCAGCACTTGATGTTACGCCAAGATGTAATTGATGCGGTACAAAGTGGTCAATTCCATATCCATGCGATTGATACGATTGATCAAGCGCTTGAGATTTTAATGGCCCGCCCTGTCGGTACACTCGACAAAAAAGGTAAGTACAGTAAACACTCTATTTATGCTGCTGTAATGGAGCAACTCGAATATTGGCAAGCCATTGAAGATGGCGCAGAAATTGAAGAGGAGCCAAAGAAGAAAAAGAAAAATAAGAAAAAAATTAAGAAGCATGAAGAACTTACTGCGGAAGATCTGCCGCAAGAAAGTGTAGAAGAAGTCGCAACCTTAAAACAGAAATAATAAAAAAGGGCCTGTCAAATACAGGCCCTTTTTACTTTTAGAGGCGAAAATTAGCGAACGATTTGGATCGCTCGTCCTCCTGCTAACTGACTAAAATATTGTTTAAGTGCTTCAACACAGCGCTGAATTTTCATTGGCTGTTGGTCATGCTTGGCAACTTCTGCATACAAAGTAAAAGTTGGTAATTTCCAATCTGGCATGAGTTCAATTAAAGAACCATTTTTTAACTCTTTTTGAGCATCTAAATATAAAATTCTTGCAATACCATGTCCTTGCTGACATAACGCTTTTGCAACTTGTAAATTATTGCTTTGCAAACGGCTTTGCATTTCAACATTAAGTGTTTCACCCGTTTTTACATGTTGAAAATGGAAATGGTGCGCGTCATTCATGACATTAATTGATAATAACTCATGATCTCTTAAATCATTAGGATGCACAATTGGACTAGATTGATTCAGATAACTTGGAGAAGCTACCAAAATCTGATCGACAAAAGCCATCGGAATGACAGAGCTGCTTTCTTCTACCGGCGTAGAACTCATGCGCACTGCAATATCAATTCGCTCTTCAATTAAGTCGATATAACGATGCCCAACTTCAAAATGCACAGATAAACCGCGATGAGCTGACATCCAGTGAGATAACGCAGGAATGAGGTGCTGAACTGCTAAATCAGGAGTAGTTGCGATACGCAAATCCCCAATTAAGTCATCCCTCAACTCATTAATTCTGATTTTCCCCCTTTCAGCAGCCGCCAACATTTCTTGACAGCTTGAAAAAAAAGCCTGTCCGGCTTCTGTCAAACTGAGTTTACGCGTGGAGCGATGTAATAGAATTACATCCATTTCATGCTCAAGGGATCGAATCTGCTGGCTCACCGCACTTGTTGTAATTCCTAATTCACGTGCCGCACCACTAAATGAACTTTTTTCAACCACACAAGCAAAAACACCCATCGCACGAAGCTGATCTAACATAGGTTTCCTCAAATCTAATTCTAAATTTATAAAAAAATGCTTATTGTTGTAATGAAAGCAACCAATTATATTATACGAGGAAACCTAAGTTTTATGCATTAGCTATTTTGGTAAAAGATTTATAGGATTAATTGGTTTTCCATCCAAACGGATCTGGAACTCAAGCATGACCTGAGAAGCCCCAGTAGAGCCCATCTCGGCAATTTTTTGTCCAGCAGTTACATTGTCACCGCTTTTCACCAACATCTTGCTATTGTGGGCATAGGCACTGATATAGCCGTCAATATGCTTAATTAAAACCAGATTGCCGTATTCTTTTAAGCCATCAGCTGCGTAGACAACTTGACCATCTGCTGCGGCATAAATAGGGTCACCCTGATTTCCACCATAACGGATTCCTTTGACATTATTTGCCAAATTAAACCCTTGAATCACTGGCCCATTATTCGGTTTTATCCAGCGTAAACTAGAATTTGGTGCAACCGAAGTCACTGTCGTATTCGTTGACGGTGCGGTCGTTGTAGGCTGAGTTACTGGTGTAACAGGTTGTGTGGTTGGTAGAGCAATGGTTTGACGTTTGATTTGCTCAGGTTGTGCCATGACTTGCGTAGATACTGTTCTTGGTGAAGAACCTTTCTTCAAACGCAAAGACTGATTAACATAAATACGATATGGCGGAGCAATATCATTCATTTCGGCAATACTAATATAGTCGAGGCCATAACGCATTGCGATACCACTTAAAGTATCACCTGAACGAACTGTGTAATAGTTAGGAGCCATTGCATAGCGAGAACTATTATTAATTTGTGGTTTAGAAGCACACCCTGCCATAGCAACGGTAAAACCTACAGCCACAGACAACAACATAATTTTCATTATTTTGTCTTTTTGGATATGCACTCTGCTTTGTTGCCCAATTAAATGCATTGATCTCCCTCACTAAATGCTACAAATCATTTCGGCTAAGAGTACCAAAAAAGTAAGAGGAAACACGTTCCTCTTTTTCTTTATTCACAAAGTTATAACATTCGAGGCAAATTATTGACTCAAACTGATCTGTAAATCTTCTAAAACAGCGTAATTTGTTGCATCCATTTGAATAGGGGTAACACTTACATAACCGTTTGCAACAGCAAAGAAATCAGATTGAATCTGGCTAGAAACACGTTGCGGATCTGTAACCGCCTCACCTGCTAGACCAATCCAGTAAACTTGACGGCCTCGTGGATCGACATGACTGGTAATAGGCTTAGATTGAGCACGGCGACCTTGATATGTAATCTGCGCCCCTTTTAACTGCGGCACGTCAGGAATGTTTATATTAAAGATATGTCGCGGAGGCAAAGCTGGTAATCCGCTTGCAATAAAATCATGTACCCATTGAGCAGCCTGAGCATAATCTTCTTTATCGTTATAAGCACGTACATCAGGACCCGCTAAAGACACAGCGATTGCAGGTTGTTTCATTAAACGACCTTCAAATGCAGCACCGACTGTTCCTGAATATAAAACATCATCACCTAAGTTCGCACCACTATTGATTCCGCTCACGACCAAGTCAAACTCAAAATCAAACAAACCATTCATGGATAAATAAACACAATCTGCTGGTGTACCATTCACTGCCCAGACATCTTCGGCAATTTGAATGGGGCGTAATGGTCGATCCAATGTTAATGCACTTGAAAAACCACTTCTTTCACTTTCTGGTGCAACCACAACCACGCGTCCAAGTGGTCTTAATGCTTCAGCTAAAGCCTGTATACCTGGCGCAAAAACACCGTCATCATTCGCAATTAAAATATTCACTAAAATCTTTCTCTACAAATAAACCTAAAGGTTTTCACAATTGAATTATTTGTTGAATTATATATATTTATGCCTCCATAGCATTATAAAATTGTGAAAAAATGAAAACTTTTGCTCCTTTTTTTCAGGTATTGGGGATCAGCATCACATTGTGTACGCAAGCGGTTTTTGCAGATGAGGATATCTCAACACAAGAGGCTGATAGCTTAATTAAAGATGACATTGCCGCAACGCAAGTTTTGCAGGAAATCTGCCCAGCTTTTGTCGGAACAAATAAAAAACTTGAGTCAAACGCTCAAAAGATTATTGCAATGTATTTAAGTGGTTATTCAAATAAATCAATGACCTTAGCGACTCTACAAAATGATGCTGAATTTAAAACTTTATTAAATGAAGCACGTCTTGCGGCAAAACAAATGGATCATCATGAGCAACATGAGCTCTGTGAAGAGATCGTTAATTATAAAGAATAGATCTTACTCTTTTGTGATATAGAGACTTATTCATTTTGGGTTTTCTGTTTGCCATTAAGCAGAAAACCAACATAACAATACATTTTTTCCATTTTTTTAAACTCTAAATTGGTTAAGCTAACGGCATATTTAGAAATTTTATTTTGGGTTATCGATGTTTATGAAGAAAAGCTTAGTTCAATCGCTCTCTTTGGTTTTACTTATGAGCATGGCAACAGTTGGTTTTGCTGCTGATAAGAAGAAAACAACTGAAAAGAAAACCGAAAATGAAAATGTTGTTGAAGTCACTCCACAACAAGGCACGACTCCTGAAGAATTAGCTGCAATTCAAGTGCTTTCTGAAATTTGTCCAAGTTTGATTGGTAAAAAAGACGCTGATTTTGCTCAAGGCTATGAACGTTTAGTTAAAGACTACCTACCAAATGAAACTGATGCTGTTTCTGCATTAGAAAAACGTAGTAAAGACAAAGCTTTCAAGAAATACTTAAAAGAAGCACGTAGCGATGCGAAAGCTGCCGGTGATGAACAAAACACATTAGTTTGCCAAGACGTGAAAGCATATCAATCGCAAAACTAAATTAGTAAAAAACTCTTGAGTTACAATACTGTTTGAAAAAGCCGACTTCTCCCGTAGAAGTCGGCTTTGCTTTATCCTAAAATGCTAGGCTCTTCTGCTTCATACAAGATATTGGAATTACCTAGAATGACTCGAAAAAGCGCTATTGCTGCACTACTCCTCTTACCAAGTTTTTCTTATGCAGCAACTGTCTTATCAGCTCCGCCAGAATTAAATAATAAGTCTTATGTATTAATGGATTATGAGACAGGCCAAATTCTCGCTTCTAAAAATGAAAACGAAAAGCTTGCACCTGCGTCTATGACAAAAATGATGACCAGTTACATCATTGAACAAAAATTATTAAAAGGTGAACTGACTGAAAATGAGCAGGTTCGTATGAACGAGTCTGCATGGTGTAAAGGAAGTAGCTCTGAATCATGTATGTATGTTCCTTTAAACGGTACAGCGACAGTTCTAGAAATGCTCCGCGGTATTATTATCCAGTCAGGTAATGATGCATCAAAAGCAATGGCTGAACATATTGCAGGAAATGAAGGCACGTTTGCTCATATGATGAATCAGGAAGCAAAACGTATCGGCATGGTAAACACCCAGTTTATTAACTCGACTGGTATGCCAGCTGAAGGCCACTATTCAACTGCAAAAGATATGGCTGTGTTAGCACAACATATTATTAAAGACAGTTCAAAATACTACCCAATTTACTCTGAAAAAGAATTTACTTTTAATGGTATTAAACAAGGTAACCGTAATGCCTTGCTTTACACCGACCCAAGTGTAGATGGTTTAAAAACAGGTCATACAGATGAAGCTGGTTACTGCTTAACTACTTCAAGTAAACGCGGTCCAATGCGTTTAATTTCAGTGATTTTTGGTACTCCAAGCATGTCTGAACGTGCCGATCAAACGCGTACCTTACTGGCATGGGGCTTTGCAAACTTTGAAACTGCAAATGTTCAACCAGCCAATCAGGTTCTTGCAAAAGCAAAAGTTTGGTTTGGTAAAGAAGATGAAGTTCAAGTCGGTTTAGCGGAAAACTTTAGTGTGACTATGCCTAAAGGTAAAGCTGATGGCATTAAAACTCAGTTAGTGGTTCAACCTAACTTAAATGCACCACTTCAAAAAGGTCAAGTTGTCGGTAAGCTTGTTGCTAGCCTAGATGGCAAAGTAATTGCTGAAAAACCTTTAGTTGCACTAAAGCCAGTTGAAGAAGCAGGTTTCTTTGCTCGTTTAATCGATCATATCAAACAATTCTTCAGCAACTTATTCTAATTTTTGAATAGTTGAATTAAGCACTCATGCTATTTAGCCTGAGTGCTTTTTTATTTTATAATTCGACTAAATTTTATTTTGATACTACTCATGGCAAAGAACATTCGTCCTTATCTTGAACACCACCCTAAAGTAGATAAAACATGTTATATCGATGAAATGGCTGTTGTGGTTGGTGACGTTAGCTTAGCTGAAAATGTTTCTGTCTGGCCTTTTGCAGTCATCCGTGGTGATGTAAATAGTATTCAAATTGGCAAAAACAGTAACGTACAAGACCATTGTATGTTGCATGTAAGCCATAAAAATGATGCCAAACCGAATGGCTCACCTCTGATTATTGGTGAAGATGTAACGGTTGGACACCATGTGACTTTGCATGGCTGTACCATTGGCAACCGTGTTTTAGTCGGAATCAACACCGTTATTCTAGATGACGTAATTATTGAAGATGATGTGATGATTGGTGCAGGAAGTTTAGTCCCGCCTCGCAAAGTCTTAAAAAGCGGTTATCTCTATGTAGGAAGCCCTGTACAACAAGTGCGGCCATTGACTGAAAAAGAACTGGCGTTCCTTCCTTATTCAGCAAGACATTATGTAAAAGTGCAAAATAATCATAAAAATAGTTAAGTCTAACTTTGCTATTTTTAGTTTAATTGATACATATATGGCACTTACAAAAATAAGAAACCTTTGAGAAATAAATAATGAGCTTAGATAATACCCATAATTGCCCTAGTGAACATGAGCTAATAAACCAAATCAAAATCAATATTGAAAAATATGGATTACAAGTTATGGGAATTAGTGCAACGAACTATTTACCTTCTTTCAGTTACAGTGTGGGTTTATATGAGAGTTATCAGCATCCTGAAATTATTTGTTTTGGATTACCTACGGATCTAGCTCATCTCATTATTAATGATGTAGCAAACCTAATTAAAAATGGCGAAAAAATTACCTCCTATCAAGATTATGATGATCAGTTTTTTAAAGAAAGTCGTGCTCAGTTTTTACCTGTAGACTTCAGGAATATTGATGATTATTTTGGTGGGGCGTTAAATTATTACCAACATAATAAATTCTCAGCTTTACAATTAGTCTGGACTGATCGCAATGACAAATTTCCTTGGGAAGATGGATATCAAGAAGAGTTTATTTATGATCAGCCTTTACTAGATCGAAATGCTGATTTTAAATTTAGAGAGGCCAAAAATTTAGGGGTTTTCACCACTCGACAGTGTCTGGAGTTCAATCAACCTATTTTAAGAGTTGTACATGATCATGATGGAGATTGGCAATTTTTGACAGGTAATCAGGAACCTGAAGATATTCGTCTTGTCGCCTTAGAACAAATGATATTAAGAGATTCGAGCTTAAATGAAGTTTTTGATCTTGACTACGGCCAAACTGCTGAGAGAGTCTCCATTAATAATTCATGGCAAATAACAAATCTTGATGAGTAAAAAGAGTTATAAAATAATACTGTAATCTATAAAAATCTTATCGTAGCCAAAAACCCCTAAATTTCGTATTATACGTCTTTTAAATCATGGTGCTTTTTTATGGCCGCATGGACTCCTCATGTCACTGTTGCTACAGTCGTAGAAAAAGACGGACGCTATCTGTTTGTAGAAGAACATAGCGAAGGTTTTGTACACACAGTATTTAACCAACCTGCTGGTCATGTGGAATGTGGTGAGTCATTAACAGAAGCTGCCATTCGAGAAACACTTGAAGAAACAGGCCATCATATTGAAATTGATGCTTTGCTTGGTATTTATACTTATACCCCACCAATGTTTCCCGATCGCACCTATTACCGTTTCTGTTTTCTAGCGCATGTAACTCAGGTTGAAATTGATCCTCAACTCGACACAGGTATTATCGCTGCTGTGTGGATGACACCGGATGAACTCAAAGAATCTGCCCGTGCTCGCAGTCCTCTTGTGCTAAAAGCAGTTGAAGATGCTATGAAAGGCCACCATTATCCTTTATCGCTTATTTATGAGCACCCCTTCTCTCCCTCATTAACTTCTCATTTGGATGCCTAGTCCTATGCAACAACGTGTCATCGTCGGTATGTCTGGTGGTGTAGACTCTTCTGTTTCTGCAGCACTTTTACTTCAACAGGGTTATCAAGTTGAAGGTCTTTTCATGAAGAACTGGGAGGAAGACGACGGCACGGAATACTGTACGGCAATGGAAGACTTAGCCGATGCCCAAGCAGTAGCTGATAAAATCGGTATTAAGCTGCATACAGCAAACTTTGCGATGGAATATTGGGATCGAGTGTTTGAACTTTTCCTAGCTGAATATGCAGCTGGTCGCACACCAAACCCAGATATTTTATGTAATAAAGAAATTAAGTTCCGTGCATTTTTAGATCATGCTATGACTTTAGGTGCAGACTTTATCGCGACTGGTCATTATGCACGTCGTGGTGAAACTGCATATAACTCTAAAGGCGAAGCATATGCACCATTATTACGTGGTGTAGATAACAATAAAGACCAAACCTATTTCTTGCACGCTGTTCATGGTAGAGAAATTAATAAAACTTTATTCCCTGTAGGCGAAATCGAAAAACCTGAAGTTCGCCGAATTGCTGAAGAACTTGATCTTGCTACAGCCAAGAAAAAGGACTCAACAGGAATCTGTTTTATTGGAGAACGTCGTTTTAATGACTTCCTTAAACAATATTTACCCGCTCAGCCTGGGAAAATTGTACTTGATACAGGTAAAGAAGTTGGTGAACATCACGGTCTGATGTACTATACGCTCGGTCAACGTGGTGGAATTGGTCTAGGTGGTTTGAAGGGTGCAGCTGAAGGTGCATGGTTCGTACTACATAAAGATCTGGCCAATAATCGCCTCGTTGTTGGTCAGGGACATGAACACCCACTCATGCAAAGTACTCAACTATGGAGTGAGTCAATTGACTGGGTAGCTGGTGAACAGAATATTCCAGTTGAAGGATTACGCTGTACAGCTAAAACGCGTTATCGCCAACCTGATCAGGCATGTACGATTTTTATTGATGAAAACACTGAACACGGTGTTCGCGTTGAGTTCGATGAACCTCAGCGTGCTGTTACACCTGGTCAAAGCGTTGTATTTTATTCAGATGAAGTTTGCTTAGGCGGGGGTGTCATTCACCATACAAATGCCCCTACACCAAATTTTATTTAAGGGAATGAATGGCATGGTGGAGTTACCATTTCAACAATCACAAGCCTTGAATGTTCGCCAAAACCGTGCCCTTGCCTTGGCTGGGGTATTTCAGGCCACTCAGCTCACCCACATGACAGCCATGACGGGTCAGCAAAGTATTGGTGAAAGTGGTAACTTCTATTTTGAACTATTAATCAAAGCAAGTTTAAATATTCGCCCTACAGCCAACAATGGTGTTCAAACCTTAGATTTTTTTAATCAATTAGCAGATATCTCTTTAGGGCTTAAAACACTCGAAAATTGTATTATTCAACCTTTTTCGAACATGCCTAAGTCTCGCCTTCCAAAAATGGGAACGGCCAAATTGCCAATGTCCTACGCGATGTCGCTCTTGCAGCTAGAAAAAAAGGTTTATAGCAACCCTGAATATGTCGCAATCATTGAAAAAGCTCAGCAGAAAATTTTAAAACAGCTGTCTTTTTTTGATAATAACTACTTACACCCGAGCATTTTAGCTAATTTGGCGCAAACTTATGTTGATACGGCTGGTCAGATTAATCCACGCATTTTAGTTCGTGGTAATGCAGAAGCATTTAAAGATACCAACCATACTAACCGCATCCGTGCTTGTCTGTTTACTGGCTTGCAAATGGCCCATTTATGGCGACAACTCGGCGGTAGTTCGTGGAACATGATTTTTAGCAAACGTAAATTGCTACAGGATATTCAAGCACTTGCTCGTTTACAGTACCAAGTCGTTTAAGACTATAAACGAGATTTTTTTAGTTTTATGTTTATTCCAACATTAAGGAATCGTTATGAACGCTTTAACCGCACTATCACCATTAGATGGGCGTTATGCCAGCAAATGTGATGCGCTACGCCCTTTTCTTTCTGAGTTTGGTTTAATCCATGCTCGTGTCACTGTAGAAGTGCGTTGGTTACAAGCACTTTCTAACCATCCGGAAATTGTTGAAGTTGCACCTTTTTCAAACGAAACAAATGCAGCTTTAGATGCAATTGTTAGCAACTTCTCTGAAGAAGATGCAAATCGTATTAAAGAGATTGAACGTACGACTAACCATGACGTTAAAGCAGTTGAGTATTTCTTAAAAGAGAAAATTGCTGGTATCGCTGAATTACAAAATGCGGGTGAATTCATTCACTTTGCATGTACTTCTGAAGACATCAACAATTTGTCTCACGCGCTTATGCTTAAAAACGGTCGTGAAGTTTTAGTATCAAGCATGAAGCAAATCCTTAATGCAATCTCTGCTTTGGCAACGACTCACGCAGAACAACCAATGTTGTCTCGTACACACGGTCAAACTGCTAGCCCAACAACTTTGGGTAAAGAAATGGCGAACGTGGCATACCGTTTAGCTCGTCAAATCAAACAATTTGAAAACGTTGAGTTACTTGGCAAAATCAATGGTGCTGTAGGTAACTACAATGCTCACCTTTCTGCTTATCCAGATGTTGATTGGGCTGCTCACGCACAAGCTTTTGTTGAATCTTTAGGTTTAGCATTCAACCCTTATACAACTCAAATCGAACCACATGATTACATGGCAGAGTTGTTTGATGCGTTACGTCGTTTCAATACGATTTTAATCGACTTTAACCGTGACGTATGGGGTTACATCTCTTTAGGTTATTTCAAACAAAAATTGAAAGAAGGCGAAGTTGGTTCATCAACAATGCCACACAAAGTTAACCCAATTGACTTTGAAAACTCTGAAGGTAACTTAGGTATTGCAAATGCAGTATTGGCTCACTTAGGTGAAAAATTACCAATTTCACGCTGGCAGCGTGATTTAACTGACTCAACTGTATTACGTAATATGGGTGTTGGTTTTGCACAAAGCTTAATTGCTTTCGATGCGTGCTTAAAAGGTGTTGGTAAACTTGAGTTAAATGCAAACCGATTAAATGAAGATTTAGACCAAGCTCAAGAAGTTTTAGCTGAACCAATTCAAACTGTAATGCGTCGCTACAACATTGAAAAACCATACGAAAAATTAAAAGCATTAACTCGTGGTCAAGCAATGACGCGTGACATGATGGTTAATTTCGTAAATGGTGAAGAGCTTTCTCAAGTACCAAGCGAAGAACGTGCGCGCTTAGCTGAACTTACGCCTGCAACTTACACAGGTAATGCAGCTGAACAAGCGAAACAAATTAACGATTTAATTAGCAAAATCTAATTAAAAAGTTTACAAAAAGCGGAGCTTAGGCTTCGCTTTTTTATTACACTCATATAAATCACAATAAAGACTTCATAAAATGATCGAAAAACAATTCAAACTTAAACACTATATTGCTCTTGGCTTGCTTTTGATTGCGATTGTCATTTCAGCTATTCAGCCTCTTGAATTTGAAGCCTATTTACTTCATCAAGCGGGCACAGTGTTTATGTTGATTTTGCTCTTTGTTATTTTTAAGAAGATTGGACTCGATTTTTTAAGTTTTACTTTCTATCTGCTGTTTTTGCTCATACATATTGTTGGCGCACATTACCTTTATTCATACGTTCCATACAATGATTGGATACAACAGGTATTCAATTTTAATTTAGATCAATACATGGGTTGGTCCCGTAATATGTATGATCGTTTGGTTCATCTTGCCTATGGTATTTTTCTCTACCCTCTTACTTATCGCGTGTTTCAAGTGTGGTTACCATCAGTAAAGCCATTCAGTCTTTTTTTATTAGTAGTTCAATTTGTAATGGCATCAAGTGTTTTATATGAACTTATTGAATGGGCAATTGCTATTGGATTATCTCCCGAAGAAGCCGAAAACTATAATGGGCAACAAGGCGATATGTGGGATGCCCATAAAGATATGCTGTTAGCGACTATTGGGGCAATTTTCTATGGACTTCTTGCACTGATGCTTCCATCCAAAATAAATAACTCATAAATAAAAAAGCGCTCAATGAGCGCTTTTTTAAGATCACTTTAGACAACAGGATAGGTTTGTTCTAAAAGGCTTTGTAAAACCGAAGAGGTCGTATCAGGTAAAACATACTCAAGATTGGCAGTGGTATTGCTAGCGTTCGTAGTTATATCACTCTGATCATTTACCTGAGTAGGCTTTAATGCCGCTGAAGATAAAAGAGTTTCAATTGGGTCTGGTTCACTAGATGTAGAGCTTTTTAACAAATCATCTAATGGCACAGATTTCTGCTGCTGGCTATCCGTTTCATTTGTTGTGCTTTGTACTAACTTTAATGTGTTTAACCCAACACTATCAGCAACAGATACAGTTTCTGTATGAGCAGTATCAACAGCTACCTCACTTAAATTCGCAACCTTTGGAGCGACCACGTCAAACGTAAAAGGTAAACTTATTTCGCTAGTAAACCCTTCAGCATCTGTTTGCATTAAAGTAATCGTATGTTTACCAATGGCTAAAGTTTTATCAAGTGTAAATGACCACTCACCATTAGCATTTACCTGACCTATTTTAATAATTGAAATTGCTACTCCGTTATCGTAAATAGTCAAACTTGCATGTGATTCAGCTTTGACAGTGAATTTCGGGGTTGCATCATCTGTCTCAGAGTTAGCAAGAATTTGTTTTATAGAGGTTCCATTATCATCATATACCTTAAAACTCGGTTTATCAGGAGGTGTATCCTTTGTACCATTGATTTCTAGAGCTACAGAACTATTTCCAGAGGCATCTATAGCAGATACAGAGGCTTTATCTTTAACAGTTAAAGCGGGTGAAATCGTAATTGTAAATTTTCCATCCGCATCAGCTACTCCACTACCAATAACCTTAGTACCTATTGTTATTTGTATTTTTGCATTTGCTTCAGCAGTTCCTGTTACCGTTGTTCCATCTGCATTAATTTGAGCTGAAGGTTTATCTGGCGCCAGAGTGTCATAGCCAGATTTAATTTCTAAGGGTTTAGAGGTATTACCTGCTGCATCTTCAACAACAACTGTTGCCTTTTGGGACTCTTTTAATGCAGGCGAAAGCGTGATTTGAAACTCACCTTGTGCGTTTGCGGTACCAGTTCCAATCACTTTACCATCAGCATCTTTTATCTGAACTTTTGCATTAGGCTCAGTTTGTCCTTCGACTGTGGTACCTTCTTTATTGACTTCAACTAAAGGAACATCTGGAGCGAAAGTATCCTTTCCGGCAATAATTTTAGTTGGTTCAGATTTATTGCCTACAGCATCTTCAGCGACAACTTTCCCACCTGCGTCACTTGTCAATGGAGGAGTAAGCTTTAAAGAAAAAATACCATCTTTATTTGCAGTTACAGTGCCTAGTACATTACCACTAGCATCATAAACAGTGATTTTTGCATTTGCTTCAGTTCTACCATCTAAGATTGAACCATCTTCACTTAACTGGGCGCGTGGGGCATCTGGAGCAATTGTGTCTTTACTACCAGTCACAACACCTGGTTTAGAAATATTACCAGCAGCATCCTCAGCTAAAACATTTAATTTATTCCCATTTGCTAAAGGCTTATCGAGTTTAATTGTAAAATTTCCACTTGCATCTGCAACTCCCGTTGCGACCGTATTACCAGCAGCATCTTTAATATAAATTTTTGCATTTGCTTCTGCTTTACCAGTAACCGTAACGGTATCATCCGCAACAGTAGCAGTCGGTGCAGCAGGAGCTAAGATATCTACAGGTCCTGAAGAATCATCTTTGTCATCATTATCAAAAGCCCAAAGATATAAACCTTCAGCAGCTAAAACCGCCAAACCAGCTTTTAGCACGTTACCCATCGAAAAAGTTGGGGAATCATCAACCGCCATTGTCGAAGCTGGTTGGTTCGTGCTGGTATAGGCTAAATCTGTGACATGGTTTAAACCTGTATAGTCGATCACCTTACCCTGAGCGTCAAATTGTGCTTCAACAAATTTTCCATGTTCAGTCGGAAGAACAAGTGAATGTTCTGTTGTATTCGTTACTTCATTAAAGAAATTTTCTAAGACAATAGTCTCTCCATTTTTTAAATGGACGACTAGATTTCCACCTTGTTTTTCCACCGATGCTATATCTTTTTGACTTACGCCAATTTGAATAATAGAAGGTTTACTTAACACGACCTTATTGAGCTGACCATCTTGCAGAACGTCCAAACCCTCTTTGGATGCTACAATTATTCTTGTCATTATTTCCTGTCCTAAATTTCAGTTATATTTTTAAATGTCTAACTTTTTAAATATTTCATTTAAAAGCTATTTTATTGCTGTTTAAAATATCAAAACCATGTGTTTATCACAATTCAAAAATTATATTTATCAATATTTATTTTTTACTTTCCATTAAAAATCTAAGCGTATTTAATAAGACAATTTTGAATATTAACTTTATAGAAAAAACCAGCATTTAAGCTGGTCTTTTATAACATTTGAATTAGATAAACTTATAGTTTTGGATCACGTACCTGTACAAGCGTCGTGTTCGCTTTTGCTAGACTTTCCATGACTTTGCTCATTACAGTAGGAATCAAACTATCGGCCATTTGCGCTGCTTGTAAACCCAGCTTTTCACCTAAAGTCGCTTTCTTACGTGTATTAATGACATACACATCATGTTGCGGCAATAAAGCTAATAAATACTCATCAGATGTTTGTAATTTATCAACAAGGTTAAGATCTAGCGCATCTTCACCATACCAATGTTCACCTGTCGCCACTTTATCGACATTAAGCTGTGGGCGATATTTTTCTACAAAGTGCTTAAATAAAACATGAGTTTGTTGCAGCTCTTCTTCGAACTTGGCTTTACCTTCAGGCGTATTTTCACCAAACATGGTTACCGTACGCTTATACTGCCCTGCTGTGTAAAGCTCAAAATCCACATTGTGTTCTTTTAAAAGACGATTAAAGTTTGGAACTTGAGCAACCACACCAATTGAACCCACAATAGCAAACGGTGCTGCAATAATTTCATTTGCAATACATGCCATCATATAGCCACCACTTGCAGCGACTTTATCAACACAAATTGTTAAATGAAAACCTGCATCGCGTAAACGCACCAACTGAGCTGCTGCTAGACCATAACCATGCACCATACCACCTGGGCTTTCAAGACGAACTACAATCCGGTCACGCCCTGCTTTAGCAGTTGCTAAAATCAGGGTAATTTCTTCACGCAAGTTTTCAACTGCCGAAGCTTGAATATCACCTTTGAAATCTAAAACAAAAATCTTCTGATTATTTTTACGGCGAATTTTAGCCTCTTTAGCAAGTTGTTGAGCTAATTGTAAAAGTTCTAAACGGCTTGCTGTAGTTTGCGCAATTTTTTTTCTCTGTTCATTCACACGTGCATTTAAATGGCTGACACGTATTTCCGCAGGGAGTTTAGGCAAATGGAATAACATAAAATTCTAAGCTCATAAGTTTATCTTTATAGCCTTAAGATGTGGTCCTTTTGATTAAAATTCAATAGCGATTTTGCAAAATAGAGTCATTTTCATTTATAAAATAAAAAAAAGAGCACGTGGCTCTTTTTCTTTTATTGTTTACTAATCAACCGAAGCGACCAGTAATATACGCTTCCGTTAACTGATGGTCAGGTTGAGTAAAGACTTTTTCAGTTGAGTTGACTTCAATTAAATCACCTAAATGGAAATAAGCAGTACGATCAGAAACACGTGCCGCTTGTTGCATTGAGTGAGTCACAATCACAATTGTGTATTGATTAGACAATTCAGAAATAAGTTCTTCTACTTTTGCTGTTGCAATTGGATCGAGTGCCGAACACGGCTCATCCATTAAAATCACTTCAGGACTAACAGCAATGGTACGTGCAATACATAAACGTTGTTGCTGACCACCTGATAAACCTGTACCTGGCTGGTTCAAACGGTCTTTAACCTCATCCCACAAACCAGCTTTGCGTAAACTATTTTCAACAATTTCTTCAAGGTCATATTTATCACGCGCTAAACCGTGAAGTTTAGGCCCATAAGCCACGTTGTCAAAAATAGATTTAGGGAATGGGTTTGGCTTTTGGAACACCATACCAACCTGAGCACGCAATAATACAACGTCTAGATTTGGATCATAAATATTGTGGTTATCGAGGGTAATTTTACCTGTTACGCGGCAACCATCAATCGTATCGTTCATACGGTTTAACGTACGAAGAAAGGTTGATTTACCACAACCTGAAGGACCAATAAATGCAATCACTTCATTTTGGTAAATATCTAGGTCAATACCCTTGATAGCTTCAAAATCACCATAATAAACATGGGCATCTTGTGCACTAATTTTGATTTCGTTTGAGTTCTGCTTTTTTGAAGTATGTGGTTCAAAATGCGAAACATACGAAGTGCCATGATTCAGCGATTTATCTGTAAATTGAGATTGTTCAGTATTCACTAACTTATCCTTTTCTAAGGAATTCGTAATATCAATAGTATTCATGATTTATCCTCTATTACCAACGCACTTCGAACTTTTTACGTAACCAAATTGCAAGACTGTTTAAACCAATCATTAATGCAAGTAGTACGATAATCGCAGCAGCAGTACGGCCTTCGAAGAAGTTACGCAACTCATTACCCTGCCATAAATAAACCTGTACAGGTAAAGCAGTTGCTTGATCAAATGGAGTTGCTGGAATACTTGCAACGAATGCACTCATTCCAATTAAAAGTAAAGGTGCGGTTTCACCAAGCGCATGTGCAACACCAATAATTGCACCTGTCATAATGCCTGGTAATGCCAACGGTAAAACGTGATGGAAAATCGTTTGGAACTTAGAAGCTCCCAAACCAAGTGCCGCTTGTCGAATAGAAGGTGGCACTGCTTTTAATGAAGCACGCGTGGTAATAATCACTGTTGGCAGTGTCATTAAGCTTAAAACCAAACCACCCACCAACGGAGCTGATAAAGGCAAATGCATCCAGCCAATGAAAATCGCAGCACCAAGTAGACCAAATACAATTGAAGGAACAGCAGCAAGGTTATTGATGTTAACTTCAATAATATCGGTAAGAACATTTTTTGGAGCAAACTCTTCGAGATAGATTGCGCTGGCAACACCAATTGGGATCGCAATGATGATCACGATGAGCATCATGAATAATGAACCCATGAATGCACCTGCAAGACCACTAATTGCTGGAGAACTACGTGAGTCAGGGTTCTTAAATAAGTTCAAGTTAAATGTACTTTCAAGAACACCTTTCGCCTTTAATTCATCTGCGAGCTTACGCACTTCTGGATCGAGTTGTTGCTGATCATCTGGTAATGAACGATCAATATTACCTTTTAACCAAACATCGACATTCGCATCACCTAAGAAGGTAATATTTTCTTTTTTACCAATAAGTGATGGATCTGCAAAAACCATATCACGTAGACGATAAGCTTCCGAGCTTGCATATAAGCTGCTCAAGTAGTCACGTTGTGATGCAAGTGCAGGATCTTTAGCAATCATTCCATTTACAATGATGCCATCCCAATCGACCATACCCATTTTAGTTTGCCAATCAACATAACGTTCTTGGTAATGTGCAGGTGTTTCACCTTGAGTGCGTACAGGTACTGGTCCTGCATCAATCACTTTAGGGTCAAAGTAAATTGGAACATTCATACTGGTTTGCCAAAAAGCAGGTAAACCTTTTGCCAAGATACTACCGAACAAGAGAGCAACGAATGCAAGACCAATAATGACTGCCGAGAAACCCGCAAAACGGAAAGCTTTTTCTTTACGATGACGTTTAGCCAAAGATTTTTCAATAACCTGTTTACGTCGTTCACGTGTTTCGGCAGCAGTTTTCGGATCAAATACGTTCTGATCCATAGGAGACGATGTATTTGATGTACTCATTCGTATTGCTCACGGTATTTACGCACAATGTACAGTGCTACAATATTTAATCCCAAGGTAATAACAAATAGTGTTAAACCTAGCGCGAATGCAACCAATGCTTGTGGACTTGAGAAGTCTGTATCTCCAGTCAACTGTTTTACAATAGTTACTGTCACTGTCGAAACAGCTTCAAATGGATTTGCGTGTAAAAGTGGACTGTTCCCTGCTGCTAAAACCACAATCATGGTTTCCCCAACAGCGCGAGAGACTGCCAATAAGAAAGCGCCTGTAATCCCCGGTAAAGCTGCCGGTAATACGACTTGACGAATTGTTTCAGACTTAGTCGCACCAAGTCCTAAAGAACCGTCACGTAGTGCACGCGGGACTTGAGTAATAATGTCATCTGACAAAGATGACACAAACGGGATAATCATAATTCCCATTACAAAGCCAGCAGTTAAAGCACTCGTCGCATTAATCTCTAAACCAACATATGCACCCGCTGCTTTAAAGAATGGTCCAATAATCATCATGGCAAATACACCATAAACAATTGTTGGAATACCAGCTAAGACTTCAATTGTTGGTTTTGCCCATGAGCGGAACCATGGTGAAGCATATTCAGCTAAATAAATTGCGATCATTAATCCAACTGGTACAGCAACGAGTAGAGCGATACCACTGACCATGAGCGTACCCCATAGCAATGGTAATAAACCATAACTGCCTTCAGCATTACCAGAAGTACTAAAGCCCGGATTCCATTCTGTACCAAAGAAAAAGTCCATTGGACTGACAAAACGGAAGAAGTGCATTGCTTCGCCAAACATCGACATAACGATACCGATGGTTGTTAAAATCGCAACACCAGAACATAAAATCAAACCAACATTAATGGCACGTTCAACTTGGTTACGAGCACGATATTGTTGGCTGATTTTTTTCTTTGCCCAAACCAACCCCAATAAAGCAGCACAAATTACAACAGCAAATTTGGCAAAAGAGCCAATGGTTTGAAATTTTGCAAACTGTTGAGCAGCAGCTAATTCGTAGGCTGCCGGTTTATCGCTCACCCCAAAACCTGAAGCAATTGATTGAACACGATCAACCAATACACTTCTACCCGCTTCATCAAGAGAAGCACTTACAGACGCCGGAATATTATTAAAAATAATATGATTTAAAATACTTGGTTCAACCAAGTTCCAAATGATCAAAATTAAAAAAGCAGGGATACCGCACCAAAGACCAACCAGTGCGCCATAATAACCAGGACGAGAATGTAACGTCGCCGAGTTGCTTCCCTTACCTGCTATGTTACGGCTCTTTCTCAGCCCAAGTTGATATGCAATTGCCACGAGGGCTAACAACACACCGATAAGTAGCAGATTCATGTACTCTCCACTGTTTTCTCAATTGTCATAATTTGGAAAAACAAGTTAGACAAAAAGGCTGATGAACTCTTAAGATCACCAGCCTTCATTCAAACTAACTTATTTAACAGTTTTACCTGCTTTAAAGTCAGCCAAAACTTTTGCACGTTCAGCATCAGACATCGCGATTAAACCATCACGCTCAGCTTTAGAACCTTTACCAGTTGCTTTCTTGCTTACGAAATATTCTACATATTGCGGTAAGCCTTTAACTGATTTTAAGTGTTCGCCTTTCACGTAGAAGTACAATGGGCGAGATACAGGGTATGTACCATTCAATACTGTCTTCTCAGATGGAACAACGTTGTTTACTGTTGCTACACGTAACTTGTCACGGTTCATGTCATAGAAACTTAAACCAAACACGCCTACAGCACTTGGAGAAGTTTTTAAGCGCGCTAATGTTTCTGTATAGTCGCCAGCGATTTCAATTACACGGCCATCTTTACGGAAAGTAGAACATGCTTTCTTCTGAGCATCTTTATCTAAGCTCTTGAAGTATTCATATGCTTCACAACCAGCTTCAACCATTTTCTCTTGGAAAACTTCACGAGTACCGTGGTTAGATGCAGGGATTACAAGAGTAATAGGTTCATTTGGAAGTGTTTTATCAATTTGATTCCAGTTTGTATATGGGTTTGGAACCAATTTACCTTTTGAAGGTAACTGTGCAGCTAAAGCAGCAAACACGTGGTAAGGTTTTAATTTATAAGCTGCTTTGTTTGAGTTAGACGCGAATACAATACCGTCGTAACCGATTTTGATTTCTTGAATTTGTTTTACACCAGCTTTGTTACAAGCTTCGATTTCAGTGCTTTTAATTTTACGAGAAGAGTTAGCAACGTCGATCGTGTTATCGCCAACACCTTGACAGAATTGTTTCAAACCAGCAGAAGAACCGCCAGAACCAACTACAGGAGTTTTAAATTGAGGGAAAGTATTACCAAACTCTTCAGCTACAACGCTGGCAAACGGTAATACAGTTGAAGAACCAGCAATTTGAATCGTATCACGAGCTGCATTTGCAGTCGTTGTTACAGCTGCCCCAGTTACTGCTAACGCAATTGCGATTTGACGTGGATTTAAGCGCATTCTGTTCTCTCTCATTAATGCAATAGGTTGTACGTCACTTTTTGTTGAGTGCTTGTACGCTCTTCGATAGCTGCATTGTGAATAGAAAATATGACAATTAAGTTACAGTATGATGACGCTTTAATGATTTCGATATTGTTAACTGTCACATTAATATTTTTTATGTACTATCAATTAGTTATTTTAAATATAGAGATTATTTTACCCTCTCTATCAATCTATATTATGACATTAACTAAAAATATTAAATTTTTATTTTTTATAAAATATAAAAACAAAAGGTATTATAAATATATTAAAAAACGGTAATTTAGTGATTTATTAATTTTATTATTTCAATATTTTCTGTCATTAAAATTATTATTAAAAATTTCTAGAAAAAAATAATTTCTTTGTAACATGAAAATAATATGACAAAAGATAAAGGGTTACCGACCTTAAGGCTGATAACCGCAATATCATTGTCAATTTAAAGGATCAATTCGATTGTACTTCTGGCAGAACAACCATTTTTTTACGATATTTTAAGAAGTACATCACAGCTAAAACAACAAGCCAGATTGGCCCTAAAATAACTGCCAATCTCATATCTGGAGTCATCGCCATAATAATAAGAATAAAGCATACAAAGCTAATGGTTAAATAATTACTCCAAGGACTCATAATGCTTTGGAACTTAGTTTGGCGTCTTTGCAATTTCATTGCTTTAGTAAATTTCAAATGCGTCACTGAAATCATGAGCCAGTTAATGACAAGTGCAGCCACCACAAGCATCATAAAGAGCTGAAAAGCTTGACCAGGAATCAGATAATTCACGACCACACATATTGCTGTGATAGATGCAGAAACAACTGCTGCTGGAACTGGAATACCGCGACTGTTTACTTTTTTCAAAATTGCAGGAGCATTACCCTGCTCTGCCAAACCATGTAACATACGACTATTACAATAGATACAGCTGTTATAAACTGAAATAGCAGCAATTAAGACCACAAAGTTCAGAACGTTCGCAACACCGTTACTATTGAGTGACTGGAAAATCATAACAAATGGACTGCCGCCTTCTGCCACCATGTTCCATGGATAAAGACATAAAAGAATACCGATTGCACCGATATAAAAAATTAAAATACGGTACACAATCTGATTTACTGCTTTAGGAATAGTCGTTTCAGGTTTCTTCGTTTCAGCTGCAGCAATACCAATTAATTCCAAGCCACCAAATGCAAACATAATGACAGCCAAAGCCATGACAAAACCGTGAATCCCGTGCGGGAAAAAACCACCGTGTTGCCATAAATTTGCAACACCCGCTTGCGGACCTGCTGAGCCTGAAAGTAAAAGATAAGCACCGAAACCAATCATGCTTAAAATAGCAACAATTTTAATGCAGGAAAATAAGAACTCGGATTCCCCAAAAAAGCGGACATTTACCAAGTTAATGCCGTTAATTAAAATAAAGAAAAATAAAGCAGTCAGCCATGTCGGAATTTCAGGCCACCAAAACTGTATAAACGTCCCAATCGCACTCAATTCAGCCATACTGACGAGTACATATAATACCCAATAGTTCCAGCCAGACATA
Organism: Acinetobacter pittii ATCC 19004 = CIP 70.29; assembly: GCF_000369045.1. Taxonomy (GTDB): domain Bacteria; phylum Pseudomonadota; class Gammaproteobacteria; order Pseudomonadales; family Moraxellaceae; genus Acinetobacter; species Acinetobacter pittii. Next base: position 536,040 of record NZ_KB849786.1, on the reverse strand, counting down.
AAACCCGCCATTTTGCCCCAATATTTGTTCGCAAAATAACTAAAAGAACCACTGACCGGCTCTTCAACAACCATTTCACCTAAATGGCGCATAATTAAAAAGGCAATAATTCCTGCAATTGCATATCCTAATAAAATTGAAGGACCAGCCAATTTAATTGTTTGTGAAAGACCTAAGAATAATCCTGTACCAATCGCCCCTCCGAGTGCGATGAGTTGAATATGCCGATTGGATAAGCCTTGTTTTAACTCGTGCTTATTGTTTGCATCCATAACATTATCTCCAATGTTGGTGTCACTTCCTGTACACCTTTATTCAGCACCATATCCGAAGGCCAGAAACCGACCTTCGGACATAAATAGCTTTAATATGAGTCCATTTAATTTTTGAGAAGACTTGTCCTGTCTTCTATTTAAAAAGAGATTGCATCCTTACATTTAACGGGTTGGGAACGCTCCTTTAAAATTTCGTAGCCGCGATCACCGTAGTCAAAACGCGCAATCACAGAAGCAAATTTTTTCAAACTTACTGGCGCATCCATTGCTGGTAGTTTTAATTCAATGAAAGTTAACTGATCATTTTGCTGAACGTTGTCTAAAACACTCTTAAGCTGTCCAGCGGTTTCAACCACATAAGTTGTATGGCCTTTTTTACCGTTAAATACCGCAGGAATTTCAGTGTATTTCCAGTTTTGCACGTCGTTATAGGCCGCGTTTTCACCCATAATTAAGCGCTCAATGGTATAGCCGCCATTGTTCAGCAAGAAAATGATTGGTTTTAAACCATGACGGATAATTGTAGAAAGCTCTTGTACCGTAAGCTGGAAAGAACCATCGCCAATAAATAAAATTTGACGGCGTTCAGGAGCTGCCAGCAAGCTACCAAGTAAAGCTGGCAAGGTATAACCAATAGAACCCCAAAGCGGCTGGGCAATATATTTAGCTGTAGCAGGAAGTTTGATACCTGACAAAGCAGAGTTTGATGTTCCTACCTCACCAATAATCACATCATCTTCTTTTAAGAACCCTGAAATGTAATTCCAAAGCACATCTTGGCTTAACTTTTGTTGAGCTGGAGCTTCAATTACTTTCTGAGGTTGTTTTTCAAGAAGCGGTGTTGTTGATTTACGTGGCGCGACTTTTTTATTTAGCTCGACAAGTAATTGTCCAATTTCAATACCTGGAAAATCCTGACCAAAAATATTTAGGCCATAAGATTTAATTTCGATGTAGTTTTTGGTCTCAATTTGATGAGTAAATACAGCTGAACCTACATCGGTAAAACGTGCACCAACACCAATTAAACAGTCAGATTGTTCAATGATATTTTTTACATGAGGTTGGCTTGCCCCACCCACATAAGTTCCAATGTAACGAGGTGAACCTTCATCCATAATATTTTTTGCAGTATTCATGCCTGCAAATGGAATTGAGCATTTTTGAGACAAATCATTTAAAAGTGACGTTACACCAAAAACTGAAGCTTCATTATCAATAAGAAGTGCAGGACTTTGAGCATTCTCAATAATGTCACAGAGTTTGCTTACCACACTCTGCAATAATTCAGGTTCAACAGCTGGATAACTTAGGTCGAGCGGACGCTCAGACACTTCAATTTTAACGTGAGTAATATCACCAGGTAGTTGAATGTGTACAGGACGGCGTTCAAGGAAACACTGACGTAATACACGGTCAATTTCAAAAGCTGCATTTGCTGGAGTTAAACGTGTTTGGGCAACTGTGAACTCTTTCATACAGTTCATAATATTGTCGTAGTTACCATCGACAAGCGTGTGGTGTATTAGTGTGCCCTTTTGAACCGCATGTAAAGGCGGAATACCTGAGATATGAATAAGAGGTACATTTTCTGCATAGGCACCTGCAATACCATTAATCGCACTTAAGTCACCTACACCATAAGTGGTTGCCAAGGCAGAAAAACCGTTAATTCGTGCATAACCGTCTGCTGCATAGGCAGCATTTAATTCATTACAATTTCCAATAAATTCGAGTTGTGGGTCTGCTTCAACTTGTTCTAGATATGAGAGGTTAAAATCACCAGGTACTCCAAAAAGATGTTGGATACCCATTTGTTTTAAACGAAGATTTAAAAAGTCACCGATTTCTATGAACATTGCTCTATATCCTTTGAGACCAATTTTTATTCCATAGAAAAATAATATTTCATCTATCTTTTAGATTTCGTGCATAATGAAAACGCATTTTAATAAAAATACATGATTTGTGTATCATAAAAGGATTTTATGCAATGGATAAGTTCGACTGGCAAATCATTCAGGCACTACAAAAGAATGGACGGCTCACCAATCAGGAAGTTGGAGATTTAATTGGTTTATCTGCTTCTCAATGTTCTAGAAGAAGACAGCTACTTGAGCAAAAAGGCATAATTTTAGGTTACACGGCCCGCATCCAGCAACAAGCGCTAGGACTGGAAGTTACAGCGATGATTCACATTAATTTAAGAACACATGAGGCAAAATCTCAGCAGGCTTTTCAAGAGTTAATTGAAGCAGAAGATAACATTCAAGATGCATTTTCAATTAGTGGCGATGCGGATTTTATTTTAAAAGTCGTTGCTGAAAACTTAGAACAGCTTTCTCAATTTGTAACCGAAAGATTGCTTTCTTATAATTTTATTGGCCACATAAAGTCTTACATTGTTCTAAAAAAAATTAAAGAACAGAATCATTTTTTAATCAAACCTAAAGGTCACGGTTACCATCACACGACTTAAACAGGTTAGTATTTAATAAGATAATTTAAAATAAAAAGGCGGATTTATCATCCGCCTTAGAATTAATATTTAGACTTTACTAATATGAACTGTTTGCCCAATCGTATTTTCAAGCAAGCCTTCCAGACCAAATTCAGCACCTAGACCAGACATTTTCCAGCCACCAAAAGGCGCATGAGGCAGGACTTCTGCATGGGTATTAATCCAAACAGTACCGCATTGAAGCTGACTAGCGTAAGTCTGTGCTGCTTTAATATCAGAAGACCAAATTGAGCCACCTAAACCAAACTCACTATCATTGGCACGAGCAATAGCATCGTTGATATCGGTATATTTTAAAACAGGTAACACAGGGCCAAACTGTTCTTCTTGCACCACGCGGCAAGAATCAGAAATTTCAGTCAAAATAGTTGGTGCAATAAAGTAGCCCTGCTCTGGTAACTGCTTTTGCCCAGAAAGTGCTTTTGCCCCCTGTTCAATCGCTTCAGCAATAAGTGCTTTCACTTTGTTATATTGCATTTGATTTTGTACTGGACCAAATGTTGTAGAAGACGCCATACCATCACCCACAACTTGAGCGTTGGCAATATCAGCTAACTTTTGAGATAAAGCTTCATATTGGCTTTCATGCACATATAGACGCTTTAAGGCTGCACATGTTTGACCAGCGTTTAAGAACGCCATATTAAAAATCTTGGCTGCAATTTCATCGATATTTGCATCAGGCAATACAATACCAGCATCATTACCACCCAACTCTAAAGTTAAGTGTTTTAGGTGCTGAGCTGCCCCAGCCATAATGTGCTGACCTGTTCGAGTTGATCCCGTAAACACGACTTTTTGTACATCAGGGTGAGAAGATAATGCTTCACCAATCTCACCAGCACCAACTACAATTGAAATTACGCCAGCAGGAACTTCTTGCTGAATGATTTCACATAAACGTAAAGTCGATAGTGGGGTGTATTCAGAAGGTTTACTAATGACAACGTTACCTGCACGCAATGCAGGCATGATATGCCAAACCGCAATCATCAATGGCCAGTTCCAAGGAGTAATTGAAGCCACTACACCTAATGGTTGGCGATGGCGCTCAATACGCTTGGTTTCACTGTCTTCAATTACTTCTACTGGTAAATCCATAGTAGCTGCGTAACGCGTCCAGCCAATTGCGCCCTGCACTTCCATTTGAGCAAGTGCGAGTGGCTTACCCTGTTCAAGCACAACCAACTCTGCGAGCATTTCAGCGTGCTTTTCAATGCCATCTGCAATCTTGCTCAAGATTGACTTACGCTCTTCGTGTGAAACTTGTTGCCAAGCTTTAGATGCTTGTTTAGCAGCACTCACTGCCTGATTTACCTGCGCAACCGAAGCTTTTGCACAACGTGCAGCAGTTAAACCTGTAGCGGGGTTAAGAATTTCTAGCTCGCCTTGCTCACCTGAACAAAGTTGACCGCCAATAATGAGTTTAAATTCATTGAGCATATTCGCTTGTTGCATTTCTTCTTCCTTGTCTTAATTGTAATTACAGCCACTTACTTTTTTCAGTTAAAGCGGGATTATTCAAAGTAAGTATGATATTGATATATCAATGTGACCAAAAATATTGGGGACATACCAATACAATAAGAAATTTGCTCCCCATAAATCATGCATAATTATTTTTGTTTTTTGAAAATATGCATGATTTGTGCATGTATTCTTTTCTTCATACACAATTCAAATAAAAATAATCTGCAATAAAAAAGCCCGGCAATAAACCGAGCTTTTTTTTGTTATCAACTCAATTAGTCGATTGGTGGTACATAGTTACCAGAAGCAATTGCATCTTTAATGCGGTCAGCTTCAGCCAATACTTGACCTAAAAGGTTTTTAACGTTTTCAAATGTCACAACAGGGCTTAATGTTGTCATTTTCAATGACTGTACATTACCAACTTTTGTTACACCGATATTTGCCTCACCACGTGCAAACAATTCGTCCGCTACGTTTTGGTTCAAGCTATCGATAAACTCAACTGGGTAGCCTTGTGGCACAACACGGAATAATACCGAAGCAAACTGAGGCTCAACTAAAAGTTCTAAACCATCAGTTGCCTTAATGTAATCTGCAACTTCACGAGTAAGTTTTACACCATGGTCAATCATTGAACCATAAAGGTCTTCACCTAGTGATTCGATTGTCATCCACAATTTCAATGCATCAAAACGACGAGTCGTTTGTAATGATTTAGACACAAGGTTTGGTACACCGTGCTCTTCGTCATAAGCAGAATTCAAGTATTCAGCTTCGTAGTGCATGAAACGATAGTTCGCTTCATCTTTCAACAAGAACGCGCCACAGCTAATGCTTTGGAAATAATGCTTATGGAAGTCGAGGGTAATCGAGTCAGACAACTCAATACCATCAAGCATTGCACGATAGTCATTTGACAGAATTAATGCACCGCCCCATGCCGCATCGATATGCATCCATGAACCATATTTATTGGTAATTTCACGGATTTTCTTCAATGGGTCAATTGCACCAGCATCGGTTGTACCTGCTGTCGCAACGACACAAGCAACAACTTTACCTTCAGACTGAAGATGCGCCATCGTTTTTTCGAGAGCATCTACATCCATCTGTGCATTTTCATTCACAGGAACAGTCACAACTGACTGGAAACCCATGCCCATCATTGCCATGTTCTTTTGCACAGAGAAATGCGCATTTTCAGAACAAATGACTTTGACATTTTTCATTGCATCGGCAGGAATACCATCACGCTGTACAGACCATGGGTTACCATTTTCGTCTTTCCAGTTTTTCGAGATGCACCAGTCACGAGCAAGCAATACACCCATCAAGTTAGATTGAGTACCGCCAGAAGTGAAAACACCAGCCTGACCAGAACCATAACCTACTTTTTGACGCAACCAATCAATGAGCTGAACTTCCATTAATGAACCTGCCGGGCTTTGATCCCATGAGTCCATAGATTGGTTAGTTGCATTGATTAACACTTCCGCAATCTGGCTCATCACCATGGTTGGGCAGTGTAAATGTGCTAATGAATGTGGATGATGTACTTTCAAGCTTTTATTCAAGAAAAGCTCAATCATACGTTGAAGAGATTCTTGTACACCCATACCTTCTTTTGAAGGTTGGAAAGAAATTGCTGAACGCAATTCTTTAATGCTACCACCAGTGTACATCTTTTCATTTTGCAACCATGCTGAAACGGCTTTTACCGCTTCGCCCATTGCTGACTCATAGTCAGCAATGGATTGTGCATCATTGCAGAGTAACGCTTTACGATGTTCTGCAAAATCCACCATACTTATGCGCCTCGTACTGCAACCAATGCTTCTGCAATTGCTTTCTTAAAGCGAGCAACTACTTCAACACACTCGTCTTGAGTGATGATAAGCGGGCAAAGTAAACGAATTACTGTACCGTTACGACCACCTTTTTCAAGCAATAATTTATTGTTGAAACAAGCAGTTTGAATTGCAGCAGCTAATTGTGAGTCAGCAGGATGCGAACCAATACGATCAGCTGGTTTACGCTCGTCAACGATCTCAACACCGATCATTAAACCGCGACCACGTACGTTACCGATACATGGGAATTCTTGAGCTAATTTTTTAAATTCAGCTTGTAAGAAGTCACCACGCTCTTGCGCATTTTGAGCAAGATTTTGTTCGCTAATCGTTTTTAATACGACAAGACCAGTACCCATAGCAAGTTGGTTACCACGGAAAGTACCCGTGTGACCAGCAGGCTGCCAAGCATCAAATTTACGTTTAATACCTAATACTGCAAGTGGTAAACCACCACCTACTGCTTTAGACATTACAACAACATCAGGTTCAATACCTGCATGTTCAAATGCAAACATTTTGCCTGAACGTGCAAAGCCAGCTTGAACTTCGTCTAAAATTAAAACGATGTTGTGCTTTTCAGTCACTTCACGGATTTTTTGCAACCATTTTACTGGAGCTGTAACTACGCCGCCTTCACCTTGAATCGCTTCAAGAATCACAGCAGCCGGTTTTGTTACACCGCTTTCTACATCTTCAATAAAGTTTTCAAAGTAGTAAGTTAAAGCGTCAACACCAGCTTCACCACCTAAACCAAGTGGGCAGCGGTATTCATGCGGATATGGCATGAATTGTACGCCTGGCATTAAACCGTTAACTGCATTTTTTGCACTTAAGTTACCAGTCATAGCAAGCGCACCATGGGTCATACCATGATAACCGCCTGAGAAACTGATCACTGAACTACGGCCAGTGTAAGTCTTAGCAAGTTTAATTGCTGCTTCAGTTGCGTCTGCACCAGCAGGACCACAGAACTGCAAGCAATATTCTTCTTTACCACCAGGTAAATATGCTAACAATGCTTCAGTGAATGCATCTTTTAAAGGTGTGGTTAAGTCTAAAGTATGCAATGGCAAACCACTTGCCAATGTATCTTGAATACTTTGAATCACCGCAGGATGATTATGACCTAAAGCCAATGTACCTGCCCCAGCTAAACAATCAAGGTACTGTGTACCTTCAACATCAGTAACCCAGCATCCTTGTGCTTTCGCTATCGCTAACGGTAATTTACGTGGATAGCTACGAACATTTGATTCCATTTGACTTTGGCGAGTCAAATAATATTCGTTAGTAGCATTAGTGGCAGGGTTAACGGAAGTAACGCTCATATCGGATTACCATCTCTGATAGGGGTAGAAAGAAATAAGTCTGGTGACGATTGGTCCTTTGACTCGGTGCTTTATAGAACTAGTAAAGACACTTATTTTATATCTTGTAACTAGGAGCGCGATGATACCTAATTTTACAAGAAAAAAAACGTCTTTTATGTACTTTACTCATCTAATCTTATTGAAAAAATGTATCATCCCAATAGTTATGATGAATTATCATCATACTATGTGACAACCTAAAGAAAATATTCTTTTTTTATATTACTTTGATTTTTTAAGTTACATTGAAACACTTTAATTTTAAGCTTTTAATTTTTAAAGACTTTATATTTACCAAAATTTAAAAAAACCTGATTTTAATATTACAAATACGCCACAAAATCTGCAAAAGTTATGCATAAGTTATGTTTAACATTTCCTAATGAAAAAAATTAAATTTATATTAATTTTTAAAGGAAAAATTTATGCGTACTTTAGCCGTCTCTATCCTTCTTTTAGGTTCTCTCCTTAGCCCTTTAGTTTTTGCTCAGGATGACAATGCTTTGAACTACAATATTGTAAATGTACAAGCGGAAGCTTCTCGCCAAGTTTCAAACGACGAAATGCATGCAACTTTATATATTGAAAAAAGTAACAAACAACCAGCCGAGCTTTCAAACCAAATTAATCAATTGATGAATCAAGCGCTTAGCGTTTCTCGTAAATATCCTCAAGTAAAAGTGGAAACTGGTGCTCAAAGTACTTACCCAATTTACGATAACGATAGCAATAAGTTAAAAGAATGGCGTGGCCGTGCTGAAATCCGTCTTGAAAGTAAAGACTTTAAAGCTGCTAGCCAGTTAGTAAACGAATTACAGCAAAACTTCCAAACTCAATCGATTAATTTTACGGTTTCTGATGAACAACGTAAAAAAGTTGAAAATGAGTTAATGGTAGAAGCATCTAAAAACTTCCAACAACGTGCTCAAATGTTGACCCAAGCTTGGAATAAAAACCAATATAGTTTGGTCACTCTAAACCTGAACACAAATAACTATTTCCCACAACCTGTAATGCGTGCCAGCATGGCTAAATTTGCTATGGCCGAAGCTGCACCAGCTCAAGACATGGCAGCTGGTGAGTCTAAAATTACTGTAAATGCAAACGGTTCAATTCAGTTTAAATAATTTGTTTCTCTAAAAAAAGCCCTGAACTCATCAGGGCTTTTTTTTGACTTATTTTTTAAAAGGTAAAGCATATTTAAAGATACGGCCTACCACCTGTCCAAACTGTTTAGCCAAACTTGCGTTGTTATAATTTAGACCATATTTTTTACATACAGCTTCAACTTTTGGAGCCATTTGGCGATAACGACGCGCTGGAATATCTGGAAATAAATGGTGCTCAATCTGATGGCTCAAATGTCCGCTTAAAATATGTAATGCTTCTGAACCTTTCAAGTTAGAAGAACCACGAATCTGGCGCATATACCAGTGACCACGGCTTTCTTCTTGTAAAACAGACTTTGGAAATACTTCTGCATCTTTTGTGAAGTGACCACAAAAAATAATCGTAAATGTCCAGATATTACGAAGACCATTTGCAACCAAATTACCAGTGAATACAGGTAAAGCTGCTGGACCTGCAATTAAAGGGAAGAAAACATAGTCTTTAAAAAGTTGTTTTCCAATCTTTTTATTAACAGGTTTTAACTCTTCCAAGAATTTTGCCATGCTCTTACGTTTATAAAGGACACGTCCAATTTCAAGATTCTGAATAGCTACGCCCCATTGGAACAATAAACAGAATGGGATGCTATAAACAGGTTGAAGTAAGAAACCTGGCTTCCAGCGTTGCTCTGGGAATAAACGAAGTAAACCGTAACCGATGTCATCATCAATACCTTTAATGTTGGTATAGGTGTGATGTTTATAGTTATGCGTTTGACGCCAGTTATCAGAAGTACCGACTGTATCCCACTCGTAAGTTTGACCATTAAATTTAGGATCATTCATCCAGTCATATTGACCATGCATTACGTTATGACCGAGTTCCATGTTTTCCATAATTTTAGAGAAGCCTAATAGGCCTGTTCCTAAAATCCACGCTGGTGGGAACCAACCTGCAAACAAACATGCACGACCTAAAAAGCTACTATAACGAATCGCAGCATAAACACGGCGGATATACTTAGCGTCTTTTTCGCCCAAATCATCCAATACTTCTTGCTTGATCTGATCGAGCTCTTTTGCAAATGCATCAAGTTCTGCTGGAGTCAAATCTCGATTTTTAGGATTTTTAAAATATTCGACTTTCACTGGCATATTCATAAGAGTTCTCTCTTAAAGATCAATAACTAGATCGGATTGTGCTGAGTTCACACAAATTTTGAGTAATTGGCTTGGTTCAGTGTTTTCACTACCGTTAAGTAAATTACGTGTTGAACCTTGTGATTTATTACAAACACATTTATTACAAATTCCCATACGGCAACCATGAGTTGGTTTAAGACCTTCATGTTCAAGGCTAACCAGAATTGACTGGCCTTTAGGAATTGCAATGACCTTATTAGACTGGGTTAATGTGACATTCACATAACCAATATCATCAGCAGAGCTTTCATTTGTTAAGCTAAAGGCCTCTGTTAAAACGGCTGGAGCTTTTTCAAAAAGTTGCTCAACTGTCGCCACAAAGCCAGAAGGTCCACACGCATAAATTGTGCTGTTTTCCACATCATCAACTAATGCTAAATGCTCTGTATTTAAACGCTCATCATTTGGGGTTTCTTGTGTATAGAAAACCTGATAATTAAAGTTCGGATATTGCTGTGCAACTTTTTCAAAGTATTCAACAAAAGCTGCATCTGAACGCTGCTTTACCCAATATAAAAGTTGTACCTGAACTTTATCTAACTGCTGGCTTTGTTTAATCGCAGTAATTAGGCTTAACATTGGGGTAATACCACTACCCGCAGCCAATATAGTTAAATTCGATGTTTTGATGTTTTGTTGCATGTCACCATAAGGTTGACCAAGCTCAAAAACATCACCAATTTTGCTTTCAGAAATAAACCAGTTACTCACGATCCCATCAGCAACTTTTTTAACTGTTAAACGTAAGTGCTGCGCATCTATTTGCGTCAAACTATAAGTACGTTCATAGCGACGACCGGCAATTTCTACAATTACAGGATGATGCTGGCCTGCAACGCCCATTTTTACTAGGCGGTTGCATTTCAGCGTCAGGCTCACCATGTCATGAGCGACAAATTCTTTTTTTACAATTTGAACAAGTCCGTGCTTTACAGACCATAAAGGATTAACTTTTTGTAGCCAGAAATTAGCCATTTCTTTATCAAAGATGGCTTGTGTCAATGAATTGAATAGAGAATTTCTCTTTTCGATTGCTTGCATAACTGAAGGCTCTGTCGCTCTTTTTTAATTATTATACACATGTATATATATTTGTATATACACCCGTACTTTTAATTACAATTTCACAAGTTCAGCTTCTAAGGCTATAATCCTGAGAGTTTACAAATATATTGAACAGCATGACCCAATCTTCACTTTCTCAGAACCTGAATGACACACCTCAACAACAAGATGTCATTGAAATTAAAACAGCTACGCGTTCTGTTGGAAGAAAAGCGACAATTACTAAAGAAGAACTTTTTCAGGCCGCTTTAAACCTCATTGGTCCGCAAAAAAGTATTGCTTCATTAAGCTTACGAGAAGTAGCTCGAGAAGCAGGAATTGCGCCAAATAGTTTCTATCGACATTTTAAAGATATTGATGAATTAGCTATTTCTCTAATTGACCGCGCAGGTATCGTTTTACGTAAAATTATCCGTCAGGCTCGCCTACGCGCTTCCTTGCAAGAAAGTATTATTCGTAGTTCGGTCGATATTTTTCTTCAACAGCTTGATGCCGACGAAGGCAATTTAAGTTTACTGCTCCGTGAAAGTTTTACAGGTTCAGCTTCTTATAAAGCTGCCGTAGACCGTCAACTCAACTTTTTTCAGCAAGAGTTGCAAGAAGATTTAATCCGTCTTGAGCGTTTAAATAACAATCACCTCTACCATCCAGATCTTGTTGCAAAAGCAATTACTCAACTTGTGTTTCACATGGGTGCAAAAGTCATTGATTTACCGATCAATCAACGTGCAGAAGTTGCTGAACAAACCATGATTATGATTCGGATGATTTTAGAAGGTGCACGTCATTTAGATGAAGCAAAAATTCGCTAAAATTATCTAATGAATGGCTTGTTGATGAACAGGCCATTTTTAAATCTAACTCCTCTATTTTCTAATAAAAATATAATTCACCAATTGAAGCTAATAGCTTGCCAGAGTATAAATAATCTTTCTGTTTGCTCTTTCTCCTATATTCCCAACGATCTCAGGGATCCACATGCAAAATTTGAATAATCGTCAAAGTCTGATTGCAAGCTACATTCTTATGGGCATCTTTTTGCTTTCGGTTATCCCCTTACATTTATTAGCAAGTTTTTTTGCAGGCTTTCTCATTTATGAAATTATTATTAGTTTAAGTTCGGTTGTAGAACGTTATATTGATGGCCAAAGAGCCCGTATTTTTATTAGTATTTTACTCAGTATCATCACCATCTCACTTATTGGTTTTTTCATCACAAGTCTAATTAGTTTCGTTTTATACGATCTAAAAGGTGTCGGCTTACATAGTATTAATAGCAAGGTTGATCAAACCCTTCTTCATTTGCAAGCAGAGATCACAAAGTATCTTCCAGGTTATATTCCTGATAGCGTGACAGATCTAAAAGACGAAATCTTTGCATTTATGAAAGATAACGTGACTACTCTAAAAAACACCAGTTCCGATATTTTGCATAACTTCGTGACTATGGTCATGGGATTAATTATTGGTATTTTGGTGGCAATACATGGTTTTCATCGCCGTACGCCTCAGCCTGTTTTTAAGTCACTGCTTATCCAGCGTATTCAAAAATTATCAATTTCATTTAAAAATGTTGTTTTTGCCCAAATAAAAATTTCAGCGATTAACACGCTGCTCTTTATTTTATTCGCCTTTATTTTGTTGCCGCTTTGGGGAGTTCACCTTCCTTTTGCCAAAACTTTAACTATTTTGACCTTTATGTTTGGTCTCATTCCAATTTTAGGGAATCTGCTTTCAAACACTTTAACGTTTATTGCAGCTCTTACCATTTCCCTAGGACTAGCAGGAGCAGCATTACTTTATCTCGTTTTGGTTCATAAGCTTGAATATTTTATTAATGCTAAAATTATTGGGCATAAAATCAATGCAAATGCATGGGAGATTTTATTAGCAATGCTAGTATTTGAGTCAATTTTTGGCTTAGGCGGTTTAATCGCAGCTCCAATTTTTTATGCGTATTTAAAGCTAGAATTAAAAGACGCTGGTCTCATCTAACTCAAAATCGATGTATGAAAAAAGCGCCCTCTCGGCGCTTTTTTCATTTTGAGTGAGTTACGGCTTAACCACAACTAACACTTGAATTGCTTCTGGTGTAACAGTTAAACCATCAAGTAAACTCAAGCCTTCTTTTTGCAGTTTCTGTAAACGCTCAATTTCGTCTTGACGAATACTTGGGTTGAACTGTTTGAGATAAGTTAAACGGTCAATTTCATATTGCCATTTATTGCCATAATGTTCTTTTGCTTGTTGCTGAAGCTGCGGTAAATCAACTTTCGCAATTTCTAACGCTTGTTTATAGCGCTGCTCAATGATATCACGGCGAGCTTTAACTACTTGGCGGCAGCTATTGCCATCTAAATGATGTAAATATGGTTTTAAAATTGTTGGATCAATCTTTTCAGATAAATCCTGTCCATTTTCACTTAACAACACGCGAATGAGTTGTTTCGGTAAACTTGATGGCAAGTTCAAAGATTTAGGTGCAACAACATCCACTTTAAACCAGACTTCAATTAATACTGAGCCCTGCTTTAACGCATTAGATTTAAGTACAGCAACATTGGTACTACCAAACGATTGTGTACGGATCATTTCCATAACACTTTCAATGAATGGATGCTCTAAAGTTAAATATTGAGCATCTTCACGAAGCTGAGCCTGATCGCGATAGAAGGTTGCTGTCATACCTTCTTCGTCTAAAGCCAAACCTTGCACTTGCATTTGGTCGGTTGGTTTAATAATCACCGTACCATTACTTTGCTCATCAAAGTCGATATTGGTTGATGACATGAAACGCTTCACAAACATTGGTAGCGTAGTATTGTCATCATAGTCTTCAAGGGCTTGAACAATTTCTTGTGCCACAATAGGACGACATGAATTATATTCAAGTAAACGATCTCGGCCAGCTTGAAGTTCAGCTTCCAAGGCTTGACGTTGAACGTTCACCTCTTCAAGCAAATCTTCAAATGTTTGACCTTGGTCTGCAAGTAAACAGTCTTTTAATTCAACAATAAAATTCTCTTGCAGCGTTTGCGCTGTCGGAGAAATATTGCTGAAAATATTCAGTGCTTCGTTATACCAACGGAACATACGCTCTTGAGCTGTTCCCACAAGGTATGGCACATGAATTTGGATACGGTTTTCTTGACCAATACGGTCTAGACGTCCAATACGTTGCTCTAAAACATCTGGGTTAGCTGGTAGATCAAATAAAATTAGATCACTGGCGAATTGGAAATTACGGCCTTCCGAACCAATTTCCGAACACAATAGAATCTGAGCGCCATAGCTTTCTTCAGCAAAATAAGCAGCCGCTTGGTCACGTTCTAATAAGCTCATGCCTTCATGGAACATTGCCGTACGAATACCTGCATGCAAACGCAACACATTTTCTAAAGATTCAACTACTGGTCCGCTACGCGCAATTAAAAGCACTTTTTTATGCTTAAGATCTTTACGTAAAATTTCCATTAACCATGGCACACGCGGATCATTTTGCATCCATGAACCATCAATTTGCGCTTCTTCAGGCCACATCTGCTCACGCAGTTTGCCATCTTTTGACCAATCTTCTGGTGCTGGTAATGGTGCTGGTTGACAATCACGACCTGGGAAGCCCTGAATGGCTTCACGTGTATTACGGAATAAAATACGTCCAGTACCGTGACGATCTAATAATTCGTGAATTGCTCTAAAGCGTTGGTCAGGCTGGTCTTCAATACTGTGACCTAATAAACCTTCTAAAGCAGATAAATGCTCTGGGGTTAAAGCTTGATCCGACATCAGCACTTCAGCAATTTTTGCAGTCTGCTGGTACTGAGTCTCCTCATCTAAGAAGCGCTCTAAACTACTAAAACGCTGTGGATCAAGTAAACGTAAGCGAGCGAAATGACTTTCTACACCTAATTGTTCAGGTGTTGCAGTGAGTAATAGTACCCCTGCTGTATTTTCAGCGAGCTCTTCAATTAAATCGTAGCGATCATTACCGCCTTCTTCTTCGCTCCACATCAAATGATGTGCTTCATCAACCACAAGCAAATCAAAACCAGCTTCTATGGCTTGCTCACGCAAATCATCATGGTCAACCATTAAGTCAACGCTGGCAATAATGCATTGCTCAGTCAAGAACGGGTTAAGCTCTGGATCATGTTCTTTAATAGATGCAGTACGCGTTAAATCAAACAGAGAGAATTGCAAGTTAAAACGGCGACGCATTTCAATCATCCACTGATACTGAAGAGAATCAGGGACTAAAATCAGAATTCGTTCTGAACGACCAGTTTTAAGCTGTTGGTGGATAATTAAACCAGCTTCAATTGTTTTACCTAAACCAACTTCATCGGCAAGTAAAACACGAGGTGCAAAGCGTTTACCAACTTCATGTGCGATATAAAGCTGATGAGGAATCAGGCCAACACGTGCACCGACCATCCCACGTAGAGGACTGGTCTGCATTTGTGCTTGCATCAACATCGCTTCAATACGCAGGTCATACCACTCTTTATAGTCAACTTGACTTGCAAGCAAACGATCTAAAGGTTTAGATAATTGAATTTGCGCACCAATACGTGTTTCATTAAGCGCTTTACGCTCTTGCTCGCCATTTTCTAAAGTACGAACAACGTTGTAACGCAAAACGCCATGACGGTCTTCAACAGACTCAACGATCCACTTTTGGCCTTCTTGATCTTGAACTTCATCATTCGTATTGAAGATGATACGAGATAGTGGAGCATTATTACGTGCATATACACGTGTCTCATCACTTTTGGGGAATAAAATGCTGACAGATCTTTCATCTACATCAATAAGAACACCTAAACCGAGCTCAGTTTCTGTGTCTGATAGCCAACGTTGACCAATAGCATACTGCTGCAATTTTTCCACCTTTCTCTCAAGTTCGCACTACATATTGTACGATGCAAATTAGCTTATTTTTGCATCTTTTTATGTAGTCTTTAAAGCAAAATTTTGAAGCAAAAACCAATTAAATTGCTTTGCTACAAAAAATCACGCATTAAAATTTTTACATTAAAACGGTACAGGACAGTCAAAAGTTAATGTTTCTGCTGTGACAGGATGATTAAAACTTAACTGTTTGGCATGCAAACATAAACGCGGAACAAATTGCTGCTCCGGTGTTGCATACAGCGTGTCACCTACAATTGGATGCCCAAGATATTGCATGTGTACACGGAGTTGATGAGATCGGCCCGTAATTGGTGTTAATTTGACACGAGTTACAGGCTGTCCCTGAATCTGAAAATGTTCTATTGCCTGCCAATGTGTTAAAGCAGGCTTATTGTGAGAAGCGTCGACAATATGTAAAGGTGGTCGGCTTGGGTCATAGATGACAGGAATATCTACAGTCCCCTCACCCTCTAAATGACCTGCGACAAGCGCTTCATATATTTTTGAAGTCTGACGATCTTGAAATTGACGTGCAATTGCACTTTGACCGAGCTTCGATAAACCAAATACTAAAATACCTGAAGTATCTCGGTCTAGACGATGAATGAGCAAAGTTTTAGGTTCAATTGCAACCAACCTTGTCAAAACGCTATCATGTAAATCACCCTTACCAGGAACACTCAAGATGTCCGAAGGTTTATGAATCACCATAAAATCATCATCACGATAGATCAGATGTTCACTTAGAAAATCACTCAAAGTTGTATTCCCAAGGTAAGATGAAAAACAAGCGGGCAATAATAAAAAGCTTACGTCCGAATTACAATGCCGTTCGGGTAAATTAACAGCAGAATTTGCAAATATTATGGATCACTTGAGGTCTATAGTCAGTCAAGGCTTCAATAACTGCATAATATGTTGCAATGTCGGTGCTTGCATTATCTCTTCAGCACTTAAGCTCGCACCATTTGCACGCCATAGATCGACCAAATAATTCACAGCAGACTGATCTAGTCCGTAGTTTCTTAAATCAATTTCAGGATGGATCTCCATAGGATGTCGCCCCACATGTTCAGCAATTGCCAATAAGATTCCTTTATCTGACAAGATATAAGAGGACGGCGTACTTAAAGACCATAACCGCATTAAGCTCTGCGTATTTAAATGTTTTATATGGTCAAAACTGATCTTTTCAACCCATTGGATATGCTGCTCTAGATTAGCCGCCAAGATCGCATCATTTACAACACTGACCTGATCTGTAATCGATAAAACAAGCTGCATGACTTGTTTAAACAGAGGCGACAAATCACCTGCCATCATAACTTGGGCTTTAGTATTTGATGACAAACGCTGACCAAGCTCCAACATGGTTTGTTGAAGCTGAGATGTCTCAATAAAAATAATTGGAATTTCAAGTGATTGAGCGCGCTTAATCAACAATTCCAAATGATTCGCCAATGGTTGCTCAGACCAATCTGCTCGTAGTTTAAGCTCATTGAGCCCAACCATGAGCAAAATACTTTGCGCTGACTCAATTGACCAATTTGAAGTACTTGCAGCTAATTGGATTTTTCGAGGTAAGGGATAAAACATTATTCTCTACAAATATAAAAATAGCTCAAATTAAAAAGCCCGTTTAACACGGGCTTTTTTGCTTACTTCATTTCAGCGAATGTTTCTTTTGCAGCCTGAATCGTAAATTCAATATCTTCATCAGAATGTGCAGATGAAATAAAGCCTGCTTCAAATGCTGAAGGTGCCAAGTTTACCCCACGCTTTAACATGCCATGGAAGAACTTTTTGAAAGCCTCAATATCACATGCCAACATTGAGTCAAAGCTTGTAATATCTTCTTGGTCAGTAAAGTAAAGACCGAACATTGCGCCAGCTTGCTGAGTCTTAAATGGAATACCCGCTTCATCAGCTGCAGCTTGTAAGCCTACAAGTAGCTTTTCAAGTTGAGCAGATAATTTGCTGTAAAAGTCAGGTTGGCGTAAATGTTTAAACATTTCAATACCAGCACGCATAGCAAGTGGGTTACCAGATAATGTACCGGCTTGGTATACACCGCCTAAAGGTGCGATACATTCCATGATTTCACGCTTACCACCAAATGCACCAACTGGTAGACCTGCACCAATAATTTTACCTAAAGTCGTTAAATCAGGTTTAACGTTATAAACCGATTGCGCACCACCTAAAGCAACACGGAAACCTGTCATCACTTCATCAATAATGAATACAGATTTATATTCATCACAAATATCACGAATGGCTTGTAAGAAACCGTCGATTGGTTTCACCATATTCATGTTACCTGCGACAGGCTCAATAATAACGCCCGCAATTTCATGACCAAATTTAGCAAAGCATTCTTTTAATGCAGCAATATCGTTGTAAGGTAACGTTAAAGTGTGTTTAGCGAAATCAACAGGAACACCTTTCGAAGTCGGTTCACCTTCACCTAAAGTCAGTAAACCTGAACCCGCTTTTACTAAAAGTGAGTCAGAGTGGCCATGATAACAACCTTCAAACTTCACGATTTTGTCACGGCCAGTATAACCACGTGCTAAACGAATAGCAGTCATGGTTGCTTCTGTACCCGAGTTAGTCATACGCACCAATTCAATTGATGGCATGATTTCACAGATAATATCTGCCAGTGTTGTTTCGTGTACGGTTGGTGCACCAAAACTTAAGCCATCTTCTGCTGCTGTTTGTACAGCCTTAATAATCTCTGGATGAGCATGACCTAAAATCATTGGTCCCCAAGAACCAACATAGTCAACATAACGCTTACCATCGACATCCCATAAATAAGCACCTTTTGCTTTCTCGATGAAAACAGGTGTTCCTCCAACGCCATTAAAGGCACGTACCGGAGAGTTCACACCACCTGGAATGTGTTTGCTGGCTTGTTTAAATAACTGTTCTTGCTTTGGAGATAAACTCATGGAAATGCTCGTCTTAAATATCTAAAAAATAATTTTGAAAGCTTAAGAAAATAATTGTGCCCACGCCTGTACACGGGCAGGAATTTCAGCAGTTGATCGGCCTAATATATCACTAATGACTGCACAGAGGTCAGCCCCTGCCTCAATCACAGGTTTTGAGTTTTCAACAGTTAAACCACCAATCGCACAAATTGGTACATCATATTGAGCTGCTGCCTGCTTAATTACTTCGATCCCCACATTACCTGCTTCAGGTTTTGTAGAAGTCGCGTAAACCGCACCAAAGGCAACATAAGTTGCACCATCGGCAATAGCTTTTTGGGCAAGTTCTAATGAATTTAAGCAAGTACGGCCAATGATGACACCTTCTGGTAACTGCGATTTTGCATCGGTAATTTCACCGTCACTTTGCCCTAAATGCACACCTAATCCAAACTGAGCAGCCAGTTTTAGGTCATCATTAATCACAAAAGGAACTTGATATTTTTCACATAAAAGTTTGATCTGTTCAACTTCTGCGGGTTGGTCTGTTTTTTCTACTTTCTTACGGCGGTACTGCAAAATTGCGATCTGACGAGTTGCGAGTGCGGCATCTAGTTTTTCTAATAATAGTTGGATTGGGTCATCGTTGGTAATGAGGTATAAACCGCGCATACTCTACTCTCGCTTTAAAAAACTTGGCTAGTATAACGGATTTATAGGACATCATAAGTACCGATTGATCTAGGTCTAACAGTACCAATCGGTATATTTAGAATAGAAAGTAAAATTAGCTCGGAATTTTATCAAACTTACGGTCAACCAAACTCAAACGGCCACGTGCAACATCAGACAACATTCGCCAATCAGAAATAAAGCTATAGAAAGGTTGTTTAAAACTGGCAGGCTTATTTTTTTCAAACACAAAATGTCCAACCCAAGCATTTGCATAACCCGCTACCAAACCATAGAGCACATATTTGGCTTGCTTCTTACGGACTGCTTTTGAAAAAAAGTATAGACCAATGCTACTGCCCACCACATGCAAACGTCTGCTCATGATGTTACGGTGTTCAGTTAAATAAAAACGATAAAATTCCTGATAGTTTTTAATCGGCAATTCAAACTCTGGCTGAGCTTCATGGCTAAAGTTTATTGGTGCATTCACGATCATCTTCCTGATTTTTATTTGATCAAAACGTCACCTGATTGTACACCTAAATAAAAGTGTAGCGTCATATGTTTGATTGTAACTTTCTCTATCAAAACCATTATTTTTAGAGCTGAGCTATTATACTTATTCAAGATAGTCTAAATACCTGATTCAGGGAGATATATTATGGTCGAAGTCGAACTAAAGTTTCAGTTGCCTGAATCGAAGAAAAAAACTGTCCAGCAATACTTAAAAAAACACAAAGCAAAGAACATCCACTTACAGGCAAAGTATTACGATACACCTGATCGACTGCTTGCAAAAAACGGTATGGCCTTACGTTTACGTAAAGAAGATGATCAATGGGTACAAACATTTAAAGCCGCAGGTCAAAGCCATCTCCACCGTGTTGAAGAAGAAACTCATTTAGGCGTTTGTGACCAAGAACCTGACTTAAACCTTGAGTTATACCAAGATAATAAAGTGGTAACTGATTTAATTAATGCGGCCTTAGGAACGCAAGCTGAAAAACTAAGTTTGCAGTTTGAGACTGATGTACAGCGCACCTATCATGTGTTTGAAGCAGATAATACAGCGATTGAAGTTTGCTTAGATGATGGTGTCGTAAAAACAGCGGATGCACAAAGTGTAATTTGCGAAGTCGAATTTGAACTCAAGCAGGGTGCAGTGAAAACGCTTATTCAATTTGCGCAGCAATGGATTAATCGTTATTCACTTTGGCTTGATGTAAGAAGTAAAGCCGAACGTGGCAACTTATTAGCACTAGGGCAAGCTGCCTCACCTGCTGTTCATGCTAAAACTTTGACATTAAATAAAGATATTACTGCTGAACAGGCTCTAAAAAAGATTGTCGAAAACTGTTTAGGGCAATTCTTACCAAATATGGCTGTCATTGCCGATGGAGTTGCCGAAGCTGAGCATATCCATCAGGCACGGGTAAGCTTACGTCGTTTACGTAGTGCCCTTAAGCATTTTGCAGGTTGGTCAAGCGAGCTAAATCCTGTTTGGGAAGAACAAATTGCTGAGCTTTTCCGTAAACTTGGAGACACTCGTGATGAAGATGCGATTCGCACCGAAGTGTTACCTATTATTCAACAACACGGTTCACCTGAACTTTTACTACCAGTTTCAGCCCAGCCCTCAAAAGAACTCTCAACAATCTTTACCTATGCGGACACGATTAAGCTATTACTCGATTTATTAGCATTTGCTTATTCAGAAGAAGATTCAGACAGCAAAACAGGTGGATTAAAAAAACACATTAAAAAGAGTTTAGATAAGTTACATCATAAAGTGATTAATAATGCTGAACACTTCTCTGAGCTTGAAGTGAATGAACAGCACAAAATAAGAAAGCAAGCTAAACAGTTACGTTATTGTGTTGAGTTTATTTCGAGTCTTTATCCAAATAAAAAAGTACAGCAATATTTAAAACAGCTACAACCTGTGCAAAATACCCTAGGTCAATATAACGATTTGTTTATTGCAGAAGGTATTTTTAACAATGTGGTTGAACAAGATCCATCTTTCTGGTTTGCCTTAGGTTGGGTCAAAGCCAAACAGCCACAATTACAAAAGCGCTCAGCAAAAGCTTTACAGGCTTTTAGTGAGGTTGAAACTTTCTGGTAATTTATAAAAAGTCGCTGTAAACGTGCAGCGACTTTTATCGGTATTTACCAAATACTTTCCATACGCCGTTATCTGCTAACGGATCACTATAGCTATCGCTGCGTTGCTTTCTTGGCTTATCACGAGCATCAACCAATTTAAAATGTGGCTCAACCCCTAGCACGATACCATTGGTATAAAACCGTGAACGTGTATATTCGCTTTGCCCATGTTGAAACACATAGGTTCTTAAATCGATGAATTCACGGTGAGCAACCAAAGCCGCGGTATCATCACTTTGCAACCATTCTTGCATCCTAAATATCTGGTCTGTTTCAAACTGCCCGCATTTTTCAATAAGACTCGCAACACCGCGGAAAGTTTTAGATTCTTTTGCACGTGTTTTATTAATCCGAATTCGGTCTACGTGAAAAAAGAATAGCGGTAAATTTAAATGGCTTGGCAAATGAATCGCGTCTGGTAATTCATCTTCCATAAATGGCTGAAAAAGCTCTTGTGCCCTTTCAATTAGCCCCTGCCACTGTTGGTAATAATTTTCGACTTCTTCTTGCAAGCCATAATAAATCGGCAGCCCTTCAACATGCTCTAAATATTGAGGTGGGAAAACATGCTGGCGTAATAAAGCAATATCTGTTTTTAAACTTTGAATCGCAATTGCATCTTGCATATTAGTCTCTCCTACTAATACTTAGGCTATTTACAGACTAAGTCAAAGGTTTTGTTTCCGCAAGCGTTTGCCTATAATAAGCAGCTCTATTTTTGCGGGAATAAGTCATGTCTCAAAAGATTAATGCAACAGATATTACTGAAGAAGAAGCGTTAAATGCGGTTTTCTTTGAGCGTGCGGATGAATTCATTAAACAAGCCAATGATTTTTGTCGCCCGCCAAAAGATAAAAAAGTTGATCCAGCTGAGCTACGTGGTCAAGTGAGTGCTGCAATGTTATTTGCTACTGCCCGCTTCAATACATGGGTAGCAGCAAATAACTTTAAAGATGGTAATGAAATGCGTGATGCGAAAGATCAGGTTATGTCTTACCTTCTTCAGCAATTTCAGATGATGCTTGAAGATAACTTCGATGAATATTGTGAACAATTCGAAAATTATTTACGTTTCCGTAAAAATGAAGATTTTCACGCGCATAAACATGATCATTAATATGATTTAAATACCTAAATAAAAAGCCACATTTGAGTGGCTTTTTATTTGCGAGAAGACTTTATTTCTTTGCTGCCTGACCATATTGATCAGCCATCACTTCGACCAAATGTTCAGGTTTAATATACTTCTTAATTACTCTGTTAACGTCAGCAACAGTCAATTTAGTTAACTCTTGATCATGACGAATTCGGTCTTGCAATGTTTTGTTTGTTTCAAGCTGTAGATTTAACATGCCATGAATATTACGCTCATCTTCTAAAGCCGTAACTCGTTTCTTCATGATATCTGCTTTAGCAGCTTCAAGCTCTTGCCCAGTTACCCCATTTTTAACCAAGTTATTTAACACTTTGTGTATTGAAGCAGACACTTGTGCTGAGCGACCTGAAGTATAATTTGCACTAATGCTTAAGGCCCCTACATTCGAGTCACGGTCAAGTTGTAGCCCGCTTCCAAAACCATACACCAGCGCATTTTTCTCACGAAGCTCTTGAGCCAAACGTGAGGAAATTTGAGATTCCCCTAAAATATAGTTCATTAAAATGAGAGCAGATGCATCTGGATGGTTTTTCCCAACTGGAATTGAAAGCACACTTTGGTAGCTACCAAATTCACGCTGCTCAGAAAGAACATGAACTTGTTGTGCTGGAAAATCTACGTGATCAATCAAGATTTTTTGATATGGCTGCTTACCGTTCCAACGACCAAATTCCTGATTCAGTAATTTTTGCATTTTTTTCGCATCAAATTCGCCTGTAATGGCAATTTGAGCATGGTTCATTGCAAAGAAACGCTCATATAACTCTTTCACTTGCTCTTGAGTTGCATTTTTCAACTGCTGTTTTGCCAGTTCAGGTTCGAAGTGATAACGCAAATCACCTGGTTGATATTCTTCAAGTAAACGTGAAAGTGTTAAACCCGCCACCACATCTGGCTCGGTATAAGGACGATCTAGGCTTGATAAGCTTTGCGATTTAATTAAATCAAATTGAGATTGTTCAAATTTCGGATTTTTCATCACATCAAGAACAAACTTGAAAAACTCATCAAATTTTTCTGATTTAGACTGAATATTAATGGTCATGCCATTGCCGTCAGCACTTGCATAAGCCGCGCCGCCTGCATCAATTGATTTATCGGCAATATCTTGCAAACTGTATTTATCAGAACCACGGAGCAATAAGTATGAGGTTAGATCAACTACTGTACCTTTATTAAATAAAGATTTTTCTGTTCCGAAGTCCATCGTAATCGTTGCATAAGTACGATCATCGCGTGTTTCAACTGGGAATAAAGCATACTTCATTCCATTTTTCAGTTTTCCACGGATGATCTTTTTCTCATTGCTTTCAACATATTGCTTAGAAGTTTTTAAAAACTCAGCAACTTCTTGTTGATATACCTTCGGATCTTTTAAAGGCTCGGCCTTTGCTTCGACCTGATCTAGAGTTTTAGGTGTCTCTTTTGAATTTTGCTGTTGCGCTTTTTTCTGGTCTTCAGGTGTTGGCAAAATATCGCCATCAATACGATGATCAGCCACAAGGAACTGTTTTAAAGTTTGATTCACATCATCTAGCTTAACTTTTTCTACAGAATCTAAATCTTTAAAATATTGATCCCATTGCCCGCCAGCGACGGTGTAATCACTTAACCGTGACCCAAGTGCTACCGCATCTTTTGTGATTAGATCACCTTGAGTTTTCATTAAACTTTTAACACGATTTAATTCAACTTCAGTAAACGGCTTCCCTTTTTCAATGCCTGCTAACAAAGAACTTTCAACTTTTTTAGGGTCATTACTTGGTGAATAAATGGCACCTAGAAACACCACATTAAAATCTTGGTCTAACCAAGTACTAGCTTCAACATTTGTGGTAATACCTGTTTCCACCATGTTCTGGTATAGGTGACCACTTGGCTGCATGGTATATAACAAAGGAGCTAAAGCGAGTGTCGGCTGAATTTTGGTATTTTTACCATTCATATAGATATGGAATTTAGCCAGATCACTGCCCTTTTTCACCATGAATTGACGATTTTTTATTCTTGTAGAGTCAAGCACAGGAATCTGTACAGTTTTAGGAACCGCTCTTGCCGCAATTGGACTAAAATATTGATCTATTGTTTTTAAGACATCAGTCTTATCAAATTTACCTGAGATCACCATAACCGCATTATTGGGTGCATACCAGCTACGATAAAACTGGTTCAATTCAGGCATCTTAATAGATTTAAGCTCAGGCAAATCGCCAATAGGTAAACGTCCTAAATATTGGTTACCGTAAGCTGACTTCCACATTTGATCCATCAGCACAGCAAAAGGCTGATCCATACGGACTTCACGTTCACGCTTTACAATTTCAATCTCGGAAGGAACAAACTTTTCTTGAAGAACTAATTTATCCATACGCTCAGATTCAAGATACAGTACCTGATCAAGCGCAGTTTTTTCTGGACGAACGATATTAGTATATTTTGTTGAATAATAATCAGTGCTGGCGTTTGTCATCAATGTATATTGATCTAAACGACGCTGGAATTCTTCCCCTTTAACATTTTGTGTCCCCTTAAAAGCCAAATGCTCAAGCAAATGAGCTAAGCCACTTTTACCTTGCGGGTCATTTAATGAGCCTGTTAAATAAATGGTATTAATAAAGATTTTATTTTCTTTGTCATTCGGTGCAAGCACAATCCGAAAACCATTATCTAATTTATATTCCTCAATATTTTGCTTACTTTTTACTAGTGTAGTTTGTGCCCAAGACGCAGCACTTAAACCAAGAATACATAGGGAGAGTGTCAGTTGTTTAAACTGCATAAACATATAAATACCAATTAATTTGAATAATAAAAAATCAATAGTTGTGGGACTATAGTAGGAAATTTGAACTAACTTTCATAGTAAAGTTTTGAAAAAAAAGCCGTTTATTTAAACGGCCTTATATTTTAAGGAAAAATTTCAGCTTGCATATAAAGCTTCCCATACCCCGAAACTTCAATACGTTCCTGATTCAGGACATTGCAATATAAAACGCCTCCACGGCTAGAAGCCTGATAAGCCGTAATATTATTTTTAGCAAGTTTTTCTGCCCATAATGGCGCTATTGCCGTATGAATTGAACCTGTAACAGGGTCTTCTTCAATGCCCGCGACAGGGGCAAAATAACGCGATACACAATCATATTGTTGATCGGCTTTTGAGGTGATGGCAACATCCATCCCTGCAGTAGTAATCGCAGTTCTCTTGCCTAGAGCTTTGAGCAAATTCATGTCAGGCTGCTCATCTAATACATCTTGTACTGATTCATACTCAACAATGTAGGCTTGAACATTTTGATAAACTGCTTTAAAAGGTTTTGTTAAAGCTTGACGTAAAATAGCTGGATAATCTTCAACTTGATGAGCTTTGCGAATTGGAAAATCCATTCTGATTTTACCGTCTTCATCTTGGTGAACCACAAAAAGACCTAAGTTTCGTACATGGAAATTAATTGTCTTTTTGTCAGTAAAATCTTTAAATAATACGAAAGCGCTGGCAAGCGTGGCATGCCCACAGAAATCAACTTCAACTGTTGGAGTGAACCAACGGATTTCATAGTTTTCAGAGTCTATAATTTTTACAAAAGCAGTTTCAGACAAATTATTCTCAAGTGCTATCTTCTGCATTAAATCTGTATCTAGCCACTCTTTTTCAACAACGACAGCGGCCGGATTTCCACGAAATAACTCTTTTGTAAAAGCATCGACTTGATACATTTTCATGATAGTACTCTCTTTTGTAATAGACTCATTTTCGAAAATTATTTAAAAGAAAAACAGATACAGTTTTTTTAGAATTAACATCACAGTAGCAATTTATGCCTATAAAAAACGGCTCATCCAGAATAGAGAGCCGTTTTTTTATTGATTTTTAATGATGTTGAGTTAACTCAATTTCATCTTCACTGTTTAATATTTCTTTATCAGTTTGACCCATCAATTGGCTCGTAACTACGCCAGCAGTCATCGAACCATTTACGTTTAACGCAGTACGTCCCATATCAATGAGTGGCTCGATTGAAATAAGAAGCGCAACCAACGTTACAGGTAAACCCATGGCAGGAAGCACAATCAACGCAGCGAAAGTCGCACCACCACCTACTCCTGCAACCCCAATTGAACTTAAGGTCACAATACCGACTAACGATGCAATCCACATTGGGTCTAAGGTGTTAATACCCATTGTAGGTGCAACCATCACTGCCAGCATTGCAGGATACAAACCCGCACAGCCATTTTGACCAATGGTAGCACCAAAAGAAGCAGAGAAACTTGCAATAGATTCAGGCACACCCAAACGACGAGTTTGTGTTTCAATGCTCAGTGGAATACTTGCTGCACTTGAACGGCTAGTGAATGCGAACGTTAAAACTGGAGCAACTTTCTTAAAGAATTTAAGCGGAGAAACACCGGTCATAGTCAAAATAATGGCATGTACGACAAACATAATCGCCAAGCCTAAATAAGATGCAACCAAGAAACCGCCTAGATTTAAGATATCTGCAACGTTTGAACTTGCCACGACTTTTGTCATAAGCGCAAATACGCCATATGGTGTAAGAGTCATCACTAAGCGCACAAGCTTCATTACCCATGACTGCAACGTCTGAATCGCAGTCAGAATACGTTGACCTTTTTCTGCGTCATCCTTCATTAGGTTAAGCGCTGCTATACCTAAAAAGACGGCGAAAATAACCACACTAATAATTGATGTTGGATTTGCACCAGTCAATTCAGCAAATGGGTTACTTGGAATAAAGGAAAGAATAAACTGCGGCACACTTAAATCGGTAACTTTGCCTACATAGTCTGTATTAATCGCAGTTAAGCGTGCAGTTTCAGCAGCACCTTGCACCAAACCTTTTGCAGTTAAGCCAAACAGGTTTGTAACAAATACCCCTACCAGTGCAGCAATCAGCGTTGTAAAGAGTAAAGTACCGATCGTATAAAAACTGATTTTGCCTAAAGAAGATGCTTGGTGTAATTTTGCCACCGCTCCCAAAATAGACACAAATACCAAAGGCATCACGACCATTTGTAAAAGTTTTACATAGCCGTTTCCAACGATATTAAACCAGCTAATAGATTCAGCAAGAATCGGATGGCCACCGCCATAAATCAAATGTAGTCCTAAACCAAACACCACACCTAGAACTAAGCCAGCCAGAACTTTTTTCGATAAGCTCCAGTCCGTTTTACGTGTTTGGGCGAGTAAAAATATTAACCCGACAAAAACCACAATATTGATGATTAAGGGTATATTCATTCCCAAACTCCAAATTATTGCTTGTGTCATCTTTCAAGGGGGCATATTTGACCATAGCCGGCCTATATAAACTACCCTTTTCAACAATTTTATAGCATCAAGATGATTACAAACCTCTGTGAGAATATAAAATGACTTTTTCATACATATATATCATTTTTAATTTATAAATTAAGTTGGATATTTACGTATGAAAATCAATCACAACCTAAGCAACCTTTAATTCAAATTGTTGCTCAATAAAATGAATAAACTGCTTTAAATTGGGTCCCCATGTTTCAGGAGACTGGGCAATCAAGTAGGTAGTAAAATGAGCGGATTCAGTATTAAGTTCAAAACAACTTAATGACACTTTCTCGACTACTTTGTTTAGATATGACTTTGGCAATAAAGCAAAACCAACGCCTAATTCCACACAGCTTACAATCCCGTCCAGACTGCCCATTTCCATAATTTGTGAAGGCGGAACACTGTGATCATTTAAAAACAACTCAATTGCATGCCGATAGGAACATCCCTGCCGAAACGCAATAAATCGGGTCTTTGCAAGCTTGGCAACATCTGGAAAGTGAGTTTGCTGTTTCGGACAAACCAAAACCAATTGTTCTTGCCACACAGGAAAACTATATAACTCTGGAATCAGATATTTAGAAGCAACGAAAGCACAATCAACCTCTCCTTGCTGCACAGCGCTTAACAAATATCGTGTCGGATGAGTTTGCAGCTCGATCGGCAAATTCGGATATTGCTGCATACATTGATTGAGTAATTGAGGTAGACGTATTGCTGCTGTCGTTTCCATACTGCCCAAACGAATGGTTTCGTTCGGGTCAATATCACCCTCTTGAAAGATTTTTTTCGCTTTATTATGTAGCGCAATCATTTGAACAGCGTAACTATGTAGCTGTTGTCCAGCATTCGTTAAGGTCACTGGGTTATTACGATTGAATAAAATAACCCCTAACTCTTCTTCAAGCTTTTTCACATGGCTCGTGATATTCGATTGAACCGTATACATTTTTTGTGCAGCCAAGGAAAAACTTCCACTCTCTGCAACTGCTAAAAAAAACTCTAGAGACTTAAGCAACATAGCACTATCTCAAAACAAGATAATTACCATCATATTAAATCATTTTTAAAGATTTAAAAACTCGCTTTTAATAATAAAAAAATTGAGCGTCCTCTCATGTCTAGGTTTTATCGAATGAGCTTAATTGTCTTTTTGGCAACTTGTTTGGGAATTGGTGTTTTTAGATTTTCCTATACTGCGCTTATGCCCATCATGATCGAGCAATACCACTGGACTCACGATTTTGCCAGCTTCTTAGGCAGTGCAAATTTATTGGGATATCTCATTGGTGCCTTATTAGCGCTCTTAAGTATTAAAGAAAAGTACATCCCACCCATGATTGTATTGTCGGCTATAGCGGGGAGCCTTAGCCTACTCTGTTGTTCATTCATGGATATGCCCCTGGTGTGGTTCATTTTTTGGCGTACGATTTCAGGTATTGCTGGTGGCTTACTTATGATTTTGGCGCCTAGCTTTGCGATGAAATACATACCAAATACACAAAGATTAAAAGTTAATTTTTTAGGATTTAGCGGAATTGGTGTAGGTGTTTTATCCGCTACAATTATTATTCCCCTACTTCAAAATATGCCTGTTCATTATGTTTGGGATATTTTTTCAGGTCTTTCGCTATTAGGAAGCTTAACTCTTTATCGATTATTAAATCGTAATACTGCCCAAATTATTAAGCCGCAATCGACCAATATACAAGTCTCACAAAAATCAGGTTTGGGTCTGGTTATTATTATTGCCTATATGTGTAGTGCCTTTGCCTATATTCCACATTCTTTGTTTTGGATGGACTATTTATCTGGAACTCTGCATTTCCCATTACAACAAAGAAATTTATTCTGGGTTCTCTATGGAGCGGGAAGCTGCATTGGTGCACTTGTCGCTTATTGCTTAAGCCGAATAATGGGATATATACAAGCCATTAAATGGTTATATGGCATTTACTGCCTAGCCGTTGTTTTACCTTTCCTTTCACAGACCACTTCTTTACTAGCTTTGTCTTCGCTTCTAACAGGCTTACTCACTCCCGCAACCGTATTTATTAGTTCTTATAGTCTGCTACAGATTTATGAGCAACATTATCAAAAACTTTGGAGCCTTGCCACTATTGGGTTTGCTAGCACTCAGCTTTTAGGTGGGGTGGTCATTAGTACTTTGCATCATTTGCATTGGTCTTATGCCCACCTCTTTCTTTTGGGCGGAATCGTTCTTCTTTTTGCGGTTTGCCTTTTATTTCCTGTACGCCCTTCTTTCACCTCAACTCTCGGAGAAACCAAATCGTGAAAACTCTGCTCTTTCCTTTATTTCTAGTTGCTTTCGTTCTTGTTATTCAAGCCCTAGACCAGAGTTATCAAAAGAAAACTGGTTTTATTAAAACTCCGAAGCATCCCGAATTTATGCAATAAAAAAAGCCCTCAATCGAGGGCTTTTTAATAGAAGACTACTCTCCCATATGTTTGATAATCGCATCACCAAATTCAGAACAACGCAACAAGGTTGCACCCGGCATTAAACGCTCAAAATCATAAGTTACGGTTTTAGCTGCAATCGCTCCAGCAATTCCTTTAATGATTAGGTCTGCAGCTTCTGTCCAGCCCATATCACGTAGCATCATTTCCGCAGAAAGAATAATAGAACCCGGGTTTACTTTATCCTGACCTGCATATTTAGGTGCCGTACCATGCGTTGCTTCATAAACTGCAATTGCACCGCCAATATTTGCACCTGGTGCAATACCAATACCGCCTACTTCTGCTGCCAAAGCATCAGAAATATAATCACCATTTAAATTTAGCGTGGCAATCACAGAGTAATCGGCTGGACGCATGAGAATCTGCTGTAAAAACGCGTCTGCAATGACATCTTTAATAATGATGTCTTTACCAGTTCTAGGATTTTTAATTTTAACCCATGGGCCACCATCAATCAGTTCTCCACCGAAACGATCTTGAGCTAATTCATAGCCCCACTCTTTAAATGCGCCTTCGGTGTATTTCATGATATTACCCTTGTGAACCAGCGTCACAGAAGGCTTATCATTTTCGATTGCAAACTGAATGGCTTTACGGACTAAACGCTGTGTTCCTTCTTTTGACACTGGTTTAATTCCAATGCCACATCCTTCAGGGAAACGAATTTTTGTGACACCCATTTCTTCTTGAAGGAACTTAATGACTTTTTTTGCTTCTTCAGAATCAGCTTTCCATTCAATCCCTGCATAGATATCTTCCGAGTTCTCACGGAAAATCACCATATCAGTTAATTCAGGATGTTGAACGGGTGAAGGAACGCCTTCAAACCAACGTACTGGTCGTACGCAAACATATAGATCTAATTCTTGGCGCAAAGCAACGTTGAGTGAACGGATGCCTCCACCTACTGGTGTGGTTAAAGGACCTTTGATTGATACAACGAACTCGCGAAGTGCTTCGAAAGTTTCTTCGGGCATATAGTTGCCATAAATTTTATTGGCTTTTTCGCCGCAATACACTTCCATCCATTCGATCGAGCGTTTGCCACCGTAAGCTTTTAAAATAGCAGCATCTACGACTGCTTTCATG
Source organism: Acinetobacter pittii ATCC 19004 = CIP 70.29 (assembly GCF_000369045.1). GTDB lineage: Bacteria > Pseudomonadota > Gammaproteobacteria > Pseudomonadales > Moraxellaceae > Acinetobacter > Acinetobacter pittii. The sequence continues at coordinate 504,413 of NZ_KB849786.1, read as the reverse complement.
GTTGGCGTAATATCTACACCAATACCATCACCCTCAATGAAAGGAATAATTGGATGATTTGGTACGTTCAGTGATAGGTCTGCATTTACTTTGATTTTGTCGCCGTCGGCAGGAACCACGATCTTCTGATAACCCATTGTGTAGATTCTCCCTTTTATAATACTTAATTAACTAAAAATAATTATCGATAAACAATACTTTCAACTTTTATTAACGCATAATAGCTTAATCGAATTTAATTCTTTTTGAGATTTATGTGGGAAATAAGCAAATTTCGCACTTAAATATAGCTCAATGTTTTCTCTAGTTATTTGAAAGAAGAAGCCATTTTTTATGAAAATTGTGATTCTCAACAAGCCATATGACGTTCTCTCCCAGTTTCGTAAAGACGAAGCACACATGACCGTCTCTGACTTTGTTGATGACCCGACTTTGCGCTTGGCAGGCCGTCTTGATATGGACTCTGAGGGTTTAGTTTTTTTAACCGATCATGGTGGTCTGAATCAGTTCATTACCAACCCTGCAAATAAAAAATACAAAACGTATTTAGTTCAAGTTGATGGCGATGTAACCGAAGAAGCGCTTGAGCAACTTCGTAAAGGTGTAGAACTGAATGATGGTATGACGCTTCCTGCTAAAGCCATTAAAGTCAGTGAACCTGAATGGTTATGGGAACGCAATCCACCCGTACGTTACCGTGCAAATATTCCGACATCTTGGATTGAGATTTCAATTTGTGAAGGCCGTAACCGCCAAGTTCGTCGTATGACTTCTGCGGTAGGTTTTCCAACTTTACGTTTAATTCGTACTAAAATTGGCTCAATTGACTTAGTTCAACTTGGTTTAAGACCGGGTGATGTAAAAGAAATTGAACCATTACTCTACCCTGACTTTAAAGATGTACCAGCTGAACAGCCTTATCGCTCGCGTTCATACGTGAAAAAGCCAGGTGGTACGGGTGGCAAACCAATGGTTCGCAAGAACAAAGATGGTTCTGCGAAAAAGTCTGGTACAAAACGTATCTGGCAAATGGATGAAAGCGAGAAACCACGTCGTAAGACCAATGGTACAACTCGTCCAAATACCAAAGCACCACGTGGTCGTGGCCGCAATGGTCGATAAGATTTAATCTTTTAAAAGCTCACATCAGTGGGCTTTTTTAATGTCTTTTATTTTAGGCAATAAAAAACCGGTGCATATGCACCGGCTCTTAAGCTAATTACTAACGAGTTAGTAATTAAGCCTCAACTGTTGCAAGAGCTGCATTAAATGTAGCACTTGGACGCATTACAGCATTTACTTTAGTTGGGTCGATAGCGTAGTAACCGCCGATGTCCGCTGGTTTACCTTGTACTTGAGCAAGTTCAGCAACAATCTTCTCTTCATTTTCAGCTAAAGCTTTAGCAAGAGGAGCAAATTTAGCTTTCAACTCAGCATCTTCGTTCTGAGCAGCAAGCGCTTCAGCCCAGTAAAGTGACAAGTAGAAGTGGCTGCCACGGTTATCGATTTCACCAGTACGACGTGATGGAGACTTGTCATTGTCAAGCAATTTACCAGTCGCTTCATCAAGTGTCTTCGCAAGTAACTTAGCACGAGCATTATTTTCTTTAATGCCCATTTCTTCTAAAGATACTGCAAGCGCAAGGAACTCACCAAGTGAATCCCAACGTAAGTGGTTTTCTTCAACAAGTTGTTGTACGTGTTTTGGTGCTGAACCACCTGCACCAGTTTCGTACATACCACCACCCGCCATTAGCGGAACGATAGACAACATTTTTGCAGAAGTACCAAGTTCCATAATTGGGAACAAGTCAGTTAAGTAGTCACGTAAGATGTTACCAGTCACAGAAATCGTGTCTAGGCCACGTACGACGCGCTCAAGTGTGTAACGCATTGCACGTACTTGAGACATGATTTGGATATCAAGACCAGTCGTATCATGATCTTTTAAGTACTTTTGTACTTTCTTGATCAATTCGTTTTCGTGTGGACGGTACGGGTCAAGCCAGAAGATTGCAGGCATACCTGAGTTACGTGCACGAGTTACTGCAAGTTTAACCCAGTCACGAATCGGAGCATCTTTAACCTGACACATACGCCAGATATCGCCTTCTTCAACATTTTGAGTCAATAACACTTCACCAGTGTCAAGATCGGTAATATTTGCAATACCAGCTTCTGAAATCTCAAAAGTCTTGTCGTGAGAACCGTATTCTTCAGCTTTTTGAGCCATCAAACCAACGTTTGGTACTGTACCCATAGTCTTCGGATCGAAGTTACCATGCCACTTACAGAAGTTGATCATTTCTTGGTAAATACGGGCAAATGTTGATTCTGGCATTACTGCTTTAGCATCGTATTGCTTACCATCAGCACCCCACATTTTACCACCAGCACGGATCATTGCTGGCATAGAAGCATCTACGATGATGTCGTTTGGAGAGTGGAAGTTTGTGATGCCTTTTGCCGAGTCAACCATTGCAAGTGCAGGACGGTGTTCTTGACAAGCATGTAAGTCTTCAATGATTTCTTCACGTAATGAAGTTGGAAGAGTTTCGATTTTCTCGTACAACCCAGCCATACCGTTATTAACGTTAATGCCTAATTCGTCAAATAACTTACCGTGCTTTTCGAAAGCTTCTTTGTAATAGATTTTCACACAGTGACCGAAAACGATCGGGTGTGAAACTTTCATCATTGTCGCTTTTACGTGTAAAGAGAATAAAATTCCCGCTTCTTTACAATCATCAAGTTCTTTTTCATAGAAATCACAAAGTGCTTTCTTGCTCATGAACATTGAATCAATGATTTCACCTTCTTGAAGCGCAACTTTTGGCTTAAGAACAATGCTCTTACCACTATTCGTGATAAGTTCCATTTTCACATTACGTGCGCGATCAAGTGTCATTGATTTTTCACCATGGTAGAAGTCACCTTCTTCCATATGTGAAACGTGAGTTTGTGACCACTGTTTCCACTCGCTCATTGAATGAGGGTGTTTTTTCGCATAGTTTTTAACTGCTGCTGGAGCACGGCGGTCAGAGTTACCTTCACGAAGGACAGGGTTTACTGCTGAACCAAGGCACTTACCATAACGAGCTTTGATTGATTTTTCTTCTTCAGTCGTTGGATTTTCCGGATAATCAGGAATTGCGTAACCTTTTGATTGAAGCTCTTTGATACATGCAGTTAATTGCGCAACAGACGCACTAATGTTCGGGAGTTTGATAATGTTTGTATCTGGATCTTGTGTAAGACGACCTAGCTCTGCAAGGTTGTCGGATACCTTTTGCTCTTCACTTAGGTAATCAGCGAATTCTGCGAGCACACGTGCAGCTACAGAGATGTCACTTTTAATAATCTCGATGCCAGCTGGCTTGGTAAAGGTCTCAATGATCGGCAGTAGCGAATAGGTCGCCAATAATGGCGCCTCATCAGTCAGTGTGTAAATAATAGTTGACTTTTCACCAGCCATATATAGCCCCTTCCGTTTGATTGAGTGTTGAGGACCGAGCTTGTGGCCCAGTGCCTACGAACCGATATGCTTAAATAAAACCCTGAGAGTATCGGCTCTCATTGTCTTCCAGTCAACGAAATATCCAGTGATAACGACATTTCGCAGCGAAATAATACATAATTTAAATCTATTGATAATATTCCTATACCCAACTTTAAGTAATACATAATTCATCATTACTTTTTTAGGGACTGAATACGATTAAATTACATGAGATATCTTTCAGAGTTCTGACAATTATTATACTTTTCATTCAAAACAAACTCAAAGATAAAACGAATCTCATCGTTTAGCAGCACTTAAAAAATAAAAAACCGACGTACAAAACATCGGTTTTTTATAAACTATTTATCTGTTATTTAAGCTTTTAACCATTTTTCAGTTTTAGCCTGATCTTCAATAATAAGTTCAACTTCAGTTAAATCAGATGTAGCACATTCAACTTCAAAAGATAGTAACTCATCGCGACGGAAAGCAAACACAGTATAAGTACCGCCCTGCTTTGCATACTTCTCAACAAGTTTAGTGGTCGCTTTTAGCCCATCAATTGCAATAATTACATCATTGGCAGAAATACCTGCTTTAGCTGCTGCGCTATCACGGCGAGTACTTTGCACGAGTACACCTTCAGGCTTATCAACAAGTTTCAAACCAAGTGGCAAAGATTTGTCAGTTTTAACTCTATAACTTAAGCCAAACTCAGGGAACAGTTGATCAAGTGGCAATTCATCAGTGGTATTAATCAAATGATTAATTTGTTCAATCCAGCTATCACCCGTCAGTTCTTTACATAAATCAAAAATGGTTCTTTCGTTTACTTGCATACCATTTTGAGTGTTTTCATATAACCGACGCATTAAAGCATCAAGACTAGAACCCCGTAGACGTAAACCTAAATCTAGACATAATGCTACAAGCGAACCTTTATTGTAGTAACTGGTGCCCGCATTATTCGAGTTTTCATCTTGGCGATAAAATTTAATCCACGCGTCAAAACTTGACTCTGCAACTGTTTGAACAAAACGACCTGGGTTTTGCAAATAACGGTCAATTTGTGCTTTGAGTAAATCAAGATAAGACTTCTGAGAAATTACGCCACTACGTAATAAAATCAGGTCATCGTAATATGAAGTAAAGCCTTCAAATATCCACAATAAAGACGTGTAGCCTTCTTGATGCAAATTATAGTTTGCAAAGTTTTCTGGGCGGATAAACTTGACTAACCATGAATGAAAATATTCATGACTACATAAGCCTAAAAAGCGTTGATAATCTTTAGAAGGTTCAGTTGGTTCATTCGATTTTGGCAAATCCTCACGCGGTGTAATCAAGCTTGTGCTATTACAATGCTCTAATCCGCCATAACTATTCCCTGTTGCCATGGTCATAAAGGTATAGTTTTTAAATGGTGCTGACCCGAACATATTTATTTCAGCTGCACAAATCTTTTCAATATCGGCTTTTAGGCGATCAATATTGGTATTGTGCGAACCAGAAATTACGAACTCATGTTCAATGCCGTTCGTCTCAAAACTAAAGCGTGTTTGATCAGCCAATTCAAATGGACTATCAATCAGTTGATCGTAATGATCTGCTTTTAAAGTAAATCGACCTTTGACTAAGCTTTTTGAAGCTAAGCCTGTTGCTAACTGAAAATGCTTTAATTCATCCGGCAAGAAAACTTCGACTTCACAAGCAGACTGCTCCTGCCCTTCTAAAGCCAAACATACACACGCAGGATTAATATATAGACGAGTCTGGTCTACATAAGCACCACGGACAGACAAGTCATATGCATACACATCATATTCAATCGTCATTAATTCATGATCTGTATTAAATAAACGCCAGCGATTCTTGCTCGTTTTTTTAATGTCCAGCAGACGTCCAGCTTCATCATAAGCTTTAACGGATTCAATATGTTTTGAGAACTCTCGAATTAGATAACTACCTGGAATCCACGTTGGTAGCCAAAGTTCCTGATTTGGGTTGGCTAAAAAACGAATTGTCACGTGAACAAGGTGCTGTTTGTAATCATCGAACTCAATTTGATAATGCAACATAAATTCTTCAATTTAAAATAAGAACGGCTTCACATTAGATTATCACTTTTTTGTATCGTCTTGCGTAGATGTATTTTTTGGCAACAATTCCCACTAGCCTTCCATGAAAAAAAGGCATAGCATGCTGTGCATCTGTGTCCCGTATTTGCCAGTGAAGTTAAGGTCATCCGTGAAATTTTTTCTATCTCTTTTTACCCTCTTTAGTATTTTTTGTACTACTCTAACCAATGCTGCACTACTCAATATTGCACCTGAAAGTGTTGAAGCTGCTGCATGGACTATTGTAGATACTCAATCGGGTCAAATCATTGCTGAGCATAATAGCCATGTGCAACGTGCACCAGCATCTTTAACCAAAATGATGGTTGCCTACATTGCCCTAAAAGAGATTAAAGCTGGAAAACTGAAAAAAGAAGAAATCATTACTGCAACTCCAGTGGTTAGTGTTGTGCAGTGGGATGAATCACAAATGTATCTTAAAGCTGGTGAACAGATTTCAGTTGATCAGTTATTGGCAGGTTTAATCGTAATGTCTGCTAATGATGCAGCCGTGACTTTAGCTGAAAAAATCTCTGGTGATGTTCCGCGCTTCGTGCAACGTATGAATCAGGAAGCTCAAGCTTTGGGTATGAAAGATACTCATTTTAGTAATCCTGCCGGAATTACGATGCCAGACCATTTCACTACAGCACACGACCTTAGCTTATTAAGTCAGGCTGTAATTAAGCAGACCCCTGAATATTTGCATTATTCAAAAATGCCAAACTTTAGTTATAACCAACGCTTCCATCATGCGACAAACCTTGCGCTCAAATATGACCCATATGTAGATGGCCTAAAAACGGGATATACCAAAGCAGCGGGTTATAATTTGGCACTCACAGCTTCACGTCCTTCATTCTCATCTGACTTAACTCAAAGACGTTTATTAGTCATTGTTTTAGGTACACCGAGTGCTGTAAAACGCGCTGAGATTGCAGATAAATTAATGAATCTTGCTTACGCCTATACACGTGATGAAGTGATTATTCCTGAGCAGAAATTAATTGCTGAACTACCTGTTGTAAAGTCGACTTTAAAAATGTTTAAGGTTGAAACAAAGCAACCAACAATTGTAACGACATCTTTATATGCAGACCCAGCACCAATTGACCTAAATACTTTTGATAATGCAACTCAACGCGTTCAAGTACTTGATAGTAACCAACAGCTCAAGGTGATTGCTCCACTTGAAACGACTCAAACACATGTAAACATTGAGCTCAATGAAAAACAATTAACTGCGCCATTAATGAAAGTCGTAAGTTTGGCAACAGTATCGATTTATCAAAATAATCAACTGATCCGTAGTCTTCAAATCGAAGATAACGTACATATTGAAGAAGCCAACATTTTCCAAAAAATCGCAATGTGGTTTTCTAGCCTCTTCTCTATTTTTTCATCAAGTGAACATAGTGCTGCTAAACTCTACCCAGTAGATTCGCACTAAAAACATCAAATTGTGCACAGACGCACAATAATTTTTATAAATAAAAGATGGCATAATTTAGCCATCTTTTTTTATAGAAAAATAATTAGGTGAAAAAAATGACCCAAAATTTACATCATATTGTAATTGTTGGTGGTGGTGCTGGCGGCTTAGAACTGGCAACACAACTCGGTGAAACTTTTGGGAAAAATCGTAAAGCAAAGATTACATTGGTTGACCAAAACCTTACCCATATTTGGAAACCATTGCTTCATGAAATTGCTGCTGGTTCTTTAAATCCCCACGAAGAACAAACTAACTATTTTGCGCACTCAGAAAAACATCATTACGAATTTGTGCTCGGAACATTAGTTGGGGTTAATAAAGATAAAAAATTAATTGAACTAATGCTCCCTCAAGTGTCTAAGGATCAACAGAATCATTCGCAAGAGCTAAGTTATGACACACTTATTTTAGCGCTTGGTTCGGTATCAAATGATTTTAATACCACTGGAGTGCGTGAAAACTGCCATTTCCTTGATAGCAGAAAGCAAGCCGATATTTTCCAGCAAGATTTATTACATCTTTATATTGAAGCTCAAAATCAACCCAATCAACGAACTTTAAATATTGGAATTGTTGGTGCGGGAGCAACAGGTGTAGAACTGGCAGCTGAGTTAATTGAGACAACTAAAAACTTTTATCGATATGGTTTAAAGAAGATTCATCCAAACCAAGTCAAAATTACACTGATTGAAGCTTCTGAGCGTATTTTACCTGCTCTAAGCGATAAAACTGCTGAACACAGTGCTGAGCAACTCAAAAAAATGGGGGTTGAAATTTTAACTCAACACCGCGTTGAAAAAATTGATGAGCATTGCATCTACTTTAGCAATGGCAACCAACTTAAAAGTGATATTACCGTTTGGGCCGCAGGTGTAAAAGCACCGAAGGTATTAGAAAGTTTTACCGATTTTAAACGCGATAACATTAACCGCCTGATGGTCTATGCGACCTTGCAAACCTATTCTGATCCAAATGTATTTGCGTTTGGTGACTGTGCTCATTGCCAACTTGATGCAAGACATCCTCCACTTGGCCCCCGTGCTCAAGTTGCAAGCCAACAGGCCAGTTTCTTAGTCGATGCTATGGCTGCTCGACTAAATGGCCGATCACAGCCGATGTTTACATTTAACGACAAAGGTTCTCTCGTGTCTTTAAGTCGTCATAAAGCCGTTGGAGAATTACTTGGAGATGTAAGCGTGCAAGGCTATATTGCGAAAACAATGTATGTCTCTTTATATCGTTTACATCAAGCAACGATTCACGGATATACTCAGGCTGGACTACTCACAATGAAAGATTTACTTACAAGACGTGTACGTCCAAAAATTAAGCTGTATTAAGTTGAATTTTTTAAGTTCGTCCCTATTTATATAAAAACGCATCAGAAAAAGTGCCAAAGATTAAGATTTTGTAGTCTACAAAATTTATTTTTCACTTTATGATGTACGCTTCAATTGATTGAATGGATCAAAAACATGACTGCTATTGCAAATAACCACGTGGTTTCATTCCACTACAAATTAACAAACGCTGAGGGTGAAACACTTGATCAATCTCAAGGTGAACCACTTGCCTATTTGCACGGTGCAGGCAATATCATTCCTGGTTTAGAAAATGCATTAACAGGTAAAACTGTTGGTGAAAAATTCACTGTTAACGTTCCAGCTGCTGAAGGTTATGGCGAATACAACCCAGACCTAGTACAAGAAGTTCCAGCTCAAATGTTCCAAGGTGTTGAGAACATTCAACCTGGTATGCAATTCCAAGCTCAAACAGATGACGGCGTACAGATCGTTACTGTTAAAGCGGTTGAAGGCGACAACGTTGTTGTTGATGCTAACTTCCCACTTGCTGGTCAAGATTTAACTTTTGAAGTTGAAATCGTAGAAATCCGTGATGCTTCTCAAGAAGAATTAGATCACGGTCACGTACACGGTGCTGGTGGTCATCACCACTAATTCATCTTTAAAGATGATAAGAGCAAAGCTTCGGCTTTGCTTTTTTTATGTATTTATTTTTATATAATATTTTGATAATAATTCTTTAACTCACCTCACTCTATAAGGGCCAATTTTCATGTCAAACGTAAATCAGCTAATTTGGTTTCGTCAAGATTTGAGAGTTCGAGACCATGCTGCTTTATGGCATGCCTCTCAACAAGGGCCTTGTATTGGGTTAATTATTTTACCGCCTGAACAATGGAAAATGCATCACGATGCGCCTATAAAAATTAATTTCTATTTACGTCAACTTCAACAACTAAAAAAAGAACTAGAACAACTTAATATTCCCCTTATTATCCAAGTCATTCCTTACTGGAAAGATATCGCTGATTATATTGGTGAACTTAGCACTCAACTTAATATTGAAAATGTCTATTCAAATATAGAGATCGGCGTTAATGAATTAAAAAGAGATAAAACTGTACAAGATTTTTTAAATCAACAAGGTAAAGAGCTCTTTTTATTCCATGACCGTACGATTTTTCCTTTATGCTCTATTCGCAATCAATCACAGCAGCCCTACAAGATTTTCGGTGCATTCAAAAAAGCATGTTATTCAAAATTGGATATCAGTGGTTTACCTCAATGCTATCCAATTCCTGAAAAGCAAAGTAGCTATCCAGCGTCTTTTTCAAAAATAAACAGCTTAACTCTAGAAGATATTGAAGCTTTTTTTGATCCTTCTGTTTCTAAAGAGCAAAAAGGCTTATGGCCAGCTGGAGAAAATTTTGCTCTAGAGCAGCTCGACATATTTATTAAAGATCATTTATCTGATTATAAGTCTGAACGTGACTTTCCCAATGTAAGAGGAACTAGCCAACTTTCCCCCTACTTAAACATTGGGATTTTGTCTATCCGCCAGTGCCTGCAAGCTCTTTTTAGGGCTGAACATGGCAACTTTCATTTGACAAATGAAGGCCAGCAGACTTGGTTAGATGAACTCATTTGGCGAGAATTTTATCAACATATTTTATTTGATTTCCCCCATGTTTCTAAACATATTCCGTTTAAAAAAGACACTCAGAAAATTAAGTGGAATCACAACCCAGAGCACCTAATTGCATGGCAAACGGGCCAGACAGGTATACCGATTATTGATGCTGGAATGCGTCAACTTTTAAAAACGGGATGGATGCATAATCGTGTTCGCATGATTACCGCTATGTTTTTATGTAAAAACTTACTCATCGATTGGCGAGTAGGTGAACAATGGTTTATGGAGCATTTAATCGATGGGGATTTAGCAGCAAATAATGGTGGCTGGCAATGGTGTGCTTCTACCGGAACTGATGCCGTACCTTACTTTAGAATTTTTAACCCTATTGCTCAATCAAAGAAATTTGATCCAAATGGAGATTATATTCGTCAATGGGTTGAAGAATTAGCTCATCTAGACAATAAAGCCATTCATGAGCCCTACTCGACTAAAACGAATATTCAGTTAAATTATCCAAAACCAATTGTAGATTTAAAGGAAACTCGTCTTAAAGCAATTGAAACTTTCAAGAGTATTTAAATAAGAATTACGTCTTAAGTGTTTATTTTTAATTAAAAAATAATAACAGTATTTGACTATAGTGAGACTTTGTTCTACAAATAAACATAATAGATACTTAAAAAAGGCCATAAACAACAACAACTTCGCAATGTCTCACATTTAGTAATAAAAGTATAAAAAAATTAACATTACAATAAGGTAGCTATAGCTCACATGCAACAAAAGAACCCTGGAAGAACACTCGTCTTATGGATTATCGCAGCTCATCTATTTATGGGCATGGTGGCGTATGAGTGGTTGCCTGTAAGTTTTAGAGGAAGCTGGATTTTTATTCTCATTCTTTTAATTTCTGGAGCTTTTTTACAAGTTGGTGCATCCTTAATTGTGGGCTTACTCGCTTTTATCGGTGTTGCAGTATATTTTCTACTCGACTTAGGGGCTCAGACGCATATTGAACGTCAGCTTCTTTTACTTTTTATTATTCCCCTCACTCCTCTTTTTCTGAGTGCTGTTCGCCATAATATTGAAATTAACGTTCAAAAATACCGCGATATTCAAAGTTATGACCGTAATTATCGCCGTGATATTTTCCCGCTTAGCGCACTCAAGTATTTTCAACGCAGTTTCTTTAAGCTTCTTGATCATCATCACATTCAAGACTATGAAGTCTTTGAAATTAGAATTCTCAACCGAAGCTTAATTAAAGAAATGTTAGGCGACGATGTGTGGAAAACCACTCAAAATGAAATGATTAAAATTTTGAGCCAACATCATCCACAAGAAATCGTTTTCCAGTTTGCTGATGATGATCTTGAAACTATATACAGCATTGTAATTCGCAAGCAAAAAACGGATGAAGAACCTGAATTTATTAAAAAGCTAAAAGAAATTATGACTTTGCGGCTTGAAGTCGAATATAAAGTTATTCAGATTCCACCTGAAGAGGAGATTACTTAATGTCTAATCTTCTTAATATTTGTGGAATTATTATTGCATCTAGTCAGTATCCTGATGCCACTTTACAGCAGTTCTATCGGCAATATTATCATTGTGAGATTAAAACGGAACAAACAAAAACAGAAGTTCAGAGTACCGATGATCTTTCAATGTTTTTTCCATATCAGGATACATGGTGGCCTATCTTTACAATTGACCAGATCAGCTCGGATAGCTTTCAACGACTTATTCATAAAGGGTTCAAGCCTGGCATTATATTGCCGGATGAAGTTTTTAGCTTTTCTCATTATTTCTTGCTCAAAGAAGCAGTCAGCCAAGGTGCGATTCCGATTGCACTTTATAAATCAGAGCAACCTCAATATTTTGCGGCTAAAGCCACATTTTCGACTGCAATTGGGTTGCGCCCAATGGCTGCTTTTGTCTCAACGGGATGGGATGAAAATTTAATTTCACAGACCGCTGGTAGTTATATTATTCAATTTAACCCTTCGCAGCTCCCGTTACCCTCTAGAGAAATTAAGCAAAAACAGCATTTATTTTATTCGGCTAAACGTTTTAACGGTCATATTTCTGGGTATGAAATTATTATTAATCCTCCTGCTGATCTACCCACAACAAATATTCGATATCCTCAACTCGGAATATCTTGGAAATTTAATAAGATTAATTACATAAGTACGCCAGAGCATGTAAAAACTAATTTCCTTGGATACATTTTTATCGGTTTAAGTAGTGTTGTAGTTCCACTCGATCTAATTCTGACGAGTACCTACCCTGACCTCCTTGGTACGTTTGGTAGCTATATTTCATGGTTCTCTCTTGTAATCGGGTTGATTTTATTAGTCTTGCTCATCTCGTCTATTATCAGGAGGGTTAAATCAAATGGCTCCCATTGATATTCTCTTCTTATTTGGATTTTTAGGGATTTGGATTCCACAAGCATTTTGGGCGTGGTTAAGTTATCAAGCTTGGAAATATTCAAAAACAGCAGAAAAAGAGTTACAAAACCTTCCAATACCAGAGAGATGGCCCGTTTTGAGTGTCTTGATCCCTGCCTATAATGAAGGTGTTGTGATTGAAGATACTTTGCATGCAATTGCTCAACAAGATTACCCAGCCGAAGCATATGAAGTTTTACTCATTAATGATGGGTCAAAGGATAACACCCTAGAAATCGCCGAAAATTTGGCAAAAATTTATCCTTGCATAAAGATTGTTAATGTTCCTAAAGGAATGGGGGGTAAAGGTAAATCTAGAACGCTTAATAATGGCCTCCCCCATGCTAGAGGCGAATTGATTGTTGTCTATGATGCAGACAGTACACCAGAACCCGATTGTGTTCGCTTGCTAGCTCAAACCCTACTTGCCGATAAAAAATTAGTAGCCGTTAATGGAAAAGTAAGAACACGTAATTGGCAAGATAGTATTTTGACCCGATTTATTGCCATTGAGTTCATCTTTTTCCAATGGATTTTCCAAGGCGGTCGTTGGCAACGTTTTGAGCTATCGACATTAATGGGTACTAACTATGTGATTTGGCGTGATGCTTTAGAAACCTTAGGCAGTTTTGATGAAAAGTCATTGGTCGATGATACAGAAATGAGTTTTAGGATTTTCATTGGTCAAAAACGGATTAAATGGGTGCCCTATGCAATTGGTTGGCAGCAAGATCCTCCATCTCTGAGTGTGTTTGTTAAACAGCGTTCACGTTGGACCCAAGGTAATTTTTATGTGACTCGTAAATATTTACCCGTCGCATTAAGAACGCCTTTTCCTATCGGAATTGAAATTCTTAACAACATCATGTGCTACATACTTTTTGTACCCGCTTTATTCTGGAGTCATATCACCTTAACCCTTGGCATACTTGATATTGCGGGTATTTCAGTTCCAGGCCCATTCACAACTCTATGGGGACTGTCATTTTGCCTATATGTGGCACAAATGTGGTTTACGCTTTCACTCGAAAAAGTTAAACCAGAACTCTACTTTTATTCAGTTCTATCTTACGTAAGTTACTCACAAATATTTCTATTTATTGTTTTTAAAGCCGCATATGACATGCTTAAAAATAAAATACAGGGCAACTCCCTTCAATGGTACAAAACGGAACGTAGCAAGGAGAAAAAATAAATGAAAAAGACTTTTGATCTTTACAAAACAGCTCAAGTGCTCCTTGCCAGCACCAGTCTTATGCTCGCCATGTCTGCTCATGCGTATACATGGGAACTGGACGATATTAGTACTTCTACTAAATACACAGTCGAGCCTCATTTTTTCTATATTGGCAAAGGTGCCCAGTGGCAAAACATTCAATTTTCAAGTGATTATTCCACTGAAAGCGATACAACTTTACTTGTAAAATATGATGATAAACTCATTTATAACACTACCCTAAGTGGGGATGGTCAAGTCAAATTTGATATTCCAGCAAGTCAGAGTGGTTTTCACCGTTTAGATTTTATTATTCAACAATATGCGAAACCGACTACGCTGAATCAAACCAAAGAAACATTCTGTACAGAAGATATTGATCACCTAACTTATTTAAGTAATTCCCAGCTCGACTTTACACCTATTCGTAATGAATATCGCTTAAAAGATTTGCCAGATGCTTTATATAACCCACAAGCGAGACGGCCTACTCCATTTGTTGGTATTTTAAAATACAACCGTAAAGAGATTATAGAAGCCTCCATGCTCGCCAGATTAGCAAGTTCATGGACCTCCATAACACCTGTTGAATGGGTTGATTCAGGACAAACCAATTTAAATCCTGAAACAAACTTTATTATTGAAGTTATTCGCTCAGCAGCACCACTAAAAGGCGGAGCACTAGTACAAATCGCAAAACCAGCAGGTGGAGTGGCTACTCTTTCAATTACTTATCACACACCACAAGAACTCACTGCTGCCATAAATGGACTAATCAATCCCTCATACGTAGAGCAACTTGATACAGGAAGTGCAATTTTCCCCACAACAATCTCCACCCCAACTTGGGCACAATTTAAAAAAATCAACACACTTGCCGATTTAGGCATTGAGGACTTCAGATTAAATCACGCTGAAAAAAACTTATTTCTTGATTTCCCAGCAGTATGGCAACCAACCGATATCTTGCAAGGACAAATCGCACTTCGTATTCAAAGTGGTTTATTACAAGGTTCCAATATTACAGCTTGGATTGATGGAGGACTTGCTGGAAGCATGAAAACAGCCGACCTTGCTTCCGATCCTGTAAACCGACAATTCAACATTTTTGCAAAAGCTATTTCCAATACGACCAATTTTAGTTTAAAGCTTGAAAACTCGGTGATTGCTAACTCTCAGTGTTTACCCACTGCACATGGTTCGCTCTGGATTGATACAGCCAAGTCTACTGTAAAGCTACCTCATAAGCTCAAAAATGGTGTAGCCGCAATTTCAATGACTTTAGCAACGACGCCTACAATTGCGATTGATGATCAATCAGGTGCGTTAAATATCGCTATTGTATTAGGTCAAACCGCGAAAAAAATGCTTTTAACACAAGCACCAATGCCTCTCAACCTAGTCCGTTATTCACCGAGCGCGCCACAATCCGTAAATGTCCGCGTTAACAAAGATATTTATCAACAACAAGTACTAATGCATCAGGATATTATTTATGCACCTGCTGCCCAAAATGGTTTTATTGTCAGTTATAACAATAACCGCTTTGATGTGATTACCGACTCACAAGGTGGCGCACAAACGTTTATGCACCTTTGGGAAAAAATACAACATAAAATTCCAAACAACGTGACGAAAATGTTGGTTTCAGAAAATGGAAATATCTATGTTTTACAAAAACTCATTGTCGGAAATCAAAAGGCGCCTCTAGTTCAACAGTCTTCTTTCTTCTTACTAGTTGTGATTATCTCTGCAATTATGATAATAATTATCTTCTTGTGGTACTGGTTAAGACGAAATAATGAGAAAACAGATACCAATTAAAATAGCTGCTTTTATTATTTTAATTATATGTAGTGTCATTGGATATGCGGGGCTTTTCAAACATCAAGGTCAAGCCCCTCATATTGAAGGCATTTTCTGGCAACCTGACAATAACACGACTCCTCCAGAAGGAAATTGGCACTACTTAGGTGTCGATACATTTGTTCCTCAATGGTCTGTTGTTGAATCTAAATCTTGGTGGAAAGAATCAAATTTTCCTCAATGGGAAAAAGCTATTAATTTAGAAAAGATTAAACAAGAACCTTGGGCAAAAAATCTTATATTAGGCTTAGCCGGTGAATATAATGAACCTAAAGCTCGAGCTAATGTCATTGAGTTAGGCGAAAAATCTGCCCAAATTATAAAAGAACAAAAAACAGCATTTAAAGGTTATTACTTTCCGGTAGAAGCAGATCCAACTTGGCTACGAGTCAGTGCTTTAGGTCATGTGTTATCGAAGCTTCCTTCACCAGTCTGGGTGAGTATTTATAGTGGCGAAACTGAGCCTGAAAATTATGATTTATGGGTTAAAAGCTGGCTGCCTGACCATACGGGAGTTTTTTTCCAAGATGGCGTTGGCGTAGGCGTTCGGTCGCCTAAACAAGCCAAACATATTTTAGATCAGCTTGAACATAAACTTGGAAAAGACAAAGTAATTATAGTATTAGAAGCTTTTAGAGTGAAAAAGAATGGGCAATTTAGAGCCGCATACCCTTGGGAAATTATTTCTCAGCTAAAAGCATATGAAGGTAAAACTGTTTATATTTTTGATGGTCCTCATTACATGAGCCGCTGGTGCGTTAATATTGTGAGCTTATGGTACCGCCTCACTTATGGTCATGCGAATAAAACCATAAATGAGACGAGATCCTTAAATCATAATTATGCCGATTCATAAGATTTAGCAATTTGATTGAGAATACGTTGAGCAGCTTGCCCATCGCCAAATGGGTTTTCCACATGTGCCATTTTTTCATAATGCTGTTGGTCGGTGAGTAACTTTTCAGCTTCTTCAATAATTTTTTGTTGATTTGTACCCACCAAAACGCCTGCTCCCACCTCAACAACTTCTGGTCGCTCGGTAGTATCCCGCAAGATCAAAACTGGCTTATTAAATGATGGACTTTCTTCTTGTAAGCCTCCCGAATCCGTCAAAATAAAATTCGATCGGTCTATCACTGCCAATAGACTTGGGTAGTCTAATGGTTTAACAAGATGGATTTGGGAATGGTCTTTAAACTTATCATGGACTACATCATGTACTGCCGGGTTCAAATGTACAGGCCAAATAAAATGTAAATCAGGATGTGCTTGAGCTAAGTGCTCAACTGCATTACAAATATTTTGAATTCCACCACCAAAGTTTTCACGACGATGGGCAGTAATAAGTACAACTTTGTCATCCTGCTTTAATTGAATTCCATAAGGTTCAAGCTGGTTCTTCAAATCAGATTTTTCAGAAATTAATTTACGCCCTAAATACACAGCGTCAACAACAGTATTGCCTGTAACAGTAATGAGTTCTGGCGGAATTTGTTCATTAAGTAGATTTCTTTTTGATTGTTCAGTCGGGGCAAAATGCCATTTAGTAATACGTGAAACTAACTGACGATTTCCCTCTTCTGGAAAAGGATGATCTAAATCATAAGAACGTAAACCAGCTTCAACATGCGCAACAGGAACTTTCATTGAAAACGCGACTAAGCCAGCTGCTAAAACAGTTGTTGTATCACCCTGAATAACAATTGCATCTCGTTTTTGTCCATCAGTGTACACATTCTCGATTTGGCTCAAACCATGAATTAAGAGCTGATTTAAACTTTGTCCAGCATTCATAATTTTAAGACGGTGGTCAATTTCAACCCCAAAGAAATCTATCGCATCTCTTACTAGTTCGTCATGCTGTCCAGTAAAAATCACTTCAACTTGAAAGCGAGGGTCTTGTTTTGCCAATAAAATCACAGGGGCAAGTTTGATTAATTCAGGACGGGTTCCAAATACGATAGATATAAAAATTTTATTCATTTTAGAAATCCTTATAAAAAACGAGTTCTACTCGAGTATTGTTGTAATGATCTTTCGTATTTACTGGCACATCTTTAAAGTAATTGCCATATAGTCGTTCTACACGTAATTTTATAGGTTGATAATTAAAAGGCTGCCATGAAATACCTGGGCCATATTCAAATAAATTATTGTAATACTCATCTTTACTGTCAGCTAAGCCATGCAATTTCATATACGCCTGTACAGTGCCCGTTTCCCCCTTATAGACATTCAAACCCGTACGTAAGCGTAAATCGCCAATAACGTTATAATCTTCTCTAGAATAAGTCGCAGCATTGCCATATAAATCAGTGAAGTAATCATTAAAACAAAGTGACTGATTACAACTATTTTGAGAATACCATTCTTGATAACCTGCTATCCCACCCACAACACTTTCACGAAATTTATCTCTATTTCGGTCAATCAGATCATAGCTTCCACCTACTTCTAAATACATGCGTACAGGTATAGAAGTCCAAGGTTGATAATTAGCGCCGACACCTAGAGTTACTGCATTTTCATCAATAATTTCAGGTCGTACTCCGCCTTGAGATTGAGTATCGCGGTTTAGATTTAAAAAGCCATACACCTGCGCTCGACCATTATCGAGGTTCTTACCATAGCGAGCTTTAAGTGGGAAAATTACATCGTCGTAACGTGATTCATATGAAGGTGCAAAATACACATCACGGAAATAAGTTTTGACTTCCCCTCCACTTAAATTCTTTACGGCCTGTGTCGCCTTATTGGCAATATCCGCATCTTTAGATTGCGTAAGCTCCTTAAAAACTACCAAAGCCTCTTTGTTATGTTTTTGAGAATTCAGTAGATAAGCTTCTTGGAGTTTTAAATTATCATCTGCTGGATCTAATGCCTCTGCTTTTCTTAGACTTTGCAAAGCAGCATCTTGTTTCCTTAACCTAATCTGTAAATAAGTTAAACTTTTCCATACTTTAATATCTTGTGGTGTCATCTCTCCAAGTTCTAATAATAACTTCTCGGCATTTTCAGGTTGAGTCTTTTCAATTTTATAAAATTGATCCCATTTATCATAAATTGGATTACCTGGTTTATATTCTTGATTAACAATCTCTTGCGCAAAACTAGTCTCAACACTTAAGAGGCCTAAAGCTGGACAGATCGAACCAATAACGATAAAGGAACGGGTTATAGATTTTATTGTTTTGCTATTCATTGGGACCTCTAGAGTAAAATAGGTAGAATGCTTGCGTAGCAATCAAATTAAAATTTAATCAATAAGTATTATAATTAAACCCATAAATGACACTGTTTATATAAGTAGATGAGTTCTTTAAATTGTTCATTTTATCTCCTTTAATATTATGTTTTAAAAAAGTTCTTATCTGTTTGTTTTTCCTATAATGACACATTTTTTAATCGTATTATTGTAAATAATCTTATAGGATAAGATAAAAATTTATAACTACAAATAGGGGAAAACATGTCCTTTTCTCAGCATCCAGAACATCATTTTATTCACCGCTCAGGTTGGTTAAGGGCGGCCGTTTTAGGGGCAAATGATGGAATTATTTCTGTTACTAGCCTAATTATGGGAATGGCTGCAAGTGGGGCTTCTGCTCATACACTTCTTATTGCATGTATTGCTGGTTTAATTTCTGGTGCAACCTCTATGGCTGCAGGAGAATATATTTCAGTAAAATCACAAGAAGATATTGAAAAAGCCGACTTAAAATTTGAAGAACAAGAACTCAAAAAGCATCCGCAGCGTGAATTGGACGAACTCACCCAAATTTATATATCCAGAGGCTTAGCACCTGACTTAGCTCTACAAGTTGCTACTGAACTTACAAATCATGATGCATTAGGGGCTCACGCGCGTGATGAAATTGGTATTCATGAAAATACCGCAGCAAACCCTATTCAAGCCGCATTAGCTTCAGCTGGCTCATTTTCATTTGGGGCATTGTTTCCTATGCTGGCTATTTTACTCAGTCCAGATATATGGATCGAAAAAACAGTCTTAATATTTGGCATTATTTCATTAGCCTTTTTAGGAGCGCTATCAAGTCATTTCGCAGGTACTTCCAAGCTTAAAGGGAGTCTACGCATTACCTTGTGGGGAATTTTAGCGATGGGCTTTTCAAGCTGGATCGGCTCTTTATTTCATGTTACTCCACTTTAAAAAATCAGAACTTATCAATGTTTAAGAACTAAATATTTAAAAACTAAATGCCCAATATTATTTGCTCTTGGTTCGGTTTTCACGCTATGGTGAATAGAAAGAAATGAGGTGAATAAAATGGACCTATTACAACAACTTGAAATTAAACATCCAATTTTTCTTGCCCCTATGGCAGGTGTATCTACACCTGAACTTGCAGCAGAAGTTTCTAATCAGGGTGGTCTTGGATCCTTAGGTCTAGGTGCAAATACGGCGCAAAGTGCACGTGAACAGATTTTAAAAACCCAAACACTTACAGAAAAATCATTTCAGGTTAATTTTTTCTGCCATCAACCCGAACAACTAAACCCTCAAACCTCAGCACAATGGATTGAATATTTACGCCCCCAATTTGAAAATTTCGGAGAACAGCCTCCTCAAAACTTAAACTGTATTTATCCAAGTTTTCTTGATAATGATGATTTTTTAAATGTCGTATTAGAAACCAAACCTAAAGCTGTCAGTTTTCATTTTGGCATTCCCCATCCCCATCAAATTCAGGCATTAAAAGATGCCGGAATTATTACGATGGTATCTGCTACCAATTTAGTTGAAGCACAAGCCATTGAGGCAGCTGGTATTGATATTATTATTGCTCAAGGGATTGAAGCTGGCGGACATCGTGGAATTTTTAATAAAACCTTTGATGCAGCAATTAAAACCAGTGATTTAGTACATCTGATTGTCCAACATTGCAAACAACCTGTGGTAGCCGCTGGCGGTATTATGAATGGAGCACAAGCACGACATATGTTGAGCTTAGGAGCTAGTGCTGTTCAACTCGGAACAGCATTTGTTCAATGCCATACATCAAACGCATCTGCCGAATATCGTAAAGCTTTATTTAATGAGCCTGTGACACAAATTAGTGCCAGTCTTTCTGGACGTCCTGCACGTGGATTGCTCAACCATTGGCACACACAAATTGATCTACCAAATCGCCCTTCTCAACCAGAATATCCATATACTTATGATTTGGCTAAGCAACTCAATGCAATTGCAAGCAAAAATAAAGACTATGGCTTCGGCGCTTTTTGGGCGGGTAGTAATGTCTCTCAAATACGAGAGCTAGATGCTGCTGATCTGGTTAACCAGTTAGTTGTAGAAATGCTAGAAGATGAATAAATCTTAAAAAGCCAGTAATCATATACTGGCTTTTTATTTAATGGGTTTCTAGTAAGTTAACCTGCTCAACCTGAACATCACTCATCAAATTGCCTTCAGCCAATAACTGATTAAAATAGTTTTCGACTACTATTGCCTGTTCAGCGGTACTTTCAACTTTATACATATTTTGGCGGAATTCATTACTCGAACGTAATCCTTTGGTGTACCAAGCAATATGTTTACGAGCAATACGACATCCAGAATATTCACCATAAAATTGATATAACTCAGTCAAATGTCCTAAAAGTACATCTTTAACTTCTTCAATATTAGGCGCAGCTAAGTGCTCTCCAGTTTTTAAATAATGAGCAATTTCTCGAAAAATCCATGGTCGACCTTGAGCAGCTCGACCAATCATAATTGCATCTGCCCCTGTATAGTCGAGTACATATTTTGCTTTTTCAGGACTATCAATATCACCGTTCGCAATAAGTGGAATATTGATTAATTCTTTGACATGTTTGATCAAATCATAACGTGCTGTATTTAGATACATGTCTTCGCGAGTACGGCCATGTAAAGCCAGCGCAGCAATCCCCGCTTCTTCTGCCCTTTTTGCGACTCTTAAAATATTTTCCTGACCATTTAAAAAGCCCAAACGGGTTTTCAAAGTCACGGGAACATCAACAGCAGTGACCACTGCATCAAGTATTCGCGCTACCAAGTCCTCATCTTGTAATAACGCTGAACCAGCGAGCTTATTACATACTTTCTTGGCAGGACATCCCATATTAATATCAACAATTTGTGCGCCATTTGCTACTTGATAGCGTGCAGCCTCTGCCAATTGCTCAGGATCAGAGCCTGCAATTTGAGCAGAGATCGGAGCGAGCTCACCATCAAAGTTCGCACGGTAGAGGCTCTTTTTGCTCATCCGCAAAGTTTTATCAGCAGTCATCATTTCACTGACTGCATGGCCTGCGCCAAAATACTTGCAGAGTGTTCTAAATGGACGGTCAGTAACTCCCGCCATAGGAGCAACAATTAAATTATTTGACAGTTGATAGGGACCAATATACATATATATTCATACAATTGATGATCAACATAGTATACTTCATCCGCTTAATCGGCTCATCTTTTTATGCAGGTGCTTTCCTCGCCATGAACAAACCGTTGTCTTCCCGTTTTTTATTAAAATCATTCGGCATGGCTGCCGTATGCATGAGTTTAGCTGCTTGTGGTGATAAAGCTTGGTGGTCAAACAATGATGAGCCTGAACTAGAAAGCCAACAGATTAAACGTCTAATTCCATCGCGTGTGCATGACCGTGAGTCATGGGCTAAAGATATTGATGACATTATGAAAGACTTGGATATTCCTAAAACCAAGAAAAATGTCTGTAGTATTGTGGCTGTAGTGGATCAGGAATCTAACTTTGTTGCCAACCCTCAAGTGCCTGGGTTAGGACAAAAGGCAGTTGAAGAAGTTAGTACACGTTTAAATGAAAAATTTGAAGATAAGCTTGGCAAAACCATTGGTGGAACAATTGCTGGTTACTTTGAAGAAGTTCTAAGAACTCAGCCCTCTCCTGATAACAACTATATGAGTCAAATGCGTAAAGTTAAAACCGAGAAAGAACTCGACTTACTTTACCGAGAAATTTTCGACTTCATGGCTAAACACTATCATGTGAGTGCCTTAACTGGTGCAGCCAAATTGGTTGGTCAAGATATTGGCGAGAAAATGAACCCTATTACGACTTTGGGTTCAATGCAAGTTCATATTAATTATGCGAAAGCCAATAAGCGTTCGAGTATGAGTACTGCTGCGCTCCGCGATGACCTATATACTGAATACGGTGGTTTATATTACGGCATACATCGTTTAATGGTTTATCCGGCAGACTATGATAAAGCCATTTATCGTTTTGCGGATTATAACTCTGGTATGTACTCTAGCCGTAATGCAGCTTTTCAAAAAATGCTACAAGAACTTACGGATAAAGATATAAGCCTTGATGGCGATCTACTTCTTTATACAAAAGATGGTGATCCACGCGCAGCTCAAAGCGAGTCAGAAAAAGAGCTGATTACGGTATTTGCAAAAAATAATGTATTGGTTACACCAAGACAAATTCGTGATGATCTTAAATTAGAAAAAGAGAAAAAGTTTGAAAGTACTCAAACTTATATTGCGCTGACTAAACTTTATAAATCAAAAACTGGCAAAGAACCGCTCTATGCAATTATGCCTCAAGTAGTGATTTCTGGGCCTAAATTAAGTCGTGATTATAATACCAATTGGTATGCAACCCGCGTAAACGGACGATATGAAACATGTATGCAACGAGCGAAACGAATAAGACTATAAAAAGTCTCGCCCTGTTCGATTTTGATGGAACCTTGTGTAGTAAAGATAGTTTTACAGGGTTCATCTTTTATGCTTTATCTAAGCGTCATATTGTTAAGCAAGGCTTGAAAATTCTGCCATGGATTCAAGCCTACTATCTTAACTTTTATCCTGCCCATGCTATGCGTGCCAAGTTATTCCGCAGCATGTTTAAAAATACTCCTGCAATTGAATTACAAAAATTAGGTGAAGAATACGCGCAAGAGCTAGTCTCTGCGCTTTCGCCTGAAATTTTTACTCAGTTACAACACCATCAATTGCGTGGTGATCAGGTCGTATTAGTTTCAGCTTCAATTGATGTCTATCTTGCTCCACTTTGCAAGTTACTAGATATCGAATTAATTTGTACTGAAACTCAAATTAAAAACGGCATGATGACGGGTTACTATTCCACTCCAGACTGTAGTAGTGAACAAAAGAAGTTAAGAATACATCAGCAATATACGCTACAGCATTACCACCAGATTTATGCGTATGGTAATAGCTCGGAAGACTTAGACATGCTCAGTCTCGCCACACATCCATATATGGTAGGGGAAGACCGTGTTTTACCTCGTTTAACACCAGAAAAAAAGCTCGCTTAAAGCGAGCTTTTTTATTTGAGTAAAACTTAATAAATTGCCATATGATCACGGTGAATCATTTCAAGTGAACGAGCTTCACCAAGCACTTGATAAACCTTATCTGAGGCTAAGCCTTTAATAATTTCGGCTGATCGTGAGCTAAAGTTCACTCGACCTACCGCAATACGTTTACCTTGTTTATCGACACATTCAACCACATCACCACGATCAAAATGTCCTTCAACATTTTTAACTCCAACAGGGAGCAAACTGCGATGCTTCAATTTAATCGCTTCAACAGCACCATCATCAATCACAAGACGACCTGCTGTTTGTAAATGAGCAGCGAGCCACTGTTGATGAGCAGTCATGCGGTCTTTATCTGTAGTAAACAAAGTGCCTAGCATCTCACCTGCCATCGCACGTGATAAGACATTATCACTTTCGCCACTCGCGATGAGGGTTGGGCAGCCCGATTTAGCAGCTAAACGCGCAGCACGAACTTTAGTGACCATCCCACCTCGCCCAAGCACGCCACCACCGCCGGCCATATCGAATAAATCATCATCCATAGCCCGAACAGTAGAGAGTAATTTAGCATCAGGGTTATGACGCGGATCTGAGTCAAACATACCTTGCTGATCGGTTAAAATGATCAGCAATTCTGCGTGAACCTGACCTGCCACCATAGCAGCTAAAGTATCGTTATCACCAAAGCGAATCTCGTCGGTAGACACAGTGTCATTTTCATTAATGACAGGAATCACACGCCAATCAATCAAGTTTTGCAAAGCATCACACGAGTTCAGATAACGACGGCGATCTGCCAAATCATCATGAGTCAATAAAACCTGAGCAGTACGAATACCGTGGTTTTCAAGCACACTAGACCAAGTATGAATTAAGCCCATCTGCCCAATTGCAGCACAGGCTTGTAGACTGGGTAGATCGGTGGGTCGACTCGCAAGCTTCATACGAACCATACCTTCTGCTACAGCTCCTGATGACACTAAAATAATCTCGTGCCCGGCATTGTGCAAATCTGCAATCTGTTTCGCCCAATGCGAAATAGCATCTAGATCTAAACCTTGCCCATTAGCTGTAAGTAAAGATGATCCGATTTTAACAACGATTCGTTTACACTCACTGAGCTGACGTTGCCCATCGACCACTTCTATCATGTTTCCCTCGGTTTTCTAGTCACGAACGTAGATGACTTCTACATCATTGTCGTCTTCATCATCGTCAAAATCATCATCATCGTCCATCATGCTTTCGAGACGTTGTGCTCGACGCATTGCACGATATGCTTCTTTTGCCGCAATGGTTTGTTCACGTGTTTCAACTTCTAGTTGTTCACGGAAAGCTCTTACTTCTGCTGCGTATTCAGGATCTTCAACTTCACGTTCACGTTGTTGTTCAATCTGATCCATCAAGTAATACACAACTTCTTTTGTACCTTCGCTTAATAAGCCCGATGTCTTAAAGACAGGTCCAGTCCACTCTAGTTCATGTAGAATGTGCTGACACCACTCTTCGCGGCTTTCTTCAGCAATCTGATCAAGTTTGTTGAGTACTAAAACAACTGGTAATTTAGCCAAAGTTGGTGAGAACTTAGCCAACTCATTCATAATCGCTTTTGCATTATGTGCTGGATCTGAACCATCAATTGGTTGTACATCAATAATGTGTAAAAGAATACGAGTACGTGCCAAATGTTTAAGGAAACGAATTCCTAAACCTGCACCTTCTGCTGCACCCTCGATTAACCCTGGAATATCAGCCATTACAAATGAACGATGGCGGTCAGCATCGACTACACCCAAGTTTGGAACCATGGTTGTAAATGGATAATCTGCCACTTTTGGTTTTGCAGCACTTACAGCACGAATGAAAGTAGATTTACCGGCATTTGGCATACCCAGCAAACCAACATCTGCCAATACTTTTAATTCAAGACGAATTTCGCGGAACTCACCTTTTGTACCAGTCGTACATTTACGCGGTGCTCGGTTAGTTGATGATTTAAAGTGAGTGTTACCTAAACCACCTTCACCACCACCAGCAACCAGAATTCTTTGGCCGTCTTCAACCAAATCGCCAATAATATCGCCTGAATCTGTATCAACAATTGTTGTACCAACGGGTACTTTTAAAACCACATCTTCACCACCACGTCCAGTACAGTTAGCACCTGCACCGTTTTTTCCACGCTCAGCACGGAATTTACGTGTGTAACGGTAATCGACTAGCGTACTTGTATCGTCATCAGCTTGAATATAGATACTTCCACCACGTCCGCCATCACCACCATCTGGGCCACCAAATGGTACAAATTTTTCACGGCGAAAACTGGCTACGCCATTGCCACCGTCGCCAGCCTCTACGGTAATGACTGCTTCATCAACAAAGCGCATCTGCCAATCCTCTAAAAACTCTAAAACCGCCTATTCTGCCATATTTTCATAAAATTCTCGAATAGAAAATGGAACAATTCCATTTATAACGATCTGTTTTATCTTTAATCCAGCAGATGCTTTTAGTTTTGCAAATAGGATCCTTATAAAAAATAAAATTTAGCCAATTTATTTAATTATCAAGGATGAACATTGCGCAGAGGTAAGGTCATTTGCATATCAAGATTTGCTTTTGTTTTTGGCACAGAATTATACATGATGGCATTAAATGACGAGACATTACCCATTTCCATAGGATCATTTACGTTTAGGCTTGGTTTAAACTGATGTTTCACCGATAAATTTACGGGTTCATCGAATTCAAAATAAACAGGACCATCAAAAACAATTTTAACGGGAACGGTATAACTACGTTTTAAATTAAAAGGCACATCTAATTTAATAGGAATATCTAATTTAAGGGGAAATTTTGGTAAAAACTTACTTTGATAAACCAAATCTGTGGTGGTTTCTAAAGGCATAACCTGATCAATTTTTAGAGTCGTTGAATAATCGACACTTACCGTAATAGGTGTTTCTACGGCAAAATTTAAATCTGCTAAATATTTCCCTTTTAGAGGTAAAGTTAATTGGCGATCTATATCTAATGTTGTATCAAGTTTACCAATAGACTGAACCTGCAAAGTATTACCAACTTGGATCTTTGTTTCTAAAGAGTCAGGTAAACTAATATCGGCATTATGAGCCGAAACGACTAAATTTGCTTGAATATTGAGATACACCCAAAACATAATAGCGGCAAGTATCATCATTAAAAAGAAACTGATTAACATACTCTTGAGTGAACGGAACATTAGCATTCACCCTATTGATCAGCTGTGTCTTGTGATGTTTCTGAACCTAATACTCGATTTAATCGCATAGTGGACAGAGGAATCTTTAACTCACCATTTGCAATCTTAACAGGCAGAGTATTTTTCACATCAACCGAAGCATTT
This sequence comes from Acinetobacter pittii ATCC 19004 = CIP 70.29, assembly GCF_000369045.1. Lineage (GTDB taxonomy): Bacteria > Pseudomonadota > Gammaproteobacteria > Pseudomonadales > Moraxellaceae > Acinetobacter > Acinetobacter pittii. The sequence goes on along the minus strand of NZ_KB849786.1, from coordinate 477,114 downwards.
AATGCAGTTTTAACAGGTACACTTAAATTACCCTCAATTGGGATATTCGTATCTAATCTTGCTTTTAAAGGAATATGTAGATTTTCTTTTAATACCGTGCGTACTGGGGCATCAAATTTTAAATGAACCTTTTGCTCAAGCGGGACATTAATATCAATTGGCACATCAAGTTTTAATGGAATCGTTCCTTTTAATGGCAACGTAATATCACGCCCCAAAACACGCACCTGAACCTTGGTATCAATTGGTAGATTTTGCTCAACTTTTAATGTTTCTTTGACTGGAATGGTTGTACTAATCGGCACCATATTATCGAAGTAAACACGCGGAGTTAATGTTTGTGTTAAAGGAATATTCAGTTTCTCATCAATTGGAATACTGGCATTTACGCGCCCCTTTACATCCACATTTAAAGCATCTTGTACTTTAACCTTAACCTGTAGAGGCTCTTGTAAATCAATAGCAACTGCCTGATTTTTCAGTGGAATATAAATATTAAAGTGCTTAAATACCCATATTGCAATGAGTACACCACATAAATTGGCAATAATGATGAATATAAAAACGACCAACAAACGTTTAAACTGCGACAATTCCTATCCCTTACTATTTTCTTTTTTTCCTTAATTTGTATTCTCATTTATTTACAAAAAATAGTCAGCATATATTTTGTACGGTTGTAAAAAAACCCAGTCTAAACTGGGTCTTTTTGTGAAAATATTTTATAGATCGTTAAATGATCTTAAGCATTCAATTCTGCTGGGATTTTTTTGTAGCTTACACCGCACATTTGTTCAGCAATACGTAATACCTGACAGCTATAACCAACTTCGTTATCGTACCAAACGTAAGCAGTTAAACGGTTACCAGAAGTAATCGTTGCTTGAGCATCGTATACACCTGCTGTACGAGAACCGATAAAGTCACTCGATACAACTTCAGTCGAGTTGGTATAACCAATTTGACCTTGAAGGTTAGAGTTAATCGAAATTTGACGAATGTATTCGTTCACTTCTTCACGATCAACTTCTTTATCAAGTGTTAAGTTCAAGATTGCAAGAGATACGTTTGGTGTAGGAACACGTACAGAGTTACCAGTTAATTTACCTTTCAATGCAGGTAATGCTTTAGCAACCGCTTTAGCTGCACCAGTCTCTGTAATTACCATGTTCAAAGTAGCAGCACGGCCACGACGATCTGCTTTATGGTAGTTATCGATTAAGTTCTGGTCATTTGTAAATGAGTGAACAGTTTCAACATGACCGTTAAGAACTTTATATTTGTCATCCAATACTTTAAGAATTGGAGTAATTGCATTTGTTGTACAACTTGCAGCAGAGATGATTTTGTCTTCATCTAAGATATCTGTGTTGTTTACACCAAATACAACGTTTTTCATTTCGCCTTTACTTGGTGCAGTCAATACAACACGTGCAACGCCTGGGCATTTCAAGTGTTGGCTTAGACCTTCAGCATCACGCCATTTACCAGTGTTGTCGATTAAAAGTGCATTTTCAATACCGTATTCAGTATAGTCAACTTCACTTGGGCTAGACGCATAAATCACTTTAATGAAGTTACCGTTAGCAATGATTGCTTCATTTTCTTCATCAACAGAAATTGTACCAGCGAAAGTACCGTGAATAGAGTCACGACGAAGTAAAGAAGCACGTTTTGCCAAGTCACCGTCAGAAGACTTACGTACAACGATTGCTTTAAGGCTTAAACCACGACCTAAACCTGATTGGCTAATGATTAAACGAGCCAAGATACGACCAATACGACCAAAACCGTAAAGAACTACATCTTTAGGTTGTTCAGAAGTTGCGCTACCTTTGATTGACTCAACTGATTGAGCAACAAAAGCATCAACATCACCGCCTTTTTCTTTATATTCAACAGCAAGTTTACCGATATCAACTTCTGCAGAACCAATATTTTCAACTTTTGCTAAAGCTTCTAAAATTGGGAATGTGTTTACAACAGAAAGTTCAACGTCTACAACACGTGTACGACGGTGAGTTTTCAAAATTTGGATAACAGAACGGTTAATTAAAGAGCGACCGTAAACAGATACGACAATATTTTTTTCACGGTATAATTGACCGATTAATGCAATCATACGTTCCGCGATTTCTTCACGGTTTTTCCAACGGCCTTGGTGTTCAGCGTGCAGGGCGATGATAGTGTCTTTGCTCACAGATACGTCCTCTAATTAATTATATCTAGGCGTGATTTTTAAAACCCCGTAATTGTAATGGAATTATTGGCAAGAATGAATCAAAAGCTGACGTTAGGGACTAGATTTTCCTAAAATTCATCATAAATTCATAAAATACCTATAATTATTTTTTATTATCTTATTGTTTAAAGCAGCTAAATTTTTGCTTTTTCTTACTTTTTAGGTTCTGACGACCTACTTGAGTTCATCATTTTTTAATCTTTTTTGATATTTCGTGATATTAAGTTGCAGATTTTGGGCTTTTTGCCGTTGTTGATAAAGATGAATTGCCCCTTCTAAAACGAGTACAAAAACAGCACACCAAATCGGAATATAAGTGAACCATTCTTCTTGACCAATGCTTTCCCCTAAAACTAAAGAAGCTAAAGCAAGTAATACTGGTTCTAAATATCCTAACAGGCCAAACACAACTAAAGGTAAAAAACGGCTTGCTAAAATATAACTTCCTAAGCCAATAGCACTTAAAATTCCAAGTCCTATAATCACCAAACTTAGCGTAGGCTGATCAAAAAACTTACTATATGGCAGTAAACCTGTATGTGTTAAATAAATTGCAACCGGCATGATAATGACTAAATCCCACCAGAAGCCGCCTAAGTTGTCTGTTTTAATTTTCTTGCGTAATAAAAAGTAGGCAGAATATCCAACTGCAACCAATGCTGTTTCCCAAGCAATACTTCCTAAACGCCAAATTTCATGGCTAACCCCAATGACTGCAAGAACAATCGCCACCCATTGAAATTTTGATATTTTTTCGCCATACAGCACACTTCCAGCTAAGACCAGAACTAGCGGTAATAGGAAATAACCTAAAGATACTTGTAGCCCACGTCCATGCATCGGCCCCCATAAAAAAAGCCAAAGTTGTACTGAGGTTAAAATAGAGGTTGTGATTAATAATAATAGTAAAGAAGGCTTAGCCAAAATACGTTGGTAGATATTCTTGATATAGGCTAAATCACCACTCCACCACATAAATAAAGTAAGGAACGGTAGTGTTGCAATAATCCGCCATCCAAAAGTTTGCTCACTATCTAGCTGGCTTAATAATTGAGTATAAAAATAAAGTACACCAAAAGTGAATGATGCCATGACAGACAAGATCACGCCCTTAAACATCATTAACCTCTTAGACTTTAGTAAAAACAACTCACTACAATACTTGATTTATCCACTATAAAAAAGAAAAAACCATGTAAAAACATGGTTTTTTCTTAAACAGACATATACCACTATTCTTTATGCTCTGTACGAATAATATCTCGAATATCAAAACCTAATGTTTTTGCATAATTTAAATATTCATCTACCACTTCTTGCTCTGGATGAGGGTCTCTTGATAGCACCCAAAGGTATTTACGTGAAGGTTCCCCAACCAAAACAGTCTGATAGTCTTCATCTAGCTTTAAAATCCAGTAATCCCCACGAATTACCGGAATCCATCTTACAGCTTCCGGTAAAAAACTTACCTTCAATTTGGTGTTATATGGCGGGTTAACCACAAAGGCCTCCCCGATAGATTGCTGTAATTGTTTTCTACTATCGTAGCAGCGATTATCTACTACTACATTTCCATTTTCGTTTAAGGTGTAGGTCGCAGATACGTTATAAGCACATTTTTTTTGGAAAAATGCAGGCTTACGCGCGACTTCATACCAAACACCTAGATATCGGTCCAGTTCAACTTTATAGACAGTTTGTAAGGGTTTCGGCTGGGCATAGACATAGGTTCCAACAGCCAAACCAGCCAAAACGACACCGCCCAACGCAATTTTAGCCAAACGCCAACTGGCTTGCGGAACATTATTTCGAAATGCCATTGTTGCCCTCAACGATTAGTTGTGAATACAAAAGAACTCAAATATCTACAGTAGCTTGTTTTTTAAACACATTATGTAGCGTTATGTATTCGTTTATTGCAACATTTGCGCTTTTAGTCGAATGATTTGATCACGTATCCGCGCTGCCTGTTCAAACTGTAAATCTTTCGAGGCTTTTAACATCTCTTTTTCCAGTTTAGTAATATGCTTACTAAACAATTTTGGATCTGAGAGAATATGTCTTTCATCCGCACTTAAAGCTTGTACCTGTTCAAGAACCTTTTCATCAATTTCGTCATCTGAAAGTACTTCACCTGAATCAATTTCTTTGATGGCCTGACGAACAGCACTACGTGGCGTAATACCATGCAACTCGTTGAACTCGATTTGTTTAGCTCTACGGCGTTCAGTCTCATCTATTGCTTTTTGCATAGAATCAGTAATTCGGTCAGCATATAAAATTGCTTTACCTTTCACGTTACGCGCGGCACGACCAATTGTCTGAATGAGTGAGCGTTCTGAACGTAAAAAACCTTCTTTATCTGCATCTAAAATAGCAACTAAAGAAACTTCTGGCATGTCGAGACCTTCACGCAACAAGTTAATACCGACTAAAACGTCGAATACACCTGTACGTAACTCATGAATAATTTTGACACGTTCAACCGTATCAATATCCGAGTGTAAATAAGCGACTTTAACCCCGTATTCTTTTAAATAAGAAGTCAGATCTTCCGCCATACGCTTTGTTAAAGTGGTCACCAATACACGTTCATTTAGGTTCTTACGAATATTAATTTCAGAAAGAACATCATCAACCTGAGTTAATACAGGACGAACTTCAATTTCAGGATCGATTAGTCCTGTTGGACGTACCACCTGTTCAACCACTTGGTCAGACTTTTCTAGCTCATATTTAGCAGGTGTTGCACTGACAAAAATGGTCGTCGGTACAATGCGCTCCCACTCTTCAAATTTCATTGGTCGATTATCAAGTGCGCTTGGTAAACGGAACCCGTAATTCACTAAATTTTCTTTACGTGATCGGTCACCTTTATACATCGCTCCAATTTGCGGAACTGTAACGTGTGACTCATCAATAATCAGTAATGCATCTTCTGGTACATAATCAAATAAAGTTGGAGGCGCTTCACCAGCTGGACGGCCCGATAAATGACGTGAATAGTTTTCGATACCATTGGTATAGCCCAACTGTTGCATCATTTCTAAATCATAACGGGTACGCTGCTCAATACGCTGGGCTTCCAGCAATTTGTCATGTTCACGGAAGAATTTAAGTTGATCTTGTAACTCATCTTTAATTGTATCAATAGCACGAGTTAGATGATCTTTCGGCGTTACATAGTGGCTTTTTGGATAAATCGTAACACGTGGAACTTTACGGACCATTTTACCCGTTAACGGGTCAAACCAACGGATCGAATCGACCTCGTCATCAAATAGTTCAATACGAATCGCATGTTGATCAGATTCGGCAGGGAAAATATCAATAATTTCGCCGCGAATTCGATATGTACCACGTAAGAACTCAAGTTCATTACGCGTATATTGCATTTCAACCAAACGGCGGATAATTTCATCACGACTTACACGGTCGCCCTCAACCACATGCAGTAACATTTGCATATAAGCATTTGGATCACCCAAACCATAAATTGCAGAAACCGAGGCCACAATAATTGCATCACGACGCTCTAATAAAGCACGTGTTGCTGATAGTCGCATCTGGTCAATGTGATCGTTAATGGCAGCATCTTTTTCAATAAAAGTATCTGAGGATGGAACGTAAGCCTCGGGTTGATAGTAATCATAGTAACTTACGAAATACTCAACCGCATTATTAGGGAAGAACGCTTTAAACTCTCCATAAAGCTGGGCAGCCAAAGTTTTGTTATGAGCCATCACAATTGTAGGTCGCTGTGTTTGAGCGATCACATTCGCCATGGTATAGGTTTTACCCGAGCCAGTTACACCCAGCAATAACTGATTACGAAAACCATGCTCGATACCATTTACCAGCTTTTCAATGGCCTGTGGCTGATCACCTGCTGGCTGATAATGAGTGACCAAATCAAAAGGTTGATTTTCGTTCAAAGTTATCTCTCTTTATGAAAAATTGAATTTAACGTCTCCCCTTTTAATGGGGATTTTTATCTTAATTTAAAGTCTAAATTGAGCTGGAAATTCAATGTAAAAGATTAAGCATCTTAACACTTGACCAATACCCTAATCGGTTGCAACATGAAGCTATCCATTAAACAAAAAGTATAACCATGACCTATCAATATCATGATGAAAGTATTGTAACCGAACTTCCCGAAGATACAGTTTTTGTATTTGGAAGTAATCTTGCTGGACAACACGGTAGTGGTGCAGCGCGCGTTGCAAGTCAGCACTTCGGAGCAGTTGAAGGTGTAGGTCGTGGCTGGGCTGGTCAAAGCTTTGCAATTCCAACTTTAAATGAACACATTCAACAAATGCCACTTTCACAAATTCAGCATTATGTTGAAGACTTTAAGATATACACAAAAAATCATCCTAAAATGAAATATTTCATTACTGCATTAGGTTGTGGCATTGCGGGTTATAAAGTTTCTGAAATCGCTCCTCTTTTTAAAGGGATTTATCACAACGTTATCTTTCCGGAATCTTTTAAACCCTATGTAGAAGATAATGCAGTATCTCAATTTCCAACTTTAACTCAAAAGATGGTACAAAGTTTCATTAATGATGAAGTTATTTTTTACTTTAATCATGGCAGTGAATCATTTGAAGAAGCTTTAGATAAAACTGATTTATCAGATGCTGAAAAAGCAATAGCTCTTATTGTCTTAAATGAAGAGTTGTATCCACGAGATCGTTATGGACGAGGCCGTGATCATGAGCTTAGTGATATTTTAGGGAAGTTAAACGGTAAAATTTTCAATCTTCATGGAAACTCTGAAGGTGCCATGATTTTTGTAAGTGCAGTTGTTGCACTGATGGAACTTTACGATTTTGATGAGCAAGATTTTATTAAGTTATGGCGTGGTGAAAAAAACATTGATCACCCGATTAATCGTTAAGTTTTCTTATGAATTTATGAGTTAAGCAGATAATCTCTGCTTTCTCATTATTTTATTTTTAATTACATTTAATCCTTTTATTTTTAATTATTCTAATATATTTAAACTCTTTATCCTCCCAAATCTTAATTTTTCTCATTATACTTTAAGGCAAACTGAATACTTAAAGAAACATATGGAAACTTTAGATTCTTCGATTTTTGACCTTAGCCCAATTCCGATGTGGATTGAGGATTTCAGTGAAGTTAAACAACAATTTGATTTATGGAGAAAGCAAGGAATTGAAAACCTTCATGAATTTTTAAATCAAAATAAACACTTAGTTATCGAATGCGCTCATAAAATTAAAATTATTCGTGTTAACCAAAAAACCTTGGAACTTTTTGAAGCAACAACACGCGAAGAACTATATTCAAATTTGAATCTTATTTTTAAAAAGGAAATGTTCGAATCACATATTTATGAGCTTGAAGCGTTATGGAATGGCAAAACCCATTTTTCAAGCACTACCGTGAATTACACCTTATCAGGCAAACGTATTGATGTTCAGTTAAGAGGGTCTATTTTACCTGGTTCTGAATCTACCTTTGAACGTGTATTAATTACTACAGAAGATATTACCCCTTATCAAAATGCACTTCGACAGGAAGAAAAAAATCGCCGCCTAGCTGAATCTATGTTTATCTACTCGCCTACTTCGCTTTGGGTTGAGGATTTCAGCCGTATAAAAAATAGAATTGATCAACTTAGGCTATTGGGAATTGAAGACTTCAGAACTTTTCTAGATGTTCATCCTGAGTTTGTCCGCCAGTGTGTAGAAGATATTTTAATTTTAGATGTTAATCAGGCCACGATAGATTTATTTAAAGCTCCTGATAAGTCGACACTTTTAAGGAATACACATAAGATTTTTGCTGAAGAAATGGTTGAAACCTTTCGAGAACAACTCATCGAGTTATGGCAAGGTAATATCCATCATAAACGTGAAGCCGTTAACTACGCTTTAGATGGCCAAATAAGAAATGTCTTGCTTCAATTTACCGTTTTTCCGGGATATGAAGAGACTTGGGGATTAGTGCAAGTTGCGCTGACAGATATTACTGCCCGGAAAAAAGCGGAAAACTATCTTGAATATTTAGGGCAACACGATGTTCTTACTAAACTATATAACCGTGCTTTTTTTACAGAGGAACTTAATCGTTTAAATCGAAGTATTATTCGACCAGTTTCTTCAATTTTTTTAGATATGAATGGATTAAAAGAAACAAATGACCAGTTTGGGCATGATATTGGAGATGGTTTATTACGCCGTGTTGGAAATATTTTAAGTCAGGCTATTTCAAATACAGCCTATACTGCATCCAGAATCGGTGGTGATGAGTTCGTGATCTTAATGCCAGGTGCAGATGAAGCGCACGTTCAAATTATGCTTCAAACGATTCAGGAGCTTTTTAATATCGACAATCAATATTATTCAAGCCATCCAGTAAGTATTGCAATTGGACATGCAACCACTCAAACAAATGAACAGATTGAGGACATGTTAAAACGAGCAGACCATCACATGTATCAAAAGAAAAAAAGTTATTATCAAGAAATTTTATTCAATCAATAAAAAACAGGCATATTGCCTGTTTTTCAAAAATTAGCGTTTTCCCATAGAACGACGCGTACCACGTGGAGGCATCCATGTTCTATCCGCATATTGCTCTGGTTTTGGACGCACTTGGTTGTGTACCGCATCATCTGCTTGATTGCTTTCATTCGGCATTGGGAATGGCAATTTCACCAAAGCCTTTTTCTGTTTTGGCTGTTGCTCAGTCATGATTCATTCTCGAAATTTCGATTGCGACCTATTATAAATGATTTTTATCATTTCTTTTCAAAAAAGCTTCAATTGAGTAAAACAGCAACAAGAATCTTCTTAAATTAAACTTTTTTACATCTAAAAATACCCGTATCCGCAAATTGCTTAATTTTTGCGATAAGATAGTATGCTTTTTATTTTTTAATCCCATAAGAGGAATATTGCCGTGGACGTACGTCTTTCTGATCGTGTCAATGCTATCAAACCGTCCCCTACACTTGCTGTAACAAACAAAGCTGCTGAACTTAAAGCTGCTGGCAAGAACGTGATTGGTTTAGGTGCTGGCGAGCCAGATTTTGATACCCCTCAACACATCAAAGATGCTGCAATTGAAGCGATTAATAATGGTTTCACCAAATATACGGCTGTAGATGGTACTCCTGGGTTAAAAAAAGCAATTATTGCTAAGTTCAAGCGTGATAATAATCTTGATTATCAAGCGAACCAGATCTTGGTTTCTTGTGGTGGTAAACAAAGCTTCTTTAACTTGGCACTTGCTCTATTAAACAAAGGCGATGAAGTTATTATTCCAGCACCTTTCTGGGTAAGCTATCCAGATATGGTCATTATTGCTGAAGGTACTCCAGTCATTGTGAAATGTGGCGAAGACCAACGCTTCAAAATCACTCCTGAACAATTAGAAGCTGCTATTACACCTAACACTCGTTTAGTTGTATTAAACAGCCCATCTAACCCAACAGGCATGATTTATAGCAAAGCTGAATTAGAAGCTTTAGCTGAAGTTTTACGTCGTCATCCACAAGTATTTGTTGCATCTGACGATATGTATGAACCGATTCGTTGGGAAGATGAGTTCTACAACATCGCAACTGTTGCACCTGATTTATATGACCGCACGATTGTTTTAAACGGTGTTTCTAAGGCATATGCAATGACAGGTTGGCGTATTGGCTATGCAGCCGGTCCAGCGAAAATCATTGGTGCAATGAAAAAGATCCAATCACAGTCAACTTCTAACCCAACTTCTATTTCGCAAGTTGCTGCTGAAGCTGCATTGAATGGTCCACAAGACGTTTTACAACCTATGATTGAAGCGTTTAAACGCCGTCATGACTTAGTTGTAAATGGCTTAAATGATATTAAAGGTATCTCTTGCTTACCTGCTGATGGCGCTTTCTATGCCTATGCAAACATTCGTCCTCTTATTCGTGCAAAAGGCTTAAAATCTTGCACAGAGTTCTCTGAATGGTTACTAGAAGAAACTGGCGTAGCAGTTGTTCCTGGTGATGCATTTGGTTTAGGCGGTTTTATGCGTATTTCATATGCAACAGCTGACGAAGTACTCGTTGATGCGTTAGCACGTATCAAAAAAGCTGCTGACTCAATTGAAGGTGTAGACGCTGCTATTGCTTCAATTGAAGCTGAAAAAGCTGCGAAATAATCTGCATTTTGCATAAAAAGGGTTCTCTTGAGAGAACCCTTTTTTAATTCACTTATGCATTTTTGGCTTTTTGAGGTCTTATATAAATGACTAATAAAATTCCAAATAAAACCATAAAACTCGATAAAATCACTCGCCCTGTCACAGTCTCATTTACAAATAGGCTTCCACCTATAATCGCCAAACATGGCACACTTAGCTGTACTGTACTCGCTGTCACTCGATCAATATGCTTCAAAATTGCATACCAGAGTACATAAGCCCCGCTTGAAGTGACACCGCCCGACAAAATCGCTAAGACCCATCCTTGCATGTCAATGTAGCGATCTTGGGCAAGTAATACATTCGCCAACAAAACCATTGGCACAGCTAGCGTAAAATTTGCCAACGTACTACCAATCGGTTGTGTCATATTACGACCAGCAATGCTGTATCCTGCCCATGCCAACCCAGATATCACCATAATTAGAGCATATCCCCAATCAGGCGCATGAGTATCGGGTAATAACAAAACAATGATTCCAGCCAAAGCAATACATAAGCCTATACCACGGTATATGCCAATCTGTTCACCCTGCCAATAGCCATAAAGCACCATAGTCAGCTGTACAACCCCAAACAATAACAGAGCACCAATACCAGCGTCGATCTGAAGATAAGCATATGAAAATGCCAAAATATAAACCGCTAGAAAAAATGCGTTTTTTAAACTCCATTGGACTTTGGTTTGAGACGATTTTGAATATAAAAACAGTCCTAATAAAACAACCGCACCACTTCCCACTCGTATTAGACTAAAAGTCATTGGGTCAATATGTCGGCCAACCAAAGCCAAACGACACAATACAGAATTTGCTGCAAAAGCCGCCATTATGAGTGCAATTTTAAAAAGCATTGTTCTTATGCTCCTGTTATTTCTTATTTCTTATAGTGTAAAAGAAGTCTTTCTTATCTATCTAATTCATTATGCAACTCATTTAATTCAATTTTTATAATAAAGAAATTTTATATTAAATGAACAAAATTTTAAAATTCAACTTATCAGTTCAATCTTTAACTATAGAATTGACTTATCGATGACTTAATAATAGGCTAATATCAAGTTCCATTTTAGAACTTAAAGAATTAAAGGACCCAAAAAATGAAAAATCCGATGGAAATGACTGGCCTTGAATTTTTACAAGCAATGATTGAAGGCCATATTCCACCTGCCAGCATTAGTAAAACAATACCTATGCAACCTACTGAAATTTCAGAAGGATCTGTTACCTTTAAAGCCCAAGCAGATCATAACCATTTAAATCCACTCGGTGGCGTACATGGTGGTTTTGCTGCCACCGTCCTAGATTCAGTGACTGGCTGTGCAGTACATACGATGTTACCTGCGGGTGTAGGTTACGGCACAATCGACCTTAACGTAAAAATGTGCCGCCCTATTCCCCAAAATCAGGCTTTAATTGCAACAGGCAAAGTTATTAATTTAAGTAAAAATTTAGGTATTTCTGAAGGAAAGATTATTGATGAGGAAGGTAAACTGTATGCCTATGCAACAGCAACCTGCATGATTATTCGTCCATAATCATTAAAGGCAGCCTTAAATCGCTGCCTTTTTTATTAAGTCATCTGAATTATCTGGACGTTCACAAGTTTGTGCAATCACATACGGCGCCCAAATATTTTTAAGTTGGAGTTCTATAATTTCTTGATGCTCTTCAGACCAAGCTAAAACTTTATTTTTACCCAACAATAACTCCCCTTCTAATTGAAAAATATATAAAGATTCAGAAGAGTTTAGTAGTTTCGAGCTTTTAAAAATCTTAAGTGAATTATGCACATTCCATTTAGCGCTAAACCAAAGCTGCAATAAATCGCCTAAATATAAATCCTGCTTTTTGAAAGGATAAGCATTAATCCATGCACCTTCTACAAGTGTGTAATAAGATTGTGATTGATTTAAGATATTGAGATAATTGTGTTGATAGAAATCAAAATTAGAAAAAATAGAAGCGATCGTAAGCGTTTTCATACTTATCTCCGATTTAGCCATTTTAGTGCTGGCAAGTTGGTTTAAATCCACACTGTTTGGATTTCTCCAAACGCTTGTTCTTTTTTGAATCTAGCAATTGATTTTTTAAAGTGCAAGTAATTTCTTAACTCCTCACTCAACTGATCAAATAAAAAGCATACGACACAAAAATGAAGTAAACATGACAATTTAGACTTGACCCTTCTCAAAATCTCCTTATAATCGCATGCAGATTCTCCCATAGCTCAGTCGGTAGAGCGACGGACTGTTAATCCGCAGGTCCCTGGTTCGAGCCCAGGTGGGAGAGCCAAATACTAAAAAGCCCGCAGCATTAAAGCGGGCTTTTTTTTGCCATAAATTTATCAATAACTATAAAAAAAATCCTCTATCAGCAGCTAGAGGATTTAATTTTTTATTAGAGTCTTTGTTAGGTTTAACGCACTAACCTAACTCGAAAGAATATATTTTCTTCTCAAATTATTATTCCACTTCAACCACTTTTAAAGGATTAAAAGATTGAGTGGTCGGCATCATTTCAATACGATTAATATTAATGTGTGGCGGTTGTGAAGCAATCCAAGCTACCGTATTTGCAATATCTTCAGGCAAAAGTGGATTCTTTTTATCATATAGACTGTTTACTTTATTCTCATCACCTTTAAAACGCACAAGAGAAAATTCAGTACCTCCACACAATCCTGGTTCAATGTTAGTTACGCGCACACCTGTACCAGCCAAATCAGCACGAAGATTTAGACTAAATTGCTCCACAAATGCTTTGGTTGCCCCATACACATTACCCCCTGGGTATGGGTATGTACCTGCAATAGAACCCATATTAATAATCAAACCTGATTTTTTCTTTACCATACTTGGCAAAATTAATCGGGTAATCGTAACAAGCCCCTTAACATTGGTATCAATCATCGTGTACCAATCATCTAATTCTGCTTTATCTGCGGGTTCCAATCCTAATGCCAATCCAGCATTATTCACCAATAAATCAATTTGACCGATTTGAAATTCGGCTGGTAAATCAACCAATACTTTATTTATATTTTCTACGGTATCCGTCATGTCAAATACTAATGGGTAGAATTTCTCACCAAGTTCTTGTTTTAGTTCTTCTAGTTTTTCTGCTCGTCTTCCGCAACCAATAACGTAATATCCTAACTCAATCAGCTTTTTTGAAATGCTATAACCAAAACCTGCCGATGCACCTGTAACTAATGCTAACATTCTTATATCCTTAGAAATGATCAACTATTTCAGTTGAACTCATGATAAACATATCAGCCTTTATATTTACACAATATTTATTATTAGCCTAAAAAAATAAAAGTTTTTTTAAAAATTTTAAGAGAAATTAAAATCTATAAAAAATATATTTATTAAATAATTATATGCATTAAAAAACTAAAAGCAGAACATGCTTACTGCCAAAGAGATAATACTCACCTAATAAAAAAAGTTTACCGTGAAAGGTAAACTTTTTTATTTGAGATATCCAAGACTAAGCAGGAATACCACTATGAAAACGGAAAGTATCATCTGGTGTTAAAATCAGATTCTTTTCAACTTCACGGATATGATTTATTCGCTGTTGAATATCCTCTTTAGGATCTTTCATTTTTGCAGTTTTCGCCACATCAAGCGCAAGTGCGAGATAGTCTTCAAAATGACGAGACTCTGACTTAAGCAAGTATCGATAATAACGACCTAACTCATCATCTACACGCGGAGCAAGTGCATAAAAACGCTCACATGAACGAGCCTCTACAAATGCACCAATCACCAGCACATCAATTAAAGCTTCAGGTTCATACGTACGAATCTCTTTACGTAATCCACCTGCATAACGTCCGGCACTTAAACCAGTCCACTCTTGACCACGCTTAGCCATAAGCTCAAGCACTTGTTCATAGTGAAGCATTTCTTCTCGTACAAGTTGAGCAAGTTTTATTTGTAAGTCAGGAAAGAAGCTATAGCGGAACATTAAGTTCATTGCTGTACTAGCAGCTTTCTTTTCACAATTAGCATGATCTTGCATCAAGACATCTAAATTATTGATTGCTTCATCCAACCATGCTTTTGGTGTTTGACAACCTAAAAAGGCCACCACAGGTTGCATTAATTCATCGTAATTGATACTCGACATAACCAACTATCCTGCTGCCTGAATCGCTGTTTTCATATCTTTAACAGCTTGAACCAGACCTACAAAAACACTTTCAGCAATAATTGAATGACCAATGTTTAATTCATGAATTTGTGGAATAGCCGCAATTGGCGCAATATTTTTAAGGTTAAGGCCATGACCTGCATTTACAACCAAACCTTTTGAAGCTGCATATTCAACACCTTTGATAATACGCTCTAACTCGGCTTGTTGATCTTGCTCTGTTTCCGCATCTGCATATGCACCTGTATGCAATTCAATCGTAGGTGCGCCACACACAACTGCTGCATCAATTTGGGCTAAATCAGCATCAATAAATAATGATACGTCGCAACCAATAGCTGCTAAAGTTTGAGTTGCAGCTTTAACTTTTTCAAAGTTACCCACTACATCCAAACCGCCTTCAGTTGTTACTTCTTGGCGTCTTTCTGGAACAAAACACACGTGCTGCGGCTGAATTTCTTTCGCAAACTCGACCATTTCATCAGTAACAGCTAACTCTAGGTTCATACGCGTTTTTAATAATGGACGCATGCGACGTACATCATCATCTTGAATATGGCGACGGTCTTCACGCAAATGCAAAGTAATCCCCTCTGCACCAGCTTGTTCACAAATAAGAGCAGCTTCTACAGGGTCTGGATAAGTAGTACCGCGCGCCTGTCTTAAAGTAGCAACATGGTCTATGTTTACACCAAGCAATGCAGCCATAAATAAATCCTAATTACGATTGAGTTTGAGTATTTTGAATCCACAATTGTCGACTTTTTAGGGGACGATCTCCTAAAAGCGATGTAATCATTTGACGGTATAGTTTACCTAATAATTGCAATTGTTCGTGAGAAAAATCCTGGCCTTGCTCATAATCCAACATAGATAAAATTGCTTTACCTGACAATGAAGAACGGCTTGCCTGAACAACGGGCGCAAAACCTTCAGTCACCTGAAATTGATAAAACTGGTGAGCCTGTATTGGCTGTTGTTGAGTATCAATTGAGAAATCAATCGCGTAACCCAGCTCAGGAAGCAAAACATGTTCGAACTGGCGCAAAATCTGTCTCAGAAAAAGATCAGGATTTTCGTGGGAAGATAATTGCTGTAATTGAAGCAAAGTTAATTGATATTGCTCAAAAGTTTGTGGCATTGCCTCTTCTAATGGGCAAAGTCTAAGAACAATTTCATTTAAATAAAATCCGGCAAAAAAAGCATCACCAAAAAAGAAAACAGGCTGATTTAATATTTCCAGCTTAGTAAAATTTTTGAGTTCACTTTTACCTGTGGCTTGCAGTAGAATAGGCTGATATTGAGGGGGCGGAGTCTGCCTTAAAATACCATCGACTCGCCCATATTCCTGAGTAAAAAGATGCACAATATGACTTTTTTCACGGTACTTACGGTGATGAATCATATATCCATGGAGGACTTCATTGCGCATCATAAAAAGAATCTATTCCTCAGATTCTTTTTCTTTTTTATCATCATCACCATCAGGAATAACAGCACCTACAACAGCTGCTGTACCTTTAACTACACCTTTAGTAGTTTTATAGGCGATACCTACTGGTACGGTTACAAGCTTATATACACAACCTTGTAACATCAATGTACATCCAACTATAGCGATTAATGATGTAATTGTTTTCATACCAGCATCCTTATCCTTTAGATATCACTGTATCCTAAGCTTTTGAGAGCACGCTCATCATCAGACCAGCCACCCTTCACTTTCACCCAAAGTGTGAGCATAATTTTTTGCTCAAACATTTTTTCCATGTCTTTACGAGCATCCATACCAATCGTTTTAAGCTTAGTACCTTTTTCACCAATCACAATGGCTTTTTGACCAGCGCGATCTACAAAAATCGTTGCATCGATATAGGTACAAGCCGGCTTTAAACGACCAGTTTTTTCATTAACAGTTGCTTCTTCTGTTTTGAAAGATTCAATTTGTACTGTTAAATCATAAGGAAGCTCTTCACCCAACTGACGCATGATTTTTTCGCGAATAATTTCACTTGCCAAGAAGCGTTCAGAGCGGTCAGTAATCTGATCAAATGAATACAATGGTGGTTGGTAAGGAAGGTATTTCTCAATCGTTTCACTCAAGTGTTCTAAGTTTGCACCACGCAAAGCAGAAACAGGAACAATCTCAGCAAAATTCATAAGTTTGGCACGTTCTTGAATCAGAGGAAGAATCTCTCTTTTATCTTCAAAAGTGTCCGCCTTATTAATGACCAAAATAACCGGCATTTCAGCGTTCTTGAGTTTTTCAAGCACTAAATCGTCGTTTTGAGTCCACTTATAAGCATCGATAACGAATAAAACTAAGTTAACGTCACGTAATGCAGAATGAGCAGCACGGTTCATCATTTTATTAATAGCACGCACTTCTTTTTTATGCATACCTGGGGTATCTACATATACCGCCTGCATCTTTTCGCGCGAATCAATACCAATAATTTTATGACGTGTTGTTTGAGGTTTACGCGAGGTAATAGAAAGTTTTTGACCCAATAAATGGTTCATGAGGGTAGATTTACCCACATTTGGACGTCCCACAATCGCCACAAATCCGCTCTTAAAATCCGAAGGGATTGTTACGCCTTTGGAACTAAAAAATTGATCAATCAGATTATTAGGATCTTGGTTTTCATTTGAATCTGGATTGATTTGATCAGAATGCATCGACATGCAGGTTATTGCTCCAATAACTTTAAAATTTCCGCCGCTGCTGCCTGCTCGGCAAAACGACGACTTGAACCCTCACCATAAATCTTCGGTAAACCATCTACCACACATTCCACTTTAAAGTGCTGATGAGGTGCATCACCCTGAATATCTACAACCTCGTAAACAGGGAGAGGTTTTTTACGTGCTTGTAGATACTCTTGTAAACGTGATTTCGGATCTTTGAGTTGATCCGTAGGTTCTATATGGTCTAAATAGGGTATGTACCATTTTAGCACAATATCTTTAAGTAAGTTGAGATCACCACTATCAAGATAGATTGCACCAATAATCGCTTCTACCGTATCTGCTAATATTGACTCACGATGATGACCACCAGACTTCAACTCGCCTGTACTTAATATTAAACACCGACTAAGTTGCAAATCTGTTGCAATCTTACCTAAAGCTTCCTGACGAACTAAAGTCGCTCGCATACGCGTGAGGCGGCCTTCATTTTCATTTGGATAGGCATGATATAGATAATTAGCGATTATCATGCCTAATAATGAATCACCGAGAAACTCTAAGCGCTCGTAATTGTATTTGTGACTCACCGAACGATGAGTCAAAGCTAACTGTAACAATTCAAGCTGCTTAAATTGATATCCGATTCGACTCAGTAAGCGAGGATCACTTAGTTTGAACTGATGTTTTATCAAAACTCTTCTCAAATGTTAAAACTAAATCAATATTAAATAAGAAAGGTTTTCTTACTTCATATTTCTTTTTGACCGTTAGACCTGACTGATTAAACACTTGAGCGATCTCTTTAAAGGGGAGATCACGAATATTGTTCATTTCGAGTCGCTGATCCATTTGTGTTACAAACTTTTGTGGTGTGATCTCAGAAGAGCTTTCTTGTAAAAGCTCTTCTATCTGATTATTAATCAGCCGATCATCCCAATATGCTGGCCAAACTGCAAGTACAGCTTTTACTGCAACTGCAAATATAACCACCCCAAATAAAATTGCTAAATACGAAGTACCCTGTTGTGCCTTACGCATTTCTTTTTTTCCTAATGGTTGTTTTTAATCTATTTTTCCATTTCGGCTAAAGTTAGGAAGGTGTAAACCCGGTTCTTTATGCATCCACACGTAGAATGCTCGTCCTGTTAAGTTTTCTTCAGGAACGAACCCCCAGAAACGACTGTCTGCACTTTGATCGCGGTTATCCCCCATTGCAAAGTAATGTCCTTTTGGTACAGTCACTTCCCAATATAAACCGTCTTGGTTCGCATATTTACCATTTTCAACATAGTTGATAAACGGTGCTTGGCGCGCCACATTTACGCCTTCAAGCTCACGCATCGTAAAGGTATGCTCACCAATCGTCTCTTTATGATAAATAGACGTTGGCGTATCCATCACATCTTTTTCACGACTGAACTGTGTTAATACTTTCGGTACTTTTTGCCCGTTAATAATTAATTGCCCATGGTCATAAACAATATGATCACCAGGTAAACCGATTACACGTTTAATATAACTAATAGTCGGTTGAGGTGGATAACGGAATACAATTACATCACCACGCTTCGGTTCACCTACATCAATAATTTTTTTATTAACAATAGGCAAACGTACACCATAATCAAATTTATTCACCAGAATAAAATCACCAGTTTCTAAAGTTGGTACCATAGAGTCCGATGGAATATTAAATGGCTCATAAAGAAATGAACGAAGCACAAGTACTACAGCTAAAACTGGCCAAAAGTCATAGGCCCATGTAATGACAAAATTTTCGTTCCCGCGTCCTTTATTTGCACGCTGTTTTAATACAAGTTTATCTAACAACCACACTGCAAATAGAATCAGCGTAACTGGAACAAGAATTAAATTAAAATCAAAATCCACATGACCTCACTCGCAGCCTCGCTGCTTGTATTACAGTGGGGAAAGGAAATTATTCACTTTCCCCACCCTCATTTCTTATCTTTCTACTTTCAATACAGCCAAGAACGCTTCTTGTGGAATTTCAACACTTCCCACTTGTTTCATACGTTTCTTACCTTCTTTTTGTTTAGAAAGTAGTTTTTTCTTACGCGAAACGTCACCACCATAACATTTTGCCAATACGTTTTTACGCATCGCTTTTACGGTAGAACGGGCAATAATTTGTGCACCGATTGCTGCCTGAATAGCAACATCGAACATTTGGCGAGGAATTAAGTCTTTCATTTTCTCAACCAATGCAATACCACGATGACGTGCATCATTACGGTGACAAATCATAGCCAAGGCATCAACCTTTTCGCTATTAATTAACACATCAACCTTAACTAAAGCTGAACTTTCAAAACGTACAAAATTATAGTCTAAAGATGCAAAGCCACGGGAGCATGACTTTAATCTGTCAAAGAAATCCATAACGACTTCAGCCATCGGGATTTCAAATGTAATAGAAACTTGGTTACCCAAGAATTTCATATCTTTTTGTACACCACGACGTTCGATACAGAGCGTCATTACGTTCCCTAAATATTCTTGAGGAACAAGGATATGACATTCAGCAATTGGTTCACGCAAATCTTCTACGGTCGATCCATCCGGCATTTTTGATGGACTATCGATGTAAATCGTTTCGCCTTTCTTGGTTAATGCTTCATAAATTACGGTAGGTGCAGAACTAATGAGGTCAAGATCGTATTCACGCTCTAAACGCTCTTGTACAATTTCCATGTGCAGCATACCTAAGAAGCCACAACGGAAACCAAAGCCTAAAGCATCTGAACTTTCTGGTTCAAAGAATAAAGCCGAGTCGTTAATCTGCAATTTTTGTAATGCTTCACGGAACGGTTCAAAGTCACTCGCATCAATAGGGAAAAGACCAGCATATACTTGCGGTTTAACCTTTTTGAAACCAGGTAAAGTTGCAACGTCTGGTGTAGAAGCAAGAGTAATTGTGTCACCTACTGGTGCACCAAAAATATCTTTAATACCAGCAATAACAAAACCTACTTCACCAGCTTCAAGAATATCTGTTTCAGTATGCTTAGGATTAAATACACCTACAGAAGTGACCGGATGAGTTTGTCCTGTCGATTTAACCAACATTTTGTCGCCCTTGCGGATACGACCTTGTTTAATACGAACAAGAGAAACTACGCCTAAGTAGTTATCAAACCATGAGTCGATAATTAATGCTTGTAATGGTGCTTCACGATCACCTTCTGGCGCCGGAATAACATCAACCAAACGCTCGAGTACACCTTCAACACCTAAACCAGTCTTTGCTGAACAAGTTGGTGCATCTGTCGCTTCAATCCCGATAATTTCTTCAATTTCATGAATTACGCGCTCAGGTTCAGCCTGTGGTAAATCAATTTTATTTAGAATAGGAAGAACTTCGAGACCTTGTTCAATTGCTGTATAGCAGTTTGCAACTGATTGCGCTTCAACACCTTGTGCGGCATCTACAACCAATAATGCACCTTCACATGCAGCTAATGAACGAGAAACTTCATAAGAAAAGTCAACGTGCCCAGGTGTATCAATAAAGTTTAGTTGATATTCCTGACCATTTGGATGGGTGTAATACAGCGTGACAGAAGCGGCTTTAATGGTAATCCCACGTTCACGCTCAAGCTCCATTGAGTCTAAGACTTGAGCTTGCATTTCACGATCTTGTAGACCACCACACATCTGAATAAAACGGTCAGCCAATGTAGACTTACCATGGTCAATGTGGGCAATAATCGAGAAATTTCGTATATTTTTGATATCGACGGATTTTTTAGCTTGCGCCATGGGTTACCTTGAGAAAATATAGAGTGCTATGTAGCTTGTTTTAATACACAGCCAAAGCGGTTAAATAAATTGCGTGAGATTATAACAGATTGCCGATATGAAAAAGATATAAATTCTTTCTTTTAAAAAAGCTTTTTAAACTTCTCAACATAACAAACTATTTCTCGTTGAAAAGCCTCTAAATCAGAACAGTTTTAACTCGAACTTAATTAGGCTTGCAGATAAATTATTGCCAGTTTCATTAGCTATATCCCCAATTAACTCAAATCCAAGTTTCTGCACGACCTGTTGAGATCTAATGTTCTGTTCAAATATTTCAGCCCAAACATATTTTATTTGTTTTTGGAATAATCTGCTTTGTTTCAAATACTGGATGAGCCCTACAAGAGCCTCTTGCATATATCCCTTACCCCATGCATTAGGATGAAGTTCATAACCAATGACAACCGCAAAATCATCATCAATCTGTTTGATAGTATTTACACCACATGTTCCCAACATAGTTCCATCTTTTTTAAGACGAATAGCATGCCTAAAACCTAGCTGTTGATTCCATTTTTTATGCATTTTTTCAATTAAAGCCCCAGCTTCTTCTAATGAAGTAAAGGCTTTTAAATCATAAAATTCGAGTACGCTTGAATTTGAAAATAAGTCAAAGACAAAATTTTTATCAGCTTCTGTAAGATCACTTAAGATTAATCGATCGGTTTCTATGGAAAATAAATTCTTCAAATTCCAGCCTCTCTTTTTTACTTACTTATCATACGAAACGGTGAAATCATAAGGATTTATACTTGAATCAAGCGGCTTATATGCATGGGTAAAAGTTGGCGACATTCGTTTTGGACGTCCAGTAGCAATTTCAATACATGCCCATTTGGTATTTCCAACAAATAATACGGCCTGATCTGATGGACGAAAAAACACATACTGGCGGAATGAATAAAGTGCATTAATGTCATCTAACCATGTACGTAACACAATTTGTTCGCCTTCAAATGCAGCTTTACGATATTGCACATGATGCTCAACCGCGACCATGGCGTGTTTTAACTCAAGATATTTAGTTACCCCTACTCCCAAAGTTTCAACATGAGCAGCAGCTACATCCTGCATCCATTGAACATACATTACGTTATTTACATGCCCTAACGCATCAATGTGATGTGGCTGCACCTGAATATGTAAATCAAAAATACTACTCACAAATGAACACTCTTATTTATTAACCTTAAAACTGAAATAAGTGTAGGTAGATATCGCTAAACGCTCAAGATAAATAACAAAAACCACCCATTTTCAGGGTGGCTTATTGATTCGGTTGAGGATTATTGAATACGTAAACCAAGCATTGCGCGCTGTCCCTGACGAATAATAGCAACACGTGCTACGGTATTTTTCGGCAAGTTAGAAACAACTTTTGCAAAATCCTGACTATTTAAAATTTGGCTATTATTGACTTGGGTAATCACATCACCTGGAATGATATTGGACAATGACGCTAAACCACCACGGCGAACATCTTGTACAAAAATCCCACCTTTCACACTCAACGCATTTTTTTCCGGTTCAGCTAAATCACGAATACTCATGCCTAAAACTGGCCCTTTAGATGCAGCACCTTGTGCACCAGTAGCAGGTGTTTCATCTGGCGCAGTCGTTAGGGTTGCTGAAATATTACGTGTTTTATCATCACGTAATACTTCAAACTGAACGGTTTGATTTGGCTGTACTTTGTTTAATGCATAGAGTAAATCACTCGTACGAAGTACAGGCGCACCATTTAATTTTAAAATCACGTCGCCCGCTCTTAGCCCTGCTTTTTGTGCAGGTGAGTTCGGAGAAATTTGAGTAATTAAAGCACCTTCAGGTTTTGGTAATTTGTACGCATCAGCAAGGTTTCGGTCAATATCTTGCATCATCACCCCTAGATAAGAGCGTGTGACTTTACCTTTTGTTTTAAGCTGGTCGGCAACATCCATTGCTACATCAATCGGAATAGAGAAAGACAAGCCCATATAACCGCCGGTACCGCTAAATATTCGAGAATTTACCCCGACCACTTCACCATTTTGATTAAATAATGGACCACCAGAGTTACCTGGGTTTAAAGCCACATCAGTTTGAATAAACGGCACCGAAGTTTCACCGCTCATGTTTCGTGATTTTGCACTGACAATACCGGCCGAAGCTGAGTAATCAAAGCCAAACGGAGAACCAATAGCTAAAACAGGTTCCCCGACACGTAAACGGTCAACATTTCCTACTCGTAAAGCTGGATAGTTAGTTCCATTTACCTTTAACAAAGCAACGTCTGTACGCTCATCACTACCCACCACGGTTGCATCAATTTCACGGCGGTCATTTAGAGTGATGCTAATACGAGAGGCATTTTCAATCACATGGTGGTTAGTAAGTAGATAACCATCTTTACTAATAAAGAATGCACTTCCATAAGCTGTCTTTTCTTGCGGACCTTGTTGCTGTGGAATGATGACCTGATTGCCAAAGAAACGTTTTAAAATTTCAGGAACTTGCTGTTGCAACAGTTCATCCTGAGTCATTTTTTTTACGACATTTACACTCACGACTGCTGGACTAACTTGTTCAACAAGATTTGAAAAATCAACAGCAGCATTTGCTTGAACAGCAGCAACTGTAAATACCGCTGCATACATTCCTTGTTGTAAATAGCGAGATTTCATTCGGTGCTCACCCACAATTGGTCTACGAGAATAAGGATAAAACTGTTGTATCACAACGCTTTGAGGTTGTGCGTAACAATATGTTTATTTGTAATACGTCATCACAAGGAATATTTTACGCATTGCAACTTTTTAAGCCAATTGCAATTTTTCTCTGAGTTAGAGCGCTTAAGCTCTTGCCTTTTTAGTTAAAAAGGGGTGTCATTAGCGGACGTTTTAAATTGATGCGAATGGACATGCCTAATTTACAGACAATTCACCACTTTGACGTGATTATTGTGGGCAGCGGCGGCGCTGGTTTAAGTCTGGCTTTATCGTTACCAAATCATTTTAATATTGCAGTTTTAGCCAAAGCTGCTCTAACCGAAGCAAGTACCTTTTATGCTCAAGGTGGCGTTGCTGCTGTTCTTGATGAGACTGACTCTATTCAACAGCATATTAATGACACTATGATTGCAGGCGCTCATTTATGTGAAATGGACGCGGTACAACATACCGTAGAAGGCGGCCGCCCTTCTGTTGATTTTCTTTTAAAACAAGGCGTGCAATTTACCTTAGATGAAGATGAACAGCTTCATTTGACTCGCGAAGGTGGTCACTCGCAGCGTCGCATTATCCATTCTGCTGATGCAACAGGCAAAGCCATTTCAACTACTTTGGTTGAACGTGCCAAAGAACGTAAAAATATTACTATTTTTGAAAATTATATTGCGATTGATTTAATCACCTCGCATAAATTAGGCCATACCGACCAAGCGAATCGTGCTATTGGTTTATATGCATTAGATGAAAATACTGAAAAGGTTCATACTTTCCTTGCACCATTCACCGCGCTAGCTTGCGGCGGTGCGATGAAAGCTTATCTGTATACATCTAATCCAGATATTGCCACAGGTGATGGTATTGCTATGGCTTATCGTGCAGGTTGCCGTGTAGCCAATATGGAATTTAATCAGTTCCATCCAACGTGTCTCTATCACCCTCAAGCCCGCTCTTTCTTAATTACTGAAGCTATGCGTGGTGAAGGTGCTTATTTGCGCCTACCTGATGGCGAACGGTTTATGTTGCGTTTTGACGATCGTGCAGAACTGGCTCCTCGTGATATTGTTGCACGTACCATTGACCATGAAATCAAGCGTCTTGGTATTCGTCACGTGTGGTTAGACATTACCCATAAATCACCTGAGTTTATTAAAGAGCACTTCCCTACACTTTATGCACGGTTGCTTGAGTTAGGCATCGATATTACCAAAGACATGATTCCTGTAGTTCCAGCAGCTCACTATACATGTGGGGGTGTTGTGGTTGACTCAAATAGCCAGACGGATATTGAAGGTCTCTATGCGATTGGTGAAACGTCTTATACAGGCTTACATGGTGCAAACCGTATGGCAAGTAACTCATTACTTGAGTGCTTCGTTTACGGTATGAGTGCGGCAAAAGATATCGAAAATAAATTTGATGAAAACTTAAAATTACCAGAAGTACCAACTTGGGATGACTCACAAGTAACCAACCCTGATGAAGATGTGGTGATTTTACAAAACTGGGATGAGTTACGTTCGACCATGTGGAATTACGTTGGTATTGTAAGAACCACAAAACGTTTAGAACGTGCTTTACACCGTATTGAAATGTTAAAGCGTGAAATCACTGAATATTATCAAGACTACCGTGTTAGCAAAAACCTGATTGAGCTGCGTAACCTTGTTTTAGTATCGGAAATGATTGTTCGCTGTGCTATGCAACGTAAAGAATCACGTGGTTTACATTACACACTCGATTATCCGGAAACTTCCAGCGAGATTCGTAAAACTGTTTTGACTCCTCCAAATTTTGCAGTAGAACAGCCATTGGTTAATACCGACATTTAAGCTGTTCTTCTACTCTACAAAAAAGTACAGCTCTGGCTGTGCTTTTTTATTTGCTTTGATATTTATGCTCTAGGTGGGATTGAATAAGTCGCAGTCACATGCGCAACAGGTTCATCCAGACCAACTGAATAAATCCAAACCTCACCCACCACCAAACTCTTTCCTACTTTCATGAGTTTACATTCACTACGTAAGTCTTGATCACCCGCAGGTTTTCTTAAAAAATTAATATTAAAGTTGGTGGTTACGGCTAAACCAACAATACCGATCTCACCTAATATCGCAATATATAAAGCAAAGTCTGCCAAAGTCATCATGGTTGGGCCAGATATGGTACCACCAGGGCGTTGATGCCTTTGATGGACATGATAATAAACAACTGCAGCTTTGGGGGTGACTGATTCAATCGTGCAATGTTCAAGACTTGGTGGAAATTCCTTTTCAAGAAATGCCACGATTTCTTCTTTTGAGCTTTTCATCCTTGTTATTCTTCAATCTATAAATCATATGTAAGATAGCATAAGAAAATAGCAGATATTTTCTATGACGATTTAAATCAGAATTAACGTCATTTTTCACCACTCCCAAAAATATGAGAGTGGCTAATCCGATGGCCTATGCTAAATATTGCAGAGCTTGCTCAAACACCTGATCTGGACTTTGTGTAGCATCTATTCGCTTAATACGTTCCGGTTCAGCCTTCCATAAGGTTTCATAACCTTCACGAACCTTAGTAAAGAAGCTTAACTTTTCTTGTTCAAAACGGTCTAAAGCTCCACGTTCACGTGCACGGTTCATACCAAGTTCAATCGGTGCGTCTAGCCAGAAAGTCACCTCCGGCATGCGTGAAACGAAGTTCTGATTTAAAAGTTGTAATTTATCTTGGCTTAAACCACGACCAGAACATTGATAAGCAAAACTCGCATCGGTAAAGCGATCACTTAATACAATTTTGTTAGCTTCTAAAGCAGGTAAAATAACTTGTTGTAAGTGTTGAGCACGTGCTGCATAAATGAGTAATAACTCGGTATCATGACTCATATTTTCATCATGATTCACCGCCAAAAGCATAGAACGAATTTGCTCAGCTAACGGTGTGCCCCCCGGCTCTCGAGTTAAAACAACTTGTTTGCCATGCTCTTCAAAATGCTGATGAATTTTTCGAATGAGTGTAGTTTTACCTACCCCTTCCGTGCCTTCAAAGCTGATAAACATCTCTTTTCCTTATTTCTTCGATCTCAACACGGATAAATATTCTTGCACAGCTTGATTATGTGCTTGCAAGTCTGCCGTAAATTTATGTCCACCATTACCAGTCGCTACGAAATAGATGTTATTTGAATCATCTGGATGTAATGCTGCTTCAATTGCTTTTTGGCTTGGCAAAGCAATTGGAGTAGGCGGTAAACCATTAATGGTATAAGTATTATATGGTGTTGGAGTACGGAGGTCTTCTCGGGTAATGTTGCCTTTATAGTTATTACCCATTCCGTAAATAACAGTTGGATCCGTTTGTAAACGCATACCGAGTTTTAAACGGCGGACAAAAACTCCAGAAACTTGTGTAAGTTCACTGTCTAAACTTGTTTCTTTCTCAACAATAGAAGCCATAATTAATGCTTCATATTTATCTTTATAAGGTAAATTCGGAGCACGATTTGCCCAAGCTGTATCTAAAGCTTTTTTTTGGCGATGATATAAATCGGTAAGAATTTTCTTGTCAGTCTCGCCTTTGGCAAAGAAATAAGTATTCGGCGCGAATAAGCCCTCTGGATGATCGTAAGGAATCCCAAGCGCTTTCATAAGCTGATCATTAGGTAAATCCAATATTGTATTTTTTACATTTTTATCATTTTTGAGTGCAGTAATAAGCTGCTTAAAAGTTGTACCTTCAATCACCAAAACACGATTCATCTGAGCATTATCAGCGTCAGACAACATCTCTAACACTTGTCTTACACTCATCCCTTGTTCAATTTCATACACACCAGCTTTCATGCTGTCATGAATCATAAACTTTTGATAAAGCTTTAATACGATAGGAAAGCTAATTTTGTCTTCTTTTGCTAAACGATCAATAAAACCAGAATAAGTTTCCCCAGATGTAATAGATAACATCTGTTTTTTGCCTTCGATAGGATAAGCCTTAAACAAACTTGACCATAAAATGGCAAAAGTAGAAATTAAAACAATAAAAAGGCCAATTAGAACCAATCGCTTAGAAAATTTTGGAGCTTGTTTTTTGTTATTTTTCTTGGCGTTTTTTGCTTTCGCATTCACAGGTGGCTTCGGCATATTAATGAATCTGATTTAAGTTAAGGATATGAAATAAATCTATGCATGCCTGTGTTTCTAGCGTTTTCTCACCTAAATGAGTGACTACTCGCATAGGGTTTAAAGCATTACAAAAGAATAGACTTTGTATTTCAGATACTTCATCTAACTCAATTACACGTACTTCACAGGCAATACCATGGTGCTGCATACGCGCCAGAATTTCTGCCCGCATTACACCGTGGACGCCATTATAGCGAAGTTCCGGAGTAATCCATCTATCATTTAAACGAATAAAACAATTACTGCTGACCCCTTCAACAATATAACCTTGTACATCAGTAACTAATGCTTCAGCCCACCCGAGTTGATCTGCTTCTTTTTTTAGCAATACTTGTTCAAGGCGGTTTAAAGATTTAAGCCCCACTAAGCTCGGCATGGTTAAACCTAGGGCCTGATTTAAAACACCACACTGGATAGAGTCAGGCACAAACGGCTCTAAAGCTTTTGGATAAAACCAGATATAAATATCAGCTTCATGTTTCGGCAAACTATAACCGCGGTCACCTTCACCACGACTAATCACAATTTTTAAAGTACCGTTGAGTATAAGGTTCTGGTTTTGTAGTTGCTGTAAACTCAGTTCGATTAATTCAAAATTTACAGTTAAAGACAGTTTTTGACATGCGAGTTTTAGACGTTGCCAGTGCCTTTCTTTAAGCTCAATTTGATTTTGAAAAACACGAATTGTGGTAAAGCATCCATCTCCATAATGAAAGGCTCGATCTAATAAAGGAATAGTCTCAACGGGTTGCCCATTTTTAAAACACCACATGTTTGCTCCATCCTTTGCTAAAAGCCGTACTGCAATACAACACCTTTCATTTAAATAATAAATGATTGATTTTAAAAAATTATACCCATTTCGTATCTGCTTTTGAAACTTGTTATATATCAAGATTTAAGAATAGTTTATCTCTTTTTATTATTTCTATTTTTTTCATATTAAATTCGTTTTTTATTATTTTTTTAGAATAAAGACTAGCGCTATTCTGCGTTCATGTTTTGAACATTTCATATTTTTTGAGGACTTATCTCATGCGTTTTTCTCAATTAAAAGTCGGGGTTATCGCTGCACTTCTTTCTGTTTCGTCATTTGCAGCCCAAGAATTTTTAAACGTTTCTTACGATCCTACTCGTGAGCTATATACAGATTTCAACAAACAGTTCGGTACTTACTGGAAACAACGTACTGGTCAAGATATCGAGTTTAAACAATCACACGGCGGCTCTGGTAAACAGGCTCGTGCGGTTATCGATGGTTTAAATGCAGATGTGGTGACATTAGCACTTGCAGCAGATATTGATGAAATTGCTGAAAAAGCAAAATTACTTCCAACTAACTGGCAGAAAAAACTGCCACAAAACTCAACGCCATATACATCAACCATTGTATTTTTGGTGCGTAAAGGCAACCCAAAGCAAATTAAAGACTGGGCTGATTTAATCAAACCAGGCGTAGAAATCATTACACCAAACCCGAAAACCTCTGGTGGTGCTCGTTGGAACTATCTTGCAGCTTGGGCTTGGGCAAAACATCAACCAGGCGGCAATGATGCGAAAGCACAAGAATACGTTCGCCAAATTTATAAACACACTAAAGTTCTAGATTCTGGTGCTCGCGGTGCGACGACTACTTTCGCTGAGCGTGGCATTGGTGATGTATTACTGGCTTGGGAAAATGAAGCTCATTTAGCTATTCGTGAACAGCCGGGCAAATTTGAAATTATTACTCCGTCTCTTTCGATCTTAGCTGAGCCTCCAGTTGCAATTGTGGAGAAGAATGCAGCTAAAAAAGGCAACTTAACCATTGCTAAAGGTTATCTCAACTATTTGTACTCGCCTGCTGGTCAAGAAATTGCAGCACGTAACTTCTACCGTCCTCGTAACGCAGCTGTTCTTAAAAAATACAGCAATGTATTTAAGCCATTGAAGCTTGTAACAATCGATAAAGAATTTGGTGGTTGGACAAAAGTACAAAAACAACACTTTGATAATGGTGGTGTTTTCGATCAAATCGTGAAAATCAATAGTGCAGAGAAGTAATTCTTTGCACTAAAGGTAAGGAGAACAGACATGATTCACACTGTAATTGTTCCGGGTGTAGGTGGCAGTGAACATCAGCATTGGCAATCTTGGTTGCAGCGTCAACTCGTGTCTAGTTCTCGTGTTGAGCAAAAAAACTGGGATAGACCTGTATTAAGCGAATGGGTTGAGCAATTCGTTAAAACAGTTCAAGCAGCTCAAGCTCCTGTTCAAATTGTTGCACATAGTTTTGGATGCTTAACAAGTGTAGCTGCTTTGGCTGAGCATCCAGAATTAAGAAGCCAAGTTAAGAAACTAATTTTAGTCGCTCCAGCGAATCCGGCACGCTTTGGGGAAGCAGGGTTTGCTCGCCATAGCTTGACCGACTACAAAGATTATTTTCATCAATTAAAAATTGATGTGCCTGCAACGCTACTCATTAGTGAAAATGATCCATGGCTCGGCTTTTTTGATGCGTTACAACTTGCAAAATCATGGAAGTTAAATCCCGTTAATCTTGGTGAAGTGGGCCATATTAATGTTGCCTCAGGTTTTGGGCCATTCCCGGATTTGCTGAACTATTTGATCCCAGAAGATTCGATGTGTAGTCACTCATCTATCGACCCGGTAAAAACACATTTCTCTTTGAAATTTGCTTAATACCAATCTTTATACCGCACTGGTTTATCTTTATTTATTCGCTTACTGGTTTCAGCAGGCTTTTCTCTTTGAGGAAATATCATGTCGCAGCGATCCCGAGTGCTGCCTGGGTTTGGTCTATCTTTGGGCTTCACCCTCGCCTATGTGTCTTTTATTGTGCTTATTCCATTAGCCGCAGTCTTTATCAAATCATTTGGAATCGGATGGGACGGATTATGGGAAATTTTGACGTCTGAGCGTATTTTGAAATCGCTTCAACTCAGCTTTAGTTCAGCCTTAATCGCAGCATTTATTAATGTTGTGTTTGGTCTGCTTTTGGCTTGGTGTCTTGTCCGCTATAACTTTCCAGGAAAGCGTCTAGTTGATGCATTGGTTGATTTACCTTTTGCTCTTCCGACCGCAGTTGCAGGTATTGCACTGACTTCACTCTATGCACCTACTGGTTGGTTAGGTCAATATCTGGAACCACTTGGTATTCAGGTTGCCTATACACCTATCGGGATTACGCTGGCATTGGTCTTTATTGGTATTCCTTTTATTGTTCGAACCGTTCAACCGGTACTCAGCGATATTGAAACCGAACTTGAGGAAGCAGCTTCAGCACTTGGTGCAAATCGTTGGCAGACCATTACTAAAATTATTTTACCCATCTTACTACCTGCTCTATTTACAGGCTTTGCTTTAGCATTTGCTCGCGGCGTGGGTGAGTATGGTTCTGTTATTTTTATTGCTGGTAATCAACCTTTTAAAACAGAAATTGCACCGCTGATGATTATTTCTCGTCTTGAAGAATATGATTATGCAGGTGCAACGACCATTGCAGCGGTCATGTTAGTTCTCTCTTTTATCATCCTATTTGTCATTAACTTACTTCAAGCATGGGCAAACCGTCGTACAGGGAGAAACATCACATGAATTTACATACCGACAGCAATGCACTTGCCTTGAAGTTACAGTCTCGTGATGCAACACGTGAGCCGACTTGGGTACGTTATACCCTTATTACAATTGCACTGATTTTTTTCGTAAGTTGCCTCATGCTGCCACTCATTCTTGTTTTCGTAGAAGCATTTAAACAGGGACTTGAAGTCTATGTTCAGGCTTTGATTGATCCAGATACCTTATCAGCAGTGAAATTAACATTACTCACCGCAGCAATTGCAGTTCCAATTAATGTGATATTTGGTGTTGCTGCAGCTTGGGCTGTCTCTAAGTTCCAGTTTAAAGGCAAGGCAATTTTAACCACTATCATTGATATGCCTTTTTCGGTTTCACCTGTTATTGCAGGTTTAATGATTGTTCTTATTTTTGGTGCCCAAGGCTGGTTCGGCGGCTGGTTAATGGATCATGACATCAAGATTTTATATGCCGTACCTGGAATTGTTTTAGCCACCATTTTTATTACAGTTCCATTTGTGGCGCGTGAGTTAATTCCACTCATGGAAGCTCAGGGAACAGAGGAAGAAGAAGCAGCAATTGTACTCGGTGCATCAGGTTGGCAAACTTTTTGGAAGGTCACCCTCCCTAACATTAAATGGGGTCTGATTTACGGCGTGATTTTGTGTAATGCCCGCGCAATGGGTGAGTTTGGCGCAGTATCAGTGGTTTCTGGTCATATCCGTGGTGAAACCAATACTCTGCCACTGCATGTTGAAATTTTATATAACGAGTACACCTTTAGCGCAGCCTTTGCCGTGTCCTCACTGCTTGCCTTCTTAGCTCTTTTAACACTGATTTTAAAAACTTGGTTAGAGCTACATCAAGATAAACCAGAACCGCATTCAACTGATTCGTAAGGAATGAAATCATGAGTATTCAAGTTAAAAATATTGAAAAACACTTTGGTGCATTCCATGCGCTTAAAAATATTTCCCTAGACTTTCCAGAGGGTGAACTGGTTGCGCTACTTGGACCATCTGGTTGTGGTAAGACGACTCTGCTTCGTATCATTGCAGGTCTAGAGTCAGCCGATGGCGGTCAGGTTTTACTTGAAGGTGAAGATGCGACTAATGTACATGTGCGTGAGCGTCAGGTCGGCTTTGTATTTCAGCACTATGCTTTATTCCGTCACATGACTGTATTTGACAATATTGCCTTTGGTTTACGTGTTCGACCTCGTGCAACCCGTCCTTCGGAAGCTGAAATTAAAAAACGTGTCACTCGTTTACTTGATCTAGTTCAACTAGGCTTTTTAGCAGACCGCTACCCTGCTCAGCTTTCTGGCGGACAACGTCAGCGTATTGCTTTAGCCCGTGCTTTAGCAGTAGAACCTCGCGTGTTATTACTCGATGAACCATTTGGCGCTCTAGATGCCAAAGTACGCAAAGAATTACGTCGCTGGTTACGCAACTTACATGATGAATTGCATATCACTTCAATTTTCGTGACTCACGATCAAGAAGAAGCACTTGAGGTTGCAGACCAGATTATTGTCATGAATAAAGGTAATGTTGAGCAAATCGGTTCACCTCGTGAAGTTTATGAAAAACCTGCAACGCCATTTGTGTTTGATTTCTTGGGTCAGGCAAATCGATTTGAAGGTGAACATACGGAAGGTATTATCCGTATCGGTAATGACCGTATTCAATTACCAACAGCAGTTGAGGCACCTCAAGGAAAAGTGATTGCTTTTGCCCGTCCAGATGAGTTACATATTCACTCGCAACCGCAAGCGAATACCATTGAAGCGACTTTTGTACGTGAAATCTGGATTGCTGGAAAAGTAGTGGCCGAATTACAAGACCGTAATGGACGTTTAATTGAAATTGCTCTGAGCAGTGAAGCTGCAAAATTACATGCATTTAAACCTAATCAAACTGTTTGGGTGAGCGCATCTCAATTGCACTTATTTGCAGACCAAGTTGCTTAAGAAATATATTTGGTGAGGAAATATCTTGCGGATCTTTAGACGCTCCTCACCTCTTTTGAGGAAAAGTGTAAATGAACTTTCAACAATTAAGAATTATCCGAGAAACAGTACGCCAAAACTTTAACTTGACGGAAGCATCGGCTGCACTCTACACATCTCAATCGGGTGTAAGTAAACATATCAAAGATTTAGAAGATGAATTAGGTGTTCAACTTTTCGTTCGTAAAGGTAAACGCCTTTTAGGTTTAACTGAACCAGGCCAGTCACTTCTTAGCATTGTTGAACGCATGTTAGTGGATGCTGAAAATATTAAACGACTTGCTGAAGATTTTAATAAGGTTGATGAAGGAACATTAACGATCGCAACTACGCATACTCAAGCGCGTTATGTATTGCCTCCAATCGTTAATCAATTTAAGAAATTATTTCCAAAAGTTCATTTGATTTTACAACAAGCTAGCCCTGTGGAAATTTCAGAAATGCTTTTACAAGGTGAAGCGGATATTGGAATTGCAACCGAGTCTTTAACGACTGAAGAAAATCTGGCTAGCATTCCTTACTATCAATGGCAGCACAGTATTATTACCCCGCAAAATCATCCTTTAGTGCAGGCGGATAAGATCACTCTAGAACTTTTAGCAGAATATCCACTCATTACTTATCATGGTGGTTTTACAGGTAGATCTAAAATTGATAAAGCGTTTGAAGAGGCTCATCTAGATGCAGATATCGTAATGTCAGCTCTTGATGCCGATGTTATCAAAACCTATGTGGAACTTGGCATGGGTGTGGGTATTGTCAATGACGTGGCTTATGATACAGAACGTGATTATCGTTTAAAGCAAACCAAAACTGATATTTTTGGTGTTAATACAACGTGGATTGCGGTTCGCAAAGGTCACTTATTACGCGGTTATGGTTACGAGTTTATTTCTTTATGCTCACCTGATGCGGATATTAAAGCACTTAAGAAAATTGCTTACCCAGATGAATAAAAATTCAAATAAATAAAAGGGCTTTTTAGCTCTTTTATTTATTTTATTAGGTACAAAAAAACGAGCCGTAGCTCGTTTTTTCTTTTGTGATCTTACCAGTAGAAGTTCACACCAACTTTACCAACTGGTAACCATTGGTATTTATCATCATTACGGATTTCGTTTTCTTCAGCACGTAAGTCTTTATCAAAGTCAGCACCATTAACATTAACAAATGTACCATTTGATTTAAGATTTACACTTGGGTTACCAGTATAGTAAGCACCTACCTCACCAAATACACCCCAGTTTTTATTGATTTTAGGTGCAAAACCAAAACCTAAGTATGGAGCGATATCATTTTTATAACTTAATTTACCATCCACTGAACCATTAAAGTTATAATTATTACCATTTACTTTAATAGTACCGTCTTGCGAACGTTTAGTTAGATCGTAATCGTTATCTAAATAAGCAGCACCCGCAGCTACATATAAACCTTGAGCCCAACGGTTAGCACTTGCACCCCATGGACGAATCTCAGCATTTAAGTAGATATTATTGTTATCCATATCTAGGTCATATTTAGTACCATTTACAGAAACATCATCTGTCCACGAAATGTCACCACCATTATAACCAAGAGCCAAACCTACATATGGGTTTGCTTGCCATAATAAAGCACCACCGTAACCAGTTGTACCTACCTCAGCACGTGCCCCCACAGGAATTAATTGGTTTTTGTCAAATGCGTAGCTGTCATGAACAACGGCTTCATCTGCCATAGCAGCGCCAGCAGCGAATAAAGCTGTTGTAGTGACTAATACACGTAATGCTTTCATAGTTTTCTCCTCAAAAAGGCTCTGTTTTTAATTTATTCATCTTGTGACTGAAATCATAATAATGACAGCTTAGATTCTTTTTTATACAAAAAATGCTAGATTTCTGTTATTTTTTGATACAAATTGAGTTAAATTTTTATTTTCAAATCATTTTTGTGTAAAAAACACTTGATTATCTAATAAGCTTATTTTGATTTACCTCATTTATATCATCAATCAAACGTAACACGTTTTTTGAAAGATTCTTGTCACAAATTAGTGTAAAATCTTTAAAATTTTTTATGGAAGGAAGATCATGTCTCAGCTTTCTACAATCATTGAGCAAGCATTTGAAGACCGCGCAAATTTTACTGCAGCAGATTGTTCAAGCGAAATTCGCCAAGCTGTTGAAGAAGCAATTGCTGGTTTAGATAACGGTACACTTCGAGTTGCTGAAAAAATCAATGGTGAATGGGTTGTTCATCAATGGTTAAAAAAAGCTGTTTTATTATCATTTAAACTGAATGACAATAAACCAATCGAGTCATGTGATCTTCGTTTCTATGACAAAGTTGAAACTAAATTCTCTGGTTGGACTGAAGAGCAATTTAAAGCTGCAGGTGTTCGTGTTGTTCCTCCTGCTGTAGCACGTCGTGGTAGCTTCCAAGCTAAAAACGTGGTGTTAATGCCATCTTATGTCAACATTGGTGCTTATGTAGATGAAGGCACAATGGTTGATACATGGGCAACTGTAGGTTCATGTGCTCAAATCGGTAAAAATGTTCACTTGTCTGGTGGTGTAGGTATTGGTGGTGTTTTAGAACCATTACAAGCTAACCCAACTATTATTGAAGACAACTGCTTTATCGGTGCACGTTCAGAAATCGTTGAAGGCGTTATCGTTGAAGAAGGCTCAGTCATTTCAATGGGCGTTTTCATTGGTCAATCAACTAAAATTTATGACCGTGAAACTGGCGAAATCCATTATGGTCGTGTACCAGCAGGTTCAGTTGTAGTTTCAGGCAGCTTGCCATCTAAATGTGGTACTTACAGCTTATATGCTGCAATTATCGTGAAAAAAGTTGATGCGCAAACACGTTCAAAAACAAGCTTGAACGATTTGTTACGTGCTGACTAATTTGTTATAACTCTCTTGCGGAGCTTTAATCGCTCCTCATCTCTACGATCAAACTGATCGTAGAGATTTTATTTTTTATATAGTGTGGTATTTCTAGAATGGCTTCCTTACGTTCCTCTGCAATTCCTGTCTCAGACCCTGCGTCCGGTTTACGCATTACCGAGATTTTTTACTCGTTGCAGGGTGAAGCAAATGCCTCTGGCCTACCGACTGTATTTATTCGTCTAACAGGCTGTCCATTACGTTGTAGCTATTGCGATACCACCTATTCCTTTGAAGGTGGCGAACGTTTTTCACTTGAACATATCATTGAAACAGCTACACAATTTCAAACACCTTATATTTGTGTGACAGGTGGTGAACCTCTTGCTCAGCCAAACTGTTTGATTTTATTACAACGTTTATGTGAAG
Source organism: Acinetobacter pittii ATCC 19004 = CIP 70.29 (assembly GCF_000369045.1). Classification (GTDB taxonomy): domain Bacteria; phylum Pseudomonadota; class Gammaproteobacteria; order Pseudomonadales; family Moraxellaceae; genus Acinetobacter; species Acinetobacter pittii. Next base: position 440,201 of record NZ_KB849786.1, on the reverse strand, counting down.
CAGGCTTTGACGTCTCTTTAGAAACCAGTGGCGCTCTTGATGTGTCAAAAGTAGACTCTCGTGTTTCTAAAGTTCTTGATTTAAAAACTCCAACTTCTGGTGAAGAACATCGCAATCTCATCAGTAATCTTGACCATTTAACACCACGTGACCAAATCAAATTTGTGATTTGTAATCGTGAAGACTATGAATGGTCAAAGCAACAAGTTGAAAAATATCAACTGCAAACCAAAGTCAGTACCGTTTGGTTCTCCCCTGCCTTTGCGGTTGAAAAAGGTGCTGTAGGCCTGCCACGTCTAGCACGTGATCTGGCACAGTGGATACTTGATGATAAATTACCTGTTCGTTTCCAACTTCAGTTACATAAACTGCTTTGGAACGATGAATCAGGTCGTTAATCACTCAATAAAATAAATCATTCCTAATATGGAGAAAAATATGCGCTCTCGTGCCATTGTTTTACTTTCAGGCGGCTTAGACTCAACCACTTGCCTAGCTTGGGCACAAGCGCGCTATGAATGTATTGCTATTAGTTTTATGTATGGTCAACGCTCAACCACTGAACTTGATGCTGCAAAAGCATTAGCTCAGCGTTCAGGTGTTGAACATCGTGTAATTAATATTGATCTAGCAAATTTAGGTGGATCAGCACTTACAGATCACAACATTGCAGTACCAGAACAGTTACAAGAAGGTATTCCTGTAACTTATGTACCAGCGCGTAACACTATTTTCCTATCATATGCTCTAGCAGCAGCTGAAGTATTTAATGCTGAAGCTATTGTTATTGGTATCAATGCTGTTGATTATTCAGGATATCCTGATTGTCGTCCTGAATTTATTGATGCTTTTGCAAATATGGCCCGTTTAGCAACTAAGGCTGGCGTAGAAGGAAAACCACTTAAATTTGAAACACCCCTGTTACATTTATCCAAAGCGAATATCATACGTTTAGGGATTGAACATGGCGTAGACTATAGTCAAACGGTATCTTGCTATCAAGCAGATGCTCAAGGACGTGCGTGTGGTAAATGTGACAGTTGCCGTTTGCGTAAAGAAGGCTTTATCGATGCTGGTGTTACCGATCCAACACGCTATATACCGTAATAAGTAGGTAAAATTTATGAAGTTGTTAAAATCAAATCTTATTCTTTCATCTTTATTCTCAGCAGCTGCACTTATGGCTGGTTCAGCTCAAGCAGCTGAAAACCCAGTTCAAGCGGCATATAAAAGCACTAACGTTAAAGGTGCATTAGTTAACGTTTGTAAAGAACAAACTGCTAAAGGCGGCAAGTTAAGTTCATCTGAAGTTAGCAAATTCTGTAGCTGCCAAGTTGAAGCACAAGGTAAAGTGACTGAAGCACAAAAATGGGAAATCCAAAGCGCAATCAATGCGAAGAAAAGCCCAAGTTCTCTAGGATTTGTACAACAACAAAACCGTGATCTTAAAGCATGTTTCGGTCCTCAGTTAACAACTAAGCTTGAAAAGTTAACTGAAGATGCAATGAAGGCAGCTCAACAACAAGCTCCTAAAAAATAAGATTTTAATGTTCCAAATTAAGCCTGCATTTATGCAGGCTTTTTTATAGCTCTGTTAAAATAACAGCACTTTTGACCAATTCATTTGATGTAAGCCATGCAAGAACAATGGAAAACTAATGCTAACCATAAAAGGTCTATTGTCTCATTTAGTGGAGGCAAAGATAGTTCTCTAGCACTCTACCATGCAATGCAGACAGGCGAAGTGATTGGATTGATCGTAATGCTAGAAGAGCAAGGCCAACGTTCTCGCTCACATGCCATGCCTCTTGATATTATTCAAGCACAAGCTAAAGTAATCGGTTTGCCCGTGTTTATGGCTTCATCAAGTTGGAATGAATATGAAGTAAAGTTTATTGAATTACTCAATCAAGCAAAGCAACAAGGAGCCGAGGTACTAGTTACAGGTGATCTTGATATGCCTGAACATGGCTGTTGGCATGACCGAGTAACGCAACAAGTAGGTCTTCAATTAGCAATGCCTCTTTGGCTACGTCCGCATCGTGAAGTTGTTGAAGAATTTATTCAACTTGGATTCCAGAGTATAGTGGTGAACGTAAACCTTAAACTCGGGATGAAGGTAGAAGATTTAGGAAAAACTTTAACTTTAGAATACATTCAAGAGCTTGAGAACCGTGGCATTGATCCATGTGGTGAAGGCGGTGAATTTCATACGACTGTGATTGATGGGCCAATTTTTAACAAAGCAATCCCTGTAAGAAAACTCAATATTGTTTATCATGAGGAATACGCTTTTTTACCACTTGAATTAGATCAAATTTAACTTTTAAAGGATAAGAAATGTCTGAGAATATTCAACTGCCAAATCAGGTGTTCCCTACTACACACGGCGAAGTGAACTTGACCGAAGTCGAAAATGAATGGCTAATTATTTACTTCTATCCTAAAGATTCAACACCAGGGTGTACAACACAAGCAGTGGGTTTTTCTTGTTTGAAAGATCAGTTTGATGCTTTAGGTGCCCGTATTTTCGGTATTTCACGTGACTCGGTAAAAGCCCATCAAAATTTTACAGAGAAGCAAGCACTTACTATTGATCTGATCAGTGATAAAGAAGAAATTCTTTGTAATCACTTTGATGTGATTAAAGAAAAGAATATGTATGGTAAAAAAGTCATGGGTATTGAACGTTCTACTTTTATTTTCCATAACAAAACTTTAGTTAAAAGCTATCGCAAAGTTAAAGCAGCTGGGCATGCAGAGCAAGTTCTAGAAGACTTAAAAGCTCTACAAACAGCTTAATAAACTTAAGAAACAAAAAGCGGGCATGATGCTCGTTTTTTGTATATGAACAAATTACTTACTCCTTTACTTTGGCGTATGATAAAGACATTAGAATAATTCACGCTAAGGTATTTACATGAGTCTGCTCAAAGTTTGTAATTTACTGTCTAGTGGTCTTGTTATTTCTGCATGCTCCGTTAGTTCATCCAGTATGCCGCCCTCAATTACACCATCTACCACACAAGTTGAAACTCCACCTATAAAAATAAGTTGCCAAGATTTACAAAACCCTGCCTATCAACAAACCGTACTTAAAATAATTAATCAGATTCGCCAGCAATCACGCCAATGTGGACAACAACATTTCGCTGCAACCAGACCATTAAGTTGGAGTAATAATTTATATAAAGGTGCACTTTCTCATAGTGAAGATATGGCAACACACAACTTTCTCGGACATGTTGGCTCCACGGGACTAGATTTAAAATCACGTTTGAAAATTTATAATACACTCGGTAAAGCCAATGGTGAAAATGTCGCGAGTGGACAGAAAACATTAGATGAAGTGATGTCTAGGTGGCTGTCGAGTCCCCTACATTGTAGTAACCTAATGAACCCTAAATTTACAACCTATGCAATTGCTTGTGCTTCTGATCAATCTGTAAAACAAAAGAGCTATTGGACTCAACAATTTGGTACACGTTAAAAGGAAAAAAGATGCAATCAGGTTCGATCACCCCTATTTTAAGAATTTTTGATGTCGAGTTAGCTCAATCATTTTATCTTGAGTTCTTAGGTTTTCAGCTTGATTGGCAACACCAATTTGAAGACAACTTTCCGTTATATTTACAAATTTCTAAAGATGATTGCGTTATTCATTTAACCGAGCATTTTGGAGATGCGAGTCCTCATAGCGCGATCCGTATCTATTGGGAACATATCTATGAGTTGCACAGTGAACTAAGCCAAAAAAATTATAAATTTTCTAAGCCTCAAGTTGAAAAAACAGATTGGGAGACACTTGAACTCAGTATCACCGATCCTTTTTCTAACCGAATTATCTTTTGGGCAGATGCTTAATCGATATACATTTATTCAAAATCATCGAGATTAGAACGATCATCTTCTTCAAAACGTTGTTGCAACTGTTGATAAGTGCGTGTTTTTTTAAATTCATCCAAAAATTGAATAGTTCCTACAGGGAAAAATTCCGTTTGGATTTCACCACGATAATAAGCTTCACGCATTGGCGTTGCCGAAATTGAATCTTTTAAACTATCTAGTTCAACCATAATCCACTCAGGAAATAGTCGTAAATAATATGAAGACTCATCCTTAAAGTGTCCAATCAAACCAACTTTTGAGTTCGGTTCAATTACGCCATTCACTAAAAATTTGACTTGTTTGACCCATTTTTCGTCATTATAAACATCTACTACATGTACAAAACGAATGCGTTTTTGCTCTTCTAACGAGAAATTTGACAAGATCATTTGCTCGCGCTCTACTGCTAAGAACGGATTTTTAATATTACGTTCCATTTGAGCAGAACCTAATGCCAAAACGACATAGTGGCTTTGTTGTAAGGCAATTTCAATTGTCTGCATATGAGCTAAATGAAATGGTTGAAAACGCCCTATAAAAACGAGATAGTCAAATTTATACATAATTAGATTTTCACTTTTTATGAACTCACCAGTTAACCGCATTACAAAAAATATGCGCCATAATGAGAACCTAAAAATTAACAACGTGGTTTAAAGCAAGGATAGTACGATGACACTTAGCTGTATTCAACAACCTCATCAACATTTACACGCAAATTTAGAAGGTGGCGTACTCACCTTAGCCATAAATCGCCCAGAAGCAAAAAATGCACTGTATGGCGAACTTTACTTATGGATTGCCAAAGCACTTGATGAAGCTGACCAAGACAAAGATGTACGAGTAATCGTTCTACGTGGTGTAGAGCAAGATTTTACCGCTGGTAATGACATGAAAGATTTTATGGGTTTTGTACAAAATCCTAATCTAGGCCCAGCAGGTCAAGTTCCTCCGTTTGTACTCCTTAAATCTGCTGCTAGATTATCGAAGCCACTTATTATTGCAGTAAAAGGTGTGGCAATTGGTATTGGTGTTACGATTTTATTACATGCAGATTTAGTTTTTGCTGACAATACCGCCCTTTTCCAAATTCCATTTGTAAGTCTTGGCCTTTCTCCAGAAGGCGGTGCAAGCCAATTATTGGTTAAACAAGCGGGTTATCACAAAGCAGCTGAACTTCTATTTACTGCGAAAAAATTTAATGCAGAAACCGCAGTACAAGCAAGCTTAGTTAATGAAGTTGTTGAAGATGCTTATGCATCTGCTCAGGCAACTGCTCAACATTTAGCAGCTTTGCCACTTGCCTCATTAAAACAAACCAAAGCATTAATGAAACATGATTTAGATCAAATTATTGAATGTATTGACCATGAAGCTGAAATCTTTATGCAACGCGTTCAATCTCCAGAAATGCTAGAAGCTGTACAAGCATTTATGCAGAAACGTAAACCAGATTTCTCACAGTTTAATTAAAAATCAATTTCTATGATTTGAATAAACTCAAAGGCAGGCTCTTCATAAGGATGGCTTGCCTTTAATGCTTTTGCTACAGCCTTTGCATTTTCTTCAATTACAATTGTTTCAACGCGCCACTCATCAACTTGTTCAAGTTCACCCAGCTCTCCGATATAAGGATCTGCACCTTTGACGGGTTTAAATTGCCCCATTCCTTTCACTTGCCATGCGCAGTGTTCGTAATTACCGATACCCCCCGCACCAGCAGAAAAAATAGCTTGTTTAGTCGACTCAAGATGTGAATCAGGCACGTAATAAATCAGCTTTAACATAGGTAGAATGACTCAAAACTAGTGAACTTGCTTTAAATCATACCGTTAAAAAAGCTTCTAAATCAAAGTCAGCTCATCATTACTAAATAATTTGCTCCAATAAAGAGGATTTGAATGGCAAGCGCCAAGCCAAATAAGCGCCAGCCCTTATCTTTGGTATACATTGTTCTTATGTGATACTTATTTTTCATCATTTTGATCTCCGATTTTTATCGTTGTTACAGAGAAAGCAAAAATTGATCCAATTTTAAACAAACTATAAAGTGTTAAATAGCCGAATGTCTATAGGCTTATAATTCTTCTAAAATGCTTAAAAGAGCTACACTCATTTTTATGTAGCTCTTATTCTGAACAAAATTTTAAATTTCAGTGTGCTAGTTGCATCTTTATAATTTTAAGCATTCGATTTCTTTAAATATCTGTTCTCATATATTGTCATCATAAATGCTAAACCACATAAAATGACGAAGCCGCCAGTCATTGGTATTAATGTACCGTCATATAATTGCCCAATAATAGATGCAAGAATAAGTGACAAAACAGAAGATGCTGCACCAATAATGGCGGATGCCATACCTGCAACATGCCCCATCGGTTCCATTGCAATTGCGTTTAAATTTCCAAATAAAGTTCCAAATAATAAAAATAAAATGCAGGCATAAAGCATAAACATCCAGAATGATACAACCACGCCTAAAAGCTGAATTCCCAAGAAAATCAAAGAAATTAAGCACAAGCCTAAAAAGCCATAAATACAGATTGGACGCATACCAAACTTCATAACAATTTTAGAGTTTGTAAATGATGCAATTCCCATCACACCAGCAAGCACGGCAAAATAAGCACTAAATTCTTGTCCTGTTTTACCAAACTGTTGCATAAAAATTTGCTGAGAAGTACCCAAATAACCAATGAATCCACCAAAACAGAAACCTGCACATAGCAAATAGCTCATGGTGGTTTTGTTACTTACGACTTCTTTAAAACCTTCCCGAAATGCTTGTAGACGCATAGGTAAACGATTTTCTGGAAGCAACGTCTCTTCCAAACGTAAAGCAACCCATATCCCGACAACTGTGGCATAGGCCATATATAAAACAAAGATCTCACGCCAACCAAAGAAATGGATAATGAGCTGTCCCAAACTTGGTGCAATTGCTGGTGCAACCATAAACACCATCATAATTAAAGACATGATGCGGGCCATTTGAGCCCCACTGTATTTATCTCTAACAATTGAAATAGAAGCCACGTAAGGACCTGATACGCCAACCCCTTGAATGAAACGTCCAACTAGAAACCATTCAAAACTTTGTGTGGTAAAGCACAATAAACTTCCCAGAAAGTAAATAACAATTCCTGTGAATAAAATGCGTTTACGGCCAATTGCATCGGATAGAGGGCCAGCAATCAATTGGCCAATCGTCATACCAGAAAAAATACCAATAATGACCCACTGTGTCTGATTATTATTTTTTAAGTCAAAAACTCGTCCGATTTCGCCTAAAGCAGGTAAGACTGCATCTATTGAAAAAGAAACAATAGACATGAGCAATGCCATCAGAAGTGCAAATTCATGGAAATGGATTTTTGATTTCATTTTTCTTCTCTGCTATTTATTAATATCGTACTACATACAAATAAGCCACCTTACGGTGGCTTATTTCAATTTTTATATTAACCAATAAACTTACGTGCGTTACGGAACATACGTAACCATGCACCATCTTCAGTCCACTCTTCTGGACTCCAAGAGTGTTGAATTGCACGGAATGTACGCTCTGGGTGTGGCATCATGATCGTTGCACGACCATCTTTAGATGTTACACCAGTAATCGCTTCTGGCGAACCATTCGGATTCAATGGATAATGTTGAGTCGGGTTACCATGGCTGTCAACATAACGCAAAGCAACTTGGTTAGCTGCATTCAAGCCTGCAATATCAGCTTCACTCGCAACTGCACGACCTTCACCGTGTGCTACAGCAATCGGTAAAATCGAACCTTCCATTCCATTAAGCAATACAGAAACAGATTTTTCAACACGCACGTTTACGCTACGTGCTTCAAAGACTTCTGACATATTGCGGTGGAAACGTGGCCAATGTTCAGCACCTGGAATAAGTGGCGCTAATTGTGACAACATTTGGCAACCATTACAGATACCTAAGCTGAACGTATCTTCACGATGGAAGAATTGTTCAAACTGATCACGTAATTTCGCATTGAACAATACAGATTTTGCCCAACCACCGCCAGCACCCATTACGTCACCGTAAGAGAAACCGCCACAAGTTACTAAACCTTCAAAATCACTTAGACTAACGCGACCAGCAAGTAAATCACTCATGTGCACGTCAACGGTATTGAAACCAACCTTATCAAAGGCTGCTGCCATTTCAATATGACCGTTTACACCTTGCTCACGCAAGATCGCCATATTAGGACGACGTGTGTTAATGAATGGTGCTTCGATAGGTTCATTCAAGTCAAATGTTGGTTTAGCAATTAAGCCTTGATGTGATTTATCTACAATTAAAGCAAATTCTTGGTCAGCAGTTTCTACGTTATCACGTAAACGTTGGATCTGATGAGATACTTCAGACCAAGCCTGTTGTAACTCTGCGCGCTCTAAAGTCAAACCGTTTACAGATAATTGATCTGTGTTGTTTACACGACCAACTACAGCAATTGCATCTTTTAAGCTAGAAGCAGCAACTTCTGCTTGTAAAGCTTCCCAATCAGCTGCTTTGATTTGAACAACTGCACCAATTTCTTCAGCAAACAAACTTGCTGGAGTTTGGTCTTCTAATGCAACACCTAAACGTGCAGCAAACATCATTTCAGCAACAGTTGCAAGTAAACCACCATCACCGATGTCATGGTAAGCTTGAATCAAGCCACGGTTGTTCCAATCTTGAATTAAAGCAAAGAACGCTTTGAAATCATCAAAACTATCAACGTCTGGAGTGATTGAACCAATTGCTTTATATACTTGCGCAAGAATAGAACCACCTAAACGGAATTGTCCTTTAGATAAATCAATACGGACAAGTACTGAGTCTTCTAAATTCTTAAGTTCAGGTGTTAAAGTCTTACGAACATCAGCTACTGGAGCAAATGCAGTAATTACACCAGTCATTGGAGATGTTACAGCTTTATCTTCACCATTATCATTCCAAGTGGTACGCATTGAAAGCGAGTCTTTACCTACAGGAATCGCAATTCCTAAAGCAGGACACATTTCCATACCAATCGCTTTCACACCTTCAAACAATGCTTGGTCTTCACCTTTTTGACCAGCAGCAGCCATCCAGTTTGCAGAAAGTTTGATATCGCTAATTTGTTCAATGTTTGCACATGCAATATTGGTAATTGCTTCAGCAACTGCCAAGCGAGCAGATGCTGCTGGATTTAACAATGCAACTGGTGGACGTTCACCCATTGCCATTGCTTCACCAGTGAACCCTTGTAGGCTCGTAGTCGTTACTGCTGCATCCGCAACAGGAATCTGCCAACGACCAACCATTTGGTCACGTGCAACCATACCTGTAATTGAACGGTCACCAATGGTGATTAAGAATGACTTAGACGCAACTGTAGGATTTTTCAATACACGGAAAATCGCATCTTTCAAATCAACTTTTGAAGCGTCAAATTCGTTACCTTTGCGTTCAATTGTTTCATAAGAACGTTGCATACGCGGTGTACCGCCAAGCATTACTTGCATTGGGATATCAACTGCATTGTTCTGGAACAATGGATCTTCAACAGTTAAATGACGAGCTTCAGTTGCTTCACCTAACACGGCAAATGGACAACGTTCACGAGCACAGATTGATTCGAACTGTTCTAAAGACTCTGGGCGAATTGCAAGAACATAACGCTCTTGAGCTTCATTTGACCAGATTTCCATTGGGCTCATGCCCGGCTCTAATGAAGGAATTTTACGAAGGTTAAGAACTGCACCTAACTCATGATCATTCACAAGTTCAGGCATAGCATTTGATAGACCACCCGCGCCAACGTCATGTACAGAAACGATTGGGTTGAAGTCTTCTAAACGCCAGCAAGTATCGATTACTTCTTGACAACGGCGCTCCATTTCTGGGTTTTCACGTTGTACAGAAGCGAAATCAAGGCTTTCACCCATTGTACCGCTATCTACAGAAGATGCTGCACCACCACCAAGACCGATTAACATTGCAGGACCACCCAACACAATGAGTAAATCACCTGGTTGAATCGCATCTTTTTCTACATGGTCAGGACGGATATTACCGTAACCACCAGCAATCATGATTGGCTTGTGGAAGCCTTTCACTTCACCATTTACATTCTGTTCGAAAGTACGGAAATAACCATTTAACGCAGGACGACCGAATTCATTGTTAAATGCCGCGCCACCTAATGGACCTTCAATCATGATTTGTAATGGCGAAGCCATACGTGAAGGTTTACCGTAGTTTTCTTCCCAAGGCTGTTCAAAACCAGGAATATTTAAGTTCGAAACTGTGAAACCTGTTAAACCAGCTTTTGGTTTACCACCACGACCAGTTGCACCTTCATCACGGATTTCACCGCCTGAACCTGTTGCAGCACCAGCAAATGGAGAAATTGCTGTTGGGTGGTTATGAGTTTCAACCTTCATTAAAATATGAGCAGCTTGGCTCTTATATTTATAAACAAAGTGACCATTTTCATCCGCTTTCGGATAAAAACGCATCGTGTCATAACCCACAATTACTGAAGCATTATCTTTATATGCCGATAACACATCAGTTGGAGATTCTTTATAAGTGTTTTTAATCATCTGGAACAATGATAATGGTTGTTTTTCACCATCAATTGTCCATTCAGATCCAAAGATTTTATGACGACAGTGTTCAGAGTTCGCCTGTGCAAACATCATCAATTCGATATCATTTGGATTACGACCAAGCTTACCGAATGCTTCTGTTAAATAATCAATTTCTTGTTCAGAAAGCGCAAAACCGAACTCATTGTTCGCTTTAACCAAAGCTTCTTTGCCTTGGCCCAAGATATCAATTGAATTTAATGGTTTTGGAGCTGTTTCTGAGAATAATGCTTTTGCATCTTCAATTTGGGCAAAAACTGTTTCTGTCATACGGTCATGAAGTACTTGTTTAACTTCATTCGTAATTTCAGTAACGCCTTTTAACGTGAATAAAAGACCACGTTCTAGACGGTGTACTGGTGTATTACAGTTTTTGAAAATATCAGTTGCTTTAGAAGACCAAGGTGAAATAGTACCCACACGTGGTGTAACTAAAATCTGAATCTCATCACTTGCAGATTGACGAAGTTCAAAAGACTCACCGTCATTCAATAATTGCAAAGCAGATTGATGTTGCTGCTCGTTGAGCGCTTGATCAAACAAATAGACCCATTGGCTGTCAAAAGATTGAACAGAACTAATTGACGATAAACGTGTTAATAGTTGAGCTTTCTTAAAAGAAGAATGTGCTGCTGCACCGGCCACGATAAACATGTTGATTTTGGCTCCACGGGCAGGTCTTGTGAACCTTACCGCAATGTGACTTTAGAGAGAGCGCATATTCTACTGCTTCTTGGTAAAATCAGCTAGATGTAGAATCAGTATTCTGTAACCTAATTCTGCAAGAAGTGATTTGTTTTTTGTTCAAAATCATTTTTTTAGTCATTCTTGCTAAAAATAAATTGTTGCATGTTTATTCAATAACATAATAAAACCCGAACTAAGACAAACTATGTCGCACCAAGCTAGTGCTTTTAAGTTTTTTTTGGCATGATCAGGTTTTATAGTTTTGAATAATGATAAATGGAACAAATGCGTTGGTTAGAGCTGCTTTCCGCAGTTCGTTTAGGTAGCAAAAAAAGTAGTACAGAACTGGCTCGTAGCCCATTCCATAAAGATTATGATCGCATTATATTTTCTCAAAGTTTCCGTCAGTTAAACCGTAAGACTCAAGTTCACCCTTTAGCACAACACGATGGTATTCATACCCGCTTAACACACTCCCTTGAAGTTTCCTGCATTGGTCGCTCAATGGGTATGCTTGCCGCAGAAAAAATAAAAGATGAATTACCCGTTTGGATTTCACCTGCCGATGTCGGGGCAATTATTCAGGCAGCTTGTCTGGCCCACGATATTGGTAATCCCCCTTTCGGCCATGCGGGTGAATATGCAATTCGTGAATGGTTCGATGATGCATCACATGATGATTTTTTAAAAAAGCTAAGTCCCGAAGAAGAAGCTGACGTTCGTCAGTTTGAAGGTAATGCTCAAGGATTACGTCTATTAAGTCGCATTGATTATCATCCAAATGATGGTGGTATGCGCTTAACTTATGCAACTTTAGGTGCTTATCTAAAATATCCATGGCTTTCAAAAACAATTGCTTCGCAGGGTGACCGCCCTTCCCATCAAAGAGCAAAGTTTGGTTGTTATCAGTCTGAAAAAGAAATTTTAAAACAGATTGCGGAACAGCTCGGGCTGATTCAACTCGGGGAATATCATTATTGTCGTCATCCACTCACCTACTTATTAGAAGCCGCTGATGACATTTGTTATGCCCTCATTGATTTAGAAGATGGCATTGTCTTAAATATGCTGAGTTACCAAGAAGTTGAACCAATATTCCTAAATCTTATTGCCGACTATGGTCAACCTGAAGAGTTATCTCATCCAAACAGTACATGGCAACAAAAGATCTCAGCATTACGCGGCCGCGTTATGAAACGTCTTGTTGATGAAGTCACTACGGCTTTTGCTAAACATCATTATGAAATCATTACAGGTCAGCTTAAAGGCAATCTTTTGCAATATTGTTCGCCAGATATTGCAATTGGTATCGAAACTGCCAAAAATCTGGCACGTGATAAAATTTTTGAGCACCCGCAGAAGTCTGGTTTAGAAATTATTGCGCACCAAAGTTTACAAACGATTTTAGATGCATTTGTACCACTCACAACTCCGCATAAATCTTTAAGCTTTAAAGAACAACGTTTAATGTCTATCCTTAATCTATATGGTGCTAACTTTAGCAATAATCACTACAGCAATATCATGCAAGTCCTCGATATTATCAGTAAGTTCTCAGATCATCAGGCTTATAGCTTGGCGCAAGAGCTACAAGGCAATAAAATAGGTTTGTTTTAAGCTGGCTTGATATAGAAAGAAATAAAACTAGTGTCGTTTTCAATTCATTTTAGAACGACCAGATTTACAGTTATGAATAAGTGAAATTACGCTATGATCGGATGTTTAATTGGCGAAGTGTTTGCCCTAGAAGCCCCTACTGTCTTACTAAATGTGAACGGTGTGGGTTATGAAATTGATACGCCACTTTCAACATTTTGCCAATTACAAAAAGGCCAGAAAGTTACGTTATGGACGCATTTAGTTGTTCGTGAAGATGCTCAACAACTCTACGGTTTTAGTGATGCTCAAGAGAAAACAATTTTCCGCACCTTATTAAAAGTAAATGGTGTCGGCCCGAAAATGGCATTGGGTATTTTATCGACGCTAAGTGTTGAGTTATTGGTTCACACCATTGAACATGATGATATTAATACGCTGGTCAAAGTTCCAGGGGTTGGCAAAAAAACAGCTGAACGTTTAATGATTGAACTCCGTGACCGTTTCAAAACATTGGCTCAAGGCACTTCAACTGTGGCGACCATGCCTCAAATTCAATTTGCTGCAAACTCTCCTGTTGCAGAGGCAGAAGCTGCTTTGCAATCTTTAGGTTATAAACCACTTGAAGCACAAAAAGCTGTTGCTGCGGTTAAAGCCGATTACACAGAATCAGCCGATATTATTCGTGCTGCTCTTAAATCCATGATGAAGTAAAACACTTATGCAAGACCGTCTAATCAGTGGAACAGAAAAACCAGAAGATCATTTTGACCGGGCTATTCGACCAACTTCTCTTGCCGACTATATTGGGCAACCAGTCGTACGCGAGCAAATGGAAATTTTCATTGGTGCTGCTCGTGGCCGTGGTGAAGCACTCGACCATACGCTGATTTTTGGTCCGCCGGGTTTAGGTAAAACCACACTTGCTAATATTATTGCCCGAGAAATGGGGGGTAACCTCAAATCTACTTCAGGACCGGTATTAGAGCGTGCAGGTGATTTAGCAGCAATGCTGACTAACCTTGAAGAAGGCGATGTTTTATTTATTGATGAGATTCATCGTCTTTCACCAGTGATTGAAGAAATTCTGTATCCAGCGATGGAAGATTACCAATTAGATATCATGATTGGTGAAGGCCCTGCTGCTCGTTCAATTAAACTCGATTTACCGCCTTTTACACTCGTCGCTGCCACTACACGTGCGGGCTTACTGACCTCACCACTACGTGATCGCTTCGGTATTGTACAACGTCTTGAGTTTTACTCTGTAGAAGACTTGACTCACATTGTGTCACGCTCTGCAAACTTAATGGATGTACCCATTACAGTTGAAGGCGCAGAAGAAGTAGCACGCCGATCACGAGGAACACCTCGTATCGCTAACCGTTTATTACGACGTGTTCGTGACTATGCTCAAGTGAAAGGCACAGGTGAAGTGACCCATGAAATGGCGCAGCGCGCACTAGATATGCTCAATGTTGATAAAGCTGGCCTAGATACCCTCGACAGACGTTATTTGAGCATGCTACTCGAGCGTTTTGATGGCGGTCCTGCTGGAGTTGAAGCGCTTGCAGCAGCGATGGCTGAAGACAGCGGTACGCTTGAAGATGTGATTGAACCTTATTTAATTCAACAAGGTTATGTCATGCGTACTGCACGAGGTCGGATTGCAACCAACCAATCTTATTTACAGTTTGGAATGACACCACCTGAGCCTAAAAACTAACCAAAGGGAGAGAATTTTCTCTTCCTTTTTTAATTTAATCTCTTTATTCAATTAAAATAATAATTGTCTTATCAATAAATTAGCCACTCTATACCTTTTAAGTCTTTTTTTATACCTTATTGATTTTTTAATATTTTTGAAAACTGAATTATAAGAAATCTAGATAGCAAATCTTATGAACAATAATATTTTTAGGATAAGGACATGTACAAAAAAGCCGCTTTGATTTTTCCACTCGCTCTAATGAGCCAGCTGAGCCTAGCAGATTGGGTAAAAGATGCTGCACAACAAAATGAAAATCAGGTGATTCAATTAAGACAACATATTCACGAGCATCCTGAACTTGGCAATATGGAATTTAAAACATCTGCACTAGTTCAAAAAGAATTAAAGTCCTATGGCATTCAGGTCAAAACAGGTTATGCAAAAACAGGTGTTATTGGCATTTTAAAAGGGAATAAACCCGGCCCTATTATTGCACTTAGAGCCGACATGGATGCGCTACCTATGGAAGAAAAAAGTGGTGTTGCCTTTGCGAGTAAACAAAAAGCAATTTATCAAGGAAAAGAAACTTACGTAATGCATGCTTGTGGACATGACGCACACACTGCAATGTTATTAGGCGCAGCAAAAATTCTGGCTGCCAATAAAGATAAAATATCGGGTACGGTTGTCTTTGTTTTTCAACCTGCTGAAGAAGGTGGAGCAGATATAGACAACTTTACACAGGGTGATCAGATCGGCTCAAGAAAAATGATCACAGACGGTGCATTTAAGGATTATAAACCCGAAGCTATTTTTGGAATGCATGTCATATCTGGTATGCAAAGTGGACACCTTTATTATAAAGATGGTGCCATTTTAAATAGTGCAGACCATTTACGTATTCAGGTCAACGGCAAGCAGGTTCACGGCTCAACCCCTTGGTTAGGTAGAGATCCGATTTATGCATCGGCACAAATGATTAATAATTTACAGAGTCTTATTAGCCGAAGAACTGATCTCACTCAAGGCATGGGCGTCGTCAGTATCGGTAACATTCAAGGTGGTACAGCAGGAAATGTGATTCCAGAACAAGTCAATATGATCGGTACTATTCGTTCTAATAACGAACAGGTACGGGCAAATATCTTAAAAAGTTTACCTGCCATGATAGAGCATAACGCTCAAGCCAATGACGTCACCGCCAAAGTTGAAATTGCTCCTTACGCTCCAGTGACCATGAATGATAAAGCGCTCACTCAGTTTATTCAGCCAACCCTAGCCAAAGTTGTTGGCGATTCAAAACTCCATGTTTTAGATCATAATGCAAGCGCAAGTGAAGATTTTGCCTATTATGGCAAGTTAATGCCGTCATTCTTTGTTTTCTTGGGTGCAACACCAGAAAATCAAGACTTAACTCAGGCGGCACCAAATCATAGCCCTTATTTTATTGTAGATAACAAGGCTTTAAAAACTGGGACCGAGCTACATGTAAGATTCGTATTAGATTATCCGAATATATCAAAACAAGTTCAAACTTCATGGAAGCCCTCTTAACTTAAAAAGCTTGCTAGCCATAAGATATAGCGTTTTTCGATTAGAAATACAGCAACCGCAATTGAAAGGTTGTGCCATAGGACTTAGTATGCAATCTGCTAAACTGCCCCGTATTTAAAAGCAGATGTATGGCTTTTGAATGGAACCAATGTTTTATTCAAAGCCATATTTTAAATATAAAGCTCTATAGTGAACTAAAACGGAATACTCTCATGGCGAATCATTTTGAATTCAACATTCGTGTTTATATTGAAGATACGGACGCAGGTGGTATTGTTTACCATGCCAACCATATTCGCTATATGGAACGTACCCGTACTGAATGGCTCCGTGCTTCTGGCGTTGATCATTACTGGCATCAAAAAGACTACAACTTTGTCGTACACAAAATTGACGTAAAATACATGCGTCCTATTTTAATGGATGATTTAATTACTGTTACAGCACGTGTAGTTTCATGTAAAGCTGCGTCATTTGTGTTGCAACAAAATATTTATCGTGGTGAAATCTTGCTTGCTTCTGGCGAGGTTGAGTTGGCATGTTTAAGTAAAGAACTTGTAGCTCGTCGTCTTCCAGAAGAAATACGTGATCTTATTCGTAAAGAATTGGAACAAGACTAAAAAAACAACCGGCATATGTAACCTATGGCAACAAACATTGAATCAACCCTGCATATTTCTGACCTTATTTTACAAGCAAGTCCAGTCGTTCAGTTGGTCATGCTAATTTTATTGTTAGCATCGATCTTTAGTTGGTATCTGATTGCCAAGTTACATATGAGTTATAAAAAAGCACATCAAGACGATGAACATTTCCAAAAAATGTTCTGGTCTGGTGCTGAACTCAGTACGCTTTATAACAATGCCCAACTCAACTCAAAGCGCTCTGGGCTTGAAGATATTTTTTATCAAGGGTTGAGCGAATTTTTTAAACTCAAAAAGCGTCTGGCTCCTGTTTCACAAACAATTGAAGGCACTGAACGTATTTTGCACGTAGGTTTGAGCCGTGATCAAAGCCATTTAGAATATGGTTTAGGGACTTTAGCAAGTATTGGTTCTGTGGCCCCATATATCGGTTTATTCGGTACTGTTTGGGGTATTATGAATGCCTTTATCGGTTTAGCTGCGGTTGATCAAGTAACTCTGGCAACTGTTGCACCGGGTATTGCCGAAGCACTTATTGCAACTGCAATTGGTTTGTTTGCCGCAATTCCTGCTGTATTGGCTTTTAACCACTTCACTGCTAAAAGTGAAAGTGTTTATTCTGATCGCGCTTTATTTGCTGAAGAGATGATTGCTTTATTGCAACGTCAATCTGTGGGTTCATCACAGGAAGATGCATAATGGCAATTCAGCGTTCAGGGCGCTTTGAGCGCATAAAAAAACCATTAAAAAGTGATATGAACGTCGTACCTTATATTGACGTTATGCTCGTACTTTTGGTTATTTTTATGGTAACTGCTCCTATGATTACCAGTGGTATCAAGGTTGATTTACCTCAAGCAAATAACCATCCTATCGAATCAAAAGATATGCCAGCCATGGTAACAATTGGCAAAAATGGCAATATTTATCTTCAGTATGAAGATTACAAAGATAATGAACCATTATCTCGTGAAAAACTCGAAGCAGTTTTAAGCGATGCTCAAAAACAAGCTGAACAAGAAAACAAACAACTCACAGTTTTAGTCAATGGTGATAAGTCTCGTCCTTATGGTGAAGTCGTATCATTAATGGCAAGTTTACAAGAAGCAGGCTTAACTCAAGTTGGCCTTCTGACAGAGCCTTTAAAATAAGCTATGAACAAAAATCAAAAGCCGCACTTTAAACAAAATGCGATTGCATTGAGCTTTACACTCGGAGTTCATGCAATTGCCATTGTTAGCTTGCTTTTTTTAGGCTTGAGTAAACCACCTGAACAGCCAAAAAAGCTAACGACTATTTTAGTTAAGCCAGAAGATTTACCTCCTCCTTTAGCCAAAGAAATTGAACAAGAGACTACAGCTACAAATGAAGCAAAAGAGATATTAGCCCCTATTGTGGATGAAACGCTACCTCAAAATCTTCCAGTTGCACCACCTCCTCCAACAGCTCAACAACTTGCTGCTCAAAAGCAAAAGGCCGAACAGGCCCAGCAAGTCAAGTTAGCTGAGCAAAAGCGTAAAGCTGAAGAAGCTGCGAAAGCGAAACAAGCAGCAGAGCAGCAACGCATAGAGGAAACTCAAAAGCAGCAGGCTGAAGCCAAACACCAAGCTGAGGCTAAAGCAAAATCAGAAGCCGAACAAAAACGTAAGGCTGAACAAAATGCAAAAGCTGCTGAAGACGCTAAACGTAAAGCTGAGGCTGATGCAAAATTAAAACGTGAAGCTCAAAAGGCTGAAAACGCTAAACTTCAAGCACATTATGATGCTAAGCGTAAAGCTGATGCTGATGCTAAAGCTAAGCAACAAAAAGCTAATGATGATGCTAAACGTAAAGCTGATGCCGATGCTAAAGCTAAGCAACAAAAAGCTGATGAGGCTAAACGCAAAGCAGAAGCTGACGCTAGAGCTAAGCAACAAAAAGCTGAGGAAGCTAAACGCAAAGCTGAGGCCGATGCAAAAGCTAAGCAACAAAAAGCCAATGACGAGGCTAAACGTAAAGCTGAAGCCGATGCAAAAGCCAAACAGCAAAAAGCTGATGATGCTAAACGCAAAGCTGAAGCTGATGCTAAAGCCAAACAAAAAGCTGCTGACGATGCTAAACGTAAAGCTGAGGCCGATGCCAAAGCCAAACAGCAAAAAGCTGCTGACGATGCTAAACGCAAAGCTGAAGCGGAGGCTGAAGCAAAAGCTGCATCTGCTCAAAAAGCACAAGAAGAGGCAGCTCAAAAGAAAGCTGAAGCTAAAAAGGTTGCTTCTTCAGCTAGACGCGATTTTGAGCAAAAAATTCGACGCTCTTGGGATGTCCCAACTGGCAGTAGTGGTAAAACAGTTGGTGTTCGTTTTACTCTGTCGGATTCGGGAAGCGTTAATTCTATTGTGATCACGCGTTCAAGTGGTGACGATGCTTTAGACGCAAGTATTAAAGCTGCAATTCAAGCCGCAGCGCCCTATCCTATGCCATCAGATCCAGATGCAAGACGTGAAGCAAGAAGTGTTAGCTCTACATTTAGAGCGCAATAATTTTGAAAGAGTTACATGCTTTAAATAGTTTAAGGCATGTAACTATGCTACAAAATCAACAGTCACAAAAATACCTGCTATGACTTTAAACTTATGAATACGAGCCGCAAACACCTGCTATCTTTAGCACTGATCACAGCCTTAAGCCCTATTGCTTCTACAACTGCTTTTGCCCAGTTATATCTGGAAATTGCCAAAGCACCAGATCAGGCACCCAAAATTGCTATTGTCCCATTTACTAACGACAATGGGCTCTATCCTATTGTTGAAACAGACTTAAACCGTTCTGGACGCTTTACAAGCTCATCTAAAAACTTACCTGCCAATGCTGCAATTAACCAGATTCAAGCTTCTGACTGGCAAGCCGCAGGTATTCCATATGTAGTTACGGGTCAAATTAAACAAACAGCGACAGGTTTTGAAGTTCACTACCAACTTTATGATGTACAAAAGCAACAATACATTTTAAATGAACTTTTAAATGTACCAGCTGCACGCATACGCCAGGCTGGCCATATGGTAAGTGATGCTATTTATCAAGCGCTTACTGGTATTCCAGGTGACTTTAGTGGCCGTATTGCATATGTACTAAGAAACCCTGCAACACCTGCCGAGCGTTATACACTACAAATTGCAGATACGGATGGTGAACAACCAAAGACCGTTTTATCATCTCGTGATCCAATTCTTTCTCCGGCATGGACACCAGATGCTAAAAAAATTGCTTATGTTTCTTTTGAAACTAAACGTCCAGCAATTTATTTACAGGATTTATCAACTGGAACACGTGAAGTTCTTACTAGTTTCAGAGGCTTAAACGGCGCACCAAGTTTCTCACCCGATGGCCAATCAATGCTGTTTACAGCATCTATGAATGGCAACCCTGAAATCTATCAAATGGATTTATCAACTCGCCAAGTCAAACGCATGACAAATGACTCGGCAATTGATACCGAAGCACGTTATACACCAGATGGAAAATCCTTTATTTTCACTTCTGACCGTGGTGGCTCTGCCCAAATTTATCGTTACACCTTTGCTGATGGCTCAGTAAAGCGTTTGACATTTAAAGGGTCATTTAATGCACGTGGAACTCTGAGTGCAGATGGCAAAAAGATTGCACTTGTTCATCGCCCAAGTGGCAGCAGTTATAAAGTTGCAATTCAAGACATTAATACTGGCATCACCAATATTCTTACCCCAACTAGTTTAGATGAATCACCAAGTTTCTCACCAAATGGGCAAATGGTGGTCTACGCAACTCGTGAAGGCAACCGTGGCTTGTTGTCTATTATGTCTACTGATGGACGTTTCCGTATGAATTTACCAAGCGAACAAGGTGAAGTACGTGAACCAGCCTGGGCACCAAAATAACTTTTAATTCCATTGACGGAGATGATCATGAAATCAATCAAATATTTAGCTCTACCCTTTCTTAGCGTAGCACTCGTAATGACAGGCTGTGCTAGCCGTAAACCTGCAGCGACGACTACGACTGGTACAAACCCAAGCACGGTAAACACTTCTGGTTTAAGTGAAGATGCTGCATTAAATGCTCAAAATTTGGCAGGTGCTTCATCTAAAGGTGTAACTGAAGCAAATAAAGCGGCTTTGGCTAAACGCGTTGTTCACTTTGATTATGACAGCAGCGATTTATCTACTGAAGACTACCAAACACTTCAAGCTCATGCTCAGTTCCTTATCGCAAATGCAAATTCAAAAGTTGCATTAACAGGCCATACAGATGAACGTGGTACACGTGAATACAACATGGCTTTAGGTGAGCGTCGTGCTAAAGCTGTACAAAGCTATTTAATTACCAATGGTGTAAACCCGCAGCAACTTGAAGCTGTAAGTTATGGTAAAGAAGCTCCTGTTAATGCGGGACATGATGAATCAGCGTGGAAAGAAAATCGCCGCGTTGAGATTAATTACGAAGCAGTCCCTCCTTTATTAAAATAAGGGATATGCATAAAAAAACGCTCATAATAATATGAGCGTTTTTTATTACTTAAGAAGATTTCTTTTCTTCTTCAGGATGTTGCATGGACTCAATCAAATCATGTTTATTAAAATCTTTATATTCAGGTTTTGCCTCATAATCTTTCCAAGCTTCCTGAACATTTTCTTTCGAAATTTCATCTAGATTGATTGGTTCACCTGCTGTGGGGGTCGCATCAAACTTCTTTGTTGTCATTTCGATTCTCCTAAAAATATACAATCCTTTGTAATGCAATCAACATACCATTTTAATTGGGGCTTGTAAGCATAAATCCAACACAAATAAAGTAAGATAATTTTTATTTTGTGACATTCTCATCTAGAATATGCCACGTATTTATCTGACTCATTTTGATGCTTGAAGCACAGGAGCGTTTTTTTATGTCCAACCTCACTTTGTCCCAATTTTTACAACAACAAAAAGGGAATCTAACACCTGAGTTGGCTCAAGTCATCGATACTATTGCCACGACCTGTAAAACAATCGACCAAGCCTTACAAAAAGGTGCTCTGGCTGGTATTTTAGGTAGTGCTGGCAATGAAAATGTTCAGGGTGAAACACAGAAAAAACTTGATGTGATTTCGAATGACTATTTAATTGATGCTTTAAAAGTACACCCGCACGTAGGCGGTCTCGCTTCTGAAGAGCTTGATGAGTTCACACCTGCACAAGAAAATGGTAAATACCTCGTTTTATTTGATCCATTAGATGGCTCAAGCAATATCGATATCAATATGTGTGTAGGTACGATTTTCTCTATTTTGCCTGCAAAAAATGCAGTAACAGAAGCAAACGATTTCATGCAAGCTGGCACACAGCAAGTTGCTGCTGGTTATGTACTTTATGGCCCATCAACTATGATGGCTTTAACTGTAGGAAATGGCGTAGTATTCTTTACTTTAGATCCAGAAACTCAAACTTTCTTGCTGACGAATGAGAATGTACAGGTTGCAGCAGATACTCAAGAATTTGCAATTAATGCCTCTAACCAGCGTCATTGGGAACAACCCGTAAAACAATATATTGATGAATTACTCGCAGGCAAGACATCTGTTCGTGAAAAAGATTTCAATATGCGCTGGGTAGCATGTATGGTGGGTGATATTCACCGCATTTTATGTCGCAGTGGTATTTTCCTTTACCCATACGACTTAAAAGATCCGAAAAAAGCAGGTCGTTTACGTTTAATGTATGAAGCAAACCCAATGAGTATGCTTATTGAACAAGCAGGCGGTGCATCAACTACTGGCCGTGTACGCATTCTAGAGATTGAACCTACAGAACTTCACCAACGTGTACCTGTGATTATCGGTTCTAAAAATGAAGTTGAACGCGTAACAAGCTACCACTAATAATTTTAATTACTTAGGGCATCATAGTATGATGGTGCCCTTTTGTTGGATATTTTCTTATGGCGGTTATTTTTTTAGAATCAAAAGACAATGCAAAAATTAAACATTTGCGTGGATTAATCGAACTCAGTAACGCCCGAAAAAAGCACCAACAAACCGTTCTTGAAGGCACCCATCTTTGTTTGGCTTGGTTACAACAGCAAAAGAAGATTTTTTCTTTATTCACGACAGAACAAGCATTAGAACACGAAGATTTAAAGAAAATAACAGAGCTACATCAAGGCCATATCTTTGTTATTAGTGAAGTTTTATATAGAGATTTGAGCACATTAGGCACAAGCTTACCTTGTTTAGCGATTATTGATTTACCTAAAACTGCATCAACTATCGACTACAATGTAGACACCTTAATTCTAGAAAATATTCAAGATCCGGGTAACGTAGGTACACTTCTACGTTCAGCAGCAGCAGCAAATATTAAACAAATCATTTGCACACAAGGCTCTGCATCACTTTGGTCACCACGAGTTTTAAGAGCAGGTATGGGCGCTCATTTTAGCTTACATTGTTTTGAAAACTTCCAGCTGACAGATATCCTTCCAAAATTTCAAATCCCGGTTTTTGTTACTAGCTCTCATCGCTCAACCAGTCTTTACTCAAAAGACCTATCTAAACCGTGTGTGTGGATTTTAGGAAATGAAGGTCAAGGTGCAAGCGATTACGCGTTAGATCACGCACAATCAGTGACTATTCCTCAACCGGGTGGACAAGAGTCATTAAACGTGGCAATTGCAGGATCTATTTGTTTTTTTGAGATGGTTCGCCAACGCCAATAAAACGTTAATTTATTTTACATCGCACATATTTGTGAAAAAAATCAATTACACTAGTAAAAAATAACCGATTGTTGTCAACCTCCCACCTCTTTTCAACGTTATATGAGAGATATATTGAAGATAAGGTGGGTATGTCCAATGACAGGATTTTCCATCTCCATGGATTTAGCACCGAAAAAGTCTCGATCGGAAACATCTAGTGCTCATGCCAGCACGGCTGAGCAACGCCTGAAAGTTTTCATGCAAGATGTTACTGGTCGTGCTTTGGTAATGATGGAGAGTGCTACCCAAGGTCAACAAGGTATTGCGATGGATTTGGTTCAAGAAGCATTTATTGCTTTACACAAATCTTATGCCGATAAAAGTACTGAAGAATGGTATCCCCTGTTCTACACTATTTTGAATAACAAACTTCAAGATTGGCGCCGCAAAGAAGCTCGTAGAGCAAACCCATTTTCATTCTTCAAAAAAGTTAGTCTGGATAATGACGACGACGAAGTTATCGATGTAGTTGATGAAAAAGCTATTAATCCTGCAGATTTTCTCGATCAAGCAGTAACGATAGAGGAAATTCGGGAAGCAATTGAAAAACTACCTGTTCGTCAACAACAGGCATTTATGTTACGTGCGTGGGAAGGGTTTGACACCCATACAACAGCTCAGATCATGAACTGTACCGAAGGTAGTGTGAAAACCCATTATCACCGAGCAATTCAGGGACTTAGAGAATACTTGGCACATTTAAATCCCTTGGGAGGTTCTGATGAATCATGATGATTTCACTAAAAAGGTGACATCCAAACTTGATAGTTTGGCAGATCACCATAAAAATAAAACAGTGGTCATGAATCATGTGCTTGACCATATTCAACAAAAACCAGCCTCTTATTATAGTGTCTGGAAAATGACTGGTTTCGCACTTGCCGCAGCAATTACAGGTTTTGTTATTCTGCCTAACTCAGTCGAGATTGTGGATAAGCCACAAAATCAAGTGATCGTTAATCCTAAATTATCTCCACAAATGGTGGAAGATTTAGAGATGTTAATGGTGTTGGGTGAGGATAAAGTACAACATGGCAGCTAAAAAGTTAGCGCTTATCCTGTGTTCATTAAGTTTCTTGCAGACAAGTTTTGCAGGTTTTGAACGCTTTTGGATTTTTTCTAAAGATGCCAATGCACAAGTGGATGACACATGGGATGCCCTTTCCGAAGAAGAGCAACGTGCAGTCATTAAACGTTACCAGAGTTTAAAAGAGCTACCAGCGAATCAAAGCACCAACTTACAGCAACGTATGGACTGGTTTACTCAACTTCCTGAAGCTGAAAAACAAAAAATGCGTGAAGCATGGCAAAAAATGAGTACGCAAGAGCGAAAAGACTTACGTGAGCGGATGCTTAAAGCGAATGGTGAAGAAAGAACAGCAATTCGTGAAGAATACATGAATAAGTATTTAGAGCACTAATTTATTGTTTAGTGATTAAATAGGTGAAATCTAATCACTCAATTATTTTGATTTCATTTCTTATAAAAAAGCCTCCAATTGGAGGCTTTTTTATTTTATATCGTTTATTTACGGTAGCGTCTATAAGCTGCTAAACCAAGTAACGATGCTAAAGATAAAATTCCCAAGCTGCCACCACCGCCTCCACTATTACCACCTCCAGCAGTAGTATTACTACTCACTAAACTGATAGTACCTGCATTTGAAATTTTATTATCAGCATCATATACGTAATAAGTTAATGTATCATTGAAGTTATTAAAACTATTTTTAGCTTGAATATAAATATTACCACCATAACAAGTATTATCCTTATCTTCACCTGGACAAGGGCCTTCTCTATCTGCCTTAACTACTGTAAAAATTCCATCTTTTGAAGTTTTACTTGGCAAATATATAGGCAAGTCTGCAAACTGAGGTTTATTAGGCTTTGTAATAAGTGTATTAGCTGGACCATCTCCATCATCATTTGCGTATTTAAGTAAATTTAATGGAATTATTTCATTTGCTAAATATTGGAATACAACTTTACTATCACTTGCTACAGGTGCAACATTATCAAATCGTGCTTCTAAAAGACCAGATGATTGAGTAGAACCATCTTTACTACTAATCGTATATTTACAATAGTTGTAGTCACCAGCTTGAGTAGTAATATCATCCGATCGATAGAATATAATTTGCTGTAAAGCACTATTCCACTCACAAAAAAGTTTATCGTCTTTTTCCGTGCTTGCAACTTTGTCATCTATCAATCCTGTTCCAACAGATTCAAGACTAATATTATAGTCCGTACTATTAAAAAACTTTAGAAGATGGCTACTATCTTCATTTGGCAAAGGTAAGCCATTTGCCTTCAAATCAATATAGATCGCTCGGTATTTTGCATTTGCTTTAGTTTGATCAAGAAGATTTTTATAATTTGCCAAATCTATTTTTAAGACATTCCACAAATATGAATAAAGTGGATTAGTGAGATTTTTTTCTGCAGTATCATACTGGGTTTGGTATCCCTCAAGTAAAGTAGTGAGAGAGCTGTTGCCTAAACCTCTTAAATCACCAGCAGTTAATTTCATTAGTTCTACTGAACCTATATCACAGCTATTACGAGCAATGTTATCGGGCTGATAATATAGTTTATTAGTTGGGAGTCGAGCTAAACCACGTTGATCTATATCAGCGCATATAGCTTTACTCTCAGGGTCTACATCTATTAAATCTTCTTTTCCAGCAGCTACCAATGGAAAATAAAGTGGTAAAAAACCAGTTACTGCTTCAGCTTTTTCATGGCGCTCAAGTAAAGAGTTAAATGGAACACCTGAAATATCAATTGTCTTATTAGCTGACGAAAGTACCTCTGTTGGTAAATCACATTTATCAGTATTATTACTTAAATTTAGTGCATTAAAAGATAATCTAAGACCTGAGTTCTTCAAATCAGCTGCTGAGCCTGCTAAATATCGACAAGCATATCCAACTGGATTGTATCCAATTATATTAAAATTCAATTCTTTCCCACCTAAACTGTCATATAGGAAAGTTGTATGTGCGTTATTTTCAACAATAGTGTTATTTTGTAGCTTTAAACTACTTCCACCACTTAAAATAGTTGATGGATTTGTTGTATTACCAGGAATCGCATCTCCTGTAAATTTTAAAATAACCCCATTTACAGTGCTGGCAATATTTTGAGCAATTGTATTAATTGTAAAAGTAGCTTTCGGCTCGCCACAAAATTCAAATGTACTAGCAGAATTGCTCGAACCATTCTTGATAATACTTGAGGATGTAAGAGTAACCTCTCGTTTGGCATACTCAGTACCATTTTTACAACTCATAGCTAACACGCTACCAGTACTTGCTTGATTGCCTTGCAAGAGGGAATGAGTTATTGATAAATTTACTCCGCTACCACCAAGAAAAACAGCTCCACCTTTTGGAGCTTGAGAGTTTAAAATTTGAGAATTTAATAATGTAACATTACCACCCGCATAAATAGCCCCACCTTGATTTGAAGCTATACCATTTTCTATAATAATATTTTGCAGGAATAGAGCTTTTTGATTTTCCGCTGTGTTAAATATACGCGACTTGCCCGCAGCATTAATACGTGTTTTAAGTTCTGGTAGAGCAGGATAGTCATTTGTTAAAACATTCTTTTCTGACCAAATTTTATCTTCTTCACGTTCACCATAGCCATAAATAGAAATATTAGCATTGGGCACCAATTCTTTATTTAAAGTATAAGTTCCAGCTTTTAACTGAATTACCTGATCAGTATCGAGGCTAAATACAGTACACCCATAAGCGGATTTACGAGTTTCTGCAACTTTAATAGCTTCTCTTAATGAACATGCGTTCGTATTTTCACCATCTTCATCAGCAAAAGTTGTGACCTCAATTCTTTTATTTGTGGTATCAGCAAAAAGTGGCATATTTGCAAGCACAGCTAACGCTAATAATGCCTTCT
Organism: Acinetobacter pittii ATCC 19004 = CIP 70.29; assembly: GCF_000369045.1. Classification (GTDB taxonomy): domain Bacteria; phylum Pseudomonadota; class Gammaproteobacteria; order Pseudomonadales; family Moraxellaceae; genus Acinetobacter; species Acinetobacter pittii. The sequence goes on along the minus strand of NZ_KB849786.1, from coordinate 412,796 downwards.
TATAATTTTTCATAGTCTCATCCCTGATTATGACTTGAAACGGCGTAAAGCAATTAAACCTAATAAACCTAAAATAAAGGCCCCACCAACACTACCTCCACCTCCGGTACTGACAGATTTGTCTTCAATTCCAGATAAAGGATCCTGAACAATTCTTGTCGGGATAGTGATATATTGAAACTCTACGCCTTCATTAAATCGAGACACACTCGTAACAACCTGAATACTAAAAATATCCGCGCCATGCCAGTTCCCATTTGGCGTATAAATTACATTTCCATTTTGATCTAAAGTTATACTGCCTTTAGAAACTGGTGTGTCTGTACTTTGTTTAATTCTAAGGCATCCCGGTTGCCATTCTTTTCCATCAGCTCGCTCGCCAAACAATCGCTTACACGTAGCTGGAGTCACTAAATCTGCTTCACTTAGAGAACCAAGAATATTAAATTTTGCAACTTGGCCATATCTAATATCTTGACCTACTGAGGATATCTCAGTATCTAAAATATATTCAATCGCGCCAAGATCACATAGCTCATCATAACCGCTACGTTTTTTCCCACGTTGATCAACACTTTCACAGCTTGCTAATCCGACTGAAGTGCCGTCACTATATAAACGACCTTTATTAATAATTAAGGAGTCAGCTAAAGTATTATAACTTTCTAAAAGTCGAGGCTTAAAAAAACCTAAAAAACTATCTTTAGGAGTGTTAAAAGGACAAAATAAACCTTCTTTCGCTGTTACATCGCATACTCCCTCATCTGTACTACCTGCTATTAATTTTTCATTAGCAGGATAAAGAATATTAGGGAGCTTAGAGGTCGCATTTCTATTACATTCTGTTGTCACCAAATTACTTTGTATAATTGCTTTATCGGCACTAGTAGCCTGGCAGTTGATCGTATTTCCAACTAAAACACTATTTGAAATAGAAGCATTACCTTGGGGAGCATCTAGAAATAATCCTTTATCATTTTTAATCATCGTAATGTTATTAACAAACATCCCATCTTGAACATTTGCAATAAAACCTACTTTATTATGAAAAAAAGTACTGTTACTCAGACCGGTAGAACGCTGGCTTAAATATCCCCCTGTACTTTCATCATCAAATTTATTTGCACTGAAGAAAAGTGATCCAGCAGCAGAACTAACTTCATTGTCTCGAATCACAGACTGCGTGATCAAATACAAAGGCTGCTCACTATAAATTACTCCACCTTGTGTTGCTTTATTATTTTGAATAAGAGTATTGGTAATTGTGACGAACCCATAGGTCTGGCCACTTTTCGTGACCAATCCTCTATTATAAATTGCTCCCCCTTGAGCTGCGTATCCATCAATTAAACGAGAGTTTTGAATTTTCAATATTTCATGATTATCAATCAAACCACCAGTGACGGCTTTAAATTTTAAACCCGCACCTTGTAAATTAAGATCAGTTAGCGAAACAGAAATTGATGCTTTTTCAATACTTTCATCATCAATTTTAAATAACTGATCAGTACCAATCATTTTTATTGTAGCGTTATGCGAACCTGGTTGATCGGTATCAACTAGCGTAGAATCATTTTTAGCAGTACTAATTGTCAGAGGAGCTGTTATCTTTATTTTTTCATTAAGTGTGTACTCTTTATCTCTTTGCAAAATAATATTATTTGAGTCACCACTAGCACAGCCACGATAACCATCTTTTACAGACGCAACAACCTTAGAATCGCTTGAATTAAGTTTATTTAAAAGTTCGACAGCCTCGCGTAATGAACAGACCGTGTTATCGACGTCTTCATCAGTTGTAGTTGTGACTTGAATATCGGCAGAATAAGCGTGTCCAGCAGCAGCCAATAAAGCAAAAGCAATGCTCCGTTTGAGCATACCCATCTCCTTACATCTTTTTTCATTTTTCTTTGTCAATATTGCAAAATTTCCGCTTTTGCAATCGCATCCTTTGTGCGTACTTTGTCACAGGAAGTAGAATTTCTCAAGACATTTTGGTCGGTCTCTAGAGTCATTTTTGAGCTAGATTACAAAAAGCTTCGTAGACCTAAAAAAGTTTTTTAAATACAAAAAATTGTCGTATTAAAAAATTAAAAAAGAATTTATAAGTTATAAATATAGCTTTTCTGAAATGAAAAAAACTTATGTAGGGAAAGCCATTTTTTAAATTGTATGAGTTTAATTTAAGCAAAACAGCAAATTTAAGCTAGAAACTCTACTGTTGATACTCATCAATCAAAGCATAAATTTGTCTTAAAGTCGCATTAGAAAGTTTTGTTTTTTCACCTTTGAGTAGTTTTTCTAACTGAGCAACAGTTTGCAGTAAAAGAGATGCTTGGTGAGGACCATGTAATAATAAGTAATCAACAATTTGTTGGTCAAAGTGAATACCCCGTCTAGCCATTACAGATGTCACCAAGGCATAGCGGTCTGCATATAGACTTCCACTTGGCACTTTTACACTAACGGCTTGTGTAAGTCGTGATTGTAGGTCTGGTAATTCCAGCTTTAATTCAATCGGTGCTACACGCGACGAAAACACCAGTTGTCCTTCGTGATTATTCATTAAATGAAAAACAGCTTTCTGCCAGTGAGGCACACCACTAATCGATTCAATATCATCCAAAGCAACAAGATCATAATGTTCTAAAGAGGTAATTGCCTCAATAGGTGCATCAAGCAGTTCGAGCAAAGATACTTTAATAGCAGATTTGCCTATTTCTAAATAAGAATCACAAATTGCAGAAAGTAAATGACTCTTCCCCGTCCCCGCTCCACCGTAAATATAGAACCTACTCACCAGACCAGCATGTAGTTGACGCACGGCATCGACTACATGCCCCCAACCCGGTCCCGAAAAATCACTGATTCGGGCATCAAGTTGAGGTTCTATATCCAGTTGGAGTTGACGCATATATTGAATTAACCTTGAAATTATTTCTGGTTAGGAGATTTTAGTTCATCTGTATCTTGCTGTGTTTTAACTTCAAGATCAAGCTTAGTGCTTTCGGTTTGTACATGAATTTGCTCAATATCGCCATGTTGGATCACTAATGTAGATGGTGGAGCGTAAAGTGAGCTTCTTTCGTAATTCTCTCTTAAATGCTTCAACAACACTACAATAACCGCAGCAACAGGCAATGCAATTAACATTCCCAAGAAACCTGCAAGTTGTGCACCTGCCAATACTGCAAAAACAACTGCTACAGGAGATAAGCCAATTTTATCACCCAGTAGGAATGGCTGTAAGATATAGCCTTCTACCGCTTGACCAATCATAAAGACGATACCAACCAGTAATAGATGCATCCAATCCAAGCCAAACTGGAACAGGCTGGCAATAACAGCGGCAATAATACCTACGGCAAAACCTAAATAAGGAATAATACTAGCAAGCCCTGCCACCATACCAATAATCAGGCCAACTTCCAAACCGATGAGCTGTAAACCAACTGCATACACTACGCCAAGCAATAGCATGACAAGAAACTGACCTTTAACAAATGCCCCTAAAACGCTATGGCATTCACCAACGATCTGTAAAGTAGTTGCTTCATATGGACGTGGGATGAGACGGCGTAAGTTTTGTAACATACGTTCCCAATCAAGCAAGAAATAGAAAGCAATGATTGGAATTAAAACCACTGTTCCACCAATCTGAATAAAATTCAAACCAGATTGAGCCAGTTTTAATAACACTGCCTGAATGCTGTCTGCGCTATAGTTTGTTTGGACATATTCCATGACAGCTTTAGACAACTGCTCTGTGTCAATTTCCATTTGCTGGACATTAAATGTCGAAGACACCCAAGGTAAAAAGGTAGCATTAATCCAGTGAATACCTGCTGGAATACTATCTCGGGCATAAACTAATTGTTTCCAAATCAGTGGAACTAAATACCAGAGTGCAATAGTTAAGGTTACACCTATTCCGACGAATACCACGCTAATTGCTAACCAGCGAGGCAATTTCATTTTTACCAGCACATCAACAAGTGGACTGAATAAATAAGCCAGGAAAAAAGCACCGATAAAAGGAATGACTACAGGCTTGAGTAAGTACAACACCCATACCAGCAATACAATACCTGCGAGTAAAAAAATACGGCGCAGTATACGATCTTGCATAAAATCTAGCCTTTTTTGATTTAATCGTTATAAATGAAAAAATATTTTTATTAAAGATAGCATTTTCGAGCATAAATAACATAAGAGTTTCGTATATTCAGGTTATAATCTGCCGCCAATGCGGAGACTTCATTTATGAGCAACTCAACTTCTACCCCAAATACCGGTTTAAGCTACAAAGATGCGGGTGTCGACATTGAAGCGGGCGACGCACTGGTCGATCGTATCAAGTCAGTCGCTAAACGTACAAGTCGTCCTGAAGTAATGGGCGGGCTTGGTGGCTTTGGTGCACTATGCAAAATTCCTAAAGGTTATGAAGAGCCTGTTTTAGTTTCTGGAACCGATGGTGTAGGAACTAAATTACGTTTGGCCCTTAATCTCAATCGTCATGACACAATCGGCCAAGACCTTGTGGCTATGTGTGTAAATGACCTTTTAGTTTGTGGCGCAGAACCATTATTCTTCCTTGATTATTACGCGACTGGTCACTTAAATGTTGACGTTGCTGCAAATGTTGTTACTGGTATTGGTAAAGGTTGTGAGCTTGCAGGTTGCGCACTTGTAGGTGGTGAAACCGCAGAAATGCCAGGCATGTACGAAGGCGAAGATTACGACCTTGCTGGTTTTGCAGTTGGTGTTGTTGAGCAAAGCAAAATTATTGATGGCTCTAAAGTAAAGTCTGGTGACGTACTTATTGGTGTTGCATCAAGTGGTGCTCACTCCAATGGTTACTCATTACTACGTAAAATTTTAGACGTTAAAAACGTTGATTTAACTCAAACGATTGATGGTCGCCCGCTTGCTGATGTAGCAATGGAACCAACTCGTATTTATGTAAAACCAGTTCTTGAACTCTGCAAACAAGTTGATGTTCATGCTATGGCGCACATTACTGGTGGTGGTTTACCAGGTAACTTACCTCGTGTATTGCCAAATGGTGCACAAGCAGTTATTGATGAATCTTCTTGGGAATGGCCTGAATTGTTCCAACTTCTACAACGTGAAGGCAATGTAGAACGCTTTGAAATGTACCGTACATTTAACTGTGGCGTAGGTATGGTTATTGCTGTTGATGCAAATGATGCTGAAAAAACAATTGAAGTACTTAATGCTCAAGGTGAAAAAGCTTGGAAAATTGGATATATCCAAGAAAATGCTGAGTCAGTGGAAGGTGCAGACGAAAAAATTCGTGTGATCTTTGCATGATAAAAATTGCTGTTCTAGTCTCTGGGAATGGCAGTAATTTACAGGCCTTGATAGATGCAAATCTATCAGGGCAAATTGTAGGTGTACTGTCTAATAAAGCAGATGCTTATGCCCTAGAGCGTGCTCAAAAAGCCAATATTGCTACCGCTGTTATCTCCCATAAAGACTTTCCAACGCGCGAAGTGTTTGATGAGGCAATGCATCAGCAACTCTTAGCTTGGGAAGTAGATGTAGTTATTTTAGCTGGCTTCATGCGTATCTTAACACCAACCTTTGTCAACAAATGGCAAGGGAAAATGCTGAATATACATCCCTCGCTTCTTCCAGCTTACAAAGGTGTGAATACTCATCAACGTGTTTTAAACACAGGTGATCGTTTGCATGGTTGTACCGTACACTTTGTAACTGCTGAACTGGATTCTGGTCAATCTATTGCCCAATCAGCTATATCAGTTAAAGAACATGATACTGTCGCTTCGTTAGCAGATCGAGTGCACACACTTGAGCACTTTATCTACCCACAAGTTGCAGAGTGGCTGTGTAACGGTCAACTTACATGGAAAGATGGGCAAGCCTATTTCCGTAATCAAGTTCTAAAAGACCCTATTCGTTTTGCAAGTTGGTAAAGTATTTTACTAACAAGCAAAAATAAAAAAGGACATGCTGGCATGTCCTTTTTTATAAGCTTTAAATTAATTTAATTAATGATGAATCAATTTCTTTATAGAATTTACTGTATCAATAGGATGCTCTAGAGGGAACATATGACCCCCTTCAACCACAGTAAATGGGATTCCCATTTTTCGCTTTGCCATTTGAGGAAAGCCTCTTTTTAAGAAATCACTTCCTTTACCCACAACTAAATGCACAGGCATCTTAGGTTTTGGCATAGGCAGCCACCACCAAGAAGGATTTTTACGGAAAATTGCAACTTCATCTTCACGAGAAATCGTTAAAGTTACTCCACCGCGAATCGAATCTTCTTTCAAAGCATAATCAATATAAGCCTGAAAACAATCTTCATCAAAATCTTTATAAAATCCTTTAGGACGAAGTAACTCAGCCGCCTGCTCTCTCGACTCCCAATGTTCACGGCGACGTGCAGATAAGCCCGCCGGTGTCATCGCATCAACCAATTTAGGGCGAAATAACTTTGCCATATGAAAAGCAAACGAATATCGCCCTAAAATAAGAGGCGGATCTAACATAATGACTTGAGAAAACAGTTCAGGACGTCGAAAAGATGCCATCAATGTTAAAACCGAACCAAGAGAATGGCCTAATCCGATGACTTTACGTCCTTTCGCCTGACGCACAATACTATCAATAACTTGATCAACCAAAGCAGGCCAATGGTTAGTCACAGGATAACGTTTGTCAGGACCAATGAGTGGAACATAAATTACGTCATACTCATCTTTTAATTGATCAAACAATTTTTGATACACCATAGATGGCACACCATTGGCATGCGCAAAGTGTATAACCGGTTTCATTGACATACCGTTATCCTAAAAATACAGATTTATTGTAATTTTGCGCTTTGACTAGTCTGCACTTCTTGAGCAATAGATTCACTTACTCCTTGCCCGATTTGTGCCCCCATACGACCCAAAATGGATTGTAGTGGGTTACGCTCAATTGTGTAGTCAACTTTATTATCAAGGTTTAGTTCACGCATCAAGCTCGTAATATTACCTGAACGGTCAGCAACACCTAATTGAATTGCTTGTTCACCCGTCCAGAATAAGCCAGAAAAAATAGCTGGATCATTCGATTTTAAACGCTTACCACGGCCTTCTTTCACTGCGGTAATAAAGTGAGTATGAACATTATCAAGAACAGATTGAATATGTTGCTTTTGAGCAGGATCAATCGGTTTTGTCATACTTAAAATGTCTTTATTCGTTCCGGCAGTTAAAGTGCGGTCTTCAATACCGAGCTTCTGAGCTAAACCAGTAATGCCATAGTTAGGCATGATTACACCAATTGAGCCCACTAAACTTGATGGGTTGACAATAATCTCATCCGCAGCAGAAGCGATATAGTACGCACCCGATGCCCCCATATCACCAATAACGGCATAAACTTTCTTATCAGGGTGCTGTTTTTTCAAATAACGAATTTCCTGCCAGATTTCATCAGACTGAACTGGAGAACCGCCAGGTGAGTTAATGTTAAGTGCAACAGCCTTACTATTTGAGGCTTCAAAAGCACGTTTAAGCGCTTTATTCGTATCTTCACTATTTACCGCTTGATTACTCGAAGCATCAATTGTTCCAATAATATCCACCACTGCCAAATGAGCACTACTGCTACTTACAGCAGAGCCTTCTTTGCTGGTTGAACAGCCTTTGCCCATGAGTACAATAATGAATAATAGATAAATAAAAGTTAATGTTTTAAAGAAGATACCCCAACGACGACTACGGCGTTGCTCTTCTACTGAAGCAAGTACAGCCTTCTCAAGAATTTGCCATTCTGGTCCATTTTGTTTAGGGATTATAGGTTCATTTTGTGGTTTTGGTGGCCAATCGGACATAAAATTCCAATCCAAATCAATCTAAAATGATGTCATTATATACGTTGATTTGATAAAAACTGTCTAAATTATATGATTTCATTTATAATATTTTTATCTTTTTTTACTTGTTGCCTCCTTTTTACCGCGATAGATGACCAAACTAGATGTAAAAAGCATGAACTATTACTTACTCAAAACTTTTAGCCGTCAACCCATTCAATTTGGACGTTTTATTGCCCGTATGTTGGCAGGGTTAGTCAATACTTTAAAAATTACTAGAACATCAAAAAGTATAGAACTTAACTTACAAATTGCACTTCCCCACTTAACACCACAGCAACGAATAGATATTACACAACAAGCTATTCGTAACGAGTTAACCTCATACTTCGAGTTTTTAAGTATTTGGGGCTCATCAAATAGTAAGAATATTTCAAGAATTCACCATATTGAGGGTGAACATTACTTTCATGAAGCACTGGCAGCAAAAAAAGGTGTGGTATTGATTGTTCCACATTTTGGTACATGGGAAATCATGAATGCTTGGTGTGCCCAGTTCACTTCCATGACTATTTTATACAAGCCTGTAAAAAATGAAGATGCAGACCGTTTTGTTCGAGAAGCACGTAGTCGTGAACAAGCCAACTTGGTACCTACCGATGAGACTGGTGTTCGACAAATTTTTAAAGCACTAAAACAAGGCGAAACCACTGTAATTTTACCCGACCATACACCTAATGTTGGTGGGGATATGATCAATTATTTTGGTGTACCACTTGCCTCAAGTAATTTAAGTGCCAAGCTCATCCAAAAAACAAAAGCCAAAGCATTATTTCTTTATGCGATTCGTAATGAACACGACGGTTTTACAATGCATATTGAGCCTATGGATGAGAAAATTTACGAAGGTAGTGCCGATGATGGAACCTTTGTTATTCATCAAGCCATTGAGCAACTGATCCAACATTATCCAGAACACTATCACTGGAGTTATAAACGTTTTAAAGCAAATCCAGCTTTAGATAATATTTACAATATTGATCCAAATGAAGCACTTCAAATTGTAGATAGACTTAAAGCAGAAGCTTCACAAATTCCTGTGAAGCCAAGTACGCTCGAAACGTCGAGTGTATAAAACCATCTCTTGATTGCGAGATACAAAGCTTAATGTTCCTTGCTCAACTGTGCTTTTAAACGGAATATTAAGTTCTTGTACTCTCGCTAAAACCTCTTTGCTTGGATGACCATAACGATTATTAAAGCCAGCAGAAGCAACAACAAGCTTGGGGTTTAACGTCGCCAAGAAGTCGTAAGCCGAACTATGTTTACTTCCATGATGACCTAATACCAAAACATCTACCTTTAAATCAGGATACTCTTTCATGAGTTGATATTCTGCTTCCAACCCTGCATCGCCCATGATTAAATAATTTTGATAGCCATTTATCTGTTTTAAATGAATATAAATCACACAAGAATATTGATTTTGATTTGAAGAAACTAAGTTTAAATCTTTTTCTTTAGGCCAAAGAATTTCAATATCTAATTGTGGATATTGAAATTTTTGCCCTTGATGACAATAAGTAAATGGTTCTCTAATTTGCTCTTTCCATAATTCATTTGATATGACTTGTTTAATAGGAAAAGTCTGAGCAATAGAAGGAAATGCTCCGCTATGATCTTGATCAAGATGAGATAGTACGACGTGATCCAGTTGCTTAATTCCCTTTTGACGTAAATATGGAATTACCACATTTTGACCAATACTAAAAGCCTTCTCATCATAAGAACCACCCGTATCAATTAACCATGTCTGCTCTGGATGTTGTAGAAAAATCGCTTGTCCTTGGCCTACGTCTATAATATTTAATTGAACTTGCTGGGACGACTTATCTGGAATGATCAAGGGTAAACAGCATATTAGCCCCCAAGATTTGGGTAAAACCCCACGCGGTAAAAATAAGATAATAATAACGAAGCTAAGGCACACTAAATCAAGTGGTGTGAGGCTAAAACCTTGTAATGGTAGAGATAACTTTTCTAAAAGATTAAAACATGACAGTACTATACTAACCAGGACATCACTAATTTGAAAAAGTAAATTTCCGAATGAGTTAAAAATAAGCCATACACAAGCTGCAAAAATATTTAAAGGAACAATCACTCCTCCGAGTAAAGGAACTGCAATAATATTTGTAAAAGGAGCAACCCATGAAATCTGTTGAAAGAAAATCAACATTAGAGGACATAAGGCAATAAATATTTTGCCTTGAGATTCAATTAAAATTTTACTGAAAAGAATGATTCTAGATAACAGACTAGTTGAAACAACATTTGGAGCCTGCTCTATAGTTTGATAAATCCGTAATAAAATAAAGCAAGAACCATAAGACAGCCAAAAACCTGCGGATAAAACACTGAAGGGATCGAAAAGTAAAAGTAGACTTGCACTATAAACCAAGAGTGAAAATGGTTTAACAGGCACTTTAATCAATACCAAAGAAGCAAATAAAAATACTGAGAGTAAAGTTCTTAAGGCAGGAATTTCAAAACCAACAAATGCCGTATAAATCAAAACACCGAAACATAATGGAATCATGGTCCAAATTTGTTTAGGTTGACGCAAATAAAGCTGCGGATAATAACGTCTTATTAATTGATGTAATACCCAAGACAACATGATAGCAAAAATGAGTACATGAGGCCCTGAAATGGCTAACAGATGAGAGACTCCTAATTCTTTAAATTGATTTTTAATCTCATCATTTAAGAGACTTTCGTCCCCTGTTAACAAAGCTAATAACAGACCTTTATTTTGCAAAGGAGATTGTTTTAACATTAATCTAAATGTTAGGCGCAACTTTTCTACATTTAACTTTTGTCTGTTAAAGAATTTTTGTTGCTCTTTTAAATGATGTTGATAACCCAACTGATAAATTTCATCGGAGCTTAAAGGCTCAATATGCTGAACACTAAAAGCGGACATTATATTTCGTTGAATGAACCATTGTTCTTGGTCAAAAACACCAGCCACTGCGTAACTATGAGCAGGTTTGGTTTTGCCAGAAATTCGATAATAATGACCTAATTGTAATTTTGGCTCATCTATAGCTGAGATTACTTTTTGATTTTTTAAATATAATAGCCAATTGACGGGATGTAGGGACTGCCCTAGTACCTGAACGGGTTGTTGTGTTTTATCTTCTTTTTCTTCACTTATACGATCGACATACACGATAATATCTAAAGATTTAAGCTGCATTTGTCGCAGTTCTAATCTTTCATTTAAGGCATGCTGAGCATATTGATATCCTATAGTAAAAAGACTAATAGCACAGACTAGACAGTAAATAGCTTTTAATATGGGGCGATTTAAGAATAAATTTCTCTTAAAAATATAAAGAATAAAGCCGATAACAAGCAAGACTTTACCTAACCACCCATATTGCATTATTAAAGGGATATCTATCCCCATAAATACAATACCCCCAATCCACCCCATTAAAATAAGTTTTAACATTCAAGTCATATCGTTATCTTTTTAGGGGCAAAATTAAAGCCCAACTCAGTGGGCTTTAACAATGTGATTTAATGACAATTTTTAAGAACCACTCACCCATAGTCCATCTTGCATATGCAAAATAGAATCAGCAGCCTGAGCTAAATGCTCATCATGGGTCACAATTAACATCGCCATGTTGAGTTCTTTCTTCAGATCGGTCAGTAACTCAAAAATACCTAGAGCTGTTTTACGGTCTAAATTACCTGTAGGTTCATCAGCCAGAACAACCGCAGGTTTAGTGACTAAAGCACGCGCTAAAGCCACACGTTGGCGCTCACCACCCGAAAGCTCCCCTGGCTTATGATCCATACGATGAGATAACCCAACTCGATCAAGTAAATATTCAGCTTGCGCTTTTACAGATTTAAATTGGCTATCTGCACGAAGCATTAAAGGCATCGCGACATTTTCAAGCGCAGAAAACTCAGGTAATAAATGATGAAATTGATAAACAAAACCGAGGTATTGGTTGCGCTGAAAACCACGTTCAGCTTCACCTAAATTATCAAAACGCTGACCATTTAAAAATACTTGCCCTTGAGTTGGCTGCTCTAAACCACCTAGTACATGAAGCAAAGTACTTTTACCAGAACCACTCGCACCAACAATCGAAACAAACTGCCCTGCTTCAACTTGTAAAGAAAGACCTTTAATGACTTCAACTTTAGATTTACCGTCATCAAAATGTTTATATATTTCTTTCGCTTCTAAAACAATTTTACTCATAGCGCAGAGCCTCGGCAGGTTGAACTTTGGCAGCACGAAGCGCCGGATAAATAGTCGCCAAGAAGCTTAAAAGTAAAGAAACAATCACGATAATCGTCACATCTTGCCATCTCAAATAAGAAGGAAGGTAATGTACAAAGTAAGCATCAAATAGATTTAAGCCCAACACATTGTTAAACCATGAAATGATATCGCTAATGGTTAAAGCTAAAATTACACCTAAAACCGTACCTGCAACTGTACCAATCACCCCAATCACGGTACCTTGAACCATAAATATTTTAGTGATCATCGACGGCGAAGCACCTAATGTACGCAAAATTGCGATATCAGATTTTTTATCAGTCACCACCATGACCAATGATGAAACAATATTAAATGCTGCAACCACAATAATAAGGACAAGCAATAAACCGACTAGAGTTTTTTCCATTTGAATGGCATTAAATAAATTACCATGCGTATAGGTCCAGTTCGTAGCATAGAAATTGTTTGGTAAACTTTTTACTAAGTCGTCAGCAACTTGTGGCGCTGCAAAAATATCATCTAGTTTTAAACGGACACCTTGGGCACCATCTGGTAAGCGTAATAAGGTTGAAGCATCGTATAGGGCGATATAACCCACCATAGAGTCGACTTCAGCGCCTACACTAAAAATACCAACCACTTTAAAACGCTTGAAACGAGGTACAACACCTGCTGGAGATGGCGTTGCTTCTGGTAAAACCAATGTCACGCTGTCATTTAGACGTAAGCCCAATGAATCAGCCATATCTTTACCAAGCACAATACCAAATTCACCCTTTTTAAGTGAATCTAAACTCCCGGCAACAATATGATTTTGAATAATAGAGACATTCTTTTCATATTTTGGGTCAATACCCGTCACCATAATACCAGCGACTTGCCCTTGCGCAGTTAACATACCTTGCAATTGTGTAAAAGGTGCAACCCCTGTTACATGTGGATGATGTTCAACTCGCTTCACGAGTTCAGGCCAATCCGTGAGGATTTGTGTAGATGAAACTGTTGCTTGCGGCACCATTCCTAACACACGGTTTTTCAATTCGCGATCGAAACCGTTCATGACAGAAAGTACTGTAATCAGCACAGCGACACCTAGTGTCAAACCGACCATCGAAACCAATGCAATAAAAGAAATAAAATGATTACTACGTCTTGCGCGAGTATATCTCAACCCTATATACAGTGAGATTGGTTTAAACATACCTTCTAAATCCAAGGTCATTGATGGAAAATATAAGATGTTGATGGCAAATTGCACCCACATCTACTATTTGGCCATACCGTTAGATGCTGTATTAAGGTTTAAAAATCAGTAAGTTCTGACTTATCCTTAATAATCCTAATATTATATTGCTGCGCTATTTTCTACTAGTTAAGTTGGGAGATCAATTTGATCGTGCATTTCGCTACGAATTAGAACAATTTAATGAATAAGCTCAACAAATTACCCAAATCTTCTCCTATTTAGACTTCATATGTTGAGCAAAATTCCGGTTTGCCTGAATGTCTTTATAGAAATATAAAAAGAGTCCAGACAAGATAATGAAAGCGCCTACAAAAACCATAATTGAAAGTTGTTCATGGTTTAAAGCAGCCCCAATCATCATCGCTAACATAGGTGTAATAACCGTTGTTAAAGATAAAGTTGTTGCCTGAATATTTTGTATAAGTTTGAAATAACAGAACATGGCAACGAGTGATGCCATAAGTACCGTATAAATTAAGGCAAATAAAGATTTGGCTTCTGGCAAATGTGTTGGTGCATATTGCCAAATAAATGGAATAAAACAACTAGCAAAAATAGAAGACACTAAAATAGAGCCTGTTGCCTGAGCCATCGGCTGGATCTGTGCATTAACTTTCTTGACCCAGAAAATTGAAAATGAATAAACAAATACACTGATCAGCATAAGAACAATACCAAACGGGTGTACATGCTGATTCGCACCGCTCAGACAAATAATAGCTAACCCACAGACCGCAATTGCCATACCCAACCATTGCAGCTTATAAAGTTGTTGGCCAAAAGCAAACCGACCAATAAGCCCCGCCATAATCGGTGCTAAGCCAAACATAAGCGCAATCATGCCTGAACTTAAATATTGGGTCGCGGCATAAGTGAAAATTTGAGAACCAATTAAGCTAAAAGATCCGGCAATGTAGCTATGAACTGCTTGTCGATGCGTTGGAAAAGGTGTTCTCAAAATTAGTAATATGATGACAGCCAAAGGCAATGCAATAAAAAAGCGTAATAACAATGCCCACATCAGATGTAGATCAGACACACTCCAGACAATTGCCAACGGAGTTGTTGCCCAGATAAACACTAACAAGGCATAGGTTAGAGCCAAATTGGTTTGCGATGGCATGCGATGCTCACTTAGCTGTTTTACGTTTTTGCTTTAAAATCGTTTGATCTAATGAACTTGAAAATTCACGTTTATCTCGTTCGGAAATAGGAGGCGGTCCACCAGTTTGCACACCTGCACCACGGAGCGTATCCATGAAATCACGTAGATGTAAACGCGCTTTAACATTCGCCGTTGTATAGACTTCACCACGGGGATGAATAGCAACTCCACCTTTCTCGATCACCTGAGCTGCCAGTGGAATATCCTGCGTAATGACAATGTCATTTTCAACCATACGATCAACTATTTCTTTATCTGCCTGATCGGCACCACTTAAAACCTGTATTGATTTAATACGAACAGAAGGCGTAATCCCAACATTTTGATTGGCTACAAAAATGACTTCTAATTGATAACGATCTGATGCACGTAAAATCACTTCACGTAAAATTTTCGGTAAGGCGTCTGCGTCTACCCATAGCTTAAATGGCAGCACGTTATTCTCTATTTCCACTAAAAATATTAGTCTAACAGATGCTTTTCTAAGGTGAGTAAAAATAACGATTAAACTGATTTTTAATTTCAACATTTAAATTTTTTATAAGTTAAACGTACTTTTAACTTATAAATAGAAACGTTGCTTCCCATTAAATGACTAAATACGCGCTTTTACAAGAGAATTTACATATGGTGACTTGAAAAATAGCAAACACCCTCGATTTAATATAACAAGTAATGTGAACCCAACAGCATCGTGCTTATGAAAAATCAAAACAGTCCAGAAGTTATTAAAGTAAATGACCAAAATTTTGGTAGTCATGGAGAACATTGGAATCTATTGACCTCCCATCCCGAAACAGATGTACCAAAATGGTTAGGACTGGCACTTGATGCACCTGTAATGCCAATGGGTTTGTGTGAACATGAAGAAGACATGGATCAATCTTTTTGGCTCATTCAAGGTCCACAAGACCAAAAAGTTACCATCAATCAAATTATTGCTGTTGAAAATCAAAAACCTCGCGCGCTTAAAACAGCCTTCCCAAGTTTTGAAAGTCCATATCAATATAATGCGAAAATTGAACGCATCATTACTTGCGACTCTGCTACACAAGCCGTGTTAAGTTTAAGATTAAATAAAAATACAACTGTTTATGCATTTGATAATTTATTTAGTGTTAACTACTGTCAATATGATAAAAATCAAAACTATCAAGTCCAATTTAATGCATGGGCTTATGAATTAGAACCTGTTCCAGCAGGTGAAAAAATCATTGTTGATGACCCCGCTTCTATTAAACATCACCGTGCATTAAATGCAATTTTAACTGAACATAATGGTGTTGCTCCTGAAAACTTACAGGAACTCATTAATGAATGGCAACCAAAAACTCCAGAAGATCAAGAACCTGTAACCGTTGATTTTTCTAAAATGGTCGCTTATTTATATGGCGAAAATCTTGGTCAAGAAGATGAAGCATGGTTCCAAGGTAATATTGTTGGTAAAACTTCTATGACATTTATGGGGGCAGAATATACCCTTTATGATGTCACTTTGGTTTTAGAAGATGATCTTCCTGCCATATTAGTGCGCATTGCGACCAAAAACGATTTGTATAAAAACTTTAATATTGGTGAATATATTCGCGGTAATATCTGGATTCAGGCGACTATTTGTGCTAAAAAGGGTGAAACTAATTGAATTTCACTAATATTTTAATAATTAGGTTATTGAATGAAGATTATACCCGAACAAACTACCAGCCTCATTCAATCCAGTAGCCTGCGCGTAAAGGTCGATACTGGTGCGTTTTGCTTTTTTGTCTTGGGTATGTTCTTAGCTGCCCTATTCATGCACCAGTTTGGTTTAGTGCCTTTTTAATTTATAACTTATTCAATAAATAAAGCCCTCATTTGAGGGCTTTATTTATTTGATTTGCTTAACCATTACGCTTTGCAAAATCATCCATAAAGTTGATTAAAGCCTGTACGCCTTCTAATGGTACGGCATTATAAATACTTGCACGCATACCGCCGACAGAACGGTGGCCAGCTAAATTTAACAAGTGATTAGCTTCCGCTTCTTTTAAGAATTGCTTTTCTAAAGCTTCGTCTGCCAAGGTAAACGGTACATTCATAATTGAACGGTTTGGAATTGCGATCGGGTTATTGTAGAAATCACTTGAGTCGATATAACCATATAACAACTGAGCTTTTTCAAGGTTCACTTTATGAATAGCCTCTACCCCACCCTGCTCTAGCAACCATTCAAATACCAAACCAGACAAGTACCAAGCGTAAGTCGATGGTGTATTTACCATAGAACCATTTTTGGCTTGGTCACCATATTTTAAAATACTTGGAATTTCTGGTTTAGCTTGATCAAGTAAGTCATCACGAATAATGACAATTGTTAAACCAGCAGGACCAATATTTTTTTGTGCGCCAGCATAGATTAAACCAAACTTGGTGACATCTAATGGAGCAGATAAAATACTTGATGAATAGTCACAAACAAGTGGCGCTTTTACCTCAGGAATTCCTGCGAACTGTAAGCCGCCAATCGTTTCATTATCCGCATAATGTACATATGCTGCATCATCAGATAAGTTCCATTCGCTTTGTTCAGAAATTGCGAACTTGCCATCTACTTTAATGCCAGCTTCTACAACATTAATATCGCCATAACGTTTTGCTTCTTTTAACGCTTTTTCAGACCAGATGCCGGTGTGAATATAATCGGCTTTACTGTTCTTACCTAAAAGGTTTAAAGGAATAGCAGAAAATTGTAATGACGCACCGCCTTGTAAAAACAGTACTTTATAGTTTTCTGGAATGTTCATTAACTTGCGTAAATCTGCTTCAGCTTTTTCAGCCACAGCAACATAGTCAGCACTACGGTGACTCATTTCCATGATGGATAGACCTTTACCCTGCCAATCCAACAATTCTTGTTGAGCTTTTTCTAAAACGGCAGTAGGTAATGCAGCAGGACCAGCACAGAAATTGTACGCGCGCATGATTTTTCCCTTGTATAAAGTCAAACACAATAAAAATGGCATTTAACCACAGATTGCTTAAGCTTGCAGCAGCTTCTCAAGTAAATATTTCAATGCTGTACTGTATTTAGCTTTATTTTTTCAATTATTGTTGTCGTTATTTCTTTAGTTTTAATAATCAGCTTCCTCATTTAAAAAAATTTTTAAGCAAAAAGATCAACTTGACTTGTGATTATAATTTCACATACCTTGATAGCTATTACAAAAAAATATTGGCTTAGTAAATTCAATAATTAAAGGAGCTAAAAACCACTATGTTTTTATACAAATGTATAATAAACAAGATGATAATTGAATTTAATAACAAGAAATTTAAACTATAAGGGATGCCAAAAATTGTTATTTAAAATGCCAACACACCGATATAGACATTCTATTTTTCCATTTTCATTTAAACCAAAACATCTTGCTTTGGCTTTAGGCTTTTTTTTCACTAATCATTTATATGCCGGAAGCTTAAGTTATGCTGAAGCAGAACAACAAGCTTTAAAAAGTTCATACAGTACTCAAGCCAACCAAGCATTACAGCAAGCATCTCAATTAGAAGCTGAAGCAGTAAAGGGCCTCGGATTACCTAGAGTTGATTTGAATGTCAGAGCCTACGCTTTTCATAGTGAAACAGATGTACCTCTTGGGGCTTTTAAACAAAAACTTGAAAATGATTTAAGCCAAGGACTAAATGACAAACTTTCACAGTGGAGCAATGTCATTCCATCAGATGTGCTGGGACAAGTTCAAGAAGGTGCAAACCAAACCATACATGATGGTATAAATCGCTTTCCTGATTATGCGAATCTGACTATCGAAGATCAGGTGGTACGCCCTTCGATTTCAGTCGTAATGCCACTCTATACAGGCGGCTTAACCAGCAGCGCTAAAAAAATAGCTAATATACAAGCACAGCGCTCTGAGCTTTCAAGCCAACAACAGCAGGATATACAGCGATTTGAAGTAGTACAAAGTTACTTTAATGTGCAATTACAGCAGCAGCTGGTCGCAAGTAGCTTATTTAACTTTAATGCGATGCAAAAACATTACAGCAATGCCCTAAAGCTGGAACAACAAGGATTTATTAGTAAAGGGCAACGCATGCAGTTTGAAGTCGCTCGTAATAATGCAGAACGTACTTTACAAAATACTCAAGCTAACTTAAACGCCAGCCGGTTTAGCCTTAATAACCTTTTACATCAACAAAATAATGTAGATTTAAGTACACCTTTATTTGTAAATAACACTCCAAGCCAGTCTCTAGAATCACTTTTAACCAGTTATTCACAAAAATCTAGCCTTGTACAAAAAATGCAGATGGATACTCAACTGGCTAATGTCAATATTCAAGCTCAACAAGCCGCAAAAAAACCAAGTCTATTTGCATTTGGTGAATATGCGCTTGATGAAAATGAAAACTGGATTGTCGGTGTAATGGCAAAATACAACCTATTCTCTGGGATAGATAAAAATAAGAATATTCACGCCGCCGAATTAAAGCGTTACGCTTCAGAGCTCATGACTGAACGAACTAAACAAGAGATTGAAGCACTTTTGAATAAATCATATAACGAGCTTAACTCTGCTCAACAAAGTCATCAGCTTTTACAAAGAAACGTAAATGCTGCTCAAGAAAACCTACGTATTCAAGAACTTTCTTTTCGTGAAGGAATGGGTACAGCAACCCAAGTGATTGATGCACAAAATGCATTAAGTGCGTTAAAAACTGAAATGGCTTTAAATGCTTATAAATATGTCATGTCACTCGCAACTTTACTGCAAAGTCATGGCTCAATTGACCAGTTTAAAGCTTACGTTAATCAACCACATACCGACTATATTCGTTAAGGGGAGTATAAAATGAATCAAGACTCAGCTCATTCAGAACAAGATTCTCCTGTTGCGGATACAGCAGAAACCACCCAAGTTAAAAAAGATGATCAAGTTAGTGACCATCAAGAATCAAGTACAAATAAAAATGACGCCAATCCTCCTAAAAATTCCAAAATTAAACTGTTTATTGGTTTGATCATCATTGCCTTATTAGGTTTAATTATTTTTGGTTTGTGGAAAAGCTATCAACCGAAACCTATTGAACTACAAGGCCGTGTTGAAGCTGAAACTATTCACGTAAGTACAAAAGTCCCGAGTCGTATTGAAGAAATTTATGTACAAGAAGGCCAGAAAATTTCCAAAGGCCAACCCCTTGTTCGTTTGGTTAGTCCGGAAATAGAAGCTAAAAAGCAACAAGCTTTGGCTACCTTACAATCGGCTTTAGCATTTCAATCTACGGTAGATCGAGGTTCTCAACAAGAAAATATCGATACTCTTTATGCCAACTGGCAAAGCACGAAAGCACAAGCAAACCTTGCAAAAACTACTTACCAACGTGGTGAAAATTTATATAGACAAGGTGTCATTTCACGTCAAAGACGAGATGAAATGCTCGCAGCACAGACCTCTGCTCAAGAATTAAGTGAAGCCTCTTATCAACAATATGCTCGTGCAAAACGTGGAAGCACTAGCCAGCAAAAATCTACAGCAGATGCACAGGTTGAAATTGCAAAAGCTGCGGTAGCTGAAGCAAAAGCTTTAGAGGAAGAAACACGCTTACTCTCTCCGATTTCGGGTACAGTTTCAAAAACTTACGGTAAGCCTTCTGAATTAGTCGCTATGGGTGTGCCTGTTGTTAGCATTTTAGAAGATGATGATTTATGGGTAAGTTTAAACGTGGGTGAAAATCAATATGCCTCTGTTTATAAAAATAAAATCCTTGAAGGATTCATTCCAGCACTTAATCAGAATGTGAATTTTAAAATTAAGAATATAGATGCTGAAGGTGAATTTGCCACCATTAAAACGACTCGCCAAACTGGAGGCTATGATATTCGTAGCTTCAAATTACATCTGGTGCCTGAAAGTCCTGTCAAAGATTTAAAGGTTGGTATGAGTGTTCTATTTAAAATTAAAGAAGAAAAATAAAGCATGTTTGCCAGTATATTACGGGAACTAAACTATCTAAAAAGTAATAAATGGGATTTGTGTATGGTGACACTTATCCCTGCTTTTATCATTTTCATGTTTAGCAGCATGTTTTACGCAGGTAAAGCTGAACACTTACCAATTGCGATTATTGATCAAGACCAAAGTGAACTCAGCCGTAATATTGAAAAGTATCTTTCGTTGAATCATACAGTAGACATTAAAACAATTACGGCAAGCTCTGCTGAGGCTGAACGACTACTCAATGAAACTAAAATATGGGGTTATGTTTTTATTCCAGACGGCGCTGAAAAACGCTTTGTGAAAGCACAAGATGCTCAAATCAGCATTGCATTTAACCAGTCTTTTTTTAGTGTCGGAAATACCATTTCTTCCGCAATGTTGGTCAGTACCCTCAATGCTTTAGCAGACTATGCTGGTCAAAGTTATCTTGTAAATAGTATTCCCTATTTAGATGTTCCTACAGCTCATGTCAAAATCTCAACGCTTTATAATCCAAGTATGAGTTATGAGTTTTATTTAGAACCTTTCATGGTTCCTGCTGTATTGCACTTATTGTTATGTTGCTGTGTTGCCTTTGCTATTGGACAAGAGCTTAAACGTGGCACATTAACAGCATGGGTAAACCGAGAAAGTTTTATTCAAGGCTTACTGGCTAAAAATCTGCTTTATAGCCTTATATTTTGTGCATGGACATGGGTATGGATGTTTTGGCTAGTCGAAATCCGTGGCTGGTTCGTAGCAGGTTCTCTTAGTTTATTATTATGTGCACAGTTTTTACTTTATTTTGCTTACGCTTTGATTAGTAGCACCGTCATTCTTGCAACCAAAAATTTAAGTAAAACTTTTGGCTTTATCGCGGTATATGGTGGGTCTTCTTTAAGTTTCGCAGGCGTTACGCTACCTTTAAATAATGCACCTATTTTCACCAAGTTTTGGTCACTCATTATTCCTTATACCCCTTATGCCAAGCTTCAAACCGAACAATGGGTGATCGGCAGTCCAGTTTTCATTTCAATGATTCCTTTTTTAATACTCATCGGTTATTGCCTGATTTACTTCTTTTTAAGTTGTCTATTGCTTAAAAAATTAGTTCGAGGGGCAACACAATGAAAGAATTCTTTAAGGCTTATGGGCAAACATTTAAAGACATTGTAAGTAATAGCTCAGTTTTCACAACTCTGATTTTATCGGTCATTCTTTATAGCTTTTTTTATCCTACCGCCTATAAAGCTGAGCGTGCAGAATCTATTCCAATTGTGATTGTTGATGAAGAACAAAGCCTCTTAACTTCTCAATTGATTGGCCAAAGTGCAAATAGCCCCCATGTTCATATCGTTACCGTTACCAGCAATTTTTTACAAGCTGAACAAATGGTACGTGAGCAAAAAGCCGATGGTATTTTACTTTTACCAAATAACTTAACCCAAAGCTTACGCAGAGGAGAAACAGGTGGAATCGGCTTATACTTAAGCACAACCAACTTTTTAAAAACTAAAGAAATTGGTTTAGGTCTAGCAACCTCGATAGAAGCTACATTAAAAGAATATATTGAAAAATTTGGACAGCGCACTCATTTCCAGCCAGCGCTTTCTATTCATCAAGTGCCGTTATTTAATCCACTTTCAGGATATGGAAGTTATATTTTTCCGGCTGTGGCATCGTTAATTATTCATCAAACGATTGTGCTAGGTTTGGCAATGTTAATAGCTAGCTATAGTGAGCAACGTGAAAAGATTACAGCTGTTCGCCTCGCTGGAGTTTTCGCAAGTATATTTACGATTGGTTGTTTAGGGTGTTTTTATCTTTTTGGTTTTACCTTGTGGTTCAATGACTATCCACACGGTGGAAATTTTATAGGTCTACTCATTGCCGTTCCAATTTTTATTAGTTGTGTGATTGGATTAGGCATGCTGATCGGTTCACTTTTAGATATGCCGGAACGTGCCGGACATATTATTGTGTTTAGCTCAGTACCTTTATTCTTATTAACCGGAGCTGCTTGGCCTCATCAAGCCATGCCTGAATGGTTACAATGGCTTGCGTGGTGTTTACCTTCCACACATGGGGTACAAATGTTTGTGCAACTTAACCAGATGGGTGTTCCATTAGCCACGGTTGTACCAAAGCTGATTTTTCTTGGGACCCTTGGATTAATATTGGTGAGTTTATCTTATTATCGGCTTTTTTAAAAATCTTCTTCATAAAATAAAAAAGGAAGCTTATGCTTCCTTTTTTATTTAAGTTTTACTTACTCTTCAGAAGCATCTTCATTATTTGATACAACTTCTTCGCTATCAGTTTCAGTAGTATCTACTTCGCCTTCGAGAAACTCTTCTTCATCTTCGACAGCTTCAATAGACACAACACCTACTAGAGTTTCTTCTTCGCTTAAGCGAATTAGGCGTACACCTTGTGCATTACGACCAGTCATCGCAACTTCTGCTGCACGGGTACGAACTAATGTACCGCCATCAGAAATAAGTAACAATTCTTTGGTTTCGTCAATAGACACTGCACCAACAAGCTCACCGTTACGTTCGCTTGTCTTAATCGCAATGACACCCTTACCGCCACGTTTCTTAGTCGGGAAGTCATTTACTGGAGTACGTTTACCGTAACCGTTAGCACTTGCACACAGTACTTCACCTGTTTCAGGTACAACTACAAGCGATACGATACGGCTTACTAAATTTGAATCTGCTGAATCGTCATTGTCATCTGATTCATCATTTTCAACTTCTGCATCTTCTTCACTTAAAGTACTGCTTGCAAAGCTCACGCGCATACCACGAACACCTTTCGCAGTACGGCCCATTGCACGTACGTCAGTCTCAGCAAAACGAATTGCCTTACCTTCGTTCGAGAACAACATGATTTGCTGATTACCATCAGTAATCGCAACACCAATTAAGGTATCTTCTTCATTGAGTTCAATTGCGCGTAAACCATTTGAACGGATATTAGCGAATTGCTCTAAATCAACACGTTTAACCGTACCTGATGCTGTCGCCATAAATACGTAATGGTTTTCTGGGAACTCATTCAACGGCAAGATAGCTGTTACTGTTTCATTCGCATCTAAAGGTAACAAGTTCACAATCGGACGACCTTTGGCACCACGTGATGCTTGAGGCACTTCAAACACACGAAGACGATATACTTTACCTACGTTGGTAAAGCACAGCACAGTCGCATGGTTTGAAGCTACAATGAGATGTTGAATAAAGTCATCATCTTTCATTGAAGTTGCAGACTTACCACGTCCACCACGGCGCTGAGCCTGATAGTCTGAAAGTGGTTGAGTTTTTGCGTAACCTGTTTGTGAAACTGTTAATACAACTTGCTCTTCAGGAATTAAATCTTCACGGCTAAAATCAATACGTGATTCAATAATTTCAGTGCGACGTCCATCACCATACTGTTGTAGTACTAGTGCCAACTCTTCGCGAATTACAGCCATCAATAAATTGAAATCATTCAAAATCGCAGTAAGTTCAGCGATTTGACCTAAGATCTCAGTATATTCTGCATGTAATTTGTCTTGTTCAAGACCAGTTAAACGATGTAAACGTAATTCTAAAATTGCGCCTACTTGTGTTGGTGATAAACGGTAAATTGAATCGGTTAGACCAAATGGACGATTTGGATCTTCACCTTCGATTTCATCTGGACGAACAGAAATTGCGCCAGCTTTTTCAAGTAATGAAACGACACCACCACCTGCCCACTCACCTGCAAGTAAACGCTCACGCGCTTCAGCAGGGTTAGCAGAAGTTTTAATCGTCTCGATAATTTCATCGATATTGGCTAAAGCAACGGTTAAGCCTTCTAAGATATGACCACGTTCACGTGCTTTACGCAGTTCGAACATGGTACGGCGTGTCACAACTTCTTGGCGGTGACGGATAAATGCCGCAATAATATCTTTCAGATTCATCAATTTTGGTTGTCCGTTATCAAGACAAACCATGTTGATGCTGAATGAGTTTTCAAGTTGGGTATTTAAGAATAAGTTATTTACAACGACTTCAGCGTTTTCACCGCGTTTTAAGTCAATTGCAATACGCATACCTTCTTTGTCAGACTCATCACGAAGTTCTGAAATACCTTCAAGTTTTTTCTCTTTCACTAACTCGGCAATACGTTCAATAACTCTTGCTTTGTTTACTTGATATGGAATTTCAGTAAAGACAATCGTTGTACGGCCTGTCTTTTCGTCTTCTTCGAAATGGTACTTACCACGAATATGTAAGCGGCCTTTACCTGTACGGTAGGCATCAACAATACCTGATTTACCGTAAATAATACCGCCTGTAGGGAAGTCAGGACCAGTAATATATTCCATCAATCCTTCAATCGAGATATTCGGATTGTCAGCATAGGCTAAGCACGCATTCACAACTTCTGTCATGTTATGCGGTGCCATGTTGGTTGCCATACCTACGGCAATACCAGCAGCGCCATTAATTAACAAGTTAGGAACACGTGTCGGAAGTACTTCTGGAATACGCTCAGATCCGTCGTAGTTATCTTCCCAGTCAACCGTGTCTTTTTCTAGATCTGCAAGAAGCTCGTGTGCAAGCTTGGTCATACGGACTTCGGTATAACGCATCGCAGCTGCGCTATCACCATCAATCGAACCGAAGTTACCCTGACCATCTACCAATAAATAACGTAAGCTAAAGTCCTGAGCCATACGTACAATGGTTTCATAAACAGCTGAGTCACCATGAGGGTGATATTTACCGATTACGTCCCCAACAACACGCGCAGATTTCTTGTAGGCTTTGTTATAGTCATTGCCCAATTCGTGCATGGCATAAAGCACACGACGGTGAACAGGTTTAAGACCGTCTCTCACATCCGGCAATGCACGAGATACGATTACACTCATCGCGTAATCTAAATATGAATGCTTGAGTTCGTCCTCAATGGCAATCGGTCGGATTTCCGATACGCTCATGCATACTCCTTCTTACAGATAGAAATTTCCATCTGCTTATATGTCTTGATCTTGCAAAAAATTTAGTTCCGGAAACTGAACTAAAATCGAAAAAAATATAGCTGTATACTATAGCATAAAAGCACTGTGTAATGTGCGGAATCTACACCGCTAATCTGGTGATATTTGTATAATTTAATTGCATATTATTCTTATCACATCGCCATAACGAGCATGTTCTATTCTTAATAAAACTATGTGATTTTTATTCTATAAAAATCAAACCTCAAATGAGATAAAAGTCTCAGTTATACATTTCAGATCACTATTCATAATAAAAAACCCCTAGTAAAAACTAGGGGTTTTTTAGCTTTAATCAGTAAAGATTAAAGTTTAGATACCAATTCTGGTACTACAGTGTTCAAATCACCAACTAACCAGTAGTCAGCAACACTGTTGATTGGCGCTTCTTCGTCTTTGTTGATTGCAACAATAACTTTAGAATCTTTCATACCAGCTAAATGCTGGATCGCACCAGAAATACCTACAGCAACATAAAGCTCAGGCGCAACGATTTTACCAGTTTGACCAACTTGGAAATCGTTAGGTACAAAGCCTGCATCAACTGCTGCACGTGAAGCACCTTGTGCTGCACCAAGCTTGTCAGCTAATGGATCAAGTACTTTATGGTAGTTCTCACCAGAACCTACACCACGACCACCAGAAACTACGATGCGAGCCGCAGTTAATTCTGGACGATCAAGCTTAACGATTTCTTCAGATACGAAGTGAGAAATACCCGCATCTTTTACTTCGCCAACTGTTTCAACAGCAGCTGAACCTCCTTCCGCAGCAACTGGATCAAATGCTGTACCACGAACAGTACCAACAATGATTGCTTCGTCAGATTGAACAGTTGCAATCGCGTTACCAGCGTAGATAGGACGCTTGAATGTGTTCGCAGATTCAACAGAAATGATATCTGTGATCATGCTTACATCAAGAAGAGCAGCAACACGTGGAAGAATGTTCTTACCAGTCGTTGTAGAAGCAGCTAAAACGTATTTGTAACCTTTAGCCAAGTCAGCAACTAGGCCAGCTACGTTTTCAGCTAATTGGTTTGCATAAGCAGCGTTGTCAGCAAGTAAAACTTTGCTTACACCAGCAACTTTAGCAGCAGCATCAGCAACTGCTTGAGCACCAGAACCAGCAACTAATACAGTAATATCACCACCGATTTTTTGTGCTGCAGCAACAACGTTTAAAGTAGCACCGTTAAGTACTTGGTTGTTGTGGTCAGCGATAACTAAAATACTCATGATTTTATCCTTCCGTATTAGATCACTTTCGCTTCATTTTTCAATTTTTCAACAAGCTCATCTACAGATTTCACTTGTACGCCAGCTTTACGTTCTGCTGGAGCTTCAACTTTAACAGTTTTAAGCTTAGTACCAGCTGTAACGCCATAATCAGCAGGAGATTTAGTATCAAGTGGCTTCTTACGAGCTTTCATGATGTTAGGCAATGCTGCATAACGTGGCTCGTTCAGACGCAAGTCAGTCGTGATGATTGCAGGAAGTGTAAGTTCAACAGTTTGTAAACCACCGTCAACTTCACGAGTCACTTGTACTTTACCGCCATCAACTTTCACTTCAGAAGCGAATGTACCTTGACCAGCACCTAATAATGCACCAAGCATTTGACCTACTTGGTTAGAGTCATCATCAATTGCTTGTTTACCAAGAAGGATAAGTTCTGGTTTTTCAGCTTCAACAACACCTTTTAAAATTTTAGCAACTTCTAAAGCGCCAATTTCATCAGTAGTTTCAACCAAAATACCACGGTCTGCGCCTAGAGCCATTGCAGAACGGATTTGTTCTTGAGCTTCTTTAGGACCAACAGAAACAACAACGATTTCTGATACTGTTCCTTTTTCTTTTAAGCGAACCGCTTCTTCCACTGCGATTTCACAAAATGGGTTAATTGACATTTTTACGTTGGTAAGGTCAACCCCACTATTGTCCGGCTTAACACGAACTTTAACGTTGGCATCAACCACGCGTTTTACAGCAACAAGAGCCTTCATGTAATCCTCGGCTGTTCTAGCAAAAGTAAATGTTGAGAAAAGTATATTAACTCTTCAATTAAAATTTTTTAGGTACCCTATCTTGCAATGTGTTTGGCATTTCGGTCAAGTCACAATTTTCTGGAACAGCACAAAAAAAATGAAACCATCAGTTCATAAAAAAATTTTAGACTGCCATGAGGGTCTATTTTATTCTTTTTAAACTGTATTTTATACATTGATTTTTATTATCTTTTTATCTTATTTAGCATATTAGCTAGAAACATAACATTACTTTTAAAAACCATAAATCTGACGTTTTTTAGACCCAGTCGTCCACAAAATACCCAAAGATCAAAATGGTCAATTTGGCTGTTTTGACTATTTCTCTTAAACAAATTTGTAAAAAAATACAAATGATCTCTACATTCACCTAAAACTTATCAATTTAATTATCTATTTATTGAGTCTATTTTTAAATTTTAGTTTTTATGTGCCCTTGGATGAGCTTGATCATACACTTGTGCCAAATGATCGAAATCAATATGCGTATAAATTTGTGTCGTAGATAAATTACTATGGCCTAGCATTTCTTGTACTGAACGCAAATCACCGCTACTCGATAGCATATGGCTAGCAAAACAATGTCTGAGTAAATGCGGATGTAAATCGACATTTACACCTGCCCTTTGTGCTTGAAGCTTCACACGTTTTTCAATTTGCCTTGGAGTGAGCGTCCCTCCTCGTAAGGAAATAAAGACAGAATCATTTTGATCAAAATGTCCTTTCCAAATTTTATAAACTTTCAACCAGTTCAATAGACTTTCTTTTGCTTTTTTCCCAAATGGTACTATACGTGTTTTATTTCCTTTACCTGTAATACGAACAAGTTGGCGATTAAAATCTACATCTTTAACAGTTAATCCCTGCAATTCAGCCAGACGTAAACCACTTGAGTAAAGTAACTCGAGCATCGCTTTGTCTCTTAACCAAAGCTGCTGATCAATTGGTTTTTCAGGCATAGGTTGATCTAAAATTTGATTAACTGTTTCTATGTCGATCATGCCTGGTAAAGGTCTAGGTTGGCGTTTTAACTTAAAATCGTCAGTAGGATTAATTTCTAGATATTTGCCTTGTTCAGCCCACTTCATAAACTGGCGAATTGAAGTGAGATGGCGTTGCATACTACTTGAACTTAACTGGTCCTGTTCGACACGCTGCGCTAAGTACTCTCTTAAATCTGAAGCTTCAATATTTCTCAAATCTAGTTGTTTGTGCTCGCAGAACTCAAGAAAGCTTTTAACATCTCGTTCATAAGCATTAATCGTGTGCTCAGATTGATTCTGTATTTTTCTTTCTTTTAACCACATTGAGAGCAGTTGTAATGCAAAATCCAAATTGCTCTCCATTTATTTGCTCATTTTTTTGAGTGTACCAAAAACTATGTGATCATGAAAATTTGATATCGCACAACCTAATGCTGATCTAATTTATATATTACAATTTAAACCAAGTATTCATTGGACCATGCCGCCATGACCACCATACTCATCCCTTATTTAATTGCGATTACCTTACTTACACTGACCCCGGGTCTGGATACGACTTTAATTATTCGTACAGCAACACTTGAAGGTAAATCGAAAGCGTTTCAAACAGCGGTCGGCATTAGCCTTGGCTGTATTGTATGGGGAATTGTGGTTGCCTGTGGTCTAGGTGCTTTGCTCATGGCATCTGATCTCGCTTTTAATATTCTAAAATGGATGGGAGCAGCTTATCTAGCATGGTTAGGTTTAAATATGATTTTAAAACCACGTAGCCAGCTTGCAAACATGCAAGAAAGCAACTCAAATGTCCCCTCTTCACAGAATTGGTTTATTAAGGGTTTTTTGGGTAATTTACTTAATCCCAAAGTTGGTATTTTTTATATTTCATTTCTTCCACAGTTTATTCCACCACAAGCATCGGCAGTTACTTGGGTGATGGGACTGGTAATGATTCATGTGGTGATTGGAATGCTATGGTCAACTTTATTAATTTTGGCTATGCAGCCACTGTCACGTTATCTTAAGCAACCTAAATTTGTGAAATATATGGACCGAATTACTGGCAGTATTTTTGTGTTGTTTGCTTTGAAATTAGCTTTGAGTAAAAGATAATTAAATCAAATATTATTGTACATATAAAAGAAAGCCTCTTTTATCACTTTAGCTGATGAAAAGAGGCTTCTATTTAGGTAATGCTATTAACCTTGAAAATAACGTAAATCCAAACGCCCATCATATACATGAGTTGTTGGACCAGTCATCCAAACCACATCGCCTTCTTGCCATTCAATTTGTAACTTACCGCCAGCAAGTTCAACTTCAACTGAGTTCGCAAGTAAGCCACGGCGCATACCACTTACCGCAGCAGCACAAGCACCTGTACCACATGCAAGTGTTTCACCAACACCACGCTCAAATACACGTAAGCGAACATGTTTTTCATCAATTACTTGCATAAAGCCAGCATTAACACGTTCAGGGAAACGTTTATGTGACTCAACTTGTGGACCAATGCCAGCAACATCTGCAGTTAATACATCTGGAACAATAGTGACAGCGTGAGGATTGCCCATATTGACCACATCAATATTAATGTTCTGGTCGTTAG
This sequence comes from Acinetobacter pittii ATCC 19004 = CIP 70.29, assembly GCF_000369045.1. Classification (GTDB taxonomy): domain Bacteria; phylum Pseudomonadota; class Gammaproteobacteria; order Pseudomonadales; family Moraxellaceae; genus Acinetobacter; species Acinetobacter pittii. The sequence continues at coordinate 382,557 of NZ_KB849786.1, read as the reverse complement.
CTAACTCAAGTGTATATAAAGCTTCTGGTTGTTCTGCAATGAATGGAATTTCATTCGGCAAAAATTTCGGGTAGCCCATATTGACGCGAACCCAACCATTTTGTCCCAATTCAGGTTTTACAATACCTGCTTTGGTTTGGACAGTAATACTTGTTTTGGTTGTTAAATGGCGCTCATGTACAAAACGAGCAAAACAGCGTACACCATTACCACATTGTTCAACTTCAGAACCATCTGCATTAAAAATACGATATTTAAAATCTGCTTCCGGTAAATCTGGCGGTTCAACAATTAAAAGCTGATCAAAACCAATGCCAAAATGACGATCGGCTAAGCGTTGAATTGTTTCTGTATCCAAATAGGCACGTTGGCTGATTAGATCAACCACCATAAAGTCATTGCCTAGGCCATGCATTTTAGTAAATTCTAACAACATTTCATTTACTCCTCAGGCAATAAGCGTTCATTTTCCCAAAGGGATTCAACCGTTTCACGCTCACGAATCAAATGGGCTTTATCGCCTGATACCATCACTTCTGCAGCACGGCCACGTGTATTGTAATTTGAACTCATTACAAAACCATAAGCGCCAGCGCCAAGAACAGCTAACAAGTCATTTTCTTTTAAAGCCAATGAACGATCTTTACCAATGAAGTCACCTGTTTCACAGATTGCTCCAACGAGATCCCAAGTTTTTTCTTCAGTATCTGAACTTGGCACTACAGGTTGGATATCCATCCAAGCTTCATATAAAGCAGGGCGAATTAAATCATTCATTGCTGCATCAATAATGGCAAAGTTACGGTGGCTCGTTGGCTTGAGCAAATCAACTTTAGTTAAAAGCACACCTGCATTTGCACTAATACTACGACCTGGTTCCATATAAACCTTGAGACCTAATTTTTCTAAAGCAGGTTTCATTGAGTTGGCATATTCTTCAACACTTGGTGGTGTTTCATCTTTATAACAAACACCCAAACCACCACCAATATCGATGTGTTTAAGAGTAATACCAAGTTTTTTCAATTCTTCGATCATTAACATGACACGATCTAAAGCGTCAACAAACGGTTTAGTCTCGGTCAATTGCGAACCAATGTGGCAGTCAATTCCAATGATTTCAAGGTTTGGCAAAGATGCAGCATATTGATAAGTTTCATAAACGGTATCACTTGGAATACCAAATTTATTTTCTTTTAAACCTGTTGAAATATAAGGATGAGTTTTTGCATCTACGTCTGGATTTACACGTAAAGAAATTGGCGCTTTTTTGCCTATACGAGCTGCAACCTTTTGAAGACGGTCTAGTTCTGCATAAGACTCAACGTTAAAGCAAGCAATGCCTACATTTAACGATGTTTCGATATCGGCTTCGGTTTTACCCAAACCAGAAAAAACAACTTTAGATGCATCTCCCCCCGCTTTTAAAACGCGTGCAAGTTCACCACCTGATACGATATCAAAACCAGCACCAAGTTTTGCCAACACATTAAGAACAGCTATATTTGAGTTAGATTTCACCGCAAAACAGATTTGATGATCAATAAAATCAAAAGCACGGTCCATATCTAAGTAATGTTTTTCAAAAGCTGCTTTTGAATAAACATACAAAGGGGTGCCAAATTGCTGCGCAAGCTGCTCCATAGAACATTGCTCTGCATGCAATACTCCATTAATGCGAGTGAAACTCATGAATGTGTCCTTATTTCAAAGCTTAAGGTGAAGTTGTTTGGGTTGGGGCTGATGATTCAACTGGCTGTTCAGCCTGCTCATCCTGTTGAACAACTTGTTTCTGTTCTTTATTACGATAGAGCAAGTATTTCGCACGTTTGTCATAATTCGGATCAGAAGGTAGCTGTAATGCTCCTGACTGACCACAAGCGCTAAGCAAAATACTGCTGCTCAATAAACTGATGAGGCAAATGACACGACGCATCTGAGCACCTGATTTAAACAATTCGATGCAGTATACCGTGATCATGCAGGCGGCTAAAGAGTAAACTTAAAGAGAAAAACAATATGCATAAAAAACGCCAGCTTTTCAGCCGGCGTTTGATCATAACCAAATAAATTTAATTACTTTTTATGACGTGGTTTATAGAAGAAGAAATAACCAATGATCAAGATAACAAACCAAATTGGGCTGACTTTCAGCGCTTTGAACGTATCTGGTTCTAAAGACAGCACATAAATCATGCCAATAAAGAAAATAATCGTGATCCAACATGTAAATAAGCCACCTGGCAATTTAAATGTTGATTTTGCATGTAGCTCAGGACGCGTAGTGTAGTAACGGATATAACTCCAGATAATGAGTAACCACACGCAAATGAACAGAATCGTTGAAAGCGTTGTTGCAAGTGTAAATGCCTCAACTGTATTTGGTACAAAATACTGTAATGCCGCACCTAACAATAAACATGCCGCAGAGAAATACAATGCATTTGCCGGTACCGCACGTCTGTTCAATTTACCAAAAGCTTTTGGACCCTGATCTTCACGAGATAAACCAAATAACATACGGCTTGTTGAGAAGACACCACTGTTCATTGATGACATCACTGATGACAATACCACCAAGTTCATCAAAATCGCTGCTGCTGCCACACCTGCTTGACTAAACAAGTTTACAAATGGACTGATCGCTGGATCAATTTTATTCCAAGGTGTTACAGACATCACAATCAACAATGCCAATACGTAGAAAATAATGATACGGATTGGAATTGAGTTAATTGCTTTTGGTAAGTTACGTGCTGGATCTTTCGTTTCCGCAGCCGTTGTTCCCACAAGTTCCACACCAACAAAAGCAAAGATTGCAATCTGGAAGCCTGCCAAGAAACCATGTACACCTGTTGGGAAGAAGCCACCGTTAGCCCAAAGATGAGTAAATGATGCAACTTCACCTGTACTTGAGGTAAAGCCTGTAAAGATCATCCATAGACCCACAGCGATTAAAATAATAATCGCAAGAATCTTAATGAGCGCAAACCAGAACTCTAACTCACCAAATAGACGTACGGTTAATAGGTTTAAACCCATAATAAATACAATCGCGGCAACACTGATCATCGCCCCTTCGACAGGCGAGAAAGGTAAACCATTATTGAAGAACTGTAAGTAGTAGATAATTGCAGAGAGGTCAGCGATACCAATCGTGATCCAACATAACCAGTACGTCCACCCTACAAAATAACCTGCCCATGGACCGATTAAATCTGTTGTGAAGTCAATAAATGATTTATAGGCAAGGTTTGAAAGAAGTAATTCGCCAAGCGCACGCATGACAAAAAACACCATCACACCAATAATCAAATAAATGAATAAGATCGACGGACCAGCAAGGCTAATTGTTTTGCCTGATCCCATAAATAATCCGGTCCCAATTGCACCACCAATCGCGATCAGCTGTAAATGCCGATTGGAGAGGCTTCGATGGAGCTCACCTTGTTCATGAGGCTCGCTCAGATTTTGATTCGACATTTGATAAATACACTCCAGTAATTTTTTTAGTCCGTTAGCTAAATTCAAATCAAAAAGACGATATCGCACCATTTGCAGGTATCTTTTAAATGTATATTTTTTGACAACTTTTCAGCTAACCAATTTTGTCTGTATTGCTGATGATTCCAAGCTACATACAATTAGGGCCGATAATACGCACAAGCCCACTGCAATACAACGGACTCTCAAGTCAACTTTTGTCGTACTTGCTTAACTTTCGCATATATAAAAAGGCTACCAGTGAGGTAGCCTTTTCAATTAAGGATCAAGAAATAAATTTATCTTTTGAAAATTTACTTTTGCTTATTCTTCAGTTTTTCTTCCCAGAATGTCGCATTTTTAATTCCTAATTTAACAGGGTCAAATGTGTACTCTGTTACTCCAGCTTTTTGCTGCGCTTCATAATCTTTAAGAGCTTTAATTGTTGGCTTCCATACAAAATAAGTCACAATAATTCCGACAATATTAATCCATGCCATTAAACCGACACCAATATCACCAATACCCCATATATAACCGGTTGCACTTAAAACCCCATAAGATACAGAGAGAATAATAAAGCACTTCGTCACAAATAATAACGATGGAGATTTAGTAATATAGCTTAGATAAGTAATGTTAGTTTCAGCAATATAGTAATACGCAACAATCGTTGTAAAAGCGAAGAAGAACACAGCCAACGCCACGAAGATTTGGCCAAAATTACCAAACATTGTACTCACTGCCATTTGGGTAAAAGCAGGAGAACCTATTTCTACAGTAGCTCCAACATTTTGTACAATAAATTGACCAGCTTCTAATGTACCTTGTACGTTATACATACCTGTAATTAAAATCATAAATGCTGTTGCAGAGCAGACGAATAATGTATCGACATAAATCGAGAATGCCTGTACAAAACCTTGTTGAGCTGGATGTTGCACTTCCGCTGCGGCTGCTGCGTGTGGCCCCGTTCCTTGCCCTGCCTCATTTGAATAAACACCACGTTTTACCCCCCAGCCAATCGCAGCACCAAGACCTGCCATAGGAGAAAAAGCATCTTCAAAAATTAATTTGATTACACCAGGTAGCTCGTGAATATTCGCAATAACAATAACAACAGCCATTAGAATATAACCAGCTGCCATAAAAGGAACAACGAATTCAGCAAAACGTGCAATCCGTTTAATCCCACCAAAAATAATGATAGCGAGTAAACCAACAATCACCACAAGTGCTACAATTTTAAACAGACCAATATCACCAAAAATAATTGCCCCTTCACCTGTAATTTGTGTAAATGCCTTACCTACTGCATTTGCTTGAATTCCCGGTAAGAACAAACCACAAGAAATAATTGCTGCTATAGCAAATACGATGCCTAACCAACGCTGTCCTAGCCCTCTGTCAAAATAAAAAGCAGGGCCACCACGATATTGCCCTTGATATTCGACTTTATAGATTTGACCTAAAGTTGATTCTACATATGCCGTGCTTGCTCCTAAAAATGCAACCAACCACATCCAAAAGACAGCACCGGGCCCACCAAAGCCAATTGCTGCCGCTACACCCGCAATATTACCTACGCCTACTCGTCCCGATAATGAAACAGCTAAGGCTTGAAATGATGAAATCCCCTGTTCTGAAGAAGTACCTTTTATTAATAGTCTGGCCATTTCCTTCATTTGACGCACTTGAACAAATCTTGTCAAAATAGAAAAAAATAAACCCGCGCCTAAGCACAGGTAAATAAGTGCCTTACTCCAAATAATGCCATTAATCCAATCAACAATTTCTGCTGCACTCATAGATATCAACCTTTTGTATTTTTAAAATACAATACTCATATTATTTTGTTCGTTTTCACTTCAGCAATATCCATGCCATATCTATAATAAACAGCTAGATACATACTCCAGTAAAAACACCGTCCTTGGGGAATAGATTAGATTTTTTATATCCACTGAAAACAAACTTTATCTGACTTGTAAAAATCCAATATCGTGTTATTTTTGGTGTCTTTCCCTTATTAGTTCCTTAGAAGATCCCTTCAAATTTCCTCATTATCTTTTATGAAAATTTTAGGAAACAAGAATGAAGAACTTCCTAAGAACTATATTTATATAATATCGAGCAAAATTTCAATTTTTTATGAGCAAAGTCAAAACTGTTTACCGTTGCGAGCAATGTGGTGCCGATCATCTTAAATGGGCTGGTCAATGCTCAGAGTGTGGTGAATGGAATTCTCTGACTGAAGTTAAACTTGAGCCAACCACTGCTCACCGCGCACGTCCTAAAATTGGGGGCTATGCGGGTCAAGTTGCTAACATTACAACGCTAAATAAAGTTTCCGTTTCTCATGAAACTCGCTTACCTACAGGCATTAGCGAATTTGACCGAGTGCTTGGCGGCGGTTTGGTGACAGGTTCTGTGGTGCTGATTGGTGGTGACCCCGGTATTGGTAAATCAACCATTCTTTTGCAAACTGCAACGCACATGGCAAGCGCAAAAAGCTCTGCACTTTATATTACGGGTGAGGAATCTTTATCTCAGGTGGCGCTTCGTGCGCAACGTCTTGATCTGCCAACCGACCAATTAAAAGTCATGGCTGAAACCTGTGTAGAACGCATTTGTGAAGTTTTAGAACAAGAAAAACCTGTAGTCGCTATTCTAGATTCGATTCAAACACTTTATACAGAAACCCTCCAATCTGCTCCGGGCGGTGTTTCACAAATTCGTGAATCTGCTGCTTTATTAACCCGTTATGCAAAAAATAGTGGCACAGCGCTATTCATTGTTGGCCATGTGACCAAAGAAGGTGCACTGGCAGGTCCTCGTGTTTTAGAGCATATGGTGGACTGCGTACTTTACTTTGAAGGTCAATCAGACTCTCGCTATCGCATGATTCGTGCTGTTAAAAACCGTTTTGGTGCAGTGAATGAGCTTGGCGTATTTGGCATGACTGATAAAGGCTTACGTGAAGTGGCCAATCCTTCCGCTATTTTCTTAAGTCGATATGATGAAGCGATTCCCGGTTCAATTGTCATGATTAGCCGTGAAGGAACTCGCCCTCTTTTGGTCGAAGTACAAGCTTTAGTTGATGATGCTCAAGGACAACCACGACGTGTTGCACTTGGTCTTGAACAAAACCGTTTGAACATGTTGCTTGCTGTAATGCATCGTCATGGTGGGGTGCAAACCACTGGACAAGATGTATACGTCAACATTGTAGGTGGCTTAAAAATTACCGAAACAGGTTCTGATTTGGCTGTTTTACTTGCATGTGCTTCAAGTTTACGTACTAAAGCGTTGCCCCAACAGCTTGCAGTTTTTGGTGAAGTTGGTCTTTCTGGTGAAATTCGCCCTGTTCCTAACGGTCAGGAGCGCTTAAAAGAAGCAGCAAAACATGGCTTTAAATATGTCATTTTACCAAGAGGAAACGCCCCTCAAAAGGCAATTCCAGGCGTACAAGTTATTGCTGTTGCGCGCTTGCATGAAGCATTGACAGAAGCTATGCAACTCAGTGATGAATTGACATAAAAAAACATACTTTTATAGTTGAAATTTAGAGTAAAAGCCTGCATAAATACTATTACAAATTAACTTTAAACAGGAATTTCCTATGGAAGTACACCAGCGTGGCTTGATTACCGGTATTTTAATGGCTGCTTTAGCAATTTCTCCTCTTGCTGAAGCTAAACGTGCAGGTGGTGGTAAAAGCCACGGTATGGCACGTTCTACTACTTCAAGCCAGTCTTATCAACAACCTCGTCAAGTGACTCCAGTTCAACAAACCACTACAGCGCCTCAGAAATCTGGTCCAGGCGTCGGTTCAATGGTTGCAGCTGGTGTGGCTGGTGCTGCCGTAGGTGCTGTTGCAGCAAATGCTTTAGCTGATGACAAACCGACATCAACTGAGCAGCAAGCCACTCAGGCGCAAGCTCAAGAAGAGAAAAAAGGTGGAATCCCAGGTTGGATTTGGGTATTGCTTGCCGCAGCTCTTGCTTTCTTTGTATTCCGTAAATTGGGATCAAAAAAAAAATTAGTAGGTAACAACCCTTACGCACCAAATAGTAACGGTCAAAACCCATTTGGCCGTTCTGCTGCGCCACAAGCAGCTCCACGTAATGCTGGCGATAATACAAATATCTTTGGTCAATCTGTGGGTGGCGGTGCAGCAACGCAAGCGCCTTTTGGTGGTGTAACCACAAGCAATGGCAATCAACTTCCAGATGGTAGTGAACCTGCTGCGTTCTTACGTATTGCACGTCAACGTTTTAATCACATCCAATCGATGAATACTGCAAGTAATATTGAAGAAATTCGCCGTTACTTAACACCAGAACTTTATAGCTCTATGTATAACGACATCATGGAAAACCAAGATCAAGACGTTGCTGAATTTAGTAACTTGAATGCGATGGTTGTAGACAGTGCAACTGAAAATGGTCAATACGTAGTAAGCGTACGTTTCACTGGTACAGTAAGTGAAGACCTAAACAGCTTGCCACAACCGTTTACCGAAATCTGGCACTTTGTTAAGCCTGCTGGCTCTCAACAAGACTGGGTTGTTGCAGGTATTCAACAAGCTTAAGCTAAATAAATCCTAAATAAAAAAGCCACAATATTGTGGCTTTTTTATTTGTCAGCTTTTAAGCAATTTCTGCTGGAAAGGTCACTACTTTTTCAATTTTGACCTGATCCATTGCAACCATGAGTAAACGGTCTATACCTAAAGCGATACCTGAACATTCCGGCATATGAGGCAATGCTGCTAACAGATGCTCATCTAAAGGCATAACATGAAGCCTTTGCTTAGCCCGCTCTGCATTATCTGCTTCAAAGCGTGAACGTAACACGTCTGCATCGAGTAATTCATCGTAGGCATTGGCTAGCTCTAAGCCTTCAATATAAACCTCGAAACGCGCCGCGACCTCTTCCCCATCTTCATCTACTTTCACTTTTGCCAAAGAGGCCATTTCTGGTGGAAAGTCAGTTAAAAAAACTGGAGCATCAAAACCTAAACTTGGTTCAACAAAATGAGAAAATAACAAATCTATATAAGCTAGGCGATCATCGCCCAAGTCGAGATTTAACCCCACACGATTTGCCGTACCTTTGAGTTGTTTCAAAGTTGCCTGCAAAGGGTTGATATCAAGACGATCTTGAAAGGCATGCTTATAACTTAAAATAAATGGACGAACTTCGCCAAAACAATGCTGCAAACATGTTTGCAATAAATCGGCTGTTTCATGCATTAACGCTTTTAAGTCTAGACCGGGGCGATACCATTCAAGCATAGTAAATTCACTGTTGTGTTTACGCCCGTGTTCATCATCACGGAACACCTTACAAATCTGGTAAATCGGCCCACTACCGCTCGCCAATAAACGCTTCATGGCAAACTCTGGTGAAGTCTGTAAATATTGAGTTTGCAATTTGCCGTTAATATGACGCAAAGCCTGAACCGAAGCTAAATGTACATCGGTGACACCTGCCTGTGAAACGATTGGTGTCTCGACTTCCATAACACCACGTTCAGCAAAAAACTGACGAATTTGGGTGTAGAGCTTGGCACGTGCTTTTAAGGCATCAATTGAACAAGTAGGTTGATAACTTAAACTCATGCCTGTGGTCCCCCATGTGCTGCCCATTCACGGCGCAGCGGATAATTCTTACGTAATAAATCAAATGCTTTTTGCTCTACTTTGCCGTCTTTAACACAGGCACGGATGTTGGCATCATCTTGAGCAATATCATAAATTTGAGATAGTTTTTGCTTTAACACCACTTTTAAATCATGCCCTGAAAAATAGTCTTCGCATGCAGGTAGTTGAGTTTCAAACCGCTTATTAATGTCGTATCCAAATTTTTGGCAAAACGCTTCATAAATCATTTGTGTACCGCGGGCTTTTCCTTCAAGGCTATAACCAGCAATATGCGGTGTTGCTAAAGCCAACATGTCTATGAGTTCTTCTGATATGACTGGTTCATGCTCAAATACATCAAGCACCACTTTACGCTGGGTACGCTGAATATCTTCCATTAAAGCGGTTTCTTTCACGACTGGACCACGTGCACTATTAATTAAAATCGTGTCAGGTTGAAGCGCTGCAAAAGCTTTTTCATCAAACAAATGATATGTCGGATGTTGACCGTTTTTTGTAAGCGGCACATGAATTGAAATGGCATTAGCTTGTTGCAACAGAGTTTCTAAGCTTACATTTTCAATTGTGTCTAGTTTCACATATGGGTCAAAGCCAATTACGTTCCAGCCCAACAACTGGGCCATATAAGCCAAGCGCTTACCGACGTTGCCAAGACCGACAATGCCTAGGGTAAATTTTTCTTGTTGTTCTAAAAGGTTTGCATCTAAATGAAGTAAAGCTGTAATGACATATTCAGCCACCGCTTGGGCATTACAACCAGCCGCATTTGCCCACGTAATTCCTTGTTTTTCTAACGCTGCAATATCTAAATGATCGGTCCCGATTGTGGCACTGCCCACATATTTTAATGCTGTGTTTTCAATTAAACTTGCGTTAACCGTAGTAACCGAGCGGACTAACAATGCTTGAGCATCTTTTACATCTGCATGGGTTAAAGTACGCCCTGCTTTGTGTTGAATATCGCCAAACTCAGAAAAAAAGTAATCGGTAAACGCCAAATTTTCATCTGCGACGATTTTCATTGTCTGCAACCCATAGCTTATAAAAACGTTATTATCCTTTGAGTTGTAGCAAAGCACAATGTTAATGCCTTTAAATTCACGATTCTAAACTTTGACGGTTTGCAAATTACAAGCCACCACCAAAGTAGAAATAGGCCATCACGGCCAGTGTGATCCAGACTAGAATAATCAACACAGCAACCAAATAATTTTGAGGTCGACGCTCCTGTTGATCTAGCCATTCTTCAGCTTGTTGTTCCGCATCTAAAATGACTTGTTGAGGTGTAAAACGAACAGCTAACCAAATGAGCATCGGTAGAATGATGGCCTCATCTAAAAGGCCTAAAATAGGAATAAAATCTGGAATTAAATCGATTGGACTAAAGGCATAAGCCACAGCCACCACAGCAATAACTCTTGGGAACCATGGCATTTGAGGATGCTTTGATGCAAACCAAAGCATAATAATCTGTTTTTTTAGACGTTTTGCCCATTCTTTTAGTGATTGTAACCAAGACATTTGGACAGACTCTGAACCTTTAGAGTTTTATAATAATCCATAAAACCTATCCTTAGCTTAAAAGCCAAAGAAATGTTAGATGAGCTTCATTTTAGGTCCATCATCTTGAACAATATATTTTAAATTTCTGTATATAAAACAAATCTGTCTCCCCTACAAAAACTTGCCAAAGTCAGGCCAGATTGCTTGGCTAATTGAATGGCCATGCTGGTAGGTGCTGAAATTGACGCCAATAGGCTGATGTTCAGCTGAGCACATTTTCGTATAAGTTCATAACTTGCCCGACTGGTCATCACCACAAAACCTAAACTGGTGTCGTAGTTTTCTTGCGCTAAATAACCGAGTAATTTGTCTAGGGCATTATGGCGGCCAACATCTTCAAATAAAGCGACGATGTGCCCATCAACCACCCATGCTGCCGCATGTGCGCCACCCGTTAAAGCGGTAATTTCTTGTTGGGCTTTTAAATGGGAAATAGCACTCGGAATTTGCTCAAGCCAAATTTTTGATGCATGTGTTGTAATTTTGGGAGCATCTAACTGAAACTGCTCTAAGCTTTCAATTCCACATAAACCACAGCCTGTACGGCCTACCATCATGCGGCGGTGTTCTTTTAAGGCAGCAAATGCTCTCGATGAAATGGTCATTTCTACCGTAATGCCCAGTTCATTTTGATGTACATCAAGTGCATATAGCTCTTTTAAGCTAGTTAAAATTCCTTCCGAGAGACTAAAACCTTTAGCAAATAATTCGACATCGGTCGGTGTCGCCATCATTACCGCATGCGAAATGCCGTTATACACCAAGGCAATTGGGTACTCTTGCACAATATGATCTAGAACATTTTCAGAGTCGGTTTTGTTAAACCGTTGAACTGGTAATGTTTCAACCCCATAAGAATGTGGTGTCAAAATTATTTCCTTTATTTCAAAATGGCGCTTGTTTAGAGCGCCATTTGTTTGGATGACATTTTTTAATATTGCCTTTGATTAAAGATTGCTTACTTTCTTATCAGCGTCTTCAGGCGCAACTGCCGTTGCCAAGTTAAAATGCTCCGGCGCATTTCCGGGATGCAAAATCACAGGAACACTTTTTGAAGCAGGAATCTTGGCATATTTGTCATGACTGCTTAATGCCACCAAAGGATTGGTTTCCGGATAGTAAGCGGCTAAGCTGCCGCGTGGAATGTTGTACGGCACAATACGGAAACTATGCACGATACGCTTCACACCATCCGAGAAAACACTTTCAATATCGACCCATTGATTTGCTTCAAAGCCTGCTTCATCAATATCAGCTTGGTTCATAAATAACACACGGCGCTGACCAAAGACTCCACGATAGCGGTCATCTAGACCATATAGTGTCGTGTTGTATTGGTCATGAGAGCGAGTGGTCATTAAGGTATAAACCTTACTGTCGGTATAAGCGGCAGCATATTGATTTTCTTTATCGCCATAGACTTCACTCAGTGGTGTAATCATAAACTGCGCTTTACCACTTTTTGTGTTCCAAATGTGCTGATTAGCTGGATGCTCTAGATGGAAACCACCAGGGTTATAGACACGTAAATTAAAATCATGGAACTCATCAAAGACCTCAGCAATTGAGTCACGAATACGGTCATAGCTTTCGATATACCATTTCCATTTAATCTGACTGTCTGGAAGCACTGCTTCGGCCATTCGGGCGACGATATCTGGTTCAGACAAAATATTGTCAGAAATTGGAGCGTTACGCCCTGCTGACAAATGAATATTACTCATCGAATCTTCGACTGAAATTGCCTGTGGGCCATGAAGCTGCTCATCAATTTCGGTACGGCCTAAACATGGCAAAATAAGAGCATCTTTACCACAAACCAAATGGCTACGGTTTAACTTAGTTGCAACATGAACGGTTAAATTACACTTTCTAAGTGCTTCTTGGGTATACGGCGTATCTGGCGTTGCAACTGCAAAGTTCCCACCTAAACCAATAAAGACTTTGACCTCGCCTTCAGCCATGGCTTTAATGGTTTCAACAACACCATGCCCATTTTTTCTCGGTGATTTAATTCCAAACACGCGGTCAATGTTGTCGAGTAATTTAGGGCTAGGCAGTTCATTAATCCCCATGGTTCGGTCGCCTTGCACATTACTATGCCCGCGAACTGGACATAGCCCTGCACCTGGCCTGCCAATTTGACCACGTGCCAACAATAAATTTGCCAGCATGTGTACATTGGCTGTTCCGTGACGATGCTGGGTAATACCCATTCCCCAACAGAAAATTGAACGCTCTGATTCTAAAAAGAGTTTGGCGAGTTTTTCTAAATGTTCAGGCGATAGGCCTGAATGTTTATAAAGATCTGCCCATTCAGTTCTTTCAACCTCAGCAATCATTTCATCAAAACCAACGGTATTCACCGCAATAAAGTTTCGGTCAAAAATACTTGGTTTACCTGAAGCTAGCGCTTTTTTATCCCACTCATTTAAGTGTTTTAACATACCCAACATGAGTGCATAGTCACCACCAATTTTAGGTTGGAAATAATAGCGACTAATTGGTGTACTGCCGTTAGTCATCATTTCAAGCGGTGCTTGCGGATCTTGGAAACGCTCAAGACCTCTTTCTTTAATTGGGTTAATCGCAATAATGTTACCGCCGCGTTTAGATACTTCACGTAAAGTACCTAACATACGTGGATGGTTGGTGCCGGGGTTGTGCCCAAAACTAAAAATAGCATCGGCTAAGTCAAAATCTTCTAGGGTGACTGTGCCTTTTCCTAAACCAATCGAGTCAAGCAAACCAACACTTGTGGTTTCATGGCACATGTTCGAGCAGTCTGGAAAGTTATTTGTACCAAAGCTTCGCACAAATAATTGATATAAAAATGCTGCTTCGTTACTGGCACGGCCAGAGGTATAAAATGCCGCTTGGTCTGGGTTGTCTAGCGCATGTAAATGTTCAGCAATGAGTTTAAACGCATCGTCCCATGAAATAGGCAAATATTTATCGGTTGCAGCATCGTAGCGAACTGGGTCTGTTAAGCGACCTAAGTCTTCGAGGAAAAAGTCACTTTGCTCTGACAGCCAACTAACGGTATGTCCTGCGAAATATTCAGGAGTCACTGTTTTACTGGTTGCTTCAAAGGCAACTGCTTTTGCACCATTTTCACAGAAGTTAAAGGCATGAGCATCTTTCTTTTCTGGCCATGCACAGCCGGGACAGTCAAAACCTGTAGGCTGGTTAATATTGAGTAAGGTAATTGAACCTTTACCTAAAATATCTTGTCGCTTTAAGTTTCGAGCAACACTTAGCAGTGCACCCCACCCGCCAGCAGGATGAGTGTATGGCTCAATTCGCGCAAAACCGTTATTTTCCTGTATGTGCTTTTGTTCTTCTGAATTATCCACTTTGTCATCCTCTTAATTCTTCTTAGGCATTCAACAAATCCAATAAAACCACAAATTTAATTATGCTTATATTAAGAATCGCTGCTGTCTAGCTTGGGGGTAGAGTCCACTTGGTATATTATTCACCATATTTTAAAAAGCTGGCTCAACTGTTCTTATAATATGTGCCATATTTTTTACAATTACAATCATTCAAGCCAACCACGCTATTTATATAAAAATATATAAAACAATGAGTTAAAAAGATAGAAACTCCGCCTTTTACAGATCAAAACATTATTAGTTTTCATTCTTAACAGAAGAGAAACTCTTTAAAATTGATGCTTACATGTCTTTATGTATGGTTTTTTTGGATTAAGCAGTATAAAACTATTAAAAATCTATCCACATTAGAGCACTTATGAAGGTTGTGATCGCTCCTGACTCATTTAAAGACAGCTTATCTGCTTTAAACGTAGCTCAGGCCATTGCCAAAGGATGGCAAGAAGTTTTTCCTCATGCAGAAACGATTTTATGCCCTATGGCCGATGGCGGCGAAGGAACCATTGAAGCTGTTTTAGAAGTCTGCGAGGGGCAATGGCGTGAAAAAACTGTGGTTGGGCCATTAAGTCAGCCTGTTCAGGCAAAATGGGGCTGGTTAGAAAAACAAAAAATCGCCATCATTGAAATGGCTCAAGCCAGCGGTATACAGTTAATCCCACCGGCTGAGCGTGATGCTTGCCACAGCACAACGTTTGGAACAGGCCAGCTCATTTTGGATGCTTTAGACGCAGGTGCAAAAGACATTATTTTAACTGTGGGCGGTAGTGCGACTAACGATGGCGGCACAGGATTACTGAGTGCTTTGGGTGCTGTTTTGCTCGATGCCAACCAAAAGGTTTTACCCGCAGGTGGCCTCGCTCTCGGCAACCTATCAAAAATTAATTTAACACACTTTGACACACGTATTCAGCATACACGGTTTTTACTGGCTGCCGATGTAACCAATCCGCTTTGTGGCCCAAATGGCTCATCACATATTTTTGGCCCACAAAAAGGGGCTTCCCCTACTCAAGTAAAGTTACTTGATCGAGCGCTTGCTCATTTTGCCGATGTCTCTGCGCAAATTTTAGGTTTCGACAAACGAAATGAAGCAGGTTCTGGTGCTGCTGGTGGTTTGGGCTTTGCAGCCAAAAGTTATTTAGATGCAGATTTTAAAGCTGGAGTTAAAGTCGTAGGTGAACTGAATCAACTTGAACATAAAATTGCTCATGCAGATTGGGTTATTACAGGCGAAGGTAAATTTGACCAGCAAACCTTAAGCGGCAAAACAGTTTTTGGGGTAAGCCAAATTGCTAAAGCACATAACGTTCCGGTCATTGTGATTGCAGGAACTTTAGGCCAAGGCTATCAAGCACTTTATGAGCACGGCGTTACGGCTGCTTTCTCATTAGCAAATGGCCCGATCACATTAGAACAAGCCTGCGAACATGCGGCAGAACTCATTTATGAAAGAACAGTGGATATTGCGAGGTTAATTCAGCTTAGCCAAACCAGTTTGAGAGATAAAAAAGTTTAATCGACTAACTTTAAAAGACTCTCTTTACAACTTTCCAATATTTCATCGCTAAGCAAGGATTGGTCTGGGCATGCGCGAGACAAGGCAATTGCCCCCACAGATTGAGCAAGAATATTGATGGCTTGCTTTCTCAACTCTTCTGTTTCTAAAGAAACTTGTTTTGCTCGTTCATTCATAATGAACTGAATAAGTTGCTCAATGCTCTCTTCAAATTCGACTTTTACTTCGTCTGGTTGTCTTGCAGCATCACAAGATAGCGCTGTTAAGGTGCAGCCCAAATCTCGGTTGTCTCGATGAGTACGAGACACATAAAGCTGAATAAATTGAGTTAAGTTTAAGCCTTCTATTCTTTTTAAAACCTGCTCAAGCCCATGTTTAACAGTAATTGAGACAAGGTCTGTTTTCGAGCTGAAATGTTTATAAAACCCACCGTGGGTAAAGCCTGCGCTAGACATTAATTCAGCAATGCCGACACCGTCGTAACCTTTGCTACGAAACAGTTGAGTCGCCTTCTCGACAATTTTTTCTCGGTTTTCTTTTACCTGAGTTTTACTGACTTTCATGTTGGCTACCAACTTTTACTCACCCTATTCGTCACAATTATACATTGATTATGGTTGACATCAAAACTTGCATATTTTAGATTATATTCATAATCTAAAAATTAAATCGTGGAGACATCACATGTCAGCTCAATCAAAAGTACTTATTACAGGAGCTTCGTCAGGAATTGGTTCTGTCTATGCAGACCGATTTGCTCAACGTGACCATAACTTAATCTTGGTTGCACGAGACACAAACCGCCTAGATAAAATCTCAAAAGATCTTCAAGAAAAATACGGCGTACAAGTCGAGTTCATTCAAGCCGATCTATCAAACGATCAGGACATCAGTAAAATTGAAGATGTACTCAAAAACGATGTTGATATTGAAATTCTGGTAAATAACGCAGGCATTGCATTAAACGGAAACTTTTTAACTCAAGATATTAAAGACATTGAAAAACTTATAACTTTAAACATGACCGCAGTTGTTCGGTTATCTCATGCAATTTCGCACCCCCTTCTACGCAAAGGTAAAGGCGCCATTATTAACTTAGGTTCAGTGCTTGGATTAGCGCCTGAATTTGGTTCTACCATTTATGGCGCAAGTAAATCTTTCATCCAATTTTTTAGCCAAGGCTTATATTTAGAATTAAAAAATCATGGCGTGCATATTCAAGCCGTATTGCCTTCGGCAACTAAAACCGAAATTTGGGAACGTTCTGGCATCGACTTAAGCCAAGTTCCACCATTAATGGATGTCAATGATTTGGTCGATGCCGCTCTGATTGGTTTTGATCGTAAAGAAACAATTACAATTCCTGTGCTGAAAGACGAAAATCAATGGAATAATTTTGAAAAATCACGTATCACATTACTACCAAACTTTTCTTCGGCTGATGTAGCCCAACGTTATAAAAACTAACGAGTACCGCTACCCAACTCTTAAGTAGGAAAATCTTATGAATGTTATTGATGCCATCCGTAACCGCCGCGCAGTTAAACGCTTCGACCCTGCTTTTCAACTTTCTGAAGATAACAAAAAGCAGTTGTTGCAAGAAGTTTTAGCAAATGCGCCAAGCGCTTTTAACTTACAACATTGGCGTCCAGTCATCATTGAAGATACTGAGTTAAGACAAAAAATTCGCACCATTGCTTGGGATCAACCACAAGTTACAGAATCATCATTACTAATTGTGTTGTGTGCAAAAGTAAATACATGGGAAGTTGATGCTAAGCGTGTGTGGGATGGCGCAACTCCAGAAGTACAAAATATTATGGCTGGCGCAATTGACCAATATTACCGTGACCGTCCACAAACCCAACGTGACGAAGTTATGCGTAGTGCAGGTATTTTTGCTCAAACCTTGATGCTTCTTGCTCAAGAGCATGGTTTAGACAGTTGCCCTATGGATGGTTTTGACTTTGACGCGATGGCAAAGCTCATTAACTTACCTGAAGATCACGTGGTATGTTTAATGATTGCTGTTGGTAAGTCAGCTTCCGAGCCTTACCCACGCGTGGGCAAACTTCCTTACGACGATGTCATTATTCAAAATACATTCTAAGTTTTTAGTCAGATTTTAGCCCCTCATGCTATTTATAGCATGAGGGGCTAATTGTTAATGACATTCTGTTTTGTAAAATCATTTTGCCTTTTTGGTGTTTAACTTATTGGTTAAACGACGAACTAAAAGAAAAAATAAAGGCACAAAGAAAATAGAAAGTAGAGTTCCCGAAATCATCCCACCAGTTACGGCGATACCAATTTCTTTTCGGCTGACAGCTCCTGCTCCTGTAGATACAGCTAATGGAAGAACACCTGCAACAAAAGCCAGAGATGTCATAATAATTGGCCGTAATCGCTGACCAGCACCTTCAATAATGGCATCCATTAATGCCTGACCAGCCTCTAACTTAGCTGCCGCAAATTCAACAATCAAAATAGCATTTTTGGCAGAAAGCCCAATGGTGGTAAGCATAGCGACCTGAAAGTAAATATCGTTAACAAAACCTGCCAGACTTGCAGCAACTACAGCGCCAATAAGACCTAAAGGAATCACTAGCATGACAGAAACAGGAATAGACCAACTTTCATAAAGTGCTGCCAAACATAAAAAGATAAAGATGATTGAAGCCAAATATAACCAGATCGTTTGGCCACCAGCTAGTTTCTCTTGATAAGACAACCCACTCCACTGAAGATTAAAACCTTGTTGCTGGTCAACTAACTGCTGCATCTTATCCATAGCCCCACCAGAACTCTCACCTGCCGCCGCAGAGCCTTGTATTTGAACGGCTGAAAGACCGTTAAAGCGTTGCAGCATTTGAGGGCCCATCTGCCATTTCACAGAAGAGAAGCTAGAAAATGGCGTCATCTCACCAGTAGCACCGCGAACATACCATTGCCCAAGATCTTGGGGTAAGGAACGATAGATTGCCTCTCCTTGCAAATAAACTCGCTTAACACGTCCCTGATCTATGAAATCGTTAATATAAGATCCGCCCCACGCCGATGACAGCGTATTACTAATATCTGCTTGGGCCAATCCAAGAGCACTGGCTTTTCTTTGATCGATATCGACTTGTAACTGGGCTTTATCTTCTAAGCTATTTAAACGTACTGCAGCTAGGCCAGAATCAGCATTTGCTACTTTTAACACATTATTTTGTGCTGCGAGTAAAGCATCTCGTCCTTTATTTTCAGCATCTTGCAACCAAAATTCAAAGCCACTAGATTGCCCAAGGCCTCTTACAGCAGCGGGTGAAAGTACCTGAACACGTGCGTTACGCAGTGACTTAAAATGTGCATTTGCACGAGCAATCACAGCTTCGGCTGTATTTTCACTACCTTCTCGGTCATCCCAATGTTTGAGTCCGGCAAATGCCATTCCCACATTTTGCCCACTGCCTGCGTTATTTCTACCCATCACCATGAAAATCACATTGAGATTATTCTTTTCTTTCGTCAAAAAGTAATCTGCAATCTGATTACCAACCCGCTCTGTTTCAGCTAGTGTCGTGCCTACAGGCGTACTAAATTGAACCATAACCGAGCCTTGGTCTTCTTGTGGTAAAAACCCCGTATTCATACGCGTATATTGCCAACCTAACAAAGCTGTAATACCTACGAATATGATCATAAAGACTTTGGGTTTACCTAAAACAGCAACTAGCTTTATGCGGTAGCCTGACTGCCCTTGTTCGACTTTACGATTGAACCAAGTAAAGAATTTTCTCTGCTTATGTTTTTCATTTGCAGGTTTGAGTAATGTTGCACATAACGCAGGTGAAAGTGTTAAAGCAACAATTGCAGAAAGTACCATTGCCGATACAAGCGTTACCGAAAACTGCCGATAGATAATCCCGACAGAACCACCAAAAAATGCCATAGGTAAAAATACCGCTGCGAGTACCATGGCAATACCCACGAGCGCACCCGATATTTCTTGCATTGAAATTAAGGTGGCTTGCCGAGCATCAACATTTTGCTCATGCATAACCCGCTCGACATTTTCTACAACGACAATCGCATCATCTACAAGTAAACCAATTGCGAGTACCATCGCAAACAAAGTCAGTGTATTAATGCTATAGCCAAGTACGCTCAACACACCAAATGTTCCTAACAATACAACTGGAACAGCAATTGCCGGTATTAAAGTCGCACGCCAGCTCTGTAAAAATAAGAACATGACAATAATGACGAGAACAATCGCTTCAGCTAAAGTTTTAATCACCCCATTTACAGAAGCTTCTACAAATGGCGTACTGTCGCGTGGGTATGCAACTTTTAAACCCGCTGGCATAGAGGCAGTTAACCGTGTGACTTCAGTTTTAACTCGTTCAGCCGTTTCTAATGCATTGGCACCAGAAGCAAGTTGAATAGACATACCCGAAGCTGGCTTTCCATTCAAACGTGTAGAAGTCTGATAACTCTCTGCACCACGCTCGACTCGGGCAACATCTTTAAGTAATACAACCGCACCATTGGTTTGTGTCCGCAAAATAATATTTTCAAATTGGCTCACGGTCTGTAACCGAGATAATGCTGTTACTGTTGCATTTAAAGCCTGCCCATCACGCGTGGGTAATGCGCCCAATTCTCCCGCTGTAATTTGAGTGTTTTGTGCTTCAATTGCAGTTCTAACGTCTGATGGCATTAATCCATAACTGTTCAATTTATGAGGATCAAGCCAGATGCGCATTGCATATTGAGCACCAAATACGGTGATTTCACCCACTCCATCGACCCGACTTAATGGGTCTTGCAGTGTACTCACCATATAGTCAGATATGTCGACAGAAGATCTAGTCCCTCTTTCATCGTAAAGCGCAAAGACCAGTAAACTATCGCCTTGTGACTTTGTCACAGTGATCCCTTGCTGCTGAACCTCTTGAGGCAATCGACTCAGTGCCTGATTCACAGCATTTTGCACCTGCACCTGAGCAGTGTCAGGATTGGTATTCTGATCAAAACTAAGACTTATCCGTGCTTGACCCGCCGAACTACTACTCGATGAAAAATAAAGTAGACCATCAATCCCTTTAATTTGTTGCTCCAAAATCTGGGTAACACTGTCTTCAACAGTTTTAGCAGATGCTCCCGGATAATTTGCAGTAACATTTACACCCGGTGGTGCAATGTCAGGATACTGCTCAATGGGTAACGTTAAAATCGAAATCGTCCCCAATGCCATAATACAAATAGAGAGGACCCAAGCAAAAATAGGTCGTGCAATAAAAAAACTCGACAACATACGCAATCCTCAACTCATTGGGGTAGGTTTAATCGTCATGCCGGCACTTAAGCCTTGCAGACCCTCAACAATGATTTGATCTCCTGCTTTCAAGCCAGAGGTCACTAACCAACGATTATCAATTGCATCGCCTAGAGTAATTTTTCGTTGCTCGGCTTTATTATCTTTTCCAACAATCCAAACAAGTGGATTTCCTTCTGCGTCTCGGAACAGCGCACCTTGAGGAATTAAGACGCTGTTAGGACGTGTTCCCGTTCCAAGTTCTGCCCGCACATACAGGCCGGGCAATAACGCATTATTGGGGTTGGGAAATGCTGCACGTAAGGTGACACTTCCTGTCGCCTCATCTACAGCAACATCACTAAACTTAAAAGTCCCCTGTTCTGCATAGGCAGTGCCATTCTCAAGCTTCAAACGTACTGAAAGTTCAGTCGGTTTTATTCCATTTTCAGTAAGCTGTTTACGCAGTGCCATGTATTCATCACTCGACTGAGTCAAATCGACATACATGGGGTCCAGTTTTTGAATCGTTGCTAAAGGATCTGTTTGAGCAGAGGTGACTAAAGCCCCACGTGTAATAGATGAACGCCCTATCCGTCCTGAAATTGGCGCACTAACTTGTGTGTAACGTAAATTGGTTCGTGCTGTTTTCAGTACAGCTTCATTTACGGCAACAGTCGCTTTCGCTTGCTCATATGCACTTTGAGCATTATCAAGCTCCTGTTGACTCACCCCATTTACTTTAATTAATTCTTTATAACGCTCGGCTTGAAGGCGAGTCGAATTTACAGTGGCTTTTGCTAATGCAAGATTACCAGCGGCTTCATCCACGCTATCTCGATAGAGGGATGAATCAATTTTATAAAGTGGCTGCCCTTTGCTTACTTGCGTGCCTTCCTTAAATAATTGCTCTATTACTACTCCATTGACTTGTGGACGGACCTGAGAAATTTCAGAGGCCACCGTTCTTCCAGCCAATTGATAGGTAGATTCAATCGTCTCTGGTTTTATAGTGATAATGCCCACCTGCTGAATATTTTTAGGGGCAGGCGGATCAGAATCACATCCATTAAGAAAAAGTAGCAAAGGCAATAACCACAAGTACTTATGATTAAAAAAAACCGAACCAAACATATTTTGGCACCCTAGACTTATAGACAATTTATTTACTTTACTGTAAAGTAAATAAATACGATGTGCAAGAAAACCGATATGCTAAAAAAATCACCAGGTCGTCCGTCTCGAATTCGCCCTACTATTGTGGCAGCAGCCCGTGAACTATTCCTTGAGCATGGATTAGAAGTCCGTTTAGAGGCTGTTGCCACGAAAGCCGGTACAAATCGACAAACTTTATACAACCATTTCCCGACAAAGACAGCGTTACTTATTGAAGTCTTTGATCATTTAAAAGCAGAAATGGAAGCACCTTTCATTGAGCAGCATGAATTGAAAAATAAGCGACTAGATCAATTATTGTTAGAAATTGGACAGTCTGTACAAAATCATTTTTATCATATTGACGTCATTCGCCTGCAAAGATTGCTGATTATTGCCTTAGTTGAAATGAAAGAAATTCTTCCTAAAATTCAGCAACGTACTCAAGGTAATATTAAAAGATCTTTAACCGATATTCTTGCAACTGCACACAATGCTGGTATTGTTAAAATTGATCAGCCAGAGGAGGCAACAAAGGCTTTCCTCGGGGCAGTGATGGGCTATACATATCCAGCTACGTTGATTAGTGGAAATATTCCAACTCCAGAAGAACTACAGCGGTTAAATCAAGAAGTTTGCCAAACCTTTTTAAAAGCATGGCAATATAAAGAATAGCTCCACACAAAAGCCCTTATGATAAAAAGGGCTTTTAAAATAGATTAATAACTAAAATATATTAAATAATTCAAGCTATAACAATATAAGATGCTTCAAAAGAACTATTTTAAAACTTACTCCTTTCCTGGTATGAGCTAGGCTTAGAAACCAAATAATTGCCCCTCAGTTAAATACCATATCCCCCATCAATATTGATGTTTGCACCTGTGATATAACCGGCATGTTCACTACACAACCATGAAACTAATGATGCAATTTCACTTTTATGACCATAACGCTTAATCGCCATAATATCTATAAGCGAACTTGCCATTTCACCATCTGCTGGATTCATGTCGGTATCAACTGGGCCCGGTTGAATATTATTGACCGTAATAAATCGCTCACCTAAGTCACGTGCCATACCTTTAGTTAAACCTTTAATAGCTGATTTTGTCATGCTATATAAAGTCAAACCTTCTGTAGGTACTCGTTCGGCGTTAATACTACCTATGTTAATAATACGGCCGTAGTCTGGCATATGTTTTAGGACTTCATTTGCAGCGACAATTACACTCTTGATATTTACAGCGATCATTTTGTCAATTTCATCTAATGTCACATCTTGTATTTTGTTCATCACAAAAATACCGACATTATTCACTAAAATATCAATTTTCCCGTATGCAGTAACAACATGATTAATCGCCTCTATGATTTGCTCTGGAGAGCCACTATCAGCTTTTAATGCAGTTACCTTTAAACCATTTGCACTCAACTCTTCAACCAATTGATGTGCTGCTTGTTCAGAGTTTGCATAAGTAAAGGCTACTGTTGCACCTTGCTCTGCTAATTTAGAAACAATTGCAGCTCCTATACCTCGTGATCCCCCTTGCACAAACGCAATTTTATTGTCTAAATCATGCGATAAAATATTACTCATAACTGACTCCTTTTATAAGCTATATATTGGACTTTAAATAAAGTATTTTCAGCTAAACTACAGATTCAAATAATTAATCGTATTTCTTTAGAGTTTTGATCAACGCCTCATGAAATAGTTTCGGGTCTTGCATTTGTGGTGAATGTCCCATACCTGCAAATTCAATTAATTCAGCATTTGGAATTGTTTTCGCGGCCTCTTTACCCAGAACGCTATATTGACCAATTTTTTGTTTAACTTCAGGTGGAGCTATATCACTACCAATTGCAGTCGTGTCACCAGTACCGATATAAAGCACGGTAGGCACTTTAAGATGAGAGAATTCATAATAGACAGGTTGAGTAAAAATCATGTCGTAAATAAGTGCTGAGTTCCAAGCGACTTTTTCATGTCCCTTCCCTGCATTTAATCCAGCTAACATATCTACCCATTTATCATATTCAGGCTTCCATTGCCCCTGATAATAAGTTTTTAATTCATAAGCTTTAATAGACTCAGCACTCACTTTCAGTTCACGCTGATACCATTGATCAATACTGCGATATGGAACTCCTTTTGCTTTCCAGTCCTCTAAACCAATTGGATTGACCATTCCTAATAATTTTGTTTCTTTCGGATACATCAAAGCATAGCGGGTTGCCAACATACCACCCGTTGAATGCGCCAATAAAATAGGTTGTTTAACCCCTAATTTATCGAGTAAAGCATGTGTGTTCTCTGCAAGCTGTTGGAAACTATATTGATAATGATCTGGTTTGCTAGAAGTACAGAAACCGATTTGATCGGGAGCAATCACCCGATAGCCATTTTGTGTTAGAAAACTAATGGTTTCTTCCCAAGTTGCACCACAAAAGTTTTTGCCATGTAAAACCACCACTGTTTGTCCATTAGGTTTTTTGGGTTGAACATCCATATATCCCATTTTTAAATTTTGCTGTTGGGATGAGAAGTTAAAATATTGGAGCGGATAAGAATATTTAAATCCTTCTAAATGCTCTCCATACACATTATTTGCAGAACTGACTGTTGATGTAGTAAGACAAGCAAAAAATAAAGACAAGAATGGCAGTTTATTTTTCATCTTTCATTTCTCTCGAACAAATAGGAATAAGGATGTTTTAGCTGAGTTACATCCGAGTTCAACATCGATTCGAATGTAAAATTTTTACGGATTATTTAAATAGAAAATTGGATAAACTTTTCTCGACGCCTTCAGGGTTTTCTTCAATTAGCCAATGACCTGTGTTAGGTAAAATTACAGCTTCTAACTTAGCTGGATCTTCAACAAACTTCGCTCTCATTTCTTTAATCAATACGTCATTCACTCCCTTTTCACCACTAAGTGCCATTGCAGGAATAAATAACTTTTTGTTATTTGCTAAAAGTGCTTCATTTTGTAAGGCTGAGTCTTTCTTTGAACGGTAATAACCAAAGGCTGCTTTTAAGTTATCTCGAGTCGAATACGGCTCAATCAACTCAGCAAGGAGTTCAGGTGTAAAAATGTCTTTTTTACCTGCATAAGTTTTAATAAAGTACGAGAGAAATAAATTTGGGTCATTTGCAATTTGCTTTTCGGCAATATCACCAAAACTAAAATAACCAAAATGCCACCCTAAACCCGGCCCTTTTGGAGAATAACCCGGGTGATTGAATGTCTCCATATCTGGAATTGGAGAATCCATAAAGACAACTTTTTTAACGTAATCTTGATTATTTGCAACTAGAGGATAAGAAGCAGTATTTCCAATGTCATGACTAACATAATAAATAGGCTCATTCTTGGTAATTTGTTTTATCGCGCCAATCAAAATTTTTGAGGTATTTTCTGCCGAATAATCATCGTTAAGTATGGGAGATGATTGACCCAAACCCGGTAAATCAATTGCAATCACTTTATGGTCTTTCATATAAGAAAGCATGACTGGTTCCCACATTTTCCATGTCGAACCAAAACCATGAATAAATACAATCGGTGTGCCTTTAGATCCGCCTTCAACATAATGGAGTTTTACGCCTTCAGACTCGATAAATTTACTAGATAAACCTTTTGCATAAGCATATTGTCCTAACCCTTCAGATTTCACTTTATTAAACATTTGCTGTGAAACGGCTGGTGGTGTATCTATCGACTTTAAGTTTGGGTCATATTCTGCATTTGCATATGAAGAACCAACCAAAATAAAAGCTGTAGAAATGGATATATTTTTAAAATATCTATTCATATTAATGACTCATTTAAAATAAATAATTCATTACACCCAACCCTTAAGCCTGAGTGCGATGAATTTCATATTTATTTAAATAAAAAGTTCGATAAACTTTTCTCGACGCCTTCAGCGTTTTCTTCCACCATCCAGTGTCCTGTATCTGGCAAAATAATGGCTGAGTATTGGGCTGGATCAGCTACAAATCTTGCCCGCATCTCTTTAACCAAAACATCATTTACGCCTTTTTGGCCGGTAAGTGCCATAGAAGGTATGGTTAACTTTTTACCATTAGCAAGTAATGCTTCATTTTGACGAACTGAATCAGCATGAGAATGGTAATAACCAAAAGCTGCTTTTAATTTATCTCGAGTTGAATATGGCTCAATCAACTCAGCAAGTAGCTCAGATGTAAAAATTTCTTTTTTCCCTGCATAGGTTTTAATAAAGTACGAGAAAAATAAATTTGGGTCATTAGCAATTTGCTTTTCAGCAATATCACCAAAGCTGAAATAACCAAAGTGCCAGCCCAGACCTGGACCATCAAGTGTGTATCCTGGATATCCAAACATTGCACGATCTGGAATTGGCGAGTCCATAAATACTACTTTTTTGATATAGCCTTGATTATTGGCAACCAGTGGATAAGAAGCCGTATTGCCTAAATCGTGACTGACATAATAGATAGGCCCTTTACCAGCAATTTTTTTAATCGCACCAATCAAGATTTTTGAGGTATTTTCTGCCGAATAATCATCGTTA
>NZ_KB849786.1:284513-355295 GCF_000369045.1 Acinetobacter pittii ATCC 19004 = CIP 70.29 | reverse complement strand
CCTAACCCTTCAGATTTCACTTTATTAAACATTTGCTGTGAAACGGCTGGTGGTGTATCTATCGACTTTAAGTTTGGGTCATATTCTGCATTTGCTTGACTCAACCCCAATACACCAATTGCTGCGGACAAAGTCATTACTTTAAAAAATTTGTTCATTTTCTTAGCCTTGATTTATAGAGTGAGCTTATTGAGCAGTCGGATAGTCGGTATAACCCGTTGCATCGCCACCATAGAAATATTCAGATTTTGCTGGTGCCAAAGAATGACCTGACTGTAAACGCTCTACTAAATCTGGGTTGGAAATAAAAGGACGACCAAATGCCACTGCATCTACTAACCCTTTATCAAGAATAGTTTCGGCTCTTTCGAGTGAGTAATTTCCACAAACAATTAATGTGTTTGTGAACAATGAACGGAGTTTTTCTCTGAAACCCACTGGATAAGTATCACCATGTGGAAGCATGTCCCACTCAGCCAAATGGATATAAGCGATATTTCTTTTTTGTAATTGTTCAGCTAAATAAAGCGTAATTTCTTCGGGTTGTTGGTCTGTCATGCCATTAATGGTTCCCCAAGGTGATAAACGCACACCTACTCGACCAGCACCAATCGCCTCAATCAATGCATCGACTGTTTCTAATAAGAAACGTGCACGATTTTCGACAGAACCACCATAGTTATCAGTACGTTGGTTCGCATCTGTAGATAAGAACTGGTCAAACAAATAACCGTTTGCAGCATGAACTTCAACTAGGTCAAAACCCGCTTTCACAGCATTTTGAGCAGCTTGAATAAATTCCTGTTTAACGTTTTGAATATCATCTAAATCCATTGCTCTTGGCATCTCGGCAGGTACCATGGCCCCTTCACCTTTTTCATTGGCAATAAATACAGATGCTTTGGCCTGAATTGCAGATGGTGCAATCGGTTGCTCATGATTAGTGTGCAATGAAGAATGCGACATACGGCCTACATGCC
This sequence comes from Acinetobacter pittii ATCC 19004 = CIP 70.29, assembly GCF_000369045.1. Taxonomy (GTDB): domain Bacteria; phylum Pseudomonadota; class Gammaproteobacteria; order Pseudomonadales; family Moraxellaceae; genus Acinetobacter; species Acinetobacter pittii. Next base: position 354,315 of record NZ_KB849786.1, on the reverse strand, counting down.
ATAACTGAGCAGCAATTTTTCCGCCTTTTTCATGTACAGCTTGAGTCGCTAAAGCCCAACCTTGAATTTGTTCTTCTGAATAAATACCAGGTGTAAAAGAATAGCCTTTTCCTACGTCAGAAACTTGTGTGCCTTCAGTAATGATTAAACCAGCACTTGCACGTTGACCATAATAAAGTGCATTGAGTTCGGTCGGCACATCGTTAGGCTGTGCTGCTCTTGATCTGGTCATTGGTGCCATAACAATACGATTATTGAGTTCAACATCGCCCACAGTCACTGGATTAAATAATTTGTGATTCATTTTTTAGCCCTTAAAATATGCATAAGATTATTTATGTAGTGATCACTATATAATCATGCTAAAATACAGTCAACGATTTTTTGTAGTGATTGATACAAAATGGAGAGCAAAATGAACAAAACCGCAGGTCGTGGCCGTCCTCGTAATTTCGATCGAGATGCTGCATTAGACAAAGCGATGAATCTATTTTGGCGAAATGGTTATGAAGCAACATCGATTAATGACCTGACAAAAGCGATGGAAATCAATCCGCCAAGTCTCTATGCTTCTTTTGGAAATAAAGAAAAGTTGTTCATTGAAGCTGTTGATTATTATGTGAAAAGTTTTGGTAATTATCGAATTGAAGCACTTCAAGAGTCATTAACAGCTCAAGAAGGCATTAAAAATTTGTTAATCAGAACGATTGACCAATTTTATAGCAAGCCTGATAAAACTGGTTGTTTAGTCGTATCAGCAGCATTATCAGGTTCATCTGAAAGTAAAAATGTGCAAGAGATCTTAAGTAATGAGCGTAGAAAGACTGTTGCTCTCATCAAAGCAAGACTTGAGCAAGGTCAAAAAGATGGCGATGTAGCTGAAAGCTTAAACTTGGATGTATTAGCAGATTACTTTGGCATGATACTGTTTGGCATTACGATTCAAGCAAAAGATAACGTGCCCATTCAAAACCTATACGAAAGTGTAGAAGTAGCTTTAAAAGCTCTAAAAAACTAATTTTTAATGATTTTAGAGTTGAAATGATTTGGTTTGGTTTCAACTTCTTTCATTAAAATGATGTGCTTTAAAACTGCCAACTAAATTTATAGGCCAGTGACAATAACCACCCGCCTTGAAGGTCTGTATTGTTTTCTAATCACTCATCTCAACATTTTCATCTTGGTTAAACTATTTAGAAAATAGTTCAGTAAGCTCTCCTTTTCCTCGGTTTGCTGTGCGCTTAAAAGCTGAATAATTGCTCCTTCAATCATATATAGGAGTATTTTGGCATCATTAAATGATGCCTCTATTTTTAGTAATCTGAGCTGGCTATAAAGTTCATTGATGAGCCATTTTCTGTAACTCACCGCAGTTTGATAAGCGTTTGGATAGCTATTTTTAGTTTCGAAAATGGCCTTAAATAATAAGTAATAAGGCCCTTCTATATCGGCATGTAACCAATAGAGTTTCTTAATTTTATCCAATACAGTTGTTTCCAAATCATATTCCATCATAGCCATCACTTGGTCTTGCAGTCGTTCTTTTTGCACAACGAGACAGATATCAACGAAGCGTTCTTTAGAGTGAAAATAATGATAAAAAGTCGCTTTTGGAATTTGAGATTCTTTCACAATTCTGTCGATTCCAACCGTATGAAATCCATGATGGTGAAACAGATCAATTGATTTATTTACGACTTGTATGGCACGTGGGGAGATCACTAAATTTGGCATAGTTTTACCGTTATAAAAATTATTGTTGTATGTAAACGAGACACTTTTTTGGGAGAAAAAAAGGCATAGCAAAGCCGTTAAGACTGTGTTTTGCACATCTCAAGTTTTATTGTTGATTAAGTTTTTGGTCGCGACGAATTAAAGCCTGAAAGCGCTAATCGCTATCAAACTGCTTTAAAAGTTTAAGTTGTGTCGTTATAAACTTTGGCAAAGGCTGCCAAGAAATTAAGAATGTGCAAAGCCAACTCCTTTTTATTGGGAGTTCTGCCAGACATTTATAGAATTATGGTGGCAGAACGAGAAAGGGTTAGCAGACTAGTATTATCTCAAACTAGCACACCCGAAGGTGTCCCTCTCCCGTCCTACCGCAACGGGAAAGGAACGAGTAGTTCACCACACAAGACTATTCCTCAGAAGGAAAAACTCTGATGCGGGAGATAATACACGGTCTGCTAAAACCGGCTGGCAATGTGGCCAGCAGGCAAAGAATAGTGCTCTGTTCTATTGCAGTCAAGCACACAAAATGACATTTGTTTTAAATTAGATCATTAAAAAGTAAGGATAAATAATGAGTGAGCTATTGTTAAATGGGGGTTTATAAAGGGGGAAAGAAATTGGCTTGGGAGGCTGTTCAATTCTTTAGGATAGAAATAGAGTCTTAAAAAAGAGTATATTCTGATATTTAATGATTCATTCAGGAAATAAAAAATGATTTCACTATTTAAAAGCAGGAATTTAAATGATAAATATAATTTTATTTAGTATTATATTAGGAGTACTCACTTCTCTAGTCTCAATTTTTCTTACAGAAAAAATAACAAATCTATTTTTTAATAAAAAAGAATTTTCTGAAAATTATATAATGTTTTCAAAAGTCTTCTATATTTTTTTATTTATGATTTTTTCAATCTTTTTCTCTATTTTCATAAGAAAATATTACCCTCTTTATTTTGAAGAAAGCTTAAGACATATTTTTATAAAAGGGTATTTCTCGACCTATTTTATAATTTTTCTCATGTTTGCTTTTCGGAAAGGTACTTAATATGTATAAATTTTTCAGATAAAAAGAATATAGATTAGGTAAGTTATTTAGTAAATGTTTTTCTAAAACTAATATAAATTTAAGCCTGATAGCTTTGATCTATTAAAAAACAAATAAAGCAAACAGCCAAAACAAACTATTTCAATGTGGTTCTATATAAATATCTGATATAAGCTGTGTTGTGTATTTTAGGAAAATTTAACTTATAAAGACAAGGTAAGAATAGGTGAAGATAATCTTATTAGTATTGAGTAGTCTACTTATAGCACTTACAGCTATTTATTTTTTTAATAAAAAAGAATCTGAGATATCTCCAAAAGAATTTGTTCTCAATTGGGGAGAAAGAATGAAAAACTCACCGAATGGTGGCCCAGGAAGAAATTGCTTCCCTACCGCTTACTCAGTAATTCGTTACCCTGAATTAAAAGAAGAATTATTAGAAGCTAAAAAACTCAATTTATTTCATCCAGATCAATCAGGAAATGGACTTTTACAGATTCCTTTAAAAAACTGTTTTAGTGAAGCAAAACTTGTTGAACTAAAATTTGATAAATCTAGAAATATGGCTTGGGCTGTATATCGCTGTGAGAAAGATGGAATGGGGCTAGAAGTAAAATTATCTAGCTTTGAGGAATGGTGCAGCTATACCACATATCTAAAAAGATGGAACTTTCCAATAGGAAAATATACTCCTATTTCTATGCCTTAGAGGTTTTTATCCAGCCACCTGTTATATATTCCGCCACTGATACAAGATAAAATATACCGATATCTAGGAAAGTATTCTCTCCTACACGCTATAAACAATAAAATTTAATGAGAAGTTATGGATAACTGGAAGCATATCATCACCGCCTTTGTTGTGACTATTATTTATTGCAACAATATTAATCCCTTTATTTTCAAGGTTTAACCCTCTAAAACTTACTTTAGCTTGTTTCTTGTTTTCTACTTTAGGTTTTGGTGTAGCAGCTACCTATGGCCGTAAATCTAATAATCGAGGAATAGATGGTGATTGGGGAGCACATGGCTTATGGAAAGAGATATTTAATCTAGAACTAGTAACTATCAGCGTAGGTGTGGGAGTTTTAATTACTCTTATACTTATGTTAGCAATTTATTTTTCTAGAGAATAATATTCTTAAACTAATAAATAAAAAGCTAAGCCCCATCACCGAGACTTAGCTTTTAAAAATAATTTTAAATTAAAAATTACTTATTTGATGTCTGCAAATTCAGAAACAGGCTTGTTCACTTCAACTTTTGTGCCACCGAATTTTTCGCTCACAAACTTTTGAACTTTAGGTAAGTGGTAAAGTTCGCCAAGTTTTGTATAGATCGGGTCGTTTTTGTTCGCTTCAGCAACACCCAACAAATTCACATAAAGCTTTGTAGACTGGTCAATAGGCTCACGGAAGATAGAATCTTTCATTACATTGAGGCCACCCTCAAGTGCCAATGTATTACCCAACACAATTGCGTCTACATCGTTTTTAACACGAACTGCTGTAGTCATTTGAATTGGTTTTAATTGTAAGTTTTTAGGGTTTTCAACGACGTCATTGGTCGTCCCTTTTACAGGATCAAAGTCTGGTTTGAGTTTAATCAGTTTAGCAGACTGTAATAATGTTAAAGCACGCGCTTCGTTAGCAGTGTCGTTTGGAATCGCGATAGTCGCGCCTTGTGGGAACTCTTCAACAGATTTAACTTTATTTGCATAAATACCCATTGGCTCTAGATAAGTTGTCGCAACAGCAGCAACTTTAGCTGTATTTGAAGAGTTATAAGCTGCCAAATAGTTAAATGACTGGAACGCATTTACGTCTTGTTCGCCACTTGCTACAGATGTATTCAATACAACATAGTCAGTCAGGTTAGTCACTTCGAGTTTAATGCCCGCTTGAGCAGTTTCAGGAAGCGTTGCAACGTATTTCCATACGTCAGTGTCTGAACCTGTTGAAACCAATTTAATAGTTCGAACTGACTCAGTTTTGTCTTTAGCTGATGCTGTATTTTCAGTTTTTGCAGGTTCTTTATTACATGCAGTCAGTGTTAGAACAGATGCGCTGAACAGAACACTAAATAATTTTTTCATAGATACATCCTAAAATAGGAAACGCCTATCTTTCAAAAGAGTCAGGCATTGCCAACCAATGGGTCAAAATACAATTTTGGGGCGGAAATAATTTCCTGATATCGGGTTTAGAAAACTGAATTCAGCATCATTCCTTCCTTGAACTTGCTCGCTGAACAATAGAATTATGTTTTGAAACAGTTTCTAAATATTGGCTCATCATATATCAATAAATGAATATTCTACAAATAACTTGTTCGATTCTGATATATAGAAGCTTAATTGGTAAGATATTGAAAATAAAAAATATATTATATAAATATAGTAATTTTGATTAAAATATATACTTGTTTGATTTATATGAAATTTTCAGGATTTATTAGCAGTATTTAAGCTAAATCTTACTGTAATGTAGACACTAGGTATAAAAAAAAGCCCTTGTCATTAACAAGGGCTTTTTAAGAATCTGGCGGAAGCGGTGAGATTCGAACTCACGGAGGACTCACACCCTCGTCGGTTTTCAAGACCGGTGCATTAAACCGCTCTGCCACGCTTCCAACGAGCGCTATAATATAAATAAAAATTGAAGTTGGCAAATCTTTTTACTTAAGTTTTCATCTAAATGCTCAAAATAAAAACAAAAAACCTTAAATTTTTAGTTTTTATCTACTTATTGCTACTTTTCATCTTAAACAAAACTCTCTTTTGAGATTCTTAGCTATCTTTGACAGCAGAACACTCTTGGTATAACTAAATGATATTCGTCTATCTTTTTGATAACATATTCACACAGATAAGAAGCTTTACGCTTTACTCAGGGTATTCTGCCCTTTGCACTTACTGATAAGTTTTAATTCCTGATGTAGTTTCTAACGAAACTATCTATATGAAAGAAGTTTTGGCCATATGATGAATCGCAAACTATTAACGGCTGAAGGTTATCAACGATTACAAGATGAGTTAAATGATCTTGTAAGAAAAGAACGTCCAGAGATTACTAAAATTGTGTCATGGGCAGCCAGTCTTGGTGATCGCTCAGAAAATGCAGACTATCACTACAACAAAAGAAAACTACGTGAAATTGATCGTAGAATTAGATACCTAACCAAACTATTTGAAGTCGCACATAAAGTTGAATATAGCCCTGAACAAGACGGAAAAGCATACTTTGGAGCATGGGTTGAGTTAGAAAATGACGAAGGCGAAGCTATTAAATTTCGCATAGTCGGCGATGAAGAAATTTACGGTCGTAAGGATTATATTTCTTTGCAATCGCCTATGGCAAAAGCTTGTTTAGGTAAAAGTATAGATGATGAAATACAAGTTCAAACTCCTAAGGGTAAAATGATTTGGTATATAACAAACATCTCTTATCAATAATTTAATTTTTATTACAATATAATTAAGTGAAATATAATATTGAATTATATTGTCATTGAAAATCAATATAGCTCATTGATTTTTAATATACACCTATATAAGCTCATGTATAAAAATAAAAAACATAAAAATTAAAATTAAAAAAATAAATAAAATGCCATCGATAATAGATTAAAAACCAAACAAAATTTTATTTTTATAATAAAGAGATTATTTAACTATGAAAGGTATAAAAATTTCTGCTATATCAACCTATCATCCAGAAACAATTAGAAATAATGATTACTATTTAAATAAATTTGAAGATAAAGACATTTTAAATAGAATTTTTGAAAAAGTAGGTAGAAATAAAAGGCATGTAATTATTGATGAGGAAGAAAATGCTCTCACAATGGCAATTCATGCTTCAAAAAAATTATTAAAAAATTATAATATTTCACATGATAGTATTGATATTATTATCTTTTCCTCTACAACATTACAATATCTATCTCCAACTAATGCTTTACTTATTCATTCAGAACTAAATATTAAAACTGACTGTATATGCTTTGATATAAATGCTAATTGTTTAGGAATGTTTGTTGCCCTTGAACAGGCATCAGTTTTACTAGCGTCTAAAGAGAGCTACAAACGTGCACTAGTGATTGGATCTGACCATCTAACAATGCTCGGAGATGAAAAGCAACCAATTCCTTCAACAATTGTAGGAGATGCAGCAGCAGCCATAATACTTGAAAAAAATACTGGTGATTCAGGCATTATTGACAGGATGTATCAGACAGATAGTAGTTTTTGTAAAACTATTGTTTTTCCTCCTCATGGTTTAACGAATTACCATAGTAAGGAACAAAAAATTCATTGGGCACCATTTACTGGTTTAGAAAGCGTGGAATTTGCTGCGGACGCGTTAGAAAAGTTATTAAAGAAAAATAATTTAAAAATTGAAGACATATCTTGTTTTTTATTATCTCAATTTACAAAATCTAATATTGACATTCTTCAGGATAAAATCAATATACCTACTGAAAAAATTGAATATATTGGAGATCAATATGGGTATACAGGAGTAAGTAGTTTTTTTATTGCCTATAAAAAACGTTTAGAAAAATCACTTATAAATAAAGGCGATATTATTGTTTTTTGGTCTTTAGGAGCAGGTTATCAGACCGGTGTAATGTTATGGAAGATTTAATGAAAAATAACTTATAAAAATATTACCTTAGTTAAAAGATACTTTTTTAACAAGTATCTTTTAACTTCAATTTAATTATAAACAAATTAAATTTATTAGAACAAAACTAAATTATTTTATATTTTCAATTATTTAACTTATATCAATTTACCTAGTATCTAAATCAAATTTCACGTTGTACTAACACGATGGCTACAAAATGTAGCATTTTATACCCTATTTTCTCACATCAGAAGTGTATAAATTTTCTTCCTTAAGAAATTCATGTGTTTATGATGATATATCGAAGTTTTAATTGTACAAAATTTGACATTACTTTTTTTCAATATTATGATGCGCGCAGTTTAAATGTTGAGCATTTTTTAACCCACTCGAAAACTATGTAGATTTTCTACACAGTTTGTTTTTTTCATTTCATGTCATTTTGAATGACGTCATGACTGCCCACCCCTTATTGAATTTATCAACTTTTAGAAGTTATGGCAGCTTTTTGTCTGACTTTTAGGGCATAAATTATCTGTAGCGGAGACAACATGCACAGTAATTCAAGTTCTGGGTCGAGGCTTTGCCTTAACTCTTTATTTTCTTCTCTCCCGTTAAAAGCTCTTGCACTCAGTACTATATTTCTCCCATTTCATAGTCTTAATGCAGGAAAAACCCTACAGTACAATACTGTAGTTAACACAAACACTTTAACTGTTGTTGCGGTAGAAAGCCCGACAACCGTTTTCAAAGAAGATCAGTTTTTACACGGTTTTGGTTACGACTTAGCACGTAACTATGCACAGAATCTAAATGTAAAGCTGGACTTTAAAATCGTGGCAGACAATGCCACTGCACTTAGATGGGTTCAGCAAGGTAAAGCAAACTTTGCGATGACTACAGCAGGTTTAAGCACAATCGAAAACAAAGGCTTGATGTCTTTTTCTGCAAGTTGTGGTGACACAGCAAATTTGCAAAAAAATGGCTTAAATCCTGAGTTAAGTTGGGTATTTAAACAGGCTGATGACCCACTCACACAGACCGCCAGCGGCTTTGTATGCCAGAGTAAGCAAAATGGTGTGACCGAGCAGCTTGCCTCTTTTTATAACCGGAATGTGGTGAAACCAGAAGCATGGTCAACCATTCAACGTGACTTAAGCACACGTTTACCGATTTACAAAGCGAGCTTTAAGCAAAGCGCAGCGAAGTATGATCTAGATTGGCATTTACTTGCCGCAATTGGTTATCAAGAGTCATATTTAAAGCCAGAATCTGTTTCTCCCACAGGTGTTCGCGGCTTAATGATGTTAACCAATAGCACTGCTCGAGCAATGGGTGTAAGCAATCGTAGCGATCCTGCTCAGAGTATTCAGGGCGGGGCGAAGTATTACGATTTGATGCTTACCGAATTTGATAATATTCCGTTCCCTGATCGGAACTGGTATGCACTTGTGGCTTATAACATGGGACCGGGTGCGGTAAGTCAGATTCAAAAGCGCTTGCAGTCTCAAGGGAAAGATCCGAACAAATGGGTCAATCTCTATGACTATTTGCAAAGTAATAAAACGCGTAATGGTCGATATAAGCAAGCAGTTCAATATGTCACTCGTATCCGTGCTTATCTTGAACATATCAAAACGGCACAAACACGAATCAATATCTAATTTTTATTTTTAAAAGTTGATAAATTCATTGTTTGTACAAATAAAAAGCTTACCTCTTTGGGTAAGCTTTTTATATGAATTCTTTTAGATTTAAGCTGTATGCTCTAATACTTTCTTAAACAAATCTTTTTGTTCTTGGCTTGGCTTAGCTGTTTGTAAAGCCATTAATTGAGACATGTCGCCTTGAACTTTAATTTTACCAGTCATGAATGCCTGCATAGCAGCAGCCATATCAAACTCTAAGAATACTTTACGTAAAGTCTCAGCATCCATATTTAAAGTTGTTTTGGCATTTGAAGACAAACCTTTTTGGATTTTACCCCCATCTAAAGCTAATTCGGTATTTCCAGAAGCATCTGTCACTACTAAATTAATTGCCAAGTTCGCAAGAGCGGGCGGCAAATTAAGATCACCTGCTTCAGCAGTTAATTTTTCGACAGTCGCAAACCAATCTTCAGTTAAAAATGCAGGCATGATTCTTCCTCAAATTTATTTGTTCAATTTCTCTGGTTGTCTATCCAGACAACATCATGTGAAGCAATTCTGCTTGTGGCTTGTTATAGCATGTAATTTAAATTTTGGGCTATGACTTTTTGTACGGAACATTCATTTTTTAGTATTTTGATACATTAAAGGCACTTATTTATAAAGTGCCTTTAACATTCTTTATGCTAGCGTTTATTCAGCAGCGAAGCTTAAGTTCACGACATCTAAACGGTTCTTAAGCTCTTCCGGATCTTTAATATCCAACTCGCGCTGAGAATCTAGAGCCTCGAAATCAAACAATTCGCGGTCTGCTAACTGAGACGGAGATACGTTTTGTAATGCCCCGAAAATGCTGTGTAAGCGCTTCGGATATTGTTTATCCCATTCACGTAGCATTTCATTAAGCATGGCACGCTGTAGGTTTTCCTGCGAACCACAAAGGTTACATGGAATGATTGGGAACTGACGAATCTCGGCATATTTAATAATGTCTTTTTCTTCAACATATGCCAAAGGACGAATCAAAATGTTCTTTTTATCTGACGATAAAAGCTTTGGAGGCATCGCCTTTAAGCTACCGCCATGGAACAAATTCAAGAAGAATGTTGCAATGATGTCATCACGGTGGTGACCTAAAGCAACTTTAGTGGCACCAATCTCTTGTGCAAAGCCATATAAAGAACCACGGCGTAAACGTGAACATACTGCACAGTAGGTTTTACCTTCCGGCGTTAAGCGTTTAGTAATGGTATAGGTGTCTTTTTCTAAAATGTAATATGGAATGTTGTTCTCTTCCATATAACGAGGCAAAACATCTTCAGGAAAGCCTGGTTGTTTTTGGTCGAGGTTAACCGCAACCACCTCAAAATTGATTGGTGCAATACGCTTAAACTGCAACAAAATATCGAGCAAGGTATAACTGTCTTTACCACCAGACACACACACCATGACCTTATCGCCATCTTCAATCATATTGAAGTCACGAATAGCATGCCCAACTTGACGGCGAAGCTTCTTGAGCAAACGGTAATAGGCCGAGCTTGTTGGAAGTTCAGGCTTAAAATTAAATCCCTGATTGGACTCAACTGGCGCGTACATAGACGAGATATACCCATAAATAAAAATACCGCGCAATTTTATATGATTCAGAAGAGAATCGCATCAAAAGAATAGTTTCAATTCTTGAAGTCGTCACATTGCTCGTGCATGATGCAAAACACATGCTCTATTTTGACTGAAGCGTTCAAAATTTGTGCAAAATGCTTACTTTTTGGACTTTTCCACAGTTTTCCACAAAACCTGTGGATAAAATTGTGGATTTCTTCGTACTTGACAAACTGTTTTAGCCTTCTGTTAAGGGTTTTCTTTAAATTGATCATTTTTTAACCAATGTTTTTTATTATTAATAATCAATAAGTTAACCATGTCAATAGAATCATTTTAAAAAAATTTTTTAATTTTTTTTGATGAGCATTCGAACAAATCAGCTTGATTTTTTGAAAGAGTCGAAATAAAAAAAATTACACAAATCTTCTTTAAGTAATATTTTTTGATAAACTCTTTTGCAAGTTTTGAGTACCTAAAAATTGTGAATAACATAAAATGAAAAATTCGGTTCAATTTCTTGTTTCTTGTTTGCTGGGGATGACCACTTTTACGGTCGGCATAACTTCGAGTTCAGCAGGTCAAATGTATATTTACCAAGATAAAAACGGTAGTACATTACTCACCAACCGAAAAAGCTATGACCAGTCTCTTAAAAAAGTAAAAGTGACCTATTACCCTGATAGTAATATTCACAGTTATACAAACTGGGGAGCATCAGAAGCTTCTGTTTTGCCAAGCTACAATAAAAATAAGAACGCTTTCGACCACATTATTAGACAAGCTGCACAACAACATGGTGTTTCAGAAGGTCTAATTAAAGCCGTTATGCACACCGAGTCAGGATTTAACGTAAGAGCTCGTTCGCCAGTAGGTGCTCAAGGCTTAATGCAGCTTATGCCTGCGACTGCCCGTCGTTTTAATGTCTCTAACGCCTATGACCCGCAACAAAATATTTTTGCAGGCGCTAAATATTTAAGCTGGTTACTCAAGCGTTTTAATGGAAACACACAAATGGCGCTTGCGGCTTACAATGCTGGTGAAGGTAATGTCGACAAATATGGCGGTATTCCCCCTTTCCGTGAAACACAAGATTATGTGCGCCGTGTAACAAGCCGATACCAAAACCTATATGCATCGGGTTCAGGTTTTTCATCTTTTACGAATGCTTCAGTACAAACCGTTTCACATCCTTCTAATTTGGCAGAAAACACAACAGCTCAAATTACGACTCAATCACCTAAATATTCATCTTCTCGTCAAATCGTGACTTTATCTGACGGTACCTATACCGATGCACCAACAGGCACTTATGTCACCAATAATGCCACCGCAATTGCCCATATAAGAATTGAATAAACAGTAAAGAAGAACGGCGGCTCGCAGTTCTATTTAGATAAGTTTAGATGTTTTAAATTGTAATGATCTATTACCTGATCTTTACCATTTTGACGAATTTAGCCAATTATTCTTTAAATTTAGATACATTCTGCTACATGAAAGAATGTATCAATTCCTTATTTTTTTCTTGAATTTTTCCCCCAAGCCCCGCATATTAGCTTCATGATTTCGAATTTGTAAATCAGATAACATTTTATTTATAAGAGGATTTTCTCAATGATGCGGATTGGTTTGTTTTTGCTTACCAACCTCGCGGTACTGGTTGTAGCTGGCATTATTTTGTCACTCTTCGGTGTCGGTAGTTACCATGGCGCGGGTGGCTTGAATCTAGGCAACCTTTTAGTGATCTGTTTTGTGTTTGGTATGGTGGGATCTTTAATCTCGTTATTCATGTCAAAATGGATGGCTAAGAAAACGACCGGTACAGAACTGATCGACCCGAATGCTCCTCGTAACCAAGCTGAAAGCTGGTTATTGCAAACAGTCGCTGAACTTTCTCAACGTGCTGGTATCAACATGCCAGAGGTCGGTATTTTTCCATCATATCAATCCAATGCCTTTGCAACAGGCTGGAACAAAAATGATGCCTTAGTTGCCGTTTCATCTGGTCTACTTGAACGTATGAACAAAGATGAGCTACGTGCAGTGCTTGCGCACGAGATTGGTCACGTTGCGAATGGTGACATGGTTACCCTAGCGCTCATCCAAGGTGTTGTGAACGCCTTTGTTATGTTCTTTGCTCGTGTCGTTGGTGACTTTATCGACCGTAATGTCTTTGGTCGTCAAGACGATGAAGCCCCTGGTATGGGTTACTTCATTATTACCATGGTATTGGATATCGTCTTTGGTATTCTCGCTTCTGCCATTGTGATGTGGTTCTCTCGTTATCGTGAATACCGTGCTGATGAAGCAGGTGCACGTTTAGCAGGTAAACAAGCAATGATTTCTGCATTATTACGTCTCCAAGCTGAAACAGAAATGCCAGATCAAATGCCAAAAGAAATGAAAGCCTTCGCAATTGCGGAAGGTAAAGAACAAGGTTTCAGCTTAGCTGCTTTGTTCCAAACCCACCCAACAATTGAACAACGTGTGGCAGCTTTACATCAATTAGATTGCCCATAAAACGTTTAATGTAAAAATAAAGCCTCCAAATGGAGGCTTTATTTTTTATTACATTGTTTGATAGAGACTCCAAAGATAACTTGCGCCCCACCAAACAGCTAAACCAATCAAAAGCAGTACAAACGCACCTACTAAATCGGGAATATGCAACCATAACCAACTGACAATAGGATTTCGCCAGAAAGCTGAATGCTGCTGCTTCTTTTCGAGCTTTTCATGTAAATATGGATGAACGACATGAATATCACTCTGAATCGCATATTCTTCGCGTATATGCGTATGAACTACATCTAGTGCTTTTCGACTCGGTCTTATAAAAATATCAAAAATAGTCCCAGCCACAGGAACAAATCCGACTACAGCATCTACAACTGCTAGTTTGATGACTGGAGTCAACTTATGCTGAGGTACACCAATTTGTTTGGCTTTATAGATGGCATAACAGGTTAATGCGAAACCAGCGACATCACCTGCAATCGGAATCGTACTCAGCGCAGCATCGGCACCAATGCCCTGCTTTGTAAAAGGAATGCGAACCGCACTGTCCATCATGGTTGCAAACTTGGCCAGATCTCGTTCTAATGCGATGACCTGTTGCTCTGTTAATTTTTTTTCTTGAGACATTTAAATCAAATATATGAAGAGTAGTTAATCTTAATATACTTGATTTGATGCCTTTTTTTAAATTGTTTACTTTTAACTAGTAGCTTTCGATCTGAACAAGGAACGCAGCAACACGTACATGACTGGAATAAAGAACAGAACCAGTACTGTACCGAACATTACGCCACCTAAAATACTAATACCGATTTCTTGACGGCTTACAGCCCCTGCCCCTTGCGCAAAAACAAGAGGAATCACACCTGCACCAAATGCTAAAGAAGTCATTAAAATCGGTCTTAAACGTAAGCTCGCGCCTTCTAAAGCTGCTTCAATTGCACTCTTACCTTTTTCTTGCGCCAAGGCAGCGAACTCAACAATTAAAATTGCATTTTTACAAGACAATCCAATTGTGGTTAACAGTGCAATTTGGAAATACACATCATTTGGTAGACCAAAAATATAAGAGAAAATGACACTTCCTCCCACACCAAGCGGAATAGAGGTCATCACCGCAGCGGGAATGCTTAGACTTTCATAGAGCGCAGCTAAACATAAGAAGATAAAGCCTGCCGAGATTAAATATAACCAGACGGCCTGATTTGTCGACTTCTGCTCTTCAAAAGATAAACCTGTCCACGCCAAGCCAACATCCTTTTGCTGATTTACAAGTTGTTCAACATCTTTCATTGCCTGACCTGAACTGCTGCCACTTGCAACATCTGCTTGTAACTGCAAGGCACTATAACCCATATAGCGTTTTACGATTTCAGGAGCACCACCCCAACTGAAATTAGCAAATGAGCTAAAAGGTACCATTTCATTTTGGTTATTACGTACAGACCAATTATATAAATCTTCCGGTTTTGATCTGAAATGGGCATCACCTTGAATCATAACGCGCTTGATACGACCACGGTCAATAAAGTCATTCACATACGTTCCACCCCACGCACTCGACAAAGTGTTGTTAATCGCGGGTAGCTCTAATCCATTTGCTAATGCTTGTTTCTGATCAATTTTGATATTGAGGTTTGCTTTACTGTTAGTAGATTGCTTATCAAAGTTTTCAAAACTTGAATAGTTTTTGCTCTGCGTTTGCAACTGACGGAACGTGTTATCTAGAAAATCTTGTCCTTGCCCATTTAAATCTTGAATCCATAAATCCAGACCATCGGTTTGACCCAAACCATTGACTGAAACGGGTAAAGTCACATTAATTTGTGCATTATTGAATTGACTAAAATATTTCATCGCACGCTTTTGAATAGCGTCAGCCGAATTTTCTTTTCCAGTACGCACATCCCAAGGTTTTAAGGCAATAAATCCTTGAGCCAAGTTCTGGCCTGTACCAGAATAATTTCGGCCATAGCGGATTAAAACCAAATCCACATTCTTATCTTCTTGAGTTAAGAAATATTGGCGGACTTGTTCTCCAATTTTCTGGCTTTGTGAGATCGGGGCACTATCAACAAGCTTAATTTGAACACTTAAAATGCCCTGATCTTCTTTAGGAATAAATCCACTTTTTAAACCACTATAGAACAGTGCAAAAACTGCAATCAAAGCCACAAAAATCACGATAACCGATTTACTGTAGCGAATGCTTTTTTGGACGATCTTGATATATTGATTTTTAAGTTGATCAATTTTTTTGTTAAACCAAACTGCCCAGCGCATAGGCTCTGGGTTCGGTTTTAAAATTAAGGCACATAAAGCGGGTGTTAAGACTAATGCCACAACGAGTGATAAAGTCATAGCAGCAACTAAAGTAATGGAAAACTGACGGTAAATCACGCCAATTGAACCACCTAAAAACGACATTGGAATAAAAACAGCAGTTAAAACCAATGTAATTCCGACTAAGGCACCACTAATTTCTCCCATCGACTCAATGGCTGCTTCTTTCGGCGTTAAATGCTGTTCATGCATGAGCCGTTCAACATTCTCAACCACCACAATCGCATCATCTACTAGCAAACCAATCGCGAGCACCAACGCAAAAAGCGTTAAGGTGTTAATACTAAAACCGAGCACATATAAAACAGCAAAAGTTCCTAAAATAACAACAGGAACGGTAATACTCGGAATGAGTGTAGCGCGCCAGCTTTGCAAGAATAGGAACATCACCAAAATAACTAAAATAATGGCTTCAATAAGGGTCTTTACAACTTCTTTAATAGACTCTTGAACAAACGGTGTATTATCTCGTGGATAAACAATTTTATAACCAGCAGGTAGCTTCGTTGTAAGCTGATCTAAAGTTTGATGGATGAGTTTAGAGGTCTGAATCGCGTTTGCACCAGAAGATAATGAAATGCCTAAACCAGCAGCCGGATAACCATTAATAGTGTTAAAAGACTGATAATTTTCTGCACCCAACTCCACTCTAGCAATATCTTTTAAGTAGACATAGCTCGCTGTTTGATTTGCTTTCACTACAATATTTTTAAAATCTTCGACTGTTTTTAGTCGAGATCCTGCGGTGACTTTCGTATTTAAATATTGTCCATCAATGACGGGTAAATCACCGATTGCACCTGCGGCAACTTGTGTATTTTGAGCAGTGATTGCATTCGCTACATCACTTGGCATTAAATTATATTGTTTTAATTTCTCTGGATTTAGCCAGATTCGCATCGCATATTGCGAACCGAAAACATCAGACTCACCCACCCCTTCAATACGGTTCAGGTCATCTACCACATGCGTAGTTAAATAGTCCGATAGCTCAATATTGCCCGATTTACCTGTAGAGTCATATAAACCTACCACCATAAAAGTATCGCCGAGTGACTTACTCACGGTCACCCCTTGGCGTTGTACTTCATCGGGTAAACGTCTTATGACGCCACTAATACTATTTTGTACTTGGACCTGTGCTGTATCTGGATTTGTTCCATTATCAAAGCTAATGGTAATTCGGCTACGTCCTGATGAATCACTGGTAGAGCTGAAATAAAGTAAATTATCAATACCTTGTATTTGTTGTTCTAAAATCTGAGTAACACTTTGCTCAACCGTTTGTGCATCCGCACCACTATAACTTGCCGAGACTGTAATTTTAGGAGGGGCAATATCAGGATAGCGCTCTACGGGTAAATTCAGCACCGAGAAAATACCAAATGCCATAACAATAATTGCGAGTACACTGGCAAAAATGGGACGCTGAATAAAAAATTTAGATAGCATGGCTGCTCAGAATTAGGTCGTCAATTAACAGATGGCAATACCAAATTTGCCCTCTTGATCATCAACGAGCGATATAAAAAAGACAAGTAGAATTAACACAATAAATGCAATTAGAACAAAAACAAAGCAAGAACTGGCATTTCCTACAAACCCATAAACAAGGTTTTAACAAGTGTCACTGAAAATTCATGAATTCTTCATGATCACGTCAAGTTCAATCATCAGACTAAATACGTTTCGACTAAAACAATATGAGTAGAATTATGTTTAAAAGAGCACTTTTATGCTTAAGTTTAATTAGCTTGGTTGGTTGTAATGATGACGATAAAACTGAAAACTCACCAACCACACCAGAATATCAACTTCCTAAAATTTTAGTGGTAGGACACCGTGGCGCGAGCGCTTTGCGTCCAGAACACACATTAGCTTCATATCAAAAAGCGATTGATGATGGTGCAGATTTCATTGAACCTGATCTAGTTTCTACAAAAGATGGCGTATTGGTTACTCGCCATGAAAATGAGATTGGTGGAACAACCAATGTAAGCACTTTAAGCCAGTTTGCAGATCGTAAAACAACAAAAAATATTGATGGTAAAGACTTAACAGGCTGGTTTACAGAAGACTTCACTTTAAGTGAATTACAGCAGCTTAAAGCACGTGAACGTATTCCAGAGTTCCGCCCAGCAAACACCACCTATAATGACCTTTACCCTGTTCCGACGCTAGAACAAGTGATTGAGCTGGCTGAAGCAAATTATAAGAAAACAGGAAAAATTATTGGTTTATATATTGAGACTAAACATCCGACTTACTTTAAAAATCGTAATCTTGCAATGGAAGACACTCTTCTTAAAACCTTAGCCAAGTATAAATATACACGTGATATTGCACCTGTCTATTTACAGTCGTTTGAAGTTCAAAACCTAATAGATTTAAAAAATGAGCTTGACCTTCATAAAACTATTAAACACGCACAAATCATTCAATTATATGATGCTAAAACCGCTCAACCGGCCGACTTCGTTGAATCGGGAGAAACTAAAACTTATGCTGATTTAGCCACAGCACAAGGCTTAAAAGATGTCGCTAAATATGCAAATGGTGTAGGACCAAGTAAAGGCTATATTCTTAACTTTAATGACAATGGTTCAGTCCAAACGACTTCGTTTATTTCTGATGCTCATGCAGCTGGGTTAAAAGTACACCCTTATACTTTCCGTCCAGAAAACAACTTTTTACCAACGCCTTTAAAATGTAGTCAAGATAAACCTGCGGAGCGCTGTCCATCTGGTGCTTTAAAAGAGTTTGAAGCCTATTTCAAAGCGGGTGTTGATGGTGTCTTTACAGATGACCCAGCACTTGGCCGTGAAGCGGTCATTAATTTTGAAAAAGCTGCAAAATAAATAAAGTTATGAAGAAAAACAGGGCAATAAATGCCCTGTTTTTTTATTTCCCTACAACATTGTCAAAATAAAGTGGGATCCACTGATATTGCTCAGCATTTACTTTATAAACATGACCAATGCCTGGGAATGGTAAATGTGGTGCTGCAACCCATTGTTGCTTATTTGAAATTTCTGCAAACATTTTGAGACGAGTATTAATTGCCTGCTCAGAATTCACATCAAAATCTACTCCAGTTTTTGGAGCATCAAATTGCAATGAATGTGAGTGGACAATGTCTCCAACAAAAATGATTTGCTGATCATTACTTTTTAAGCGGAAGCTATGATGGCCTGGTGTATGACCGCGCGTATCGATTACTTCAAAACCGTGAATGACATCACCGTCTTTAAATGTCTTGAATGCTTTTTTCGCTTGATATGGAGCAAGAGCAGTTTTTACGTTTTTAACAGTACCCAAATAACTTTCTTTTTTGTCTGCTGGCACTGTTTTTTCAGACGCTGGATTTAACCAGTAATTAGCTTCACGCTCATGTGCATATACAGTTGCATTTGGAAATACGGCTTTTCCATTTTGAGCAATACCACACACATGGTCTGGGTGTAGATGAGTAAGTAAGACAGTTTTTACATCAGTAAGCTTATAACCTGCCAATTCAATATTTTTTGCAATCGAGCCAAGTTGTGGGCCAAAACAACTTGCTGCTCCACTGTCTACAAGCGTTAAACTTTTTCCATCATCCACTAAAAATGCATTTACCGAGGTTTGAATCCCTTTCTCATTAACAGCAGCATATTTTGTTAAGATTTTAGTTTTCTGGGCCTGATTTAAATTTTTGAATAAATCAGGATTTAAATAAATCGTACCATCAAGCAAAGAGGTTACGCGGTAGTTTCCAAATTGATGGTGATAATATCCTGGTACTTGCGAGGTTGCTGTTGGCTCAGCATAACTTGCATGGATGCTTCCAATTGCAATGCCCAACGCTACATATAATTTTTTCATCTTTTCTTCTCTATTGAGTTATAAAGTCGAAATCTTTAAAAAAGATTTAATAATTTTTTAAGACCCAAATTATATAATGCATGAAAAGTGTCAGAAATATAAGTATATGAATAGCTATTCTCCCTATAAGGGTAAAAGTGGTCTTAAGCGCATATTAAATGCAACGGGCTACTCTATTTCAGGATTTAAAGCAGCTTATAAAAATGAGGCAGCTTTTCGCCAAATTGTTTTGATTAATATTATTTTGATTCCGGTTAGTTTTTTTCTTGATGTGAGCCGTAGTGAGCATGTATTACTGATTATTGTATGTCTTTTTGCAATGATCGTTGAGCTATTCAACTCGGCTATTGAGGCAGTGGTTGATCGAGTCTCTCTTGAAAAACATCAGCTTTCTAAAAATGCAAAAGATATGGGAAGTGCTGCCCAATTTGTTGCACTCTCTATCATTGCTATTACTTGGTTAATTATTTTATTAGGCTAAAAAAAACCATGCCTACAAGTAAATAAGCATGGTTGTAACAAAAGAGGAACTTCTAGCTGCTGTTCCTGTTTTTAATATAAAGAATGGAACTTAATTATTTCTTAAAATTACGTGAAAAATAAAAAATCCCTGCATAAGCAGGGATTTTTTTGGTTAAAGCGTTGATGCGTTATTACATCATGCCGCCCATACCACCCATACCGCCCATATCTGGAACAGCTGGTTTATCTTCAGGAATGTCAGTAATCATACATTCTGTAGTTAACATTAAGCCAGCAACAGAAGCTGCATGCTCAAGTGCAGAACGAGTTACTTTAGCTGGGTCAAGGATACCCATTTCTAACATATCGCCATATTCACCAGTTGCAGCGTTGTAACCAAAGTTACCTTCACCACCTTTAACTGCATTGATCACTACAGATGGCTCATCACCAGCGTTTGCAACGATTTGACGAAGTGGAGCTTCGATCGCACGGCGTAAAATGTTGATACCTGCTGTTTGATCTTCATTAGCGCCTTTTAAGCCATCTAATGCATTAACCGCACGTACTAGAGCAACACCACCACCAGCAACAACACCTTCTTCAACCGCAGCACGAGTTGCATGAAGCGCGTCGTCTACACGGTCTTTCTTCTCTTTCATTTCAACTTCAGTCGCTGCACCGATTTTAATTACAGCAACACCGCCTGCTAATTTAGCAACGCGTTCTTGTAATTTTTCACGGTCATATTCTGAAGTAGATTCTTCAATTTGAGCACGGATTTGTTGAACGCGCTCAGCAATACCAGCAGCATCACCAGCACCATCAACAATAACAGTGTTTTCTTTAGACACAGTGATCTTGTGCGCAGTACCTAAATCTTGAAGAGTTGCTTGCTCTAAAGACATACCAACTTCTTCAGAAATAACAGTTGCACCAGTCAAGATTGCGATGTCTTGAAGCATTGCTTTACGGCGGTCACCGAAACCAGGAGCTTTAACAGCACATACTTTGATAATACCGCGCATGTTGTTTACTACAAGTGTAGCAAGCGCTTCACCTTCAACATCTTCAGCGATGATAAGAAGTGGTTTACCAGTTTTTGCAACTGCTTCTAAAACAGAAATCAATTCACGAATGTTGCTGATTTTCTTGTCTACAAGAAGAATGAACGGGTTTTCAAGTTCAGCAGTTAAAGTATCTTGTTTGTTTGCAAAGTATGGAGAGATATAACCACGATCAAACTGCATACCTTCCACAACGTCTAACGCGTCTTCGAAGCCAGAACCTTCTTCTACAGTAATTACGCCTTCTTTACCTACTTTTTCCATCGCTTGAGCGATAAGTTTACCAACAGTAGTATCAGAGTTAGCAGAGATAGAACCTACTTGCTCGATCGCTTTGAAATCGTCAGCTGGTTTTGCATTTGAACGGATATTTTCAACTACAGTTTTTACTGCGATATCAATACCACGTTTTAAATCCATTGGGTTCATACCTGCAGTTACAGATTTGATCCCTTCATTTAAAATTGCTTGAGCAAGTACAGTTGCTGTTGTAGTACCGTCACCAGCGATGTCGTTAGTTTTGCTAGAAACTTCACGAACAAGTTGAGCACCCATGTTTTCAAATTTGTCTTTTAATGAAATTTCTTTAGCAACAGTTACACCGTCTTTAGTGATGTGCGGAGCACCGAAAGAACGGTCAATCACTACGTTACGACCTTTAGGGCCTAAAGTCACTTTAACCGCATCTGCAAGTACGTTTACGCCTGCAATCATTTTTGAACGAGCTGAATCACCAAATTTTACGTCTTTAGCTGACATATTAAACTCCGAATCTTTTTAAATACTGAATCTGATAATGAATTGAGTTATGGATTGATTAGCCTTCCAACACAGCTAAAATGTCTGACTCTTTCATGATTAAGAGTTCTTCACCACTTACTTTCACTGTTGTACCTGCATAAGTACCAAACAATACTTTGTCACCAACTTTAACATCCAAAGCACGTACGCCATTCTCAGTGATTTGACCATTACCTACTGCAATTACTTCACCTTGAGATGGTTTTTCAGCAGCAGAACCTGGAAGTAAAATACCACCAGCAGTTTTGGTTTCTTCTTCTACGCGACGAATTACAACGCGATCATGTAATGGACGAATGTTGCTCATAATTAACTCCATCAGACTAAGTCTTTTTGATTAATCGTTATTGCTTTAATCCAGAGCAATAACAAAATATTTAGATGTCACTTTTGTGGGGATGAAAAAAAAGGCTTCAAGGGGAAAATGAAAAAAAACTTATCTTTTTTGGTCATTTTTTAACAAGTTGTGAAGAGTTTTTATTAAATTTAAAGCACAAAATAAAAGAGGCTATTTTCATAGCCTCTTTTATAAAGATAAATATTAATGTTAAACAAAGAGTTGCTGGTTATTTAACAATTCATCTAATGTTGTATTTACCTGATTTAAAGTTATCAATGAAACACTACTAAACATTGTACCTTCACCATCTCGGTCAAGACTAATAGTCGTGTTTCCAGCATCTTGCTCTACAGTAATAAATTTCGCTAATGTGCTCACGTCTTTAGAATAGTCAATTAATAGTTCACTTAAATCGATTTTGTCTGCTTGAGTATCAGTTCTTACATCACCTAAAGTAAAATCTAACACCGTATCATGTCCATTCCCACCAGTCGCATCTTGGCTATTTAGCAATTGGAACAGTATGGAATCAGTACCTTCATTAGTCATATAGGTATCGTTACCTTCACGCCCATTCAAAACGTTATTACCAGAGTTACCTGTTAAAAGATTATCTAAAGCATTGCCTGTTGCATTTAGATGAGCAGAACCAACCAACTCCAAGTCTTCAACATAACGACCACTTTCTAGACCTGTCGACCAATCAGAATATCCAACCAGACTATAACTCACAGAGCTAATTATTTTATCGTGTCCACCAAAATCAACATCTCGATAGCCTGATTCAACAAGTTGGTTCTCCCAATAACCGCTTTCTACGAAAACATCTTGATAGTGGCTAGTATCTACCCAAACATCTTCATAATGACTTGTATCAACATAAACGTCTTCATAATGACTAGTATCAACCCAGCCTTCTTCTGAACGTATATAGGTCAATTCATAACCTTCTTGCCATTGTCCATTCGCAAAATCATAATATTGTTGTTCATATCGACCATAATCGCTATCTGCCATGCCATTATCAATATAAGTTATACCATTCTGATTTTGATAAACATTTTGTACAGTTGAATAACCACTTGTGACCAATTGGGAATCATAATAACCATCAACAAACCATATCTGTTCGTAATGACCTTCAGTGACCCATTCTGGATATGTATAGCTATTATCAATCCAGACATCTTTATATATTGCATACGGCTCAACAATATATTCTTGAACAAAATCAATTATATGATCAACTATATAAGTATTATCAGCAGAATCACCTTTAAACTGATCAACAGTGATTGTAGTTAAATCACTAATTGCTTTATTGATAGTTTCACTACGATTTCCAGCACGATCAATAACAGTAAGATCAAATGATGTTGCATTCTCATACATATAAACAGAGAAAGTTCCATCAACCATAACCGTCGTACTTATTACAGAAGTTACAGAAGATTCTTGATCAGCAAAATGATATATAACTTCAAGGATAGCTCTACTTTCTGCATGTCCCGTGAGCTCTCCCAATCCATTTATGGCAAGTTGTGTGGCTACATTCGGTACTGTTGTATCATTCGTAGCAACAATCGTTGAGCCCACACTTATATTTTGATTGGCATCAACTACTTTTACTGTCAATGTTTCACCATGCCAATATTGTGACCATAATTGCACCCAGAAAGTACCACTACTTCCCACAGTAGTCTGACCAACTAAATTATTATTAGCATCGAAAATATTAACAGTTGAATATGCTTCAGCCTCCCCAGAAAGTATATTTCCTTCTTCCAATACAAGTTGTGTTGCTGCATTTGGCGCAACGATGTCTATCGGTGCCTTAATTTCTGTATAAACGCTTTGATACCCATTATGTTCCACAACAACACGTAAAGTTTGTCCATTCACCTGAGGTGAGTATAACTGGATATTAAAATATCCAGTTTCATCTACAGAACCACCGCCAATATAATTACTATACACATCAAAAATATGCATCTCACTATTTGGTGTAGCAGTTCCCTCAATGAAGAAACCATTTTCAGATAAAACAACATGATCTGCTGATGGTGGTGCATTAGTATCTGCAGTAAAAGTAAAATTAAATGGCGTACTTATATTTTTAGCTAAATCCGTTGCCGTGATAAATAATTGCTCTCCACGTAATAATGGTGGATAAATACTAGCATTGAAATATCCAGCTTCATCCGATTGAAATTCTGCTCTAAAATCTCCATCCGCATCCATTACTTTAATGGTTACTTTCGGATCAGCTTGTCCCGTAATACCATAACCGTCATTACTAATCACCACATCATTAATTATTGGAGCAATATTGTCTAAAGGCGCAATAATTTCAGAGATTAGGCTATATTGATTCGTATTCTGGTCATAAACTCGAACTTGTAATGTCTGTCCCTGTAGATAGTAATCAATTAACTGAATAGCAAAACTACCATCTTCATTCACAACATTATTCCACCCTCCATTAATGATCTGACCATCAGTAGATGTAACAACAATCGACATTCCTGCTGTTGCCTTTCCTGTTAGAATATGACCATCTACATCCAGTTTTAGCTCTGTTGCAGTAATTGGTGAGTTCGTAAATACAGGTACTAACTGATGAGCAACTTCGCTTCGGTTGCCAGCAATATCTTTGACAACAATACTCAAATTTTGTGTCTGGTATTGACTCAGATTAATCCATTGATTAAATGTGCCATCGTACCAAACATAAGTTGTTGCGATAACTGCACCATATTGATCAATAATTTCAATCGTTGCATTTGGCTCAGCCTCACCAAAAAGCAATCCGTCAGAGGTTAATGTAATATTTGAAGCAGCTGATGGTGCAACATCATCAATTAAAGCATTGTGTTTAACCTCAATACTTCGGTTACTTGCTTGATCAATTACAACAAATGTAAGCTCTTCTCCATGTAAATAGACTTGATTAAAATAACCTGACACGTTACCAGTACTATCTACATAACCATAACCTACAACCTCACCCGTAGCATTTTTGACTTCAATCCGAGTATTTACTTCTGCTTGCGCAGTAAAGTTTTGACCGTTTGAGTCGAGCACAATATTTTCAATCGGATTTGGCGAGATATCATCAATTAAGGCATTCTGTTTGACCTCTGTACTGCGGTTACCAGCTCGATCAACGACAACAAAAGTAAGCTCCTCTCCATGTAAATACACTTGATAGAAGTAACCAGAAACATTACCCATGTTATCGGTTGAACCAGATCCTACCACCTCACCAACAGCATTTTTAACTTCGATTCGACTATCTGCTTCCGCTTGCGCTGTAAAGTTCTGTCCATTGATATCAAATATAATATTTTCGATTGGATTCGGTGCAATATCATCAGTTAAAGCATTTTGCTTAAATTCAATACTTTGATTACCTGCTTTATCTATAACAATAAAAGTGAGTTCCTCACCTTTTAAATAAACTTGATTCAAGTAACCTGACACATTACCAGTGCTATCGACATAACCATAACCGACAAACTCACCAGCAGCATTTTTGACACCAATAAAACTATTAGCTTCTGCTTGTGCTGTAAAATTTTGTCCATTTTCATTAAAGATGATGTTTTCAATCGGCTTTGGTGCAATGGTATCCATCAAAGCATTTAACTTCATTTCATCACTACGGTTACCTACTCGGTCTATAACAACGAACGTTAATTCTTCTCCATGTAAATACACTTGATAGAAGTAACCCGTCACATTACCAGTGCTGTCGGTAGAGCCCCAACCTATCTGGCTACCAAATGAGTCAAAAATTTCAATCTGACTATTTGCTTCCGCTTGTGCTGTAAAGTTTTGACCGTTCGCATTAAGTACAATATTTTTAATCGGATTTGGGGCAATATCATCAAGCGGCGCCTTAACTGAAACAGCTTCACTCACATTTCCAGCAAGGTCTTTAACAATGACTGTAAATTCTTCACCATGTAAATTGTAGTTACCTAGAGAAATGTTGAATGTACCATCAGCGTTTACACTCTGATTCCAGGTATTCACTTGCTGACCATTTTGGTCAAAAATCTGGATGAAGGTATTCGGCTCAGCCACACCAGAAAGGGACGAACCATCTTCATTGAATGTAAGATTACTTGCAGCTACAGGAGCAATATCATCAAGCGGTGCTTTTACAGTAACCCCGTCACTCAAATTACCAGCCTGATCAACTACAACTACTTTAAATACTTCTCCATGCATGTAGTTACTATTTAAATAGAGGTTAAATGTTCCATCCCAATTAACATTATTATTCCAAAGATTTAATAATTGACCATTCTGATCAAATATTTGAATCGTAGAATTGGGCTCAGCCATACCAGTTAGATATGAACCATCTTCGCTAAATACTAAATTAGTCGCATTTTCTGGTGCCGTATTATCAAGAAAGGCTGTTTGTTTTACTTCAACGCTACGATTACCAGCTTGATCAATCACAACAAAAGTGAGCTCCTCACCTTTTAAATAAACTTGATTCAAGTAACCCGAGACATTACCAGCATCAGCCACATAACCAAAACCTACAACCTCACCCACAGTATTTTTAACTTCAACTTTGCTATTTGCTTCTGCTTGCGCTGTAAAGTTTTGACCATTTTCATTAAAGATAATGTTTTCAATCACATTCGGAGCAATATCATCAATCAAGGCATTCTGCTTGACCTCTGTACTGCGGTTCCCCGCTTTGTCAACTACAACAAAAGTGAGTTCCTCTCCATGTAAATAGACTTGATATAAGTAACCTGAAACATTTCCCATGCTATCGGTTGAACCAGATCCTATGACCTCACCAGCAGCATTTTTGACTTCAATTTGAGTGTTTGCTTCTGCCTGAGCTGTAAAGTTCTGTCCGTTCGCATCAAGTACAATATTTTCAATTGAATTTGGTGCAATATCATCAGTTAAAGCGTTTTGCTTGATCTCTGCACTACGGTTACCCGCTCGGTCAACGACAACAAAAGTAAGTTCTTCTCCATGTAAATAGACTTGATATAAATAACCTGACACATTACCAGCGCCATCTACATAACCTGAACCGATGACCTCACCCGCTGCATTTTTGACTTCAATTTGAGTGTTTGCTTCTGCTTGCGCCGTAAAGTTCTGTCCGTTTGAGTCGAATACAATATTTTCAATTGGATTTGGTGCAATCTCATCAATCAAAGCATTCTGCTTAACTTCTGTACTACGGTTACCCGCTCGGTCAACGACAACAAAAGTAAGCTCTTCGCCATGTAAATAGACCTGATACAAGTAACCAGAAACATTGCCTGTGCTATCTGCTGATCCATAACCAATAATGTCACCATTGGTATTTTTAATTTCAATCTGACTATTTGCTTCAGCCTGAGCTGTAAAGCTCTGTCCATTGATATCTAATGCAATATTTTCAATCGGATTTGGTGCGATATCATCAGTTAAAGCACTCTGCTTGACCTCTGCACTACGGTTACCCGCTCGGTCAACTACAACAAAAGTAAGTTCCTCACCATGTAAGTAAACTTGTGGGAAATAACCAAATACATTACCTAAGCTATCGGTATAACTAGTAGTAATCTTATTTCCAGCCTGGTCTAATATTTCAATAGAGCTTCCAGCTTCTGCCTGAGCTGTAAAGCTTTGGCCATCTTCGTTGAAGATGATATTTGCAATCGGATTTGGTGCAATAGTATCAATTAAAGCATTTTGCTTAAATTCGATACTACGGTTACCAACTCGATCTATGACAACAAAAATAAGCTCTTCACCATGTAAATAGATTTGATTGAAAAAGCCTGAGACATTACCAGCACTATCTGTAGAGCCCCAACCCGTCTGATTACCTAATGAATCAAAAACTTCAATCTGACTATTTGCTTCTGCTTGTGCTGTAAAGTTTTGACCGTTTGCATCAAGTAAAATATTTTTAATTGGATCCGGTGCAATATCATCAAGTGGAGCATTTATTGAAACAGCTTCACTCACATTTCCAGCTTGGTCTTTAACTGTGACCGTGAATGCCTCACCATGTAAATTATTGCTACCTAAGAAAATAGTAAATGTACCATCTGAGTTTATGGTGTTATTCCATATATTCACGAGCTGACCATTATGATCAAAAACCTGAATCGTAGTATTCAGTTCTGCTACGCCTGTAAGATATGAACCATCTTCTGAGAAAACTAAATTGCTGGCTGGTGTAGGAGCAACCGTATCAGCGGTAATTACAGTATCGGTGCTTACTTGTCCACGAGCATCCTTAATTGATAAGAAAAACTGCTCACCATTAACAAGAGGGCGGTCAAGCTGGAGTTTAAAATAACTTGATCCATTCCAACCGTTATCTTCACCGACTTTAATTTCAGCTACGACTTCACCTTTGGCATCTTTAACAATAAGAGTACTATTATTTTCAGCTTGTCCACTTATCACTCCGTCCGAAGTAAAGCTATCTACATGGGGGGCAAAAGCATAATTAGGCGCCTGTATCTGCGCTGCTAAACTTACATTTCCATTCACATCGGTAGCCGTGACATAAACCGTCTCAGCATTAGTTAAAAACATACCTAGTTCTATCGAAAAACTTCCACTCTCATCAGTCCAGTTATTCCAGAACCATTTATTAAGAATGTTTCCTTGCCCATCTTTAACTAAAATTTCAGAGAAAGGTTCTGCATGGCCATAAACTAAATCACCAGCATCATTGAAATTTAAATCTGTTGGAACAGGTGGAGGAGTCAGATCTACAATGATATTCTGCTCAGGACTCATCAACCCTTTATTATCAATAATTTGAACGGAAATTTGCTCTCCATCAATTAAAGGTCGGTTTACACTCAAGCTAAAATGACTAAATTCATTCCAACTATTGTCATCACCTAATATAACCTTTCCTAATTCATTACCGTCAGCATCACGCACGATTACTGTACTATTATCTTCAGCAAACCCAGAAATTAAGCCTTCTTGTGTAATACGTTCAACATATGGAATATAAGCAAAGTTTGGAACTTCGATTAGGGCTTCACTCGTATTTTGATTTTTATCTACTACTTGTACGGTAACCGACTCACCTTCTTTTAAAAATTGGAATACCTGTAAACTTGCAAAGCCTTGTTCATCGGTAAAACCTGTAGCAATTAAATTGCCCTCTCCAGAAAATGCACGAATAAAGCTGTTCGGCTCATTAACATGTACTGATAAAGTTTCACCACTAATATCAAATTGTGGAGTTTCTAAAAATACTGCTGGAGTATAGTCTGCGGTAATATATTGTGGATGGCCTGAAATATTATCTTTATCTGTAGAGATAATAATTTGAGTACCTTCCTCTAAAGGTTGGTTGAGGGTCAAAGTAAATGGTCTGACCTCACCTAATGCCATTACACTAAAAGGCGTAATACCTGAACCCTCAAATGCAATGGAGTTAAACTCTTGTAGAATATTTCCATTCTGATCTTTTACAATAAAATGACTGCCTTCGGTCGCATAACCAGTGATCACACCTTCTGGACTAATTCTTGTAATACTAATAGCAGGAACTTCAGTAACTAGGCTAATTGACGAATTTTCACTGCTGTATCCATTATAAGTAGCGACCGCATAAATTTCTTGATTAGTACTAATAGAAAGGTCTTGTAAAGTAAATTTACCCTCCTCATTAGCTATTGTAGTTGCAAGCCAATCACCATTTTTATTATAGATATCAACTTTACTTCCTTTATATGCGCTACCTGAAATGATAGCTCCATCTATATTGTTGAAAGTTAGTGAATCTAGAGTTGGCGAATTTGGAGTATGATCTACATTATAATTTTGGGTCTGTTTAATAATAGCTGTATTGCCAGCTTGATCAGTAAGACTAATATCAGTTGATATATTGGTTTGCGATTCTTCTGACCACAAAAACTCTGCTGGAATTTCAGTAACCCACTCTTGGGTAACTTCATCAAAATGAAAGTTATACACAACATCGTTTAGAGTCGTATTTACTGATGTCAGTGAGCTATTTAAATCTGTTGGTAGATTATCTACTTCCAGTCTTATAGAAATAACTTGATCTTTTTCAACTAGGCTTATTGTATTGTCTTCAGTAATCGGCTTTACAGTTACTGTAGTTGATTCAATATTTAAAGAATTATCTATAATTACCTTTTCCACACCAGTTTCTGATGTGTTGCCTGCAAGATCCGTTACTACGGCTTTATAGAGATAACTACCATCAGCTAAATTTTTTTGATCAGCTGTTGTCTCCTGCCAAGTTTTTCCTTCATCGGTAGAGACTTCATAGTGGTCTAATAAAGCAGCTTGCTCTCCGATTACAATCGGTTGAGCTAGCTTCAAAGTAAAATTATTATCTTGCGTAATTTGATCGGTTGCTGAAACACCTGTATCACTCAAATCAGATAAAGTTAGTTCACCTGCTTGTGGTGCGGTAGTATCTACAACGATTTTTTGTATAGCGGTTTCTGATGTATTGCCTGCAATATCTGTAACTATAGCTTTATATTGGTAAACCCCATCGGTTAAATCTTTTTGAACTACTGTTGTTTCCTGCCACGTCTTTCCATCATCTTTCGATATCCAATAAGTGATTTGGCTATTGACTTCTTGTCCACTAATCTTTAAATCAAAAGTTTTATCTTGCGTAATCTGATCGGTTGCTGAAACACCTGTATCGCTCAAATCAGATAGAGTCAGTTCACCTGCTTGCGGCGCTGTGGTATCCACAACGACTTTTTGTATAGCGGTTTCTGATGTATTACCTGCAACGTCGATTACTACTGCTTTATATTGGTAAACACCATCCGCCAAATCTTTTTGAGCTACTGTTGTTTCCTGCCAAGTCTTTCCTTCATCTTTAGATATCCAGTAAATGATTTGGCTATTTACTTCTTGTCCGCTAATCTTTAAATCAAAAGTTTTATCTTGCGTAATTTGATCAGTTGCTGAAATGCCCGTATCAGCCAAAGCAGCTAAAGTCAGTTCACCTGCTTGCGGCGCTGTGGTATCCACAACGACTTTTTGCACACTGGTTTCAGATATGTTGCCTGCAACGTCGGTTACTAAAGCTTTAAATTGATAAATACCATCAGCCAAATCTTTTTGAGTAACAGTTGTTTCCTGCCAAGTTTTACCATCATCGATAGAAACTAAATACGTTACTTGGCTGCCACTTTCCTGTCCTTCAAGCTTTAAATTGAAGTTTTTATCTTGCGTAATCTGATCAGTTGCCGAAATACTCGTATCAGCCAAAGCAGATAAAGTCAGTTCACCTGCTTGCGGCGCTGTGGTATC
Source organism: Acinetobacter pittii ATCC 19004 = CIP 70.29 (assembly GCF_000369045.1). Lineage (GTDB taxonomy): Bacteria > Pseudomonadota > Gammaproteobacteria > Pseudomonadales > Moraxellaceae > Acinetobacter > Acinetobacter pittii. Next base: position 322,945 of record NZ_KB849786.1, on the reverse strand, counting down.
CACAACCACTTTTTGTATAGCAGTTTCCGATGCATTTCCAGCTCGATCTGTCACTACAGCTTTGTAAAGATAACTTCCATCCACTAAATCTTTTTGAGTTACTGTTGTTTCTTGCCAAGTCTTACCATCATCGGTAGAGACCAAATATGTTACTCGGCTTCCACTTTCCTGTCCTTCAAGCTTTAAATTAAAGTTTTTATCCTGAGTAATCTGGTCTGCAGTTGATCCCCCAGAATCTAAAAAATTATTAAGATTCAAAGTACCTGGCTCAGGAGGTGTCGTATCTTTAGAATCGTTCCGAGACAATAAAGCAATTGTTCCTGCTCCTGCTAAAGCGCTGACTACCCAAGACCAAAGGGGTACAGAAGATGAACTATCAATAAGCTTTGGCGTATCTTTTAATTCTAAATAATTAACAGTGGTCTGTCCGCTAGCATCTTCTCCCAGATTAGCAGCCCAATAACTCTGCCCTTCATTTAAAAGAATTTGCGGGTTTTCGCTAATAAAATAGTTTTCTAAAACAATTTCAGTTCCATCTTTTAGATGAACAATTGCACTGTTTCCTTCTCTTGTTATTGAAGAAATTTTTTCTGGATTTATATCGATTTTTGCGACTTCTTTAGGATTTACTACAATATTTTTTGTCTGGCCTACATTAATATCAACTGTATTATTTTTTGAAGCATTATTTGCCATTAATGATACTTGTACCATTTTTCCACCATGAAATTTTAAATATTATTAAGTTATTCTAAAATATTAAGATAAATAGATACTCATTTAATCAAATATTATTAACTATCATAAAACACTAAACCCTTATTGTAGCTACTTTAAATCGCGGCTTTTTATATAGTTAAAAATTTTTTATGTATCCATTAATATTATTTTTAAAATGATAAAACATTTAGAATGTTTTCCTATTCCCCATATATAGAATTTAAAGCTTAGGCATTGTAATGGATAAAATTTTATCAATCTACTCTTAAGTTAAATGTCTTATATAGTTTTTATAAATTAAATTAATTGAAAAATCTTTAAATCGTAATTAAACCAATAATGATTAATTTTTCCTTCATTTGAAATGACATTAAAACTATTTGGAACATGATAATGCAAACGGCTAGAAGTTGCTGTTCCTGCATGAATATCATAAATAGGATAATCTATCTTTAACTGATAAATTTGCGTTAAATCATATACAGCAGTTTTATGTAAATGCCCGTGTAACATTCCAAATAGTCCCGTTGTACTCCATTTTTCGAGTGCCATTTTTCCTAATACAGGACAATCTTTAATACCATGCTCATCATCAGGTGGAGTATAAAAAGGTTGATGGAAAACAACTAATTTGATTTTATCCGCTGGCGCTTGCTGTAATCGCTCATATGTAGTTTGAATTTGCTCAATCGAAATATGTCCACGAGTATGATAACGACGGCGAATACTATTCACCCCAACAATATAAAAATGTTCAGTTTCTAAAGTCGGTTCAAGCTGGCCAAAAAAATATTGGTAGCGAGTAAAGGGTGAAAAAAAACGGTTCCAGACATGGTACAACGGAATATCATGATTACCAGGAACAACAAGATAAGGAATATTAAGGCTATCTAAAAACTGACGGCATTTATAAAACTGTTGATATCGGGCACGTTGAGTAATATCACCACTCACCACAATGACTTCAGGTTTATGTTGAGTGCAAAAAAGTCGGATTGCATCTAAACATGCCTCAATTTCTGTTCCAAAATGCAGATCAGACAGATGTAACAACATTTGGCACCATAATATTTAAAGCATTCTTTTCTACAGAGAAATTTAAAGGTGCTTTCATCTCTAATATTTCACCATCTAAAGCTACTGTAAGTTTTGATCTTTTTGCACAATCTACCACCACATGATCTGCACAAAAACTATAAACATCTTGTGTCTCTTCTACTTTGCCTTGAATCCACTGCCACAACATGTTTAATAAACTAAGCCTATCACTTTTCGTAATGACTACTCCAGCGACCCGACCTTGTGCTGCACATTCGGCAATTCTTAATTTCATATCACACAACTGCAACTGGTTATTACCAAAGAAAATTAGAGGGGTTTTGACTGGATATTTCTTGCCATCAACTGTGACGGAAAGTTTCATGGATTTATTTTCTCTTAATAAAACATCCAGAGCTGAGGTATAGGCATGTAAAGGTAAGCGTCCTAAATATTTATTATAAAGCTCACGTTTCTTTATAAATAATGGATAAAGTCCTAGACTCGCATTATTTAAATAAACATGGTCATTAATTGTCGCAATATGTACAGAGCGTGGTGTACCTGTAGCGATGACTTCAGCAGCTTCTAACAAATCTAAGGGAATATCTAAAACTTTAGCGACATAATTAAAAGTTCCCAAAGGTAAAATTCCCATAGGGATATGAGTATGTCTAAGTTTTGATGCTACCGCATTTAATGTTCCATCCCCACCCGCTGCAACAACAACACCTAAGTTTGCATTTTGGCTATGCCGATGAATTACTTGACTCATCAAATCATCAAAAGAAACATCTTCCGCTAATTCAAAAACTTGTATTTCAAAACCAAATTCGGTGAACACGGTCATTAACTGTTCATACATATCTTCATGTTTTGACGCATGAAAACCCGACTTTTGGTTATAAATGATAGAGAGAGGTTTTAAAGTCCGCATTTTTATTATCTTAGAGGGATTCATCCTGAATATTGTATATAAAAACGCCTAATAAAAGTCTCTTTATGTAAATTTTGAATGAAGATCATTTGTTTAATCAATAATAATTCTCAAGAAAAAAATAAGAATCAAGCTGTTGATTTTTAAGGAAATAAATAATATAAATAACATACATACAACATAAAAATATTGAGAATAAGATATTGTAAAAAACTACAAGTTAATGATTTAAATGAGAAAAATATATAAAAGTAAAATATCTATTTCTTAGTCTTTAGTCTTATTTTTTTTATGATTTTGTGCTTTAATACAGCCACTTTTTTATTTGATCTTTCATTGTACCTCTCAATGAATGACTTGTACGTTGTACATATTTTGAATAGGCCTCACCATGACCACAGTGAACGCACCAGAATTCGTTCGTCATCCTAAGCTTATCGCATGGGTTGAAGAAATTGCAAACTTAACCAAACCAGCAAAAATCGAATGGTGTGACGGAAGCGAAGAAGAGTATCAACGTCTAATCGACTTGATGATCGCTAACGGCACCATGCAGAAATTAAACCAAGAAAAACATCCTGGTTCTTATCTTGCAAATTCTGACCCATCTGACGTTGCACGTGTTGAAGACCGTACTTACATCTGCTCTCAAAATAAAGAAGATGCTGGTGCGACAAACAACTGGGAAAACCCAGCTGTTATGCGTGAAAAATTAAATGGTTTATTTGAAGGCTCAATGGAAGGCCGTACAATGTACGTTGTTCCTTTCTCAATGGGTCCTTTAGGTAGCCATATTGCTCATATCGGTATTGAGTTAACTGACTCTCCTTACGTTGCTGTTAGCATGCGTAAAATGGCACGTATGGGTAAAGCAGTTTATGACGTATTAGGTACAGACGGCGAGTTTGTTCCTTGCGTACATACAGTAGGTGCTCCACTTGCTGAAGGTCAACAAGACGTTGCTTGGCCATGTAACCCTGAAAAATATATCGTTCATTACCCAGAAACTCGTGAAATCTGGTCTTTCGGTTCTGGTTACGGCGGTAACGCATTACTTGGCAAAAAATGTTTAGCTCTTCGTATCGCTTCTGTCATGGGACGCGAACAAGGTTGGTTAGCTGAACACATGCTTATTCTTGGTGTAACTAACCCTCAAGGTGAAAAACACTACATCGCTGCAGCATTCCCGTCTGCATGTGGTAAAACAAACTTTGCAATGTTAATTCCACCAGCAGGTTATGAAGGTTGGAAAATCGAAACTGTAGGTGACGATATTGCTTGGATCAAACCAGGTGAAGATGGTCGTTTATATGCGATTAACCCTGAAGCTGGTTTCTTCGGTGTAGCTCCTGGTACAAATACCAAGACTAACCCGAACTGTATGGCAACTCTTCACAAAGATGTTATCTATACAAACGTAGCAGTAACTGAAGATGGTCAAGTATGGTGGGAAGGTCTTTCTAAAGAAGTTCCAACAAACTTAACTAACTGGAAAGGTCAACCTCATGTAAATGGTGAAAAAGCAGCGCATCCAAATGCTCGCTTCACTGTTGCAGCTGGTCAATGCCCTTCTATCGATGCTGACTGGGAAAATCCAGCAGGCGTTCCAATTTCTGCATTTATCTTCGGCGGTCGCCGTGCAGATACGGTTCCTTTAGTTTCTGAAGCTTTCGATTGGGTTGACGGTGTATATAAAGCGGCAACTATGGGTTCTGAAACTACTGCTGCTGCTGTTGGTCAACAAGGTATCGTTCGTCGTGACCCATTCGCGATGCTTCCATTTGCTGGCTATAACATGGCTGACTACTTTGATCACTGGTTAAGCCTTGGTCAACAAGTAAGTACAAAAGCTGAAGCAGCTGGTAATAAATTACCAAAAATCTTTAATGTAAACTGGTTCCGTCGTGATGCTGAAGGCAACTTCGTATGGCCTGGTTTCGGTCAAAACATGCGTGTTCTTGAGTGGATCATTGATCGTTGTGAAGGTCGTGCAAACGCTGTTGAAACACCAATTGGCCTTGTTCCAACATATGACGACTTGAACTGGGAAGGTACTGAATTCTCTAAAGAAGAATTTGACCTAATCACAGCTCAAGATAAAGATCAGTGGATTACTGAAATTGAAAGCCACACTGATTTATTTAATAAACTCGGTGATCGCTTACCAAAAGCATTAAAAGAACGTCAAGCAGCTTTACTTGAAGCTGTAAAAACTGGCTTCTAATTGCTATATATAAAAAAGGTCGCCATGTGCGACCTTTTTTATTATGCGGCATCATCTTTTTGTCGACGCTCAGATAAATAAGCTTCTAATATTTTTACTTGTTTTTCATCAAATGCCAGACCTAGTTTTGTTCTACGCCACAATATATCCTCCGCAGTAGTTGCCCATTCATATTCACATAAGTATTTGACTTCGCATTCAAATAAATCATGTCCAAAATTCTGGCCTAATTGCTCTATTGCATTTCTCTCTCGAACCATATTCCAGACTCTTGTGCCGTATGCATGCGCCCAACGGTTGGTAAGTGACTCAGAAACTCCACTTACACGTGAATGAATCTGATGCGTTAAATCATCTAGTGTTGTCCAGTTTTCAGCGCCAGGTAATGGCTCATCTGCAGTCCACTCCTCTGCCATATTACTAAAAAACGGGGATAGATCTTCTAAAGCAGCCTCTGCCAGTTTCCGATAAGTCGTGATCTTGCCGCCAAATATAGATAACAAAGGTGCTTTTTTATGTTCAGCCTGTAATGCCAAGGTATAGTCACGTGTAATCGCTGAAGGATTATCAGATTCATCATCACATAAAGCACGTACACCCGAGTACTGGCTTACAATATCAGCTTGAGTTAACTGCTTTTTAAAATGTGAATTGGTCACTGTTAAGAGGTAATCAATTTCTACCTCTGTGATCTCTACCTTTTGTGGATCACCTGTATATTCCTGATCGGTCGTACCAATCAGTGTATATTTTTCTAAATACGGAATTGCAAACACGATGCGTCGATCTTCGTTTTGCATAATGAAGGCTTTATGACAATCGTATAGTTTTGGCACAACAATATGACTTCCTTGGATCAATCGGATTTGATAAGGCGATTCTAAATTTAGGTTTTCACTAATAATTTCTTCAACCCAAGGACCAGCTGCATTCACCAAAGCTCTTGCACGTACCTGATAAAACTCTGCTCCGCTTTGTAACTCCAGATGCCACAGCTCTTGTTCCCTATAAGCTTTAATACAACGCGTACGTGTTAAGACTTTGGCACCTTTCTCTTTGGCTTGTAATGCATTTAACACTACAAGACGTGCATCATCTACAGTACAGTCAGAATATTCAAAGCCACGTGTGATAGCTGGTTTTAAAGGACTATCTTCTTTAAAGTAAATAAGATTTGATCCTAATAGTTTTTCTCGTTTTCCCAAATGATCATAAAAAAACAAGCCCGCCCGAATTAACCATGCAGGGCGTAAATGTGGTCGATGAGGCATAATAAAGCGCATGGGTTTAATAATATGTGGAGCTTTAGCCAACAACACTTCACGCTCTGCTAAGGCTTCTCTAACCAATCTAAACTCTTTATGCTCTAAATAGCGCAGACCACCATGAATTAATTTGCTGCTAGCAGATGAAGTGTGACTAGCTAAATCATCTTTTTCACATAAAAATACCGATAGTCCACGGCCTGCTGCATCATTAGCAATACCGACGCCATTAATACCGCCACCGATCACGGCAATGTCATATATTTTTGAATAATCATTAGGCTGTATTTTCATTTCTCATTTTCTTTTTATTGTTGATCTTATAAAAATTAAAACATCAAATTGATGAAACAACAATCAAAAAAGTAGAATAATCAATTTTAAATAACTAAGTGTTTAACCATTAATTGATTACCCTACTAGTGAATTCAACCAGTTAAAGAACGAACTAATCCTCAGCCCAACTTTGACTACGTTTAACTGCCTTGAGCCAACCCTTATAAATCATCTCAGATTGCTCAGAAGACATTTTTGGCTCAAATACCTTTTCTATGGCAGATTTATTTCTTAACTCATGTAGATCTTGCCAGAAACCCGTCGCCAGTCCAGCAAGAAAAGCTGCACCCAAAGCTGTGGTTTCTTTCATTATTGGACGTTCTACTGGTGTCGCTAAAATATCAGCCTGAAATTGCATTAAGAAATTATTTTCCGTTACTCCCCCATCAACACGGAGTGTACGGAGTTCTTCTTCTGCATCTTGCTGCATTGCATCTAAAACATCTCGGGTTTGAAAAGCAATAGACTCTAAAGTTGCACGAATAATATGTTCAATACTAGCCCCACGAGTAAGTCCAAAAATAGCTCCACGCGCTGTTGGGTCCCAATATGGTGCGCCTAACCCTGTAAAAGCAGGTACAACATATACACCGTTACTGTCTTTCACACGTGTTGCATAAAGCTCAGAGTCTCTAGCATTCTTAATGACTTTTAATTCATCGCGTAACCACTGAACGCAAGAACCACCATTAAATACGGCGCCCTCTAAGGCATAGTTCACCTCACCACTCGCACCACATGCAATAGTAGTTAGTAATCCATGTTCTGAACGAACAATCTTCTTACCTGTGTTCATTAATAGAAAACAGCCAGTGCCGTAGGTATTTTTTGCCTGACCAGACTCAACACACATTTGGCCGAACAGTGCGGCTTGTTGATCACCTGCGATCCCTGCAATGGGGATACCAACTTCTTGCCCACTAATGGTATGTGTATATCCATAAACCTCAGATGAGCTACGCACTTCGGGTAGCATTACTCGAGGAATATCTAAAACTTGTAAAAGTTTTTCATCCCATTCTAGCTTTTCGATATCAAATAACATGGTTCGTGATGCGTTGGTAAAATCAGTCACATGAACAGCACCATTGGTTAGTTTCCAGATTAACCAAGTGTCCACCGTACCGAACAACAACTCTCCTCGCTCAGCACGCTCACGGCTTCCTTCAACATGGTCTAAAATCCATTTAATTTTTGTGGCCGAAAAATACGGATCAATCACCAAACCCGTTGTTTTACGTATGTATTCTTGCAATCCTGCTTTATGTAATTGATTGCATATCTCAGTCGTTTGTCGACTTTGCCAAACAATCGCATTGTAAATCGGCTTGCCCGTTTTTTTATCCCAAACAACTGTGGTTTCCCGCTGATTGGTAATCCCAATTGCTGCAACTTGTTCACTCTTAATGCCTGCTTGAGCTAATGCTTCTACCCAAACAGCACTTTGCGTAGCCCAAATTTCCATAGGGTCATGCTCAACCCAGCCAGGCTGAGGATAAATCTGAGTAAATTCTTTTTGAGCAATACTGACAACATTAGCATCATGGTCTAAAACAATTGCTCTTGAGCTTGTTGTTCCCTGATCAAAAGCAACAATATATTTTTTCGGGCAATTTGACATCCGAATGTCCCTTTCATTATTCACACACATCTAGTCCACAATGCCAAGACATCATGCCTAACTATATTTACTTAAAATTTTCTTTGGAATATATCATTATTTTTAAGGGGTATAGGTTTTCTTCGCCCAAACTCTACTCATTCTTTATCAATTTTTACTACTTGGAAAAAAATAATATGCCAAAGATCCCAACAATATTATAAACGTGAGCTGATCGGCTAATTTGAAATCACATAAATATTCAACTTATTCCTTTGCTTAAATAATAAACATTGTTTTACAGACATAAAAAAAATAAAGTGAAATACTCCTCTAGAAAATATGTAAAAACGGAATAAATCTTCTCTTTTTTAGCATTCAACCCAAGCGAAACATGGAGCGACTCATGGTTGATCAACCTTCTACCGCAACAACTCCACATTCTAATTTAGATACAAAAACTCGTCTAAAATCAATTTTGGGCGGTTCTGCCGGTAACCTTGTTGAATGGTACGACTGGTATGTATATGCAGCTTTCACGCTCTATTTTGCTCATGCTTTTTTTCCAAAAGGTAGCCAGACAGCTCAACTCCTTCAAGCGGCTGCAATTTTTGCTGTAGGCTTTTTAATGCGCCCGATCGGTGCATGGATTATGGGAATCTATTCAGACCGTAAAGGACGCAAGGCGGGTCTTACGCTTTCCGTCACGTTAATGTGTATAGGTTCGCTGCTTATTGCCGTGACACCAAGTTATGAAAGTATTGGTGTATTTGCCCCTCTTCTTTTAGTTGTCGCTCGTTTAATTCAAGGCTTAAGTGTAGGCGGTGAATATGGTGCTAGTGCTACCTATTTAAGTGAAATGGCTGAAAGAAATCGACGTGGTTTTTTCTCTAGCTTCCAATATGTAACATTGATTGCTGGTCAGCTCACAGCCCTATGTGTTCTATTAATATTACAAATGGTATTAACTGAAGAACAATTACATGATTGGGGATGGCGTATCCCCTTCTTTATCGGGGCTTTACTTGCTATTGTAGTTTTCCGCATTCGACGTGGCCTATTAGAAACTCAATCTTTTAAAAATGCTCAGGCAGAAACAGACCAGCCAAAATCAGGCATGTTTGCTTTATTTAAACATTATCCGAAAGAAGCGTTCACAGTATTGTTTTTAACAGCTGGCGGGACTTTAGCTTTCTATACTTACACGACTTATCTGCAAAAATATTTGGTCAATACTTCTGGATTTACCAAACCTGAAGCTACTCAAATTACAACTTTAGCGCTATTTATTTTTATGTGTCTACAGCCTGTAGCGGGTGCTTTATCGGATCGCATTGGTCGAAAACCCCTTATGATTTTCTTCGGAATAACAGGTGTTTTATTCACATACGTTCTATTCGATGCACTCGCAAATACACATAACTACTGGACAGCTTTCTGGTTATGTTTTGGGGGTCTCGTAATGGTGACTGGTTACACTTCAATTAATGCCGTAGTTAAAGCTGAGCTCTTCCCTGCACACATTCGCGCTTTAGGAGTTGCATTACCTTACGCGATTGCCAATACGTTATTTGGCGGAACAGCAGAGTTCTTTGCTTTAAGTTTTAAAGAAGCTGGGCATGAATCTTGGTACTTTATTTATGTAAGTATCATGATCTTCATTTCTCTCATTATTTATATTTTTATGAAAGATACCAAGCATCATTCAAAAATCAAAGAACATTAATACTTTACTAATAAGGGCTAATATCGTTCGCCGATGTTAGCTCAAATCATGAGATTAAGCCCCAACAACCTTTGTATTTTATGAGATACTAGCTATAAGAAAATAAGGACGATACTGATGAATAGAAGTATTTTATGCTTGGCATTAAGTAGTATGTTTGTTTTAACTGCTTGTCAGACTACCCCTCGACAATATAATGGTTCAACTGGATACCAGATTGAAAACCAAACAAAAACTTCGGCGACTTTAGCTTACACTTTAGCGGGTCGTAATAACCAGCAACTCGATGAACGTAAATTACAACGCGCTTGTCAGAATGTGCTAGGTGCTCAGAAAGTTTATAAATTATCAATTTTGAGTATCAATGAAATTCCTAATCCAGCGAAAGATGAGCATTATGGAATTCAACTCGGCGAAACTCGTGCTTCTTTTGGCTTATCAAATACACCTAGCTTAAATAATGGTGAAGACTATGCGACTCGCCAAGCGCTTGAAGCACGTCCAAGCACACTAAAAGTTGTTCGTTATACTTGTTCATAAAAAAAAAAGACGCTGTTCTTTTACAGCGTCTTATAAAAACTTACATTTCTAAACTCTTTAGCTTCATCTAGATCTGGCCATGTAGAAGCACTTCTTTCTTCAATTTTTTCATATTTGGGATGACTAAAGTTTTTAACACGGCTATCAGCCACACAGACTTCTGGCGCAAACTTTAAAAATTCATCTAAGAAAAAGCGGTTACATTGATCGTATAAAACATCAGCTGCCAATAAAACATCAACTTGCTCAGCCTTATATAAATCATCTAAATATTCTAGCTCAACATTATTAAGTAAAGCGTTTTCACGGCAAGCATTCAAACTAACTTGATCGATATCACAGCAGATGACTCGTTTCGCTCCTGCCATTTTTGCAGCAATTGCAACTACACCCGAACCAGCCCCGAAATCCAAAACAACTTTATCTTTAACATGGTCCGGCTCTGCAAGTAACCACTGTGCCATTGCTAAACCAGATGCCCAACAGAAAATCCAATACGGCGTATCATTCCAAATACGACGAATAACTTCATCATCTAAGCGATCAGTTGGAAAAACTGGTGGAATCAACCATAAAGAAATAGGCGTTTCTGGTAATTGTTGTACCATCAACTCACAATTGGGAATAACTTCATGTAAGGCTTGAAGTAAATGTTCAGGGGCTTTAGACAGTTGAAAAGTGCAGCTCATCAGATTTCTTTTAATTCATTTTTATAACAAGCATAACAGAGTCATTCCATTATGATTTGAATTTTTAGAATAACCTTCGGTTGGACCTACTTTTCTTTCGGGAAAAGTAGGCAAAACCATTGTCATCCGCAAAACTCGGCAGATACTCTCTAGAATCGAAAGCATCGCAGAAACATTAAATTTTTAACGTATTTCTGCCTCAAACAATTGCGGATGACGGTTACGCGTATCAAATAACAGCCTAGCGTTAATTAAATTAACCTAAAGCTTTTTCAGCAGCTTCTACAGTTTGACGAATCAAAGTTGTAATAGTCATTGGACCAACACCACCCGGTACTGGTGTGTAAGCAGAAGCAATTTCTTCAATACCTTGTAGTTGAATATCACCTACACCACCGCCATCACGAGGATGGAAACCAGCATCTACAACCACTGCACCTTGTTTAATCCAATCTTTTTGGATAAGTTCAGCTTTACCAACTGCACCGACAATAATATCGGCTTGTTTCACAAGCTCAGGTAAGTTTTGTGTGCGTGAATGGCAAATCGTTACTGTTGCATTCGCTTGCAAAAGCATCATTGCCATTGGTTTACCTAAAATTGCTGAACGACCGACTACAACCGCATGTTTACCAGCAATTTCGATATTGTTTTCTTTTAAAATGGTCATGATGCCTGCAGGAGTCGCTGAACCATATGCAGCTTCACCCATAGCCATACGGCCAAAACCAAGACAAGTTACACCATCAACATCTTTAGCTAATGAGATTGCATCGAAACATGCACGCTCATCAATTTGCTCTGGAACTGGATGTTGTAAAAGAATGCCGTGTACATCTGGGTTAGCATTAAGTTTTTCAATTTCAGCTAATAATTGTTCTGTTGTCGTTTCTTGTGGCAATTCAATTTTTAAAGAGTCCATGCCTACTCGACGGCAAGCATTTCCTTTCATGCGTACATAAGTTGCAGATGCACCATCATCCCCAACTAAAATAGTCGCCAAAATTGGGGTACGACCTGTTTTAGCTTTTAAAGCTTCAACACGTACTGACAAATTTTCTTCAATTTGCTTTGCTAATGCGCGACCGTCTAAAACCAATGCCACAGCACATCTCCAAGGTAGACATGAATTTAATGTGCCAATAATACATGATTATTTGGACAAATTTATTCTAGATGTTGCTTTTATGTTCATCTTATCTCAAAACAGTATTGTTTTTTTTGTAAAGGTTGCTAATATGTGCATCACCAAATGTAGGCGGGGTGGCAGAGTGGTCATGCAGCGGACTGCAACTCCGTGGACGCCGGTTCGATTCCGACCTCCGCCTCCAAATTTGGTAAAGCCCGGGTGGTGAAATAGGTAGACACAGGGGATTTAAAATCCCCCGCCCACAAAGCGTGCCGGTTCGAGTCCGGCCCCGGGCACCATTTTCTAGTACAGAAATTGGTGTCGTAAAGAATCCAGCGAAAGCTGGTTTTTTTATGTCTAAAAAAAGGATACTTATTAGCATCCCTTTCTCGCCCCATATATTTAAGCAGTTTTTTGCTTATCTTTTTCAGGTGTTAAATTCGCATCCAACACCAATTGATAACCTCGACTAGAATCTACTTTATATTCTGCATTTTTAATTGAATCTACAAAAATCCAATCCGACAGCACCTGCTTATCATCTAGTGTAACCATCAAATAACCCCGCTGATTTAAATTACAATATGCCAATTCATCGATAAGCGTCGTAAAGGCAAATTCAAATTGCTGCAACTGAGCTAGCGGAATACTTAAATATTTTTCAAGACCCGGTGAAGAAACCGAACTTGTCGCCAGTTCAACCCCGACATATTCACCCTTTTGGCTATATAAGTAAGATGTCCACGCATTATGGGTATCGCCTGCCAAAACAATAATTTTCTTATTAAACTCTGCCAATTTAGTGTAAAAGAACTCTCGCTCAGCATAGTAACCATCCCAAGCATCAAGGTTATATGGAACTAAAGTTGTGACTCGAGCTTTTTCTTGAACAGTTAAAGTTGGATCACCCTGCTCTAATCGTAATTTTAATGTGACTAATTCTGTAATTTGCGCATTCATTTTAGCTAACGTATCTGGCGATGTTCCGCCTGAAGTAATTTGCCCCAGCGATGCCAACAACTCAGCAGGAATCCACATTTTACTCATTAAGACTTGCTGTCCCACAACATTCCATGTTGCAGTTGAACTTTGTAAGACACCTACTATATTTTTCTCTTTACTACCTAATAACCACTCACGCTGAGTTTCACCCATTAAGGTCCGCATTGGATTAGTCAAATCTGCTTGGAATTTTGCAATATCCAAACCATTTGCTGTTATATACTTGCCATAATCCAACTGCTCATCACGGGCAATAATGCGAGTATCTAACATCATTAAATTGACAAGCCCCCCAAAATCAAACCGGCGATAAATCTTAGTATGCTGATCATCGATAGGACGGATAGGCATCCATTCAAAATAAGCTTGTAAAGCCGCTAGCTTTCTTTCTAAAAACTTACCTTCATTCTTTGCTTTTGGAGTTTCTTCCGTATGATTCTCAGCCCCTTCACGCCAAGTATCATTTGCTAACTCATGGTCATCCCAAATTACAATAAAAGGATGACGCTGATGAACCGCCTGCAAGTCTTTATCCTGACGATAGAGCGCATAACGTTTGCGATAATCATCTAATTTAATAATTTCTTTATTATTATCGGACGGTAAAGTACGGCCCAGCTTTGCAGCATCTTCTGTCGCATAGCCATCAGCCCCATATTCATAAATATAATCGCCCAAATGAATGACTACATCCACATTCTGTTTTGCCATTTCACGATAAACGTAAAAATAACCCGCAGGATAATTAGAACAAGAACATACTGCGAAGCTGACCTTATTGGTAGTTACAGGTAATGTTTTTGTTTGCCCTACTGGCGAGACTTTGCTACCAAATCGAAAGCGATAATAATAAGTTGTACCCGCTTGTAGATCTGTTGCATCCACCTTCACGGTAAAATCGTCAGTTTTAGTCGTTTGAACAGTACCAGTCTTTAAATTCTGCTTGAACTGATCATCGGTAGCAATTTCCCAAGTAACTCTAAGACGCGCATTAAGGTCTACTGGTGTTAACCGCGTCCATAAAATTACTTTATCTTGCAATGGGTCGCCGCTCGCAACTCCATGTAAAAAATCTGCTTGTGTTTCTGAACCCTCCTCATCGGAACCATCATTACACCCCGTAAAAGCTACAGGCAAAGATAGCGCCCCAAAACCGAACAGACTTTTTTGAATTAATTCTCGGCGTGAAATTTTCTCTGACATAAAATTACCTAAGTTTTAAGCAATGAGTGTCTTAAATTTAGGTAGATAAGATGAACAACTGATCTCAGTTTAATGAACAAATCATGACACAAATTGGTTAATTTATATAAATACCAACAAGAACTGATTGAAAATAAAGCAAACTCTCTGATTTTCTCTTGCCAATCGCGCACTTGTCCTCTATTATTGCGCACATGCCCGGGTGGTGAAATAGGTAGACACAGGGGATTTAAAATCCCCCGCCCACAAAGCGTGCCGGTTCGAGTCCGGCCCCGGGCACCATTTTCAAATATTGAATTTGGCGCTACAAAGAATCCAGCGTATGCTGGTTTTTTTATGCCTAATCAAAATGAATTTTATGATAAGAATATTATTACTCGTTTACACTACCCTTTTTATAACAAAGGTTTACGCCACAGATCTTTTCTCTGGTACCCTTTCTTTCAAAGATAACCATTGGTATTTTTCACGTTGCTCTATTACTAAAGATGATTATTTAGTTAAAGCACCCGAACAGATAATAGATAAATTTAAAACGCTGGAACAAAAACGAGAAACTTATTGGGTCAGTTTGTTAGCGGACGCAGATTATCAAGAGAATGGTGTTTTAGTTTTAAAAGTTAAAGAAATAGACGAAATACATTTAAAGGCATCTTGCCACTTGTTAGATGTATTTGAAGATATTGAAAATCGAGAGTAATCACCACTCTCGATTCATCACCAGCTCTTCCATTTCTAGATCTAAATATCCAGCTTCCTGTGCCACCATCATCATTGCTTCAGCAATATAGTCAGCAGCACTATCATCTAACGAAGAATCTAGATCTTCGAACTGAGGTTTCATCTCATTAATTTCAATCACAGTTTGATGAGCATATCGATAGATATCCTGCTCAGCTAAGGCAGGCTTCTGAACTTTTTTAGCAAATTGTTCAATGAGCTGCTTTAGTTCAGCGACCAAAATATCTGGATAATATTCATCATCAAACATCGGGAGAAGTAAGTCTTCGAACATACAAAAGTTTACACAACAGCAAAAACTTGCCGCTTATAACATATTTTAAAAAGAATAACGATATTTTTCCCTGACTCAATCATCTAGCTCATTAAATTAATGAGCTACTACCTGACTTTTATAAAGCCTACTTTGTTAAGCTTGTATCATCGCCTTCCAAACTAGAATTGCATCAGTCATTGCTTTGACATCATGCGCTCTAACAATGCATGCTCCTTGCTGAATACTAAGCAAATGCCCCGTAACGCTTCCTACCGCACGCTGATCTGCAGTTGCACCCTTTAATGCTTCACCAATAAAACGTTTACGAGAAAGGCCAGATAAAATCGGATAACCCATTTCACCAAGCTTCCAAAATTCTTTGAGTAGTCTTAAATTTTGCTGCGCATTTTTTGCAAAACCAAACCCAGGATCAATAATAATATTATTTTTTTTCACGCCCGCATTTAAAGCTTCATTCACGCGCTGCTGGAGCTCCGCTATAACATCTAAGGTTATGTCCGTATATTGGTCTAACTGATTCATTGTAGTCGGCTCACCACGCATATGCATGATCACTACGGGTATATCCAGATCTGCTGCCGTTTTTAAAGCATTGGGACGAGTAAGCGCACGTACATCATTCCAAATATGTGCTCCTGCTTCTTTCGCTGCACGAATAACATCAGGCTGACTTGTATCAATTGATAGAACAATATTATGTTTAGCTAAAGCTTCAACTACGGGCACAACTCTTCGTATTTCTTCTTCTACGCTTACTTCAGATGCTCCTGGACGGGTAGACTCACCACCAATATCAATAATGGTAGCGCCTTGCTCTACCATGGCTAGCGCATAAGCAATCGCTTGATCTACTTGATTATGCTTTCCACCATCACTAAAAGAATCTGGTGTGACATTTAATATGCCCATAACGTGAGGCTGTGATAGATCTAACTGAAGCTGTCCACACTGTAAAATTTGTTGAGGCAAAGGCATTAGTTGCATAAAAAGCTCCAGTTTAAAATCAGGCTGTATTTTAGCAATTATCATCTATATATGGTGTTGATTTGTTTTTAGCTTTTAACAAACTCAAGCCCATAAAAAAAGCCACATGACTGTGGCTTTTTTAATTAACTAACTATTAGTTCATTGCTGGCAATGGTGGCGGTGTAGATGGACCATCTTTTGGTGGTTCAAATGCAGCCACTGGATTTTCAGCAACATATACTTTAGGCGGTTGTGGCTCACGGCCTTCCATAATGTCACGGATTTGATCACGATCAATAGTTTCCCATTCCATTAAAGCTTTTACCATCGCATGTGCAATATCTTTATTACCTTCTAAGATATTACGTGCAACTTTATATTGCTCATCAAGAATACGACGTACTTCTTCATCTACTAACTGTTGAGTTGCTTCAGAAATCGTACGGCTTCCTACATTACCAAAGAAACCATTTTGGTTTTCATCTTCGTAAACCATTACACCCATTTTGTCAGACATACCGTACTTCGTAACCATTGCACGCGCCATTTTAGTAGCTCGCTCAAAGTCATTTGAAGCACCAGTAGATTGCTGTTGGATAAATACTTCTTCAGCAATACGACCACCAAACAAAATTGCAATTTCGTTTAGCATCTTGTCTTTATAGTGGCTAATTTGGTCTTGTTCAGGTAACTGCCAAGTTACACCTAAAGCCCAACCACGCGGCATAATCGTTACTTTATGAACAGGATCTGTGCCCGGTAAAATCTCGGCAACAATCGCATGACCAGCTTCATGATAAGCAGTTGCACGACGTTCTTCTTCACGTAAAACCATCGATTTACGCTCTGGTCCCATGTAGATTTTGTCTTTTGCATCTTCAAAGTCATGCATGTCAACAGTGTTCTTATTACGGCGTGCAGCAAATAATGCAGCTTCGTTAACAAGGTTTGCCAACTGTGCACCAGAGAAACCTGGAGTACCACGAGATAGAACTTTAACATCCACACCCGTAACTGAAGGTAATTTTTTCAAATGTACATTCAGAATCTGCTCACGACCACGAATGTCAGGTAAACCCACCATTACTTGACGGTCAAAACGACCTGGACGTAATAATGCTTTATCCAAGACATCAACACGGTTCGTCGCAGCAATTACGATTACACCTTCGTTACCTTCAAAACCATCCATTTCTACAAGCATTTGGTTCAAGGTTTGTTCACGTTCATCATGACCACCACCTGTACCTGAACCACGATGACGACCTACTGCATCAATCTCGTCAATAAAGATAATACAAGGCGCATGACGCTTCGCTTGCTCGAACATATCACGGACACGGGACGCACCCACACCCACGAACATTTCGACAAAGTCAGAACCTGAAATGCTGAAGAAAGGAACTTTAGCTTCACCAGCAATTGCTTTAGCTAATAACGTTTTACCAGTACCCGGAGGACCAACCATAAGTACGCCACGAGGAATAGTAGCGCCCAAACGTTTGAATTTTGCAGGATCTTTTAAGAAATCTACAATTTCAACAACTTCTTGTTTTGCTTCATCACAACCAGCGACGTCAGAAAAATTGACTTTGATTTGATCTTCAGAAAGCATTTTTGCTTTCGACTTACCAAAACTCATCGGTCCATTTTTTCCGCCTGCACCACCACCCATGTTACGCATAAAGAACATGAATAACAGAATGATTAACAGTACAGGGAAACTAGCAATGAGAAGTTGCATCAAAATGCCTTGACGTTGAGGAGCTGTTCCCTCTACAACAACATTTTGCTTATTTAAGCTCGGCATAAGCTCAGTGTCTTCAACTTGCGGACGAACAGTTTCAAACTGTGATCCGTTAGTTTTTTCACCATTAATATTTAAACCGTCAATTGTGACTTGCTTAATTTGGCCAGCATTCACCGCTGCAACGAAATCTGAGTATTTCATCGCAGTAGGCTTATTGCGGTCACTGATATTACTGAAAATTAAAATCAGAACACCAAGTATTATTAGCCACAATACGGCATTCTTGAAGTAATCGCTCAAAGCTTTATTCCCATATCGATCTAATTTGATCATGCCCAATCTTGGCTGATCGTCATAAAAACAGCAACTGTATTGCTTGCGGATAACCTAAAAGTACAAAATGCACAATTTTTAGGAGCTTGGCAAGTAAACTTTATTGCAATGCTTTCTTACGCCCTTGTCCAACCAAAAAAACTTCTTTAGAGCGCGCCCGAGAAGCTGCTGGTTTTGCTGTCTTTAACACATCAAAACTATCAACCACTTGTTTACGAAACTCATCGAATCCTGCGCCTTGGAACACTTTAACCACAAACTGTCCATTAGGTCCAAGAACCTTTTGAGCAAAATCTAAAGCCAGTTCACATAAGTAAATCTGTCTAGGTTGATCAACAGCCCTATTACCTGATGTATTGGGGGCCATATCAGAAATTACAATGTCTACTTGTCGCCCATTTAAAATATTTAACAATTTTTCAAATACAGCTTCTTCTCTAAAGTCGCCTTGTAAGAAAGTGACATCAGGCAAAGCATCCATGGGCAAAATATCGGAAGCAATTACTAAACCTTTGCTACCCACAAGTTTTCCAGCAATTTGAGACCAGCTACCAGGAGCTGCACCCAAATCGACTACCGTCATGCCTGGTTTGATCAACTTATATTTTTCTTGGATTTCAAGAAGTTTATATGCTGCTCGCGCACGATACCCTTCCTTTTGTGCTTTTTTTACAAAAGGATCGTCTAGATGTTCCCTCATCCACGCACGACTGCTTTTCGACAATTTCTGGTTTGTAATGCGTGTTGCCATAACTCACTAAATATCAAAAAAACTTCTGATCGTTCATTGTACGTGAAAATTACTCTCATTACAGTACGGATGTAGCGTAATCTCACCAAGTTTTACAGTTTTTTTTCAATAATGTTGATCGATTATTTATACAGTTTTTCGTACATCTGAATTTAAGTTTTTTGCTATACTAAGTCGTTTTTAAAATCAGGTATTTTTAATGGCCGCTTTATCTATCCATGAACGTAAACGTTTACGTCAAATTGGTCATGTGCTTAATCCGGTTGTCATGATTGGTGGACAAGGCTTAACAGATGCTGTTATCGAAGAAACTCTTCGTGCTTTAAACGACCACGAACTTATCAAAGTTAAAGTTGCTGGTGAAGACCGTGAAGCACGTACTGCTGTAATTGATGCAATTGTAGAAGCCACTGGTGCAGAAGCTGTGCAAAAAATTGGTAAAATTGTTTTACTTTACAAAAAAGCGGCTAAGCAAAATCAGCATTTGTCTAATCTTGTTCGCCACGCTCATTTAGCAAACTAAGTTGATTTGACAAACTATGGCAAGTTACGAACTTTCAGCTTTTGATCGTTTTCATGCTGTTTCTGTTGTGGGCGCAATTGAACAGCAAGCACCGCACACATTAAATGTCGGTTTTTGGATTCGTGATCCAAATCAACTCATTGTCTGGCCCCAAGAAGTCGCAGCTCATCCTCGTCAGGATTTTTTGTGGGAAGAAACTTGTTTCGAAATTTTTGTTGGCGTGCATGATGAAGATTATTATCGGGAAATTAACCTTTCCCCTTCTCAAGCATGGCAGTCTTATCAGTTTGAAGAGTATCGCTATCCAGAAAGTATGCCTCCCCTTGCTGCTTCCGATATCGAACTGAACCATCTCAAGCGTACTCATTATGGCTTAAATGTCAGTCTTGATTTGGGACAATTTATGCAACAGCATCGCTTGAAATGGGCAAACCTTTATTTAGGTTTAACTGCAGTTTTAAAAACCCAAGAAGGTATGCAGTACTATGCGATGCAGCATAGTGGAAAAAGTGCAGATTTCCATAATAAGCGTGACTGGTTACATCAGTTTTAAAAGTAAAAAAGCGAGAAATTAATTCTCGCTTTTTTTATAGCTGGCTAAAAGCTAAGATCATTAGTTATCTCGTGCTTTATTCCAAGCTTCAACTGCATTATTTTTAGTACGCTTAATACTTTCACTTAAAGAATCTTTGTGCTTCAAAGAAATCTGGCTAATATCACCTTTAAGTTCTTTACTTACTTTCGTCAAATCTTCGATAAGTGCGTTAATTTCTGCTT
Source organism: Acinetobacter pittii ATCC 19004 = CIP 70.29 (assembly GCF_000369045.1). Classification (GTDB taxonomy): domain Bacteria; phylum Pseudomonadota; class Gammaproteobacteria; order Pseudomonadales; family Moraxellaceae; genus Acinetobacter; species Acinetobacter pittii. Next base: position 302,418 of record NZ_KB849786.1, on the reverse strand, counting down.
TCAAAGCATTTTTAAGTTCAGATAGTCCTTCTTGTGAGGTGCTAAACTGAGCTTTAATCACATCAAGACGTTGTAGAATATCTTGTTTAATTTGAACAAATTGATTTTGAATATTCTTGTTTAACTCATGAGTTTCAGCTTCAATTTTTTCTTGAGTTTCACTTAAAACTTCTTTGACCTGCTCTTGAGTTTCAGTGATAGCTTCTTTCACCTGAGTTTTCGCTTCTGTAGCAACTTCTTTAATCTGCTCAGTTTTCTCGGCAACACTTTCCTTTACTTGCGCAGTTTTAGCAGTTACTGTTCTTTTCGCTTTAGTTGTAGTAGCAGCTACGGTTTCTTTCACTTCATTCACCTCAGCTTTTACCGAATCAACTACTGCTTGAGCTTTCTCGCTCACATCTTTTGAAACTTGATCATTACTCATGCTATTTCCTCATATTGTTTATTTTTTAACTAGCAATACAATAAATCCAGTTCTAAAAATTCAGCCAGCAAATTGTTAGACAATTTATCAAAAGTAACTGATTCGGATGAGCGGATAATTTTTTTGTAAAAATCAAGCAATGAATTATGTTTTTTAGCAGAAAATAAATAGACTTTTTGAGGTTCCATGCGTATAATGCGCTGTTAAGTTACAAGCGAGCAGACCGATAGGGAGGGGCATGTTTTATCACAACATCGCCTATCTTTTTTGGGTCTACTCGCTTTTTTACAGCCGAAATTCAGGAGCTTTGGTTTGAGCACCCCCGCCATTTTAGCCCTCGCAGATGGAACGATCTTTAAAGGAACGTCAATCGGCGCAACGGGAAGTACGACTGGAGAAGTCGTTTTTAACACAGCCATGACAGGCTATCAAGAAATTTTGACTGACCCAAGTTATGCACAACAAATTGTGACATTAACTTACCCTCATATCGGAAACACTGGCTGCAACGCAGAAGACGTTGAATCTGGTCGTATCCATAAAGTATGGGCGAATGGTTTAATTATTCGTGACCTTCCTCTACTACACAGTAACTTCCGTGCTGAGCAGTCTTTGAGTGAATATTTGCAAGAACACAATGTTGTTGCAATCGCGGACATTGATACACGTAAATTAACACGTATTTTGCGTGACAAAGGTGCACAAAATGGTTGCATCCTTGCTGGCGAAAATATTACTGAAGAAGAAGCAATTGCCAAAGCTCGTGCTTTTGGCGGCTTAAACGGTTTAGACCTTGCAAAAGAATGTTGCGATCCAACTGGTTTTGAATGGTCTGAAGGTTCATGGACTCTAGGCCAAGGCTTCTCTCAACCTGAATTAAAATATCATGTAGTTGCATACGATTACGGTGTCAAAACCAACATCTTGCGTATGCTTGCAGACCGCGGTTGCAAATTAACCGTTGTACCTGCAGAAACTCCGGCTGAAAAAGTATTGGCACTTAATCCGGATGGCGTATTCCTTTCAAATGGCCCTGGCGATCCAGCTGCTTGTGATTATGCAATCGAAGCTGTAAAAACTATTGTTGAAACCACAACATTACCTGTATTTGGTATTTGCTTAGGCCACCAAATCTTGGCACTCGCTTCTGGTGCAAAAACTGTAAAAATGAATCATGGTCACCACGGTGCTAACCACCCTGTACAAAATCTTGAAGATGGTACAGTGATGATTACTTCACAAAACCATGGTTTCGCTGTAGATGCTGAAACTTTACCGGCTAACTTAAAAGCAACGCATAAATCATTGTTCGATGGCACCTTACAAGGGATTCACCGTACAGACAAACCAGCTTTCAGCTTCCAAGGTCACCCTGAAGCAAGCCCAGGTCCACATGATTGTGCCCCATTGTTCGATCATTTCATCGAACTTATCGAAGCATCTAAACAGTAATTAAGGAGCGAATAATGCCTAAACGTACGGATATTAAAAGCATCTTAATTATTGGTGCTGGCCCGATTGTGATTGGTCAGGCATGTGAGTTTGACTACTCAGGTGCTCAAGCGTGTAAAGCACTTCGTGAAGAAGGCTACCGTGTTATTTTGGTTAACTCTAACCCAGCAACCATTATGACAGACCCTTCAATGGCTGATGCAACTTATATTGAGCCAATTACTTGGCAAACAGTTGCACAGATTATTGAAAAAGAACGTCCAGATGCAGTATTGCCAACTATGGGTGGCCAAACTGCGTTGAACTGTGCTCTTGCACTTGATGAGCACGGCGTTCTTGAGAAATATAATGTTGAATTAATTGGTGCAACTAAAGACGCAATTGAGAAAGCCGAAGATCGTAAACTCTTCGATATCGCTATGCGTAAAATTGGCTTGGAATGTCCAAAAGCTGCCATTGCTGAAACAATGGAAGAAGCTTTAGAAATCCAGTCACGCTTTGGTTTCCCAGTAATTATCCGTCCATCATTCACAATGGGTGGTTCGGGTGGCGGTATTGCATATAACCGTGAAGAATTCCTTGAGATTTGTGAACGTGGTTTTGACCTCTCTCCTACTCACCAGTTATTGATCGATGAATCTTTAATTGGTTGGAAAGAATACGAAATGGAAGTTGTTCGTGACAAAAACGACAACTGTATTATCGTATGTGCCATCGAAAACTTCGACCCAATGGGCGTACACACTGGTGACTCAATTACTGTAGCACCAGCTCAAACATTAACTGACAAAGAATACCAATTGATGCGTAATGCTTCAGTTGCAGTTCTTCGTGAAATTGGTGTTGAAACAGGTGGTTCTAACGTCCAGTTCGGTATTAACCCAAAAGACGGACGTATGGTTGTGATCGAGATGAACCCTCGTGTATCTCGTTCATCTGCACTTGCTTCTAAAGCAACAGGTTTCCCGATTGCTAAAATCGCAGCAAAACTTGCTGTTGGTTATACTCTTGATGAATTGAAAAATGACATCACTGGTGGCGTGACTCCTGCAAGCTTCGAACCATCAATTGACTATGTTGTAACGAAGATTCCTCGTTTTAACTTCGAGAAATTCCCGCAAGCTGAACCAGTTCTTACCACTCAGATGAAATCTGTTGGTGAAGTGATGGCAATTGGCCGTAACTTCCAAGAATCTGTACAAAAAGCATTACGTGGTCTTGAAGTTGGTGTAAGCGGTTTTGATGAAAAAATCGAAGCTGGTGCAACAAATGCAAAAGAAATTATTCTAAAAGAACTTAAAGTTCCGGGTCCTGAGCGTATCTGGTATGTAGCGGACGCTTTCCGTCATGGTTTCTCTTTAGATGAAGTTTTTGAAGCGACTAAGATTGACCGCTGGTTCCTTATCCAGATTCAAGACATCGTTAAAACTGAAGCTCAAGTGAAAACTTTAGGTTTTGGTGACTTAAACGCTGACAACATCCGTTCGTTCAAGCGTAAAGGTTTATCTGACCTTCGTATTGCTCACCTCATGGGCATTTCACAAAAGCAATTCCGTAAACAACGTTGGAACTTGGGTGTTTATCCAGTTTACAAACGCGTTGATACATGTGCAGCAGAGTTTGAATCTGGTACTGCATACATGTATTCAACTTACGATGAAGAATGTGAAGCAAATCCATCAAACCGTGACAAGATCATGGTCATTGGTGGTGGTCCAAACCGTATTGGTCAAGGTATCGAATTTGACTACTGCTGTGTACACGCTGCATTAGCTATGCGTGAAGACGGTTACGAAACAATCATGGTGAACTGTAACCCTGAAACTGTTTCTACCGACTATGACACATCTGACCGTTTATACTTCGAACCTGTAACACTTGAAGATGTACTTGAAATCGTACGTACAGAGAAGCCTAAAGGCGTAATCGTACAGTATGGTGGCCAAACTCCGCTTAAATTGGCACGTGCTTTAGAAGAAGCAGGCACTCCAATTATTGGTACATCACCAGATGCGATTGACCGTGCTGAAGACCGTGAACGTTTCCAACAAATGATTCAACGTTTACAGCTTCGTCAACCAAACAACAGCATTGTAAAATCTGCTGAAGAAGGTATCTCTGAAGCTGCAAAAGTAGGTTATCCGCTTGTTGTTCGCCCATCTTATGTATTAGGTGGTCGTGCAATGGAAATCGTATATAACGAAGAAGAACTTAAACGTTACCTTCGTGAAGCAGTTCAGGCATCTAACGAAGCCCCTGTTCTTCTTGACCGTTTCCTAGATGACGCAACTGAAGTTGATGTTGACTGTGTATCTGACGGTAAAGACGTTGTGATCGGCGGCATCATGCAGCATATCGAACAAGCGGGTATTCACTCAGGTGACTCTGCATGTTCGATTCCTCCTTATTCTTTATCTAAAGAAATTCAGGATGAAATGCGTCGTCAAACGATTGCGATGGCAAAAGAACTTGGCGTTGTTGGCTTGATGAACGTTCAGTTCGCTGTAAAAGGTGACGATATTTACGTTCTAGAAGTTAACCCACGTGCTTCACGTACAGTTCCATTCGTATCTAAGTGTATTGGTGATTCTTTAGCGAAAGTTGCTGCGCGTTGTATGGCAGGTCAATCTCTTGAGTCTCAAGGGTTTACTAAAGAAATCATTCCAACTCACTTTGCTGTGAAGGAAGCCGTTTTCCCATTCGCTAAATTCCAAGGCGTAGACCCTATGCTTGGACCTGAGATGAAATCTACAGGTGAAGTGATGGGCGTAGGTAAAACATTTGGTGAAGCATTCTATAAAGCTGTTTTAGGCTCAAATGAACGCTTACCTGGTTTACCAACTGAAGGCGAAGTAAAACATGCTTTCTTATCAGTACGTGAATCTGACAAGAAATACATCGCTGATATCGCTAAGAAATTAGTTGAATATGGCTTCAAGCTTGTTGCAACAGGTGGTACTTACCAAGTGCTTAAAGAAGCAGGTTTAGAATGCGAATCTGTAAATAAAGTTACTGAAGGTCGTCCACATATTGTTGATCGCTTGAAAAATGGTGAAATACACCTTATTGTCAATACCACTGAAGGTAAACAGGCTCAATATGACTCTGCAATGATTCGTCGTGCTGCCCTACAAGGCAAAGTGTATTACACAACGACTATCAATGGCGCAGAAGCTGTTTGCCAAGCCTTTGCTGTGAAATTGCCAATGGATGTATACCGCTTGCAAGATTTAACTGTAGGTTAATTTTTTTACCGATAAGTCCCGTCACCTTATCGGTGGCGGGATTTTTTCATTTTTTTAACTGTGTTTTCTCAACTTAAGAGGGACCGAAATGCAACGTTATCCAATGACCCCTGAAGGTAAAATCGCCTTAGAGAAAGAATTACAACATCTGAAATCTGTTGAACGTCCACGTATTACTCAAGCAATTGCTGAAGCACGTGAACATGGGGACTTAAAAGAAAATGCAGAATACCATGCTGCTCGTGAACAGCAAGGTTTCTGTGAAGGACGTATCCAAGATATCGAAGGAAAATTGGGTGCTTCACAAGTCATCGATGTTAAGGACTTAGAACAAAACGGTCGTGTTGTATTCGGTGTTACGGTAACGATTGAAAACCTTGATACTGAAGAACGCAAGACTTATAAAATTGTTGGTGATGATGAAGCTGATTTTAAAATCAATAAAATCTCAGTGAACTCACCAATCGCACGTGGCCTTTTGAGTAAGAGTGAAGGTGATGAAGTAAAAATCGTTACTCCTCAAGGCGAAGTGGAATATGAAATCGTCAGTGTAGAATATCTTTAATTTATAAATAGATATACTTAAACTATAAAACCCCTCAATTGAGGGGTTTTTTATATTTCAGACTAATATTAAAAAATTCACTATGCATCTTTTAAAAAGCCTGATGCAAAGATTTTAAAAGCATTTAATGCTTCAGGAAGTACCTGTTCAGGATATTCACTAGAAGCCACCCATAATGCAGCGTTCATGGCAGCCCCATTTAAAAGCACTGCTGCCGCTTCTGGGTCTACAATTTTAATTTGTTCTGCTGTTAATAGCTGTTCAACGCACTCACGGGTAGACTGCAGACATCTGTTTTGACTTGGCCAATGCGCTGGATCACCTAGCACTGCAGGTCCGTCACGTAACACAATACGCTGAAACTCAGGATTTAAAGCATTTTGAATATAGGTCTGCCCTTCAAGTAGCAATCCTTCCCAAAGATCATCAGGCTGCTCTAAATGCTGCTGAGCATATTCTGCCATTTGTGAATCAATTTGATCGACGACTGCAGCAAATAAACCACGCTTATCCCCAAAATGATGGTACAGCGCCCCCCGGGTCAACCCTGCTTCTGCCGTGAGTTTATCCATTGAAGTATCTGCATAGCCATATTCAGCAAATGTACGACGTGCTACTTCAATCAGTTTCTTGCGGGTTTCCGCCATCTTTTGTTCACGAACAGACATGTATTTCACCAGCTAATCATCACAAAAAATTTTAATTGACATACGCCTCGTATGTCAATTATGTTTACATACGAGGCGTATGTGAAACCTGAGCGACATTTACTGATTGGTATTTAAATACTGAAGGAGAGCAAACCTGATGAGAACTGCAATATTTCCTAAAGACCGCCATGCCTTATATGAACAGCATGGTTATTCAGCCGCAATTCAATCGAAAGATTTACTCTTTGTTTCAGGACAGGTTGGTAGCCTTGAAGATGGTTCACCTATACCTGATTTTGAAAAACAGGTAATCCAAGCTTTTAAAAACTTAGCAGAGACACTGAAAGCAGCTGGTTGTACTTTCGATGATATTATTGATGTCACCACCTTTCATACTGATCCAGAACGGCAGTTTGAAAGTATTATGAAAGTTAAAAATCAGATCTTTACACAAAAACCTTATCCCAACTGGACCGCTGTTGGTGTAACCTGGCTAGCGGGTTTTGATTTTGAGATTAAAGTTATTGCACGTATTCCTCATAATAATTAATTCAAATTAGCACGCGCTTTAACATTCGATTCACTGGCTGAGCTGAGATTATGGGTTCAGCTTGAATCGCAATTCGGTATAATGGTGTATTCCCTTTTTTATATCTCCCTTATGGCTGAAAAGTTAATTAGCTCCCCTGTTCGTCATTGGTGCGAGTTTGAGTTTATTTCCAAAACTGTGAAAAATCCCAATATCCATATTAAAGGAAATTATTCTTATTATTCAGCTTATTGGGATCAAGGCTTTGAACGTTGTGTAGTACGTTATTTACATGACAAAGCTTCAACCCCAGAAAAACCGATTGACCAACTTTATATTGGCAATTTTGCTTGTTTTGGTGCTGAGTGCGTGATCATGATGGGTGGCAATCAGCTTCATAGACCCGACTGGATTTCAACTTTTCCTTTTGATACTCGTAGTTTTTTGGCGGCTGGCGATACTATTATTGCTGATGGCTGCTGGATTGGTAGCCGTGCCATGATTATGCAAGGTGTCAAACTAGGTGAAGGCGCAGTGGTCGCCACTGGAGCCGTAGTAACTAAAGATGTTCCTCCTTATGCAATTGTAGGTGGAGTGCCTGCGAAAATTATTAAATATCGCTTTCCTCAAGAACAAATCGACAAACTACTTGCTTTAAAACTTTATGATTTAGATGAGAAGCAAATTTTGAAAATACGTGAATATCTTCAAACTGACGATATTGATGCTTTATCTACACATATAGAAAATTTGCGCAATTTATAAAAATTTATCTACAAAATTTGTCGTTATAAAATCACAAATGATTACGTGCTTGAATTTAAATCGTCAAAAAATAGGTATAAAGTATTAATAAATAAGCATCATTACAATAAGGAAAATACTCATGTTATATCAACATCTTCTAGTACCAATTGACGGTTCTGAAACTTCTATGGTCGCCATGAAAGAGGCCATTAAGCTGGGAAAAGCATTAAATAGCAAAATTACAGTTGTACAAGTGATGGCACTTGATCCATTTATTGCTGATGTCTACGTAAAAACTGGCCAAACTAATGAGTTGATTGAACGTACAAGAACTTATTTGCTCGACATTTTAGAAAAAGCAAAACAAGAATTTGCCAAAGAAGGCATTACTGTTGAAACCAAACTGTTGGAAGGCTTTGTTGTACATGAGGAAATCATTCAAGCTGCTCAAGACTTAAATGCAGATCTGATTGTCATGGGTTCTCATGGCCGCACAGGGGTCCGAAAACTCGTGTTGGGAAGTGTTGCACAAAAAGTTTTAGGGGAAAGCCATATTCCTGTGTTAATTGTTCGCTAAAGTGAGAATGCCTGTCTAGCTAAAGTGAGCAAGATAGGCTTCTATTTCTTAAAAGGCATAACCTCTTCACGCGATTGCTCAACCGTTATTGTTTTTTTACTTTTGAAAGCTTCCCAAGAATAATTTTTATAATTTAATTGCCATAAATAATATGGTTGTCCCACATCTTTAAATTGAATGTTTAGTATCATCCATGCCTCATCATGACAATGGGGCGATTTTTTATAATCTTGTTCTGAAAAACATGCTCGAATCATTTCTCGTGAAGAAAAAGCAATATCTTTTAGTGCAACTTGATACTCCCCATGAGGTTTGAGCTTAATGAAGTCAGCATTTTCTTCAAAACGCCCTCCTCCTGAGTAACCCGTAAACCATCTATTAACTACTGCGATTGCATACCCATTTTTATTTAATGGATATAAAGCTGGAAAGATTTGTAATCCATCTGGTGCCAAATCATCGGTGTGAGGCTCTTTATTATTATGTTGATAATCTTTAAAGTCCCATTGATCAACTACTTTATATTGATTATTTTGCTTCTTAACCTGAACAATTTGTGGACTTTCATCTATTAGGTAATAAATCGAATCTTGCGTATTTTTTCCCTTCCACAGGATAGCGTCACCACTGCATTTCTGTCTCATTTGCTTGCATATCAAATCTATGTCTTGCTGAGAAGCCTTTATATTTGCAAAAGGTTGAGTTGAAATATCCTTTTCAGCATAACTCACCTGCGCCATCAAACTTAAAAGTAATACTGCTCCACTACACCATTTATTATTCTTTTGCATGTGTATTTACTCTCTAACATAAATATTAAGGCTGCCAAGCAAACTGCTTTAAGTCAACTTTACCATTTAACAAATAGACACCTTCAGCTTCCAATTTTAATTGCTGAATATTTTCACCTTTTTCATTAAATTTACTTAGGCTAATTTTGCCTTGAGAATTAATCACACGATACCAAGGAACTTGATGATCAGCTTCAAGATGTTTCAAAACATAGCCCACTAATCTCGCATGTTTTGGTAATCCTGCCATACGAGCCACTTGTCCATAGGTTGCAACTTTTCCGTAAGGAATCAAAGCAATGACTTCTAAAATTTGCCGATGTAGTTCATACTGAGTTGTCAAAATGGACTCCATAAAAATTGACATCATTCATATCATATAAAAAATTTTGAACAAAACTAAATGCAATCCAAGGTGGGCTTGAGGGAAATCTGCATGAAAAAAACATTACTAGTGATTACTGGCACTTTACTATGCGTTTCTTGTACTACACGCCCTCCTCTTCCTTTAGGAGAAACACCTAAAGTCTCCACAGATGGCCGCCCTATTATTCCGGTCACTTTTGTTTTTACAACCAACTCTCCAGAAGCTACAAAGTTTGATAATTATCAACAGATGCGTAAGGAAATTAAAATATTAAATAAATACTATGTAGATGATAAAAATAATAAAATTTTTAAATTTAAATTACATCGTTATATTCCTTATGAAGAGTTTTCAAAATTACATTGTGATTTAAAACAACAGATTAATCAGCCCTACCCAATTACGATTGAAACCATTCCTGCCAGTGTAAATACGTGTTTTCCGAAACGAACTGCAAGTAAAGAAGTGATTGTTTTTATTTATGATGCCTACTCAACGAAATGGAAATTTGAAGATGTAACAAGTAGAGCTTTTCGTAATAATGGCAAACCCTTTATTTTATTAGACTGGAACCGCCTCAATTATAATATTCAGGCTGGTAGCGTGCATGAAATGGGACATGTGTTTGGACTAAAACATGTTTGTGCACCAAAAGCTACAAAACGTACTCCAACAAACATCATGGCAAGCGCCGAATGTAAATTAGGCAGTGGTGGCTTAAGAAATTTAGGATTTACGCCAGTACAACTTCAAACTATTTTATCGACATACAAACAATATCCCTAAAATTTAATTTCAATATATGCTCCTAAATTATCTTGGGTAGCGATGTAATTTTCAAGGGTCAGTGAAGATGTCATGTAAGTACTAGCTTTTAAGAAATCTTCAGCATCGACTGGATACGGCTGCCAAAATGTTTTCAAATTATTGATGTAAATTGGATAAAGACGAAGTAAGTCTTTTGACAAATCTAACCTTGCTATACAGCCAAATGGTAAAGCATTATGTTTTTCATATTCGCCATTGCTATTAAACACAGCATTGCCAATACCAAACACGACTGGCTTTTGGTTGATGATCTGGATAGGTTGAATAGTATGAGCACCATGACCAATGATCAGGTCAGCACCAGCTTGGGTTAAAATCGCAGCAAGCTTATTCTGCTCTTTTGTAATGGGCTTAAAGTCGACACCCCAATGGCAAATAACAATAATTTTATGTTCAGGATGAGCCAGCCTATAGCGACCTATTTGTTCAAGCAAAACACCATTTAAACACGCCACTCCACTCTTATGACCTAAAGCATAAAAATTATAATCGAGATAGGGAGTGTCTCTGTGCCAGTATCCGTTAAAAATAGCATAGCGCTTATTTTCAAAAGAGAGTTCAAAGTAGTTATGAGCATCTTTTTGGTTTACGCCAGCACCAATATAAGAAATGTTAGCCTGATCCAACTGTTGTAATGTATAGGTCAGCCCACGATCCCCATAGTCTTTTAGATGGTTGTTTGCCAACACCACATGATTAAGGTGAATATTTTTGAATGCTGCTAATGTTTGTTCAGCATCAGCTTTAAGAATAAAAGACTTTTTATGGCCTAAAGGAGATTGGTTTTCTAAAGAAAATACCGCTTCAAAGTTAGCAATATTTAAGTCATGTTCACCTAAAAAAGCTTTTATTTTTTTAAAAGAATAGTCATATCCATATTGCTGCAGAGCATCCGTTTGTCCTCTCGCCTTACGTTTTTCAGTGTAGATTTCCCCAAAGTAGGTATCGCCTAGAATGTTAATAATGCCACTTGGAGCTGAGCAAACTTTAGGTCTTATAGTCTGTGCTTGGAAACAATGATAGTAAGGAATCAAGTGCTCAGCACGATGAATATCATCTAAGAATAAAAAGAAACCGATCGTTTGGTTTTCTTCCAAGAATGTGAGATAAATTTTTCTAAATGAGTTTGTAAGATATAAGACCTCTACTACATTCTGTCCCATTAATGGTGTCTGAGGGAGATAAGTCTTTCCTTGAAAATTCAGCTCTTTTATAAAGAAGAGTTTTTTTATTTCATTGGGATAGCTATAAATTTTTCTGAGCAATAAAAACAAATGCTTTAACTGATTTTGGGCACCTGCATTTTTTAGGGTTAAGTTATAGGTAGCGGCTCTTTTAGAGAAAATTAAAGATGCTTGCTTATTTGTACCACAGAGCATCTTACTTAAAGCATCTTTTACATCTGCCGCTTGAGTAAAAATTAAGAACTGCAATAACTCTGTAAATGTGTAAATTTCAGATGTTTTTAAACCTAAGTTTTGCGGTCCAATGTGCTTACTCATATTTTGTGGCACAACATAGACATCTTGAGCTTTTAATTTTTTTTGCTGAAATTGTTCTAGTGCATAGTCGATTAGCAGTAATGTTGAAATATCATCGTCGAATTCGAATTGCCATATAGCTTCATCAAAATTTCTAGTATCGATATGAGTTAATAATTTGATTTCAACGGGTTGATACTTCATGACTCATCACCTTTGTAATCTTTTACATAGGCGATGTAGCCTGATAAGTTATGTTCTTGGTCATCAATCCTTACTCGAAAACGATCATGGCGAATATAAAAAGCATGTAAAATTTTATCTGGTCGTGCCATATACATCGCCATTTCCGGATAAAAAAAGCCTGTCGTTTGAAAATCAGCTCTAAACTCAATTAATTTTTGAAGCTCATGCATATAAGCTTGCTCAAAAAGTGCTGTGCGCCCCTGCTCTTTTAAACGGTTCACCATTTTATAAGCAGCCATTAACATTTCTAGTAAAGTCGCATAAGTCGTTTTTCGATTGCGAATAAAAATAAAATGTTTTAAATAATTATTTAAACCAAAAATAAAATATTTATCTTCAGGACATATTTTAGTGAGTTCATTAGTACAATAACTTAACCAATGATCATGATATTTTTCATATCTCTTTTCAATAAAACATTCAAACATTAATTTAACAGTTTCTAATAATCTAGAATCTTGGTTAATTTGATATAACCTTAATAAAGCTAAAGCAGCTTCACCATCATAATAAATAATTCTGAATTTTTCTTTTAAATCATAATCTGGATAATTTAATACATGAGTTGTTGAGCCATTTGAATCTATTAATTTTAAAATACCATTTGCGAGTTTCTCTGCATATTTTTGATAATCATTTTTTTGGGTAATTTCTTGATATTTAGTTAACATTAAAATAGCAGCCGCATTGGCACCTAATTTAATTTCAAACTCCCCTTCTTTACCATCAATCATAAAGCTGGTTTCAGAGTCTTTTTCTTTATAAAAGTTGGTCAGCGCATATTGGATAGCAGTATGTATCTTGGGCCAATACTCTGGCTTGCTCTGCACTTCAAATGTTTCTAGCAACGCATATACCGAAGTACAGTGGCGTACCGTATTGTAGTTACGAATATCTCGATCATAGGCAGAAAAATAGCCATAGATAAATTTGCCATTTTCTTGAATCTGATCATGCAAAAATACCGAATTTTTTTCAATTAATGACTGAAAATGCTGTTTCTTATTGCTTGAAATCGCTCTAATACCATTCGCATCATAGCGGCTTGCTAAATTAATGAATTGCCCATTTTCATAAAATGCTGCATAGGTATCAAAAGTCCAAATGTCTTGCAGCTCTTGTAATTTAATCTGTGGTTTTGGAGCGTTATATTTTTGCTTAACTGCATAATTCAGATTTGTTTCATCAAAAAAGTTCGGTTTGTCGTAACTCAAGCCTCGAATGATTGCTTTTCCATAAATCTCTTGTTCAAGGAAAGCAACTGAACAGTATTCATCAAATCCAATCCCTTTACGGTAGTGATTGTTATGAAATTGATGATGAACCTGTTGCTCTACTTCCTTCCAAGCTTGTTTCGTTAAGTTGTATGCCACATCAATTTTTATATAATCATCCAGCGGTGACTGTGCAAACTGTTCATTAATAAAATCTAATAATTGTTTTTTGGCCTGCTCTAAATTTGTTTTCTCACTGTGCCAAACGCTACATCTCTGGTCTTTAGGACCATAAGATAAAAATAAAATAATATCCTGTTTAAGACTCGGAACGTGCTGAACAACTTGTTCTAACCAAAGGTTCAGTTGTCTTTGGAAGTTTAAAAATGCTGTCACTCGAAATCAGTCCCTATCCGTTATTTGTTGTTCTATAAAGTTTTCAATGCATCATAACATGAACATATAAAAAGCTAAGTTAACGTATTGTTTAGACGTAAAAAAAGAGCCCGAAGGCTCTTTTTTTTATAAATCACTTATCAGATTAGAAAATGATTTGACCATTGTTGATCAAGTCATTCAATGTGACTGGACCAGTAAGGTTAGTCAATTGAAGCAATGGTGTTTCAGTGTAAGTACCTTCTACAAGTAATCCACCATCACGGTCTACGCTGATTGTCGCAGTTTGAGTACCAGCATCGTAGCTTACTGACACATATTGACCGATTGTTAAGTTAGTTTGAGAACCAATTAACAAGTTACTTAAGTCAATCTTATCAGCCTGATCATCCGTTGCAGTATTACCCACATGGAAGTCAGTCCATACATCTACACCACCAGCTGTTGTATTACCACCAGTTGCGTTAGTTACGCTTGCAGCTGTTAATGTGTTGTAGATCAAGGTATCAGAGCCATTACCAAGAGCAAATGTATCATTTGCCGCAGTACTTACTGCAAGGCTATTCAACTCTTGACTCAAGTTAATCGTCAATGTAGAGGTGTATTCACTACCATCGATCACTGAAACTAACTTGTAATCAATCACATCAACTGTCGCATTTGCAGCGCTGTCTAATGGTTTGTAGAAGTAAGAACCATCATTGTATAGATACAACGTACCTTCACCTGTATTGACTCCTTGACCAGCAGCTAGTTCATAAGTACCAGTTGTTGAGTTCATTACATAGAGCTGAGTACCTTCTACGACATCATTAGTAAGGACGTTACCAGTAATCCAGTCTGTTTGACCATCTGGTGTGTATTGGTCTAGATGAGTCGCTGTGGTTGTAATTACTGTATCTAAAGTAACTTGGCCAATAGCAACTAGAGCACTAATGTTGAATACGATTTGGTACGTACCTGCAGACAGATGTGGGACATCTGTCGAGTAGGCTGGAGCACCCAACACGCCAGCTAAAGCCGTCGCTGAACCTGAATAAACCGTATCTACCCATACACCGCCTACAAACTGCTGAATCTTATAAGCTACAGTTGGTAATGCCGATAAGCTTAATGATGCAGTGTAGTTCAACTGTATATGAACATCACTAACAGTGTTCGCACCAATTACAAATTGGCTAGAAGTGACTGTACCCGTAGTACCGTAGATCGGAGTACCAACAATTGGAACAGTACCAATCTGAGCAAATTGTAAGTCACCACTCGCCACTGAAGCGGCAGGATCTACCACTGGTTCCATACTGATTGTTGCATCATCTGTATCAGCTGTTACAGATGGTGTTGGAAGCGTAGCATCTGCCGAAGGATCTGCTGTATTCCAAGTGACATCAACATCTGGCGAACCAACTTGAACATGTAATGTAGCGGTATCAGTTCTGCCAGTCACTGGATCTGTCACTGTGTAAGTGAAGCTATCAACTTTACCTACATTCGCCATATCCGCAGTTGCCTGATAACTATAAGTACCATCTGCGTTAATAGTCAGAGTTCCGTATACCCCAATAACCGTTGCTGGAGTACCCGCTACAACTGTAGTTGTATTACCATTTTCAGCTGTAACAGCAGTTACTACTGAAGTTGTCGTAATGTAGTCCGGCACATAGTTTGTACCGTAAACCGCAGAGTTATCATCAGCAAGTACATTACCAGTTACAGGATCAACAACCAGTACAGGCGGTTGAGTGATATCACCGTGATTCAGCGTAATATCCGCAGTCACACTACCTAAAGCTGTAAGTAATGTGTTGCTTTCCATGAACAACTCATAAGTACCGGCACTTAAGTTATCAATCTTGAATTGAACTTCAGAACCAAAGATACCTAACAAGTCAATTACGCCAGTATCAGAACTATCTGCAACTACAGTACGAGTGCCATCTGGATTTACTCGTGTTAATACCACATGTAAACCGTCGACAACCGTAGCAACCGAACCAAAGTTCACTGCAATAATCGCGTCAGTCAGATTACCTGGATCAACTGTAAATGTCGCTGTACCTTCTTTAGAACCGATAACGATACCACCGACACCGAGTAACCAGTTGTAGCTAATCGCGTTATCAAGTACCTCAGTCGTTACTGGATAAACCATGTCTATTTCAGCTGAAGCAACGTTATCCATTGCATCTACTGGAAGCGGGCTAGTAATTACAGCTGGTTGAGATGGATCTGCATCGTTCCAAGTCATATCTACACTGTCACTATCGAGACGAACATAAAGTGTTGCCTCAGAAGTGTTACCTGTTACAGGATCAAGCAAGGTGTAGGTAAATTGATCTACCTGACCTAGATTTGCTCCGTCTACAGTTGGGGTATAAGTGTAGTTACCATCTTGGTCTATCACCAATGTACCGTATGTACCAGTGATTGTTGCACCAGCAACTGGATCAACCGCAATACCATTCACTTGAGAGATCACAGCACTGCTGCTTGCTGCATCAACTTCACCAGTGAGGCTCGCATCTTTGATGACATTGCCAGAGATCGGCTCAACAGAGTAACTAGCCACGATGTATGGATTGTAGACATCCATCGTACCAGTTAATGTTCCGCCCAAACCTACACCTAGCAAGCCTTCATATCCGATGAATGCGCGATACTGACCGGCATCCAATCCTTCAAGAACAGCTGTTGGCGTACCACCGATAAGCGTTAGATCGATGAGTGATGCTTCTGGGTTAGTACCACCAATTGATACCCATTGTCCTGTTGCTTCATCAAATTTCTGAACAACGATTGCATAATCGCTAAGTAAATCTGCTGTGATGATCGCATCGAATGTGAACGTTGCTGTACCTTCGCGGTTTGGATCAACAGTAAACTCAATTGCGTCGTTACCAAGCAATTGTAAGTCCAGACCAGCCAACGATACTGCTGCAAGGTAAGTTGAACTACCTAGAGCAACATCATCTGCAACTAGCAACGGTTCTGGGTTGATCTCTGCAGTTACAACATTATCCACTGCTTTCACAGAGCTCAATTGAATATTGAGGTTTGCTTCAGCCGTATCACCAGTTACAGGATCAGTTAATGTGTAGACAAATACATCTGTTTGACCTACACCGGTTGCACTTGCATTAGGCGTATAAGTGTATGTACCGTCTGGATCGATTACCAACGTACCATACAACCCATTAATCACAGTATCTACCGCTGTAACAGGCTGACCATTTACCGCTGTAACTACAGTCGTAGCGGTTACAACGTCTGTTTCACCACTGGTATTGATATCAGTAATCACATTCCCATCAGCAACTTCAGTGTAATATCCACCTACTTGTGTTGTGTCATAAACATCCATTGTGCCAGTTAAGGTACCCAGTAAACCGATACCTAGAAGACCGTTGTAAGTCATGAATGCACGGTATTGTCCTTCTTCTAGACCATCAAGAACCACACCAGGAGTTGAACCTAGTAAAGTAAGATCAAGAATATCAGCCTCACCACCACCATAGACCGAAGTCCATTGGCCTGTTACTGGGTCAAGTTTCTGAACTACTAGAGAGTAATCAGATAATGCATCTACTCCAATTAAAGCGCTGTAAGTAAAGGTCGCATTGCCTTCTTGACCAGCAGCTACTGTAAAGCCGATTGACTCTGATCCTAACTGCAAATCAAGTCCAGCAAGTGATACAAGTGCTAGATAAGTGTTGCTTCCTAGTGCTGCATCATCTTGTACAAGCAATGGTTGAGGAGCAAGTACAGCTGTATCAGTGTTATCGAAAGCAATGATAGAGCTTGCAAGAGTATAAGTTTGCGTATCTTGAAGTGTACTAACGTTTCCTGCGAGGTCTGTGAATGTCGCAGTAGCATCAACAGTTAAGTCTGAATCTGCTGCAAGACCACTACCAGCTACATCAACTGTCCAAGTACCTGCTACGGCATCAACTGTGGCTGTATAGTCAACACCATTTACAGTAACCACAACACCTGTTGTTACTGCATCTGTAGGGATGTTGGTCAATGTACCTGTTAAGGTCACTGATCCACCAGCTTCTGTCGCATCCAAGATGTTATCAGCAGTAACTGGGTCAATTGCTAACACAGTTGTAGTGATATCAGGTGGAGTAACATCTAGAGTTACCGTTACATCTGCATCTGCAACATCTACGTTACCTTGTGCATCTACAGCCTCAGCATGAATCACAATCTGACCAGTCACAGGATCTGCTGCTGTTGCGGCAAGAGTCGCTGTAATGAAGCCGTTTGCAAGGTCAGCTGCTGTCACGGTGTAGTTAGTACCGTTCACATTCACCACCGTGCCATCGATTGCATCTGGTCCCAACGCCACTTGTGCATTGAAGGTGCCGTCTGTGCCTAGTTCGTCTGCATT
>NZ_KB849786.1:277826-279424 GCF_000369045.1 Acinetobacter pittii ATCC 19004 = CIP 70.29 | reverse complement strand
GGGTCAGTTGCATTGATTGGATCAAGTACAGGTGCATTTGGTGCGGTGGTATCAATTGTATAAGTTTGTGTATCATTAACAGTGCTGCTATTACCTACTGCATCAGTGAAGGTTACTTTGGCATCAATTATTTTATCTGCATCCGCTGTTAAACCGCTACCAGGCACACTTACTGTCCATGTACCTGCTGCACTGTCTACAGTTGCATTATAAGTTACCCCATTAATAACAACTGTAACGGCTGTAGTAGCCGCATCTGAAGGAACGTTTGTCAGAACACCAGTAATCGTGACATTACCCGCTGCTTCTGATGCATTAATTACATTGTCAGCTGTTACTGAATCAACTGCGAAGTTGACACCATCGGTATTTGGGCCAACTGCATCGACAATAGCTGTGCCTGGTAATGATGGGTTACCTGCTGGATCTGTAGCAATCGCTTCAACTTCATCGCCATCATTCAGGCCAGGGTTTGGCACAGTCCACGTACCGTCTGGTCCTGCTACAACACTTGCTGTACTGCCGTCAGGATAAGTCACAGTCACTGTTGAACCAGGTTCTGCTGTACCTGTAATTGGGTCTGTCCCGTTAACCGGGTTAATTACTGGAGCATCAGGTGCAGTGGTATCGATTGTATATGTTTGTGTATCGTTAACACTGCTGCTATTACCTGCTGCATCTGTAAACGTTACTTTGGCATCAATTGTTTTATCTGCATCCGCAACCAAACCGCTACCCGGCACACTTACTGTCCATGTGCCTGCTGTGCTATCTACAGTCGCAGTATACGTCTGGCCATTAATCACAACAGTGACCACTGTATTTGCTGCATCTGCCGGAACGTTTTTCAATACACCTGTAACAGTAACGTTGCCTGACGCTTCTGACGCATTAATCACATTGTCAGCTGTTACTGAATCAATCGCAAAATTTACTGACCCTGTATTCGGTGCAGCTGTATCAACTGTTACAACCCCTGTATCGGTACCCGCATTGCCTGCTGCATCTGTTGCAGTTACGGTAATGGTGTGTGGACCATCAGTTAACGCAGGAAGTGTATTGTCTGCAAGCGTCCAGGTGCCGTCACCATTATTCACTGCCGGATAGTCAGTGCCATCCACATTGACAACCACAGTGGCTGTTGGATCGTTCACTGTACCGGTTAACTCAGGTGTACTGTCATTGGTCAATACATCGTTAAGCGCTACTGTCGGCGCAACCGCATCAACCACAGCTGTTGCTGGGCCTGATGTATTGCCTGCCGGATCTTCTGTTACTGCTGTTACCGTATCACCATCATTTAAGCCTGGGTTTGGCACAGTCCAAGTACCATCCGGTCCTGCTACAACACTTGCTGTACTACCGTCCGGATATGTCACAGTCACTGTTGAACCAGGTTCTGCTGTACCTGTAATCGGGTCTGTCCCGTTAACTGGGTCGATCACTGGCACTGAAGGAGCAGCTGTATCAACTGTCACAACACCCGTATCTGTACCTACGTTACCTGCTGCATCTGTTGCAGTCACGGTAATGGTGTGTGGACCATCAGTTAACGCAGGAAGTGTATTGTCTGCAAGCGTCCAGGTGCCGTCACCATT
>NZ_KB849786.1:242633-277734 GCF_000369045.1 Acinetobacter pittii ATCC 19004 = CIP 70.29 | reverse complement strand
ACGGTAATGGTGTGTGGACCATCAGTTAACGCAGGAAGTGTATTGTCTGCAAGCGTCCAGGTGCCGTCACCATTGTTCACTGCCGGATAGTCAACGCCATCAACAGTCACCACTACAGTTGCTGTCGGATCGTTCACTGTACCAGTTAACGCAGGTGTACTGTCATTCGTTAATAGATCAGTTATAACAACTGCTGGTGCAACTGCATCAACAGTAGCTGTACCTGGTAAAGATGGGTTGCCTGCTGGATCTGTAGCAATTGCCTCAACTTTATCACCATCATTCAAGCCTGGGTTCGGCACAGTCCAAGTACCATCCGGTCCTGCTACAACTGTTGCTGTGTCACCATTAGGATAGGTTACTGTTACGGTTGAACCAGGTTCTGCAGTACCTGTAATCGGGTCTGTCCCGTTAACAGGGTCAATCACTGGCGCTGAAGGAGCAGCTGTATCCAGTGTATAAGTTTGTGTATCGTTAACTGTGCTGCTATTACCTGCTGCATCAGTGAAGGTTACTTTAGCATCAATCGTTTTATCAGCATCAGCAACCAAACCGCTACCTGGTACACTTACTGTCCATGTACCTGCTGCATTGTCTACAGTTGCAGTATAAGTTACCCCATTAATAACAACTGTAACGGCTGTAGTAGCCGCATCTGAAGGAACGTTTTTCAATACACCTGTAATCGTGACATTGCCAGCCGCTTCTGATGCATTAACCACATTATCAGCTGTTACCGAATCAACAGCAAAGTTAACACCATCCGTATTTGGACCAACTGCATCAACAATAGCTGTTCCTGGTCCTGATGTATTGCCAGCAGGGTCTGTTGCTACAGCTGTAACTTCATCACCATTATTCAAACCAGGGTTTGGTACAGTCCAAGTACCATCCGGTCCTGCTACAACACTTGCCGTACTACCGTCCGGATAAGTCACAGTTACTGTTGAACCAGGTTCTGCTGTACCTGTGATCGGGTCTGTCCCGTTAACCGGGTCAATCACTGGTGCATTCGGTGCAGTCGTATCAATCGTATAAGTTTGTGTATCTTTAACAGTACTGCTATTACCTGCCGCATCTGTAAACGTTACAGTCGCATCAATGGTTTTATCTGCATCAGCTGTTAAACCACTACCAGGCACACTTACTGTCCATGTACCCGCTGTTTTGTCTACAGTTGCAGTATAAGTTACCCCATTAATAACAACTGTAACGGCCGTATTGGCCGCATCTGCTGGAATGTTTTTCAGAACACCAGTAATCGTGACATTACCTGCTGCTTCTGATGCATTAATTACGTTATCTGAAGTAACAGGATCAACAGAGAAAGTGACTCCATCTGTATTTGGTGGAGTGGTGTCAGCAGGTGTTGAGTCATCATCATTATCACTATTCGATGCTGCAGCGATAATACCGCCCGCAACTAAAGGAATAGCTGCCCACAACCATGGGTTTACACCTGCATCGTGATAAAGTAATGGTTCAATTGAAGAAATAGGTTGGTAAATAACATCAGATACCAACTCTTGTGGTGCTTCTGCTGGTAAAGCAGCAGGTAAATCCTCAGCTACCAGAGCTTGTGGTTCAACATCACTGTCTGCATCAGCGTCCGCATCAGCATCGGCGTCCGCATCATTTTCAGCATCTTTGAATTTTGCCCAAATCAACTGTCCATTTTCATCTTGAAAAACAAGACTGTTATCTTTAGGCTCAGCTGTTCCACTAAAGAAGCCTTCAATAACAATAGTCTCGCCATTTTTCAGGCGAATGACTGCATTGGTACCCTCCCTATTCACTACCAATACATCACTGGCAGCCACTTTTACCAATACGACCGACGCTTCTGAAAGCTTTGCAGAAGTTCCCTTGATTGTTGACAAGGTATCGTGACTATCCTTGGCAATAATTTGTATTTCAGGCATATCTGTATTCCTTTTATATTATTGATTTAAATGATTTTATGTATAATTCTTTTTACTTAATCTTTCTAAGTTTTTGACCTACAACTTAAAAACATTAAGTAATGTGATCATTTTTACATTAAACACTTTAAAATAAAAAAAACAAATACTAAAGTACCTAAAGAAAAAATTTTAATTAATAGAAATTATATATAAGTCTTAGTTAAGTTTTTCTTATGTTAATTTAATGAAAAATCACGTTAAACGTTTTATATATAAAACAAATTTATTGTTTTTCTATTTACCATTTGTTGAAAAATCATTTAATTAAAATATTCATATAACAATTATTAATATCTTAATAAAATAAAATATATTATTAATGATATATATAGAAAAAAAAGGCTTTAGGTAATATTTTACTATTACACTAAAACCTCATTTTTAAATATCTTATAAATTTTAAAAATATTTATATTTAGAAATTATCTGGACTCTCAAATCTTTTTACTTCTTGTAACTTATTCGGGTCATGCATTGTCGCAATTCCATCCTCAGTTTTTTGGTCTACAAGAATATCTGGATTATAAACGGTGATTGTTTCTCTACCCAGCGCATCCTCCCCCACAATATACTGAAAACCTCTTCGGTTCATCTTATGGCACAACCTTTGATAGAAGCCTTTTAAGCCTTCAGTTTCTTCGTTGGGGTTGTAATAAAAAGCATTCATCACAGCTGGTAAACCTAGGCCGCACACAATACCTGATAACAATACACTAATAAATGTATATCCAATCAGGATACTACTATAGGGACTTAAGGCAGGGATATTGGCTACTGCCAAAATCAATGCAAGTGAAATTCCTCCTCGTACCCCACCCCAAGATAAAATAGTCAAACTACCGTTGTAGCTTTTAGTTCTACGCATTGTGGGAAAAAAAGCGAAAGCCATAAAGTTGGCAGCAAAACGAGAAATATGAAGAATAAAGAACGCAACAATACCGCCTAAAATCAGGCTAAAGTTTAGATCAAGAATAAATAACTCTAAGCCAATTAAAGTAAATAAGAATGAGTTAATGATTCCTTCTACTGTATGCCAAAAATGATTAACTTCTTGAATCTCTCGCTCTTCTCGTATTTCCTTCCATTTGTTTCCAACAATTAAACCGCCAATTACACAAGCAATCGGTGCTGATGCATGTGCAAACAAAGCAACCAAATATGCTCCACTTGCAAGTAAAGCTGTTGTTAAAATTAGGGACTCCATTTCGTGTTTACCACGTAATAGACGCAACACCCCTACCCCAAATGCCCAACCAATGCCGACGGCGACAACAATTTCATAAAGTAGAGCTTCTAATGTTGCCACTAATGAGAAATGTTCACCTTGCAAAACATTAAGCAAAGTCATAAACAATGCAATACACATTGCATCATTAAATAATGATTCACCTTCTAGCTTAACAATTAAATGATGAGGTGCGCGAATCGAACTAAGCACACCTTTAATACCAATTGGGTCTGTTGCCCCTAAAGCTGCACCTAAAAGTAACAGCACCAGAATTGGCACATGATATCCAACCAGTAATTGGAATCCGTAGAGTAAACTGCCAAATAATACGGCGCAAAGCACTAAGGCAATTGTTGCCAAAATACTAATTTGTTTCCAATAACTTTTTAGATCTGAAATTTTAAATTTGAGTGCAGAAGAAGTTAGAATAAAGCAAATAACACCATTAATTAAAAAATCATAAAAATCGATATGGCGTACAGCTTCCTCAATATTATGAATGTTAATGGTAATAAACTGGTTACCATTTAGTAGGCTGGCACCCCACTGTAGAATAAAGACAAAAATTGCTGAGACCAGAGGAACACCAATCGCCTGCGGAAAGCCTAAAATACGCTTATTAAAGATCGTGGTTGCTATTGATAATGCAAAAACCACTGTAAACGCTTGTAATAGAAAAAAATTACCCATGAATACCCTTCTTCTGGGTCAACGACCAAATAAGAAAATTTTGCTAGGTCGACCAAACTAAACAAAATGCAGGCATTAATAATGCCATGATCATAAAAAATGAAAATTCGGATGCAAGTTTAACGAATTGATTGAACAATCTATCAATCTGTTAAATTTCTTAACATTATTTATAGTTATGATCTGAAAAAAAGATGAGCTTATTAAATTATGTTTAACAAGACTCATCCTATAAAATTTTAAACTGGATTATTAAAAGTATCACATTGATTAATATCACCAGTTTTTAAACCAACCTGAAACCAATGCATTCGCTGTTCACTACTACCATGAGTAAAGCTGTCTGGAACGACCTGCCCCGTAGAGCGCTTCTGTAAATAATCATCTCCAATTTTTTGAGCAGCATCCATCGCTTCTTCAATGTCACCTTGCTCTAAAAATTGAGTTCGCTGTTGATTATGGCTCGCCCAAATACCCGCTAAACAGTCAGCTTGTAATTCTTGACGAACAGATAATTGGTTACCTTCTCTTTGGCTGACTTGTGCACGGGCTTGCTGTACTTGTGACGAAATACCCAGCAAGGTTTGAACATGGTGCCCTACTTCATGTGCAACCACATAAGCTTGTGCAAAATCCCCAGCTTGATCTTCTCTAGAAAGTTCAGTTTGGTTCTGCTCACCAGAAATTCCCATTTGCTGACGCATATCTTTAAAGAATTCTGTATCGATATAAACCTTTTGGTCTGCAGGACAATAAAATGGCCCCATTGCAGATTGAGCAGTACCACATCCTGACTGAACCATTCCACTAAACAATACTAATGTTGGTGGCGTATAGCTTTTACCTAACTGTTTAAATATTGGGGTCCAAGTATCTTCTGTATCAGCCAAAACCGTTCCAACAAAATCCGAGGCTTCCTTTTGCTCGGCCGTTAAACTTTCTGGCGCAGTTGCATTTGATTGTTGTGAAGCAGTAACTTGCTGCGTTGCTTGATAAGCCTGCTGTGGGTCAACACCAAAGAACTTCCACGCAACAAATGCAACAACCAAACCAATAATACTAATACCGCCTGCTCTAACACCGCCACCACCTCGACGGTCCTCAACATTGCTACTAATTCGTCGACCTTTCCAGCGCATAATTTCCCTCTTCTTTTTAGAATGGCATCATGAACCCGATGCTTTTTTAGGCCACATTTTTTGTATTAAGCTCACAATTAATAGAACAATTGCACCTGCAACAAGTCCTATTCCAAAGTTAATCAATGTTGGTGTTAAAGCACCAATGATGTTACCCACTGCTGGTATTGTTTCCACATGATCCACTGTGTCTTCAGTTAAGTGATGAAGCAATGGAATCGTATGATTAATAATCCCGCCACCCACTAAAAACATTGCAATAGTGCCCACGATTGAAAGTAATTTCATCAAAATAGGAGCAAAAGCTAATAGGCCTCGACCTATAGTTTGTTTAAATGAGGTCGACTGTTCTGTTAAATATAATCCCAAATCATCAATCTTAACAATCATACCAACTAGGCCATAAACGCCAATCGTCATCACAACAGCAATAACACTTAAAACGCTTACCTTTGTCATTAAAGTAGCTGTAGCAACTGTACCAAGCGTAATCACCACGATCTCAGCCGATAAAATAAAATCAGTTCTTACTGCTCCTTTTATTTTTTCTTTTTCAAAAGTTGCTAAGTCTAATTCTTCAGTTTCAAGCTCTGCTTTTGCTTCCTCTGATGTAGAAGCTTTTTTATGCATAATGGTATGAAGAACTTTCTCTACTCCCTCATAACATAAAAATAACCCCCCGAGCATTAATAGCGGGTTAATAAGCCAAGGTGCAATCACACTAATTAACAATGCTAAAGGAACTAAAATAAGCTTATTAACAAATGAGCCTTTAGCCACTTTCCAAACAATAGGTAGTTCGCGATCTGCGCGCACACCTGTTACTTGCTGAGCATTTAAGGCCAAATCGTCACCTAAAACTCCGGCAGTTTTCTTGGCTGCCATTTTGCTCATTAAAGCAACATCATCTAAAATTGTTGCTATATCATCTAGTAATAAAAGTAAGCCACTCGCCATTTCTTATCCAAGTTTGTATTTATTAAGGCTATTGTAAGATGATTTTTTTGAATTTCTGTAATTTTACTGAATAAATTCACAATATTATTTTAAGAAAAGTTTCCCCAATCGCTGACGAAAAAAATTTATTTCCCGTACAATAATGCCAATCTTTTATATTACAGGGCTTACTACCCCTGATTAAGCCAATACGATAGTGGAATAAATAATGAGTAATGTTGATCAGCGTCCAATTATTTTGACAGGCGACCGCCCAACCGGACAACTTCATCTTGGGCATTTTGTCGGTTCTTTGCGTTCTCGTGTAGGTTTACAGGATAGCCATCATCAACATCTCTTATTAGCAGATGCACAAGCATTAACAGATAATGCAGATAATCCAGATAAAGTTCGTCGTAATATTCTAGAAGTTGCTCTAGATTATTTAGCTGTAGGCATTGATCCAACAAAAACTACCATTTGTGTTCAATCTTGCTTACCAGCACTCAATGAACTCACAATGCTTTATCTTAACTTTGTGACAGTTGCGCGTTTAGAACGTAACCCGACCATTAAATCTGAAATTCAAATGCGTGGTTTCGAACGTGACATTCCAGCTGGTTTCCTCTGCTACCCTGTTGCACAAGCGGCTGACATTACTGCTTTCAAAGCAACTGTGGTTCCAGTGGGTGAAGATCAGATTCCAATGATTGAACAAACGAATGAAATCGTACGTCGAGTAAATCGCCAAATCGGTCAAGATCTTTTGCCTGAATGTAAAGCTTTGCTTTCTAATATGGCACGTCTACCTGGTTTTGATGGTAAAGCGAAAATGTCTAAATCATTAGGCAATACCATCGTTTTAAATGCTTCTGATAAAGACATTAAAAAAGCTGTTAATGCGATGTACACCGATCCAAATCACCTTCGTATTGAAGATCCAGGTCAAGTTGAAGGCAATATCGTATTTACTTATTTAGATGCATTTGATTCAAATAAAGAAGAAGTTGAAGAATTAAAAGCTCACTATCGTCGCGGTGGTCTTGGTGACGGTACGGTTAAAAAACGTCTTGAAGGTGTCTTAAAAGAGT
This sequence comes from Acinetobacter pittii ATCC 19004 = CIP 70.29, assembly GCF_000369045.1. Taxonomy (GTDB): domain Bacteria; phylum Pseudomonadota; class Gammaproteobacteria; order Pseudomonadales; family Moraxellaceae; genus Acinetobacter; species Acinetobacter pittii. The sequence goes on along the minus strand of NZ_KB849786.1, from coordinate 270,686 downwards.
TAATTACACCTATTCGTGAACGTCGAGAAGAGCTTGCTAAAGATCCTGACTATATTATGGATGTTTTACGTCAAGGTACAGATAAGTGCCGTCTTATTACTCAACAGACTTTAGACGAAGTTAAAGATGGTTTAGGTTTATTTAAATTTTAATCCTTTTTGAAAACTAAAAGCCCTTCGGGGCTTTTTTTATTTATTAGATTCAATAATATTCATTTTTTAGAATTACTAATGTATTGATAGCCATTCACAGGCTTTTACCCTATTAACGTGAAGTAACACTTATTAACGCTAATAGCGATGAAGAATATCTTATCTTTATCTATTATCCTCTATGTAGGTCACATCATATGAGCCTCACGACATTTCTCCTTAAACCGAAACTGTTTTTACAGATTCGTTGTTCTACGCAATGATCACCCCAATCATTGCGTATTTTTTTGCCTAAAAATTTTATTTATGAATTAGCTATACTTATAAAAACTCTTATTTTTCTTTAATAAATAAAAAAACACCGCATCATTTTTCAGATGCGGTGCTTTTTAAGATTCAGCGTAAAGCGATTAAGCTAAACCTTTCTCTTTTAAAACTTGCAACATAGTTGAACCAAGCTCAGCTGGGCTACGAGTGTAAGCCATACCTGCTTTTTCAAATGCAGCGAATTTCTCTTCAGCAGTACCTTGACCACCAGAAATAATCGCACCAGCGTGACCCATACGCTTACCTTTAGGAGCAGTTACACCAGCAATGTAACCTACTACAGGCTTAGTCACGTTAGATTTGATGAATTCAGCAGCTTCTTCTTCCGCTGTACCACCGATCTCACCGATCATGATGATTGCATCAGTATCTGGATCGTCTTGGAACAATTGAAGCGCTTCGATTTGGTTCATACCTGGGATTGGGTCACCACCGATACCGATACAAGTAGACTGACCTAAACCAAGCTTAGTTGTTTGAGCAACAGCTTCATAAGTCAATGTACCTGAACGCGAGATGATACCAATACGACCTGGTTGGTGAATATGACCAGGCATAATACCAATCTTACATTCACCTGGAGTGATCACGCCTGGACAGTTAGGGCCAACTAAACGAGTACCGTTACCGTTAGTTTCTAAGTAGCGTTTTGCTTTAAGCATGTCGATTGTTGGAACACCTTCAGTGATCACAACGATTAGGCCAACACCTGAATCAACCGCTTCAACGATTGAGTCTAAAACAAATGGAGCTGGTACATAGATTACAGATGCATCTGCATTTGTTTCACGTACAGCTTCTTTCATTGTGTTGAATACTGGTAAGTCAAGGTGAGTAGTACCACCTTTACCTGGAGTAACACCACCAACAACTTTTGTACCGTAGTCTAAAGCTTGTGCAGAGTGGAAAGTACCGTTTTTACCAGTAAAACCTTGTACCAATACTTTAGTGTCTTTATTAATTAATACGCTCATGATTGATACTCCCCTTACGCTTTAACTGCAGCTACAACTTTTTCTGCGGCATCAGACAAGCCATTTGCAGAAATTAATTTCAAACCAGATTCATCAAGTAATTTAGCACCTAACTCAGCGTTGTTACCTTCTAAACGAACAACAACTGGAACAGTTACGTTTACTTCTTGAACCGCTGCAATAATCGCTTCAGCAATCATGTCACAACGTACGATACCACCGAAGATGTTGATTAAAACACCTTGTACAGATGTATCAGCAAGGATGATTTTGAACGCTTCGATTACGCGCTCTTTAGTTGCACCGCCACCAACGTCAAGGAAGTTTGCAGGCTGACCACCATAAAGTTTAATGATGTCCATAGTTGCCATTGCAAGACCAGCACCGTTAACCATACAACCGATGTTACCTTCTAAAGCAACATAGTTAAGATCAAATTCAGATGCTTTTAATTCACGCTCATTCTCTTGAGATTTGTCACGTAAAGCAGCAACTTTAGGTAAACGGTAAAGCGCGTTAGAGTCGATACCTACTTTCGCGTCTACACATAAAATTTCGCCATTTTCACGAACTGAAAGTGGGTTAATTTCAAATAAAGCAAAATCATTTTCAACAAATGCTTGGTAAGCAGCTGTCATGATTTTTACGAATTGACCGATTTGCTTGTCTTTCAAACCTAAAGCAAACGCAACTTCACGTGCTTGGAATGGTTGTAAGCCAACTAATGGATCAACTTCAACTTTGATAATTTTTTCTGGAGTTTCTTCAGCAACTTTCTCGATTTCTACACCACCTTCTGTAGAAGCCATGAAAGTAATACGACGGCTAGAACGGTCTACAACCGCGCCCAAGTAAAGCTCACGCTCAACTGGATATACGTCTTCAGCAACAATAATGCTGTTTACTGGTTGACCATTTGCATCTGTTTGATACGTTACAAGACGAGTACCAATGATATTGTTTGCAAATTCGATAACGTCTTCTTTAGATTTTGCAACTTTAACGCCACCAGCCTTACCACGACCACCAGCATGAACTTGCGCTTTCATTACCGCGAATTTACCACCAAGCTGTTCAAATGCAGCAACTGCTTCGTCTGCATTGGTAGCCAAGATACCTTCTTGTACTGGCATACCATATTCTTTCAATAACGCTTTAGCTTGATACTCATGTAAGTTCATTTAGTTACCTACTTAACTTTGTTTGTTGTCTTCAATTTGCGCAACATTCTCATGTTACTTATGCAAATTGCTGTCTACGTCTTTCACCTTGATGCTTTTTTAATCACACCATCGAATGTGAAAAAGAGCGGAGAACCGCTCTTTATTTTATTTACGCTTACGTTGAATCGCGTGAATTGCACGACCATCTACAGCAAGTGCAGCTTCATGAACAACTTCAGAGAATGTTGGATGACCAAATGTCATTAACTGAAGATCTTCAACAGAAGATACAAATTCAAGAGCGATCATACCTTGGTGTACGATATCAGATGCAGCAGGTCCAATAACATGCATACCTAATAAACGGTCAGTTTTTGCGTCAGCAACAAACTTAACAAAACCAGCACCTTCACCCGCCGCTAAAGCACGACCATTTACAGCAAAACCGAATTGACCAGTTTTAACTTCATGACCTTTTTCTTTAGCTTGTTCTTCAGTTAAACCAACCCATGCCGCTTCCGGATGTGTATAGATAACAGAAATGATTGTGTCATAGTTCACTTGAGCTGCATGACCGTGAATACGCTCAACAGCCATTACACCTTCTTCCATTGCTTTATGAGCAAGCATTGGACCACGAACCAAGTCACCAATCGCGTATACACCTTCTACAGAAGTTGCACAGTGATCGTTTACTTCTACTAGACCACGTTCAGTCAATTTAATGCCTGAATCATCTGCCAATAAACCTTCTGCATAAGCTTTACGGCCTACACAAACGATTAATTTGTCAAAAGTCTGAGTTTTTTCTTCGCCGCCTTGAGTGTATTTAACAGTCACTTCACGACCATTAATTTCAGTACCAGAAACTTTAGCACCGATACGAATATCAAGACCTTGCTTAGTTAAAAGTTTTTGGTAGTCTTTTGCCAAAGCTTTATCAGCCATTGGTAAGAATGCATCCATTGCTTCAAAAACAACAACTTCAGCACCAAGACGACGCCAAACAGAACCAAGCTCTAAACCGATTACACCTGCACCAATTACACCTAAACGCTTAGGTACTTCTGGGAAGTTCAATGCACCAGTTGAATCAACAATAATATCTTGATCTACAGGAGCTACTGGAATATTTACAGGCACAGAACCAGACGCAAGAATAACGTATTTAGGTTCTAAAACTTGAGTTTCGCCTTCATGAGAAACGAACTCAACTTTTTTACCAGCAAGTAATTTACCTGTACCTTTTAACCATTCAATGCCATTGCCTTTAAGCAATTGATCGATACCACCAGTTAATTGGTCAACAATTTTGTCTTTACGAGCAAGAAGCTTAGCAAGATCAAAATTCACTTCACCTGTAGTGATACCGTGATCAGCTAGGTGATGTACTGTATCTTCGTAACGGTGAGAAGAGTCAAGTAATGCTTTAGAAGGAATACAACCTACGTTTAAGCATGTACCACCTAAAGATGGCTTACCGTTGTGAATACGTTTTTCGATACAAGCGACTTTAAAACCTAGTTGAGCAGCACGAATCGCAGCTTCATAACCACCAGGACCACCGCCAATAACAACAAGATCAAATTGTTGAGACATTGTTTATCTCCATGGTCCGAGATAGAGGATCACTCTACCTCGGTAATATTATTCGAAGAAATTAAAGATCAAGGATGAGTTTAGCTGGCTCTTCTAACAATTCTTTGATTGCTACCAAGAAACCTACAGCTTCTTTACCATCGATCATACGGTGGTCATAAGAAAGTGCTAAATACATCATTGGCAAGATTTCAACTTGACCATTTACAGCCATAGGACGCTCTTGGATTTTATGCATACCCAAAATACCAGTTTGTGGCTGATTCAAAATTGGAGTTGAAAGTAACGAACCGAAAGTACCACCGTTAGTGATTGTGAAAGTACCACCAGTCATTTCTTCGATAGATAATTTACCATCACGTGCTTTAGCAGCATATGCACCAATACCAGATTCAACTTCTGCATAGCTCATACGATCAGTATCACGTAATACTGGTACAACAAGACCACGATCAGAAGATACTGCAACACCGATGTCATAGTAACCGTGATAAACGATATCGTCGCCATCAATTGAAGCGTTTACAGCTGGGTAGCGTTTAAGCGCTTCAGTTGCTGCTTTAACGAAGAATGACATGAAGCCTAAACGAGCGCCATGACGTTTTTCAAAAGCATCTTTATATTGCTTACGCAATTCCATGATTGGCTTCATGTTAACTTCGTTGAATGTAGTTAACATTGCAGTTTCTTGAGTTGCAGCAAGAAGACGCTCAGCTACACGCTTACGTAAACGAGTCATTGGAACGCGTTTTTCGATACGCTCACCAACAGCCACACTTAACGGAGTAACGTTAGCAGCTGGTTTAGCTTGATGGTTTGTAACATCTTCTTTAGTGATACGACCACCACGACCAGTACCTTGTACGTCAGCAGCAGCAATACCAGATTCAGTTAATGCTTTACGAACTGCAGGAGCTTGATCAGATACAGTTTCTGTACGCTCAACAACAGGCGCTGCACCAGCTTGAGTCTGAGCAACTGCTTGCTCTACTGCAGGAGCAGCCGTTGCTGCACCAGCACCAGCTTCAAACTGAGCAATTACTTCGTCAGAAAGAACTGTATCGCCTTCATCTTTAATGATTGCAACTAAGCTACCATCAGCAGGAGCAACAACTTCTAAAACAACTTTGTCGGTTTCAATATCACAGATTACTTCATCACGTGATACAGGTTCACCCACCTTTTTGTGCCAAGTTGCGATGGTTCCATCTGCAACAGACTCTGGGAATACCGGTGCTTTAATTTCGGTTGCCATTATTGAGAATCTCCTGATTGTTCAGCTTCGATTGCCAATGCATCATTAATTAGCTGAGCTTGTTGTTTTGCATGCAAGTACGGTGAGCCACAAGCTGGTGCAGCAGAAGCTTCACGACCTGCAAAACTGATACGGATTTGTTTGCCAGATTTTAAGATATCGTCATATAAACGCGGTGCGATAAATAACCATGCGCCTTGGTTCTTCGGCTCTTCTTGTGCCCAAACAAGTTCTTTCACGTTTGGATATGCAGTCAAGATTTCGGCAAGACGTTGCTCTGGATATGGATACAACTGTTCAATACGTACAATTGCGACATTAGTTAAGTTTTGTTCACGACGTTTTTCAAGTAAGTCGTAATAAACTTTACCGCCACAAAGTACAAGACGAGTTACATCTGACTTGTTAATTTGATCGATTTCGTCAATTACAGTTTGGAATGAACCATTTGCGAGCTCTTCTAAAGTAGAAGTAGCAAGTTTATGACGAAGTAAAGATTTCGGTGACATTACAATCAATGGCTTACGAATTGGGCGTACAGCTTGACGACGTAATGCATGGAAAATCTGTGCAGGTGTCGTTGGAGTGATCACTTGCATGTTGTCTTCAGCACATAACTGTAAGAAACGTTCTAAACGAGCTGATGAGTGCTCTGGGCCTTGACCTTCGAAACCGTGCGGTAACAACATTGTTAAACCACAAACACGTTCCCACTTAGTCTCACCAGAAGCAATAAACTGGTCAATCACAACTTGAGCACAGTTTACGAAGTCACCAAATTGTGCTTCCCAAATAATCAAGCTCTTAGGAATTGTAGTTGCGTAACCATATTCGAATGCAAGAACTGCTTCTTCAGATAAAAGAGAGTCGTAAATCGCAAAACGTGGTTGGTTCTCTTTCACATGACAAAGTGGAATGTAAGTTGAACCATCAGCTTGGTTATGCAATTTCGCATGACGGTGTGAGAAGGTACCACGACCCACGTCTTCACCAGTAATACGAACTAGATAATCTTCATCTAATAAAGTTGCATAAGCTAAAGTTTCTGCTGCACCCCAGTTTAATGGAGTTTCACCAGTTTGCATTTTTACGCGGTCTTCAATTACTTTTTGAACCTGACGCTGCATTACAAACCCTTCAGGAAGTTTGCTCATGCCCTCGCCTAATTCTTTTAAGCGATTTAAGTCAAATGAAGTATCCCAATCGTCTGTGTAGTCATGGCCCAGATATGGCGTCCAATCAACAAACATTTTGGTATTTGGTTCAAGAATCAATGCATTTGCTACATGATTACCTGCTTCTAAATCAGAACGGTAATCTTCAACCATTTGGTCTGCTTCAGCACGATCAAGTACTTTCTCTTGAACAAGTTGATCAGCATAAAGTGTACGAGTAGTCGCTTTCTTCGCAATTACTTGATACATCAATGGTTGTGTACCAGATGGCTCATCTGCTTCGTTATGGCCACGACGACGATAACAGAACAAATCGATAACAACATCTTTACGGAATTCGTGACGGAAATCATGTGCTAATTGAGTAGCAAAGATAACAGCTTCTGGATCATCGCCATTTACATGGAAAATTGGCGCCTGAATCATTTTAGCAACGTCTGTACAGTATTCTGTAGAACGTGCGTCACGAGGATCAGAAGTTGTGAAACCTACTTGGTTGTTCACAATAATATGAACTGTACCGCCAACCGTATAGCCACGAGTTTGTGACATCTGGAAGGTTTCCATGTTCACGCCCTGACCTGCAAATGCCGCATCACCATGAACAATAACTGGTAAAACGTCATCACCGCCAATGTCTCTACGACGTACTTGACGTGCACGTACAGAACCTTCAACTACAGGACCAACAATTTCCAAGTGAGATGGGTTAAATGCTAATGCCAAGTGAACTTCGCCACCTGGAGTCATTACATTACTTGAGAAACCTTGGTGGTATTTAACGTCGCCAGAACCTTTTTTATGAATTGATTTACCTTCGAACTCACCAAATAAGTCCGCAGGGTTTTTACCCATAATATTCACAAGAAGGTTTAAACGGCCACGGTGTGGCATACCAATAACAACTTCTTTACAACCTACAGCACCAGCACGTTGAATAATCTCGTTTACCATAGGAATAAAAGATTCGCCGCCCTCAACACCAAAGCGTTTAGCACCGACGTATTTATTACCAAGATATTTTTCAAGACCTTCAGCAGCAGTTAAACGCTCTAAGAAGCCTTTCTTTTGATCATTTGTGTAATTGAATTTACCACGGGCACTTTCAAGACGCTGTTGAATCCAACGTTTTTCTTTTGTGTCCACGATATGCATGTATTCAACACCGATCGAACCACAATAGATTGATTCCATTGCTTCAATCATTTCAGCAAGCGTTGCTTCGCTTTTGCCGATTTCAAGATTGCCAGTATTGAATACAGTATCTAAATCTGATTTGGTTAAACCGTGAGCTGAAAGATCTAAATCTGGAATCTCTTCACGCTTAGCAAGACCTAATGGATCTAATTTAGCTTTTTGATGTCCGCGATTACGATAAGCAGCAATAAGTTGTAAAACGCCAATTTGACGACGCTCATGCTCAGTACTTACAGTACTTTGTACAACAGGTTGAACACGATTAGCATTACGTCCTAGTAATAGGAATTGCTCACGCACAGCGCTGTGTGGTTGGTCACCCTTTGGATATTTATCGAAATATTGGCGCCAGTCCTCAGCTACAGAGGTTGGGGAAGTCAGGTACTGCTCGTAAAGTTCTTCAATATACGCTGCACTATCAGCGGAAAGTTCAGTGTCAAGACGCAATGCGTCAGCAACTTCTTGCATTTGTGGACCCATTTCCTATTGCAAAAAATATTACAGGCTGCCTTTTAAGCACACCCATGATGCATAATGCCAAATTGGTAAAAAAGGCATTACTTACCCAACAGGTCTCTAAGACCATGGGGCGTCATACTACCTAGAGAGAAAACTCCATAGGTAATTAATGAATCACAACGCCCTCAATGGCATCATCACTCACCTTATACTCGATTAAAACCGAGCAATTTTTTGCAAATCTTTTTAGAAAAATTAACTTTAAAATTAACTTTTCTAAAATGACTTTAACCATAAAAATTAAGCACAGATCTAAGATCGTGCTACTTAAATTAATTTCACTAGTATACGCTTTTTTCACCTATAACTTTGTGGCAAATCGTATCATGTTCTTAAACAACGATTGATTTTTTTGACACATACCACCTATAAATTGGCGAAATACATAAGCGATTTTATCTTTTAATATATGGTGCAATATATAAAATCCTCGCTCTTTTCGACCAAAGTCTAAAGTTTACATTATAAAATTAAAAAAAAACGCACATCAAGGATGCGCGTTTTCTATTTGTGCAGAATTAACCCGCTTGATCTAATAGCATGTTACGGATGTGACCGATTGCTTTAGTAGGGTTTAGACCTTTAGGACATACTGACACACAGTTCATAATACCTTTACAACGGAACAAACTGAATGGATCGTCAAGACGAGCCAAACGGTCTGCAGTAGCAGTATCACGAGAATCGATGATAAAACGGTATGCATTCAACAATGCTGAAGGACCCAAGAATTTATCAGGGTTCCACCAGAATGATGGGCATGAAGTTGAACAACATGCACAAAGAATACATTCATACAAACCATTTAAGTGTTCACGCTCTTCAGGAGACTGTAAACGCTCTTTAGGTGGAGCTGGTTGGTTATTGATCAAGAATGGCTGAATTTTGTCATATTGATCATAGAATTGGTTCATATCAACAACCAAATCTTTAACAACCGGCAAACCTGGTAATGGACGAATTACAATTTTCTCAGGCAGGTCATTTAAATTCCATAAACAAGCCAAACCATTTTTACCATTAATGTTTACACCATCCGAACCACAAATACCTTCACGGCATGAACGACGGAACGTTAATGATTCATCTTGAACCTTCAAAGCAAGTAATGCATCAAGCAACATACGGTGCTTATCAGTCAATTCAAGCTTGAAAGTTTGCATGTACGGCGCTTTATCCTTATCAGGATCATAGCGGTAGATTTCGAATGTACGAGTACCTCTACTCATCTTTATACTCCCGATTAGAATGTACGTGGTGCTGGTGGAATTGCATCAACAGTCAACGGTTTGAAGCGCACTGGCTTATATTCCAAACGGTTATCTGATGAATACCATAAAGTATGCTTCATCCACTCATCATCACGGCGACCGTATGAATAAGTTGGGTGATCAGCTGGCAATTCATAATCAACTACAGTATGCGCACCACGACACTCTTTACGCGCAGCAGCTGAAATTAATGTAGCTTTTGCAACTTCATATAAGTTTTCAACTTCAAGCGCTTCAACACGTGCAGTGTTAAACACTTTAGATTTATCTTTCAAGTGAATGTTGCGCACACGTGGTTCAAGAGCAAGAATCTCTTTAACACCTTTATCAAGCAAAGCTTGAGTACGGAATACACCAGCGTGGTCTTGAACGATATCACGAATCGCATCAGCAACTTCTTGTGCATTTTCGCCAGAAGTTGATTCATCCAATTTACGTACGCGATCTAAAGTTTGCTCTAATACGTTTGTTGGAAGTGGTGCATATTCATCACCATGATGCTTAGTTACGTAGTCGATAATGTGCTCACCAGCAGCTTTACCAAATACAACCAAGTCAAGAAGTGAGTTAGTACCTAAACGGTTTGCACCATGTACTGATACACAAGAACATTCACCAATTGCATAGAAACCTTTTACAGGTTTAGTGTAATTGTCTGTACCTGCTTCAGGTAAGCACACTTGACCATGCATATTTGTAGGAATACCACCCATTTGATAATGGATTGTTGGTACTACAGGAATTGGTTCTTTAGTAATGTCAACGTTCGCGAATTTTTTACCAATCTCAAATACAGATGGCAAACGCTTCATGATTGTGTCAGCGCCCAAGTGAGTCATATCTAGTAAGATATAATCACCTTTTGGACCACAACCACGACCTTCTTTAATTTCTTGGTCCATAGAACGTGATACGAAGTCACGTGGAGCCAAGTCTTTTAAAGTTGGTGCATAACGTTCCATGAACGGTTCGCCGTCTTTGTTACGAAGGATTGCACCTTCACCACGACACCCTTCAGTTAACAATACGCCTGCGCCCGCAACACCCGTAGGGTGGAATTGCCAGAATTCCATATCTTGTAATGGAATACCAGCACGAGCAGCCATACCAAGACCGTCACCAGTGTTGATATAAGCATTTGTTGATGCACGGTAAACACGACCAGCACCACCGGTCGCAAACAATGTCGCTTTTGCTTGGAATACTGCGATATTACCAGTTTCTTGGTCAATCGCTGTTACACCAAGAACATCACCTGCTTCGTTACGGATCAAATCAAGCGCGATCCATTCAACGAAGAACTGAGTACCCATTTTCACGTTGCTTTGATAAAGCGTGTGCAATAATGCGTGACCAGTACGGTCAGCAGCAGCACAAGCACGTGGAACTGGTTTATCACCATAGTTCGCAGAGTGGCCACCGAACGGACGCTGGTAAATTGTACCATCAGCGTTACGGTCAAACGGCATACCCATGTGTTCAAGTTCATACACAACTTTTGGTGCTTCACGACACATAAATTCAATTGCGTCTTGGTCACCTAACCAGTCAGAACCTTTTACCGTATCGTAAAAGTGGAAATGCCAGTTATCTTCTTGCATGTTACCTAACGACGCACCGATACCGCCCTGAGCAGCAACTGTATGTGAACGTGTTGGGAAAACTTTAGTAAGTACTGCAACTTTCAAACCTGCTTGAGCAAGTTGGTAAGAAGCACGCATACCAGAACCACCACCACCAACGATAACTGCATCGAAAGTGAGGTTTTGAATATTTGAATAATCTTCTTTAGGGGTTATCGCGCCCATGATATCTTCCTATCAATTCGCCCAGAAAATCTGGATACCCCAGATTGCGTACACAAACACTGCAATAATGACAGCCGTCGTCAGTACAAGGCGTAAACCTTTCGCTGAAGGACCCATTTGACGAGTAGTGACATAGTCAGTGAAAACCTGCCACATACCAATCCATGCGTGTGCGATAAGCGATAAAATTGCCAATAAAGAAAAAATCTTCATTGGTAATGTCATCATGAAGCCAGCCCACTGTTGATAGTCAAATCCACCTTTGCAGAGAATCCAACCAAAAAGAACAACAGTATAAGCTGCTAATACAACCGCACTTACACGCTGGATAAACCAATCACGAGAACCTGAACCAGTTAAACCTGTAGCACTTTTCATTAGAACATAATCCATACAAAGGCTGCGATAATGGCTACCACAGATAAGATCAATGAAATTGTCGCTGCAATACGACCACTTTGCAGTTCTTCAGCAAAACCTAAATCTGCAAGTAAGTGCTTAATTCCAGCAATAAAGTGGAATATCAAGCCGGCTGCAAATACCCAAACAACAAAACGTACAAGGATATTTCCAAAAACGACATTTTTAACGTAGTCAAATCCTTCTGGTGAAGATAATGATTTATCTAGAATCCATAAGAGAACTGGTACTAATAAGAAAACGATGACACCTGATAAACGGTGTAAAATTGATGCAATAGCCACGGGTGAGCGTAAATTTACCGCTAACACCTGACCCATGGACAAATTGACAGGTCTGTTGCTTTTCACAGCGGGCATCCTGTAGGTAGAAACTCCGACCGGAGTTTGTTGAATTAATTCCAAGGAAAGCTGGCATTGTTAGGCAAGCACAGCTCATGCCTAACCTATAAACGACACTGAATTATAAAACGCGAAGTATCAAAATACAAACAATCCACTTTGCCATTTCAGCAAAAAACCATTAAATAAGAATCATTCAAAACAATATTACATTATTAGGTCAATAAAAAAACTACACCTACATACATCATGTCCTTGTTTAAAATAACATTTTATTTAATTTCATTTTTTCTGAAATTTCTTTTAAATAAGCCGATTTTAGACTAAAGATAAAGTTATAAATTCCTCATATCAATAGAAAAATGATCGCAATACCCTCCTATTTTCAATGTGAGCCACATTTCAAATAAGTGAACAGACTTATATTTCAGATAGATATTAAGCGATCTATACTAATTTTTCGAAAGTGAATTTCATTAAAAAACAGTTCTTATGATTTTAAAATCATCTGATAAGCTATTTTTTATACAATTAAACTTAAAAAAAGAACAATATTCTTTGTTACAACTAAATAAAAATACAATTTTTTTTGAGTATAAATTTGAAATTACATCATGAGTTTTATGATTTTTTTAAGCGGATTGGCATTTTCTACCGCCTTATTATTCTAAATTGCAATTTATAAATTTGCTTACAATTGTACTCATCCTTCATTTTTTTTCTGCACGTTCTTGTTGAATTGACTTATTATACCATCCCGATGCAGTGATTTTACTGACTTTTTTGCTCGGGTCTTGATGACTAACTCTCTGTGGGAACGTCATTTTTTATCCATAAGTATAATTGACAAAATTTCAGTACTCACTAATCTTATAGCAAATTTTGACACCGTCTGATTCGCACATGAGAACATTAGGATTTCGAGTCAGATCAACATTCACCAGGACAGGAGATCTATTGAATGTCTGAAGCAAATGGCAAAAAAGCCGTATTACATCTTGATGGCAAAGAAATTGGTTTACCAATCTACAGTGGCACTTTAGGTCCAGATGTAATTGATGTCAGCAGCATACTGAAAGAAGGTCATTTTACTTTCGATCCTGGTTTTATGGCGACAGCCGCATGCGAATCTAAAATTACTTTCATTGATGGTGACAAAGGTATTTTATTACACCGCGGTTACCCAATTGACCAGTTAGCAACTCAAGCAGACTATCTTGAAACTTGTTATTTATTATTAAATGGCGAGCTCCCAACTGCTGAGCAAAAAGTTGAGTTTGATACGAAAGTTCGTGCTCACACTATGGTTCATGATCAAGTTAGCCGTTTCTTCAATGGTTTCCGTCGTGACGCTCACCCAATGGCAATCATGGTAGGTGTTGTAGGTGCATTATCTGCGTTCTATCACAACAACCTAGATATTGAAGATATCAACCACCGTGAAATTACTGCAATTCGTTTAATTGCAAAAATTCCAACACTTGCTGCTTGGAGTTACAAATACACAGTAGGTCAACCATTCATCTATCCACGTAACGATTTAAGTTATGCGGAAAACTTCTTGCACATGATGTTTGCTACTCCTGCTGACCGTGATTACAAAGTTAATCCTGTTCTTGCTCGCGCAATGGATCGTATTTTTACGCTTCATGCTGACCACGAACAAAATGCTTCTACATCTACAGTACGTCTTGCTGGCTCTACTGGTGCAAACCCGTATGCATGTATCTCTGCTGGTATCTCTGCACTTTGGGGACCTGCTCACGGTGGTGCAAACGAAGCAGTTCTTAAGATGCTTGATGAAATCGGTAGCGTTGAAAACGTTGCAGAGTTCATGGAAAAAGTTAAACGCAAAGAAGTTAAGCTTATGGGCTTCGGTCACCGCGTTTACAAAAACTTCGATCCACGCGCTAAAGTAATGAAGCAAACTTGTGACGAAGTTCTTGAAGCTTTAGGTATCAACGATCCTCAATTAGCACTTGCTATGGAACTTGAGCGTATCGCATTGAACGACCCGTACTTCGTTGAGCGTAAACTTTACCCTAACGTAGACTTCTACTCAGGTATCATCCTTAAAGCGATTGGTATCCCAACAGAAATGTTTACTGTAATCTTCGCTCTTGCTCGTACAGTTGGTTGGATCAGCCACTGGTTAGAAATGCACAGCGGTCCTTACAAAATCGGTCGTCCTCGTCAGCTTTATACTGGTGAAACTCAACGCGACATCAAACGTTAATATTCGAAAGAAAATTAATGAAAAAAAGCTGCCTTCTGGCAGCTTTTTTATTTACGTCTTTTTTACTCTAGACTTATTCTTCTTCATACATAGTTAACAAGTGATGGCTAATTCCATCTGCTCGCAACCAAGCCAACTCATAGCTCGCTTTAGCCAACGCTAAAACGCGTCGTTCAAACTCAACCCATATTGTTTTGACTTGAGTCTCCGAAATACCCAAACCACTCTCGTGTGCTAAATGTTTATTCTTTTCACATATTTTTAAGGCATGGTAAAGCTTACGGCCTTGGCTCGCCCCTTCCATTAACCGAACACGCTTACTTAAAATAAAGCCCTCAACATGCTGTAAGTCTGCATGAGGCAGCATCGGTACTAAGATTTGATTCAATTGATCATCTAAACGCTTCCATACAGCCAAACGCTGCTCTGCCGTATAAGTGTTCCATTGAATCACCTCGTGGTTAAAACGGCGACAACCACGACAAACCTGATCACCAAAAACTGTTGAACAACGCCCTGCACATGGGGTGAGAGAGAGCGTTCGATGATCATTACTCAAAACAAACTCCTTAAATAAACCATATACTTTTTATGGTTTTCTCGCTTATTACAAATTTTCGCGCTAAAATATGCGCCTTAAATTTCTATCTTAATACATTTGGAGTTTTCCATGAACGCTACTGTAGAACAGCTTGCACCTGTAGAACAGCAAGCGACCGCAGGTTGGGTTGTTGCAGCACTATATCAATTTAAAGAAGTTCAAGATCCTGCCGATCTTCAACAACGTTTATTAGACTTAGTGAAAACAATTAACCTTTGTGGAACTCTGATTGTAGCAGGTGAAGGAATTAATGGTACTGTTGCTGGTGATCGCTTAGCAATTGATACACTACATCAATTTTTGCTCAATGAAGGCTTTGGTGCTATGGAATACAAAGAATCTCATAGTTCTGACAAACCTTTCCGCAAAATGAAAATTAAACTTAAAGAAGAAATCGTGACTTTAGGTGTTGAAGTTAAACCTCGTGACTTAGTCGGTCACTATCTTGATCCTAAAGAATGGAATGATTTAATCGCACGTGATGATGTAATTTTAATCGACACACGTAATGATTACGAATATAAAGCGGGTACATTTAAGGGTGCAATTGACCCTAAAACTGAAACATTCCGTGAGTTTCCAGAATACGTTAAGAAAGAATTAGAGCAACATAAAGACAAAAAAATTGCGATGTTCTGTACTGGTGGTATTCGCTGTGAAAAATCAACTTCTTTACTTCTTCAAGAAGGATTTAAAGAGGTTTACCATCTTAAAGGCGGTATCCTTAAGTACCTAGAAGAAACCCCTGCTGATGAAAGCTTATGGGAAGGTGAATGTTTCGTATTTGACGGACGTACTGCTGTAACTCATGGTGTAGAGGAAGGCGTGAATATTAAATGTCATGCTTGCGGTTGGCCTTTAACTCCTGAAGAGTCTGCTCTACCAAGTTACGAACACGGTGTTTCTTGCGTTTATTGCATCGACAAAACCACTGAAAAGCAAAAAGCTGGTTTCCGTATGCGCCAGTCACAAATTGCTGCTGCAAAGCGTAAACGTCTATAAAACTATAAAATAGTTTTTAAAGGGCATTTAGATTTCTAACTGCCCTTTTTTATTTATACCACTAATTTTTTTACAATAAAAAACGCCCTAGAAAGGACGTTATTTATTATTTCTTCTAATAAGTTAATTTGGCGTATGATACATCAAGTATAATTCATTCAAATTATCTGGGATTTCTTCTGCCAGTTCATCCATTAACTGTCCATTACGACGGAAAGATTCCATCTGTGGATCTTCTTCATCAATTCCACTAAATACCATCATTGGTAAAGTTAAATCAATTAATTGTTCCTCATATTCAGGTGCAAACCATGCATCTTCATTTAAGAACATCGCATCAACAAATCCAACACTCCAGTCGCCTAAGCTAGACTCAACATCAGCTTCTTCAATTTCAAACGGAAATTCAATTCCATTTTCATTTGCTAAGTCTTGTCGAATTGACTCTAACCACGCTTTGATCTGCTGAATAATTTCGGCAGGAACTTTTTTATGGTTATTATCAAACAATTCATCTAACCAACGATCGAACTGAGGGCCTACTGCAATTGCACACAGAAAACCATGAGTTGCAGCGAAATCCAGACCATACTCATTGTGGTCTCCATCTAGATATTCACTTAATTGGTCTAAATCTAACGCACTCATTGTGTTACCTGACTATAAAAAAGAAATCTACGATAGCATAGCATCTAAGCTGACGATGCCCTATTCAGATTTGATTAGTCTTCATCATCAAGATCATCATCGTCTAAATCGTAATCAAAATCTTTTAACTCACGCTCTAAACGGCGTTGAGCCAATAGATCATCAATTAATCTACGTTTTTCTAATGATTCTTTCGCAGTGATTTTGCCTGATGACTCATCAAAACCGACATCATCATCATCACCGTAGTTATCATCTAATTCAAAATCTGTAGAAGACACTAAAACTACCTCTAATGAAAAAATGTGAATGGGTCTAGCCGCTATTTATCTTGGTTATTAAATCGTGTCAAGTTTTATTTATATTTTTTTCATTAAACTGCATATTTGTACTTTTTTTCGCCCAAAAAATTGTGTATTTATAAAGCTGAACTATTTTTTTGATCAAAAAAAAATTCTATGATTTTTTCGATGATTTAAGCTTGAAAAAAATGATTTTATCCCAATATTCAAAAAACAGACGTGAATTCAAAGATATTTTTTATTTAACGGTTACTGATCAAAGCCAAAACATTTCAAGCAAATTGTGCTATCATGCACGGTTTTTCACTGCCACAGATTCAACAAAGAGTAAGCAAAGATGAGCGATATGCATTCCCCTACTTCTCAAGTAGCGGCTCTGATTAGCCGAGGCAAAGAACAAGGTTACTTAACTTACGCTGAGGTTAACGATCATCTGCCGGACTCGATTACTGAAAGCGAACAGATTGAAGACATTATTCAAATGCTTCAAGACGTTGGTATTCCTGTACACGAGCGTGCACCTGAATCTGACGATACCATGTTCGGTGAGTCGGCTGACGCAACTGATGAGGTTGCTGAAGAAGAAGCTGCTGCCGTACTTGCATCGGTTGAAAATGAGCCTGGGCGTACGACAGATCCTGTACGTATGTACATGCGTGAAATGGGTACAGTTGAACTGTTAACCCGTGAAGGTGAAATCAGCATTGCCAAACGTATTGAAGAAGGTATCCGTGATGTCCTTAATTCAATTGCTTACTGGCCAAATGCTGTTGAAGTTGTATTAAAAGAATATAATGATTTTTTAACTGGCGAACGCCGTCTTGCAGATATTTTATCAGGCTACCTCGATCCTGAAACTGATGAAGATATTCCAGAAGTTTTAGAAGAAGTTGAAGAACTTGAAGAAGAAGACGAATCATCTTCAAAATCAACGAAAGAAGTTAAGCTTGATGATGATGATGAAGAAGAAGAGTCTGAAGGTGATGATGACTCTGAAGGCGATTCAGGTCCAGACCCTGAAGTTGCAAAAGTTCGTTTTACTGAACTAGAAGCTGCTTGGGCTAAAACAAAAGCTGTTGTTGAAAAACATGGTCGTAACAGTCCAGAGGCTGAAGAAGCTTTAGAAGCTTTAGCTACTGTGTTCATGATGTTTAAATTTACACCACGTTTATTTGACATCATCTCTGAAATGATTCGTGGTACCCATGAGCAAATTCGTGCCAATGAACGTGAAATCATGCGTTATGCAGTACGTCGTGGCCGTATGGACCGTACTCAATTCCGTACATCTTTCCCTAAACAAGAATCTAATCCAGCTTGGTTAGATGAACAAATTGCTAAAGCACCTGCTGAAATCAAGGCGCATTTAGAAAAAGTTCGTCCAGATGTTTTAGCATTCCAACAAAAGATTGCAGATATTGAGAAAGAGCTTAGTTTAAGCGTTGCTGAAATTAAAGATATCTCTAAACGTATGGCGATTGGCGAAGCGAAAGCACGTCGCGCTAAGAAAGAAATGGTAGAAGCCAACCTCCGTTTGGTAATCTCGATTGCGAAGAAATATACTAACCGTGGTTTACAGTTCCTTGACTTGATTCAAGAAGGGAACATTGGTTTGATGAAAGCTGTAGACAAGTTTGAATACCGTCGTGGTTATAAATTCTCGACTTATGCAACTTGGTGGATTCGTCAGGCGATTACTCGTTCGATTGCCGATCAGGCTCGTACAATCCGTATTCCAGTACACATGATTGAAACGATTAACAAGATCAACCGTGTATCTCGTCAATTGTTACAAGAAATGGGCCGTGAACCAACACCTGAAGAATTAGGTGAACGTTTAGAAATGGATGAAGTTAAGGTTCGTAAAGTACTTAAAATTGCTAAAGAACCGATTTCGATGGAAACACCTATTGGTGATGATGAAGATTCACATCTTGGGGATTTCATTGAAGATCAAAACATCACTTCTCCAATTGATGCTGCGACTTCAGAAGGCTTAAAAGAAGCAACTCGTGAAGTATTGGAAAATTTAACTGAACGTGAAGCAAAAGTATTGAAGATGCGTTTTGGTATTGATATGCCAACCGATCACACACTTGAAGAAGTTGGTAAACAATTTGACGTAACACGTGAACGTATCCGTCAGATTGAAGCGAAAGCATTACGTAAATTACGTCACCCTTCTCGTTCTGAACATTTACGTTCTTTCTTGGAAAATGACTAAGTTTTGAAAGCTTGAAATTTCAAAACCAAGCCCCATTTAATAGAAAGAGCTATAAACGCCTGCGATAATGCAGGCGTTTCAAATCATGAGGTAACTTATGTTAGACCGCACTCCATCTCGCGAACTACAAGAACATCTTTGGGTATTTCCGATGGATTATCCAATTAAACTTATTGGCGATGCGGGTGAAGAATTACGTGTTGCTGTAGTCGATATTTTGGTAAAACATTTTCCAGACTTCGACCACTCAACATTAAAAGTTCAAGAATCTCGCACTGGCAAGTATCATTCTTTAACAGCACAATTGCGCTTTGAAGAATTGGAACAAGTTCATGCACTTTATGCTGACTTGGCTGCTTGTCCGCAGATTAGAACTGCGCTTTAATTTTAAGTTCTTCAATCAATACCACAGTCAGGCATTCTTACTGTGGTATTTTTTTGGAAATTTTAAAAACTTCCTACCACGAAAAACCTTACAAATATTTAGAATTCCTTTTATAAAATCCTTTAAAATTACAAGGTTTTCGGCTTTTATCTAGTAGATATTAACTGGGCGCCGCATAAACTAATTATAGGAAGAGATTGTGATGAGCCTTGATAAACCTAACTTAATCATTCGGCAATGGAACGATTTACAAGATTATCAAAGCAAGTTTGAAACCATGAAACTCTTAACAAATGAGCGAGATCAAGATACGCCTGATGAGTTATGGTTACTTCAACATCATAATGTTTTAACTCAAGGTCAAGCTGGTAAACCTGAACACATCCTAATTTCATCAGATATTCCTGTAGTGCAAACTGACCGTGGTGGACAAGTGACTTGGCATGGACCCGGTCAACTTGTTGCTTACTTCATGTTTGATCTTAATCGTCTAAAATGGAACGTACGAACATTGGTCAGTTTTGCTGAACAATTCATGATAGATGTTTTAAAAAAATACGGAATTGAAGCGTATGCTAAGCCTGATGCACCAGGAGTATATGTAGATGGCCGTAAGATCGGTTCCTTAGGTTTTAAAATTCGTCGTGGTCGTAGCTACCATGGATTAGCATTAAACTTGGACTGTGCTTTAGATGGGTTCCAAACTATTAATCCTTGCGGTTACGCAGGCTTAGAAATGGTGCGTATACAAGATTTGGTGACTCCTTATCCATCATTCACTCAACTTTGCCAAGACTTTATTGAGTATATTAAGAATACTGGTTACTTTAATGACCCAGAAGTCAAAACCGAATAAATCGCTTTGCGATGAAATAAAAATGGATTAGAGTAATTACTCTAAATTTGCTTTTGCATAATTTTAACAAGGGATACGCGAGTGATTTCGACAAAAGCTGTAAAGCCTACTCTGCAACTTGCCTACGTTAAGCTCATGATGGATGTTGTTGGTCGTGGCTTAGTCATGGCAAGTCAAGTGGACACTGAAATACAAGAGGAAGTATCTAAATTTCCTGTTCACTTTGTACTTTCAATGAATGTTTTCCCAAATGGACCAGCATTTTTTGCTCGAGTCACAGAAGACAAACAGTTAGAGCTTCTCAAAAGAGCTGAAAGAAAGCCAGACTTAACTATTACATTCAAACATGTAACTCATGCCTTTTTAGTATTTTCTTTTCAAGAAAGTACTGCCCAAGCATTTGCTAATGACCGAATGATTGCTGATGGTGATGTATCTGCTGCCATTCGCTTAGTACGCTGTCTAAATAAAATGGAATCTCTCATTTTACCTAAATTGGTTGCGTCTCTTGCAGTCAAAGAATACCCAACCGAACTCACCCTAAAAGAAAAATTCAACGAAGCTGCAAATATTTACTTAAAAGTAGCTAAGTCCTATTTCAAGCGGAGCGCATAACATGGCTAAACCATATTACGAATTCTTTTGTCCTGTAAAAGTCATTGCCGGTAATGCTGCGTTAGAACATATTCCGTTTGAACTTGCGACTTTAGGTGCAAAACGTCCGCTCATCATTACAGATAAAGGTGTGCGCGCAAATGGCCTACTCAACCCGATTGAAGCTGCGTTCAGTACGACTGATGCTGTCATTGGTCATGTGTTTGATGATGTTCCACCAGACTCAAGTTTAGAAGTCGTTCGTCTTGCCGCAGATGCTTATCGCAAGAATAAATGCGATGCGATTATTGCTGTAGGTGGTGGTTCAGTTATCGATACTTCTAAAGCAACTAACATTTTAGTATCTGAAGGTGGAGATGACTTACTTCAATATTCTGGTGCACACAACCTACCAAAACCATTAAAACCATTTTTCGTAATTCCGACTACATCAGGTACGGGATCTGAAGTGACTATGGTTGCCGTGGTTTCAGATACACAAAAGAATGTTAAATTGGCATTTGCTTCTTATTACTTAATGCCACATGCAGCGATTTTAGATCCACGCATGACACTTACATTGCCACCTCATTTAACTGCAATGACAGGTATGGATGCCTTAACACATTGTGTTGAAGCATATACATGTATGGCTGCGAATCCACTCAGCGATGCTTATGCAAGTGCTGGAATTAAAAAGATTAGTGAAAACCTATTTAATGTCCTAGAAAACCCAAATGACTCACAAGGTCGTTTAGAACTAGCACAAGCCTCTACAATGGCAGGTATTGCATTCTCTAACTCAATGGTAGGCCTTGTACATTCTTTAGGTCATGCTTTAGGTGCTGTTGCTCACCTGCCCCACGGTTTATGTATGAATTTATTCTTACCATATGTGCTTGAATATAATAAGCAGGTAAATGGCCAGAAAATTGGTGAATTACTATTGCCGTTAGCTGGTGCTGATATCTATGCACAAACTCCAGCAAATCAACGTGCAGACAGAGCGATTGCAACAATTTTGGCAATGCGTGATCGTTTATTTACCTTAACCAAGTTACCACGTACTTTACGTGAAACTGGCAAAGTAACTGAAGCACAGCTCGATGAAGTTGCAGAAAAAGCACTAAATGACGGCTCAATTATTTACAATCCTAAAGAAGCAAGCCTAAAAGATATCCGCGATATTTTACAAAAGGCATGGTAATAAGATAAGTTAAATCAAAAATCCCCCCATAAGATCCTGATTTTTATATAAAATCAGGATCTTTTTTATAGATGTGAATCTGTATTCATCATTTTATTTGTAAAGATGGCAAAAAATTTGCTAAAAAATCGATGAAAGTACTGACAATTTGCATCAATTTAGGATAGATTGGCGCACTTTATCTTTTTCTGTAGGGGGGATCGTTCGTCTCAAACGATCCTTAACACCAAGCTGATCCTTGATCAACGATTATGAGGATAACGCCGTTGACAACTATCTCTGGGACTCCGTCTGTAGTTAAGCTACGAAAAACGCTAGGTCTTTGGCATATTATTATTATTGGTTTAGCCTATATTCAGCCAATGACATTATTTGACACATTCGGTCTAGTTTCCGAAGAAAGTCATTACCATGTTCCAACTTCGTACATTTTTGCATTAATTGCCATTTTGCTAACATCGATTAGTTATGGACATATGATTAAGCGCTATCCATCTTCAGGTTCAGCTTATACCTATGCACAAAAATCAATTCACCCTAATGTTGGTTTTATGGTGGGTTGGTCATCTTGGTTAGATTATTTGCTTTCACCAATGGTCAATATTATTTTGGCTGGTATTTATCTTGATGCATTATTTCCTACAGTCAATCATTGGGTATGGGTAATTGTATTAACCGCTTTCATGACTGGTATTAACTTACGTGGCGCACGCTTTGTTGCTAATTTTAATAGCCTGATTGTATTTGTACAGTTACTCGTGATCGGCATATTTACTTATCTAGTCTATAGCAAATTACAAATGGGCTATAATGCAGAAGGTCCAATTACAGAAGCAACCCGTTATCAGTTATGGAGCTTAGAGCCTTTCTGGAATGAGTTGACATCCGTAGGGGCATTAGTCACTGGTGCAACATTACTTTGCTTCTCGTTTACTGGATTCGACTCTTTAAGTTCTTTAGCAGAAGAAACAAAAGACACTGAGAAAACATTACCTAAAGCGATTTTCTTAACAGCACTTATCGCTGGTGTAATCTTTGTCATCAGTACTTACTTCATGCAAATTTACTTCCCACATGATCCTAAAAACTACTTTGAAGATGTTGCAGCAACACAGCCAGACATTTTATTACTTGTAGGTGGTTCATTATTTCAGTCATACGTTCTTGCTTTTGCAATTATTACTGTCATGGCATCTGGTATTTCAGCTCATGCAGGTGTATCGCGCTTGATGTATGCAATGGGACGTGATGGTGTAATCAATAAAAAAATCTTTGGTCATGTTAGTCCAAAGAACTATACGCCTTCATACAATATTCTTATTGTTGGTGTTGTAGCACTAGCAGCAGGTTTCATGAGCTTAGATATTGTCATTTCAATGATTAGCTTTGGTGCGTTAACTGCATTCACATTTGTTAATTTATCAGTGATTTCACGCTATGCTTTACGTGATGGCCGCACAAAGAATTTCAAAGATATTTTTAACTTTGTAATTATTCCACTTCTTGGCTTCTTTAGTATTTTCGCTCTATGGCTTGAGATTGAAGAGACAGCCTTGAAATATGGATTATGGTGGGCAATGTTCGGTATTTTATACCTAGGTTATAAAACTAAAGGTTTTAAATATCAAGCACCTCAACATAATGAACATGAATAACCATCCCTCATAAAAAAGGCGCTTAAAGCGCCTTTTTTTATGGTCAAATTAACCAAAAATTTTGTTCACAATATTTTGTACACGTTGAGCATAGAGTTTCGCTGTTTCAAGGTCTCCAGCAGGAACTTCCTCTACACTTGCATCAGAAGGCGATTGAACTAAAAGTCCAACTGAACCACCTAAGTTATTTACATCTTCACGTGTTGCATCTTTTGTATTCGCTGGTAATAAACCAAGGCTTACCCAAATTCCACCATGTTGCGATGCTAAAGTCTGTAATTGAATAAGAGTAACCTGCTTATCCCCATTTAAGCTCGCGCTGTTTGTGAAGCCTGCAAATACTTTATCTTGCCACCCACGTGTAAACCAAACTTTTGAAGTTGCATCAGCAAACTTTTTAAACTGCCATGGTGCTGTACCCATATAAGTCGGAGCACCAAAAACAATCCCCTTCGCATCATTTAATGTCTGCCAATTTTGCTCAGTAATATTACCTTCTTGATCAATTTGGATGAGCTGAGCATTAATTTCGTTTGCAAACGTTTCAGCCACTACTTTAGTGTGGCCATAACCAGAGAAATATACAACCGCGATATTAGAGTTAGACATGGGAGCAAACCTTTGTTTTATTAAATTCCACTTTATGATATATTTTAGAAACTAGGTGTCAATTAGTTACTAACTGGTAACTGTGGTAATTTTTTAAGAAATTAGCAGGTAAATAGTATGAATGAATGTCTAAAATATAATGTTTTTCAACAACATTGCCCTGCTCGTTTATTTTTTGAAAAAATTGCAGATAAGTGGGTTTTATTAATTTTAAATGTGCTTGAAGAGGAAACTCAGCACTTCAACTTGCTAAAAAAGAATATTCAAGGTATTTCGCCTAAAGTCTTATCACAAAAGTTAAAAATGCTGGAAAGAGATGGTTTTATTGAGCGTAAAATTCAGAATACGTCTCCTATTCGTGTTGATTACTCACTCACTTCTCTGGGGCAAAATGTCGCTTCAATGGCGTTCCAATTAAAAGAATGGGCCGAAACCAATATTGAACAGGTTTTAGCAGCCCAAATGACTTATGATGAAAAAGTGCTAGAGCAAGCTTAACTCATACTTCCCTTAAAATTTTATCGCTCATGAGTGGCTCAACTTAATTAATTTTAATCGCCTCAGGTGGTGCACTTATTTTAAATTGGATAGTTAAAGGTTCACATTGTTTTAACTCTTGATCATTCATCAAATAGTTGCTTTCTAGACCATATTTCCAAGTACCATTCATGACGTCAAATGCTGGATAATTGACAATAAAAGTTTTGGTTTCATCTGGTAGATATTCGTAAGTTTGAATCTCTTTACACTCATTTTCTGGATAGGAGCGCTTCGTGTTTCCAAGTAAATAGAGCTCTAAAGGTACATAACACGCAGGTTGTTTTTCTTGTATTTTCTCTAATCCCTTATTAGTTTGAGTAATCTTCAAAGCAATTGTGCCGTTTAGAGTTAACTGCTGTGCATATTTAAAAACAGTTTCTTTTTCTATGGGTTCACGCGTTACATTATTTAGAAACTGTAGTTTGCGATGTAAGCCATTACAGTCATCTTCAACAGGTGCAGGCAACCAAATTTCATTATCTTTTGAGTCGCCTTTCTCACCATCGGCCGGTGTTTCAAAATCACCCGGTTTACCAGGTTTAGTCGGATATCCTGATCCCCCTAAACTTGCACCACCTGCGAATAAATCCTCTCCACAAGCGGTTAAAAGACCACTTGTCAAAATGAAGCTCATGGATATTATTAATTTTTTATAGGTTGTTTTCGTCATATTGATAAGCTCCGAAACGGAAAGTTTTAGTTGCACCCTCTTTTCCTTCATCTAGTGCACAACGTTCAATAGCTAATTTAAGTACTTGTAGTGATAAATCTTCCCATAAGCGCAAACTTGCTTCTTTGAGTAAAGTAATCGATTCATCTGTTAGTTCATCAGCAAAAATTGCTTGTTCTAAATAGGGTTCTTTTTCTGGCTGAAATAAATTATGAACTCCAGCAGCTAAATGTGCTTCTAAATTACTCGTTAATAATTTTCGAACCTCGAATTGCTCAACATCAGGCATAAAACTACGCTGCTGTAACACCACAAGGCCATCTTCTTCTTTCACAATATTTAGGCGTTCGAGTTCATTCAAAATAGATCTTGGATGCTTTTCAGTTGAAACTTTCTTTACTAAATTTTCAAAACTAATCTGATCATTACTCACAAATGGAATTTTTTCTGCCAATCCCTCTGCAAGCCACAAACCAATCACCCGAGCAGGAACACTTACTGGCTCTGCTACTTTTGCCTCTGTTAAAGGCTGACCAGCCTGCATTGCCTTTTTAAATGCATTCACATCTTTGCGATGTAACCCTGAAAGTAAACTGACCGCTGAATCAGTTGGCTTTTGCTCTATACGCTCTAGCTCACTTAAAGCCTGTTGATAAAAAACAGGTTTTAAAGCAGTTACAAAGTCGTTATATCCAACTCCCGAACGAATTAACCATTGAGTCAGGTATTCCATTAACATTAATACCTGCTTCTGATTAAGTTCTGCATTGTTCGTTTGGAGTGTGGTCATAGAGTAACAATTTTCCTTCATATTTGAAAAACAGTATGGGCCGAGCAATTGTCACACTGAACGGTTTAAGATGCAATTTTCATTCTTAGAACTCTTTGGGAAACCGATCAATATAATGATTTGGTGCATTAAAATGGGTAAAAGAAATACTGATTGAGACATCCAAACTTTCTACGCTATGCCACCAACCAATCGGGATGAATAGAGCTTCCCCTGCATTCAAAATACATTCAACAGGAGTAATTGATTTTGCTAAAGGATATTTTTCAAAATCAATTTTATTTGTATCACTCAACTCACTAAATACCCAATGATCGTTATATAGATGAGGAACTTGCAAGGCAGGAATTAAAGTTACTTTTTTTCTCCCATAAATTTGAACTAACATATTATTCGTTAAATCATGATGTAAGGGCGTAAATGTTCCTTTAGGTCCAAACCATAAAAAACTACGGTCATCCTTTAAAGCCAAATCACAGTAACCATCTGCAAAATCCTCTATATCTGAAAATAATTCTTGAAGCATCTGATGACTATTTGATGCATTATTTGCAGTCATATAAAAATCGTTACTAGCATCAACTGACATAACTTTTGATACAAACTCTGACATCTTCATTTTCTGCTTTAATGATGGAGAATGTCTTTCAAACTGTTCATCTAAATTTCTATTCATCTGAACTTCAACTAAATGATGACCAAATTTAGAAGCAAAATATTGCGGAGACCATTTGTGCAAAGCTGGCCAATGTTCTATTCCTTTTTTTAAAATCACAGGGCGATGTTGACTATAGTAACCCTTCACAAAATCAGAAAAATTTGGAGCAGTAATAGAAGGAATTTTTTTACTATATTCAGAGTTTAGCTGTGCCAATTGATCTACAGTTTCTATTAACCATTCACGTTTTTTAAGCTGATGATGCTTTTTCTTCAAAATTTTATATAACTTAGTATTTTCTAAATTATTTAAATATTCTTTTACTTTTAAACCATCATGCCCCTGCTCTATTAATATTTTTATAATTTCCGCAGACGTTACCTCATTTAAAACTTGTTCAATTATCCACTCTTGATCGTGATCAGATAAAGTCTGAAATTTCAAATCATTCATTTCAAACTTTGGTTCAAATCCATTTGCTTTTAATACATCGACTAATTGTTCAACCCCACACCCTTTTTCTAAGTTTTCTTCAAGCCAGTTTTTCCACTCTAATGGCAACTGGTCAAACCATTTTTGGCTTTGTTCGAATATTTCAATTTGATTATAAGCTGCCATGTTGAACCTTTTTTCAAATTTGATCTTTACAACTGCATTATAATTGATCTATTTTAAAAATGTTAAATTTTCACATTTTTAATAAAAAAAGGGTTCATGTGATGAATAACATAGTAAAAGGAAGCAGCATTGCTTTGATTTTTATAGCTTTAAGTGGGTGTGGGTCTGATGATAACGATTCGGAACCGACACCGACACCAACACCAACACCAACACCAACACCAACACCAACACCAACACCAACACCAACACCAACA
>NZ_KB849786.1:149968-242623 GCF_000369045.1 Acinetobacter pittii ATCC 19004 = CIP 70.29 | reverse complement strand
ACACCAACACCAACACCAACACCAACACCAACACCAACACCAACACCAACACCAACACCAACAAGTGTAGCGGATCGCTTTGTTGGAAGTTGGTTAGCAGGCAAAGGAGGTTGTATTAACGGCTCTGCTCTAAAAATGAATGTCATTAAGGTTTCTGATAACAGCGTGCGATTTGCCAGTGAAACAGTACGTTATGAGAATGAATCGAACTGTACAGGTAACATTGTTGCAAGTTACCGCCAAGCTGAAGATTTTAGTCTGGTTTCAAATATTGGAGCACCTCAGACAGTACAAACCTCAAGCTATAACAAAGTAGATTGGCAGCTTGTAGTAGCAGGAAAGCTAACGCAGAAACAGCAAGCTATTCTAGGGTTTAAAAATGCAAACCAATTCTGTCTAGTTCCTACAGATGAACCAAATGCGATACATAATTATTTGCAGCAAGCAAACTTTGATCTCACAAATACGTGCTTCACAAAAACAACCCCACCAGCAAGCATGCAAAAGCCAACTCAAGTATTGGCAACAGCAAGTTTTAGACTAGGAGATAATAAGGAATCTTGGGCAGATCTATTAACCCAACTTAATGACCAAGGACGCCAAGGCTATGCTCTTCTCACGCCATCTGTAAGATTAGATAATCCGGATGGAAGCTTTGCGCTGTATAAAAATTTATATGTTAAAAACAATAAATCCACTGACACATACACCTATAAAACAGTTGATGTTAAAACTAATTCAGTAGCAAACCGTTATTTACTATGGGTGAATGAGTTAAATAAACAAGGTAGCTTAGGCTATATATATAAGCTTTCATTTGGCGAGGTTACATCTGATACAGATAAATATTTATTTGTGAAAAATGATAAGAAACCTGCAACCTATTCGTATTCTAATCGCTTCTTAACCAACACTTCTCGCACAAGTATTCTAAATGCCTTCAATGAACTTGGTGCACAAGGTTGTAAGCTAATTTACGCAAACTCAGAATTCACCAATAATGGCACAACGAATGGAACCTTCTATGTACCTACTTGCGTAAATAGCAGTACCCATAACGGAACCTATGCATATCGTTATTTTGAAATTCCGCAACATATTCCTTTCAACAAGGATGATGCAATTAAACTTGAAAAACTTCTTAAAGAACAAGCAGCTGAAGGTTATAGGTTAGTCGACGCGAACAATAACCTAGGCTTCTTTAATATTGATGGTTATCTATTTGAGCGCGACAGTGAAAATACAGGACCTATTGAATATAAAGTATTTATTGAAGATGCTGCATCCGAAACAGATGAGCCTTATATCTTTGAAAATCGGATTCAAGACCAAGGTACATTAGGCTGGTTCTTTGCAGTTCGACTTGGATCGGTCTATACTAACTCACCAACAAATTATGATTTAGCAAGTGGTGTTGTTTTCCCTAAATAAGACATCTAAAAACAAATAAGGCCACAACTGTGGCCTTATTTTTATTTAAAAACTATTAACTTATCCTAAGTCTTTAAAACCCTGCTGACGCCATGCTTCATAAACAATCACAGCCGTTGCATTAGATAAATTTAAACTTCTTGAGTTTTCAGCCATTGGCAAACGAATCCACTGTTCTTGTGGAAACATCAAGCGAACATGCTCAGGCAAACCGCGTGTTTCCGGCCCCATCAGTAAAGCCACAGGTCGATTCAAATCAACTGTATGCGGAGTTGCAGAACCTTTAGTGGTGAGTGGAAAAACATGCTCAACCCCTTTAGCTTTCAGGTCAGCAAGGCAAAGTTCTATGTTGTCCCAAATTTGCATACGTGCCCATTCATGATAATCAAGGCCTGCTCGTTTGAGCTTTTTATCATCTAATTCAAAACCTAAAGGCTTGACCAAATGTAACTGTGCACCAGTATTAGCACATAAACGAATGATATTGCCTGTATTGGCAGGAATTTCAGGCTCGTATAGGACAACATGAATCACAAATTTTCTCGACTTTAATAACCAGCAATAAACTCAAATGAACTTATTGCCATTTTAACTGTTCACGTAAATTCACCACTTCACCAATAATGGTTAAAGTCGGTGCTACGATATGATGTTCAGACACTTTTGTTGCGATATCAGCTAATGTTCCAACTACAACTTTCTGGTCTGGTGTGGTTCCTTTAGAGATTAAAGCCACCGGCATATCAGCACGTTGACCATGAGCAATAAGTTGCTCACAAATACGCTCCAAACCAACTAACCCCATATATAAAACCAAAGTTTGATTTTCATAAACCAGCTCATTCCAAGGAAGTTCAGGTGAACCTTCCTTTAAATGCCCAGTCAAGAAACGAACACTTTGTGCATAATCACGATGTGTTAATGGGATACCCGCATAAGCTGAACAGCCTGATGCTGCTGTTATACCCGGTACAACTTGGAAAGTGACATTCGCCTCAACGAGCTCTTGAATCTCTTCACCACCACGTCCAAAGATAAACGGATCACCACCTTTTAAACGACAAACACGCTTTCCTTTTTGAGCATACTCAACCAGTAAAGCATTAATACCATCTTGAGGAACAGAGTGATTTGAACGCGCTTTACCGACATAAATTTTGGTCGCATCACGACGGCAAAGCTCTAAAATGGGTGCAGAAACAAGACGATCATAAATCACAACATCAGCTTGTTGCATAAGACGTAATGCTTTTAGTGTCAGTAACTCTGGATCACCTGGTCCAGCACCTACCAAATAAACTTCACCTTTAGGTGCAGTCCATTCTGTTAAGGCTTGCTGAATCAAACCATTTGCAACTTCTAAATTGTCATTAAAAACTTGTTCTTTTAATGGACTAGCATAGAGATTTTCCCAAAAAATCCGACGCTCATCTGGATTGGGAATTTTTTCTTTTACCTGCTTACGCCACTGACCAGAAAACTCAGCCAACTTACCCATGCCATGCGGAACAATTGTTTCTATTTGAGTACGAAGTTGTCTTGATAAAACTGGTGATGCACCATTTGAAGCGACAGAAATAATTAACGGAGAACGATCAATAATAGCTGGAACCATAAAGCGGCAATGTGGAATATCATCAACACTATTGACCAATAAATTACGCGCTTCGCATTGTTCAAAAACAGCTTTATTCACTTGCGCATCATTAGTTGCAGCAATCACTAATCGATATGGTGTATTTAATATTTTTTCAGCAAAGGACTCGGCAAAATACTCTCCGCCTGTCGTTTTGACTAACTGTAAAAGCTGCTCTTCAATTGCAGGAGCAATAATATCGATTACTGCTCCCGCCTTGGCTAAAAGGTTTGCTTTGCGCAATGCAATATGCCCACCACCTACAATCAGACAATGTTGCTGTTGCAACTTTAAAGAGATTGGAAAAATATCCACCTTAAACCTCTACATTAATCATCTGATTTGGGTTAAGCAAAAACCGTGCACAATTTAGATGCAAAGCTTAGTCAATAAACGTTGCACCACCCATATATGGGCGTAATACTTCTGGAATCTCGATAGAACCGTCTTCACGTTGGTAATTTTCCATTACAGCAAGCAAAGTACGTCCAACTGCCAGACCAGAACCATTTAGTGTGTGCACCAATTCGGTCTTCTTTTGATCCATTCTGTAGCGTGCTTTCATGCGGCGTGCCTGAAAATCACCCATATTAGAGCAACTAGAGATTTCACGATAAGTATTTTGGCTTGGAACCCAAACTTCTAAGTCGTAAGTCTTAGTTGCACCAAAGCCCATGTCACCACCACAAAGCAAAATCTTGCGGTATGGCAAACCTAGTGCCTGCAAAATGCCCTCAGCATGTGCAGTAAGCTCTTCAAGTGCTTGCATAGATGTTTCAGGTTTAACGATTTGCACCATCTCAACTTTATCAAATTGATGCTGACGAATTAAACCACGGGTATCACGACCATAAGAACCAGCTTCACTACGGAAACATGGCGTATGCGCTGCATATTTTAAAGGCAAACGTTCGGTATCAATAATCTCATCGCGAACGAAGTTAGTAACTGGAACTTCTGCTGTAGGGATGAGGTAATATTCTTTTTCACCTTGAAGTTTGAATAAATCTTCTTCAAATTTTGGCAACTGACCAGTACCACGAAGTGAATCAGCATTGACCAAATAAGGCACGTAAGCTTCTGTATAGCCATTCTTTAAAGTATGGGTATCAAGCATGAACTGTGTTAATGCACGTTGTAGGCGTGCTAAAGAACCTTTCAATACGCTAAAACGTGAACCAGTCAATTTAGTAGCGGTTTCAAACTCTAAACCACCCATCCACTCACCTAAATCAGTATGATCTTTGATTTCAAAATCAAACTGACGAGGCGTACCCCATTTTGAGATTTCAACGTTGTCATCTTCATCTTTACCAGCAGGAACAGACTCATCTGGTAAGTTAGGAATACTCAGCGCTTTTTGTTCAATCTCATTTTGTAACTCTGACAAAGCAACTTCAGCAGCTTTGATTTCGTCACCAATGGCTTGCATACGCGCCATGATTTCAGAAGCATCACCACCGGATTTTTTAATCTGACCCACTTGTTTTGCACCGGCATTACGTTCTGCCTGCAATTTTTCAGTTTTTGATTGCAAATCTTTACGACGAGTTTCTAAAGAAGCCCATTCTTGAACATCTAATTGAACACCGCGTTTTGCCAAAGCCGCATTAACGGCTTCAATATTATTTCTGAGTAACTTAGGGTCGATCATAATCAATCATAATATGGGTAAAAAACTGGCTATAGTGTAAGGCCTTAACACTAAAAAATATAGTGATCATCTTCATAACGAATAGCTTTCACACAATTCTTAGAATAGATCACTTATTTTAAAAGTTATAGTTTGGCACACTTGGTAAATACTCAGGTTTAATGAACTTACCCGCTTCAAAATATGGCAGCGTTAATTCAGACATTCCCTCTGCATATGAAGCTAGCTCATAAATTGGATAGACAAATACAATGCCATTAGCGCCATAGTAGAAATTATCGCTTAGCTGAAGTTTTTCACGGCTAATATTATGTGCTTGAAGCCAATTTGTATTTGCTTCAAAAAGAGCATCAACCAACTGTTTTTCAACATCTGGCTTAATAAGTTCAGCAACAGTAATGTGCTTTTTATTTAATAAGTCAAAATTTACAAATTCTTGATGAGACATACCGTGTGCAGCACCAGCTGAGTACGAATAAGTCTGTAATGCAAAGGTGGCAAGATTATAGTTTTGCCCTAAATAGCGAACATAAATTGCACTTTGACTTGAACTTGGTTCACCTTCAGGTACTTCAACTGGTTGATCGGCTAAATTTGCAAAAGCATTCGGATCTGCTTTCTTTATACGATTGGTGAAGTAATCATTAATCCATTTTTGGTTGGTCTGTACTGTTTGAAAATCATACTCAGTACAACCATCTTCTAAGCAAACTTTTGATTTTGGCAATTTTACTGGGATTACTTTTGCTTGAATTACAGGAACACCAGCCTCTTTCGTTTCTTTAACTTTTGCAGTCGAAGCAGCCTGCTCTTCTTTGGCTGCTGACTTTGGTTGGCAACCCGTCACCATTGCCATTGCAGCCATTAATGGAAGAATACAAATAATTTTCTTATCGTAAAGTCGCATAATAATCCCCATGAATTTACCTCTAACACTATACAAAGCGTAAGAATAAGACGGGGTTAAAAAATGTATCTGTTTCTCTTATATAAAAAAAGCTACCGTTAAAGTAGCTTTTTTGAAGAGGCTTTAATTATTGGTCAATAACATCCGTACCTTTTGGCGGCGTAAAGTTAAAGACTGATGCCGGAATTGAAGCATTTACTTTAACGTTCTTAAAGCGTACATAGGTGGTTTGACCTAATGAGTCTTGTAATACCATAAGTGTAGGCGCTTTATTTGCTCCGAAGCTAATCGTTAAGCTTTGGAATGCCCCATCCTCTTTTTTAGGGAATAATGTGAAATAAAGTTTAGATTTATCGGGTTGTGTTACACGATAAGACTTCATGATTTGGTTGGTATTACCAGAGAGTAATAATGCTGGTGTATCTGCAACCTGATCATCTAAGCTTTGGCGGACCGCTTGTTGTAAATCCGGATCATAGATCCAAACTGTTTTTCCGCTCGTTACAATAGTTTGTTTAGCAGGACTTACTGTTTCCCAATAAAATTTCCCCGGACGCTCAACTTTCATTGAGCCTTTAAATGTCTGGTTCATATGCTGTGCACTTAAACTCTTTTTCTGTGCCACAGTTTTTGTATTGGCTTTAGTTGTTTGTTCAAAGTCGGCAGTCAAACGCTGTAAACCTGATAACTGATTAACCAGGTTCCCAATTGCCTGTTGCTCCGGTGCTGCTACAGGCGCAGCAAACACTGTAGTACTCATTACAGGAGCAAGCACTGACGCGCTAAGTGTAATAGCACACATAGTTTTACGAAGCATATTCATGTCATCACCTTTTTAGTTGCTGTAAGACAACTTACTCTCTTTCAAAGTTATGAAACTGAGTAAGCTCTTAATTCAAGACTCATATTAACCGACAAACTCTGTGCTAATCATTGAGAAAATAAGATATTTTGTTATGTTATTCATGTTGTTTGTAGAATTTCATTCATCATGATGAAGATGAATAAAAATAAATGCCATAAAAAAAGCCCACAAAATGTGGGCTTTTTTCGAGCTAAAACTTATACAGTTTCAACTTTTACGTAGCGACGGCCAAATTGACCTTTCACTTCGAATTTTACTACGCCGTCAGCAGTAGCAAATAAAGTATGGTCACGGCCCATACCAACATTTGCACCAGCGTGGAACTCTGTACCACGTTGACGAACGATGATGTTACCAGCAGTTACAGCTTGACCGCCGTAAACTTTAACACCTAACATTTTTGGGTTTGAATCACGACCGTTCTTCGTCGATCCACCGGCTTTTTTAGTTGCCATGTCTCTTACTCCTCGTGATTAGCCTGAAATACCAGTAATTTTCAACTCAGTGAACCATTGACGGTGACCTTGTTGTTTACGGTAGTGTTTACGACGACGCATTTTGATGATGCGGATTTTGTCGTGACGACCATGACCAATCACTTCTGCAGTTACTTTAGCGCCAGCTACAACTGGAGCACCGATTTGAATGTTGTCACCGTTTACAACCATTAATACATCATCAAATGTAATAGTCGCACCAGATTCAGCTTTCAATAATTCAACTTTAAGGGTTTCACCCTCAACTACACGGTGCTGTTTACCACCGCTTTGGATTACTGCGTACATAATGTACTCCAATCAGCCCGTGTCGTCGTGTCGATAAAGGGATATATCGATCTTAAAACGATCGCCACTGGGGTTATACAAGGCGACAGATTTTAAGTGAAATTTGATCAAACGACAAGTATTTTCTATCTATCAGTAAAGCATGATCCCCTATTCTTACAAAATCAAACAGCTTGGACTGGAATTTAGCAGTTTTCATTGATTCTGAATGAAAATTAAAATACAGTTCCAAACACAAATTGCGTCAAGAACAAGTTGTATTAATGCTGATGTCATTAAATTTATTGTTTTGCCGAAAACATCGTATTTTGCTTAAATAAAGAACAAAAAACGCTTAAAAACAATAGAAATGATTAATATCAGCCACTTGTTAACCTGTGCAACACATCTTTAATTGATACACTAACGCCACTTATCTACCAATACGGGGTTTTTCTTCATATGGTCATCGATTTCAAGCAAGACATTCTTGCGCCTGTTGCTTCAGACTTCGCTGCGATGGATCACTTGATTAATGAAGGAATTAGCTCAAAAGTCGGTTTAGTCATGTCTGTCAGCAAACATGTCGTTGAAGCTGGCGGAAAGCGTATGCGTCCAATCATGTGTTTACTTGCAGCACGTGCTTGTGGTTTAGATAACATGGCAAATGCACAGCGTTTAGCTGCAATCATTGAAATGTTACATACCGCGACACTAGTCCATGATGATGTGGTAGATGAATCTGGGCTTCGTCGTGGTCGCCCTACAGCAAATGCAACATGGAACAATCAAACAGCCGTTTTAGTTGGCGACTTCCTGATTGCTCGTGCTTTCGATTTACTGGTCGATTTAAACAACATGACTTTATTGAAAGACTTTTCAACAGGTACATGTGAAATTGCTGAAGGTGAAGTATTACAACTTCAATCGCAGCATCAACCAGATACAACTGAAGAAACTTATTTAAAAATTATTCATGGTAAAACGTCTCGCCTGTTTGAGCTGGCTACAGAAGGTGCTGCTATTTTGGCGGGGCAAGAAGCGTACCGTGAGCCATTAAGATTGTTTGCTGGTCATTTTGGTAATGCATTCCAAATTATTGATGATATTTTAGACTACACCTCTGATGCTGAAACATTAGGTAAAAATATTGGTGATGATTTAATGGAAGGTAAGCCAACTTTACCGTTAATTTCTGCATTAGCACGCTCAACAGGTGAAGAGCATGCGATTATTCGTCGCAGTATCGCAACTGGTGGAGTAGACCAACTATCTCAGGTCATCGAAATTGTACAGAAGTCTGGTGCTTTAGATTATTGCAACCAACGTGCCCAAGAAGAAACAGAAGCAGCACTGCAAGCTTTATCAAACCTACCCGATACACCGTATCGTCAGGCTTTGATTAACTTAACTCAGCTTGCGTTACATCGAATACAATAGATATTATTTTGCCTATGCATATAAATTTTTCAGATCTTTTTTTAAAAATAGAGAAACAGCTTGAGGATCCTCAAGCTGTCATTGATGAAAATCTACTGATTGAACTCGTCAATGTCATCCGACCATCCAACCCACAAGATACGGATGAAATTAAGAAAAAAATACAGGCTTTTATTGAAAGTCTTTTGCGCACACCTACAGCGCCCTTCTTACTACAAACTTTTTTATTACGTTTAATTAATCGCTATAAGCAAGTTAGTTTATATGCTGATAGTGGAATTTTGTCTTTAGATGGTTTCTGGAACCAGCTTGGGCAAAGACTCGGAGCACATTTTTTACCTTTAATAGAAGATGCAAGCCAACTCAGAATATTAATTGGTAAAATTTTCTATTTAGAAAGTGACAAAATTTGGCTCAATAATATTGATGATGAAGATTGGGCAAATTTATTTAGCCTTATTGGGCAAAGCCAAAGTAATGTCGATGAGAAGTTAGTCATTCAAAGTGAAATGATTAAAGCCATTACAGTCCTATCTTATCGAATTAGTGGAATTGGTCTTTATCCCGAATTTATTAACGCTCAGCCAGAATTAACAGAATATGAGTCACCGTTTTTAGTTCAGAACCGTGAAATTATTGAGTTTATTGAAAAGTATAAAAAACAAGAAATTTCTGAACATGAAATTGCAGTTATTTCCCCGCCCGATGCATCACAAGCATTTGTTATGTTGGAACAGTGCCGAGATGTGGTTTTAAAGATTCGTCGTGCGACCAAAAGAATTGGTGTCAGCTTAAGTTTGACTTACTTACTATCATTACTTGAGCAATGTCTTGATCGAATTGAGTTATTACTTTATCTGGTCGTAGATAACACTAAAGGAAAATATGTTTCTTTAGGACATCTGATTTCCGATTTAACCAAGGCACATTACAGCGAAAAAAGTGTTCGCTCATTACTCAGTACGACTAGTGAACTCATTGCCTTTCAGGTAACAGAAAATGCTAGCCGAACAGGTGAACATTACGTAAGTACAGATACCAAAGGCTTTTGGGGAATGTATAAAGCTGCCGCTGGTGCAGGTGTCATTATTGCCTTTATGGCATCTTTAAAAATTCTTGCTGCAAGAATGACAATGGCCCCGCTCATGCAAGCCTTTACTTTCAGTATGAATTATTCCCTAGGTTTCATTCTGATTCATGTTCTGCATTTTACAGTTGCGACCAAGCAACCCGCTATGACGGCGGCGGCTCTTGCTGCAACAGTGCAGCAACGTAAAGGCTCTAAAACGGCTCAAATTGCAGAGTTAGCGGCGCTTATTATTAATATTATCCGAACGCAATTTATTGCTATTTTGGGCAATATTTCAATTGCGATTCCTACTGCTGCACTCATCACTTTTGCTTGGCAGTTTTACCTTGATGAACCGTTATTAACCCATACTAAAGCAACTTATCTTCTACACAGCTTAAACCCCTTTACTTCATTAGCAGTTCCACATGCAGCAATTGCTGGAGTATGTTTGTTTTTGTCAGGTCTCATTGCAGGATACTTTGACAACATGGCTGTTTACCGAAAAGTCGGCCCGCGCCTAAGAGCACATCGCCGTTTAGCTAGCTGGTTTGGGCAAGATCGCCTTAACCGTTTTGCTGAATATATTGAACGTAATTTAGGTGCGTTAGCCGGTAACTTCTTATTCGGTATTATGCTAGGAAGTATGGGGACCATAGGCTTTATCCTAGGTCTACCTTTAGATATCCGCCATATTGCCTTTGCATCCGCTAACTTTATTCAAGGTTTAATGACTATTAACGGCAGCCCAGATATCGGACTGATTATCGTGTCCTTTCTTGGTGTGTTATGTATTGGTCTCACCAACTTATTTGTGAGTTTCACCTTAACGATTATTGTGGCATTACGAGCGCGTCGAGTCCGCTTTGAACAATGGAAACCTTTAGCCAAATTGGTCATGACCCATTTTTTAACTCGTCCAAGCGATTTTTTCTGGCCACCAAAACAACCATTAGAACTTGAAGAAAACACTTCAACAAATAACGGGAAAAAAGCAGACCACTAAGAATTTTGCTTTGTACACAAAATGTGATTTTCGTCAATTTTGTTGTGATTGTTTTTCCAAATGTTAAAAAATTTTCAAAATGAATTTACGATGATCTATCAGGCTTGAAAAAAAGTGTACTGGCAAGTACACTTTTAACGGCTTTCAGTAGTAGACACTGCTTGAACAAGCAAAGGTATATACATGCCCTATTTATTGCTTTTTATTGGTTGTATTTTTTTAGGATTAGGTGTTCTTGGTCTTTTTGTACCAAGACTTCAATCTTTGGATCTTCTCACCGTTCAAATATTGAGTGAAAATCGATCAGATTATCTTAACTCTATTACGACTTTTCTAGCACGTGTAGGTGGTATGCCTTTTGTATGTTTTTTATCCTTATTGGTGTGTATATATCAAGCATGGTATAAAAAATATATTACTGTTATTTTCATTAGCGTGGGTGTTCTTGGCAGTATCATCACGGGTTGGCTGCTCAAGTGGTGTGTTGACCGTCCAAGACCTCCACAGGTATATCATATTGTCGAAAGTTATGGTGCATCGTTCCCAAGTGCACATAGTGTTTATGCATCAACACTGGCTTGTATGGCAATGATAATGTTATGCCATAAGCCCAACACTAACTCTCCTTATATCATTTTGATTTCCTGTCTTTGGTTTATCTGCATGGGGCTTTCAAGAATATATGCTGGAGTTCATTTTCCAACAGATGTACTCGCCGGTTGGGGCATAGGTTTTATTTGGATTGCACTGCTTTGGCTCTGGTTATTACAAACACAAAGTAGGTTAAGTAGAAAACAAATATATTTTTAGATTTTATCTAAACGAGGTGGAACAATGATGTCGGCTAAGCTTTGGGCTCCTGCCCTTACTGCTTGCGCATTAGCAACAAGTATCGCACTTGTTGGTTGTAGCAAAGGCTCCGATGAGAAACAGCAAGCTGCTGCTGCTCAGAAAATGCCGCCTGCAGAAGTAGGTGTTATTGTTGCTCAACCACAAAGTGTTGAACAAAGCGTTGAACTCTCCGGCCGTACTTCAGCATATCAAATTTCTGAAGTTCGCCCTCAAACAAGTGGTGTTATTTTAAAACGCTTGTTTGCTGAAGGAAGTTACGTTCGTGAAGGACAGGCTCTATATGAACTGGATTCTCGCACGAACCGTGCAACGCTTGAAAATGCAAAGGCTACCCTTTTACAACAACAGGCAAATCTAGCTTCACTACGTACTAAGTTAAACCGTTATAAGCAACTTGTTTCAAGTAACGCTGTATCTAAACAAGAATATGACGACTTACTTGGTCAGGTTAATGTTGCCGAAGCACAAGTTTCTGCTGCAAAAGCTCAAGTAACGAATGCAAATGTTGATCTTGGCTACTCTACAATTCGCTCACCAATTTCTGGTCAGTCTGGACGTTCTTCTGTAACAGCAGGTGCTTTAGTCACTGCTAACCAAACTGAACCGTTAGTGACGATTCAACAGTTAGATCCGATCTATGTTGACATTAACCAGTCTAGTGCCGAGTTATTACGTTTACGTCAACAACTTAGCAAAGGCAGTTTAAACAATAGTAACAACACGAAAGTGAAATTGAAGCTCGAAGATGGTTCAACTTACCCAATCGAAGGACAACTTGCTTTCTCTGATGCTTCTGTAAATCAGGATACAGGAACGATTACTTTACGTGCCGTATTCTCGAACCCGAATCATCTGTTACTTCCAGGCATGTATACCACTGCACAGATTGTTCAAGGTGTAGTTCCTAATGCTTACCTGATTCCTCAAGCTGCAATTACACGTTTACCTACAGGTCAAGCTGTAGCAATGCTTGTTAATGCCAAAGGTGCTGTTGAGAGTCGTCCTGTTGAAACCTCTGGTGTTCAAGGACAAAACTGGATTGTGACTAACGGTCTTAAAGCTGGTGATAAAGTGATTGTTGACGGTGTTGCCAAAGTTAAAGAAGGGCAAGAAGTTTCAGCAAAACCTTACCAAGCTCAACCAGCGAATCCACAAGGTGCAGCTCCAAATGCGACAAAACCGGCTCAATCAGGTAAACCTCAAGCAGAACAGAAAGCATCTAATGCATAAGGGGTAGATTGAATGGCACAATTTTTTATTCATCGCCCCATTTTTGCGTGGGTGATTGCATTAGTCATTATGTTGGCGGGTATTCTCACGCTAACAAAAATGCCTATTGCACAGTATCCGACGATTGCACCACCGACAGTTACAATTGCTGCAACTTATCCTGGTGCATCTGCTGAGACTGTTGAAAACACTGTAACCCAGATCATTGAACAACAAATGAATGGTCTAGATGGTTTACGCTACATTTCATCTAACAGTGCTGGTAACGGTCAGGCTTCTATTCAATTAAACTTTGAACAAGGTATTGATCCAGATATTGCACAGGTTCAGGTTCAAAACAAACTGCAATCTGCAACTGCGCTTTTACCTGAAGATGTACAGCGTCAAGGTGTAACAGTAACTAAATCTGGTGCAAGCTTCTTGCAAGTTATTGCATTTTACTCACCAGATAACAGCCTTTCTGACTCGGACATTAAAGACTACGTAAACTCATCAATTAAAGAACCACTTAGCCGTGTTGCTGGTGTGGGTGAGGTACAAGTCTTTGGTGGTTCATACGCAATGCGTATTTGGCTTGATCCAGCTAAGTTAACCAGTTATCAACTAACTCCTAGTGATATTGCGACAGCTTTACAAGCGCAAAACTCACAAGTAGCAGTAGGTCAATTAGGTGGTGCACCAGCTGTACAAGGTCAAGTGCTTAATGCAACAGTGAATGCACAAAGTTTGCTGCAAACACCTGAACAGTTTAAAAATATCTTCTTAAAGAACACAGCATCTGGTGCTGAGGTTCGTTTAAAAGATGTTGCGCGTGTAGAGTTAGGTTCTGATAACTATCAGTTTGACTCGAAGTTTAACGGTAAACCTGCTGGTGGTCTTGCAATTAAAATTGCAACTGGTGCCAACGCACTTGATACCGCAGAAGCTGTTGAACATCGTTTATCTGAATTACGTAAGAACTATCCAACAGGTCTTGCAGATAAACTAGCTTATGACACGACTCCATTTATTCGTCTTTCAATTGAAAGTGTTGTACACACATTAATTGAAGCGGTAGTTTTGGTATTCATTGTCATGTTCTTGTTCTTACAGAACTGGCGTGCAACGATTATTCCAACACTTGCTGTACCTGTTGTGGTGTTAGGTACATTCGCTGTTATTAATATCTTTGGCTTCTCAATTAACACCTTAACCATGTTCGCCATGGTATTGGCAATTGGTCTTCTGGTCGATGACGCCATCGTTGTGGTCGAAAACGTCGAACGGGTTATGAGCGAAGAGCATACCGATCCGGTCACGGCGACCTCACGATCAATGCAACAGATTTCTGGCGCGTTAATTGGTATCACAAGCGTATTAACAGCGGTATTCGTACCAATGGCATTCTTTGGTGGTACAACTGGTGTAATTTACCGTCAGTTCTCGATTACCCTTGTAACAGCAATGGTTCTATCGTTAATTGTAGCGTTAACATTTACACCGGCACTTTGTGCAACCATTTTAAAACAGCATGATCCGAACAAAGCACCAAGCAATAATATTTTTGCTCGTTTCTTTAGAGGCTTTAACAATGGTTTTGACCGCATGTCGCATAGCTACCAAAATGGTGTTAATCGCATGCTTAAGGGCAAAATCTTCTCTGGCGTGCTTTACGCTGTAGTTATTGCTTTATTAGTGTTCTTGTTCCAAAAACTCCCATCTTCATTCTTACCAGAAGAAGATCAGGGTGTGGTAATGACGCTTGTTCAATTACCGCCAAATGCAACGCTTGACCGTACAGGTAAAGTGATTGACACCATGACAAACTTCTTCATGAATGAAAAAGATACTGTGGAATCTATTTTCACCGTTTCGGGCTTCTCATTCACAGGTGTTGGTCAAAATGCTGGTATTGGCTTCGTTAAATTGAAAGACTGGAGTGAACGTACTTCACCAGAAACTCAAATTGGCGCATTGATTCAGCGTGGTATGGCATTGAATATGATCGTTAAAGACGCATCTTACATCATGCCTTTACAGCTTCCAGCAATGCCTGAATTAGGTGTAACAGCCGGATTCAACTTGCAACTTAAAGATTCAAGTGGTCAAGGCCATGAGAAACTTATTGCTGCACGTAATACGATCTTAGGTTTGGCTGCACAAGATAAACGTCTTGTGGGTGTTCGCCCTAATGGTCAAGAAGATACACCTCAGTATCAAATTAATGTAGACCAAGCTCAAGCTGGAGCGATGGGTGTGAGTATTGCCGAAATTAACAATACAATGCGTATTGCATGGGGCGGCTCATACATTAACGACTTCGTTGACCGTGGGCGTGTGAAAAAAGTTTATGTTCAAGGTGATGCGGGTAGCCGTATGATGCCTGAAGACTTAAACAAGTGGTATGTACGTAATAACAAAGGCGAAATGGTACCGTTCTCTGCATTTGCTACTGGCGAATGGACATATGGTTCTCCACGTCTTGAACGTTATAACGGCGTGTCATCGGTTAACATTCAAGGTACACCTGCACCTGGCGTGAGCTCTGGTGACTCGATGAAAGCGATGGAAGAAATTATTGCTAAGTTACCATCTATGGGCTTACAAGGTTTCGACTATGAATGGACAGGTTTATCACTTGAAGAACGTGAGTCTGGTGCTCAAGCTCCATTCTTATATGCACTTTCATTGTTAATCGTTTTCCTTTGCTTGGCTGCATTGTATGAAAGCTGGTCTATTCCGTTCTCGGTTTTACTTGTGGTACCACTCGGTATTATTGGTGCAATCGTATTAACTTACTTGGGTATGATTATTAAAGGAGATCCAAATCTCTCAAATAACATTTACTTCCAGGTAGCGATGATCGCGGTAATCGGTCTTTCTGCAAAAAATGCGATCTTGATTGTTGAGTTCGCAAAAGAGCTGCAGGAAAAAGGTGAAGACCTGATTGAAGCAACTTTACATGCTGCAAAAATGCGTTTACGCCCAATTATCATGACTACCCTTGCCTTCGGTTTCGGTGTACTTCCGCTTGCCCTTTCAACAGGTGCAGGTGCAGGAAGTCAGCACTCTGTTGGTTACGGTGTACTCGGTGGCGTACTCAGTGCAACGTTCTTAGGTATCTTCTTTATCCCTGTATTCTATGTGTGGATTCGTAGTATCTTTAAGTACAAACCAAAAACCATAAACACTCAGGAGCATAAATCGTGATGCAAAACGTATGGTCTATTTCAGGTCGTAGCATTGCGGTATCTGCACTTGCGCTTGCTTTGGCAGCTTGTCAAAGCATGCGCGGCCCAGAACCAGTCGTGAAAACCGATATTCCACAAAGCTATGCATATAGCGCTTCTGGTACGTCTATTGCTGAACAGGGTTACAAACAGTTTTTTGCTGACCCTCGTTTGCTCGGAGTGATTGATTTGGCACTTGCCAACAACCGCGACTTACGTACAGCAACGCTCAATATCGAACGTGCTCAACAGCAATATCGAATTACACAGAACAATCAGCTTCCAACAATCGGAGCAAGTGGTAGTGCAATTCGTCAGGTTTCTCAAAGCCGTGATCCGAATAACCCCTACTCTACTTATCAAGTAGGTCTGGGTGTAACTGCCTATGAGCTTGATTTTTGGGGCCGCGTACGTAGCTTAAAAGATGCTGCATTAGATAGTTATCTTTCAACGCAAAGCGCACGTGATTCGACTCAAATCAGTCTAATCAGTCAAGTGGCGCAAGCGTGGTTGAACTACTCTTTCGCAACAGCGAATTTAAGACTTGCAGAGCAAACACTTAAAGCACAGCAAGACTCTTACAATCTCAACAAAAAACGTTTTGATGTGGGCATCGACAGTGAAGTTCCACTACGTCAGGCACAGATTTCTGTAGAAACTGCGCGTAATGATGTAGCGAA
This sequence comes from Acinetobacter pittii ATCC 19004 = CIP 70.29, assembly GCF_000369045.1. Taxonomy (GTDB): domain Bacteria; phylum Pseudomonadota; class Gammaproteobacteria; order Pseudomonadales; family Moraxellaceae; genus Acinetobacter; species Acinetobacter pittii. Next base: position 225,880 of record NZ_KB849786.1, on the reverse strand, counting down.
CTACAAAACACAGATTGCTCAAGCGCAAAACTTGTTGAACTTGTTAGTTGGCCAATCAGTTCCACAAAACTTGTTACCAACCCAACCTGTAAAACGCATTACGCAACAAAATGTATTTACAGCGGGTTTACCAAGCGACTTGCTTAACAACCGTCCAGATGTAAAAGCTGCTGAATATAACTTAAGCGCTGCTGGTGCGAATATCGGTGCTGCAAAAGCACGTTTATTCCCAACCATTAGCTTAACGGGTTCTGCAGGTTATGCATCAACTGACTTAAGTGATCTATTTAAGTCTGGTGGTTTTGTATGGTCAATTGGTCCAAGCTTAGACTTACCAATCTTTGACTGGGGCACTCGTCGTGCCAATGTAAAAATTTCTGAAACTGATCAGAAAATTGCATTGTCTGATTATGAAAAATCAGTTCAGTCTGCGTTCCGCGAAGTTAATGACGCGCTTGCAACTCGTGCCAACATTGGTGAGCGTTTAACAGCTCAACAACGTCTAGTAGAAGCAACTAACCGCAACTACACACTTTCAAATGCCCGCTTCCGTGCTGGTATTGATAGTTACTTAACGGTTCTTGATGCACAGCGTTCATCTTATTCAGCAGAACAAGGTTTGTTATTGCTTCAACAAGCAAACTTAAACAACCAAATCGAGTTATACAAAACTCTAGGTGGTGGTTTAAAAGCAAATACTTCAGATACAGTGGTTAATCAACCATCTAGTGCTGAACTTAAAAAGCAATAAGTTTTAAATAACTTATTCACAAAAGCTCACTTCGGTGGGCTTTTTTATTGCAACTCATCTGAATATTTTTTATCTTGAAACCTTAAGAATTTAGATTGATAAAAAACAATGTTATTGAGTAATTTAGAAAGTGTTCCAGGCCACCAGATTGTAAAGCAGCTGGATGTTGTTTACGGAAGTACTGTTCGTAGTAAGCATGTTGGCCGTGACTTGATGGCAAGTTTAAAAAATATTGTGGGTGGAGAACTTACGGGTTATACCGAATTATTAGAAGAATCTCGCCAAGAAGCCATGCAGCGTATGATTGTAAAAGCCCAACAGCTTGGTGCTAATGCAATTGTGGGTATTCGCTTTTCAACTTCCAATATTGCACAAGGTGCTTCTGAGTTATTTGTGTATGGCACAGCAGTGGTTGTGCAGCCTCAAGCACCTCATCTACCCGATCCATTTAATGCATAGGTAGAAAATGGACAATCTTATTTTTCAGCTTGTTATTTTTCTCATTCTTTTCAGTATTGGTTGGGCTTTTGGCCGCCATATTGAACGAAAACATTTGAATGAACTTATAGAAAAAGAGCAAAAATTTGCCCATATCAGAATTGATACCAATCGTTTTGCAACAAGTGATCAGCTAGGCCACTTTATTAGCAGTAATGTTGTGATTTCTCATGATTACTTTAAATATGTATTGGCATCTATAAAAAATGTTTTGGGCGGAAGACTGACCAGTTATGAAAGTATTGTTGAGCGTGCTCGCCGAGAGGCAATTGTACGTTTAAAACAACAAGCTCAAAGTGTCGGTGCTACTCATATTATGGGAGTTCGGTTGAGTACAACCGAACTCGGAATGCAAGGCGGAATGGTGGAAGTTTTTGCTTATGGAACAGCAGTTAAAGATTAATACTGCCCAACCTCAGAAAAATGAATACGTGGATTGCCAATATTTTTAGTTAAATGTTGGCAAATTCGGGTAATTTTCCATTGGTCTTGTTGTTTCGCCAAAGTAAAATAATAACGACCAAAAGAATGAAAATAATCATTTTCTGAAAAACGGTAAATTTGATAATTACATTCTAGCCATGCTTGATCTTGTTCAATCCGAATTAGAGGATTGCTCAAATTGTGCTGTAGTCGTAAATGGGATAAAGCTTGCTGTCGAGAACCTTTATATTCATGACAAGACACGACACATAAAGGCTCTCCTCTAAATTGGAAATAGTCCACCTCAAGTTGATCTGCCAACAACTCATCAAAAGCGTCCCAATTTTTCTGATCAAAGACCAATTGAAAACGCGTGACGACTTCTAAAATACGGTGATAATCCTGATCCATGGTGAACCTTCTATGCGGGTTTTTCACCAATTTAGCACGGCAAAATCACTTTTTTATTTTACTTTTGTTTTCCGAATCATTTTATAAAGAAGTTTTGGTGACATCCGAGAAACCATCACACCTAGTTTTTCTTTGGCCCCACCCACAACAATATATTCTTGACCCTGTACTAACGCTTTTACAGCTTGCTCTGCAAAAACATCTGCTTCTAAACCATTTTCAATTGCTTCATCTTGATGGCCTTGAGGTTCCCCTGCACCATTGAGTGCATTGAAAGAAACATTGGTTTTTACAAAACCAGGGAAAATAACCGAAACTTCGACACCTTGATCTGAGACCTCAGCACGTAAACTATTTGCCCACATGTGAATCGCTGCTTTAGCAGCCGAGTAGCTTGCACGGTACTGTGTACCCAATAAACCCGCTACACTCGACACAAATACAACTCGGCCAGACTTTTGTTTTAGCATGGTCGGTAGGACGGTTTTAGTTAACGCAACTTGTGAGAAATAATCGACTTCCATGATGGCGCGTTCGGTTGCCATTGTCGTGTCTTTAATTAAAGCACGTTGACTCAAACCTGCATTATTGATGAGCCAGTCAATACGGCCTTTCGCTTTTAAAATCTGCTTGTAAGCCTCTTGAACCTGCTTTTCATCAGTAATATCTGCGACCACAGACAAATGATGATCGGGATTTAATAAGCCAACCCGAACCTCTTCTAATTCTTCAAAACGACGCGAAGTCAAAATCAGCTTTGCGCCTTGTAAAGCCAACTCCCCTGCTAAGGCCTTACCCAAACCAGAAGATGCGCCCGTAATCCATACCACTTTATTTTGCAAAGTATCAAGTTTGGCCATGTGATGTTCCTATTATCTTTTTAAATTATGCTGCTTGGTGCATGAAGGCCAAAAAGTGGTTGATATAATGAGTTGCTGTGGTCTGATCGACCTGTGTCCCTAACTTTTCCAAACGTTTATAGCCCAAATGCGTCGTCATGTTGATGACTCCGTTAAGAGTTTTATCGACAACCAAATTAAATTTTAAACGCTTTTTAGGTTCACGTACTAGGCTTGTTACGCCTAAATCCACAATTTGTATGAGCGTTTCAAATGCAGCCGTAATGCTTTGCATATTACCGTCACGAATTTGCTGGGTAAGGGTTTCGGCTTGTTGTACGAGTTGAAGTGTGACCGGATAGGTAATATAAACTTGCTGCCCTTGCTCTTTCATGAGAGATGTCATGTAGTCAACTAAAGGTAAAAGACGTTCATTTCCAAAGAATGAAACTGACCAAGGCATGTATTTTCGAAAAGTCTCTAAAACTTGCTGAATAACTTTTTCAGACTCAGCTTGTTGTTTTGGAGACATGCTTGCATTTCCTGACTGTAAAAGCACAGAAAAAACCTGCTCAATAATTTCACAAGAAAGGTCAGACAATACATCCCCCAAAACTTTTGCCTGACTTTGGCTTACTCCATCATGTAGTTTTTGCCGAATGGCCTCGAATTGGGTATAAGTCGAATCGGAAATTTTCAAAAAAACTTCATAACTCATCAGCAGCATCCTTTTTCAATTCTTTTGTAATTTTTGTGCCGTGTCGCCACACGATTAAATTGTGATCCATCTTTCATAAATCTACCGTTTTTTGAAAAAAATACAAAACCGTTTATCTGTTTTCAGCACATTAATTTCGAGGCATTTTTTTGCTACAATAGATGCAATTTTTTATGCATATTCGATCTAAGCTACTATGACTGATGCTCAAACCGCTCAAAATATTGCAACCACATACGATCCAACCGAGATCGAAAAGAAGTGGTACAAAACGTGGGAAGAACAAGGTTACTTCAAACCTTCTGGTCACGGTGAATCATTCTGTATCATGATTCCACCACCAAACGTCACTGGTAGTTTGCACATGGGCCATGGCTTTAACAATGCCATTATGGATGCCCTCACCCGTTATAACCGCATGATGGGTAAAAACACTTTATGGCAACCGGGTACAGACCATGCTGGTATTGCAACTCAAATGGTTGTTGAGCGTCAACTTGGCTTACAAGGCGTAACTCGTCATGACTTAGGCCGTGATAAGTTCATCGAAAAAGTTTGGGAATGGAAAGAACAATCTGGCGGCACGATTACGAAACAAATTCGTCGTTTAGGTTCGTCTGTAGACTGGTCGCGTGAACGCTTCACGATGGACGAAGGTTTATCAAACGCAGTTAAAGAAGTATTCGTTCGTTTGCACGAAGACGGTTTAATTTACCGCGGTAAGCGCCTTGTAAACTGGGACCCTAAACTGCAAACAGCACTTTCTGATCTTGAAGTAGAAAGCAAAGAAGAAAAAGGCTCACTTTGGCACTTTAAATATTTCTTTGAAGACAAATCTGTTAAAACTCAAGACGGCAAAGACTATTTAGTCGTTGCAACGACTCGTCCTGAAACTTTACTGGGCGATACTGCCGTTGCCGTTCATCCAGAAGATGAGCGTTATGCGCACCTTGTTGGTAAAAACATTGTATTGCCAATTACAGGTCGTTTAATTCCGATCGTTGCTGACGACTACGTTGAGAAAGACTTCGGTACTGGCTGTGTAAAAATTACCCCTGCTCATGACTTCAATGACTATGACCTAGGTAAACGCAATAGCTTGCCAATCATTAATATCTTCAACAAAAACGCCGAAGTTTTAGGTGAGTTTGAATATATTGCAAAAGCTGGCGAACAAATTTCTAAAACCATTACTGCACCTGCGGAATATGCTGGTTTAGAACGTTTTGCTGCACGTAAAAAACTAGTTGCTCAAGCTGAAGCTGAAGGCTGGTTAGATCAAATCCAACCGTATGACTTAAAAGCGCCACGTGGCGACCGTTCAGGCGTGATCATTGAGCCATTACTGACTGACCAATGGTACGTGAAAATTGCGCCGCTTGCTGAACCTGCAATTGAAGCAGTTCAAGATGGCCGCATTAAGTTCGTTCCAGAGCAGTACAGCAACATGTACATGGCGTGGATGCGTGATATTCAAGACTGGTGTATTTCACGTCAGCTTTGGTGGGGTCACCGTATTCCAGCTTGGTACGATGCGAATGGCAACATCTATGTTGGCCGTAACGAAGAAGAAGTACGCGCGAAAAATAACATCGCTGCTGACGTTGAACTTAAACAAGACGAAGACGTTCTTGATACATGGTTCTCATCTGCACTTTGGACATTCTCAACTTTAGGTTGGACTGGCGACGCACAAAAAGATGCAGCAAATGATTTCTTAAAAACCTTCCACCCAACAGATGTGTTGGTGACTGGTTTTGACATCATTTTCTTCTGGGTTGCCCGCATGATCATGATGACCCTACACTTCATGAAAAATGAAGATGGTTCATCGCAAGTTCCATTTAAGACTGTTTACGTTCACGGCTTGGTACGTGATGGTGAAGGTCAAAAAATGTCGAAGTCTAAAGGTAACGTACTTGATCCATTAGACTTAATTGACGGTATTGATTTAGAAAGCTTAGTTGCAAAACGTACAACTGGCCTAATGAACCCTAAAGATGCAGCGAAGATTGAAAAATCAACGCGTAAAGAGTTCCCAGAAGGCATTAATGCTTATGGTACTGACGCAGTTCGTTTCACGTTCTGTGCACTTGCAAACACTGGTCGTGATATCAAGTTCGACTTAAAACGTGTTGAAGGCTACCGTAACTTCTGTAACAAAATCTGGAACGCAACTCGTTTCGTTTTGATGAATGTTGAAGGCCAAACTGTTGGTCAAGAAGCGCGTCCTGATCTATGGGAACTTCCAGAACAATGGATTATCAGCCGTTTGCAAAAAGCAGAAGCTGCTGTACATCAAGCGTTTGCAACGTATCGTTTAGACCTTGCTGCTCAAGCGATTTACGACTTTATCTGGAATGAATACTGTGACTGGTACGTTGAGTTAACTAAACCAGTTCTGAATGATGCAGAAGTTTCAGAAGAGCGTAAAGCTGAAGTACGCCGTGTATTACTTGCAGTCATGGAAGCTTCTTTACGCTTGGCTCATCCGCTTATGCCATATTTGACAGAAGAAATCTGGCAGACTCTTGCACCAATGCTTGGTCAAGGTGGCCCAACCATTATGACTGCTCAATACCCTATTCCTGAGCAAGCAAAAATCAATGAACAAGCTGAAGCAGACATGCAATGGCTTCAAGGTTTGATTGGTGCAGTACGTAACATTCGTGGTGAGTTGGGCTTAGGTAATGCACGCTTGTTGCCAGTATTACTTCAAAACACTTCTGATGCTGAACGTGAACAAATTATTCGTATTGAAGCGTTGTTCAAAGCATTGGCTAAAGTTGAAAGCATTGAGTTCTTGAATAAAGACCAAGAACCACCTTTGTCTTGCTCTAGTGTTGTTAGCCATGCATCGGTATTTGTACCAATGAAAGGCTTAATTGACCCTAAAGCTGAGCTTGCTCGTTTGCAAAAAGACTTGGATAAAATCCAAAAGCAACACGACCAAATCGCGGGCAAACTTGCAAATGAAGGCTTTGTTTCTAAAGCACCAGCAGCTGTTGTTGAAGGTGAAAAAGCCAAACTTGCTGAGTTTGCTGCTCAATTAGAGAAAGTTAAAGCGAACATGGAGCAAATTGCTGCGTTTTAAGCTTTTTTAGTCGAATAAACCCAGAATCTGTGCAAGCAGGTTCTGGGTTTTTCTATATTTAGAAATTACTTTTTTTGTAGAATCAGTATATGAAGATGCCATGATTTTATATAACCACTCAGCAAAGGTAATTTTTCATCAATTTCTTTATGAAACAATAAATTAAAATCGCATAAAAACAAATCGCCTATATCTTGGTACGTAAAACCTATAAATTTTTTAGGTTCTCTAATAACCCATTCATCTTGAGTCCCCAATAAATCAACTACCAGAATTCCGCCATCAGGAAGTGCATTTATAATTCGTTTAATTACACTATAAAAATAGCTTGGCTCACAAAAGAATAGACTTGATGAAGCAATAATTAAGCTTGCAGACGGGAAATTAAAGTCTTCAAAAGATTCATGATAGAAAGTAAATTTAGAGTCATCTTTGAATCGCTCAGCACAGACTTTTTGTGCATCAATTGAAATATCAAAAGCATGAACATTAAATCCCTTTGAGAGTAGATAAGCAGATTCATTGCCAGCGCCACAGCCGCAATCTATAGCAATTAAAGGTAAGTTAGGAAAATGACCTAAAGCCTTCTCTAAAATAGGTCTATGTTTAAGTTCTCTTGATAATTGAATAAATTTTTCATTCATAAATCCGATCTTTTAATTTTTATAATTCCCACACTATATTTTATAAAAAATCCAATCTCAACGATTTCTTATTTCAGAAGCTACTCTCTCACAACCTCATCACTAGTATGGTTATGGCAGCAAATAAAGTATAAATCTAATTATTGCTGCCATAAGTTGAATACGCCAATAGGCTTATCAAAGATAATTAAAGCGCCCCATGCCCCAACAACATCTCTAACCCACTCACCTTTTTCATATGCTTTAAACGCTCTTTTTCCCACTTCAACTGTTGTTTTAACTCAGCACAATCAGCATCGACAGCTTTATAAACATCACTAATATGTACATGCTCTGCTTTTACATTTTTTGCTAACTGAAAAGAATCTAAAATCTCAGCAATTTGGCTTTCAAGCTGCTGACTTTGTGCATCTAATGCCAGTTTATAAAACCGCAACTGCTCAGCAGATAGTTCTTTAGCGCCTACCCCTTTATTCTGTTCAAGCTGTAACTGGAGTTTGAGTAAATAAAACAAATCCTGCTTTTCATAGGCCTGACTTGCCTGTTGAAACAACTCAGTTTTTTCCTGTTTCTTTGTTTCATCTTGTTCACGGTCTGGGTGAATCATCGCGGCAATTTTTAAATAGACTGTTTTGAGTGACTGCGCTGCCATTTGCTCAGCTTGTTCGCGTTTTTGTTGTTGTCTTTGCTGTTTGGCTTGTTCTCGCGCTTGATGTTGCTCAGCCGCATACTGTTCAAAGTCTTCATCAAATTCTGCACTTTGCTCAGTGCTTTCTTCATATTCAGATTTTATTGGCTGAGTTTTTTTATTCTTTTTTACCGACTCTTGTGTATGTTGCTGATAAAAGGTATCAATCTGCTTCACCAACTCCAACTGTTCAGCAGATAGCATTTTGGAGCGCTTCAACATTTGTGCAAGCTGGGCAATTTTTTCGTCTAGTTGTTGCATGTTTGCTTTGGAAAACTCATGGCTATGTAACATATTCCAAAGTTGCTCTAACTGTTGGAATAACACTTCATGCAAATCGCCATACACAGGCATCAGTTTTTGCCGTATATGCTGTTCAATCTCAGCTTGCGCATTTTGCCATGTGCTCAGGCTAACTTTTTGTTGCTCTATTTTATCAATCAGGCGATTCAGTTTTTTCTGCTGTGCAGACGGCTCAGACCGCTGCTGCAGGCTCACTTTGAGATCAAAGGACATACTCATCCACCTGAAAAAGAAAAAAGTGTAGCAATAATTATATGAGGAAGGTAGCAAAGCATTCTTTAAATACGAGTCAGTCTAAAGTTTATATTTTAAGAAATCCACCAAATCACCATTGGCAAAGTCACGGCAGCACATAGAGTTTGAAAGCTAATCACGGCAGCCATGAGCTGACTATCGCCACCTAAAACTTTGGTTAAAATGTAGGAAGCGGAAGCAGTCGGTAGTGCAAAGAAAATAACTAAAATTTGTGTTTGCAAACTTGGTAAAGCAAACCACATGCAGACCATATAAGCCAAAGCAGGAACTGCTAAAAGTCGTGCAAACGTGTCTGCTGCCAATACCACAATGTCTTTTTTAATTTGCATAAACTGTAAAGCTGCGCCAACACATAACAACCCTAGTGGCAAACTCGACACTGAAAAAAGCTTAATAAACTGAGTAAAGCCTTCCCAAATCGGGATATGAAGCGCATTGATTGCTGCCCCAACCACACAAGATACAATTAAAGGATTTTTAAGGAGTGCAATCAAAACAGGTTTAATTGCCATGTGTTCTTTAGAGGTTAGAGCAAGCACCGAAATAACATTCACAAGCGGAATGCAAAGCGCCAATAAAATTGCCAGAATTGCCATTCCTTCACTTTTAAAAAGCGAAGTCACTAAAGCCAAACCAATATAGGTATTAAAGCGAACCATACTTTGTACATGCACACCAAAACGTGCAGGCGGTATGTGCCAAAACATTCGGAGTATGTATAAAAAGGCGGTGACTGCCAAAACCACAATTAACATCGCAATAATGGCTGTACTCAAGCTTTGTAAATCAATTTTCGCGGTCGATAGCGTACTAAAAAGCAAAGCAGGAAATAAAATATAGTAATTGAGCTTCTCTGCCCCAGCCCAGAACTCATCGCTAAAAAAACGATATTTTTTAAATAAGTATCCCGATGCAATTAATGCAACTAAAGGAAAAAGAGATAAAACAATGCTATTCATTTCTTTACTCGAGTTTTGTTGAGGCTTAATGTTTTTAGCAATGACCTTGGCTTACTCATATATTAAAGATAATGAAAACTCATGATAAAATGAGTTTTTACTCATAATAAGTACAATATGACATTTACCCAGCTTGAAATTTTTGCACTCATTGCTGAACTAAAAAGCTTCACTGCTACTGCAGAAAAGCTGGGAATTTCGCAGTCGGCAGTTTCTCATGCACTTAAATCATTAGAACAACAATGGGGCATTAACCTAATTTCAAGAACCCAAAGTGATATTGAACTCACCACGACAGGTCAGCAGCTTCTTACTCATGTAAAAGAGTTATTGAGTATTTCCGATACATTAGAAAAAGAAGTGGCGGCCATCCACGGTTTAAATGAAGGAACATTACGTATAGGGTCTTTTGGGGCTTCATCCTCTATTTATCTATTACCTGAAATTTTAGAAACCTTTCGGCAACGCTACCCTAAAATCGAGATTTATATTGATGAAGGTGAGGATAAAGAAGTTGCTCAATGGCTATTAGAACGGCGCATCGAAGTTGGTTTTTTGATTATGCCAGATGAGCGTTTTGATACATTCCCATTAATTGAAGATCGTTTTGTTGCCCTAATTCCGAGCCACTACCCGCTCGCACAACAACTCTATATTGATCCAGCACAACTAGAAAACTGTCCTTTCATCATGACAATGGCTGGTAGTAGATATCAGGTCGAATTAATTTTAAAAAACTTTAATGTGAAACCAGACATCAAATTTTATGTGTCACAAATTTTGAGTATCGTCAGCATGGTTCACAATCAATTAGGGGTGTCCATTGTTTCTGATATGGTCATCACCAAAGAGTTACTCTCACTTTATCCAAACGTAGTTAAACGCCCTTTTAAACCGAACCTTAAACGCTCAATTGGCCTTGCAGTCAAAAATAAAAAGCATATGAGTCCTGCTGTGAAAGCATTTATTGAAGTTGCTCAATCGGTTTGGTCAGATCATTAATTAAAAATAGGTAATTCTTTTTAAACTTTGATCACGAACTCTTTCAGGTCATTTTATAAGCGAATTAGATGACTTTTAACGTAAAAAGCGCCATAACTGCCCTATCTTAACCAGATCAACGCACCATTTATCGCCAAAAACCACTTATTTAATCCAAATTGGTGCGCTTATTGCATATTCACTTTTATGCAATTGAGTTTGTTTCGACAAACTTAGGTTTTTAGATTCCTTAAATCTATTTTGGTGCAATTTACAGACCCAGATTTGTTCCAAAATGGAATTTAGCACTTTTTTCGAGCATGCTATGCAAAATGTAGATCTATTTTTCTTATTACTTGGTGCTGTTTTGGTTCTTGCCATGCACGCAGGTTTTGCATTCTTGGAACTTGGTACGGTTCGCCATAAAAATCAGGTGAACGCACTTAGTAAAATTCTGACTGACTTTGCCCTTTCTGCAATCGCATATTTCTTTGTTGGCTACTACATCTCTTATGGCCAGCACTTCTTCCATGATGGTACGGTTTTATCAAGTGATCATGGCTACAACCTCATGCGTTGCTTCTTTTTACTTACTTTTGCTGCGGCAATTCCTGCCATTATTTCGGGTGGTATTGCTGAACGTGCAAAAATGCGTTCACAAGCAATTGCAACACTCGCTTTAGTTGCGCTGGTATATCCATTTTTCGAAGGTATAGTCTGGAATGGCAACTACGGTCTGCAAAAGTGGTTAGAAACAACCTTTGGCGCAGCTTTTCACGACTTTGCGGGTTCAGTCGTAGTTCATGCCATGGGCGGTTGGATTGCACTTGCTGCTGTCATTCTATTGGGTGCGCGTTCTGGTCGTTATAAGAAAGATGGTCGTGTAAGTGCTCATCCACCTTCTTCTATTCCATTTTTGGCACTTGGCTCATGGATTTTAATTGTCGGCTGGTTTGGCTTTAACGTGATGAGTGCTCAGCGTGTTGATGCTATTTCTGGCTTAGTTGCCATTAACTCACTTATGGCAATGGTTGGGGGTACAATTACAGCCAATGCGATTGGGAAAAATGACCCTGGTTTCTTACACAACGGCCCACTTGCTGGTTTAGTCGCAATCTGTGCAGGCTCTGACATTGTTCATCCAATCAGTGCACTTGTGATTGGTGGTGCAGCTGGGGCTATGTTTGTGTATCTATTCACTTATACTCAAAACAAACTTAAAGTTGACGATGTGTTAGGTGTATGGCCTTTACACGGCGTATGTGGCGCATTTGGTGGTATTGCAGTAGGTTTATTTGGTCAACAATGGCTTGGTGGCTTAGGAGGTGTCTCATTCATCTCTCAACTCATCGGAACAGCGCTCGCGATCGCTATTGCGCTTGTCGGCGGCTTTATTGTTTACGGTTTACTTAAAGCGACCATTGGCATTCGTTTATCTCAAGAAGACGAGTTCCGTGGTGCAGATTTGTCTATTCATAAAATTTCAGCAAATTCTGAAGAAGGTATGTTTTAATGCTGTGTAGGCACGACAGAGTCTTTTCTTCTGTAATAGCAAATAACATCAGTCAATTACGTTACTTTTGTTTCGGCATGAGTAGCGTCTAAAGCTACGCAAGACCAAAACCATTTCCATTCACAAAACCTGTTCCTTGTTTATTACTATTCAAATAGTTTGCAAAAACTTTAAACTTCTTATGCTCAACAGGTTGTGAATGGATACACTCACTTATCATTTTGGTCACGAAATTAAATTTAGTTTAAGAGCAATTTAAGTTTTATTTTATGTAATGCCTTTACTCACAATCTAATTGATGTTGCATGGCATGAATCAGCAAAAACAATTTTTCCAGATTAATATCATTCTTCTGTTTTTCAGTTTTTTTCTGCTTTTAATTGTTTTTCCAGTGGGTGGGAAAATTGATATGTACCTCATCCAGCCTTGGATTGATTCAACAGGTCATTTTTTCAATCGAGACAATTGGTATCTAGAAAGACTTAATCATGAAATTGTAAAACAGATCATTACTGGCATTTATGTCATCTTTTTGGGTCTATGGCTTGCATCATTTAAAGTTGAGAAATTAAAGCTTTATCGCTGGCAATATGGTTATATGTTTTTCGTGAGCATGGTTGGCAGCGCACTGGTTGGTCTCTTAAAATCACAATCTGCTCATGCCTGCCCTTGGAATATGGTTCATCCTAACAGCTTAGGTGGCTATATTTGGGACTTTACTGCGAAACATGGGCATTGCTTTCCGGGTGGACATGCAAGCGCTGGCTTTATTTTAATGACAGGTTATTTTGTTTATCGTCTTGAACAACCCAAACGTGCCTATTTTTATCTCATTTCAGGCATTTTATTAGGCTTTATGATGGGATGGGCACAAATGATGCGTGGAGCACATTTCTTGAGTCATAATTTATGGACTGGTTGGGTCATTTGGGCCGTAAATATCTTATTTTATACCGTTTGTATTCATCGCTTTGAGTTTGAAAAACGAATCAAACAAGAACTTGTCTAACTCAAGTCCTTGTTTCGTGAACATTTAAAATCTTTGGAAGTTTAACCAAAACCGAAAGTCCACCAAGCTCTAAACTTCTGTCTAGTGTCAAAGTCCCACCTAAACGTTGAGTTGCTCGGTCAACAATGGATAGACCTAAACCACTCCCCACTTCAAGATGATGATGTACACGATAAAAACGTTTTAGAACTTTATCATAATGTTCTGGGTCGATCCCCGCGCCGCTATCTTCAATTTGTATACACGCATCGCCATCTGTAGCAGTGAAAACAGAAATATTAATCATCCCTTCATGAGGCGTGTATTTGATTGCGTTATCAATTAAGTTAAAAATAATTGAATGAACTGTTGGTTCGACACTATGCATTTCAATTGGTTCATTACGAACAAACCCTAAATCGATTTCTTTTTGCATAGCCAGATTAACAAGCTGTTCAACACAATTTAAAGCGACATCATTAAGCTGAAAAGCCCTCGTCGGTTCAATCACACTTAAAGATACATCCTGCTTAGCTAGCGCTAAAAGCTGTGTCACCAAGTGCTGAATACGCGCTAATCCTTTACTCAAATTTTGCAACGATTCCTGCTCAGGAAACTGACTGATTAAAATTTTAGTTTGTAAATTCAGAGCAGTCACAGGGGTTCTGAGTTCATGGGCTGCATCTGCAATAAACTGTTTTTGCTCGTTTTGTGCCTTAGAAATGCGCTCAAAAAGACGGTTCATTTCATCAATTGTGGGTAACAATTCTTGAGGATAATCTACAACTTCAATAGGTGTCAGTTCTTCTGAATCACGATGAGTCAGTTCATTTTTAAAGTCATCGATGGGCTTCAGCCCACGACGAATAATTGCAGCTAAAGCAAAAATCGCAAATGGTAAGATAATCAAATATGGAATGAACATGCTACCTGCAAGTTCCCAAGCAAAAGCCTCACGAACCTTTTCTTGCTGGCTAATCTGAATCTGGTAATCCTTTAACGGTAAAACATAGGTACGGATTAAGCCGTTACTGGTTTTATGTGAGTAAAAGCCAGCTTGTGTAACAGGTGGAACCAATAAATGGAGATGGTGTGATAAATGGGCTTGATCTTTATAAGCCCAAATATCTACAAATAGATCTTCTTCATGATAAGTTTTATGAAAATCAAACTCACTGCTTACCGTTTTTAATGGATATTCAGCTGTTCGCTCAGCTAAATAACGCATTTGCGTATCTAAAATTTCATCAACTTCTTGCAGTGCAACTTTATACGCACTAAAAATTAATATACAACCTAAGATGACACTGAAAATTGAGGTGCCCCAAATCAGTCGTTTTTTTAATGAATAATGCACTGTTAAGAAGTTCCAAAATTAAGTTACGATTGCCCTAAACGGTAACCCAATCCTCGAATAGTTCGGATAAAGTCTTTCCCGAGTTTAGCTCTCAGGTGATGCACATATACTTCAATCGTATTACTGGTTACATCACTATCGAAATCATATAACTTATCTTCAAGATTTGCTTTAGAAAAGATTTTATTTGGGTGACTCATTAAAGGAATCAGAATTGCCCATTCACGATTAGACAAATCAATACGCTGTCCTTTAAAGGTGGCAATATGTTGTTCAACATTTAAAACCAGATCACCACTTTGTAATAGTTGCTCATGATTCGCAAGCTGAGCCTCTACGCCACTACGGCGTAATAGCGCATGAATACGGGCAAGTAACTCATCAAACTCGTATGGTTTGATCAAGTAATCATCTGCACCATGGTTTAAGCCATCAACACGGTTTTGTAACTGATCTCGCGCTGAAATAATTAAGACGGGAGTTGCTGCTCTTTGGCGAATTTGCTTTAAGACTTGCATGCCATCCATCATAGGTAGCCCTAAGTCCAAAAGAATTAAATCGAATTTATTTTTAGCCAACTGAGCCAGACCGTCTAAGCCATTATTGACCCACTCCACTTCAAATTGATGATATTGCAGCAACGTTATTGTTGACTCTGCAATCATAAAATCATCTTCAATCATCAAGATTTTTGTCATGTTCTAGGCTCGCTTTAATTCACATGGGCACAAGAGTGCAGCATATCCAGTTGAGGGTTGATGACCTGAGTTTTTACACCTAACAAACTCAGTAAGCTTGGGAATAAATTATCCTGACTTAACTTTTCTTTAGTTTGTTGGCCTAAACAACTCACTTGTGCAAGGTTGTGTTGTTTCCAGCTATCAGAAAACCACATTATCATTGGTACATGCGTTTGTTGGGTCGGTGCAATTGCATATGGTGAACCATGTAAATATAAACCATGTTCACCCGTCGATTCACCATGATCAGATAAATACCATAAACCTGTTTGATATTTCGATAATTCTTTTAGGTTATTAATGATCTGACTTAACACATGGTCTGTATATACAATCGTGTCATCATAACTATTTAATAACTCTGTTTGAGAACAACCCTGTATCGCATTAGTATCACAAGTCGGTTTAAACGGTTGATACTGGGCAGGTGCACGCTTGTAATAGGCTGGACCATGACTTCCGACTTGGTGTAAAACAATGAGTCGCGGACGAGTGTCTTCTTTAGGAATAGTCGCTAAATACTCATTTAAGCTATCGATTAAAATATCGTCATAGCATTCGCCATCTTTACACCATTTTTGCTTTAACTTTTCTGGTATTTTGTACTGTTCAACACGATCACAAGTGCCCTTACAGCCAGAGTTATTATCAATCCAAGTTACTTGGTAACCCGCACGTTTAGCAATGTCCAATAGACCTTCACGGTGACTTGCTAGTTGTTCATCGTAGTCAACACGAGGCATTCCAGAGAACATACATGGAACCGACACAGCAGTTGCTGTACCGCATGAGCTGACTTGGGAAAAATTCAAAATATCTTGTTTAGAAAGTTCCGGATTCGTATTTTTCGAATAACCATTTAATGCAAAACTTTCTGCACGGGCAGTCTCACCAACAACGAGAACCATTAATTTAGGCAAGTTGCTTTGTACTTGCTGAACTTGATGAGCATCTTCTCCATAATGTATAAGTGGCAAGTTCTTCTTAGGTGCCATTTTGTGGTAATAAGACATTAAGGAAGAAATGCTATTTTGTGGTGAGATCATACCTTTCAAATCACGATGCTCACGAAAAATAGATGCAAAATCAACATAATAAACAAATAGTAAAACACCCACGATTGCACATGAGGCTACAATCGAACCAAGCTTTTTCATTAATAAGTAAGATACTTTTTCTTTTTTAAACTTTACCAGAGTAATTAAAATAATAGGCAAAACAACAAAGAAAACTGTCCAAAGCCCGAAACGTAATGAAATTAAATCAGAAACTTCAGATACATCAGTTTGTATCATATTTTGAATCTGATCAGGTGAGATAATTACACCTAATGTATTGACGAAATAAGAGCTAAAACCACCAATCACGATGAGTAAAATTGCAAAAATTTTAGCGGTCCATTTCCAGTTTAAAATCTGTAAAAGCGCATAATAAGCAGCAACCACAATAACTACTGTAGCAGCTAAAAATAGAATAGCCTTTATTCCAAAATATGGAGTTAAAAGATGCACTTGGTGATAAAAACCAATATTTAGAATTGCCCCTAACCAAATGGCTATAATCAAATTAAACATAAACAGCGAAATCTGCTTATGTTTTAAAGTAGAAAAAAAATTCAGCATCTTGGGTGACTACAATCTTTTTATGATGCTCTAATGTAGAAATTGAAACTTAAAAATGACTTAAATAAAAAATGATCTAATTCAGAAGCTTTAAAGCATGCTAATTCTTTTAATTTATATAAAAAAAGACGAGGTTAGATTTAACCTCGTCTTTTGAGCTTTTAACTAAATATTGTTTTTAGAAACTGTATTTAGCCATTAAACCAACACGGTTGTCTTTGTAATCATCACCAGCAAAGGTTTCGCGTTTACCATTAACATATTCAATACCTAAGTCAATTGGTTTAACTGGTGTATAAATGACGTTGAGCCATGCTTGCTGAACTTTTTCATTACCCGCAGTATATGCTTTAGCATAGTCTGTGCCATCATCAGCGAATTGAGCACCGTATGCTAAAGTAGCACGTAGGTTAGGTAAAATCTTATAAGTTCCACCCACTTGTACAGCTACAAATTCATTTTGCTCAATATTATCATTAACTAAAGTATAAGCAGAATTACTACCATATAAGTAGTTACTGTTACCTACAACATAAGAAGCATCAGCAAAGAGTTTTAAAGGATCTGCTACTTTAAAGTCAGTACCTGCAGCAACGCCCCACCCAGTCTGGTCATCGCCCTTTCCTGATTTGTAGTTTTCAACAAAAGCTCGAGCAGAAGCATTACCATTACCACCAGCATAACCTTGAGTAATTTTAGCTGTTAATACAGGTAATCTATATTTAACTGAGTCACCTGTTGCTGAACTATTACCTTCCTCAGCTGAAACAAATAATTGAGTCGCAGGAGCTAATTTATAGTTATAACGTACTTGTGGAATACGTGTTGTACCACCACCAATGTTCGTCGAAAAGTCGATCATTTCTGGTGCGTGGCTCGCCAAGAAGTTAGATGTAGTTTGACCAAACAACCAGTTGTTATAAGTTAAGTAAGCATGACGAATACGTACGTTTTCAGATTTGTTATTGTCACCACTTGCAAAGTCCAACTCAATTTTACCACCAACTTTGGCATTGCTTACAGGAGCAGTAAAATCTAAACCTAGACGAGTCGTTTTAGCAGTAGCACGCAATTTATCTTTTGCTTCACCATTAGACTTACTTACATCAGCGAAGTCACCATCCGCACCTTCGATAATATAGTTAGCATCGCCACGAACAAAACCATATAGATTCACATCAGCACCAGTTTTAGATTTTAATGATGCTAATGGAGAAGCTGGTGCAGCAGCTTGAGGTTGTGCCTTAACTTCAGCTAACTGTACTTGCTGTTGTTGCTGTACTTGCTGTTGTTGTTGCTGAACTTGACGTTGTTCTTGAATTAAAGCTTTTAACGCTTCAACTTCTTTACGAAGCTGTTGAATTTCCGCTTTGTCGGAAGTCGCAGCATGTGCCCCACTCATCATTAAAGCTGTAACTGTAAGAGCTAAACTTTTAATAACGAAAGATTTACGATTAAGGAATAGATCCATCAAAAACTCCTAAAAATATATTTTATGTTGCCTATCCATGCCAAGTTGATTTACGCCATTAAATTAGGAGCTAAAAAATCAACTCTCCTCCACATTGGTTACATTAATTTTATTACCGCAACCAAAACCAATTTCAACGTTGTGCAAGACTAAAACCTATAAACAAAGACATAAAAAACATACTTTGATTTACAGATTTTTACCTTAACTTCATGTTGTAACGAATCCTACACAACTCTCTTATCTTATAGAATGATTAAATCGTTATTTCATTATTCTTTTTTAGACTTTAGGCTAATAACCAATCTAATTGAACATTTTTCTGTCCATTTTGATTGATTCACATGATTTTTCTTGTTATCCAAATCCATTTTTTCTCCATTTAGCTTCCATTTGCTACCCACACAAGATGGCACAATTAATTGAGCATTTAAATAGCTAAAAATATACATTTTTAAAAACATAGACAAAGGTAGTAGATAAAGCTTAGATCACTGCTTGAGCAATATTAAAGTTCTTTATTTCATTTAGTTAACATTATTTTTCCTGTACTTTCTCATGTTTCCAGAGGAAAATAGGCAGTAAACTGATCACTGCAATAATGACAATAGCTATCAAATAATGGAAATAACCGAGTACATCTCCAATCACACCGCTAAAACTATAAAGAAGACCGCTAACAGTCGCCATGACTGAAACCTGAAAGGTAAAGTCTGTTCCCGCATATTCTTTTCGACTGTAATGCATGACTAGAGTCAACATAGCTACCAATAGCATTGCCGAGAATGCATCTTCTAAAGCATTGACTGTATATATAACCCAGACATTCAGCTGAATTTTTTGTTCATAGGCATAGGCTAAATAAGCATAGGCTCCTAGACTCATAATTTTAAAAACTGAAAAGCCAATTAATGCTGTTGGTCTTGAAAAGTATTTAAGCACTCCTCCTGCTATTGCCGCCCCAGCGAGTGCTGCTACTGCACCGAGCATCGTGATGTAAACACCAATTTGAGTAAAACTTAATCCTATATCCACCATTAAAGGTTTAAGTAATGGCCCTGCTAAGCCGTCTGCTACTTTAAAAGTGATCAGTACCATTAACCAAGAGCGGAGCTCTTTATTTTGAGAGAAATATCTTAGGTAAGCTTTAATTTTTAGGACTAAATTTTGCTGATCAAGTTTGAGTTCGCGACTCGCATGAGAAGTATGTTGAGGCTCTTTAAATAACCAAACTGGTAGAGTGTTTAAAAATACTATGGTCGCTAATAGCAAAAAAGTGGGTTGCCATGTTAACCAGTCTAAGCACCAAAGTACGGCGCCTCCCCCAACAATAAAACCTAACCGCGAACCAATGACCTGAAATGTATTGCCCCAATGCTGCTGATCATGTTTTAACAAGTTGACTGCTAAAGCATCGGTAGCAATGTCTTGTGTTGCTCCAGTTAAGTTCATAAAAAGAAGGGAAATAAAAAATGCGAATAAATAAATAGGTTGATCTAAAGCTTGAACAGGGAAAAAAGACAAAATACACAGTACACCCACAGTCAAAAACTGAGTAGGTAGAATCCAACTACGATAATGTCCTAAACGGGAAAGTGCGTGTCGGTCGACCCATGGCGCCCAAAAAATCTTGATTGACCACGGCAACATTAATAAGCCAAAGCCACCAATGTGGGCAAGTGAAACTCCTTCTGCCCTTAAAATCACAGGTAAAGCATGGGTCATAAACCCAACAGGCAGTCCTTGTGCCCAATATAAAGAAAATAGCAGAAGATAAAGATTTTGCTGCCGCAACATAGAAACCTACTTTTTATTTGTTTAATGAGGAATAACATCAAATGTCATGTTGTTCTTACATTTTGCCAATGAAGCATATATTTCAAAAGATTAAGATAAAACTAGGACAAGTTAAAATTTAAAAAAATATGGATCAACATTTCCCTAATTTACCTGATTTAGTACCTCAACGCGGTACTGCTTTAAGCCGAGCGCTATTTAAAAAACTTTTTTTAGCGCAAGGTTGGACAATTGAAGGCGAAGTTCCTAATTTGCCAAAAGCAGTGGCGATTATTTCCCCCCATACTTCCAATATTGATGGATGGTATGGCTTTCTTGCGATTTTCGGATTAGGTATCCAAATTACGGTCCTAGGTAAAGATGCCCTTTTTAAACCACCATTTAAACGAGCTTTAGATTGGGCTGGAGTTATTCCAGTTAAACGTGACACAGCCAATGGACTTACTGAGCAAGTCGTTGCAACCATTCAAAAATATGACAAGATCTGGATTGGAATGGCGCCCGAAGGCACACGTAAAAAAGCAAAAAAAATGAAAAGTGGTTTTTACCATATTGCTGCAAAAGCCAATATTCCCATTGTGATGTTTTCTTTTGATTATGATCATAAGACGATTCACTGTTTAGGGCACTTAAACCCAAGTGGCAACTACGACGAAGATCTCACCAAGATTTTTGAGCGTTATGAAGGAAAAATTTCACCTAAAAATCGTAATTGGCTTGCCGAACCTTTACAAAATCTAGTGAAAAAAACCTAGCAAAAATTGAGCAAATCTGGTCTCATGAGCCCTCTTAATTTATCTCGACGTAGATTATTTTTAAAGATGAAAATTGCTCAATTTGCCAGTATTGGATTTATCTCTCTAGCACTATTTGGCTGTGATAAATTTAGCAAAACACCAACACCGACAACCTCAATGAAAGCCCGTGAACCTGTGATTGCACTTGCTTTAGGTGGCGGTGGAGCAAAAGGATTTTCACATATTGGTGTAATTAAGGTTTTAGAGTCTCACGGAATTAAACCTAAAATTGTCACGGGTACCAGTGCCGGTAGCTTTGTTGGAAGTATCTACGCAAGTGGACAAACGCCTTATCAATTGCAAAGTCTGGCTTTAAAGTTACAAGAGTCAGATATCCGCGATTTAACACTTAATCGTCAGGGTATCATTCTTGGACAAAAGTTACAGGACTACGTTAACCGTAATGTAGGCAATAAACCGATTGAGAAGTTCCCAATCCGTTTTGCTGCCGTGGCAACACGCCTTGATAATGGTCAAAAAGCTGACTTCATTAAAGGTAATGCAGGCCAAGCCGTACGTGCATCTTGTAGTATTCCAAATGTGTTTGTACCAACAACAATTGGCAAGCAGAAATATGTAGATGGTGGATTGGTTAGCCCAATTCCTGTTAAAACTGCTCGTGATATGGGTGCAGATATTGTGATTGCTGTTGATATTTCTGCACGTCCAGCAGGAAATCGCCCAGCCAATATGTGGGGACTACTGGATCAAACCATTAATATCATGGGTCAACAAAGTATTAATGAAGAGCTCAAGCAGGCCAATGTTGTCATTCAACCTAAAGTTGGTCATCTAGGTACCCTTGATCTCAAATCAAGTAACCAAGCAATTTTGGAAGGCGAAAAAGCAGCTCAAGCGCAAATACGCCAAGTTGAAACTGCAATTGCAAACTTCAAAAAATCTCCAGCTGCGTTTAAGCCTGCACCACGCCCTAAATTCTAATTGAGGTGGTTTTTTTCTATCCACACTCCCCATCATCTGCTACAGTGGTAAAAGTGATATTGAGTCACTTTTACCCATCATAAAGATATATAAAAGAGCAGATCTATGGAGTTTGTTATACAACCTTGGCACTGGTTTGTATTGGGTATCTTACTTATTCTTTCTGAACTGATTCTACCCGCCTTTGCCGCGCTTTGGTTTGGTATTGCCGCCATTATGGTGTGCTTTCTCTACTGGTTATTTCCAGATATTAGCCTCACAACGCAAATTATATTGTGGATAGTTCTGTCAGTGCTATGCACCATTCTTTGGTTCAAATTTATTAAACCATTATCAATTGATAAGACTAAGGCGGGATTACCCCGTGAAGCGACTATTGGTCAAATTGGTATGGTGATTCAAACCGGTCTCGACCATGATCAAATTATCGTTCGCTTTCCAATGCCCATTTTAGGGGCTGATGAGTGGAACTGCCGAAGCACCACACCAGTCAAAGTCGGTGATCGTGTTAGAGTTATTGATATTTCGGGTAACGACTTAATTGTCCAGTCCCATGGTACTTCATAAACATTAAAGATAAAGAGAGGGTATTTTCATGCCAGTCGGTACTATTATTGTTTTAGCCTTTTTGGCTTTTGTGGCTGTCACCATTTTTAAAGGGGTTCGTATTGTTCCTCAGGGTTATAAGTGGATTGTTCAACGTTTAGGGAAATATCATTCTACCCTTAATCCGGGGCTTAATTTCGTGATTCCCTATGTTGATGAAGTGGCCTATAAAGTTACCACTAAAGATATTGTGTTAGATATCCCATCTCAAGAAGTGATTACGCGCGACAATGCTGTATTACTCATGAATGCTGTGGCATATATTAATTTAACCACACCAGAAAAAGCGGTCTATGGTATTGAAAACTATACATGGGCAATTCAAAACCTTGTACAAACTTCATTACGTTCTATTGTCGGTGAAATGGATCTAGATGATGCTTTGTCTTCACGAGATCATATTAAAGCGAAGCTCAAAGCTGCGATTTCTGATGATATTTCAGATTGGGGGATCACGTTAAAAACTGTTGAAATTCAAGATATTCAGCCCTCTTCTACCATGCAAGCTGCCATGGAAGCTCAAGCTGCGGCAGAACGTCAACGCCGTGCGACAGTAACGAGAGCTGATGGTGAAAAACAAGCTGCAATTTTAGAAGCTGATGGTCGCTTAGAAGCATCCCGCCGTGATGCAGAAGCACAAGTTGTTTTGGCAGAAGCTTCACAAAAAGCCATTGAGATGGTGACAAGTGCAGTGGGTGATAAAGAAACGCCTGTTGCTTATCTGTTAGGTGAACAGTATGTCAAAGCAATGCAAGATATGGCGAAATCGAGCAATGCTAAAACTGTGGTTTTACCAGCAGATGTTTTAAATACAATTCGCGGAATTATGGGAAAACATAATTAATTTAGTTACATTTAATACGTAATTGAAATCAAAACGGCGACTACTATGTCGCCGTTTTTTTATCTTTTATATTATTGGTTTTTTAATCTTTTCTGATCTTTCAAAGGTAGTTTTTTTACAACCAAATCATAAGAATCCTGAATTAAATCTTGAAGTAAATCGCTTGTTAAGTTCTTATGCGGTGTAATCGAAATCCAGTGCTTTTTATTCATGTGATAGCCTGGAATAATAAATGAATAGAGCTCCTGATATTCCTGACTTTTATACGGATCACATTTGACATTAACTATTTTGACGTCAGCTACTTCTGCTGTCAGCATGAATATTTTTTCTAAAATTTTAAAAACTTCATAGTCTGGACCAAATGGATGGTCCTGTTGGCTAAAAGGAAGATTGCGAGCGATTTCAATTGCAGCTTGATGAAGCTGAGCACCATTCATTCTTTTCTCCCTTATTCATTGAATATGAATAGAAGTTATGAATATTGATTTAATATTATTAATTGGTACGTGCTAAAAGGAATTGTGAGATATCTACTAATTCTTTGGCATTATTACCAAAATGAGCTAAAGCTTCAAAAGCTTGATCATGCAATTCTTTAGCATAGACCTTTGCTTGTTCGAGCCCCATTAAGGCTGGGTACGTCGATTTTTGTACTTGTTCATCCTTACCTGCGGTTTTACCCAAGGTTTCCGTACTCGAAGTAATATCGAGAATATCGTCTAATACTTGAAAAGCCAGTCCAATGGTCTGCCCATATTGACGCAACTTTGGAATTGCTTGATCTGTTCCAGAGAAAATGGTCACGGCACCCATCATAATAGCCGCTTGAATGAGCGCACCAGTTTTATTACGATGGATATTTTCAAGTTCGTCTTGAGTGATTTTCTTGCCTTCAGCTTGCAAATCTAAAACTTGTCCAGAGACCATTTTAGAGCTGGCAGTTGCTAAAATCTGCATTTGTTTTAGTACAATTGCGGCATCGGTACCCTGCCCTTGTTCATCAAACAAACGGCTACCTAAAACC
Source organism: Acinetobacter pittii ATCC 19004 = CIP 70.29 (assembly GCF_000369045.1). Classification (GTDB taxonomy): domain Bacteria; phylum Pseudomonadota; class Gammaproteobacteria; order Pseudomonadales; family Moraxellaceae; genus Acinetobacter; species Acinetobacter pittii. The sequence goes on along the minus strand of NZ_KB849786.1, from coordinate 201,612 downwards.
TCAAAAGCCATTGATTGTAAAATGTCGCCTGCAAGCAAAGCCGTATCTTCACCAAATGCAACGTGACAAGTCGGCTGACCACGACGCAGTAAGTCATTATCCATACAAGGCAAATCATCGTGCGCTAGTGAATAACAATGGATAAGTTCAACTGCAACCGCAGCACGGCGGGCCGCAGCAAAATTTGGATTTGGCTGTAAAGAAGCAGTGGCATAACACAAAGCCGGACGCACACGTTTTCCACCAAGCATAACTGCATGGTGTACTGCACTTTTTAGAGGTTCTGGAATTGAAAATGCAGCCAGTGTCGTCAATAAATCTTGTTGAATACGTTGTTGAGCTTGTTTTAAAACATCCGCATTAACTTGAGAGAGTGATGACACAGTCGCCTCGATAAAATCAGTAGAGAAATTTTATTGAATGTCATGAAGCATTCATGCGCTACATCATACACGATTCACTGTTAAAAGTGGGTGATGAGTTTTTGAAGGCAACTGTAAAAAAGCCTCTACATAATTGAGAGGCTTTTTCTTATTTAACAACTTTTAGAAGCTGTCACCTGGAACGCGTACCCAACCTTCCATTAACACACGTGCACTACGGCTCATAATGGCTTTTTTCACGACCCATTGATCATTAATCAGTTCCGCTTGAGCACCAACACGTAATGTTCCAGATGGATGTCCAAAACGTACTGCTTCACGTTCTCCACCACCAGCCGCTAAATTTACTAAAGTGCCTGGAATGGCAGCTGCTGTGCCAATCGCAACCGCTGCTGTTCCCATCATCGCATGGTGTAATTTACCCATCGACAAAGCTCGAACCAATAAATCGACATCACTCTCTGAAACTGACTTACCGCTTGAAGCTGTATAGTTTTTTGGCTTAGAGACAAAAGCAATTTTGGGTGTGTGCTGACGAGCAGCCGCTTCTGAAATATCTTTAATTAAACCCATCTGCACCGCGCCATAGGCACGAATTTTTTCAAAACGTGCTAGTGCAGTTGCATCACTATTAATATGATCTTGCAACTCTGTACCTTGGTAACCCAAATCTTCTGCATTTAAGAAAATGGTTGGAATACCTGCATTAATGAATGTCGCTTGGAAACGGCCAATATCAGGAACATCTAATTCATCAACGATATTTCCTGTCGGGAACATATCACCGCCTTCTTCACCGTCATCGGCTGGGTCTAAAAACTCAATTTGAACTTCAGCGGCAGGAAACGTCACCCCATCCAGTTCAAAGTCCCCAGTTTCTTGAACTTGACCATTGGTAATAGGCACATGAGCAATAATAGTTTTTTGAATATTTTTTTGCCAAATTCGAACCGTACATAGGCCATTTTCTGGTATACGATCGGCATCAACTAAGCCATTTGAAATCGCAAAAGAACCAACAGCCGCGGTTAAATTACCGCAGTTACCGCTCCAATCTACAAAAGCTTGATCAATTGAAACCTGACCAAACAAGTAATCGACATCATGATCTGGCTGAGTGCTTTTAGCAAGAATAACGGTTTTACTCGTACTCGAAGTAGCACCACCCATTCCATCAATTTGTTTTCCATAAGGATCCGGACTACCAATGACACGTAGTAACAGCTGATCTCTTGCTTGACCTGCAACTTGAGCTCTTTCCGGCAAATCATCAAGTTTAAAAAAGACACCTTTACTAGTTCCACCACGCATATAAGTTGCTGGAATTTTAATTTGCGGTACTGAGCTCATATCAACTGTTATCCTTACTATTATGTTCTTCTATATCAAAACAAGCATTCTTGTTTACCCTTCTCTTCATCTTAAATTGTTTTAAGGCCAAGAGATAGCGATCTGCTTTATACATCAATCGTATTGACGCGAGCATATTTTGTGAATTTAACAATGCTCTTGCAATGACTTAATCTAAGCAAAATCTAAGAAAAAAAGTCTATCTGAAATTATATTTTTTAGAGTACTTTTCACTCGAAATAGAAATATTAAAAGCAAGATTATGATTTTAAATAGTTTTTACAATTACTTTTCAGTCACTGCTTATTAATTTGTAGTCTAGGCTAAAATAACTCCATCTATTAGAATAATTTACTTATTCATAGTGAGTGAAGACCTTTGACCAACGAATCTTCTACACTTCAACGAGGACTAAAAAATCGACATATCCAATTAATTGCTATGGGTGGAGCAATTGGTACCGGATTATTTTTAGGCTCGGCGCAAGTGATTCAATCTGCGGGACCATCCATTATTTTAGGATATGCCATTGGTGGCTTAATTGCTTTTTTAATTATGCGCCACCTGGGAGAAATGATTGTTGAAGAACCTGTTGCAGGATCGTTCAGCCATTTTGCGTATAAATACTGGGGGAAATTTCCCGGATTTTTAACCGGATGGAATTATTGGATACTCTACGTTCTGGTTGCGATGAGCGAACTCACCGCAGTGGCCAAATATATTAATTATTGGTGGCCTCATATTCCAGCGTGGACGTCTGTCTTATTTTTCTTTGTCGTGATTACGGCAATTAACCTAACAAACGTCAAATTTTATGGTGAGTCCGAATTCTGGCTCGCTATTATTAAAGTTGCTGCGGTCATCTCTATGATTGTTTTTGGACTCTATTTGCTATTTACAGCAGATGTAGGCTCAAATATTTCATTTAGTAACCTTTGGTCTCATGGTGGATTTTTTCCAAATGGCTTTAGCGGCCTCTTCTATATGTTGGCTTTCTTGATGTTCGCCTTTGGTGGTATTGAACTGATTGGTATGGCCGCAGCAGAAGCAAAAGATCCGAAAAAAACGATTCCAAAAGCAATTAACCAAGTCGTTTTCCGTATCTTGATTTTCTATATCGGTTCATTGGCAATTTTACTTTCATTAGTGCCATGGAACCAATTAGATCTTGGCGGTCTCGACAAAAGTCCATTTGTTATGATTTTTAGCCAAATGGGTATTGGTTGGGCTGCACACTTACTTAACTTTATTATTTTAACTGCTGCTCTATCTGTTTATAACAGTGGGATGTTTGCAAATAGCCGTATGCTCTACAGTCTTGCTCAACAAGGGAATGCACCAAAAGTTTTTGCAAAAACCAATAAACAGGGGGTTCCTATTCCCGCTGTTTTACTTTCTGCTTTATTAATCTTTGGTTGCGTTCTTTTAAATTACTTTGTACCTGAAGATGCTCTTGGACATCTCATGTATGTTGTAGTTGGTGCACTTGTTCTAAACTGGGCAATGATATCAATTACACATTTGAAGTATAAACGCTTTGTTAAGCACGCGAATATTAAGACTTCTTTTCCAGCGTTATGGTCACCTTTTAGTAATTACTTAGTTTTAGCCTTTATTGCTGTGGTTCTCTATATTATGTGGACTCAAGGCTTCAAAGAGTCAGTAATGATGATCCCTATTTGGATTACGGCAATGCTCGTACTTTTTGACTATTTAAATCCTAAAAAACTAGATTCCATTGTGAATCCTGAAGAATAAATAAATCTAAAAAGCCATTGTCTAGACAATGGCTTTTTTATTTAAAACTATAAGATTAAAGCCATATCTGAATCTCAGTTTAAAGCCACCGTTTCGTATCATCAGCGACTGGTGTGCCATGAATAACGTGCATAATCATTGCATGAGCAATACTGCCTTTAAATGGAATTTCAGGTAATTGATTAAATTTGAAAAACTGAGCATCGCTAAGTTCTTTCTCCTGAATTTCAATTTCGCCCGCTTCATATTCAGCTTTAAAAGCCAACATTAAGTTACTCGGAAATGGCCATGGTTGACTCGCCAAATACTGAATATTCTTAATGTGTAATCCAACTTCTTCTAATGTTTCACGTCGCACAGCATCTTCTAGTGTTTCCCCTACCTCGACAAAGCCAGCGATTAAACTGTACATCTGGCTCGTATTTCTGGCATTTTTAGCCAGCAAAATCTCGTCCTCTCCACGTGTAATAATAGTAATCACACAAGGATTAACTCTAGGATATTGACTAAAGTTACATGCTGGACAAGTCATAGAATATTCAGTCTTATGCTGTTGGGTTTTATGTCCGCAACGGCTACAAAACTGATGATTACGACGCCACTCTAGCAACTGAAAAGCGCGACTTGCCTGCTCAAACTGAGGTTTAGTCCAATACTGTAAGAGTTGGCGAATGGGTATAAACTGATATCCATTTGGTATAAGTTCGCTTTCTTGGAAATCTCTTGCTATTACTAGAGGGTCTGCTTGTATAGGTAAATCATATTCCTGCTGTTCAAGGCAAGGTAGATTAAAATTCGCATCAACCAAAAGTTGTTGCTGCTGAAAAATATAAGCAATAGGAAGGTTGTTGGTATCCATTTATATACTCGAGTGAAGAACCTTTCGATGGCCTCTATGGCTCCTTCAAAAGGATCAAGCTTAAACATATTTTTTAAAAATCTTACGCATACTGGCAAACATCTTCAATTTATTTAATTTGTATCTTTTTGATTAAAATCACATTTTATTCACGCACGCTATGCTTTTAAGTTATATCTATGACTTTATAGCTAACTGACCAGTGATGAACTTAGAAGCTCTGCTTCACATAAAATTGATCTCTGAAAACTTAAACTAGTTTTAGTTCCATCTCATGAAGCAAAAATATGCGATTTGGTTTAATTCTGGGTGATCAATTAAATCACCAACTCGCAACGCTCAAGTATTTAAACCGGAATGAAGACGTTATCTTGATGGCTGAAGTACTTGAGGAAACATCTTATGTTGCTCATCATCCACAAAAAATAGCGCTGATTTTTAGTGCAATGCGTCACTTTGCAAAAGAATTAAAAGCACAGGACTGGAAAATCCGTTATCACACATTTAAGCGCGAAAGTCATATAAAAAAGTTAGTCGACTTTATTGCTTTGCAGCAGCAACACTTCTCGGCGAATACTCTCGTCATTACCCAATGTGGTGAGTATCGCTTACAACATGAAATCGAAACTTCATGGGCTAACAAGCTAAAACTACCTGTTATGTGTCTAGAAGATGATCGCTTCTTTTGTACTGTAGAACAATTCAAGCGATGGGCAAACAAATATAAAACGCTAAGAATGGAATACTTTTATCGAGAAATGCGCAAGCAAACTCACTATTTAATGCATGACCAACAACCCGTTGGCGGGCAATGGAACTTTGATCAAGCCAATCGAAAAGCATGGTCAGGCAATCCATCTTTGCCATCAAAATTAGCCTTTGAGCATGATCAAATTGATATAGATGTTATTCAACTGGTCAAGAAAGAATTTTCACAACATATCGGCAATATCAACTCCTTTCAATGGGCAACTACCCGTCAAAATGCCCTACTTGCTCTAGATCATTTTATCTCTAACATCTTACCTCACTTTGGCGATTATCAAGATGCCATGGTTTATGGTTCAGATTTTATGTTTCATAGTCTGCTCTCACCTTATTTAAATTGTGGATTGTTGTTGCCAAAAGAAGTGTGTGACGCTGCTCAAACAGCCTATTACAGCGGACAGGCTCCCTTAAATGCAGTAGAAGGATTTATTCGGCAGATATTAGGGTGGCGGGAATATGTGCGTGGAATATATTGGTTATCTATGCCTGACTATAGTGATCAAAATACCCTTCATGCCAGCACGCCGCTGCCACAATATTATTGGACGGGTAATACAAAAATGGCATGTATGGCCGAGTGTTTCAGAAATACCTTTGCACATGGCTACGCTCACCATATTCAGCGTTTAATGATTACAGGCAACTTTGCACTTTTAGCAGGTGTAAATCCATCAGAAATTTGCGAATGGTATTTAGCTGTCTATGTAGATGCTTATGAATGGGTCGAATTACCGAATACATTAGGCATGGCCATGTATGCTGATGGCGGCATCATGGCAAGTAAACCCTATGCTGCATCAGGTAATTACATACATAAAATGTCAAATTATTGTCAGCAGTGTACATATAACGTCAAAACAAAAACTGAACCAGACAGTTGTCCATTTAACAGCTTGTATTGGTATTTTATGAGCCAGCATGAGGCCATATTTCGTCAAAATCCCAGAATGGCTATGGTCTACAAAAACCTTGATCGTATGAAAGATAAAGCTTCTGTCATGCAGCATGCAAAGTTACTTATTCATCAACTTGATGAGCTTTAAGATCATGAAAAAACAGCATCTACCCCAGAAAATATGTGTCTATTGTCAACGCCCTTTTGACTGGCGAAAGAAATGGGAGCGTTGCTGGGAAGAAGTAAAATATTGCTCTGAAAGATGTAAACGACAGGCTCGCTCAAATAAGTAAATATTCCACGCGATTGTTTTAACTGATTCAACACTACTCTTCATTGTTGAATCAGCTATATTTCAATTGGTTATATATGATGATGTTAAGCATATTTATACTGACGAGAACAGTAAGCTCGTTCAACCTCTGGTGAACGTAATTGCTGATGCTTAGTTTTACGCCCTGCCATACGTTTACGCCAAAGTTTAAAACTATTGGTTTTTAGGTTGTATCTCATTAAACGAATAACTTCGCTTTCGCTTAAGCCATACTCTCGCTCAATTGCTTCAAATGGAGTGCGATCTTCCCATGCCATTTCAATAATTCTAGATAAGTCCTGTTCATCAATTTTTTTCATGCTCTGCCCTTTTGAATTATAGGTAGCTAAATCTGATTTTTAACAAACAACCTTTCGGGAATAGTTTCATCTACTCAATTGCTTGTCTTAAACCTTTTCGTGTTTTGCTTGAGATCATAGAAAGACAAACATGAAGTTTTTGTGATTTTTTAGCTTTATAAACTGTTTTTCTACAGACATAAGTGTTTGAAACCGTTGAATGGTTCAACTTTATCTTTATTGGCCACTCTGGCAAAAGTTTTTAATAACTAAAACGTAAAAAAGCCATTGCCTTCGCAATAGCTTTTTTGTTTATAATCATAAAATTATGCGCCCTTAGCTTAACTGGATAGAGCAGTTGCCTCCTAAGCGACCGACGTGGGTTCGAGTCCCGCAGGGCGCACAAACTTAATACGTTAATCCTTCACTTCAGCCAACAATGTTTCAGCTGCAAGTTTTCCTAAATTATTAGAAGCAAGTGGACTATCACCAGTTAGCAATTTACGGTCTCGATGACATTGACCTGTAATGCCCTTATTTAAAATTTCGACACCGAGCTTTTCAAGATTTTCACCTACTAACCAAGGTAAAGCCCCCGGCATATAACCAATATCAATATTTGCTCCCTTATCTAATGAATCAGGGAATACACAAATTTGATAACCTTTAAAAATATAATTCTCAGGTTGTTCGCCTACTGCCGCAGCTAGTAATGAAGCTGGACCATGACATAACGTAATAATAAATTTATCTTGTTCAACCGCCCATTTAAGAACTTTTTTCACCTCAAGGCTATGTGGAATTTTAGCTAATACGCCATGCCCACCCGGAATAAATACAGCCGTATATGGTGAGTTTTCACCGACTGCATTTTCTAAAATGTCAGCTAGTTTTAGCGGATTTTTTAATTTATCTGCATATTTCTGAAAGGTGTCTAACACCACTTGTTCTTGCTTTGGCATTGCCCACATTTCAAGTTTGGCAGAGTTCCCTGAAAGTGTCGCAATATCAATTTCGAAGCCAGCATTATCTAAATGAAACATCGGTAAAAGCATTTCTACAGGATGGTTACCTGTTGAAAAGAACTTACCGTTTTGCATCTGAATATAACGTTCATCAGTTGCAATCATTAAAACTTTTTTATTGCCTGTATACGGCGTTGAATAAGTCGTGCCATCGTAATCGGTTTTAGGAGCAGTATATTGACTTAGTGAATAAGGTGATGGGAAAAAGGCATTATCTTCAGCCAAATCTGGAGTAGGATTTTTATCATCAATATTTGCGGTATTCATTGTTACTATCCTTTTTCATCAGTATGGAAAGAAATAATAAGGTAAGAACCAATTGTTATTTCTTACTCAATTTATAGGTGAAGTTATAGAACTGGTGCAATCTGCCAATAGAATTTGGCAATTTTTATAGAGAAATAGGCAGAATCTAGAATTATAAAATTCAGTTTAGGCGAACCTGTCGTTCGCCCAAACTTCAATGATTACAGCGTTACGCATTCATTTCTAAAACGATCTTTCCAATATGATCACCTTGTTCCATACATGCGTGAGCACTTTGTACATCTGAAAAAGCATACGATTTATAGATTTGCGGTAAACATTTACCTTGAGCCAATAATGGCCACACATGCTCATTCAAAGATTGGGCAATTTGTGCTTTTTCTTGGCTATTACGTGCTCGCATCGTTGAACCCGTAATTGTGGCACGTTTTAAAATCAGTTTTTGTAAATCAAATTCTTTTGCGATTCGTCCCCCCATAAAACCAATAATGATCAATCGGCCATCACGTTTTAATAGATTTAGGTTTTTCGTGAAATAAGAACCACCTACAATATCTAAAATGACATCAACACCTTGATCTTGAGTGTGCTTCAAAACTTCCTGCTCAAAATCTTGGGTTTTATAGTTAATTGCTGTGGTGAAACTAGAGAGTGCTTTAATTTTATCTTCACTACCAACCGTAGCAAAAGTTTTAATCCCTAAAGCTTGGCAAATCGCTAAAGCTGTGGTTCCAATACCACTTGCCCCACCGTGAATCAATGCAGTTTCATGTTTCTTTAAACGGCCAATATCAAATAGGTTTGCCCAAACCGTAAAAAATGTTTCCGGAATCGCAGCAGCTTGTGTAAAAGATAAATTTTCAGGAATTGGTAATACTTGAGTTGCTGTTACCGCACAGTACTCAGCATAACCACCGCCATTTGTTAGGGCGCAAACTTTATCTCCAACCTTGAATTGATCGACTTGTTCACCTACAGCAACCACGACACCAGCGACTTCAAGTCCGGGTATTTGAGTAACACCTTTAGGCATTGGATATAAACCCATACGCTGCAATACATCAGGGCGGTTAATTCCAGCAGCCTTTACCTCAATTAAGACTTCATCTGCTTGAGGTGCTGGAATATTTGCATCTTGAACTTTTAGAACCTCAGGTCCACCAGGAGCCGTAATTTCAATAATTTTCATGGTTGTTGGAAGGGTCATATAATGCTCCATGTTTGATTTATATTTCAAAATACTAATCTACGTTAAATAATTGAAGACTTGGGTGGAACTCCAAACAGTCGCTTAAATTCTCGGCTAAATTGAGAAGCACTAACATATCCAACTTCATAGGCGGCTTCTGCGACTCCCATTTTATTGTTCGTGATTAACTCGCGTGCCTTATGTAACCGAGTAATTTTGATGTACTGTAAGGGCGAATAATTCGTCACCTTTTTAAAAGTTTGATGAAAAAGCGATATGCTCATGCCCGCTTGTTTCGCCAACTCTTGAACCGTTAAGTTATGATAATAATCACGTTGAATAATTTCACAAATGGTGTAAATCACGCCATTTCGACTTGCCATAGCCGATAAGCTCTCGACTAGATTGCCGCCTGAAGCCTGCACCACACGATAAACCAATTCTCTTTTAACTTGCTCACCCAATATAAAAGTATCTTGTTTAGAACGAAGTAAATTGAGCAATCTGAGAGCAACATCTGAAATGGTGGCATTCATGTCAATCACTCTAAGCCCACAGCTTAATTTTAAATCTTCTGAATGAGCATCTTCAGTAACCACTTGTTGCTGTTTATCCATTTTAGTAATGAGATCAGCCATCATTTGTGGTTCAAACTTTATTGCGATTGCCAACATGAGTTCATTATTTTCAACTACAGTATCGCAATCAAACGGTATTGCAATTGAGATAAATAAGCACTGTCCTTGTTGAAACTGAAAGATTTCTTTACCAATATATCCGCGCTTTAACCCCTGTATCACTAAAACAATTGAGGGTTCTTGCAGCACGGCAATAGGTGGTGTGGAATGATCTACACGCATCAAAGTGATGTTAGAAATAAAAGTAGGATAGAGGCCTTCTGCTGGAGCCAAGTGCAAAAATGCATCGACCAAATGTTCTGTAAGATGATTTTGCGGCATAGTTTTATTGTGAGAGGTAATCTAATAATCAATATAACAATGAACTTAAAATGAAAACATCTGTCTTGCGTTTACTTTGTATAAATAGGCAATTCAAATCAATTTTTAGGCATAAAAAAACCTAGAGCATTCTAGGTTTTTTTCAATTTATAAGATTATTTAAGCCGATAAATTAAAGAACATTGCTGCAATCAAAATAATTACACCAAGTACAATTCGGTACCAAGCAAATACACGCAACGTGTGACGCTCAACAAACAGTACCAATGCTTTTACAACAAACAGCGCGGCAATAAAAGCAGCAACGAATCCAACCCCAATATTAACCATATTGTCTGAGGTGAGTACGTCAGCATTTTTAATCAAGTCAAAAGTCGCAGCCCCCAGCATGGTCGGCATAGCAAGGAAGAAAGAAAATTCTGTAGCAGCTTTGCGTGATAAACCTGCAAACATTCCGCCTACAATTGTTGCGCCTGAACGCGAAGTTCCCGGAATCATCGCCACACACTGAGCAAGACCTACTAAAAGTGCTTGTTTAAAAGTAATTTTAGTTGCATCGAGTGTTTTATGTTCAAACTGTCTAGATTCAACCCAGAAAATGATCAGGGCGCCGACAATTAAGGCAATCGCAACCACAATTGGGCTAAATAGAACACTTTTAATAAAGTCGACAGCTAGAACACCAATAATGACTGCTGGAAAGAATGCAATAAGCACACTAATCGCAAAATGACGTGATTCCACATCACCACTAAAGAATCCCTTAATCAAGTTAATAATTTTTTGTCGGTATAACCAGCACACTGCCAAAATAGCACCTAACTGGATTACGACCTCAAATACACGACCGCCGTCTGAGTGGAAATCGATAATATGACCAAATAAAATTAAATGGCCTGTACTCGAGATGGGTAAAAATTCAGTTAAGCCTTCGACAAAGCCTAAAAACAGTGCTTTTATAACTTCAAAATTTTCCATAACTTGCTCAAAGAAAGTTAATGATTAGAACGACCTAAAATTTATTTTATCGAAATTGGTAAGTCCCAAATTAGACTTAACACAAGTTCAATATCAGATCATTTCTAACGTTTGTGGTTATTGCCCCTAGTTAAAGGCAGTTTATTTAAAGTGCGATAATGTATCACATCATGATGACAAACTTGGGTTAACTATCGTAAAAAGATAAAACTTGGTTAATAACTGCCAAAGTTTTTCTTATTATAGACAAAGCTTTTTACCTTAACTTACTCTACAAAATGATCTTAAAAAGTCCTTAAAAAAACATGATATTATTCTGATCAAATGCAACTCATATCAAAAATTCAATCTGAATGAAAAATACCAAAATTAATGCACGCCATCTCATTATCGATTTATTTCTTTCCTCGGCCTACCCTCAACTCACCATTAAACAAATATTAATTGCCGCTAAACTTTTTAATATGAGTGACAACGGTATTCGTGTGGCTACGACTCGGCTATTAAATGAAGGGATGATAGAAAGTGTAGAACGCGGTATTTATCAACTTTCGCCATCAACCAAAGAATGGGCAAAAGTTATTTTGAATCGTAAAAATGGCATTAAGCAGACTAAAGAATGGCAACAACACTATCTGGCAGTCTTTACTGGAACTTTGGGTCGTATTGATCGGACCGCTTTAAAAAAGAGAGAACGCGCTTTACATCAATTTGGTTTTAGAGAGCTCGAAACTGGAATTTATATACGTCCAGATAATTTAGCGTATAGCTTTGAAAAAACATGTGAAGAGCTCGTATTAGCGGGCCTTGAAAATGAAGCTAAAATTTCTATTATTCAAAAACTTGACTCAAAAACAGTTTCGTTAATTCCTTCTTTGTGGGATACCAAACAGCTTGAAAAGAACTATGAAATGTATAGTCAAGATATCCAAGAATGGCTTTTAAATTATAAAAATTTATCCTTAAACGAGGCCGCCACTCAAGCTTTGTTATTAGGACGCGAAACAATTACCTTACTCATGAATGATCCTCTACTGCCCTCTCCATTTGTTGACGAACATGCCCGCAATCAGTTTGCTCAAAATGTACAACAGCTCGATTCGATTGGACAAAAGCTGTGGCAGAAACTTTATGAAAATGAATTAGCCCACTAACGGGCGATTTATTTTTTTACAAACAAATATTTCACTTTTTAAATTTTTATGACTATATTTGTAATATAAAATATGGATACCAAACTCTAATTTGGGAGAATAAAAATGAATGCACAGGTGAGTGTTACCGATCTATTTAGCAGAGAAGAAATACAAGAGCTTACAGAACCTTCAGATGCATATGGCGCTTGGGCCGTTACTAGCACATGGGCTGTTATTGGAGGAACATTTGCCAGCTTAATTATGATGTGGGATTACTTACCGAGTTGGGGAAAATTATTAGCATGTATGCTTGCTCTAGCTGTTTTAGCTGGCCGTCAGTTATGCCTCGCAATTTTAATGCACGATGCATCCCATAAAAGTTTATTCAAAAATAAAAAAATAAATGACTTTGTAGGCGAATGGCTATGCGCCCGTCCAATCTGGAATGATCTACAAAAATATCGCGTACATCATGTTCGTCATCATGCAAAAACCTCTACTCCAGATGACCCTGACCTTTCGTTAGTTTCTGGTTTTCCTGTAAGCAAAAAATCGCTTACTCGTAAATTTTTACGCGACTTAACGGGTATGACGGGATTAAAGTTTAGCTTTGGTCGAGTGTTAATGGACCTAGATCTAATGAAATGGACCGTTGCAAATCATCAAGTCTGGTTAGATCGAAGCAATAAAGATTTCGTTGACTATGCCAAAAGTCTTATAAAAAACATTAGTGGTGCCATTGCTACCAATGTTGCTCTTTATGGTGTTTTAAAAGCTTTTGGTCAGCAACGGTTTTATTGGTTATGGCCTTTAGCGTATTTGACACCGTTTCCATTATTTTTAAGAATTCGCTCAATGGCCGAACATGCAGGGATGCAAACGAGTAATACCGCTTTAACTAATACCCGTACTACACGTGCAGGTTGGATTGCTAGAAGTTTTGTAGCGCCTATTCATGTCAATTACCACATGGAACACCATTTAATGGCTTCGGTCCCCTACTTCAAACTGCCACGTATGCATCGTCTATTGAGAGAGCGCGGCCATGTTCCAGCACCACCTAGCTATTTTGAAGTGATTGATTCACTCTCATCTAAGCCAGAATAATCTACTTAATTGACTCAAATCATAAATGAAAGGCCATGAAATTAAATTTGTGGCCTTTTAACTTAAATCATCCATCTTATGTTTGGTTTGGAAATATTTAGGCGTCATCCCCATCCAGCGCTTAAACGCACGAGTGAAGTGAGAAGTTTCGGCATAACCCAGTATTAAAGCCACTTTTTCAACCGACATATTATTTTGAGATAAAAGTTTCTGGGCATGGTCCTTTTTCAGTGAGTCCACCAAAAAGGTAAAACTAGTGTGATCAAGAGCTAAATAGCGTTGCAGGGTTCGCTCTGACATATTCATGATATGAGCCACTTGCCCAACTTTTAATGTCTCAATCTCCCCATTCAAAAGCAATTTTTCGGCAACTTGTTTGACTTGTCCTTTCCAACCACTTTTTAAGTTTAATTTCTCTATATCCCGCTTACATTGCGCATTTAATAACGGCGCTAGCATTGGGTCTGCCGTTAATACAGATTGTGCTAAATACTCTTTTGGAAATATCCAACGATTACCCTTTTGGTTAAATAAACAAGTCACAGCCAGTTGATGACTGATTTGGTCAAAACCTATCGGCTCTGGCATTTGTAATTCAACTTTTCCCAAATGAGAAAGCCCTGTTAATTTTTTCGCAATTTGAACAAAACCGAGTAACAAAAAAATGTTGGCATTGGGGCTCAGCTGAAATGCATTGACGGGCTGATGAATTGACCAACAAGCATCATTATTTTCTTGTTTTAATTCCGGTCTAAAGACCTTACAACGTGAACCAATGAATTGTTCAAGTATTTTCAGTGCTTCTCCTAAATTTGGAGAAACTATGGCAGCCATTCCAACTGAACCATAACATGAAGCCGTCATGCTTAAAGCTAAATATCCAGCTAATGCTGGCTCTTTGCATAACTCGATCGCCCGCTCAATAAGCTGATTTAAGATGTTGAATTCAACATACCAGTAAGGCTTTTCTAATTGGTCTAAGGTTATTCCACTTCCATTTAAAAGCTGCTCACCAGAGACACCCCACCGCTTAACAGTCTCAACGATTAAATTAATATAAGTTCCGGGTAATTCTGGATTCATAAACAAACCAATCAGCAAAAAAATGGCGCAAAATGGTAAAAACTGACAGTTCATGAACTATGCCATGCTTTTAAATTGATGCATAGTTATTCAAAACAAAATCCGCTGAATTGCACTAGACAGCACAATTTCTGAAAAGAATACAGGTCTCACCTTATGAACATTCTTATTGTCCATGCTCATCCAGAACCCCAGTCTTTCACCACTGCTCTAAAAAATACAGCTAAGCAAACCTTAGAAAAATTGGGGCACAGTGTAGAAATTTCAGATTTATATGCGATGCAATTTAACCCTATTGCATCCAAAGCGGATTTCTTAGAGCTTAATCAACCTGAGTATTTTAACTATGCTCTAGAGCAAAGAAATGCCAGCAAAAATCAACTTCTAGCTCATGATATTCAAGCAGAAATTGAAAAGGTAAAAAAAGCAGATCTCGTCATTTTAAATTTCCCACTTTATTGGACATCTGTGCCAGCAATTTTAAAAGGCTGGATTGATCGTGTATTTGTCTCTGGACTTTTTTATGGGGGCAAGCGTTTTTACAACCATGGCGGCATGGCAGGTAAAAAAGCGATGTTATGTTTAACACTCGGTGGTAGAACACACATGTTTGGAGAAAACTCAATTCACGGCCCAATCGAAAATTATTTATCCCCGATTCAACGTGGTACTTTGGCATATGCTGGTTTTGAAGTCCTACCTCCATTCATTGCTTACCATGTACCGTATATTAGCCAAGAAGCACGACAAACCCTTCTTGAAGACTATGTAATCTACCTTACTCATCTGGACCAGCTCGAGTCATTAAAATTCCCCAAACTTGAGCAATTTGATGAAAAACTATATCCACTCTAATGCGATGTTTTAGCTCTTAGAATTAAATAACCGAATTTAGATCATTATTTTCGGTTTTTTATTACACATAACTTTCAAATATAGAATCCAAATTCGCTCAAAAAATAGATCAAATGGTAAAAAAATTAAGGTGAACTTTTTCATAAAATGAATAATATAAAATTGAATCAATAATATACAGATGTAGAGAAACTGGACTTATCAACTAAAAATAACTACCAATACTCATTTCATAATCACTTAACTCATATTTTTACAAAAAAATCTTTGACCATTTTTCTTGGATTTGCGACAAAAATGTCATAAAAACAAAGGCCACCACTAATATATAAAAAATATAAATATCAAATAATTAAATTAATTTAACAATGCAAATATTCCTTCATATTTCATCCATTATTGACATTATTTGTATAAAAAATGAGTACTGCCCAGTTCATATAACAGATTTACTCTTATTGTAATTATGCTATTTTTGTTACATGGAGTTATCAAAGCTTCTATTACTTGTAATTAGGAGCTTTGAAGGCAACACAGTTTAAACGGTTTAACTCTGTTACTTTTAAAAAAATGTCTTGAAGTTCAAGGAAAGATTAAAATGAAATTAAAACATCTGAGCACTGCAATGATTTTAGCAACGCTGCCTGCAACTGGGGTTTTTGCAGCAGCATTGGATCGCTCTGGACAATCAATGTCTGCATTCTTCCAACCGGGTAATTATTTTGAAGCAGGTATTTCTGTTTTAGACCCAGATGTAGCGGGTAAAGAAGCAGGATCAAGCGCAACACGCCGCGATATTGGCGATATGGCTAATGATTATTACTTTCCAAGTGCGGCATTAAAATTACAACTCAACGATAAATTCTCTTTCGGCCTACTCTATGATCAACCATTTGGAGCAGATGCAGAATATTCAGGTAATAATGTATTCGTTTCAAATCCAGGCACTGATACTATTTTAAGTCAAAAGGCATTAACTGACTTAGCAACCAGCTCAATTAACAAGTTAGTTCAAGCATCTGGATCAGCATTTACACCAGCTCTTATAGCTGTGACGAATGCTACTGGCGGTGATCCTACAAAACCGACTCAAACAGAGATCTTAGGCGCGTTACAACAAGTTGCTAAAGGTGGAAATACAACTGTAGGTGCAGGACTGACAGCATTACAAAACACCCAAGCTGCTATTAATGCTGCAAATAATTATTTAGGTACAGGTGGAACTAAAGTTAAAGTTGATACACAAAATTTATCTTTTGTTCTTGGTTTCCAACCAACTCAAAACTTTAACTTCTATGCGGGTCCTGTATTACAAACAGTTAAAGGTAATGTAAGTTTACGAGGTCAAGCTTATAGCCTTTATAATGGTTATGACGCAAATATTAAAGAAACTACTGGTGTAGGTTGGTTAGCAGGTGCAGCTTATCAAATTCCTGAAATTGCACTCAGAGCATCTTTAACCTATCGATCTGAAATTGATCATAAAGTGAATATTAATGAAGACTTATCTATATTAAATTTCCCTGGTCTTACTTCAGTACTTGCGGGCTTAGATGTTCCTGCGTCTAAACTTCAAGCTATTAATACAGAAGGCAAAACTACAATTACTACACCACAGTCTGTAAACCTTGATTTCCAAACAGGAATCATGGCTGATACTGTTGCGTTTGCGAATGTACGTTGGGTGAACTGGAAAGATTTCTCAATTCAACCATATAAATTCGGCAAAGTATCGGAAGCTGTAGGTGGTCTTGTTGGACGTCCAAATGGCTTTAACCTAGTTGAATACTCTGATGACCAATGGTCTGTGAACGCTGGTGTAGGTCGTAAACTGAACGATAAATGGGCTGGTAATATGTCTGTAGGCTGGGACTCTGGTGCAGGTAACCCTGTAACAACACTAGGACCAACAGAAGGTTACTGGAACGTAGGTTTAGGTCTTCAATATAGCCCTACTCCACAAACGTTTATTGCTGGCGGTGTAAAATATTTCTGGTTGGGTGATGCTAAAGCTCAAACAGGTGCACAAGCTGGTAGTGATGAATATGTTGCAGACTTCTCTGACAACAATGCCATCGCTTATGGTTTAAAACTTGGTTATAAATTCTAAGTTTAAAAATTATGTATATAAAAAAAGGCGCTTTAAGCGCCTTTTTTATTCTTTATTCTTAAGCTGGGATTGTACGCTGTGAAACAGAACGGATTGCTTCTTTTAATGCATCGTAACCGTGAATAGCTGGAAATTGTGGAAACTCAGCAATCACATTTGCAGGCGCATCAAATAAGAAACCATGGTCCGCTTCACCAAGCATGGTTGTATCGTTATAAGAATCACCTGCAGCGATTACACGGAAATTCAAGCCATGCAGTGCTTTAACAGACTCACGTTTTTGATCGGGTTGACGTAGTTTATAAGCGGTAATCATACCTTCTTCATCTGTCTCTAACTTATGACAGAAAATTGTTGGCCATCCTAATTGCTTCATTAAAGGATGTGCAAATTCATAGAAGGTATCTGACAAGATCACGAGTTGGAAATGCGTACTCACCCATTCAACAAACTCTTTTGCACCCGGTAATGGCCCCATCTCAGCAATGACTTCTTGAATGTCATTTAAGCCTAAACCGTGTTGTTTTAAGATATTAAGGCGCTGAGTCATTAAAACATCATAATCCGGAATATCACGAGTTGTTGCTTCGAGTTCTTTAATCCCTGTTTTTTTAGCGAAATTGATCCAGATTTCAGGAACTAAAACTCCTTCAAGATCTAGGCATACGATTTCCATGAATGCTTCCAACGTTGGTTAAAAATTGCTGTATCATACCATTAAGATTTTCAGTTTTGCGTTGTTATTGATCAAATCAATTTTATTCATAAGGATCGAAATTAAAGTGCTAAGCACTTTATTAACTATCCTTTAGAATATTTTTCATAACTCAATGCGCCCAAGCCTTTTGCCAGGAACACACATGACCGTTATTCCGACTATTGAGATCGTAGATGCTCTTGCTGCTGAATATGCAACCAAAAGCCCTCGAGAAATTTTAGAACTTGCCTTAAGCCAACAAGGTGAAATTGCAATTTCGTTTTCGGGAGCAGAAGATGTTGTTTTAATTGATATTGCTTCACGCTTAGGCAAACCATTCCGTGTATTTAGTCTCGACACAGGCCGCCTGCATGCCGAAACTTATCAATTTATTGAAACTGTCCGTAAACACTACAATATCAATATCGAAATTTGTTTCCCTGAATCTGAAGCTGTTCAAAACATGGTAAACGAAAAAGGTTTATTCAGCTTTTTTACAGATGGGCATCAAGAATGTTGCGGTATTCGAAAAGTTCAGCCTTTGCGTAAAAAACTTGCGACTTTAGATGGCTGGATTACGGGTCAACGTAAAGATCAAAGTCCTGGTACGCGTACAGAGATTCCTGTAGTACAAGCTGATGCAGGTTTCTCTGGCCCAGGTAAGCAACTCATTAAATATAATCCTCTAGCGAACTGGACAAGTGCTGAGGTATGGAGCTACATCCGTATGATGGAAATTCCATATAATCCTCTTCATGAGCGCGGTTTTGTTTCTATTGGCTGTGAACCATGTACGCGACCTGTATTACCTAATCAACATGAGCGTGAAGGACGCTGGTGGTGGGAAGAAGCCACTCAAAAAGAGTGTGGCTTACACGCAGGTAATATGAAAAAGTAACTGGATATCAAAAAACCACTGGTAAATCAGTGGTTTTTTTTATGTCATGTTCCGTACACAAAGTCATATTTTCTCTACTCTAAACGCTATATACTTAATTTTACGGTTCTATAATTCTAATAAGAGCTCATATAAGGGCTTCTTAGAAAAATGCATGAGGCACAATGATTTATGCGTCCATTACACCCAATTGATTTCATTTTTCTGTCACTTGAAAAAAGACAGCAACCCATGCATGTCGGTGGATTATTTTTATTTGAAATTCCTGAAAATGCACCAGAAACCTTTGTACATGATTTAGTAGAAGATATTAAACGCTCAAAGAGCATTCCTATTCCGCCCTTCAATAACCGTTTAAGTGGTCTATTTTGGGATGAAGATGAAGAGTTCGATATCGATCATCACTTTCGCCACATTGCTTTGCCTCACCCGGGCCGTATTCGTGAACTACTGGTTTATATTTCACAGCAGCATAGCTCACTAATTGATCGTGCAAAGCCACTTTGGACTTGTGACATTATTGAAGGAATCGAAGGCAATCGTTTTGCCATGTATTTTAAAATCCATCATGCGATGGTCGACGGCGTTGCGGGTATGCGTTTGATCGAGAAATCTCTATCAAAAACACCAGAAGAGAAACATGTTGTCCCTTTATGGTGTGTTGAGAGCAAAAGAGCTAAGCGTCTAAAAGTACCAACTCCAAGTACTAGTAAAATTAAAAGTATTTTAGGCGGTATTAAGTCTCAACTCGACATAGCTCCAAAAGTCATGCACGAGCTATCTCAAACAATATTCAAGGAAATGGGTAAAAATCCTGATTATGTTTCTACTTTTCAGGCACCAGTTTCTATTTTGAACCAAAGAGTCAGTGCTTCACGTCGTTTTGCGGCCCAATCATTTGAATTAAGCCGCCTTAGAAAAATTTCAAAAGCATTAGGCGTGACGATTAATGATGTTGTCCTAGCTGTATGTTCAGGCGCTTTACGTCAATATTTGATTAGCCAAAACAGCTTACCTAAAAAGCCACTTATTGCCATGGTTCCAGCTTCATTACGTACAGATGATTCTGACATGAGTAACCGGATTACTATGATTTTGGCAAATTTAGGGACGCATAAAGATCAACCGTTAGAACGCCTAGAAATCATTCGTCGCAGCATGCAGAATTCAAAGCAACGCTTTAGCCGTATGACTGCGAATGAAATTTTAAACTATAGTGCGGTTGTTTATGGTCCGGCAGGATTAAACATCATGTCAGGAATGCTTCCTAAGCGTCAGGCGTTCAATTTAGTGATTTCCAATGTACCAGGACCACGTGAACCGCTTTATTGGAATGGCGCGAAATTAGATGCACTCTACCCTGCTTCGATTGTCATGGATGGACAAGCTCTAAACATTACCATGACCAGTTATTTAGATAAGCTTGAAGTTGGATTAACAGCTTGTCGAAATGCTTTGCCAAAAATGCAAAACCTTTTGACTCATTTAGAAGATGAGATTCAACGTTTTGAAGAAATTATTGCAGAGAAACAACTGAAACATCATTCAGCAAGTTAAAAAAAGTTAAGGGGCTTTGAATTGGCCCCTTATTTTTTGATTGTGCGGCACTGGTTAAGCAACTGATGACATACTGAACGAATCATAGCAGTTGTGATTGGTACTTCTTTACCTTGGTCATTCAACATATAGCAGCTATTTACTGGCGTGCTTTCTAAAACATGTTTAAGACCGTTGCTAATTAAGTTTTCACTTACATTCATGGGTTATACCTCTTATTGTTTGCTAAGACGTTTAATAGGGAGAACGTCTAGGGCTACTGTATGTAAGTAGTATTTAAAATTCATGAATGAAAGTAAAATTTCAGTTGTAACAAGGATTAAGCGATATCTTGTTACAACTTTAACTTAAAATGATATCGTATTGCTCTTGCGTATATAAATTTTCGACCTGAAATTTAATAACACGGTTAATAAAATGCTCTAAATCGGCTACTGCTGGTGCTTCTGCTGTTAATAATCGGTCAATCACAGAAGGATGCGCAACAACAGTAAAGCCACTCGTTGACTCAAATGCACGGGTATAACGCAATATCTCACGAAATATTTCGTAACACACTGTCTCCGCTGTTTTGACAAAACCACGTCCTTGACATGTTGGACATGATTCACATAACAAGTGTTCTAATGATTCACGAGTTCGTTTACGCGTCATTTCGACCAGACCAAGTTCTGACACTTGAGTAATTTTGGTCTTCGCGTGATCTCGCTCAAGCATTTTCTCGAACTGACGCATCACCTCTTCACGGTGAGTTGCTTCTTGCATGTCAATAAAATCAATAATGAGAATCCCCCCCAAATTACGCAGTCTAAGTTGACGCGCGATAACTTGAGTCGCCTCCATATTAGTTTTAAAAACCGTGTCTTCAAGACTACGACCACCTACATATGAACCTGTATTAACGTCAATCGTTGTCATGGCTTCAGTCTGGTCGATCATCAGATAACCGCCCGACTTCAAAGCTACGCGAGTTTGTAAGGCTTTTTGAATATCTTCTTCAACATTATAAAGATCAAATAGTGGTCGCTCGCCCGGATAATGAATGAGACGACTCTTCATATTCGGGACAAATTCATCTACAAACTCAAGCAGTTTTGCATGAATCTCTCGCGAATCTACATAAATTTTTGCAGTTTCTTCGCTTGCTAAGTCGCGAATAATACGTTGAGGTAATGGAAGTTCTTCAAAAATTAAAGAAGGAACAGCAACGTCGGTCTGTTTACGTTGAATGTACTCCCACAATTTGCTCAGATAGCACATGTCCTGTGCAATTTCTGCCTCATCCACACCTTCTGCAGCCGTACGGACAATCACGCTACCGGGTAAATTATGCTCAGATTGAATACCTTCAATAATATTACGCAGTCGATCTCGCTCTTCTTCAGACTCAATACGCTGCGAAACACCAATATGGTTGCCATACGGCATTAAAACCAAATAGCGAGAAGGGATTGAAAGATCTGTACTTAGACGTGCACCTTTTGTGCCCAACATATCTTTCATTACTTGGACAGTAAGGGTTTGCCCAGGATGTAATAACTCAAAGACATTTGGGGTAGGCTGCGAACGAGGCCAAACCATATCATTGATATGTAAAAAGGCTGTTCGAGACAAACCAATATCAACAAAGGCAGCTTGCATGCCCGGAAGCACTCGTACAACTTTACCCTTGTAGATATTGCCGACTAGACCGCGTTTAACTGTACGCTCGACATACAGTTCATTAACAGTTCCATTTTCGATTAATGCCACCCGACACTCCATAGGCGTGACATTAATAAGTAGTTCTTCTGACATACATAAACTCAAAGCATTATAAAATTTTTATTAAAGAGTCAGAGAAGCTGTTAACTTTAACGTTGTCTAGTGTTCATCGACAATGCTATTCAATGAAGAATGATAACAACCCCTTATGTCTTTACTCTTTTGAATAACTGTGCAAATTCGTATAAAGGAAGTCCTACCACATTACTATAACTTCCTTGAATTTGGGGAATATATTGCGAGGCAATTCCTTGAATTGCATATCCACCCGCTTTTCCAACAGGCTCACCCGTGGTCCAATAATCTTCCATATCCTGTGTAGTCAGGCGCTGAAACTCAACTTGTGTTTGCACTACCTGACTTAACATCTGTTGTTGAGTCGCAACGCACAGTCCAGAAAACACATCATGCCAACGTCCAGATAATTGTTTCCAGATTTCAAAGGCATGATTTTTCGATTCAGGCTTACCAATAATTTGACCATCAAGTCCCAGACTTGTATCGGCAGCAATAACAATTGCTTCTGGAAAAAGCTTCAATACAGCCTGAGCTTTTTCTCTAGCCAACCGTTCAACATAATGATGAACCAACTCATTTTCATGAACAGACTCATCAATGTCAGGACTATAGATTTCAAAATCTAAGCCTAGCTGTTGCAACAGCTCCTTCCGACGAGGAGAGCTAGATGCTAAAACTATATGCGCCATTTTGCCAAACAATAATAGACGACTGGCCACGTGATGATACTTGTCATCAAAGGTTGCCAATGTCTAGCAATCGAAAAATGAATTCCACCCATCGTCTGTGTTACCCACATAAATGCTAAATGGGCAATAATGACCAGCGTTGCTATCGTCCATAAATTAACAAAAGTTAAAATACGGCGTTCCCGAATTAAAAAACGGGTAAGAAAAGTCACAATTACAAAACTTAAGGCATTGAGCCCTAAAGGCGCATCAAGCAGTAAGTCTGTAAAAATCCCCATCCCAAATGCAAACCAGACCCCACACCATGTTGGCTGACATACTACCCAAAATAGCATGATCATTAACATGAACAGTGGCCGCCATCCTGAAATATCATAAGATAGCGGATAAACCATGAGTACAGAACCCACAATAACGGAGAGAATAATTCCCCATAATGGGTCTTTACGCTTTTCTCGTTTAAGTTTAGCGATCGGCATACGGCTGCTCCTTCGCTAATGATTCAGAGAAAAGTACAACTACATGATGGCCTGTTGCTAATTGTGCTGATGGTGTTACATCAATTTCAGCAAACTCACCTGAATTATGGCGTTTTATTTTGGCCACTGTACCCACTGCGTAACCTGCTGGGAAATGTTCACCCAAGCCTGAGCTAAACACTTTATCACCCACCTGAATATTCGCACTGGTCGGGACATATTCCATTTTTAAACGGCCCAAATCACCTGTACCAGAAACAATCGCCCGCATTCCAGTACGCTCAAGACGTACCGACAGTGAATGTTCTTTATCTGATAACAACATCACACGTGAACTATGAGGGTATACATTAATAATCTGCCCCATAATCCCCTTATCATCCAGAACCGTTTGACCGACCTTTAGATGGTCCGTAGAGCCTCGGTTAATAATGATGATATGGCGTAATGGGTCTGCATCTGTCCCAATCACTTCGGCAATTTCCATACGACCATCAATAATTAATGGTGTATCAAGAAGGCCTCGTAAACGGGTATTTTCAGCTGACAGTTCAGAAAGCTTCTGTAAGCGGACTTGAGCTTGTAAAAGCTCAGCCTGCATCGCGGTATTTTCACGACGCAGTTGTGCTTCAGATTTTGTTTGTTGATTCAGCCATTCTCTCGACAGTACCGGATAACTAGCCAATGCATAAATTGGGTTATATGCAGCGTACAAGACATCCCTTGCTGGCTGAATTACATAAGGCATGCGCCAATCAAAGAACAGCACAACCAAACATGTAATGACCGCAATAATGAACGAGCGGAAAGATGGCGGCTGTCTTGAAAAAATATTCGGTTGCACCGCCTAATCCTTAAACTTAACCGACGAAAAGCATGTCATGGTTCGGGTTGTCGAAGAATTCTAATACTTTACCACCACCACGGGTTACGCAAGTAAGAGGATCTTCAGCAACAACAACTGGTAAACCAGTTTCTTGAGCCAATAACTTGTCAAGGTTACGAAGTAGCGCACCACCACCTGTCAACACAATACCGCGCTCAGCAATATCAGAAGAAAGTTCAGGAGGAGTTTGCTCAAGAGCAGATTTCACAGCGCTTACAATGCTTTGTAACGGATCAGAAATAGCTTGAGTAATTTCGTCAGAAGTTACGGTAATTGCACGAGGCACACCTTCTGCAAGGTTACGGCCACGTACTTCGATTTCTAATGTTGTACCATCAGAAACAGCCATACCTACTTCTTTTTTAATAATTTCAGCAGTGGTTTCACCAATCACACAACCGTGAGCTTTACGAACATAATTGATGATTTGCTCATCAAAAACATCGCCGCCGATGCGTAAAGAGTCAGCATAGACACAACCTTGCAATGAAATAATTGCAATTTCTGTTGTACCGCCACCAACATCCACAACCATAGAACCACATGCTTGTTCAACTGGCATACCTGCGCCAATTGCTGCTGCCATAGGCTCTTCAATCAAACGAACATCACGGGCACCAGCATTAAATACTGCTTCGCGAATCGCACGACGCTCGACCAAAGTTGATTTACATGGTACACATACAACTACACGAGGTGCAGGTGGGAACAAACGTTTTTCGTGAACTTTACCAATAAACTGATTCAACATGGTTTCAGTCACTTCAAAATCCGCAATTACACCGTCTTTCATTGGACGAATTGCAGAAATATTCGCAGGCGTACGGCCCAGCATTTGCTTAGCATCTAGACCTACAGCAGCAACAATTTTTTGTGAACCACTGTGACGAATTGCCACAACTGTTGGTTCATTTAATATAATGCCGCGGCCTGGTGCATAAATAAGTGTATTTGCTGTACCTAAATCAATGGCTAGATCCGGCGAAAACAAGCCAATTAGTCGTTTTAGAATCACGGTTCGTTCTCAGTTAAACTTTCATGTGGATGCAAGGTGGCAACTTTAAACTAAATGTGATGATTTGAACAAGTCAATCGCTTATTATAACGCACGATATTTTGAAAATTTTTAATACTGATTAGGTGATGTTATGTCTACATCGGATGCACAGCATTCAGCAGATTTAAATGCACAAACAGTTTCAGCAATCGCCAATCTTGCTCGATTGTCGCTCAATGATACGCAATCTGCTGAATATGCTCAAAGTCTAAATAAAATTTTAGGCATGATGGAAACCTTAAAAGGCATTGATACGGAAGGCGTAGAACCTTTGAAAAGTCCTTTTGACAATCCTCAACCTTTACGTGCTGATGTGGTAACTGAAAGCAATCATCGAGATGAATACCAAGCAGTTGCACCTGCAACTCAAGATGGTTTGTATCTTGTTCCTCGCGTGATTGAATAACTTTTACTCAACTAACCCATCTTCCCTATTTTGAATGTAAAGAAATTTTACTCATGACTGATTTACATCGCTTATCAATTCGTGAACTTGCTGAGGGCTTAAGCCAAGCGAAGTTTTCATCTCGCGAACTGACTGAACACTATTTAAAACGTATTGCTAAAATTGACCCACTGGTAAAAAGCTACGTGACGGTTACGCCTGAACAAGCGCTTGCTGAAGCCGACGCTGCCGATGCTGCATTAAAAGCAGGTAATGCAACCGCTTTAACGGGTATTCCTCTTGCGCATAAAGATATCTTTTGTACCAAAGGCATTAAAACAACTGCCGGTTCAAAAATACTAGACAACTTCATCTCTCCTTACGATGCAACTGTTGTTGAAAAAACTAAAGCAGCTGGTCTTGTCACTTTAGGTAAAGTGAACATGGACGAGTTTGCAATGGGTTCAACTTCTGAAAGCTCATATGTTGGCGCAACAAGCAACCCATGGGCGCTTGACCACGTTCCTGGTGGCTCATCAGGTGGTTCTGCTGCGGCTGTAGCGGCTGATTTAGCACCTTTTGCTACAGGTACTGATACAGGTGGCTCAATTCGTCAACCTGCATCATTCTGTGGCTTAACGGGCTTAAAACCAACCTATGGTCGTGTATCTCGTTTCGGGATCATTGCTTATGCATCATCTTTAGACCAAGCGGGGCCAATGGCACGCTCTGCTGAAGACTGTGCTTACTTAATGAATGTAATTGCGGGTCACGATGCAAAAGACTCGACTTCGGTTAAAAAAGAAGTTGATGACTACGTTGCAAACTTAAACAACACATCTGTAAAAGGTCTACGCATTGGTATTCCTAAACAGTACTTTAACGTTGCAGGTTTAGATGCCGACGTAAAAGCTCGTGTTGAAGAATCATTGAAAAAGCTTGAAGAAATGGGTGCAACGCTTGTTGAGATCGACCTCAACATGACTGAAGCCTATGTTCCAACGTATTACCTCATCGCGCCTGCGGAAGCATCATCTAACTTGTCTCGTTATGACGGCGTTCGCTATGGCTACCGCTGTGAAAACCCAGCTGATTTGATGGATCTTTACAAACGCTCTCGTTCAGAAGGTTTCGGTCCAGAAGTTCAACGTCGTATTCTCATTGGTACTTATGCGCTTTCTGCGGGTTATTACGATGCCTACTATGTAAAAGCTCAAAAAGTACGTCGTTTGATTCAACAAGACTTCTTAAAAGCATTTGAGAATGTGGATGTGATTGCTGCTCCTGCTGCGCCAACAACTGCATATAAAATTGGTGCGAACTTAAGCCCAACTGAAATGTATTTAGGCGATATCTATACCCTTGCAGTGAACTTAGCAGGCTTACCAGCGATTAATGCTCCTGTTGGTTTTGATAAAGACAGCTTACCTGTAGGCCTACAATTAATTGGTAACTACTGGTCAGAATCACAATTGTTGTCGATTGTTCATCAATACCAACAAAATACCGATTTCCATACTCAACGTGCGGCAATTGCTGAGGAGAATGCATAATGGCTGAAGCTCAAAAGTTGAAATTGATTGACGGTTGGGAAGTCGTTATTGGTATCGAGATTCACACTCAGCTTGCAACCAATTCTAAAATTTTCTCAGGTTCATCAACTGAATTTGGTCAAGACCCAAACACACAAGCAAGCCTTGTCGACTTGGCTATGCCGGGTGTACTCCCTGTTTTGAATGAAAAAGTGGTTGATCTTGCTATCCGCTTTGGTTTGGGTATTGATGCATACATCGACCAAGCATCTGTGTTTGCACGTAAAAACTACTTCTACCCTGACTCGCCAAAAGGCTACCAAATTAGCCAAATGGATAACCCAATTGTTGGCTTAGGCCACATTGATATCCAGCTTGAAGATGGCACAACAAAACGCATTGGCGTAACTCGTGCTCACCTTGAAGAAGATGCTGGTAAGTCTGTACATGACCAATTTGAAGGTATGTCTGGCATTGACTTAAACCGTGCTGGTACACCTTTACTTGAAATCGTTTCTGAACCTGACATGCGTTCAGTTGAAGAAGCTGTTGCTTACATTAAAGCGATTCACACATTAGTACGTTGGTTAGGTATTTCTGACGGTAACATGGCTGAAGGTTCATTCCGTGCGGACTGTAACGTGTCTTTACGCCGTCCGGGCCAACCTTTTGGTACGCGCTGTGAGCTTAAAAACCTCAACTCATTCCGTTTCATTGAGCAAGCAATCAATGTTGAAATTGAACGCCAAATGGAAATTTTGGAATACGGTGGAAGTATCGACCAAGAAACTCGTTTGTTCGATCCAAACAAAATGGAAACGCGTTCTATGCGTTCTAAAGAAGAAGCAAACGATTACCGTTACTTCCCTGATCCAGACTTATTACCAGTAATTATTGCTGATGAGCAAATTGAGGCTGCTCGTGCTGCGCTTCCAGAGCTCCCTGCTGCACGCCGTGCGCGCTTTATCGCAGACTTTGGTGTAACTGAGTACGATGCACATGTACTTACGCTCTCACGCGAAATGGCGGACTTCTATGAAGCTGTTGTAGCTGCTGCTGGCGGTGCGAAGCAAGGTAAAGTATCTGCAAACTGGGTAATGGGTGAATTCTCAGGTGCGTTAAACAAAGCAGGCCTAGACTTAGCAGACTCTCCTGTTTCTGCTGAACAACTTGGCGGCATGATTGCACGCATTATTGACAACACCATTAGCGGTAAGATTGCTAAACAAGTCTTTGGCTTTATGTGGGAATCGGAAGGTAAATCTGCCGATGACATCATTGCTGAAAAAGGTTTAAAGCAAGAAACTGACACAGGTGCAATTGAAGCAATCATTAAAGAAGTACTTGCAGCCAATGAAAAAATGGTTGAAGAGTATAAGTCTGGTAAAGAAAAAGCTTTTAACGGTCTTGTGGGTCAAGTCATGAAAGCTTCTAAGGGTAAAGCTAACCCTGCTCAAGTAAATGAATTAATGAAGAAGTTGATTGGCTGATTTCATTAGTCAACTCAAGAAAAAGCCTCGATTTATCGGGGCTTTTTTATATCCGTCTAAAGCATCCTTCGACTAAAGAATGCACTTTTTTCCTAAAAAATTACTCAGTGACTGTGCTAATTTAAATTAAGAATTTAGATAACTTATATTTTAAAAAGAGAGATAAAATCATGTCTAAAAAGATTTTAATGTTGGTCGGTGACTATGCTGAAGATTATGAAACTATAGTTCCATTTCAGTTCTTAACAGGTTTAGGTTATACAGTGCATGCTGTTTGCCCAAATAAAAAGAACGGCGACCATATTGCAACGGCTATTCATGATTTTGAAGGTGAACAAACTTATAGCGAAAAACGTGGCCACAACTTTGCCATTAATTATGATTTTGATGCCGTTAATACCGAAGACTATGTAGGTCTAGTTATTCCGGGTGGCCGTGCACCCGAGTATTTGCGTATGAATGATCGTGTTATCGAAATTGTACATGAGTTTGATCGAGTGAAAAAACCAATAGCAGCCGTATGCCATGGCGCTCAGTTACTCGCAGCGGCAGATGTATTACAAGGTCGCCTCTGCTCCGCTTATCCAGCATGTGCTGCCGAAGTAAAATTGGCAGGTGGACAATACGCAGATATTGCTGTGACTGAAGCCGTTACAGATGGACATTTGGTGACTGCACCTGCTTGGCCTGCACATCCAGCTTGGTTAGCTCAATTTGTGAAAGTTTTAGGGGCTACAATTGCGATCTAAAAAGATCTCTTTATACTAAATACAATAAAGCCTGCATTTAGATCGCAGGCTTTATTACTAAAATAGAAAACTAGATTTTTATCTTGTAATTCCTAATTTATTCCAAATTTCTGGTGTTAAAAACGTCGTCACTAATTTATTTAAATCGATATAACGCAATGTACCTTGTAACTGTTGTTTAACGGCTGGGTCTTTAACAATATCTTCACCCGCACTTTGACCTAACTGTTGAAATGCCTCTCCAACAGCCTTCACACCTTCAGCCTGAATCACAGCTTTAGTTTGGGTAGAACATTGCTCCACAATCACACGTTGTAAAACCTGTGCCAGTTTTTGGTCCAACTGATCTTTTTGCTCGGGCGTTACATTACTAAATGCTTTTAAATCTGGATGAGCTGCTAAAGCCGTAAAGGTCCATTGAAGTACAGTAGTTTTGTCTGAAGCCGTTGTAGCCTTAACTAAACAGTCACTTAACTGATCAACCGTTGGGCCAGCCATCGCAATTTGAGTAGTCCCCAACACAGCAGCCGCTACACATATTGAACGGCTCAGATGTGAAAACTTACGGCGAGCAATAGCGTAAAGATGATGTGACATAGGTCTGGCTCCAATAAACAATCTGTTCTTTTTATCACAGAGTCACTAAAGTTCCCTGTTATGACTATGTAACCGCAAAATACTTATTTCACCACAGACTGTATTCGATCAAGTTCCCACACCCCACCTGCTGCCAAGCCTTTACACATACCCGTCCACATATCCTTGGTATGTACAAAACTCTTGCCGTCCCATACCCATTCTTCACTTGCCCAGCAATCTCCAATGCCTCGTCCCTTTTGAGCACTGCTGATCATACCGCTATCAAAATCTGAAGCGGATTCAGTCACAAACGTCGCTTTACCATTTAAAGACTCATCGAGTACCCATGCTCCATACCCTTCGTTATAAGCCCCTCTCCAACACAATGTAGTCGCCAGAACTTTCTTATTGGTTAGTTTATATAGCTCAATTTTCTGTGGTTCAGCTCCATCGCTATTACCCCCATAAACACCTTCACAAAAGCCGTCTTCTTTCTGATTCGGTTTAGCAGCCATCAAACTACGGTGTATTGCTTGATACTGCTTGCTTTTCAGTTGTAGCGTTAAATAAGGTTTGACTGTAGTTTTAATGCGTTTAACAAGTAGTTTTGGCTCAGGCATAAGCACTTTGGTTTCATTGGCATTGCCCTTTTTAACCAAAGCACTAACAGTTCCGATACGCTTCTGAAAATCATCCATTTTTAATAACACAGCGGTCATTCCAGCATCGGAAATTTTCCATTCATGCTGTGCATTTTTAAATACAATTTCAGTCTTCTGTTTGGATTGCTGTAGTACAGCATTGACTTGCGAGCTGTTGAGTTTACCCATAAGTGGTAACTCAGTACCATCTACAGTCACAGCGCCTAAATCTTTGCCATTTATATAAAAATGAATATTTTTAAGCTGATTGGCTGGCATGCTTTGTTCATAGTCTGATAAAGCAAATTCAGCTTGCACAGCTTGTTTTGGCCCTGCTTTACGCACCAATAAAAGTGATGCTGGATTATCACCATTTTCTTCACTTTGATAGCCTGCGGCTTTACATGTACCCGTATTGCTACACGAGATTTCCCACTCTTGGTGTGAAAATGAAATACCTTTGATTTCTTGAGCAAAACTATAAGAACTCATTACTGCCAAACAGCAAATTGAAAGCATATTTTTCATTATTTCATATCTCTATAAGTCTGTTTTATTATGAAGTTAACAATAGTGTTAAATTTTGAGTTACCGTCTAGTTTAAAAGAATATGCTAGATTTATATAAGATTTAAATTGATTACTTACTAAAAATGAAAAAACTGAATTTTTTATTATTTACTGCATTTACCTGTCTACCTTCACCTGCTTATGCAGAAGTAAAAAGCTTTACTCCCCATTTCCCCAAATTTTATAGCTCTGCTGCAACCCGCAAAGCAGACAATCAGTTCTACCCTCTAGGAGAGGCAAAATTTTTAAACGGTAATACAGTTCCGTTTTATGGTGTTACAGCACAAAGTCCTACAGAGAATGATTTACTTAAAGACTTTGAAACGTGCACCCACAAAAGCTGCCGTTTTAATTTCAAACTCGATGCTCAACACGCCAAACAACTCAAGCTTCTTGCATTACCTGAAACAGGTTTAGTACTTGTTCCACGTAACTGGCAAGATGTTCAAGCAAATGCAGGGGCAAATGGAACTGGTTTTGCTCTAATAATGAGTCCAGATCAAAAGCAAGCGATTAAGCTTTATGACTCTTCTTTTTGCGTTGGGTGTGGATTACCAAATGCAACGCTTTACTTTCCCCAGCTATTAAAAGAAAGTCTGGAAAATGAATTTGGCGGATTTAAAGATCCTAAAAAACTCATCAATATTGTTCACCCTTCTAAAAAAGTGGCTTTTTTTAGTTATCAAATTCCACAAGTGAACAATAAAACCCATGGTATTGCTAAATATTATGATGAAGACACGTTTAACTATAAAGAAATTCAAGTCACGTTAGATAAATCCCAACAATCTTTAGTTGGCCCTATCCTTAATTTTTATAATGCAACGCACTAATCCAATACTTATAAAAAAACCCGCTTTCGCGGGTTTTCTTAATCACCAAATAGTTACCCGCTTCTCTGGTGGTAAATACATCTGATCATCTTCGTTTATTTTAAAAGCCTCATAAAATGGTTTTTGATTCATTAAAGCTCCATTGCCACGTACTTTATCAGGAGAGTGAGGATCTGTTTTTAAATAGATAATCGCTTGAGCTTCGCGGGTTTTCGCACGCCAAACTTGAGCCCATCCCATATAAAAACGTTGCTCCCCAGTCTGTCCATCAATTACAGGAGCTGGCTTACCGCCTAGTGCAATTTGGTAAGCCTTATAGGCAATTGCTAACCCAGAGTTATCTGCAATGTTTTCACCTAATGTTAATTCACCATTAACATGATAACCAGCAATCGGTTCATAACGGTTATATTGTTCAATCAACGCTTGTGTTTTAGCTTTAAAATGCTGATGATCTTCAGCATTCCACCAGTTTCTCATATTGCCCAATTCATCAAACTGACTACCCTGATCATCAAAGCCATGACTAATTTCATGGCCAATCACAGCACCTATACCACCATAGTTCACTGCATCATCTGCGTTTATATTAAAAAAAGGCGGTTGTAAT
Source organism: Acinetobacter pittii ATCC 19004 = CIP 70.29 (assembly GCF_000369045.1). Lineage (GTDB taxonomy): Bacteria > Pseudomonadota > Gammaproteobacteria > Pseudomonadales > Moraxellaceae > Acinetobacter > Acinetobacter pittii. The sequence continues at coordinate 168,845 of NZ_KB849786.1, read as the reverse complement.
ATCGCTGCTGGAAATACAATTTCATTCAATGATGGATTGTAATAAGCATTCACCGTTTGTGGTTTCATATACCATTCATCACGATCAACCGGCTTACCCAATTTATTAAGTTCATATTGGTATCTAAACTCACTTGCACGAATTATATTTCCAACTAAATCATTTTTAGCGATGTGCAGACCAGAATAATCACGCCACTTTTTTGGATACCCGATCTTTATTGACATGTGAGAAAGCTTTTTACGAGCTTGTATTTTCGTCGCAGGACTCATCCAGTCCAATTCTGTAATGCTTTGGTCATAAGCACGAATCAGATTTTGTACCAATAATTCTATCTGTTGTTTTTTCTCAGCAGGAAAGTATTTTTCAACATAAAGTTTGCCAATACCATCTCCCAGAACCTTATCAACAAGCTGTACACCACGCTTCCAACGCGCTTCTTGTTCAGTAATATCTCGAAGTGTCTTGTTATAAAAATCAAATTTATTATTTACAAAAGCGCTATTTAGTAATGGAGAAAAATTATTTATCAAATGCAATTTAAAATAAGCTTTCCATATATCTAAGGGTGTATCTTGAATAATTGTATTTAAGCCCTGAAAGTAGTCTGGCTGATTTACCTGAATAGTATCAATTTTTCCTTTTAATTCAGTTGCTGTTAGATAACCTTGCCAATCAAATACAGGTGTTAGTTTATATAAATCTTTGATTTTGTATTTATTGTAGCGTTTTGCAAGATTACGATTTTGTACATTACTCCATTGTATTTTTGCCAACTGAGTTTCAAGTTTTAAAATTTCCTGAGCATGTTGTGCTGCTTGCGAGTCTCCAGCAAGTGTTAAAGTTTTTTCAATATACTTTAAATACTGTGCACGAGTTTCAATAAATTTTTTATCATCTTTCAAATAATAATCACGGTCAGGTAGACCCAGACCACTTTGCTCCAAACCAGCCACCATTTCAGTAGATTGTTTCATATCCTGTTCAATGCTTAGACGGATTGGGCTATTGACATCAATACGAGCAAAATGTGCCATTAAAATTGCAATTTTATTCTTATTTTTCAATTTATCAATTTGATTTATCTCATTTTTTAGAGGACTAATACCTTGCTTCTCAATACTTTTTTCATCCATAAAGCTAGCATATAGAGTAGCTACTTTTTGCTCTAAACTACCATCCACCCACTTTTGACCAGAGAGCTCTTCTACAATTTCATGTACTTGGCTGATTGATAACTCACGGAGCTGATTAAAAGCTCCCCAACTTGCTTTATCAGCTGGGATTTCAGTATTTTTTAACCAAATACCATTTACATGTGAATAAAAATCGTTCTTTTCATTAATAGAGGAATCAATATATTGTTGATCTATACCTGATATTTTTTTGATTTGAGAATTTGTTACTAATTCCGCACGTACCAAATTAGCAGAAGTCATAAGTGCAATCGTAAGAGCACTTTTAAGTAAAATAGATTTCAAAGACTCAACCTCACATTTAAATATTTAATAATTAAAAACAATAACTTAATAGCGATTGACTTTTATTAATTAAGCGAATGGCAAAATTAAAACCAATATAGAAGCAAGTTTTATACCGCGAAAATATAATATTTTCAAAAATATATTTTTATATAAATCAAAATAATAAACGAAGAAACTTACTAAATCTTTTATTCTACTAAATACTTAATAATTCTAAAGATGCCATGGCTTGAACCAAGGCATCTTTCAGAGATATGATTACTTTTTAATCTAAAATTTTCTCAAATATTCTTAAACGCTTATAAATTGAAAGCAGTTCAATAATCGTTTTCCATGAACTAATTAAATATTGGAATGATTCACGGACTTTATCAAAAACATTACCTATTTGCGTAATTAAACCCAATGTCATTTTACCTGCGGCAATAGAAGGGAATAAAACAACTAGACTATATAAAATATCTAATTGGATATACCAAATACTAACTAAATTAAAATAAGAGTAATGCAGATATAAACGGAAATAATTCAGCCTAACACTTGTGAACAATTCTCTTAATGTTTTTGGCTGCGCACGCTCCTCATGATCCTCACCATAGACAAGTTCTTTACGATAGGCTGCTTCTACTTTTTGATTATTAAACTGTAAACCAGGTAATTTAATACCAACAACCATTAATAGAACAGTACCAAAAACAGCCCATACAATTGCAGCCCAGACCAATGAATGATCAATTTCACCTACAATAGGTAGTACTTTAACTTGTTTAGAAAGTTCAAAAAGAATAGGTAAAAAGGCAATTAAAACCATTATAGCCTTAACAAAATTTACTCCCAGGTCTTCTAAAACAGAGGCGAAACGCATGGTATCTTCTTGAACACGCTGTGAAGCCCCCTCGATATGACGAAGCTTTTCCCAATGCTCTGTGTAATATTCATTCATTGCTGTACGCCAGCGGAATACATAATGACTAGCAAAAAAAGCATTAATAACAGCTAAAGTCACACCGACCATCGCAATTAAAAGAAATGTAACTGTTCCCATATAAAGTTTATTAATATCACCACCACCGTGATCTAACATACTTTGAATGAGATTATAAAAAGGCCCATACCATGCATTAACAGCTACACTAACCTGAACGCTAAACCAGATATTAAATAAAATAAACGCCGAACCCCACACAGACCAACGTTGCCAAGGATTATTCGATATAGCCCTCCAGAAACCAGCAAAAAGCGCAGTAGAGACTAAAAACCAAACATAAAACCATAAGAAAGTGGGAGACCAAAAACGGCTCACATCTAATGGTAGTTGAGTATCATGGTAGCCCTTAGCAAAGCCGATAAAAGTTCCCCATGTGTTTCCACCTGAGTACCAGAGCACCATATTGAGCGCGATCCAAATGACCGCAGATATAAAGAAATACCTTGGTGATGGAAAAAATGATTTGAACATTGAGCGTGGATATCCCTATATTTCTTCAAATTTACAATGAAAGGAATACTAAAACCTAAACCTTAAAATTGTGAAGGGTAAAGTTTAGAGAATTGTCAGTTTTTCCTGTTCCATTAAAGGATTTGATCGTTTTTTTGTAAATAAATCCCTTTTTTGGCAATTTAATCCATTTAAATTACCTTGTATATGACTCTCGATAGAGCCATATACAGCTTTTATAACACAGTGATATCAGAGATTAAATCTCTTCTTTACGAACAATATAGCCTTCTAATTGCATTGCTTGAATGAGCAAATCTAGATCCGAGGCACTTTTTAACTCTACATCAACGCTCACAGCGCTTTCTTTGGCACGGCTTGTTGCCGCAAAGCGTTCATGACGCAGCTCATAAATATTACCACCCTGCTCAGCAATAATGGCCGTCAAACGAGCTAAAGCACCTGGATTGTCCGGTAATTCAACACGAATACGAACCATACGACCTGTACGGGTTAAATGGCGTTGTAATACAGAGACCATAACACGTGTATCAATATTGCCACCTGACAGCACCACCCCCAATTTATGACCTAAAAATAAATCAGGACGCGACATAATTGCAGCAATACCTGTCGCTCCTGCTCCTTCACATACTGTTTTTTCAATATTAAGTAAGAGCGCAATCGCTTCTTCAATCATGTCTTCAGTGACAACGACAATGTCGTCAACATATTCTTTAGCAACTTGGGTCGTAAGTTCACCTGGAGTTTTTACCGCAATACCCTCAGCAACAGTAGAGCCCATTGAAACTGCATGTTGATAATTGCAAAGTAGTTTTGCCATACTTGGGTATACAACTGATTGCACCCCAATAATTTTGATTTTTGGATTGATCGCTTTAGCAGCAATTGCAATACCAGAAATTAAACCACCACCACCAATTGGCACAACTAAAATATCCAGATCAGGCACAGCTGCAAGCATTTCAAGTGCAATGGTGCCTTGACCCGCAATAATTTCAGTATCATCAAATGGGTGGATAATCGTTAAAGATTCTTCTTGTGCAACACGATGCATTTCAGCAGCAGCTTCTGAAAAGTCCTGCCCGTGCAAAATAACGCGCGCACCGTACTCACGTACTCGTTGCACCTTAACATTTGGCGTAGATTTCGGCATTACAATAGTCGCAGTCACACCTGTCCGCTGAGCATGGTAGGCTACACCTTGTGCGTGATTGCCTGCCGAAGCTGCAATAACACCATGTTGCTTTTCTTGCTCAGATAAACACAACAGTTTATTTAGAGCACCCCGCTCTTTAAATGAAGCTGTAAATTGTAAGTTTTCAAATTTCAACCACATCTCAGCCCCTAAGGTTTTAGAAATGGTTTCTGAGAAAACAAAGGGAGTTTTTACAACTAAACCTTCCAAACGCTCTGCGGCAGCATGAACATCATCTAATGTTGGAAAGCCATTTTTAACCTGTTGCTGTATCATTTATCCAGTCAGCCTCAATACACTACAAATCAATTATTTTTTAAAAAACGGCAACAATATTTCATATTGACCCTTAGAGTTTTCAGCATATCCAACATGCCTCTAATATACAAAAAATTTTATTCCAAAAATTAAAGATTTAGACTTCCATAAAAAAAGCCCTTTGTGGACTTTTTATATAATTTTCAGAATATTAACGTTTATTTATTGGCTTTGAGCACTCAAGCCTTCCGTAGACATATTTTGTTCAGCTATTTTTTCATCGATAGCAAACTGAATATCAGAAAGCTTGGCATTAGCTGCATCTATACCAGATTTCATAGTAGCTTCACGGCCTTTGACATCAAAAATATGCGCTTTTTCTCTTAAATCTGGCTGAATAACTACGTCCGCATATTGTAACTCTTCTGCTGCCAAACGCCCTTGCATGATATTAATATTCTGGTTAAACAGTCCCCATACATTCGATGTTTCTGTGTAAATAGGCTGAGCTAAAATATCAACTGCAATAATGACATCAGCCCCTAAATCACGAGCCACTTCAACCGGTACAGGACTCACCAACCCACCGTCTACATATTCAGATTTACCAATTTTAGTTGGCACAAACATACTTGGAATCGAAGCAGAGGCTCTCACGGCTTGCCCAGTATTGCCGTAGTTAAATACGGTCTTAGTGCCATGCTTTAGTTCAGTTGCCACCACATACATTGGAATCTTCATTTTTTCGAGTGGCATATTATTTACTTGCTGGTTAACGTAGTTCTCTACTTTTTTACCATCAAAAAAACCTTTTAGACCGATACTAATGTCACGGACGTCACCAGCTTTCATTTTTAAAGCAGTATCACGCAGTTCAGCAGGTGTTTTACCACTCGCATAAATTGCCCCAACAATACTACCCGCACTCGTACCCACAATAAAATCCGGGCGAATACCATGTTGTTCTAAAACTTCAATCACCCCTATATGAGCATAGCCTCGTGCTCCACCGCTACCCAATACAAGCGCAACAACAGGACGTTTTTGCATTTTTTTAATTCTTGCAAAAGGTTGATCGACAGGACGAGCATAAGCTTCTGTCGTTTGCGGTTTTAGAGCAGCAGACAAGTGTGTGGTGGTCTGGCATCCCGCCAACACCATAGAGAGTCCGAGAACCCACAATTTAAGCTGTTTCATGGCCCATCTTCGCACTATGAGGTTTAAGTTCGGATTGCAATTTTAGTGGTTACTTTCGTGAAAAGCTGTAGTGAATTTATTTAATTTGTCATGTTTAAAATTTAGACTCAAGTATTTTATTTGTCCCCTATATAAAAAAGGCCCCTTATGTATAAGAGGCCTTTTGAAACTTACCAGATATCTGAATCAACTTTTTTCTTCAATTCCGGATACTTGTCAATTTTAAACTCAGGCTCTTTAATGCCTCGTTTTAATTGCTCGCGGTAATCTTTTAACAAAGTACGTGCCATTGGCGTTAATAGTAAAATTGCAATCAAGTTAATGGTTGCCATGATACCCATAAATAAATCAGCCATTGACCAAACGAGTGGAACACTACCGATTGCACCGAAGTACACCATCACCAATACGAAAATGCGGAAGATGAACATGACTTTCGGGTTGTTATTAATAAACTGTACATTACCTTCTGCATAAGCATAGTTACCTAATACAGCTGAATAACAGAATAAGAATAATAGAACAGCTAGGAAATCAGATCCCCAATGCCCAACTTGAGTTTCTAAGGCACGTTGTGTTAATTCAACACCAACAAAACCTGCATCTTGGTAAACGCCAGAAACTAAGATAATGATTGCAGTACTCGTACATACAATGAACGTATCTACGAATACACCAAGCATTTGTACTAAACCTTGGTTTACAGGGTGTTTTACATCAGATGCAGCAGCAGCGTTTGGCGCAGAACCCATACCAGCTTCGTTCGAGAACAAACCACGCTTAATACCTTGCATCATTGCCATTGACACTGCCGCACCGAAGAAACCACCTGCCGCAGCATTGAAGTGGAAAGCTTCAGTCACAATCAGCTTTAAAATATCAGGCAAAATTGCATAGTTGCTTAATGCGATATAGAGAGCAACAGATAAGTAAAGACCTGCTTTTAAAGGTACAAACATCTCTGCAAATTTAGCAATACGTTTAATACCGCCAAAAATTGCCAATGCCACCAACACTACAAGCGCAAGGCCAACCCATGAAATTTCTAGATCAACACCACCTAAATGTGCAATGAGATTAGCTTTATCCCACCCCCAAGCATGTGAAGATGCCTTAGCAATCGCATTGATTTGAACTGAGTTAAATACGAAACCATAGGTAAAGATGAGTGCTAGTGCGAAAACCGCACCAAACGTTTTACTGCGTAGACCTTGAGTAATATAGTAAGCTGGACCACCACGGAACTGTTTAGTCTTACTATCTCTAACTTTAAATAGCTGAGCAAGCGTAGACTCAATAAAAGCAGAGCTCATACCAAGAAGTGCGGTCACCCACATCCAGAACACAGCGCCAGGGCCACCAATTGCGATCGCAATTGCCACGCCAGCAATATTACCTACCCCAACACGGCTCGCAAGACCTGTTACAAATGCCTGAAAAGGTGTAAGGCCATGCTCATTCTCACCTGCTGTACGACTACTTTTCATGACTCGGATACTTTGCAAGAACATGCGAATTTGCACGGCTCCTGTTAAGACCGTATAAAAAATACCGACAGCCAGCAAGAAGATAACCAAAAAGTCCCATAAAGGGTCATTAAAAAATTGTACCCACGACATCAGTGTGGCATTGAGTTGTTCATTCATACTCGGTCCGCTTACGTTCTTGCTAATGTGCTAATAGCACAAGCCAAAATACTGCAATAAACAAAAAAGCCCCTCAAAATAGGGACTTCTTCAGTACATTTAAGGAAAAACTTTTAATGTCACTTGAATAGCAATTACCGTCACAAGTTTAAGCAACATAATGCCCAGCACTAAGCCTTTGAAGGTAACATGAGAGAAAGTACCCTTCAGATAAAATGAATTCATCGCACCACTGAACATATTCCCATTTGGGTGAACAGAATGCATCGACTCGGCTACAAACTTGGAAACTAACAAATGACCACCGCTAAATCAGCTCGCTTAATGATTCCCATCAATTAATCGAGTTATAAAAATCTGGATTTAAGCCAATAAGCATATTTACATATACTTGAGAGCGAATGTCTAAAATGGATATGAATTTCAAAGACTGTAACGAGCCATCGCCATAACGCGGTTATCTGCGCCCTTTTCCCTCTGATTGGAAAAGAGTGCGTTTAGATCTGTACCAAGCTGTTGTATTTCTTGTGGCTCAGTAGTTGCGTGAGTTACGTTCATTTTCATGGTTGCAATGGTAATCGCCAATCCTTGTTTCATGAACTGCTTGTTGATGAGCGGTAGACTCATGTAAAGCTCCTTATTCCTCGTGTATTTCTCCATTTCTACATCCAAATCCTTTTTGTAAAGGGATTTTGTATGCAGCCATTTCTTTCCTAACATGAGTATGGAGAAATCATACCTGCGTAAAAAAGTCGGTATTATGCAGAAATTTAAAATTTTGTGTATGTTTTTCATTAAAATTTTATGTTATTTCCGATTGTTTTTTATCCAAAATCATCTGTTTTGTACTGTTTTTAAACATATTATACCTTTTTTTCAATTGAGTGATTTTTAATCCAACTGATGCTATAAATTTATTTTTATAGTCAAAAACATCATACTTTTTTGTCTATTTAGATCTAAAGTGGCATATTCAGATTAGAGTTAATTAGACATCATATCCAAACTAAACACATCATCATATCTTTAAGGATATCCCTTTTCTAATATTTTTTGCTTATAAATGAAGTACTTTCAAAACATGAAATTAAGCTTCAAAAAGTATTAAGTATTTAAGAAAAAATATAGGAGTACGCATGAATCTGGAACAAGTTCGTCTCGTTGATGAAGCTATCACTTCTCGACATTCTGTCCGCGCTTTTTTAAATACTCCAATTGAGCCAGAAGTCATTAAAGATATATTACGAGTCGCAAGTCGAGCACCTTCTGGAACGAACACTCAACCATGGAAAGTCTATGTGGTCACAGGCAAAAAGCGTGATGAAATGGTTGAACGTGTCTGCGCTGCACAAATTGAAGTTTCAAAAAATCCTGAGCTAGCAGAACAATATAAAGAGACTTTTGCCTATTACCCTGAAAAATGGATATCCCCTTTTATTGACCGCCGCCGCGAGAATGGTTGGGGACTCTACGGTTTACTCGAAATCAAAAAGGGCGAAAAAGAAAAAATGGCTGAACAGCAGCTACGTAATTTTAAATTGTTTGATGCACCAGTCGGCCTTTTCTTTACCGTAAATAAAACGATGGGAATCGGCTCTAAAATGGATATCGCAATGATGATTCAAAACGTGATGGTCGCTGCCAAGGCACGTGGCTTAGATACATGCCCACAAGCAGCTTGGAATCATTTTCACCCTATTGTTTTAGATATAGTAGGTGCCTCAGATGACGAAGAACTGGTATGTGCAATTGCATTAGGTCATGCCGATCCTAACCACATTGTAAATACCTTTATTACGCCTAGAGAACCTGTTGAAAATTTCACAGTTTTTCTAGACGAATAAGCTATAAGTGGCCATTCTCTAAAAGCTATGAGAATGGCTTGGTTTTGACCTGTTGTGTCGCTTTCAATACGACAATAAAACCACTTAGTGTAAATAACACCATCATTACTCCCATATTGAGCGATGCAGACCAAATCAGGAAGTTAAGAAGCACGCCTCCTAAAAGGCCACAAGCGAATTGCATACTTCCCATAATTGCACTTGCTGTTCCAGCGCGAGCACCTTGTTTGGACATTGCTAACGCCATAGCATTTGGGCCTGTTAAACCAATGCCTGAAATAGCTAAAAATAACCCTACCATAACCAGCCATAAAGGCGCCGCAGGAATTAAACCAGCAATAAATACAATGATGGCTCCAGTCACTTGCATAAGTGAACCCGATTTTAAGCGTTTGGTAATTTCAACACGTGTTGTTAAATGCTTGTTTAAAGAGGACATTAACATGATACCAAAAGCATTTAATCCAAATACGTAAGCAAACTGTTGCTGATTATGTCCGTACTGATCCATAAACACTGCAGGTGCTGAACTGATATAGCAAAATAATGCAGCCCCCGTTAAACAGCCTGCAAACATAGGTAAGCGGAAACTCGCATCTTTGAAAATAGCTCCATATAAAGTCACCACTTGATAGAGTGATAGCTTAAGCCTTTTATCATTTGCCAAAGTTTCTTTAAAAAAGAAATGTACGCACAGCCAACACAGCGCACCCACAATTGAAAGCGCAATAAAAATAGCCTGCCACGGAAACCAAATTAAAATCCATGCTCCGATCATAGGAGCCAAAATTGGTGCAAGTCCCATGACAATCATCATGCTTGAGAAAGCTTGTGCAGAGCCTTGAACGTCCAATTTATCGCGTATTGCTGCACGAGCCATGACTACGCCAACACAACCACCTAAAGCTTGTAAAATACGGGCCGCAATCAAGCTCCATTCATTAGTAGCCATTACACAAAATAAGCTTGCGACTGCATAAAGCGCGAGGCCAAAGTAAAGTGGTTTCTTTCTACCGATACGATCGCTTAAAGGACCATAAACCAACTGCCCAATGGCTAAACCAAAAAAATAAGCTGGTAGTGTATTTGCCACCATTTGCGTACTTACCCCAAAATCATGGGCCATTTGTGGTAACGCAGGTAAGTACATATCAATGGATAACGGCCCTAAAGCCGTAAGTAAAGCGAGCAACATAATCCAGCCAATAGAGTATTGACGCTGGGCTGTTTGTTCAGACATAACGATATTTCATTTTTCACTCATTTGCATACAGACAAGCTTACACTGTCTATCGTATGATTTGTGCAACATTGGTGTAGAAATACACAAATCCTTTATCACTCAGGTTGATCAGCAAGGACTTCATTTGAAATCTTGGTTTAAACGCCTAAAAAGAGCGACTTATAACACAACATTTATGTATAACGTGCGAATGCTGATAGCCTTTTCAGGAACTGCTTTCGTGCCTTATTTTTTAGGCTATCAATTAGCAACTATTCCACTCACTTTAGGTGTAGTCGCAGCAGGTTTGAGTGATATTGATGATCGCTTTTCCGTGCGAATCATGAACCTAATTTATACTTATATTGGGTTCTTCGTTACCGCAGCTTCTGTACAACTACTTTTCCCCTACCCAATGGCTTTTGCTTTAGGGTTGATTGCTTCATGTATTGGCTGGATTTTACTAGGTTCATTAGGACGTCGTTACGCCACTATTTCTTATGGCTGTTTGGTTGTTTCGGTCTATACCATGTTGGGTGTTCACCTTTTTGATCACTGGTATATTCAACCTGCTCTTTTAGTTGCAGGTGCTGCTTGGTATGGCGTCATTGCTACTATTAGCTTTTTACTATTTCCGGTTCGCCAACTTCAAGATAAACTCGCAGCGTCTTATGCATCTCTAGGTGATTTTCTATTTGCAAAATCAAATTTATTTGATGTAGATATGACTCCTGCCAGCTATCAGCAAAGTATGATTGAGCTGTCATTAGAAAATGGTAAGTTAATTACGATTTTTAACGACTTAAAAACAGCTTTATTGACTCGTTTAAAAGGTGACCGTGGGCAAAAAGATACACGCCGAAGCTTACATTATTATTTTGTCGCTCAAGACATTCATGAGCGTGCTGACTCAGCCCATATCGACTATCAAAAGTTAGCCAAAATTTTTCAGCACAGTGATATTTTATTTAGATTTCAACGAATTTTGGCGGTTCAAGGCAAAGCTTGCCAAGAGTTAAACGAATGTATTTTACAACGCAAACCTTATAATCATAACAAACGCTTCAAGCAGAGTTTTGAGAACTTAAGACTATCTTTAGAGAAACTAAGACGTGATCAGCATTATGATCTGTTATGGGTAAATGCTCTCTTCGCTTTATACCAAAATTTAAAATCTATCGACTCTCAGTTACTTAACTTAGAAACGGAACAACACATTCAGTCTGATAAAGTTAAACAAGCAGAGAACCAGCTTAAAGATGATGATTTACAAGGATGGAACGATATTGTCATCCGAATAAAGCAAAATCTAACTCCTGAATCTGTACTTTTCCGCCATGCAATTCGCGTCTCAATTGTTCTTTTTATTGGGTATGTGCTGATTCAAATGACCAATATTGAGTACGGCTATTGGATTATGCTTACAGCCCTATTTGTAAGCCAACCTAACTTCAACGCAACCAAACGTCGCTTACGCTTACGAATTGTCGGAACATTAGTCGGAATTATTGTTGGTCTTACCATTGTATTTCTCGTACCTTCCGTCGAAGGACAACTATTAATGTTAATCCTAAGCGGGGTATTGTTTTTTGAGTTACGCAGTAAGCAATATGCTCAAGCAACCGCATTTATTACAATTTTGGCATTAATTAACTTTAATCTAGATGGCTCGGCAATGGCTGCTGCTATTCCGCGATTTGTAGATACTTTAATTGGATGTGCGCTAGCTTGGTTTGGTGTGACCTTTATTTGGCCTGACTGGAAATTCCGACGCTTACCTCGCAACATCAGACGTTCATTACAAGCTCAATGCAATTATTTAGCTGAAGTTGTTAAACAATATCATGAAGGTCGTAATCATGCGCTGAATTATCGTATTGTAAGACGGGCTGCTCATAATACAGATGCCGAAGTTGCTTCACTTATTTCAACTTTAGCGACAGAGCCAGACTTTGACCCTACCCGTAAGTCGGATATCTTTGAATTTTTATGTTTAAACCATACATTTTTAAGTTATATCGCAGCACTTGGAGCACATCGAGAAAGCATTCAAGATCAAGCAGTTCTTAAACTCTTAGATCAAGCACTGGATGATATTCAGGGGGCTTTATTGAGAGATGAGATGCCTGATCTTACAGCACAAAATATGCTCCAGACGATACGTCAACGTTTGAGTCAAAATAATGAAGAGGATCAAAAATCACTCATCATTTTACAGCAGCTATCACTCATGCTTGGTGTATTAAACCGTTTTAGTATGCTAAAACAACGCCTAAGTCATGATCTTGATAATGATGCCAACGAGCTTGCATCGTTATAAATTTGAGTCGGAAATTAGTATGAAATTGGCATAATATCCTTTCCTGACTTATGCCAATTAATGCTAAACTTAAAACAGTTTACAATTTGTTATTTGCACTATGACCGCGAAAACTTTATACGCTTATACGCTTCAGCCTGTTCCCTATGACGTGTCAGAAGCTGAACAACGTAATGCACAGCTTCTTATCTGGCGCAGCACCAATAAAATCAGCACAAAAATTTGGGCAATTATGGGTGTCGTTTTAGCCCTAGCTATATTAGGTCTTATTTTTATTAAGAACTACTCTACTGTTTTTTGCTGGGTTGCTATTGTTGCTGTAGTACTTTACTACCTAGGTCGTAAATACGGATTAGAGTGGTACGTTAAACGCAAAATGAATGAATTTCCGGTACAGGAAATCAAAGGTATTCGTTTAGGTGTGCAGCCTCATGGTATTGTGATGCGTCAACAAATGGGCTTACAAGAAGGCGTAGGTACTATTGGATGGAAAAATATCTACGAATGGTACAATACACCTGATTTTATTTTGGTCAATTTCAAAGTAAAAGATCCAAAAGGCCAAGAACAACAAGGTGCTTATATCCTACCTAAGCGCATGGATTCTAAAAACTTCTCGTTCAACACAATTCGCACACACTTAAAAGAATCTGTAGGCGAACCAAAAACCTTGTAATTCTAGATTTTATAAAAAGCCTCCTCATGGAGGTTTTTTATTAAGCTAAAAATAAATGATAATGAAAATTAATATTATCTCCAAAATCCATATTATCTCCCCAATCTTCGGCTATACTTCGTTACAAGATCTCCATCATATTTACATTTTCGACCATGTTTAAAAAAATTTTATTTCAAATTCATTGGTTTCTGGGTATTACTGCTGGCCTCATCTTATCCATTATGGGTGTTACAGGTGCAATTTATTCTTATGACCAACAAATTTTAAAATGGGTGAATTCTGATAGTTATGTTGTACAAGCTGAAAACACTCCAAAATTAACTCCTGCTCAGCTTTACCAGCATTTCAATACAACCCAACCTGAAATCAAAATTAATAGCATTACGATCGCCAAGGACCCCACCTCTTCTTCTATTGTAAACATTGAAAAAGAAGGTGAACGCCGTGGCTACAATATGATGGTGAATCCTTATAACGCTGAGGTTCTTCCAGATGTTAAAGGCCGAAAATTGTTGTTACTCATACAACAAATTCATCGTAATTTAACAGCAGGTGAAGTTGGTAAACAAATTACTGGTGCCTGTGCACTCATGCTAATTTACTTCGTACTCAGTGGGTTATATTTACGTTGGCCTAAAAAGCACTCTGCTCGTCAATGGTTGGCTGTTAAACCGAAACTCAAAGGCCGGAATTTTATTTGGGATCTACATGCTGTTGTCGGCACATGGGTCATTGTTTTTTATCTTCTTTTTGCATGTACGGGACTATATTGGTCTTATGATTGGTGGCGTAGTGGCATGTTCAAAGTGATGGGAGTTGAACAGCCTAAACGACAAGATCATGGCGCTGCTCCTCAAAATCAAAATCGTGGAATGCAGCAAGGTAAACAATCTGACCGTAATAATGATAAAAAATCAGAGCCTCAATTAGATAATACTCAACTCATTACAGCACTTAATCAAACATGGAGTGGCTTCAATAGTCAGGTTGGACGTGATTATTCGACTCTAACATTAAGCTTACCGAAAAAAGATGATGGAAAAGTTGAGTTAAGCTTTGTCGATGCTACTCCACAACATGAACGGGCACGTAACCAAGCCATCTATAATTATCAAACTGGCAACATCGAAAAGATGGAGCTTTACGAAGACAAAAAGCTTAATCAAAAGATTATGAGCAGCATGTTACCCGTACACCGCGGTAGCTTCTTTGGACCAATTTATCAATTCGTTGCAATGCTTGCTTCTCTAGCAATGCCTTTGTTCTTGGTTACTGGGTGGATGCTGTATCTTAAACGCCGTAAACAGAAAAAATTAACACAGGCGGCTCGTCAGTCTTTAGCAGGACAATACATTGATCCAAATGCAAAGCCTTGGCTTATTACTTATGCAACTCAAACCGGCGTAGCTGAACAACTCGCTTGGAGTACGGCAACAAGTTTACAAGAGGCTCATCAACCTGTTCAGGTAAAACCTGTACAGCAGCTAACACAAACTGATTTAGAGCAACATCAGCAGGTTTTATTTGTGATCAGTACTTATGGTACTGGTGATGCTCCTGATCTTGCTACAAGCTTTGCTAAAAAACTTTTAAAATTGAATGTGGATCTTAAGCACATCAACTATGCTGTTCTAGCGCTGGGCTCTAAAGAATATCCAGACACTTATTGTAGTTTTGGCCATGCAGTAGATGCTTGGCTTAAAGCAAATGGTGCCCATGCTCTCTTCAATACAATTGAAGTTGATAATGCAAACCCATCGGATATTCAAAATTGGAATCAATCTCTCGCTAAAGCAACCAAATTAGATTTACATGCTGTAAATCTGGAAAAAGTATTTGATAGTTGGACATTGCAGCAACGTGATTTACTCAATCCAAATAGCTTAGGTCAGCCTGCTTATAATATTGAACTTAAAGCAAATCATGAGGCGATATGGCAAGCGGGTGATATTGCTGAAATCCAGCCTGGTAATAGTCCTGAACGTATTCACGCTTTTTTGCAAAAGCATCATATTCTTAAAAATTCAAAAGTTGATTCACTACAGATTTCAATCGAAAAAGCGCTTTGGAATAAAGATTTAACTGGTGAAATTGAACCATTTGCCAATCTGGATCATTTATTAGAGCAGCTCCCTACTCTACCAACGCGAGAGTATTCGATTGCGAGTATTCCTTCTCAGCAAGTCCTTCGTTTGGTTGTTCGTCAACAATATGATGCGTCTGGTAATTTAGGTTTAGGTTCGGGTTGGCTTACTCAACATACGCAAGTTAATAATGAAATTGCTTTGCGTATTCGTACCAATGAATCATTCCATCTTATTGATGACAACCGCCCTATTATTTGTATTGGTAACGGAACTGGTATTGCTGGCTTAATGAGCCTATTACACACCCGTACGCGTCATGATTACACTGAAAACTGGTTAATCTTTGGTGAACGTCAAAGAGCATGTGATTTCTTCTATGAATCAACTATTGAGGCATGGAAAACCACAGGAATGTTAAAACGCCTCGATTTAGCATTTTCCAGAGATCAAGAACAACGTATGTATGTTCAAGATGTAATCCGTCAGAATGCAACAGAATTAGTAAGCTGGATAGAACGTGGTGCTGTTCTGTATGTATGCGGTAGTATTGATGGTATGGCAAGCGGAGTTGATCAAGCACTTATCGAAATTCTGGGTGAAGAACAGGTAGATGATTTAAGACAACAAGGTCGTTACCGCCGTGATGTTTATTAAAAATCAATAAAAACAAAAACCGAGTAATAGCTTAAATGCTTTACTCGGTTTTTTATTGCATTCAGAATGATTTTGCATACACTGTCTGCAATTTAAATTGCAACTCTAAGCACAATGCAAGTCAGTAAGTGGATCCGTATTTTCCTAGCAATCATTGGTTCGATTTTATTTCTAGATGGATTAGTTCTAATTTGTCTCAATAAAATTAATGTAGGCACCGTTATTCCTTTAATTTTAGGTGCTTTCCTCTGCCTATATTCCTTATTTTATTATCATTTAGAACGCTTTTTCTTCTATCACTATCGCTTACACACACTTTGGCGTTTTGGATGGTTATGCTTCTGGATATGGTTAATTGGCTTAGGCTATTTTTTTAGCTTTATTAAAGAAAATAAAGATACTTCAAATAATATTCCTCCAGTAAAAGCAATTATTGTCTTAGGAAGCGGTGTTGAGAATGGTCAGCCATCCACAATTCTTGCAAAACGTTTAGATACGGCCGCCCCTCTAGCCCTAAAACAGCAGCAAGCACAGATTGTTCTAACAGGTGGTCTTGATTTTTCAGAAAAAGAAAGCGAAGCATTGGTTATGTCTCGTTATCTTGAACAAAAGTATCATATCGCAAGAGATCAAATGATCCTTGAAGATAAAAGCACCAGCACAGAGCTTAACTTAAAAAATAGTAAACCCTTATTAGAACAGCACCACATTACCTTAGACCAGCCAATTGCTATTGTGACAAGTGATTTTCATATTCCTCGAGCAATAGCAATTGCAAAAAAACAGGGCTATATCCAAGTTTATGGGGTAGCGGCCGAGACACCATTAGCTACTCGCTACAATGCATGGTTACGTGAATATTTCGCATATGCAAGTGGATGGCTTTTAAACGAATATTAAAAATAATTTAATAAAAAAACTGCTATTTAAAAAATAGCAGTTTTTTTATTTGTGAAAATATTAGTGATCGGTACAAATACAAAGTTGATCTAAGCTGAAGATCATAAATTGCAAGTTAGATTCTTATCTTTAGCCACTAATAAAGAAATTTAATAAGGAGGAGGAAGCCCATCAACAGCAAGAGAAAAAAACACTAATGCTAAAAAAATAAAAACTAGCGATCAATAAAAAGAATAACTTAAAGATATAAGGACTTTAATTTTAGAATAGAAACGTTGTATCTACACTGAGTCACATAGTAAATAAATTTACATGTAAGTATAAGATATTTATAGATGAATATGAATTCAGGGAATTTAAATTTCTGATAGAAATTATGGTGGGCGCTGACGGGATCGAACCGCCGACATTCTGCTTGTAAGGCAGACGCTCTACCAACTGAGCTAAGCGCCCTTAATGAGAAAGATAGCGAATGTATCTTTATACTCTACATTCTCTAGACAAGGGAATCAAGAGAATGGCGCAGCGGACGGGGCTCGAACCCGCGACCCCCGGCGTGACAGGCCGGTATTCTAACCAACTGAACTACCGCTGCACTACAATACTTTAAAATAAAGTATGGTCACATATATGGTGGGCGCTGACGGGATCGAACCGCCGACATTCTGCTTGTAAGGCAGACGCTCTACCAACTGAGCTAAGCGCCCCAAGAAGAAAAAACTAATAAATTATTAATTTTTTGATTTAAAACTTTTACATCTCAAATCTTCTTCCAAACACAACCCGAACTGAAAAGTGGCGCAGCGGACGGGGCTCGAACCCGCGACCCCCGGCGTGACAGGCCGGTATTCTAACCAACTGAACTACCGCTGCACTTTCACAATATCGCAATTGTGGGGTAAACGATGTTAAGTCTTAAGTGGCGCAGCGGACGGGGCTCGAACCCGCGACCCCCGGCGTGACAGGCCGGTATTCTAACCAACTGAACTACCGCTGCACTTGAGAGCTTAACGTAAAGGCTTGGTGGGCGCTGACGGGATCGAACCGCCGACATTCTGCTTGTAAGGCAGACGCTCTACCAACTGAGCTAAGCGCCCTTAACGTCTTCATCGTTTGTGAGGTGCATTATAGAGAATCTTTAACAGGTGTCAAACGCTTTTCGACAACTTTTCAAAAAAATGCGAATGAATGATTAAAAATAAGTCATTATTAAGTAAAAAACAATTTTTTGTATTTTATTTAAGCACTTATTTTAATATTTTGATCATTCAGCTAATTAAATAAGAATTTTTAAAATCTTATTTTAGGTTAAAGATTGCTCAGACAAATAAACCAATGCATCTTCAGCGACTAAATCAAACAGTTCAATGATTTCTTCATTACGCATTCGAATACAGCCATGTGACATGGGAACGCCCATCGGTTCTTTATCAGGAGTGCCATGAATATAGATATAACGCTGCATGGTGTCGTGGCCATCGCCTTTATTGAAGCCTTCTTCTAAGCCATCTAACCAAAGAATGCGTGACAATATCCAATCTCGCTCAGGAAATTGTGCTGCAAGTTCACTACTATAGACCTCCCCTGTTGGCTTACGTGCAATAAAAACCGCATTTTGAGGAGATTGGGCACCAATTTTTTTTGCAACCCTATGCCATCCACGTGGAGTCCTACCAGTATTCTCTTGCTCACCGATTCCGTTCTTTCCGGTAGAAATGACATAAAACTTATTATGTTTAGGCAAAGTTAATGTTTGATTTGCTAAATCGATGAGGACATCTGCATCTTCGAGCTTAAATTGAGACATTGAACTTATTCTCTTATATCAACTCAAATACTTTGAGTTTAAGTAAAAATTTATATGAAGAACTTGTCTTGCGCCAAAATTAAAAGATTATCAATCTTCTCTTATCTACGCGCAGTTTCACT
>NZ_KB849786.1:76116-149688 GCF_000369045.1 Acinetobacter pittii ATCC 19004 = CIP 70.29 | reverse complement strand
CTTGTCTTGCGCCAAAATTAAAAGATTATCAATCTTTTAATTTTGGCTCAGGGCGTAGCCATAACCAAACTGCAACGATGAACATGGTAGTATCAGTAAAAACTTTGACCCCAAGCGGTGCTGAAGTAAATAGCATTATAAGGCCACTGATTGCCATCATTATGCTTGCAATCCATTTGGCTTTACGTGGTACTGTACCATTGGCTCGCCAATCACGTAATGTTGGGCCGTATTTGGGATGGTTTAATAACCAATCATCCATTTGTGGCCATCCCTTTGAAGCTGCCCATGCAGCCAGAATCAAAAACACTGTTGTGGGCATACCTGGTAAAATTGCTCCAATAATGCCTAGCGTGATAAAAATCACGACCAAAGAGCGCCAGAACAATGTTCGCATATATAAACCTTAACCTGCTGTTAGCGTTAGTATAAAGTGTTTTTCTAATATTGTTTGTTGATCCCTTATGAAATTAGGATGAATTACTTCGAGTATTAAATATATGAATATTGCCTCAGTGAAAACTTCCTATTTCGAACCATGGCTTCAATTTCAACATTCTATAGTGCGACAGCTGGCTTTTTGTATCGCTAGTCCAAATTTACTTTGCCAATTACCAAAAAGTTTTTCTATACAACACGACTTTAAGCTGCACCCAACCGAAGTATGGGAAAAGCATTTCCAAAATTATTTACCACGTTTAAAAGAGCTCGATCATTCACCAGAGCCTTTAATCCAGTTTTTATCTCAACTTAAAAGTACACGCTTAGGTTTACGCTTTGAGAATTTACTTTGGTTCTGGCTACAAGAGGATAATTATCATCCTTACCAACTGTTAGGTCATAGTATTCAAAAAATTGATGGAGCAAAAACTTTAGGTGAGCTAGATTTTTTAATTTTAAATAAAAAAACTCAACAAATTGAACATTGGGAGGTCGCGTTAAAATATTATTTGGGCGAGGCAGACTTACATTTAGAACAATGGATTGGATTAAACCGTCAAGATACTTTAAGCAAGAAACTTTATCATTTTACGAATAAGCAATTTCAATTTTCTGAAGCATTAAATTTTAAGATTCAACAACGTTTTGCGGTTTTAAAAGGACAACTCTACCTACCACTTCAACTAAATTTTCAAAAGTCGCTACCAGACTGGATAAATTTAAAGCGTCGTTTGGGATATTGGGGGACTACCATTCCCCATTCTTCTTTTTATCGATTGGAAAGACACGAATGGTTGTGTCCAAATAAAGAGCAGACTTCAAATCCAGCACATTGGTGGACAGACGGTCTATATTGTAAAAATAGTGAAGAGGTTTTGTTTTATATGTTTAGACATCCTTCATACTTAAACATTAAGCCTCACCTGCAAAAATTAAACTAATTAACAATAAGTTTTAAGCTTCTAGAAACATTTTATAACGTTTTTACTATTAAACAGTCATGTTTCTTTTTCCGTTTGTTTTTTAATCTAAATTTACTTCATTATTAAATTTAAACGGAGAAAATGATGAAAAAAGTTTTAGCTGCGTCTGTAATGGTTGCTGTTATTTTAACAGGGTGTAATACGTTTAAAGGTTTTGGGCAAGATGTTTCTAAAGCAGGTGATGCTGTAACAAATACTGCTGAAAAAACACAAGATAAAATGTAAGTTAGAGTTGTTACTTCAAAAACCTTATCATTCCGATAAGGTTTTTTTATTTTTACGTACCCATCCCCTAGAGATTCGCCTATTATATCGGACTATATTTCACCTGATCAGCACGCAATTTTCGGTATGAACCATTCAGACACTCTCTCGCTTAGCTTAGAACTGTTACAACAACCTTCTGTTACTCCTATTGATCATACATGCCAAACCATCATGGCAGACCGTTTAGCCAAAATTGGTTTTCATATTGAACCGATGCGTTTTGGTGAAGTTGACAATCTTTGGGCGCGTCGCGGAACTGAAGAACCTGTATTTTGTTTTGCCGGTCATACTGACGTAGTTCCGACAGGTAAGTTAGAAGCATGGAATTCAGATCCGTTTGTACCTGAAATTCGCGATGGAAAATTATATGGTCGTGGTTCGGCCGATATGAAAACTGCTCTTGCAGCCATGGTCGTTGCATCTGAGCGTTTTGTCGCAAAACATCCTGATCATAAAGGTTCAATTGCTTTTCTAATTACTTCTGATGAAGAAGGCCCTGCTATTAACGGTACGGTTAAAGTGATTGAGACTCTTGAAAAACGTAACGAAAAGATGACGTGGTGTTTGGTAGGTGAACCTTCAAGTACTCATAAATTGGGTGACATTGTTAAAAATGGTCGTCGTGGTTCACTTAATGCCGTATTAAAAGTTCAAGGTAAGCAAGGTCATGTGGCTTACCCACACTTGGCGCGTAATCCGATTCATGAAGCATCACCAGCTTTAGCAGAACTGTGCCAAACTGTTTGGGATAATGGAAATGAATATTTCCCAGCAACATCATTTCAGATTTCAAATATTCATGCTGGCACTGGCGCAACAAATGTCATTCCTGGCGCACTAGAAGTTACTTTTAACTTCCGTTATTCAACAGAAGTAACAGCAGAACAACTTAAACAACGTGTGCATGAGATTTTAGATAAACACGGTTTACAGTACGAAATCGTTTGGAATCTTTCTGGTTTACCATTCCTAACACCTGTGGGTGAACTCGTTAATGCAGCGCAAACTGCTATTTTAAACGTAACGGGTACTGAAACTGAGCTTTCAACGAGTGGCGGTACTTCTGATGGCCGTTTTATTGCTCCAACAGGCGCACAGGTATTGGAATTAGGTGTTCTTAACGCAACAATTCATCAGATTAACGAACATGTTGATGTACAAGACCTTGATCCACTAACTGATATTTATGAACAAATTTTGGAAAATTTGTTAGCTAAGTAAAAGTTAAAAAGGAACTCAAAATGAGTTCCTTTTTTTATAGATGAAATGAATTTTGAATATATTGCAAATTAGGAACATGGTAGCGTTGATTGTCCATACGAATATATTTAAATACAGTTGGGTGCTGTAAAGACTCTTGTATATCGTCATTTTCATCTACGACTTCAGAAATACGCAGGCGAACTGAAACTGGCATCGATTTACACACAAGTGCAAAACGTTGACTAATGTCTTCGCTTTCAATGACTAAAGCTACTGCTCGAGAATCTATTTCGTTGTGAACCGAATAAACAGGGAGTTTTACATCATGCCATTCAATATGCTTGATACCGTTTTTAACATCCATAGCAGATAACACTATATTTTGCGGCAATAGCATCGGCACTTGCTGATGACACTCGATAATATATGCATCAATAAAACCAGTTGAGACAGTAATTAAATGCTGAAGCTCTTGCTGGTCCATTTCATTAATTAAGGATGTACTTATATTACTTTTCATTAGGCAAGTCTCCCTTCAAATGTCATGAATAACGCATCAATATTGTGAAGTAAGTCTTCTTCTTGGAAAGGTTTACCCATGTATTGGTTCACACCTAAAGTAAATGCTCGTTCACGGTGTTTTTCACCAGTTCGTGATGTAATCATAATCACTGGCATATCTTGATGTAGATCATGATGTCGAACGAGGTTAAGTACCTCAAAGCCATCCATCCGTGGCATTTCAATATCAAGTAACATGAGATCTGGTTTAATATTTTCCAATTGCTCAATCGCATCAACCCCATCTTTAGCTGTGACTACATCATAGCCCTGACGTTCAAGTAAGCGAGACGTCACCTTACGTACAGTTACCGAGTCATCTACAATCATGATAAGACGTCGCTCGTCAGACTCGCGTTGTCTATAGATAGTTTCATTAAGCGATTTATGTCGGTGAGTAGATTGAATTTGGCGAGCAATATTTTGTCCCTCTAAAATTAGACAAACTTGGCCATCACCTAAAATAGTTGCTCCTGCAATCGCACCAATGCTAGAGAATTGTTGTCCTATTGGCTTAACTACAATCTGTGCGCGTGAGCCAATCAGTTGGTCAACTAATAATGCGACGGTTTGTCCATTATTTGCCTTAATCATTAATACTGGTAATGAATACATCATTCCACTTAAGCGCGGAATTGGTTGATTACCAACAAACTCAGATAAATAACGTAATGGATAATGCTTATTTTCAAATTCAAAGAGCTCTTGTGCACTTCCGAAATATTGTTCTAATGATGCTGGTGAAACTCGTACAATTCGATCAATCTGAGCCAATGGAATTGCAAATTGCTGATCAGCAACTTTAACCATTAAAGCATCACTAACAGCTACTGTCGTTGGAACACGTATGGTAAAGACAGTTCCCTGCCCGTATACAGAGTCGACACTCACATGGCCACCTAAGGCCTTAATATCACTTTGCACGACATCCAGCCCTACACCACGACCTGAAATCTGAGTGACTTGATCGGCTGTACTTAAACCAGGATGGAAAATCAGCTGTAAAATATCTTGATGTTCTAATACTTGCTCTGGATTAATCAAACCAGACATTAACGCCTTTTGACGAACCTTCTCGATATCAATACCTTGCCCATCATCCTTAAATGTAACTACAACATCTGTACCTTGACGATGAATATTGAGTTCAATACGTCCCGTTTCTGGTTTCTGCGCTTGCTCACGTTGCGCACGGTCTTCTAGTCCATGGTCAATTGCGTTTCTAAGCATGTGCTCAAGTGGCGTAACCAAACGTTCTAACATTGTCCGGTCCAGCTCGCCTTCTGTATTATTAACAAAAAGCTCTGCTGGTCGATTTAACGCGGTAGAAGTCTGCCTCACAATTCTTTGCAGACGAGGCAACAATCGAGAAAATGGTACTAAGCGTGTTCGCATAAGACCTTCTTGAATTTCAGCCTGAATACGCGATTGCTGTACCAATAAACCTTCAGTGTCTCTGATCTTTTCAGATAATGTATTTTTAAAATCTACTAAATCTGATGCAGACTCGGCAAGAGACTTTGATAACTGATTTAATGAAGAATATTGGTCCATCTCTAAAGGATCAAATTCCGTATAACGTGAGTTCTCAATACCGTGTTTTGCAATAATTTGGGTTTCTAATTCGCCTTCCATTCGACGCAACTGATCTGCAAGTCGCTGAATAGCCAATTCCATTTCCGCTAAGGTATGACCAAATTGGCTTAAATCCATTTCAATTCGCGAACGGTTAATCGAATTTTCACCAGACAGATCAATCATTTTTTCAATTAAATCTGCCGAGACTCGAATCATCTCATTATTTTGATCAAGGCGTTGTGCTTGTTCCCACTCACCCATCATTGGCGGTGGTTCTGTACCGTCACCTTGCACAAAACTCATTACAGGTTCCGTGCTGAATAGATCAGTTCTAGTTAACTTACTAGGAATTTGAATTGCTCTTTCAATGAACTGGATATTTTCCAGACTTTGTTGTAAACCATCGAAGTGTTGATAATTTTGTTTAAAAATTGCCTCTTTTAACCAGACAATTGCACTCTCTAATAAGTTGTCATAAATATTTGAGCTGAAATGATGAAGCGCAAATTGTTCAAAAGCATTCTCAAGTTGATAAGCAATCGCTTGCACGGTTTCAAGTCCCAGCATACGGGAACCGCCTTTCAAGCTGTGCACTGCTCTTTGTAGTTGAAGCAAGATACTACGGTTAGTACGTTGCTCGAACCATTGTTTTAATAAGTGATCGGCCATTTCTAATAGTTCGGCCGCTTCCTCCATGAATGTCTGCTCGACAACAGTATTAATATCTTGATCTGGGATACTCTCTGTATGATCGTGATCAGCATAAAGAACTTGTAATTCGGTTTGCTCAACAAGTTGATTATTAGACTTAGCAATCTGCTCAGAAGCAGAAGTTAACTCACTGAGGTTTAACGCCGTATTATTTATCGCTTCTTGTTGTAATACTTCAAAATTTAATTCAGGTATAACATACGTTTCAGGTTCTGTTTTGCTCTCTTTAATATGAGAATCAAATACCTGACCTGCATTTTTAAGTGCTTGAATAGTATGAGAAGCAGCATAATCTAGGTGCTGTTCACGCACTATTTGAAGACGGTCAGCCAAGTCATCTTGAACTAGTCGAATAAAATCAATGAGAGCAGACGAAACTATCAACTGTTTTTGAATTAAACGCTCATAAATACTTTCTAACTCATGTGCAATTAAACCAATATAAGTTGCCTGAATCATATTTGCCCCACCTTTTAAGGTATGCAAATAACGCATCAGATTATTGAGAGCGGCAAAGTTTTCTTGATCATTAACCCAAAGATTAAGATCTGTATCCATTCCCTCAAGCAACTCATCGGCTTCTTCAAGAAAAATATCTAAAAGATCTGGATCAAAATGACGGTTTACATGCTCAGACGAAATAAACTGTCGATCTAGTTGTACACTCTGTCCTATGGTGACCTGATCAGTGAATAGATTTTCTATGAGAGGTTCATTCGCCGTTTGTTCAACTTCAGCATTAAACAATGGTTCAAAAACGTCTTGATGAGTTTCTAATGATTCGGAATTAAGATTTGGAATATATTGAGTATATAGTTTTAGCTCATCCAAGACATTTTGGTGTTGCTCGATGATACTTACTCTTTGTCCCGCAGCTAATGCATCAAATAACTGAATTAATTGTTGGTGCGCTTTTTGATAAATTTCAAAAATATAATCTGATTGCAATAAATCAGGTCGATCAAGCAATATGTCGTAGCTTTCTTTCAACTGGTTAGTATATTCATATAAACCAATCATTGCCTGCGACTGAGTATGTTGCAGCAAAACATCTGCTTGTTCACTTAAACGTTCAAGATAATGAGGAAACTCTGTACGTATTCCCTTCTCAAAGTCTAATTCCGCATCAAGTAATTCAGCAACATCTAGCTGTAATAGCTGAGACACTAAACCATGTGGAGGCATGAGTGGGCTCGAATGCTCACCATGCTGCTCCATGTAAGCATCCCAAACCTGATTAAATTTTTGTAGATCAGATTCCAATTGCTCAGTAGAGCAATGTGCAGCCAATAGATCTAAACTATTTCGAATAAACTGACGATAATCACGGAGTAATGAAACTTCTTCTGAATGAGAAGAAAGCTCTTCTTGTAATAGTATTTTAAATAAATGCTCAACTTTGGTACTAGCTTCAAAGATTGGTTCTACATGAGCCATGGCAGAGCTGCCACGTAATGTATGTAACGCACGTATTAGAGCATTATAACTTTCATGCTGATGTATTTCTTTTTCCAAAAACTGATCAATTGTCGCTAAGTGCTCTTCTGCTTCTTCCATAAATAAAATTAAGGTTTCAGCAAGAGTCTGTTCAGTTTCTATAGCAACTTCTGGAGTCAAAATAGTTAAAACTTCTGTAGATTCTGGTTCTAAGTCATTCACTTCTAAACCAGTTTGAGTTTCAGCAGTAAGAATATCTGATAATAATAAAAGTTCGTCTAACGCGGGTTCTATACTTTGCTGTTGCTGTAATTGTTGTCCCAATAAAATTAGGGGCCTAAAGTCTAGGGTATGATTTTTTTTAGATTTGAAGTCATCTACTAACTTAAAGAAATAGAACTTAAATACCAACTGAACATATTGTTGGATGTCAGGAGTTAATCCGAGACTCTGATTGATTACCCGATTAAGCGTATCTTCCACAGTCCAAGCAAGCTCAGCAGAAGATTTGGCCCCAATCATTCGCCCTGAACCTTTCAATGTATGAAAATGACGGCGGATTTCAGTAAGCGTAGCAACATTTTCAGATTGCATCCATTCGTGAATCAAAGATTGTAATTCAACAAAAATTTCTTCAATTTCTTCGACAAATATTTCAAGAAATTCATCATCTTGTTGAGAGTAGCTATCTTCCGGTAGCATCATTGCTTCAGTTAAAGTTTTTAATATTTCTTTCATAGCAAAGGCTTCTTTTGCTTGTCTCCTAAATGGAGAAAAACGACAGAGTCAACACCAGAAAAATAGCTGTTTCCCCAATATTTATCTGGTGTTGTTAATACTTTTTAGAAGAATAGCGGTACTGAAACAGCTATTCTCATCCCCAATTTAATCAGGTAATTTAAAGTCCGTTACCGATTCACGTAATGACTCTGCCATGTTTGCTAGTTCAGAAACAGAGCGTGCTGTATCAAAGGTTGCAGTTGTCGTTTGTGAAGTAATTTCTTGTACGACTGTCATGGTGGTCGCAATATGGCTGGCAGATGCAGATTGAAGTTTTGCTGCATCAGAAATGCTGGCAATTAAGTTTGCCAAGTCACCCGATACTTTTTGAATTTCATCCAAGGCAATACCCGCGTCTTTTGCCAAGTTTGCACCACGCACAACTTCAGTGGTGGTTTGTTCCATCGAAATAACAGCTTCATTTGTATCAGTCTGAATTGTTTTAACCAGAGTTTCGATCTGTTTAGTTGCCGATGCAGAACGCTCTGCAAGACGCTGTACTTCGTCAGCAACTACGGCGAAACCACGGCCTGCTTCACCAGCCATAGATGCTTGAATTGCTGCGTTTAATGCAAGAATGTTAGTTTGGTCGGCAATATCGTTAATGAGCGATACGATGTTACCAATTTCTTGTGAAGACTCACCCAATCGCTTAATACGTTTAGACGTTTCTTGAATCTGTTCACGGATTGTGTCCATACCTTCAATTGAACGGTTTACCACTTGCGCACCATTAGAGGCAATTTGTACCGAACGCTCTGCTACCTCAGCAGATTCAGATGCATTTGAAGATACTTGGTCAATCGATTGCGCCATTTCATTCATTGCTGTTGATGCACCAGCAATTTCTTGAGCCTGATGCTCAGACGCCTCTGCTAATTGGTTCGTAATACTCTGCGTATCTTGTGTATAGCGAGCAACTTCTTGAGAGGTTTCATGAATACGGGATACAAGGTCACGTAGTTGGTCAATCGCAAAGTTAATCGAGTCGGCAATTGCTCCCGTAAAATCCTCAGATACAGTTGCATATGAACGTAAGTCACCATCTGCAAGATCGGCGATTTCATCAAGTAAACGTAAAATCGCGTTTTGGTTACGGTCATATTCGTCTTGTAATCGAGTAACACGTTGCTTATCCATCACACTACGTAATGTGATCAATTTAAATACAGAGAAGATTAAGCCTGCTAAAGAACTGATTAGCACCGCACCTAACAATAAAGTAAGCCAGTTCTTTCTTGCTACATCAGATAAATGCCCCAAGTTATCTAACATCACATCTGATTTAGAGAAGATCTGAGAAGATGCCTGACGAACATTGACAATCTGGTTACCATTTTTTAATACCGTGGCAGCAGCAGATTTTAAGACTTTGTCATATTCAGATTTAATACTTTCTAATGATTCACGTAAAGCCGGATCAGCAATACGATCAACACCCAATTCAGCATTACCATTAAGTTCAGCATTTAAATACGTACCAAACGTATCAATGTCTACACCAAAATCGCTAGTCGATACATTGCCATCGGTACCACTTAATACCGAGTTAATAGAACGTAAAATACGTTCGGCAATAAATACCTGGTTTTTAGCAATAATTACCTGACTACTTGGCAAACCTTGACGCGCCATTTGGTCAACCATCAAGTTATATTCTGCCTGAATCTCAGGGACGGTTTCGCTAATAGAGATGTTGGTGTCATATAACTGGTTAAGGACTTTTTGATGTGCTGAAATCAAATCGATGTTTTTTGAAAGTTCAGTCCACATAACTTGAACTTTTTGATATTCATCAGTCGATTTACCGTGAATATTTTCAATCTCAAGTAAGTTTTCATTAAAGTCTTTTTGAGACTGCTGTAGCTTGGTGATTGCCTCTTGAGAGCCAGACTCAGTTGCTTCAGTTGCTTGTTTAGAAATCGTTTGAGATAACAAACGCAACTCACCGAGACTTCGAATTAACTGGTTATGACGTGGAACGTTATAGAACAGATAGGCTAGAGAAACTAATGCAAGCACAAAACATAAAAGTGCTGCATATAGGATTGGCTTGGACTTTTCACTTTCCCCAAATAAACTGGCAAACTGCTCAATTTTTGACTGGATTGTTGCAATAAAATTGACACCCGATTTTTCGGACGCAACCCGACTGCTGCCTTTCTTTTTAAGCTTAAAGCCCATAGCTTTTCCCCAGAAAAATACTCTGTTTTCACAGCGTAAAAATTAGTTTATAAATTTTGTCGATGCATTCATGTAATGTGGGTTTTGCAATAAACGACTAAATAAAAAGACATGCCAATGCTGGTTATGTTGATGAAAATAACCTTGGCAATATTCTTTTAGATTTTCCTCTAAGTCTAAGCTTTGAGAAAAAAAGCTTTTTTTATTAAAGTGCTGAATCCCCAAAACCTGATCCACGACCAACCCCACATACTGGTCGCGATGGCTAATACACAATACTTTTTGAGTTGACGAAAATGAACTTCGTTGCCCTAAAATAAAATGCGCCAAATCAGACACTGAAAGTAATCTTCCTCGAATATTTGCCAATCCCTTTACCCAACTTTGGGTATTTGGAACAGGTGTATATTTTGGCGGATAGATTACTTCTGACACTTCCCCAAGTGGTGCGACGAAGTATTGCCCTCTCATTTCAAAAGCAATTCCTGACCATCGCTGTGCTTCATTTTGAACTGAAGCGTAATTCTTATTACCCCGTTTAGACAAACGAAGTAACTCGATAAATCCATTCGCTGCCATACTCGATCCTATAAAACGGGTACAAAATGCCCGTTATTTATGTTTTTATGGATGGATGAGTTAATTTAGAAATTGTTTAATTACATCAATCAATTGATTCTCTTCGATTGGCTTAATCAAATAATCGATTGCACCTTGACGCTTGCCCCATACACGGTCAGTTGCCTGATCTTTAGTACTCACAATAACAACAGGGATATGCTTAGTGTCTTCATCACGAGTAATCTGACGTGTTGCCTGAAAACCATTTACCCCCGGCATTACAACATCCATCAATACAAGATCTGGTTGCTCTGCTTTTGCAAGAGTTACACCATCTGCACCATTTGATGCTTCAAGCACGTCATAACCATGTTTGGTTAGGATCTCTTTAAAACGGAAAGTTTCTGTTGGTGAATCATCTACAATGAGAATACGTGCCATTTTTTTGCCCTCAAATTATTGTTTATGAACTTACATGATTACGAATCGCGTTTAACAATTCATCTTTGCTAAAAGGTTTCGTCAAGTATTCATCTGAACCTACCACACGCCCTTTTGCCTGATCAAATAAACCATCTTTACTAGAGAGCATGATAACGGGAATATTCTGATAATTTTGAGAGTTTTTTATCAAAGCACAAGTTTGATAACCATCTAAACGAGGCATCATGATATCGACAAAAACAATATCCGGATTTGCTTCTGCAATTTTGGACAAAGCTTCAAATCCATCCACAGCAGTAATCACTTCACAGCCTTCACGCTGTAATAAGGTTTCCGCTGTACGGCGAATGGTTTTTGAGTCATCAATCACCATTACTTTCAGATTTTGGAATGCATCTTCCATTTAATCTTCCATCCCCATAAAAATAAAATATAAATGCAATTTAACTTAAATTTGTTTTTACACATTTATACGCATTTTTAACATATCTCACGTTCTATTTTCAATGAGGCATTTTTGTCTACTTTCTCATTTATAAACAATAACTTTTAACCTCATCACACTTTAATTAAAATTATCATTTTTTTTATAATGACTATATTTTTATTCAGCTAAATAATAATTAATATAATGAAGATTAAATATTTAAAAATAAGCGACTTAGCTATCTTTTTTGGGGATTTTCAATGAATGACAGGATGAAATATGCCTTTTACAGGAACTGTTTGTCTGTATCTATAGGCATTATTTCCTTCGGATCACTCTTTTTCTTACCCTCTAGTGTTGCTATTGCCGGCACACCTAAAGCGGTTTGGTATCGTTATTATGACCAACATGGTATTGCCAATATTAGTACATCGGTCACACCTGCTCATATTCGTTATGGTTATGAAGCTCTAGATCGTAATATGCAAGTAATAAAAAGAAACCACTCTTATAATGCTGAAGCTGATTTAAATCAATCGAGTCAACGGGCATTATTGGCGCGACATAAAGAACAAGATATCAAATTAAAAAAAGCTTATAGCAATAGTAAGACAGCTTCGATTAAAAGAGATCAGGCATTAGTGTCTATAAAAAAGCAAATTAATTATCAGCAGGAACAACTTAATCAATTACAACAAGACAAAATTTTATTTAAGCGTCAGGAAATGGAGTATTTCAGAAAAGGAGAACCGATTCCTGAGCGTCATAAGGCTTTGATTGAAAACAATCTAAATAATATTAATCGGGTTAAACAAACACTTGAAACACTTTCCAAGACCTATAACCGAACCAACAATGAGTATGAAAATATTATCGATCGTTTAAAAAAGCTTGAATAACTGCAAAGGTTTATCAAGAATAGGGGGCAAAATAAAATTTGAATTATAGGATGATGCTGTATGCACACGATGCATCTCACCCCTTCTACTTTTTTTAAACTGAGTATTATTAGTTTATGTTTAATTTTAGCTGCATGTAATCAGCAAGAAACAACTCAAACCTCAGCCTCAGCTCCTGTAAAAATTGAGCTTATTCCTCAAGATCTTATTGCAGTTAAAGAAGGAGCTCTTGATTCTCAAACTGCATTTACAGGAACTATTCGTGCGGTTCAGCAAAGTTCCATTCAGGCGCAAGTAAGCGCAACAGCGACGAATGTCACTGCAAATGTCGGCCAACAGGTACAAAAAGGTCAAGTTCTGGTGAGATTGAATAATCAGGACAATGTTGCACGATTAGCGCAAGCACGCGCCAACCTTGCATCAGCTCAGTCACAAGCTGAACTTGCTCGTAATTTGATGAACCGAAAACAAAGATTATTTAATCAGGGTTTTATTGCTCGTGTCGAGTTTGAACAAAGTCAGGTTGACTATAAAGGCCAGCTTGAAAGTGTAAAAGCACAACAAGCCAATGTTGATATTGCTAAAAAAGCGGATCAAGACGGAATTATTACTAGTCCAATTTCAGGTGTGATTACTAAACGCCAAGTTGAACCTGGTCAAACTGTTTCAGTTGGACAAACACTATTTGAAATCGTAAATCCTGATCAACTTGAAATACAGGCCAAGTTGCCAATTGAACAGCAATCTGCGCTTAAGATAGGTAGCAACATTCAATATCAAATTCAGGGCAATTCAAAACAATTAAATGCAACGCTAACTCGCATTTCACCTGTTGCAGATCAAGATAGTCGACAAATTGAGTTCTTTGCTGCTCCTAAAGAAAAAATTGACTCGTTAAGTATTGGAGCTTTCATTAATGGAAACATTTTGCGCAATGACACTCATCAAGGCCAAACTATTCCTTTAGACAGCATTCAAAATATACAACATGACCCGTTTGTATGGGTGATACGCAATCACACCATTCAAAAAGTTAAACTTCGGGTGGTTGAACAGCGTTATAACAACAATATTGCTTTAGTCGAAGGTTTACAAAGCACAGATCTGGTCAGCCGTATTCAATTTGAAGATTCCGACATTAATAAAAAAGTGACGGTTACAACCGACAAAAATAAATAAGGTAGCAAATAGCGTATGTGGTTTACTCGAATCAGTGTGAAATACCCCGTTTTTACCATTATGATGATGCTCAGCTTAATGGTACTCGGGTTGGCATCTTGGAAACGTATGACTGTCGAAGAGTTTCCAAATATAGATTTCCCATTCGTAGTAGTCACTACACAATATGCGGGTGCGTCCCCAGAGGCTGTTGAGTCAGATATAACAAAAAAACTTGAAGATCAAATCAATACAATTTCAGGAATTAAACAGATTACCTCACGCTCAAGTGAAGGCCTTTCAATGGTGATTGCCGAGTTTAATCTTGATACTTCTTCGGCGATTGCTGCTCAGGATGTTCGTGACAAAATTGCACCCGTCACAGCGCAGTTCCGTGATGAAATTGATACACCGATTGTGCAACGCTATGACCCC
This sequence comes from Acinetobacter pittii ATCC 19004 = CIP 70.29, assembly GCF_000369045.1. Classification (GTDB taxonomy): domain Bacteria; phylum Pseudomonadota; class Gammaproteobacteria; order Pseudomonadales; family Moraxellaceae; genus Acinetobacter; species Acinetobacter pittii. The sequence goes on along the minus strand of NZ_KB849786.1, from coordinate 135,619 downwards.
TCTTCTAGCCCAATCATGTCAGTCGTATTTGAATCAAACAGCATGAGTTTGGCGCAATTAAGTTCGTATGTAGATAAAAAAATTGTGCCTCAGCTTAAAACGGTTTCGGGTGTCGGTAATGTGAATTTATTGGGCGACGCTAAACGGCAAATACGAATAAAGGTTATTCCTGCACAATTGCAAAGTTACGGTATTGGTATTGATCAGGTCATTAACACCTTAAAAAATGAAAATATTGAAGTGCCTGCAGGGACCTTACAACAAAAAAACTCTGAACTGGTTGTACAGATTCAATCGAAAGTTATTCATCCCCTTGCATTTGGTGATTTGGTGATTGCCAATAAAAATGGTTCACCCATTTTTTTAAAGCAAGTAGCAACTGTTGAGGACACACAAGCCGAACTACAATCGAGTGCCTTTTATAATGGAAGAACTGCGGTCTCAGTCGATATCTTAAAAAGCTCCGATGCCAATGTAATTAAAGTCGTCGATCAGACTTATCAAACGTTAGAGAAATTAAAAGATCAAATGCCTGCGGGTTTAGATTACAAAGTCGTAGCTGATAGCTCTAAAGGTATTCGCGCTTCAATCAAAGATGTGGTTCGAACCATTATTGAAGGTGCTGCTTTAGCAGTTCTTATTGTTTTACTCTTTTTAGGCTCTTTCCGCTCTACAGTTATTACCGGTTTAACCTTACCGATTACTTTGCTCGGAACCTTAACTTTTATTTGGGCTTTCGGGTTTAGCATTAACATGATGACGCTGTTAGCTTTGTCACTCAGTATTGGTTTACTCATTGATGATGCAATTGTAGTTCGGGAAAATATCGTCCGACATACTGAACTGGGCAAAGACCATGTGACCGCTGCTCTTGAAGGGACAAAAGAAATTGGTTTAGCTGTACTCGCAACCACGCTTACTATTGTGGCAGTCTTTCTACCGGTAGCCTTCATGGGGGGACTGATTGGACGCTTCTTTTATCAATTTGGTGTAACGGTCAGTACGGCTGTTTTAATTTCAATGTTTATTAGCTTTACACTCGATCCAATGCTTTCAGCTCATTGGAAAGATCCTGTAAAGAAAAAAGATAATTGGCTACAACGTTTTTTTAACCATATTTCTAATTTGCTAGATCGGCTTACTCATGTTTATGAAAAGCTATTAAAGCTTGCTCTACGCTTTCGTTTTATTACCGTCATCGTTGCAATCGCTTCATTATTTGCTGCATTAGGGCTATCGAAACTGATTGGAACCGAATTTGTACCTACACCAGATAAAGGTGAAGTCCGTATCCAGTTCGAGACTCCTGTAGACTCTTCTTTAGAATATACTCAAGCCAAATTACATCAGGTCGATCAAATTATTAGACAATTCCCTGATGTGGTTTCCACTTATGGCGTGGTTAACAGTGAAGTAGACTCTGGTAAAAACCATGCTGGTTTAGGAGTGACCTTAAAGCCAAAACAAGAACGTAGCTCAGATCTAAATACACTCAATAATGAGTTCCGTGATCGTTTGCAAACTGTAGCGGGTATTCGAGTAACTTCTGTTGCCGCAGCACAAGACTCTGTCTCTGGCGGACAAAAGCCAATCATGATTTCTATTAAAGGATCTGACCTAAATGAACTACAAAAAATTTCAGATCGCTTTATCGCTGAAATGGAAAAAATTAAAGGCGTAGTTGATTTAGAAAGTTCATTGAAAGAACCCAAACCTACTTTGGGTGTTCATATTAATCGCGTGCTGGCAAGTGATTTGGGCTTATCTGTTTCCCAAATTGCGAATGCCATTCGACCATTAATTGCGGGAGATAATGTCACCACTTGGGAAGACCGTGATGGTGAAACTTATGATGTGAATTTACGTTTAAATGAAAATAAACGTATGCTTCCGCAAGATGTTCAAAATTTATATATCAACTCTAATAAAACCAATGCAGCTGGACAAAATATATTAGTTCCATTGAGTGCAGTCGCAACAACCGAAGAAAAGCTCGGTGCTTCACAAATTAACAGACGTGACCTTGAACGTGAGGTTCTTATTGAGGCGAATACCTCTGGTCGCCCGAGCGGAGATATTGGTCAAGACATCGATAAAATGCAAAAGGCATTTAAGTTACCTGCAGGCTATACATTCGATACTCAAGGAGCAAACGCCGATATGGCTGAATCTGCGGGATACGCTTTAACTGCTATTACCCTATCGATTGTATTTATTTATATCGTGTTAGGTTCTCAGTTCAATAGCTTTATTCATCCCGCAGCAATTATGGCATCTTTACCTTTGTCATTGATTGGTGTTTTTCTTGCCTTATTCCTGTTCCAAAGCACCCTAAATCTGTTTTCGATTATTGGTATTATCATGCTGATGGGGCTTGTCACTAAAAATGCGATTTTGCTGATCGATTTTATTAAGAAAGCGATGGATCAGGGTGTGAGCCGTTATGACGCTATTTTACAAGCTGGTAAGACCCGTTTACGTCCAATTTTGATGACCACAAGTGCTATGGTGATGGGGATGGTTCCCTTAGCTTTAGGTCTCGGCGAAGGCGGTGAGCAAAGCGCACCAATGGCTCATGCGGTTATTGGTGGTGTGATAACCTCTACTCTGTTGACACTTGTGGTTGTACCCGTCATTTTCACTTATCTGGATGACTTGAAAAACTTTATGCTGCGTCAAACACGACGATTCATGTCATAATGCAGCGATTATCGTATAATCTGCGTTTTTATAACGCTTAACTTTTAGGACTTTTTCCATGCGCGCAAGCCGCTTTTTATTTGCAACGTTGAGAGAAACCCCAAATGATGCTGAAGTGATTTCACACCAGCTCATGTTACGTGCGGGGATGATTCGTAAATTGGCATCTGGTTTATATACATGGCTGCCGATGGGAACACGTGTGCTTAAAAAAGTAGATGCGATTGTTCGTGAAGAAATGAACCGTTCAGGCGCAATGGAAGTATTCATGCCCGTGACTCAACCCGCAAGTCTTTGGGAAGAATCAGGTCGATATGAACAATATGGCCCTGAATTATTACGTTTTAAAGATCGTCATACGAACCCATTTGTACTTGGGCCAACGCATGAAGAAGTTATTACTGATATGGCGCGTAACGAATTAAAAAGTTATAAGCAGCTTCCTGTAAATTTCTATCAAATTCAAACTAAATTCCGTGATGAAATCCGTCCACGTTTTGGTGTAATGCGTTCACGTGAGTTCATCATGAAAGATGCTTATTCTTTCCATGCAACTCAAGAATCATTACAAGAAACTTATGATGTGATGTACGACACTTATAGCCGTATTTTCACTCGCTTAGGTTTGGATTTCCGTCCAGTACAAGCTGATACAGGTTCTATTGGTGGTTCAGCTTCCCACGAATTCCACGTATTGGCTGCTAGTGGTGAAGATGACATCGCATTTTCAACTGAATCTGATTATGCAGCAAACGTTGAAATGGCTGAGGCTGTTTTAGTGGATGAACGTGCAGCACCGACACAAGAATTTAAATTGGTTGAAACGCCAAACCAAAAAACGATTGATGATGTCTGCCAATTCTTAAATGCTGATCCAAAGCAATCTGTTAAAGCATTATTGGTACAAGGCATTGCTGATGAAAAAGGTAATGTTCCTGTCGTTGCTCTATTTGTACGTGGTGACCACGAACTTAATGAGATTAAAGCTGAGAAGCATCCTTTAGTTGCTTCGCCTCTTACTTTTGCAACTGAAGAACAACTTCAAGCATTTGGTTTAACTGCTGGCTTTACTGGTCCACAAGGTTTAGTCGAAAAAGGCTTAACCGTAATTGTTGACCGTGCTGCATCGGTTCTTTCTGACTTCGTTGCTGGTGCAAATGAAGCGGACAAACATGCGGTTGGCGTAAACTGGGAACGTGATGCGCAAATTAGCGAAATTTTTGACTTACGTAATGTGGTTGAAGGCGATCCATCTCCAGATGGCAAAGGTACACTACAAATTAAACGTGGTATCGAAGTAGGTCATATTTTCCAGCTAGGTACTAAATACTCTGAAGCTTTAGGCTGTAAAGTTTTAGGTGAAGATGGCAAACCATTTACAGTAACTATGGGATGCTACGGTATTGGTGTAACACGTGTTGTTGCAGCTGCAATTGAACAAAACTACGATGACAAAGGTATTATCTGGCCTCAAGCCATTGCACCATTTGAAATTGCAATTGTTCCAATGAATGCGCACAAATCACCACGTACTCTTGAAGCAGCAGAATCCCTTTATGCAGAACTTCAAGCTCAAGGTTTTGATGTGTTACTTGATGATCGTAACGAACGCCCAGGCGTTAAATTCTCTGACCTTGAATTAATGGGTATTCCACACCGTATTGTGATTGGTGAAAAAGGTCTTGATGCGGGTACTTTTGAATATAAAGGTCGCCGCGATGCTGAAGCGAGCAATTTAACTAAAGAAGAACTTTTAGCTAAGTTAGCGCGTTAATAAATACCTAAATAAAAAAGCAGCTTTTCGAAGCTGCTTTTTTTAACTCAATTTTATGCCTGAACGGTTAAGTCTTTGATATTGGTTGATGAACCATTGTTTTTAACCGACTCGATTCCTTTATCTCGTGAAGCTTCACTCGCATAGAACTGACTCGTGCCAATAATTTGATGATTTGCAGCTTTTAAATTGAAATAAGGTTTCCCATTCTTTGCAGTTAAACGCTCATATCGGGCATCATCACCACTGTTTTTCTGAATTGACTCAATACCATTTACAGCAGAAGCTTTTGCCTTATATAGCTCGCTATTTAAAATAGGCTCACCATTTCCTGCCTTCAAAATAAAACGATATTGTCCATCACTCGCTTGTGAAATTTCGTACCATCCTGCCATAAAAACCTCATTTTTTTGTTGGTGTGGGTATGACTTTCGTTATTATTCTGGACGAAAGTTATTTGTTATTAATGACAATATAAAGGCGTAAATATTCCTTGAACAGTCCATTTTTTATACTTTTTCGTAATAAAATTATAATGATGTTAGGAATTTAAAAAGCAGAGATATAGACATATATCTCTGCTGAAATGTAATAATAATTAACAGTTTAAGCTTTTTTTACAAATTCAGATTTTAACTTCATCTGACCAATACCATCAATTTTGCAATCAATATTGTGGCCATCACTTGCATCTGGAACTAAACGAATCGTTTTTACCTTTGTACCGACTTTAACGACTGAAGATGAACCTTTAATTTTTAAGTCTTTAATTACAGTGACGCTGTCGCCATCAGCTAATACATTTCCATTCACATCTTTAATAATTTCTTGTTCTTCAGTTGCTGATACTTCGCCCTCTTTCCACTCATGTGAACATTCGGGACAAATCAATAAGTCGCCATCTTGGTAAGTATATTCTGATTGGCATTTTGGGCAGTTTGGCAAAGACATGAAAAAAATCTCAAAAAGTATATTATGCGAGATATGACTCATTTTTTAAAGTTTTAAATAAGAGACTTTTACCAAAAAAAAATTTATATATTATTTTAAGTTTCTACTTAATAAATATTCCTTCAAAATAATTGCGTGATTGTTTTCAACATCCTTTGCTGAATATAAAAGCGTAACTGTATGTTTTGCTATGATGTGTTGTAGCTCTTCAACGGCGGAGTTGGTTTCAAGCTCTTTTAAATAACGCTCTTTAAACTCTTGCCAATGATCTGGTGTTGCAGCATGAAACCATTTTCTAAGTTCTGTCGAGGGTGCTATTTCTTTTAGCCACAAATCCAAATGGGCATTTTCCTTACTAATTCCCCTACTCCATAAACGGTCAACCAAAATTCACTTTCCATCACTGGGCTCAGCATTTTCATAAATTCTTTTAATATGTATATCCATTTCTGACACCTACTCAGCTTAATCTAAATATCATCACATTGATTTGCCTTCCTCTACAATCTAAATCTTTTGCGCTAAATATTGTCTCAATTTGCCATTACTGATTAATTCAGGCATATAAATTGCTTTTGAATTTTTCATTATTTTATCAAATGGTAAAAAATGAAATATTATATTTATCCGTGTTCATCTCAAAAAGACGCCCCTTATTTGATTTTCTCATCTGGCTTAGGTGGTCATGCTAGTTTTTGGAGCCCACAACTTGAATCGTTGAGTACGCATTTCAACATCGTGACTTATGACCAAGAAGGCTGTCACCAAGACAGTGCTTTATTACCTGCACACTACCATATGTGTGACATGGCAAATCAAGTACTACACTTATTAGAACATCTTCAAATTCATGAGTTTCATATGATCGGGCATGCTTTGGGTGGCATCATCGGAATGGAACTCGCAAAGCAACTAAAATCTAGCTCAATTACCATGCTCAGCCTGACACTGATTAATGCGTGGGATGAACTAGATGCTCATACACAAAAATGTTTTGATGCCCGTATCGCATTATTAGCGTCAGCAGGTGCTGAAGCCTATGTGCGTGCACAGGCATTATTTTTGTATCCTCCAGCATGGATTTCTCAGAATCATAGCCACATTAAAAGTACCGAAGATATTCAGCTCCAAGGTTTTCCGCCCAAGACAAATGTATTTGCACGACTCAAAGCATTGATGCGCTTTCAATTACAATCAGAGCACGTACAAGCACTACAAGACACTGCAATTCATATCGTTGCCAATCAAGATGATTTTTTAGTTCCAGCACATAAATCACAAGATCTTTTTACCAAACTTGGTCATGGTCAACTCTGCATTTTACCCTCTGGTGCCCATGCTTCCACAGTGATCGAATCTCAACAACTAAATCAAACTTTCATTCAATTTTTCCATAGCATTAAGGCCTTATCATGAATGCAAAAACATTAAATATGTTAGATCAACTCTTTTTAGAAGCTAGAACCCACAGCACGTGGTTAGATAAAGCCGTCAGCCCCGAGCAAATTCAACAAATTTATGATCTGGTCAAAATGGCGCCAACTTCTGCCAACTGTAGTCCTGCTCGTTTTGTATTTTTAACAACACCTGAAGCTAAACAAAAACTCAAGCCAGCATTGTCGTCTGGCAATGTAGAAAAGACGATGACAGCTCCTGTCACTGTTTTGGTTGCAACCGATGCAAAATTTTATGACAAACTGCCAGAACTATTTCCGTATGCTGATGCAAAATCATGGTTTACATCAAGTGAAGCCGAAGCACATGAAACTGCCTTTCGTAATAGTTCATTGCAAGCTGCATATTTAATTATGGCATGCCGTAGTTTAGGTTTAGATACTGGTCCAATGTCTGGTTTTGATGCGAAACAAGTTGATGAGCTATTTTTTGCAGGGACAAATCATCATATTAATCTTATCATTAACATCGGCTATGGCGACCCTCAGAAAGTTTATACACGCCTTCCCCGTTTAAATTTTGAGGAGGCTTGTCGAGTGGAATGAGTTAAGTCCATAACACCCTCTTCAATCTCAAAAGAGAAATACTTTAGTTCTACACGGCGACTTCAATGTCGCCTTTTTTTGTTCTGCTGTTTTATAAAATTGGATGTCATACACACTCCAAAAGTAAAATTGATCAAATGATGCACAATGAAGCAAGTTAGTTCCTCCTTGGTGCATAATCGCATTATTTTTTACCATTTGATAAAAATTATACCAAACAATAAATTCAATACATTGATAAATATATAAATATTAAAGTTGGCACGCACTATGCATTATTAAAAACGCAAACAAATACTGAAGGTTATATCTTTTATAACTTTCAGTTCGACTTCCTAAACTCACGATGGGGAATCAAGATGAAGATCGGCGTTTTTTGTCCAATTGGAAATAATGGCTGGCTGCTTTCAGAAAATGCACCGCAATATAAACCTACCTTTGAGTTAAACAAACAAATTGTACAACGTGCTGAACACTACGGTTTTGACTTTGCCCTTTCCATGATTAAGTTGCGTGGTTTTGGCGGAAAAACTGAGTTTTGGGACTATAACCTTGAAACATTTACCCTCATGGCAGGTCTCGCTGCTGTCACCAGTAAAATTCAAATTTATGCAACTGCTGCAACACTAGTCATGCCTCCTGCAATTGTGGCACGTATGGCATCCACCATAGATTCGATTTCCAACGGTCGCTTTGGACTAAACGTCGTGACCGGATGGCAAATGCCTGAATATTCCCAAATGGGTATGTGGCCTGGCGATGAATATTTTGCTAAGCGCTATGGCTACTTATCTGAGTATGTCGAAGTTTTACGTGAACTTTGGGCAACCGGAAAATCAGACCTAAAAGGCGAGTTCTTCCAGATGAATGATTGTCAGGTCAAACCACAGCCTCAAGCTGATATGAAAATTATCTGTGCAGGACAATCAGATGCTGGTTTAGCTTTTTCCGCAAAATATGCTGACTACAACTTTGTTTTCGGAAAAGGTTTAAACACACCGACAGCCTATGCCGAAATTAATGATCGCTTAAAAGCTCAAACTGACAAAACTGGACGCAATGTACAGACCTATGTGTTGTTTATGGTAATTGCTGCCGAAACAGATGAAGCTGCAATGCAGAAGTGGCAACACTATAACGACGGTGCGGACATGGAAGCTATTCGTTGGCTACAAGACCAAGGTGCAAAAGATAAAGTGTCTGGCACTGACACCAATATTCGCCACATGGCCTCTAGCGTTTCTCCCGTCAATATCAATATGGGCACCATTGTTGGCTCTTTTAAAAATGTCGCAAAAATGCTTGATCAAATTTCCGAGATTAAAGGGACAGAGGGAATTTTGTTGACCTTTGATGACTTTTTACAAGGCGTAGAAGATTTTGGTCAACGCATTCAACCGCTCATGAAATGTCGTGAAAGTGTCGTTACCGAACTGACAGAGCAAGCAGAACTAACTGTTTTGGAGAAAAGTGCATGAATGAAATGTCTAATATTGTATGTGCAGAATTCACGGCGCAGATTGGTACAGGCAAAGTGTTGAAAGCCGAACCTGAACATATTCAATTAGCAGCAGAACAAACTGCGCTTGTTGTCATTGATATGCAAAATGCTTACACCTCTTTAGGTGGGTATTTAGATTTAGCAGGTTTTGATGTCTCAAAGACTAAACCCGTAGTCGAAAATATTAAAAAGGCGATCGATGCTGCACATAGTGCAGGGATTCAGGTCATCTATTTTCAAAATGGTTGGGATAAAAACTACGTCGAAGCTGGTGGTTTAGGTTCACCAAATTTTCATAAATCCAATGCTTTAAAAACCATGCGTAAACAGCCTGAGTTACAAGGCCAACTTTTATCTAAAGGTGGTTGGGACTTTGCTTTAATTGATGAGTTACAACCACTTCCACAAGACATCATTATTGAAAAGCCACGTTATAGCGGTTTCTTTAACACGGCGCTCGACAGCATTTTACGTGCCCGTGGCATTCGTAATTTAGTCTTCGTTGGTATTGCTACCAACGTCTGTGTCGAGTCGACCTTACGTGATGGTTTCTTTTTGGAATATTTCGGTGTTGCACTTAAAGATGCTTGCTATCAAGCCGGACCTCAAGAAGCTCACGACGCAGCCCTATATAACATTAAAACTTTTTTTGGCTGGGTATCTGACACCAATAGTTTCATTAAAGCCTTTAATTCGGCATCAACATTGCTACAGCAATCTGCCTAATTCATACATTTAATTTTATCTAAATTTTTTGATTTGGAGCATCTTATGTCTAAACAAGTTGTTATTCCTGAAGGAACATCGGCACCACTTGCACCCTATGTTCCTGCAACCAAAGCAGACAATATTGTGTATGTCTCAGGCACATTGGCTTTTGATGAAAATAATAATGTGGTTTGTATTGGTGATGCTGCAGGACAAACTCGCCATATTTTAGAAACAATCAAAAAAGTGATTGAAACTGCGGGTGGCACCATGGATGACGTAACGTTCAATTCCATTTTCATTAAAGATTGGGCCGACTATAGCGCAGTAAATACGGTATATGCAGAATATTTTCCGGGTGACAAACCTGCTCGCTTTTGTATCCAGTGCGGCTTGGTGAAACCTGATGCCTTAATTGAAATTGCATCGATTGCCCATGTGGGATAAACGATGTCACTGATAAAAACCTTCAGCATCATAACTGATGTGATGTTTTAGCCTCGATTCATTGTAATGATCATGCATTGGGGTTGGAGAGCAATCATGCAAAAAAGAGAAGAGAAACAGGTTTTAACTCCATCTGCTATTCAGCAGGCTCAAACATGCTCAACACACTTAGAAGTAGATCAGCATACTTTTAGACAAGGCATGGCAAATCTTGGAGCAGCAGTGAATGTCATCACGACAGATGGACCTGCGGGACAGGCTGGCTTTACAGCCTCCGCTGTATGTAGCGTAACCGATACACCACCGACACTATTGGTTTGTCTCAATCGCTCAGCATCTGTGTTTAATACTTTTAAACAAAACGAGGTGCTTTGTGTCAATACTTTAGCTGCCCATCAAAGTACGCTATCTACAATATTCGGCGGAAAAACACCAATGCCAGAACGCTTTGCCCATGGGGAATGGAGCAAGCTACTCACTGGTTCTCCGATTTTGAATGAGGCCTTGGTGTCATTTGATTGTGAAATTGTACAAAGCATGAGTATCGGTAGTCATGATGTCTTATTTTGTGCGGTCAAAGCAATGAAACACCAAAGTGGACTTAATGCACTTATGTACTTCAACCGCAGTTATTGCGAATTACAAACAGCATGCTAATGCAGATAAAAAATGAAAAAGAGGATCTGTTATGCGAACAAAAGAATCTTGGTTTCCTAAATTTAAGCCGCACACAGGTAATTTAGAAACTCCCGTACAAATTGATGAATATCTCCCTCCTGGTAAAAGTATTGTTTTGGGGTTACAACATGCTTTTGCTATGTTCGGAGCAACTGTTTTAGCTCCGTTACTCATGGGCTTTGATCCGAACCTCACCATTTTTATTACTGGTATTGGCACCATCTTGTTCTTTTTAATTACAGGTGGGCGTATGCCTAGCTATCTCGGATCAAGCTTCGCCTTTATTGGCGCAGTCGCAGCAGCAACAGGCTATGCAGGGGTTGGATCAAATCCCAATTTAGCTGTGGCGCTGGGCGGTACAATCATTTGCGGTTTGATTTATGCATGCATCGGTTTAATTGTCATGAAAACTGGAACTGCATGGATTGAAAAACTCATGCCACCCGTGGTCACTGGTGCAATTGTCATGATTATTGGTTTAAACCTTGCACCTGTAACAATTAAAAGCGTTTCGACAAATAGCTTTGACACGTGGATGGCAGTCATTACCATTTTATGCATTAGTGCTGTTGCTGTTTTTACAAGAGGTATGATTCGCCGCCTTCTATTACTCATCGGGCTCATCAGTGCTTATTTTATTTATTTTCTACTCACCAATATCTTAGGGTTAGGCAAACCCATCGATTTTAATACAATCAGTCAAGCTGCATGGTTTGGCCTACCCACTTTTCACTCACCTGTTTTTAATGCCAAAGCTATTTTATTGATTGCACCTGTTGCGCTTATTTTAGTCGCTGAAAACTTGGGACATTTTAAAGCGGTTTCTGCCATGACAGAACGTAATTTATCGCCATATATGGGGCGTGCTTTTTTTGCAGATGGTATCTGTACAAGTTTATCAGCTTCTGTTGGTGGTACAGGGATGACGACTTATGCTGAAAATATTGGAGTAATGGCTGTAACTAAAGTCTATTCAACGACTATTTTTGTGGTTGCGGGACTATTTGCAATTCTACTCGGTCTATCTCCTAAATTTGGAGCAATCATTAGTACCATCCCTGTCGCTTTATTAGGCGGTGCATCCATTGTTGTCTTTGGTTTAATTACTGTGGCTGGAGCAAAAATTTGGATCGATAACAAAGTTGATTTCACCAAAAATAGTACTTTAATTATTGCAGCAGTCAGCCTGATTATGGGCGCTGGTAATTTAAGTCTACATATTGGGCCATTTGACCTAGGGGGTATTGGAACTGCGACACTTGCAGCAATTGTGCTTAACCTATTACTCAACAGAACAGAAAAATCTGAAAGTCAATCTCTTGAAAAATCAGTAGAACCGCTTAATTCTGTCCCACATCTCTAATTCTGGAGAAACCCCTTGATTCAAAGTGTTTCATTTATCGGTTTAGGTGCAATGGGATGGCACATGGCTTCCCATTTAACCCAAGTATGTAACCAAGTCTATGTTTGGAATCGTACTTTTGCTAAAGCAAAGCAACATGAACAAACCTTTGGTACGGAGGCTGTAGACCTGACACAAGCTCTACAAGCAGATATTATCTTTTCATGCCTACCGACTAGCCAAGATGTAGAAAATTTAATTGCGAATTCTCAACTAAAACAAGGCTGTATTTGGGTGGATTGCACTAGCGGTGTGCCAGAGACTGCAAGAAAACTCAGCCAACAGCTCAAATTAAGTGGAGTTGATTATTTAGATGCACCAGTTTCAGGACAAACGATTGGAGCTGAACGAGGAACTCTCACGGTAATGGTCGGAGGTGACGAGTCTGCTTTTAAAAAAGCAAAACCAATCATTCAAGCATTTGCTAATTTAGTTGAATATGTCGGCGAAAGTGGTGCTGCCTTTGCAGTAAAAGCCATCAATAACACATTAATGGCAACACATCTTTGGGCGTTGGCAGAGGGATTAAGTATCCTTAAATCTCAAGGTGTAAATTTACACTCCGCAATGAACTGTATTAACCACTCTAGTGGCAAAAGTAATGTTTCAGAACATATCATGATGCAACGTATTTTAAACCGCAAATTTGAAAAAACTTTTGCATTAGATTTATTACAAAAGGATATTGGAATTGCACTAAATCTCGTTACTCAAAATAATTTGGAACTTCCAGCTTTTAGTCTTATTCAGCAACAGTTTAATCAGGTTTCCAAACCCGATGCACAACAAGTCGATTTTTCAGCCATAGTTAAGCTATTGGAACAACAAAACCAACTAGAACTATGTTAAGAGTAGGTCATACGACCTACTCTTTTTTATAAGAAAAGCAGAGTAACTTTATTGATCTGGAATTTCAGCTTCAATCAATAAGGTAAGCAAAGATAGGGATTCTTGCCACCCTAAATAGCAGGCTTCCACAGGAATAACTTCAGGTATTCCTTCTTGCGTAATATGCACTTCTGTACCTACCAATACGCTTTTTAATGTAATAGTAACCTGCATAGTCCCGGGTAAATTTGGGTCATCGAATTGATCGTTGTAGCGAATTAGTTCATTTGGAACTAATTCCACATATGTTCCGCCAAAAGCATGGGTTGAACCTGTTGAAAAATTGGTAAAACTCATTTTGTATGAGCCACCAACATTTGCATCAAAACTATGAACTTTCGCAGTAAAACCGTGGGGCGGTAACCACTTGACTAAAGCATCTGGATCTAAAAATGCACGATAGACTCGCTCGGCTGGTGCCTTAAACACGCGATGAAATTTCACTGTACCTGTTGCCATCATATTCTCCTTATTTTAATTTCCTTAAAATTATTGAAATTATGGCTATTAGCTTAAACCTTCCGATTTATCCGAACGTATATTTTTGGTGTTTTTTTAAACAAAAAAGCCAGCTTCAGGACAAACTCAAATTACGAAAACTATGGCTGATTTTTTAGTAAAAATGGAGCAAAATAGTCAGCAATCATAAAGAAACATATTGAATTTGAGATTAATCATGAGTCTGCTCGCTTTCTCCTCATATGCTTTAAACGGTGTAGATGCACAAAAGTTTTTACAAGGCCAAGTTACTGTAGATACTGAACGTTTAGCTGAAAATGAAACTCGCTATACAGCTATTTGTGATCTTAAAGGTCGTATTCATTTTGGCTTATGGCTAAAGAAGATGAATCCTGAAAGTTTTGAAATTGTAGTTACTCAAGATCAAGCTGAAGAGTTTGCCAAGCACATTAAAAAATATGGCGCCTTTTCAAAAATGACCTTAAGTGAACAAGGCGCTGTGTTCCCAAAAGTTGTGAATCATCAAACTGAATTCACTACTGCTGAAACTGATATTTCAGAATGGCAAAAACAAGCCATTATGACTGGTCAAGCTTGGATTACACAGGCTACTGAACATGAATTCCAGCCCCAAGAATTGCGTTTACATCAACGTGAAGGCGTCAATTACGACAAAGGTTGTTACTTAGGTCAGGAAATTGTGGCGCGTCTTTGGTTTAAAGCAAAACCAAAACACTGGTTACATCTTGTACAAGGCACAGGTGAAGCGCCTGCTTCAGCAACTCAATTAAATAACGATGTTGAAGTCGTCAATAGTATTGCAAATGATGAAAGCTATCTTGCTTTAGTTGTTGCTAAACCTGCTGCTCTACAAGAGTTAGGACTTCAAGTTCTTGAGTTACCTGAAGCTTTAAGTGGTGATGTTGCAAGACCACAATAATAATTTTTATTAGTCCAAACTGCCCACTGCTAAGTTAGTGGGCTTTTTTATAGATACAAAACACTAATGATTTCATTAGATTAGAACATCAATTTTTTAAGCTTTATATGCCATCATTAGCCCTGTTGAAATTAAAGAGAAAAAAGATGAAAACTAAACTTGCTACACTCATGTTGAGTCTGGCTATTTTCGGTTCTGCTCATGCTGATGTTAAAACCCTTGAACAAAATCTTAAGACGAATTATCCCGATTTGCCTGTAAAAGGTGTTTATCAATCGCCTGTGCAAGGCATTTATGAAGTCTATACAAGCGGCCGTATTGTTTATACTAATCAAGATGCGAAGTACTTTTTTGTTGGTAATTTAGTCGACATCAAACAACAAAAAAATATGACTGAAGAACGTATTGCCGAATTGGGTAAGATTGACGTTAAAAGTTTGCCATTAAATCAGGCGATTAAATATGTAAAAGGTAAAGGCGAACGTACGCTCTATGTCTTTAGTGATCCAGATTGCCCTTATTGCCAGCGCCTAGAACAAAATATGGTTGGTGTTGATAACGTAACCGTATATGTGTTCCTTTATCCTCTTACTAGTTTGCATCCAAATGCTGAAAAAGTTTCAAATCAAATCTGGTGTTCAAAGAATCCGGCAGAAGCTTGGACAAACTATATGCTTAATCGCAAATTACCGACTAATAGCAAAAGTTGCTCAAGCCCAATTCAGAAAAATATTGCTTTAGGTCAAAAATTAAATATCGATGGAACACCTACCCTGTTCTTGCAAGATGGCCAAAGACTCTCTGGTGTACCAAGTGATGCCAAACAAATTGAAGCATTACTTCAGTCAGCAAAATAATAATATTACCCACTCCGTTATATGAATGTGAGTGGGTATTTTTTCTCCACAATTTGCCCAAAGTGCAGTGCTTTATATACAAATCGGCTGTTTACTTTCAGCAATCAATATTTATGATGAGAAATTGAAACTCTTTCATGCATCAATGGATTGATGTAGCTACGAAGTAAAAGGTTAAAAAGAAATGAAGAAATTACTAATCGCAAGCCTAATCACCCTTTCAAGTGCATCAATTTTTGCAGCTGATAACACAGCGACTGCTGCTAAAACCGATGTTTTTAAACAAGCTGAACAACTCTACGCAGCAAAAAACTACTCCGCTGCATTTCAAGAAATGCAACGCCTCGCCCAAACAGGTAATGCCCAAGCTATCTATAACTTAGGCTATATGACTCAAATGGGCCAAGGTACAGCAAAAGACTCTTCTAAAGCTCTTAAATATTATGAGGATGCTTCAAATAAAGGTTACGCCCAAGCGAGTTACACACTTGCACAAATTTATGAGACTGGTGAATTAGGGGTTGCCAAAGACAGCAACAAATTCAGTCAATATGTTCAAAAGGCATCGGCTCAAGGTTCTGATGATGCAACTGTGAAAATTGCGACAATTTTATTTGCTCAGAAAAAACCGCAGTCACATCAAATTGCCCTTCAAAAATTGGCGCCTTTAATTCGAAAAGGTAACTACCCTGCTATTCAGGTCAAAGCACTATATGACATTAGCCAAGGGGTTGAAAATAAAAATCCTTTAATGAAACGCCAAGGTATCGAAGCTTTACAGTCAATTGCTCAAAAAGGCTATGCGCCTGCGTCTATGGCTTTAGCAACCATGATGGCGAATGGCAATATCATTCCACAAAACTTACCACAGGCTAAAAAAATCTTTACTGAACTTGCCAATCAAAATGTTCCAAATGCTAAAGAATCGTTAGCTTCGGTTGATAAGATTATTGCAGAAAAGAGCAAACAGGCTGCAAATGCTCCCGCACAGCCAGCACCGAAAAAATAATAAATGATGAGCCCCCTTATGGGGCTTTTCTTTTACCACCACAAAGCAATAAGCCAGCTCACCCCAATAAAACCGACAATTGTACTAATCATAAGCGGTGTTAACGCTTTTTCATTTAAGCCATAGGCTTGTCCAAAAATTCCGAAAGCAATCGGCATTGGTAAAGCAGCGATTAATGTTCCTGCGTAAAGCATTTCACGGCTTACATTTGGAGTTATTAAAAAAAGTGTAAAAATAACAGATGGCATTAGCACAACTTTAAATGTCGCTAACAAAACACTTTCTATGTTTACCGTTGTTATTCCAATACCTACTAAACTTCCGCCAATTGCAAACAAGGCCAAAGGCGAAGCTGTACGCCCAAGTAACTCTAAAGATTGGTCAAGCGTTGCAGGAAGATTAACATCTAAAAGAATGCATCCCATCCCAACCAAAATAGCGATAATGACAGGGTTCTTGAGTAAGTTTAAAAAAGTCTGTTTTAACAGCGGTAAAAGATTTTGTTGTTGATGTAAACCAGCTTCGGCCAGAATGAGCATCAGCGCCACAATCAATAAATTTTCAATGATGAGTGTTAAAGAAATATAAATAGCAGCATGATTACCTATCAACATGGTTAAAATAGCTGTTCCCATAAATCCAGTATTGGACATAGATGCGCCCATCGAAATCACGGCGCTATGGGTTAAACTATTTTTAAAATATTTTCGATAGAGAATAAAAGCCAAGAAAAATAAAATTAAAGATCCACCGCCATACGCAAGAAAATAAGCTGGGTGCCAAATGTCTTGTAAGTTTTTATTTGCCAAGGAATGGATTAAAAAAGCTGGTAAGGAAATTTTAATTACAAATGCGCTAAGAGCCCTGATCTGTTCAGGTGTTACCAATTTAATGAGGACACAAACATAGCCCATCAATAGCAATATCAAGATAGGTAAAATAACCTGAAAAACCACTGACCGTCCTCACTTAGCGAAAGAAAAATGGGCAAAGATGACTTTGCCCAATACAATTAAAAAGAGTTAAAAAGTTGTTTTAATCCATGTGGTTGGCAACGTAAATACTGAGGTGCAATTTTCACTTCTGCCCCTAAAGCCGCTGCTGCATGCCAAGGCCATCTTGGGTCGTACAACATTGCACGAGCAAGACCAATAGCATCAGCTTGCTGGTTTTCCAAAATTTGTTCGGCATGTTCTGGCTCAGTAATTAACCCTACAGCAATAACTGGAATGGACACATGCTTTTTGACTTGCTCAGCAAATGGAACTTGGTAACCTGCCCCAATCGTAATAGATTGATGCTCGTGCAAACCACCACTAGACACATGCACATAGGCTGCGCCCAATTGCTCTAAAGCTTTTGATAAACCCACTGTAGATTCAACATCCCAGTGCTCGATGCTCTCTAACCAATCAGTCGCAGAGAGTCTAACACCAACAGGATAACCTTCAGGTACAGCGAGTTTAATTGCCTGAAGAACCTCAAGAGTCATACGCATACGGTTTTCTAAAGAACCGCCATATTCATCAGTACGCTGATTGGCAATTGGCGATAAGAATTGATGAAGTAAATAACCATGTGCAGCATGAACTTCAATCAACTCAAACCCAGCTTCTACAGCACGTTTTGCAGCTGCTGCAAAGTCTTGTTGAACCTGTTTAATCTCAGCAATGGTCAAAGCATGGGGTGCTGCATCATGAACAGAAAAAGTACTTTCACTTGGTGCAACCGTTTGCCAACCATGAGGCTGATCTTTTGCAATCTGACCTTTACCTAACCACGGTTTTTCAGTAGATGCTTTACGCCCTGCATGTGCTAACTGAATTCCAAATGGCATTGGTGAAAGTGTATGAACCTTAGCTAACAACGTTTTAATTTTGTCACGTTGTTGATCATTCCAAAGCCCAAGATCAGCATAGCTAATCCGACCTTCAGGTTGTACAGCAGTCGCCTCTACAATACAAAGCCCAGCGCCAGATAATGCATAATTTGCCCATTGCTGTTCATGCCAATAGGTAATTTCACCATCATCTGTTGCCGAATATTGGCACATCGGAGCAATTACAATTCTATTGACCAGTTGTAGTGAACCAAAGTTAACCGTTTCAAATAATTTTGCCATTTTTAATTCCTAGAATTGCTTAATTACACGTAAACCTGCACTCCAGTTACGCCCATCCGCTGGTTCAAAGTAGCGTCCAACTGGTTGAGTTGAATCATTTACGATCACTGAACCTGCATAGTTTTTATCAAATAGGTTATCTACACGGGCAAAGCTATTCACTTTCCAGTCGCCCATTACCCATGCATAACCCACATTAGCTGAGGTTACACTGTAGCTTGGTGCTGCGTCACTGTTGGTATCATTCACGTATACTTTATCCATATACTGTACATCTACACCGCCATATAGACCGTGCGATGGCTGCCAAGCTAAAGAGGCATAAGCTTGGTTTTTAGCAATTCCAGGGATAGCATTGCCCGCTGGAATTTGAGCAATACTTCCTAAAGCTGGAATATCAGCATCAAAAGTTGCATCTAAATATGTATAGCTTGCAGTCGCTGTTAAATCTCGCCACAACTTTTTATTCCATGCAAACTCGGCGCCTTCACGTAAGGTTTTATCTGCATTGCGGAAGGTTGATCGGCCATTTGAGTTACCTGCAGAAACGATGTCATCTTTGGTTTTAGTTTGAAAAACTGCCAAAGTAAAATCACCTAATTGGTTTTGTGATTTTAAGCCTGTTTCATAGGTATCACTTGTTGATGCCGTTAAATCAAAATTAAAACCACTTTCTCCATCTGGACGATATGCCATTTCAGTAAAAGTTGGCGTTTCAAATCCTTTGGCATAACTCACATAGGCCATCAGTTCAGGTAAAATTTGCCAGCTTAAAGCAGCAGAGGGCAAAACTTTATCGTAATTTGTTTTGCCACTATCATCACCGTTCACAGTTCCATACTGATCAGGTCCTGAAGTAAAATGATCTTTTGATTTATAATGGACATTGCTATAGCGTACCCCCGTGTCTAAACGCCACGTTGGTAAGAACTGCCATGACGCTTGTAAATAGGGATCGATATTCCACAAAGTATTATCTTCATCACGGCGTAAATTACCTTTAACACCATAAACATTGTTTACATTAAAATTTTCAAAGCCTTTACGTTCTTCATCCATTATATCAAGTGCAACACCAATGCTTAGAGTAGTATTTGGAAGTAACTCTTTACCCGTCCAGCGGAAGTCAGCGCCATAATAATTACGCTCAAAATCAATGACTCCACCAGCATGCTTTGGGCTGGCTTGACCTGAATAAATAGGCTTACCCTCTTCTAGCTTCACTTCACCTTTAGGTATAGATTGATATTGAGTGACTTGGCGATTACCTAAATATGCCATAGCATACAGTTCATTTTTATCATTAATCGGTTTAGCCCATGTCACACCCGTTTGAGTTTGTTCAATATCTTTACGGACATTAAATTGCTTTAAAAATGGAACTTGTTGCTTTGGATTAGCATTCCACTGGTCATGCGTTAGTCCCTGCGGATCGTCTGCATGAATTTTTACGTAGTTGGTTACCCAGTTGATTTTACTACCATCATCAAGATTCCAACTGAGCTTTGCATTATTTAGTACTTTTTCTGCACCGCTATGTTCTCGGTAACCATCAGTATCGAAATACGATGAACTAATAACATAGCTTGGTTCATTCGCACCCTTTGCTCCACCTTGTAGCACGAGCCCTGCTCGGCTTTTATCGTGACTGCCTCCCGAATAGCTCAGCTCAATTGAATCTTTGCCTTGCCCTTCTTTAGTAGAAGTTAAAATTGTCCCACCCGATGAGTTTCCATAAAGTGAAGAAAAAGGTCCTGTTAGAACTTCAACATGGTCCAGACTACTTAAATCGATATTAGACGTTTGGCCTTGTCCATCCGGCATTGTTGCAGGAATACCGTCGACATAAAGGCGAATACCACGGACACCAAAAGTAGAGCGTGCACCAAAACCACGCATAGAGAGCTGTAAATCTTGGGCATAATTTTCACGATTACGAATCTGCAAACTCGGTACACCTTTCACAACTTCGGTTAAATTTACTTGTGAAGAAGTATCAACTTGAGGTGCATCTATCCGAAAAACCGAGGCCGGTGTCTGCAAATAGGTTGTATCGGTACGGGTTGCTTCCACATGTAATGTTGGCAATACAGTTACGTCTTGTGTTAAATCTTCTGCCCAAACAAGTGGGCTAGAAATACAGCCCATACTCATCAAAATACAGTAATGCAGTCGGTCTAAGCGTAATAAGGACATGCTTATTTCCTTTATTTATATTGTAGTTATGATAACAAAAAGCGGTGTCTTGTCTGGATATTGAATTCGATCTGCATTGTTGTAAATCTGGAACACTCTTCACCAATATCTAAAAATTGATTTCCAGATTAAAATTATCGACTCAAAGATGGATGATCTTTCCAGCAATATCGTTCAGGCCAATGTTTTGCTTCTTCGGCATAATCAATTCCAATCCGTGGCGTTAGAACTACTTCTGGTTGCGTTGATGCCGCTTCAACCCACAGTCCAGACTCCTCTCCCAAGGTTTGTCCTTTTAAAGTCCGATCAATCCCTAAATAGCGTGTCAATTTGCCGGGTCCAGCTAAAAGCTTATAGTCTTTTTTAGTTGAAGCACTATTTAAAAATGCAGAACGAATCATTACCCCTTCAGGCACACCTTCTGTCTGAGTAATAAGATTGAGCATTTCATACATGCCATAAATTAAATAGACGTAAATCATGCCACCAGAGCAATACATTACCTCTGTTCGAGCGGTGCGTTTGTCATTGTAACTATGGCAAGCTTTATCACGAACGCCCAAATAAGCTTCAGTTTCACTAATTGTACAGCGGATCACTTGGCCATCAGGTTGTCGCTTACACAATACGCAGCCGATTAAATCATAAGCTACTTCTGAGGTTTCACGTTGAAACCAGCTTAATGGTAAAATATCTGACATAGTAATCTCTGAAATATTACATACCACACGTTATACTTGATTAATCCAGTATATCTGTTAATTCTGCGAGTTGGCATGCCTGAGTTACCCGAAGTCGAAACCACCAAAACCAGTTTATTTCCATTATTGAATCAAAAAGTTCTAAGTGTTGAAGTACGCAATCCTAGCTTACGCTGGCCTATACCAGATGATGTTCAGAAACTTGTTGGGCAACGTCTCATTGGGTTAAATCGACGTTCAAAATATATTTTGGCAAAGTTTGAACAAGATCAAATGCTTTGGCATTTAGGCATGTCAGGAAGCTTTCGTCTAACCGAGCCAAATGACGAACTGAGAAAGCATGACCATCTGATTATTCAATTTGAAGATCAGCAATTACGTTACCATGACCCTCGCCGTTTCGGTTGTATTCTTTGGCTTAATCCCGAGACTCAAGGCAAACTCATAGATACTTTAGGGCCTGAACCTTTAAGTACTGATTTTCATGCAGAATATTTAGCTTCTAAGCTCAAGAATAAGTCTGTCGGCATAAAAATTGCACTCATGGATAATCATGTAGTGGTTGGTGTAGGCAATATCTATGCAACTGAAAGCTTATTTAATGTAGGCATTCACCCAGCTCAGCCTGCTGGCGATTTGACTATGCAACAAATTGAAAAACTTGTTGTCGAGATTAAACGCATTTTAAAGTCGGCAATTGATTTAGGTGGCTCGACATTAAGAGACTACAGCAATGCCATGGGAGAAAATGGTTATTTCCAGCAAACACTTCTTGCTTACGGTCGTGCTGGAGAAATGTGTGTTAACTGTGAAACCACATTAGAAAACTTAAAACTTGGTCAGCGTGCCAGTGTATTTTGCCCACAGTGCCAACCGCTTAAAAAGCTGAGAAAGCCTTAATTTTTTGGAGGAAGACAACATGCAAACAGCAATTGTCCGACATATTTTAGTTAAAGATAAAGACTTAGCTGAGCAGCTAAAAAAGAAGCTTCAAAGTGGCGCTGACTTTGCCAAACTTGCCAAGCAATACTCTACCTGTAATTCGGCAAAACGTGGTGGTGAACTTGGTGAAGTCAAAAAAGGGCAATTGGTGCCCGTCATCGACAAAGTTGTTTTTACAGCTGCTGAACGTGTGTTACAAGGTCCAATCAAAAGCCAGTTTGGCTATCATCTTTTAGAAGTTAAATTTAGAATGGGCAGCTTACGTTGATTCCATAATTTTAACTATCGTTTTTCAGAAGCCTGTGCATTCAGCTGATATGTCCAGGCTTTAACATAATCGCCTGATTCTAATTTTATATTTGCGATGACACGTTGGTATTGAAAACCCTCAAAGTCATCAAGCATCTGCAAGTTTTCAGCAAGTTTTTCTGTGCTAAACAAATAGCCCTCTACCCAATCTGCTTCCGAATCTAACTCAAGCGCTTTTAACCCTTTGTCTGGCCCCCAATCTAAAATATGAATCACACCTCTTACACTGGCTTTGGTCCAACTACCGCCAATTTGTTCAAGAATATGAGCATTTGCTTTATTCGGACATAAAGTGCCATACACAAAAAGCTGATTCATTAATTTATATACCTTTTACAATATGCTGAGTTGAAATTCTCTCTACTGGCAATGTTACCAATAGTTTTAGTACAACATAAAATACTAAGTAATAAAAAACGGTACTCAAGGCACCGTTTTTTATTTCAAATCTTATTAAGCTTGCTTTTTTAACTCATCACGAATTTCACGCAACAATTGAATGTCTTCTGGAGTTGCAGCTGGAGCCTCTGGCTCTTCTTTATTACGGCGAAGTTTATTTAATAATTTCACCATTAAGAACACAACCCACGCCAGAATAATAAAGTTAATTAAAATGGTGAGGAAATTACCATAAGTTAAAACATTAATACCTGCTTTTTGCAAAGCATCTAAAGATTGCAAGTTATTAGGGTTTGCACCTAATACAATGAATTTTTGTGAAAAATCAACACCACCACCAGTAATTACAGTGATAAGTGGCATGATAATATCTTTCACTAAAGAGTCCACGATTTTGCCAAAAGCACCACCAATAATCACACCAATGGCTAAATCCATCATATTGCCTTTAACGGCAAATTCTTTAAATTCTTGAATAATACTCATCTAAACATCTCCAGATGTCGGGGGCAGAAACACGTCATATTTTTCTTTTTCATTGGCATCTTATCGAATTAGATAGTTCTCGCCATGATATTGATAATTTAATATTTTTATCAAAAAAAGAAAGCTATTTCACACTTTAACAACATATTCGTTTACAAGAAAAATATGATTTTAAGCTTACTTTAACTTCAAATATAACGATTAAAAAAACCGCTAAATTAATTTAGCGGTTTCTTCTTTTTCAATTAAGAAAAATTATTTATCACGATTACGTTTACGTTCATTTTCAGTTAAATAACGCTTACGGATACGGATTGATTTAGGTGTTACTTCAACTAATTCGTCGTCTTCAATGAATTCAAGCGCTTGTTCAAGCGTATATTCAATTGCAGGTACTAAAGTTAAAGCATCATCTGTACCAGATGCACGAACGTTAGTTAATTGTTTCGCTTTAGTCGGGTTTACAACCATATCGTCTGAACGAGAGTTAATACCCACGATCATACCTTCGTAAACTTCTAACTGTGGTTTAGCGAATAAACGACCACGGTCTTGTAAACTGAACAATGCATAGCCCAAGCAAGTACCTTGAACCATAGAGATCAATACACCGTTTTGACGTTTCGCAACAGTACCTTGTTTAACAGGACCATAATGCGAGAAGCTTGAAGTCATGATCCCTGTACCAGAAGTCATGGTCAAGAATTCAGAACGGAAACCGATCAAACCACGTGAAGGTACAGTTGCTTCAATACGGATACGGCCTTTACCGTCAACTTCCATATTGGTCATCTCGCCTTTACGATGGCCCATTTGTTCCATTACAGCACCTTGATGCTGTTCTTCAACGTCAAAAGTTACGTTTTCATAAGGCTCTTGTCTTTCACCATCAATTTCTTTGATGATTACTTGTGGACGAGATACGCCCATTTCGAAACCTTCACGACGCATGTTTTCAATTAAAACTGAAAGATGAAGTTCACCACGGCCAGATACTTTGAAACGGTCTGGACTGTCAGTGTCTTCAACACGTAAAGCTACGTTATGAATTAATTCGCGATCAAGACGTTCACGGATATTACGTGAAGTTACGAACTTACCTTCTTTACCAGCAAACGGAGAGTTGTTTACTTGGAAAGTCATAGATACTGTAGGTTCATCTACAGATAAAGCTGGTAATGCTTCAACATTTTTCGGATCACAAATCGTGTCAGAAATGTTAAGTGCGTCGATACCAGTAATACATACGATATCACCAGCAGATGCTGACTCAACATCAATACGCTCTAAACCATGGTAACCCATGATTTTTAAGATACGACCGTTACGTGTATTGCCTTCTTTGTCAATTACAGTAACAGGAGTATTTAATTTTACTGAACCACGTTGAATACGACCAACACCGATAACACCTACGAAGCTGTTATAGTCAAGTGATGAAATCTGCATTTGGAATGGACCATCAACGTCAACTGCTGGTGGTTCAACGATATCTACAATCGTTTCAAACAACGGAGTCATGTCTTCTGCAAGTTCTTCTGGAGCAGGACCCGCTACACCACGTAAACCTGATGCATAAACGATTGGGAAATCTAATTGCTCATCAGTTGCACCAAGGTTATCAAATAAATCAAATACTTGATCAATAACCCAATCTGGACGTGCACTTGGTTTGTCAACTTTGTTAATAATAACAATTGGTTTTAAACCACGAGCAAAGGCTTTTTGTGTCACAAAGCGAGTTTGTGGCATTGGGCCTTCTTGAGAGTCAACTAAAAGTAATACGCAGTCAACCATCGACATAACACGTTCTACTTCACCACCGAAGTCGGCGTGTCCCGGGGTATCCACGATGTTGATACGGTAAGTTGTATCAGTACGTTTATCTAACCAAGTAATAGAAGTGTTCTTTGCAAGAATGGTAATACCACGTTCACTTTCAAGCGCATTTGAGTCCATGACACGCTCAATCTCGCCTGCTCGTTCACCGAGAGCACCAGATTGCTGAAGTAGTTTATCGACAAGTGTGGTTTTCCCGTGGTCGACGTGCGCAATAATTGCGATATTACGGAGATTTTTGATATCTGACATGAAAATTCGAAACGCCTGAAATTTGAGGGCAAATTATACAGAAAAACACTACTCTTGAGTAGTGACAGTTTATTGACATTGACAAAAAAATTTTCCAATAGCCTGTATTTCGTTTTGTAAAGATAGGTATCTCGATTAGAATAGCGCCAATTTGCGAAATTGCGGCGTACCTACACCCATGTCCAATCAACACTCTCAAGACCATCTTGACCTTGTTTATGGCTTAGATGATCGACCAAAACCTTTGATCGCTTTTTTAGCAGCTTTCCAGCATTTGCTTGCGATTATTGTACCAATTGTTACACCAGGGCTTTTAATTTGTTTAGCTTTAGGCGTATCACGCACCGAAACTAACATGATTTTATCTATGTCTTTGGTGATTTCGGGTATTGCTACATTTCTTCAATGTAAAAAAGTCGGCCCGTTTGGTGCAGGTCTTCTGATTGTACAAGGCACAAGCTTTAACTTTATTGGACCAATTATTGGTATTGGTAGTGCAATGGTTGCCGCAGGAACTCCTGTAAACCAAGTTATGGCTGCAATTTTTGGTGTAGTAATTGCTGGCTCCTTTATTGAAATGGGTGTTTCGCAAATTCTTCCATGGGTAAAAAGATTAATTACTCCCTTGGTGACTGGTATTGTTGTTCTATTAATTGGCTTAACGCTTATTAAGGAAGGCTTGATTAGTATGGGTGGTGGCTACCAAGCCATGCAAGACCATACTTTTGCAAGTGCAGACAACCTTATTATGTCATGTACCGTACTTGCTATTATTATTGTGCTAAACCGCATTCGGGTGGTTTGGATTAAAAGTTCAGCAATCTTAATTGCTTTAGTAATTGGTTACATTCTTGCAGGATTTATGGGTTACCTAGATTTCTCAGGTATTAAAGATGCGCCTCTTGTACAGATTCCAACGCCAATGCACTTTGGTTTAAGCTTTTCTTGGGGCTTATTCATTCCAATGGCTTTTATCTATTTAGTTACATCTTTAGAAGCGATTGGTGACGTGACTGCAACCAGTAAACTTTCAAACCAACCCGTTAATGGTCCAGAATGGATGAAACGCATTAAAGGCGGTGTTTTAGTAAATGGTGCAAACTCTTTATTAGCTGGATTATTTAATACTTTCCCAAGTTCTGTTTTTGCTCAAAATAATGGTGTAATCCAACTCACTGGGGTTGCAAGTCGTTATGTGGGTATCTGGATTGCTGCTTTACTTATTTTATTGGGTTTATTTCCAGCAGTAGCTGGTGTAATACAAGCAGTTCCTCAAGCAGTTTTAGGTGGTGCTGTGATGGTCATGTTCGGTGCGGTTGCTGCATCAGGTATTAACATTCTTTCATCGATTCACCTTGATCGCAGAGCACTTTTGATTATCGCAATTTCACTTGCATTAGGTTTGGGTGTTGCTCAAGTTCCTCAAATTTTGGAACACCTACCAGAATTATTTAAAAATATTTTTAGCTCTGGCGTAGCGACGGGTGGTATAGCAGCATTAATTTTAAATGTTGTACTTCCTGAAACACATAAATAACTATTTTTTTAATTTTGATTACTGCCCAGTTTCCACTGGGCATTCTTCTTCATGAGAGATGTACATGGATCCTAGAAGTGAAGTGATATTAAGACAGCAAGACTATTTAAAAGGTAGAATCTTGTTCATTAATGCACCGAATGATGCCTTAGTTAGTCAACTACCAGCTGATATTGATGCGTCAGTCTGGACATGGAACCATGCTGACTACCAGAGCTTTATAAATAGTGGAACAAATGCGCATTTCTCAGTTGAGTTTCCATTACAAGAATTCGATCAAGCTGTCATTTTTGTTCCCAAATCTAAAGAACTGTTAAATTACATATTGCATGTCGTAATGAGCAATCTTAAAACTGCTCAGTCTGTTTTTTTAGTAGGTGAAAAAAAAGGTGGTGTTGAACGCGCTGCCAAACAATTACAAAGCTTCGGCAAAGTACTTAAACTTGATAGTGCACGTCACTGTCAGCTATGGCACTTAAAGATTGAAAAAACAGAACAGCTTAAACCTCTCGAAAGTTGGCTTAAAACTTACACTGTTCATGTTAATGAACAAGAGCTTACGATTTGTGCCCTTCCCGGTGTATTTAGTCAAAATCATCTAGATGTCGGAACTGCTGTTTTACTCCCTTATCTTAATCAGGTGAAATCAGGTAGAATTGCCGACTTCGGGTGTGGTGCTGGAATTATCAGTTGCTATTTGGCAAAAATAAATTCAAGTAATATTATTCATGCCCTAGATATTGATGCTTTCGCTTTACGGTCAACGGAAATGACTTTTAGTCGAAATGGAATAGGTTCAGACCAGTTGAGATTGCAGCCTGTTACAGGAATTGCAGACGCTCCAACAGAACTCGATGCCATTGTCAGTAATCCCCCTTTTCATCAGGGTATTCATACCAACTATGATGCAAGTGAAGGACTCTGCCAGAACGCTAAAAAACATTTAAAGGCATCAGGTGAGCTATGGATTGTAGCAAACCGTTTTTTAAACTATCCGATCTTAATTGAGAAGCACTTTGGTCAGTGCCAGATTAAAACTGATCATCAAGGCTTTAAGGTGTTATATGCCTGTGCATAACAAACTATGTAAGGAATCTCCATGAGCGAAACACATGCTCCTGAAAAACTCCAGCGTAAGCTTGGGGCTCGTCATCTGAATATGATCGCCATTGGTGGTTCCATTGGTACAGGCCTCTTCCTTGCTTCTGGATCAACCATTGCAAACGCTGGCCCTGGTGGAGCGCTACTCGCCTATTCACTCATTGGCATTATGATTTACTTCTTAATGACCAGCTTAGGTGAGCTTGCAACTCACACACCAACATCCGGTGCCTTTTTTACTTACGGCAGTCGTTATGTCGAAGAGGGCTTTGGTTTCGCTCTAGGCTGGAACTATTGGTATAACTGGGCAATTACGGTTGCATTTGAACTTGTTGCAGTCCAGTTTATTATGAAGTTCTGGTTCCCTGATATTCCGGGATTCTATTGGAGTGCTTTATTCCTTGCCGTTATTTTTATGATTAACGCGATGACAGTAAAGGGATTTGGCGAAAGCGAATTCTGGTTCTCAATGGTAAAAGTGATTGCAATTGTTGCATTTATTATTATTGGCTTAGCCATGATCATCAAGATTATGCTAACTCCAGGTGTTGCAACATTCGGGAACTGGACTTACAAAGAGGCACCTTTTGTAGGCGGTTTACAAGCCATGATTGGTGTAGCAATGATTGCCGGATTCTCTTTCCAAGGAACTGAAATGGTTGGGGTTGCTGCTGGCGAATCAAAAGATCCAAAGAAGACAATTCCACTTGCAATCAAACAGATTTTCTGGCGAATCTTATTATTCTATATCCTATGTATTTTCATTATCGGCACCCTGATTGCCTATGATGACCCGAATTTATTGCAAGCAGCAGCCACTGAAGATATCGCGCTTTCTCCATTTACATTGCTTTATGAAAGAGTAGGTTTTGCTTTTGCTGCGAGTTTAATGAATGCTGTCATTCTTACTGCTATTTTATCAGCAGGTAATTCAGGCATGTATTCCTCAACTCGTATGTTGTTTAAAATGGCTCAAGAAGGCCGTGCACCAAAGTGGTTTGGAAAACTCGATGGTCGTGGCGTTCCGATGAATGCGCTCTATGCCACCACATTTATTGCCGCTTTTTGCTTCCTCACAACATTTATTGGAGAAAAGCAAGTATTTAACTGGCTACTCAATATGTCGGGTATGTGCGGTTTTATTGTTTGGTTAGGAATTGCGATTTCACATTATCGTTTCCGTAAAGGATATATTGCTCAAGGCTATAAATTAGAAGATTTAGCATATCGTGCCAAATTTTTCCCATTTGCACCCTGGTTTGCATTTATTCTCTGCTCAATCATTATCTTAGGGCAGAACTACCAAGCCATTTTAGGTGGAAAAATTGATTGGTTAGGCTTACTTTCAACCTATATTAGCTTGCCACTGTTCTTGATCATTTGGTTAGGTTATAAGTGGAAAAATAAAACCAAATTGATCTCTTACGATCAAATGAACGTCAAACCTGAGCAAGATTAAAACTGGTCATTAAAGTAAATCAAAGATCAAAAGCTTGATCTTTGATTTAAAAAGCGTAAAATGCCGTTCAGATTTTCAACGGCACTTTTAAATAAGGAGGACATCATGCCATTAGTACAAGGTAAAACAGATTAAATAATTTGGCACGATGTCAGCTCACGGACAAGTGTACAAATTCACACCACTTGTCCGAATGCTTAAACTTAGAACCTAGCATTCGCTAGGTTTTTTTATGCCTATTCGGACGGAAAAATAAGAGAAAAATTATGGGCATACAAAAAATATTAAACAAGGAGGCACTCTATGGTGTCCCTGTTAAAATTTTTACTCAAGATATAGATAGTGAAAGTATAGAACAACTCAAAAAAATGGCTCAGCTGCAATTCATCTATTCTCACATTGCAGTTATGCCTGATGTGCATGTGGGTAAAGGCGCTACTGTAGGTAGTGTTATTCCAACCAAACACGCCATTATTCCTGCTGCTGTAGGAGTTGACATTGGATGTGGGATGAATGCAATTCGCTTGAGTTTAAAGGCTTCACAATTACCTGATAACTTAAGTCGTTTGCGTGATGCAATTGAACGTAAAGTCCCTGTTGGCTTTGCTTTGCATAAACAAGTCAAAGCGAAAGCTTCTAGCATTATTCCACTTGAAAAATGCTTAGAACCAATTATCAAAAAGCATCCTGGTCTTGTCCGAATGCTTCGACAATTTGATGCAACATGGCAAAAGCAACTTGGGACTTTGGGTGGTGGTAATCACTTTATAGAGTTATGTATTGATGAGAATCAAGACGTATGGGTAATGCTACATTCAGGTAGCAGAGGGCTTGGTAATGTTATTGGTACTTACTTTATTGAGTTAGCCAAAAAAGAAGCTCAGCATCGCTTTGGCCATGTTCCTGATAAAGACTTAAGTTATTTTGCTGAAGGCTCAAAAAGTTTTGATGATTATGTAGAAGCTGTAGAGTGGGCACAAGAATATGCTTTTGAAAACCGCAAAGAGATGATGCGATTAATTTTAGAAGCGATCCGCCCTCCTCTCCCTTCTTTTCAAATGACAAAAGAAGCGATTAATTGTCATCATAATTATGTAAGCCGTGAAACACATTTTGGCGAAAATCTATTGATTACCCGAAAAGGTGCAATTAGAGCAGGCTTAGATGAGTTAGGTATTATTCCAGGTTCAATGGGAGCACGATCTTATATCGTTAAAGGCAAAGCAAATCCTGAATCATTTTGTTCTTGTTCTCATGGCGCTGGTCGCAAGATGAGCAGAAGTAAAGCAAAAGTTCTTTTTAATCAGCAAGATCTTATTGAACAAACCCAAGGTATTGAATGCCGTAAAGAAAGTGGCGTTGTCGATGAAATTCCAAGCGCCTATAAAGACATTGATGAAGTCATGGCGAATCAGTCAGACCTCATTGAAGTCGTTCACACACTTAAACAAGTTTTATGTATTAAAGGTTAAAACATGAAAATTAAAGAAATGTCAAAAATCAAAGTCCGTAATCAAGTGGCTCTTTCCCCTTTACTTCACAAAGGTGGAATACATGAAACAGAGAAACCTCGTGCTCAACATCGTAGAGATAGACAAGACGCTAAACAGCAATTGAAGAAAGGTGTTTGGTAAATAATTTAAACCAAGATCGAAAGTAATTATTATTAAGGAGACATAGAAATGACTAAATATTTTAAAAATCGCAATAAAAAAAGCGACTCTAACGAGTCGCTTTTTTACTGTTCAAAAACTCAAATTATTGAGCTTGTTGACCAGGTTGAACAACTACAGTACGGCTACCAGTGATTGTCGCGAATACACGACGGTTCATAGCACGACCTTCTTTAGTTTTGTTGTCAGCAATCGGTTGATCCCAAGCGAAGCCTTGAGTAGACAAACGAGATGCATCAACGTTGTATTCGTTTACAAGAGCTGATTTAACAGAGTTAGCACGAGCTAAAGATAAACGTTCGTTCAATTTACGTGGACCAGTGTTATCTGTGTGACCTTCGATACGTGCAGTAGCGTTAGGGTATTCAGTTAACTTCTCAGCAACTTTAGCGATTTCTGGTTTGTATTGGTCTTTGATATTTGATTTGTTAGTATCAAAGAACACGCGAAGTTCCATGTTAAGATCTTCAGTTAACTCTTGTGGTTGTGGAGCAACTGGAGTTGGTTCAACTGGAGCAACTTCCACTACAGGAGCAGCAGGCTTCAAGTGACCACCAAGAACTACGTTCAAACCAGCAAGAGCTGTATAGTTCCAGAATTTTTCGTCAAAGTTATAAGTACCACGAGCTTCTGTACGAAGAGATAAAGCATCGTTCAAGCGGTAGAAAGCACCTACACCTGCGTTACCTAAAGTACCTTCTTCGCCATCATGATATGCTAAACGAGCATCATCAAACTCATATTTGTAGTGACCAGCACCTAACAATACATATGGCTTAATTTTGCTGTCATAGTTTTTTGTGATTAAATCAGAAGTAACATAGAAATTACCATTGATTTGTTTTTGTTTGTATTCACCGTAGTTAGGATCTACATCACCTTTAACTTGGTTATATTCAGCTTCGAAACCTAACCATGGTGTTAACTCAATACCAAGAGCTGCACCAACGAATAAATCGTCTTGTAATTCAGGTCCGTTAGTTAACTCGCCTTTGTCACCACCATTGTTGTGTTGGCTGTCTTGGAAAGTGTAACCAAGCAATAATGGAGTAACAGTTACGCCAGCATTAGCAGCAGCTAATGGAGCAGCGACAAGCATAGCAAGTGCAATACGACTCAATTTCATGGATATCCTCCAGAGATAACAATTGTTGTTCAAGCTCAGCCTAAATTTATTGGCCCCTGAGATATTTTCACCCCAGTATTATTTTTAAGCTATTCACATTTGAATCATACAAACACTTGATAGACTTTCCAAGTGCTTGATAATTTTAATCAAGTAAATTATTGACAAAATTACTTACAATTTCCGTTGTAATTCGGTAATTTTTCACTCAACTAGCAAATATGAACAACTTCTTTCTTTCGCTTACGGTGATTTTACCAGTATTCTAGCATCCTGATAACCTTTATTTAATTTTGTGTTTCCTCACTATAAAAATCATTATAAATCATTGATAGAAAGCATAAAATCAAAATACCTCTTTATATATTAAGGAATTTTAATGTTTAAATCTCCCGGTTTCACGTTGTTGGAACTCGCTATAACGCTCGCAATTCTTATGATTATGGCCACTATAGCGCTTCCTTTATATCATCAATTTATGGCTTCTGTAGAATTAAAAAATTCGCCTCGACTACTCACAATTCATATACAAAAAGCCAAATACGACGCAATTCTACGACATAAGAGTGTCGTACTTTGCCCAAGTGTTGATTTGTCTACATGTAATAATAACTGGGATACAAGTCTTATAAGCTTTGTAGACACGAATCAGAATCTACAAAGAGAAAATAATGAAGAAGTATTAACCAATGTTGAATTTGCTCATCGCTACGGTTCTTTAAAATTTCAAAAGTTTGGAAAAAAACTAAATAGTATTGTATTTCAGGGCGACACAGGACTCCCACGCGAATCTAACGGCACTTTTACTTACTGTTCTTATAACCAGCTTAAAAACTTTAAATTAATTCTCAGCAAAATGGGACACACCCGTTTAGAAGACCTTAAAAATTGTTAGAACTCTACAGTCTAATGCAGAAGATATCTCTCTTTGATTTTTGCAATATACTGCCTAGGTTTTAAACATTTCTTATTTTGAGATTAAGAACAATCGGAGATTACAACAATGACTGACATCGTAATTGTAAATGGTGCTCGTACTGCCATGGGTGGTTTTCAAGGATCACTATCAGGACTTACAGCGCCTGAATTAGGTGCTGTAACGATTAAAGAAGCAATCGCACGAGCAGGTTTACAGCCTACTGATGTCGAAGAAGTCATTATGGGTTGTGTACTGCCTGCTGGCCTAAAGCAAGGTCCAGCACGTCAAGCGATGCGTAAAGCTGGCTTACCAGACTCTACAGGTGCAGTAACGATTAACAAGCTTTGTGGTTCTGGCATGAAAGCTGTTATGCAAGCCGCTGATATGATTAAAGCAGGTAGTGCTGAAGTTGTTGTTGCTGGCGGTATGGAGTCTATGACAAATGCACCTTATGTTTTACCAAAAGCACGAGCTGGCTATCGCATGGGCCATGGCGAAATTAAAGATCATATGTTCTTTGATGGGCTTGAAGATGCTGAAACTGGGCGTTTAATGGGTTCATTTGCTCAAGATATGGCCAATACTCGTGGCTATACACGTGAACAAATGGATGACTTTGCGATTCGCTCTTTAAAACGTGCTCAAACAGCAATTACTGAAGGTTATTTCAAAGACGAAATCGTTCCAGTTACTGTACCTAGTCGTAAAGGTGATGACGTTGTTGATCAGGATGAACAACCTTTAAATGCCAAGATTGACAAGATTCCTTCACTCAAACCAGCTTTTGCAAAAGACGGTACGATTACCGCCGCAAATGCAAGTTCTATTTCGGATGGTGCATCTGCATTAGTATTAACTTCAAGTGAAGTTGCAGCACAGCGCGGTTTGCAACCGCTTGCAAAAATTATCGCAACAGCGTCAAACTCTCAGCATCCTTCAGAATTTACGATCGCTCCAGTTGGTGCTATCGAAAAAGTGCTTAAAAAAGCGGGATGGAATGCGCAAGATGTTGACCTGTGGGAAATTAACGAAGCGTTTGCTATGGTTACCATGTGCCCAATTGATGATTTCAAACTTGATGCAGAGAAAGTAAATATCAATGGTGGTGCTTGTGCACTAGGTCACCCTGTAGGTTCTACGGGCTCTCGTATTATTCTTACACTTATTCATGCACTGAAACGTACTGGCGGTAAAAAAGGTATTGCTGCACTCTGTATTGGTGGTGGTGAGGCAACAGCAGTTGCAATTGAACTCATTTAATCCAAATTCATTATTTTAAAATCCCACTTCGGTGGGATTTTTTATGAAAAAACTACAAAAAATGACCCACAAAATCACTTTTAAGTTTTAACTTATTCCTTTAAACGAAAACAACAATGGACAATAACAATGCAACTCAATCACTATCTCAATTTCCAAGGTCAAGCAGAACAAGCCTTTAACTTTTATAAATCAGTATTTGGTGGTGAATTCGGTATGTTAAGCCGTTATGGTGATATGCCAGCGCCTGAAGGTGTGACGTTATCGGAAGCCGACAAAAATCTGGTTCTACATGTTTCTTTACCGATTAATGAGTACACTGTGCTTATGGCCTCAGATACAAATGATCAGTTTTGTGCCCCTAACAGCGTTTTTACCCAAGGAAATAATCACTATATCTCGATCAATCTTGAAAAAGATGAGCAAGAAAAAGCAAAACAACTTTTTGATGCTTTATCTGTTAATGGTCAAATTGAAATGCCTTTAGAAAAAACGTTCTGGGGCGCATTGTACGGCGCTTTTACCGATCAGTTCGGTATAAAGTGGATGGTTAACTGCCAGCTTGATACCTAATATTTTCAATATTTAGCCCTTATAGAGATACTTACTATTTCTATAAGGGCTTTAAACATCGATATTGGAATATTGTGCAATAATCATTAAACCTACAGTAATAAAACCAATTCCCACCCACCCTGCCACATCAATATTCTGACCAAGAAAAATCTTTGCCAAAAAAGCTGTTGCTAATACACCTATCCCAGACCAAAGCACATATAAGATTCCAGCTTGCATATATTTCAAAGCAATAGCAGCGCATGCAAAAGAAATAATATACAAAACCAGAGCAATACCCTGAGCTGTTTTATTGACTAAGCCATTCCCCTTAGCAGAATAAAATGTTGAGAGTACATCTGTCGCAATAGCAAAAAGTAGCCACAAAGCACCAGGATTTATTTTTGAAATTAAACCTAACATTGTTGTTCTTCAGTTGAGTCATTTAAAAATTATTCATAAAAAAAGCTGAACCTGAGTTCAGCCTTTATATTTAAAAACTATTTAAGCACCAGTTTGATAACTTGCTTGCGGTACGGCTGTTGAAGCTTGGTATGGGTTGGTAAAGTCTTGCAAACCAGCTGCCGCTTCTTGCACATCTTTACCTTCTTTAATCACAAAACTATCAAAACCTGAACGTTTTAAGTAGTTTAAGACATCCTTAAACACATCACCAGTTGCACGCAATTCGCCTTGGAAACCTTGACGGCGCAATAGTGCAGCAAATGAATAACCACGACCATCACCAAAACCTGCAAACTCAATGAAGATTGCATCAAGTTCACTTAATGGAAATGTGTACTCTTCAGGTGAATCATTTACGGTCACATACAAAGCTTTTTTGCCTTGAACGTTAGCTAATTGATCGAGTTGAGCTGTTGTGACCACAACATCACCTTGGGGAATAACACCATCTTCAGCAATGATTTGATAAGTATTATCTGCAATCGTGCCATCTTTATAAAGCACTGGTAGAGCTGTATTAAGCATATGCACGCTCCTTAAATGGTTGAATTCCTACACGGCGATATGTATCAACAAAACGCTCACCTTCAGTACGCAAATCAAGATAAGTATTCAATACTTCTTCAATAACATCAGGCACAGCATCTGCTGCAAAAGATGGCCCTAAGATGTCACCGATTGATGCATCATGGTCTGAATTACCACCTAATGTAATTTGATAGAACTCAGCGCCTTTCTTATCCACACCTAAAATACCGATGTTACCTACGTGGTGGTGACCACAAGCATTCATACAACCAGAAATATTTAGATCTAAATGACC
This sequence comes from Acinetobacter pittii ATCC 19004 = CIP 70.29, assembly GCF_000369045.1. Lineage (GTDB taxonomy): Bacteria > Pseudomonadota > Gammaproteobacteria > Pseudomonadales > Moraxellaceae > Acinetobacter > Acinetobacter pittii. The sequence continues at coordinate 99,141 of NZ_KB849786.1, read as the reverse complement.
AAGATCATAAACTTTGTCTAAGTCATCAAAACGACGTGTAATTGCTTCAGCAATTGGAATTGATTTCGCATTTGCAAGTGAACAGAAATCACCGCCCGGGCAACTAATGATATCGGTAATAAAGCCGATATGTGCACGCGCCATATTTTGTTGTTCAAGCGCTTGCCATACATCGAACAAATCTTTTTGAGGTACATCCGCCAAAGCAATGTTTTGTTCGTGAGTCGTGCGAAGTTCACCAAACGTATATTTATCAGCAAGATCTGCAATAAAATTCATTTCTTCGGTGGTCATATCACCCGGTGCAATACCTGCGCGTTTTAGAGAAATCGTAACAATACGATAGCCCTTCACTTTATGCGCATGCGTGTTGATATTGAACCACTGTTTGAATTTTGGATGCTCAGCAAACAATGCTGTGAAGTCTTCATCACCCAAATCTTGGTAAGCAAATGGAGTGAATTCTTCATCCAGTTTTTTCAAGATTTCTGGCTGAATCTTCAATGCTTCACGTGTATGTTCAAATTCAGCTTCAACTTTTTGTGCAAACACTTCAGGCGTTAATGCTTTAACTAGAATTTTGATACGCGCTTTATATTTGTTATCACGACGACCATGCAAGTTATAAACACGTAAAACCGCTTCTAAGTAAGCAATTAAATCTTCACGTGGTAAAAACTCACGAATCACACTACCGATGATTGGGGTACGGCCTAAACCCCCCCCAGCCATAATTTTATAGCCGATCTCGCCTGCTTCATTACGCACGATATAAACACCAATATCGTGGAATGCAGTTGCCGCACGATCTTTTTCTTCAAGTGCAGAAACAGCAATTTTGAACTTACGTGGCAAGAATGCAAATTCTGGGTGGAATGTACTCCACTGACGAATCAACTCACATGTTGGACGTGGGTCTGCAATTTCACCAGCAACCACACCTGCATATTGGTCAGTTGTCGTGTTACGAATACAGTTACCACTGGTTTGAATGGCATGCATTTGTACAGTTGCAAGTTCAGCCAAAATGTCTGGCACATCTTCAAGTGCAGGCCAGTTTAACTGAATGTTTTGACGTGTAGATACATGTGCATAACCACGGTCATAAGCAGTTGAAACTTCAGCAACTTTACGTAATTGTTTAGAATTCATTAAGCCATACGGCACAGCAATACGCAGCATAGGCGCATAACGTTGCACATATAAACCATTTTGCAAACGTAATGGACGATATTCATCTTCAGAAAGTTTGCCAGCTAAATAGCGTTCTGTTTGATCACGGAACTGAGCAACTCGTTCATTAACCAGCTGCTGGTCGAAATCGGTATATAAATACATGGCGTATGGCTAGTAGATTCATTATTAAGGCGGATAGCATAGCGAGCTTTTATTCATCAATAAAATGCTTTTTTTGCATATTTAATAACGGTTTTATTGATAAGCTTTAATATAAATCGACATAAAAAAAGCCCGGATAAATCCAGGCCCTTTCTATAAAAGCTTTTTATTTGTTATCTGGTAAGGCATAAGCCACTAAATAGTCGCCCATTTTCGTACCAAATGAACCATGACCGCCAGCCATGATCACAACATATTGCTTACCATTGATTTCATAAGTCATTGGTGTCGCTTGTCCACCTGCTGGTAAACGCGCTTCCCAAAGTTTCTTACCGTTAGTAACGTTAAACGCACGTAAGTAGTTATCTTGAGTTGCACCAACAAACATGACATTACCGGCAGTAGAAATTGAACCACCTAAACCAGGCACACCAATTTTCACAGCAGGTAACTGGAACAAGTTCGGCAAGCTATCACGGATTGTACCAATACGTTTTTTCCATACCACTTCATGAGTTTTCAAATCAACGCCAGCTACATAGCCCCAAGCCGGTTGCTTACAAGGTAAACCAAGCGGAGATAAGAATGCGCTAATTTCAACACCATAAGGTACGCCGTACATCGGTTGTACGCCCTGCTCAGTTCCTGCACCTTTTGCAGTTTGTGCACGGTTTGGATCAGCAGGAATTAAACGACTTACGAATGGCAGACCAATCGGGTTCATTACAGCAACCTGACGATCAGGGTTAACTGACATACCGCCCCATTCAAACACACCTAAGTTACCAGGGAAAACTAAAGTACCGTTTTCAGATGGTGGAGTATAAATACCATCGTAATTTAGACGTTTGAAAGATACACGACACATGAGCTGATCAAGCATAGTGGCACCCCACATGTCTTTATCAGTCAATTTATCTTGTGGCGCCAAGTTCAAGTCAGAGAATGGCTGAGTTTTTGAATAGAACTCACCTTTAGTTTGTGGTCCACGTTTAACTGTTTGTGGAACTGGTTTCTCAGTTACAGGAACAATTGGTTTACCATTACGGCGATCAAGCACAAAGGCATTACCTGTTTTCGTCAATACATAGATTGCAGGAACAGTTTGGCCGGCTTTGTTTTTGATATCAGCTAAAGATGGTTGTGATGGTACGTCCATATCCCATAAATCGTGATGGGTTGTCTGGAAGTTCCACACTAATTTACCAGTAGAAGCATTAATCGCTAACATTGAGTTTGCATAACGCTCTTTCAACTCGGTACGGTCGCCACCCCAGATATCTGGAGTACCTACACCTGTTGGTACATAAACAATATCAAGTTTGGCATCGTATGCTAAAGGTGCCCACGCATTTGGTGAGTTATGAACAAAAGTAGTACCTTCGCCCGGCATTGCATTTGGATCTGCTGCGCCAGTATCAAATACCCAAAGAAGTTTACCAGTGTTAACGTCGTATCCACGAATCACACCAGATGGCTCTTTATTTGAGTAGTTATCTGTTACAGAACCAGCAATAACAACAGTTGAACCAGTCACAATACCAGGAGATGTTGGGTTATAACCGCCTGGATAAGCATATGGCATGAACTCTTGTAAGTTCACTTGACCATTTTGACCAAAGTCAGTACATGCTTTACCAGTGTCAGCATTTACAGCCACTAAACGGCCATCGTTGACTGGTACAAATACCTTACGTGGACATTGTGTAGAGCTAGATTTCTTGCTTTGAAGACTCGTTGCAAACTCAGTTGTATTGTTTGCATCGTAGTACATCACACCACGACAAGTTAAATGCTGGAACGATTTATCCGTTTTAAGTTTCGGATCAAAACGCCATTTTTCTTTACCTGTAGCAGGATCAATCGCAATTAACTGCTGGTGAGCTGTACAGATAAACATGTTGTTACCGATTTTAATCGGTGTAACCTGATTGGTCGTTTCGCCAGAGTCGTTATCTGTCTTAAGATCGCCAGTACGTAAAGTCCAGGCAACTTTCAAGTCTTTTACGTTTTGATCATTGATCTGTTTCAATGGAGAATAACGCACGCCTGCTTGAGTACGACCATAAGCTGGCCAATCGCTTTCAGCAACACCAGGCACGGCTTGAGCTGTTTCTGGTTGAGGTGTTTTGATTTCACCATTAATTTCTTGCGGATCATTGAAAATAGAATAAACCATCAACACGATTGCAATTGCTAAAGTTGAAGATAAGGCAACTTTACTTGATCCAAGGTTGTTGATTCCACGAGTTACAGCCGGAACCAATAACCATAAACCAAGAATACCTAAAATATCTAAACGGGGTGCAAGCGCCCAAAAGTCTGTTCCAACTTCCCAGACACTCCAGATAATGGTACCTAGCATTAATGCAGCATAAATCCACAAAGCAGTAGAAGCACGCTTGTAGAGTTGCCATGCAACAATGAGGAGTAATACTCCAGCTATAATGTAGTAAATTGAACCGCCTAGTGTAGCGAGCCAAATACCTCCAATTAACAGGAATAACGCCAGTAACCCAATAATAATTACGGTAAAAGTCGTTAAACCTGATCTTGAAGTAGGTTGATTCATAAACCACCTCTTATCAATCATCATTTTTATAGGAAAGATGTGCCAAGAACCTTATAGAAAAATGGCATCACCAATACATCTAAAACAAATTCAGGCATCAAGAAAAAACGGAAGGTCAGGATAATTCAATCAATGATTTAGCCCTCGACAATCCGTTTTTCGGAGTAATTACGCTTAGAATGCAGTTGAGAATTTAATACCGCCAACCCAAGTGTTATCACCATTTTTTAATGCACCAACATGACGAACATATTGCACATTTGGACGAATAGTTAACCAGTTAGTGGCATGAATACCGTAGTAAAGCTCGGTATTGTATTCAGTGTCATATTCTTTAGTTTGAACATCGTTCCAATCATCATTGATATGGATACGAGCCACACCGAGTGCCAACTCATCTTGAGGACGTTGATTGAGCAAACCTTTATAGACCAAGCCTACATTTTGCATATTATCAATTTTGTTGGTATCAGAGTCGTGGAAAGTCAGGTTCACAAAACCTGTCAAACCGCGATCTGTTTGATCAGCAGGCTGGAATAATTTTTGTTTTGCAGTTACCCACACCCCTTGTTTATGAGATGTTTGAGCCTTATTCGTAATTTCTTCGGCGTCAGCAGTGCTGTAGTAATAACCTAAACGGTATTCACCAGCCATACTTTGAGCGCCTAATTTAGGTGACCAAACTACTTCGGCAGGAATAATTGCACCGTGAGAACCATCAGTACTTAAGTTAAAACCTTTACCTCGGTCCAGATTTTCCGGGTTGTATTCATATACACCAACTTGCGTATATAAATCAGGTTGCAAGTTATATTTAACACGCATTGCCCATTGGCTTACTGGCCAGTTATACCACTGATCGCCCACCCAGTTACCGACTTGCGAACCACAAAGCGCTAAATTCTGGAAATCACAGTCAAAACTATTAAAGTCTTCACCTTCACCAAAACGACCGACTTTCACATCTAACTTCTGATCAAGGAATTTCTTCTTGATCCACAAATCTGTTAAACGCCAAGTTTGCTCACGCCCCCACACTTCTTGCACCGAGCTTAAGTGCCCTGCTAAAGCTGGTGAATGTTCAGAAAGCGACTGCCCATCACGATATGTTAATGTGATTTGAGCTTCCGTATCTTGCCAACCTAAAATTTTATTTAGGTCAAAATGAGTTCCTAGTGCAAGTTGCCCCGTATAAGCACTACCATGCGTAGACGTATTTTTTGAATCTAAAATACCGGCATATTCGCCGGTATATCCAAAAGAAAAATCATAACCTTGTGCTTGTAACGCTGTGCGTTGACCGTTCCAATCACCCAACATCCAAGGACTATTTGGGTCGAATGCAGCAGCAGCTTGTGCATGCTGTATAAAAAGAGTAATTGATAAAACGGATAAACAGGAAGCCATCAAGGATTTATGTGTTTTCATGTTTACATACCTTTTATGTCTTTGTTTATAAAGGGTACGCTAATTTTATGTAAAGAAATTATTCAAAATGTTAATCGATTGATTAATCTAATAATAATCTTAATACACATTGTATAAAAAATGGCCCCAGCTCTTTACCACTGCCCTTCACCAAGTTTTTGACCTATAAAGGAATATCTCATTTTTGATCTTGAAAACTTAATTGGACAAGCCAATTGTGGTTCTGTATCCGCTGTATTATTTTGCAAAGGTACATCCACAATCCATCCACGTTCTTGTGCTAAAGGCGAGTTTAAGGACTCTGTTAGGCTTAAAACAGGTTCTACACACACATCAAGATTTGCAAAAATTTCATGCCATTCTTTAAATGATTTCGTTTTAATTTTCTCTTGAATGGCTTGTTTAACTTCTTGTCGGTCTTCGACATCTAAGGAAGCACCTTTTTGTAATAATAAAGGCAAATCAAGTGCCACTGATAAACCAGACATAAATTGTGGCTCAAGACTACCTATTGAAAGATAACGACCATCTTGAGTCATATAATAGTCATAAAAAATACCGCCATTGAGCATGCCATGCTCTGGAGCCTGTTCAACTTGTGCCGCAAGTGTTGCTGATGCGGCCATACTATTGAGGCTAGCAACACAATCGGTCATGGAAATATCAATATATTGTCCCATCCCACTACGTCCGCGTTCAACGACCGCAGCCAAGATCGCAATGACCGCATGAAGTGAACCACCTGCAATGTCTGCAACTTGAATACCGAGTGGTGGTGGACCACTGTCTTGTCGGCCGCTATATCCAGCAATACCTGCTAAAGCTAAATAGTTAATGTCATGCCCAGCTCTGTCTTTATAGCTCCCTGTTTGTCCATAACCTGTAATTGAACAATAAATGAGACGTGGGTTAATTTCGGCAAGTGTCGCGTAGTCTAAACCGAGACGGCGCATAACATCAGGTCGGAACTGCTCTATGACAATATCAAACTCAGAAATTTTGGCTTTAATCAGATCAATACTCGCCTCATCCTTTAAATCGAGAACAATCGACTGTTTATTTCGGTTTAAATAACTATGTGCTGTTGCTTGACCATTTGCATATGGCGGCATGATTCGGATTAAATCAGGACGTGATGGAGATTCGATATGGATGACTTCTGCTCCCATATCGGCCAAATACATGGTGGCAAAAGGGCCAGGTAAGAGCGTCGAGAAATCGAGAACTTTAAGTCCATTTAATGCTGTCGTCATCGTATTTTTAACCACTATTATTCGAATTTTCTTTTATATTAGTTAAGCAAATATACTAAAACAATGTCATGTTCAGCCATTTACCTTGATCATTTCGGCAATTTAACATGTAAAAAGTGCTTTTACTCTGTTGTAAATCGCCAATTTATTTTTTTAGACGGTCATTTAGGTCAATTTAAAGTGAACATCAAAGAGACTGAAGGATTCAATATGAGTCGCGATACGATTAGCATCCACTTCGTGAATGCGGCTTTGACAGGCGTAAAACGCCTTGGCATGGATGTTGAAATGCTCCTTTCACATGTGGGTATTGAAGCGGAATTATTACGTCAACCTAAAGCTCGAATCTCACCAGAACAATACACTCGTTTTATAAAAATGTTGTGGATGGTCACACAGGATGAACACGTTGGATTTGACGTACAACCGCGTCGTCTGGGCACTTTTGCCATTATGTGTCAGTTGATTATTCACGCAAAAACATTGGGCCAAGCCCTTGAACTGTCATCTCAATTCTACAAATTATTTGGCGATGAATGGTCTGTAACTCTAGAGCGTGACAAACATGAAGCACGTCTAGTTCCCCTCATTCCAAAAACTTTAGATCCAGACCATTTCATTACTGAAAGCATGCTCATGATTTGGCACGGTCTAGCATCATGGTTGATTGAACGTCGTTTGCCATTAGAACGTGTTCATTTTAGCTATCCACGTCCTGCACATGCCGATGAATATGATGCATTATTTTTTGCACCAGTTATGCAGTTTGATGCACCACGTACTGAAATTACCTTTGCAGCTGATTATCTTGATTTGCCAATCCGCCAAGATGAGAAAACGCTAGAAGAATTCTTAAAAGCAGCTCCTGCTCAGCTTTTAGTAAAATTCAAAAACACCAACTCGCTAACTTCTCGTATTCGTGAAGTGCTCAAAAGCCAAATTGGTGAAGAAATGCCAACGCTTAATGACGTGGCATCAATGTTGTATTTATCTCCGCAAACCTTACGCCGCCGCTTGGCTGCCGAAGGTAAAAGCTACCAAGGCGTAAAAGATGCCCTACGCCGAGATGCTGCGATTCACTTGTTACTCAACCCTGAGTTAACACTTGAAGATGTTGCCCAACAAGTTGGCTTTAGTGAAACCAGTACTTTCCACCGTGCATTTAAAAAGTGGACGGGTGTAACCCCTGGCCTATATCGCCAGCTACATGGTTATCACTAATTCTTAAATCTATTTAGCTTCACATTTAGCCCAAGTTCAACTTGGGCTTTTTTGTATTTCTATTGGCAAAAATCATCACCTGACTGGTGCGCTTATCGTCATTGCGTTGCCTTTTAAAACCAGTACACTCAAAACACAACAAAGTTTAAGTAATAAAAAAGGAACTGTTATGAGCGAGGCTTATATTATTGATGCCATTCGCACCCCACGCGGAAAAGGAAAAAAAGATGGCTCTCTTTACGAAGTAAAACCAATTACATTACTGACGACCTTATTAAATGAATTACAGCAGCGCCATCAACTCGATACCTCTAAAGTTGACGATATTGTTTTGGGCTGCGTAACACCAATTGGCGATCAAGGTGGTGATATTGCCAAAACAGCAGCGATTGCAGCAGGTTGGAATGATGATGTTGCTGGGGTACAAATCAATCGCTTTTGTGCATCAGGCTTAGAAGCAGTCAATATGGCAGCAATGAAAGTCCGCTCTGGTTGGGAAGATTTAGTGGTTGCTGGTGGCGTTGAATCAATGTCACGCATTCCAATGGGCTCGGATGGTGGCCCGTGGGCATTAGATCCAGAAACAAATCTTAAGTCATCATTTGTTCCACAAGGTATTGGGGCCGACCTCATTGCAACCTTAGATGGCTATAGCCGTGAAGATGTTGATAATTTTGCTGTAAAGTCACAGCAAAAAGCGGCGGCGGCTCAATCAAATGGTTATTTCGACCAATCAGTTGTGCCAGTAAAAGATCATGCAGGTGTGGTGATTTTAGAAAAAGATGAATTTATTAAAGGTAATACCACACTCGAAGGTCTAACGAAGCTGAATCCAAGTTTTGAAATGATGGGCCAAATGGGCTTTGATGCAGTTGCTTTACAAAAATATCCGGAAGCACAAAAAATCAATCATGTTCATCACGCAGGTAACTCATCAGGTATTGTCGATGGAGCAGCTGTAGTTTTATTAGCTTCTGAAAAAGCTGTCAAAGAACAAAATTTAAAACCACGCGCTAAAGTTTTGGCAACTGCATTAGTCGGTACTGATCCAACCATCATGCTGACTGGCCCTGCTCCTGCTGCACGTAAAGCTTTAGAAAAAGCTGGTCTTACGATTGACGATATTGACCTGTTTGAAGTCAATGAAGCATTCGCGGCAGTTGTTATGCGTTTTATTAATGAGCTCAACGTCCCTGCTGAAAAAGTCAACGCAAATGGCGGTGCGATTGCTTTAGGTCATCCATTAGGAGCAACAGGTGCCATGATTTTAGGCACTTTACTTGATGAGCTTGAACGACAAGATAAAAAGCGCGGTTTAGCGACGCTCTGTGTTGGCGGTGGGATGGGTATTGCCACCATTATTGAACGCGTATAAAAATTAGGGATATAAAAGATGAGTGCAATTCAATACGAAAAAAATGCCGACAATATTGTCATTTTAACGCTTGATTCAACTGGTCAATCTGCGAACACCATGAATGCCGAGTTTCGTGACTCGCTCGATGAAGCGACTCAGAAACTTAAAGCAGAAACAGAACTTTCAGGGGTTATTTTCCGCTCGGCTAAAAAAACTTTCTTTGCAGGCGGCGATTTAGATGAACTGATTCAAGTTCAGCCTGAACATGCAACTGACTTTTTCAACATGGTTGAAAGGCTAAAAGGTCATTTACGTACAATTGAAACACTAGGGATTCCAGTGGTTGCAGCATTAAATGGCACTGCACTAGGCGGCGGTTGGGAAATCGCATTAAGTTGCCATCACCGTATTGCAATTAATGACCCAAAAAGCAAATTTGGCCTACCAGAAGTCACTTTAGGTTTGTTACCAGGCGGCGGTGGTATTGTACGTATGGTACGTTTGCTTGGGCTTCAAAATGCATTTCCTTTCTTAATGGAAGGCAAACAGTTCGGTGTTGATAAAGCAAAATCTTTAGGTTTAATTCATGACACTGCCGAAAATGATCAAGAGCTTTTAGATAAAGCAATTGCTTGGATCAAGGCCAATCCAAAATCTCAGCAGCCTTTTGATGTGAAGGGTTATAAAATTCCAGGCGGTGATCCAAAAACTCCAGCAGTTGCACAAGTTCTTGCAATTGCGCCAGCCATGTTAAGAGACAAAACCAAAGGTTGTTACCCTGCCCCTGAAGCGATTATGGCTGCCGCAGTTGAAGGTGCTCAAGTTGATGTCGATACTGCACTACGTATTGAGTCTCGCTACTTTACTCAGCTTACCACAGGCCAAATTTCTAAAAATATGATCGGCACTTTCTGGCATGGTCTAAATGCAATTAAGTCTGGTGCGAGCCGCCCTGCCAACGTTGCAAAATGGCAAGCGACTAAAGTGGGTGTTTTGGGTGCAGGCATGATGGGTGCGGGCATTGCCTATTCAACAGCCATTAAAGGCATTCCAGTTGTACTTAAAGATGTATCTGTTGAAAATGCAGAGAAAGGCAAAGCGTATTCTCAAAAGCTCTTAGATAAACGTGTTTCACAAGGCCGCATGACCGCAGAAAAACGTGATCAGGTTTTATCGCTCATTACGACTACAGCTTCTGCTGAAGACTTACAAGGTTGTGATTTAATTATTGAAGCCGTATTTGAAAATCAAGAACTTAAAGCTAAAGTTACCCAAGAAGCCGAGCAATACTTAGCGCCTAACGGTGTGATGGCATCAAACACCTCAACCCTGCCAATTACAGGTTTAGCGCAAGCAAGTAAGGATGATAAAGCTTTTATCGGTCTGCATTTCTTTAGCCCTGTCGACAAAATGCAGTTGGTTGAGATTATTAAAGGTAAAAACACCTCCGCAGAGACACTTGCCAAAGCTTACGACTTTGTACAACAAATTGGAAAAACACCGATTGTTGTCAATGATAGCCGTGGTTTCTTTACCAGTCGTGTGTTTGGTACATTCATTCAAGAAGGTATGCGCTTGCTTGCCGAAGGTGTCCACCCAGCGCGTATTGAAATGGCAGCACTGAAAGCTGGTATGCCAGTTGGCCCCCTCGCTATTCAAGATGAAGTATCTTTAACATTAACCGAACATGTTGCTAGTGAAGCACGCAAAGCTCTACAAGCCGAAGGAAAAGATTTACCTAAAACTTCTGTAGATGAAGTGGTTCACACCATGATTCATGAGTTAAACCGTAAAGGTAAAGCTGCTGGAGCTGGTTTTTATGAATATCCAGAAAATGGCAAAAAGCATCTATGGGAAGGCTTAAACCGCTGGAAAAAAGATCATGATATTTCTGAACAAGATATGATTGATCGCATTCTGTTTGTACAGGCCTTAGATACTTTACGTTGTTATGAAGAAGGCGTATTGGAGTCTGTAATTGATGCCAATGTCGGTTCTATTTTTGGCATTGGGTATGCACCTTGGACTGGGGGAGCGATCCAATTCCTAAATCAGTATGGTACTGATAAAGCCCAAAAACGCGCAGAAGAATTAGCTGCCAAATATGGTGAACGTTTTACACCGCCAGCTTTACTAAAAACCAAAGCTGAGCAGAAACAAAATATTCAGTAATTTAGTCTTATTGAATATTTAAAAAACTGCATAAACCTTACCCATATAAATATATTTTATTTATATGGGTTTTTCTTTATGACCTTTAAGATTTCAGCCCCCTGCCTAAATATGCTATAAATAGACTTCATTTTTGTGCTTCTACAGCACATTCGAGAAATTCTTATGTCCGATAAAAATTCTTCCGAGTCAGCAGTTCTAGGCTGGAAATTTGTTCTGATCGTTGGTGTTTTAAGTGCGATTTTCCTTGGCTTTTTCTATTTAGCAATGAGTAATGAACCTGACTATATGCCAGGTGCACAGCGCAAAGCACAACAAGAACAAATGCAGCAAAAGGCTGAACACTCTACAGAGCAACATGCTCAACATAGTGACAACATGCCTGAAATGGATATGCAAGAACATAAGCAATCAACTCAGTAATCAGATATTTTTCAAATGACAGATTTTTCCCGCAACGCACTGGTTGTAGAGGGTGGAGGCATGCGTGGTGCCTTTACCAGTGGTGTACTTGACTCATTTTTACAACAACAGTTCAACCCATTCGATTTATATGTTGGCGTATCATCTGGTTCAACCAATGTCGCCAACTATCTGGCAGGCCAACAAGGCCGCACTCTAACATTTTATATTGATCATTCACTGCGTCCTGAATTTATCGATTACAAGCGCTTTTTTAAGGGCGGCGATTTACTTGATTTAAAATGGATGTGGGAAATTGGTGAGCAAGAGCATCCTCTTGATCAACAGAGTCTTTTTGCCAAAAATCCTGATTTTTATATGGTGTTGACGCATGCCAAAACAGGCCATGCAGAATACCTTCGTGCGGGTAAAGATAATTTGCTAAATGCGCTTCGTGCTTCTAGCTCAATTCCAGTTTTAACGCGTCATCCCGTCGATATTATGGGTGAACCATATTTTGATGGTGGTGTTGCAGATGCCTTACCCGTTCGCTGGACAGCTCAGCAAAGCGGCGTCAAAAAAATGTTAGTTTTACGCACTCGCCCGAAAAATTACTTTAAGGCAAGTAGTCGAGGTGATCAATTCCTCGCGAAATATGCATTTAAACATCATTATGGTTTCGCTAGTAGCTTACGTAGTCGTTGTGCTCGCTATAACGCTTCGGTCGATTTTGTTCGTGGTGAAAATCCAGAACAGCAAATTTTAGAAGTTTGCCCACCGCCTCTTAAGAATATGGCTGGCCGTTTAACAACAAATCTGAAAAAGCTTCGCTACAGTTATGAAGTCGGTTTAGAAACAGGTCTACAGGCAATTGAAAGCTGGCATGCAATGAAATAAATCTAAATTGAGACTTTTAAAAAGAAGTCTCAATTTAACTTCAAAACCATATCAATATGTGGAATGCCACAGTCTTCGTAAACTTCACCTTGCACGTGAAAACCTAAAGCTTTATAAAAGGCTGTTACATAGGTTTGTGCTGAAAGCTTTAAGTAAGGCAATTTATGATGACGCGCATATTCAATAATATGCTGCATTAAAATTTTACCAATACCCTGCTTTCGATAAGGCATTAAAACAGCAACACGCCCTACGCTATGCTGTGGCAACAAACGTGCTGTAGCAATAGGCTGCTCTTTGTCATAGACAATAAAATGTAGAACTGTGGCATCCAAGTCGTCCCATTCATCTTCAGGTGCAATTCCCTGTTCTTGGATAAAGACTTGTTCACGGATGTATTTCGCATCTTGCTCAAGCTGTTCCCAACCACCCTCTACAATTTTATACATCCATTCACCGTCCTAGCACTTACAGCCGATATTTTCGATCGGCAACTGATCTTGTAATAGCAATTCCAACGTTTGTTTTTTAACACCATACATTTCTTTCAATGCTTGGATTTGAGCCATAATCTTGGCGTCAGGTTGTGAAACATTTTTGCGTTTTGTTGCCAAAATCATTTTATTTTTGCTGGTATGTTCAAGCGATACAAACTCAAAAACTTTGGTTTCATAACCATACGCTTTTAAAAGTAACGCACGTAAAGTGTCAGTCAGCATCTCGGCTTGTTGTCCAGCATGAATACCAAACTGTAGCATTGGTTGTAAAACTTCTGGGCTATGTAATTGAGGGCGTAATTCTTTGTGACAGCATGGCGCGCACATAATCATCGAGGCGTTTAAACGAATTCCAGTATGAATAGCAAAGTCAGTCGCAATATCACACGCGTGTAAGGCAATCATTACATCCAGCTTTTCCGGTTGATAACTACGAACGTCACCTTCAAAAAAATCTAAATGATTGAAATGAACTTTGTCTGCAACGTTCTGGCAAAATTCCACCAAATTACGACGCAGCTCTACACCCGTAATCAATGGTGTTTTCTGCTGTTGTTGCAGATAATCATACAATGCAAAAGTTAAATAACCTTTCCCCGAGCCAAAATCGACAATGCGTAACTCTTGTTGAGATGCGTCAATCTGTTCATAAGCACTGGCAAAGATTTCAATAAATTTATTAATCTGTTTCCACTTACGAGCCATGCTTGGAATGACCTGAGCTTTTTCATCAGTAATACCCAGCTCTTTTAAAAATGCATTGCCCTGCTGTACATAGCGCTGCTTTTCACGGTCATGCGCCTGAACCGTTTGTGTCGCATTTACTGCCTGCTTTTTACCCATATTTAATATGGCTTTTTTCTTATTTTTTTTAAGTTGAATTTCTTGAGTAGTCGAAAATAAGTTTGCTTGCTTACACTGAGTGATTAATTGCTCAATCTGTTGCAAACCTTCTTGAAATGAATAGTTTTTAGTCACATCTTGGGTCGTATGATGGTATAGAGCTGAAAGCTGTTTTTGTCCATGTAGCTCTACAACGCGGAAAGTGATTTTTTCCAGTTGCGCCAACTCTCCCTTATATTGGCTCAAGATCAAACGCTCAAAAGCTTGTTGGTCAAGCATTTGCTTGATTTCATAAAAGAATTGCTGTTCTTGCTCAAAGGAGAAAACCGACACGGATATACCTAAAAAATGAAGACTCATATAAGATAGAAGTTTAAAGGGTCTAGGATTAAAAATAAAATAACTTTACGACTGTTTTGTATTTCTATACATTTGTATTTTTAATCAAAAAAATTAAAGTTATGAGTAAATCTGTGTTGGAAACTTACGATCCAAAAGAAGAACTATTTAATGCCTATAGTCATGGTGCTGGTGTTGTTATGGCAGTTGTAGCTTCTATCTTTTTAATTATAAAGGGATCTTATCTTCCAACTGCTCAGTGGGTGGGCTTATGGGTATACTCATTTAGTCTCATTCTAGTTTTTACCAGTTCTACACTTTATCATTTTGCTCAAACACAAAACCTACGCTACTGGTATAAAAAACTCGACCACACTGCTATTTATTATTTAATTGCTGGAACATATACCCCGTTCTTAAGCATTGCTATACCTACACAAAAAGCTCATATTTTACTTATTGCTCTCTGGAGCATTGCTGCAATTGGTACACTTTTCAAGTTAGTTTTTATTCATCGTTTTCAGAAAATTTCGCTACTTGCTTATGTTCTTATGGGGTGGCTTGCTGTATTTGTTATGGATGATATGCGCACCTATCTGAGTAAAGACGCGTTGATTTTGTTAATTATTGGCGGATTAGCTTATACGGTTGGAGCATTGTTTTACGCGTTAAAAAAGGTAAGATATACCCATGCGATCTGGCATATTTTTGTGCTTTTAGGTGCAGGGGCACATTTTCTTGCAATCTATTGGTACGTAGTTTAGTCCATTTTTCACTCATATTCAGTGATCCTGAAAGAGTCATGGATGATTTTCTTTCACGCTATTCTTTGAGAAAAATACGTCTTTAAAAAGAGTAGTCATTAAAAATAAATTTTAACGGATATAAGGACTTATATGGAGTCAACTTCTGCGACTGCTGCTCCTGTAGTAGCCACTAATTCAAAAACACGAGTTTTGTTTGCAAGCTTAGTCGGTACAACCATTGAGTTCTTCGACTTTTATATCTATGCAACAGCTGCCGTGATTATCTTTCCTCACCTATTTTTTCCTGCTAGTAGTGGCAGTGCCGCAGTCTTACAATCTCTGGCAACCTTTGCAATTGCCTTTATTGCTCGTCCTATCGGTGCCGCATTATTTGGCCATCTAGGAGACCGTATCGGTCGTAAAGCAACTCTAGTTGCAGCTTTACTGACCATGGGTATTTCAACCGTATGTATTGGTTTACTTCCAACTTATGCTCAAATCGGAATTATCGCACCATTACTATTAGCTGTTTGTCGTTTAGGACAAGGCTTAGGTTTAGGCGGTGAATGGAGCGGCGCAGTATTATTAGCGACTGAAAATGCCCCAGAAGGTAAAAGAGCATGGTACGGGATGTTTCCACAGCTAGGTGCTCCAATTGGCTTTATTCTGGCAACAGGTTCATTCTTATTATTGAGTGCAGTTATTCCTGAGCAAGCATTCATGCAATGGGGTTGGCGTATTCCATTCATTGCCAGTGCTGTATTGGTTATTGTTGGCTTATATATCCGTTTAAAACTTCATGAAACTCCAGCTTTCCAGAAAGTCTTAGATAAGCAAAAAGAAGTTAATATTCCATTTAAAGAAGTTTTAACCAAACATACTGGTAAACTTATTCTTGGTACAGTTGCAGCAATCTGTACCTTTGTTGTGTTCTATCTTACTACCGTATTTGCCTTAAACTGGGGAACCACAAAGCTTGGGTATGCGCGTGGTGAATTCTTAGAACTTCAACTCTTTGCCACACTTTGCTTCGCCGCATTCATTCCTTTATCGGCTATTTTTGCAGAAAAATTTGGTCGAAAAACAACTTCTATTGGCGTTTGTATTGCTGCTGCGATTTTCGGCTTGTTCTTCTCTAGTATGTTAGAGTCTGGAAATACTTTAATCGTTTTCCTTTTCTTATGTACTGGCTTGGCAATTATGGGCTTAACATATGGTCCAATTGGTACAGTTCTTTCTGAACTTTTCCCAACTTCAGTTCGATATACAGGTTCAGCATTAACTTTTAACTTGGCTGGTATTTTTGGTGCATCCTTTGCCCCACTGATTGCGACTAAGCTTGCTGAAACTTATGGTTTATATGCAGTTGGTTATTATCTGACTGCTGCATCACTTTTATCATTAGTTGCGTTCTTACTCATTCGTGAAACAAAAAATGATGATGTAAATAATCAGATTTAAAGTTTTAAAGACACCCCCATAAAAAAGCCAGTTCAATTTGAACTGGCTTTTTATACGTATATGAATTAGTTCATTGATGCAGGATTTGCTGGAGCAACACTATTTGTTGCAGCTGGCGCTGTTACATTGCTTGCTGCAACTGCTGCTGGTCCTGCTACAGCTGCTTCACCGATTAAAGCAACTTTTGCTTTTTCTTGGCTTTTTGCAGAGAGAGCTGGGTTGCTTGCCACAATTCGATTAATGTTTGCTGAGTTTGCCGGAGCAATCGCTGTAGTTTGTAAGATAATTGGGCGATTACCTGTGTTACCCAACGTATAGCGAATACCTGTACGTGGACTAATCACTGTAGTATTTTCTTGCTTCACTACAGCTTGAGCCGAAGTTGGGCCTTTTGCTGCAAGTACTTTGTCAACCGTTGTCGTTTGAGGGGCTGAAGCTGCTTCTGCTGCAAAAACAAAACTTGGTACAGCAAGAACAGTTAAAAATAAAGGTTGTAATACTTTTTTCATTGTCTTTCCAACATACACTCTGGATGAGAAGTAAATAGCATTTAATGCTTAAAACTGCAAACATTATTCACAGGCTTACTACAAACATAAAAAAAGCAGAACAATTGTTCTGCTTTTTTTGAGAAGGCAGATTAGATCTTACCGTGACATTGCTTATATTTTAGTCCTGAACCACATGGGCATGGGGCATTACGGCTTTCTGGAACAGGGAAAGCTTGCTGATCGGCAGACTCGTTCATGGTTTCTTGAGAAAGTGTAACTTCACCAGTTAAACCATCTACATCATCATGTTCAAAAGAAAGCTTCATTGATTCAGCTTGCTGCTGTTGTTGAGCTTCCATTTCTGCAAGTTCTTCTGGTGTTGGGATATGTACACGAGACAAATCAGTCACAACATCAGTTTTAATAATACCCAACATGTTTACGAACAGGTTGAAAGCTTCTTTCTTATATTCTTGCTCAGGGTTCTTTTGCGCATAGCCACGTAAGTGAATACCTTGACGCAAATAATCCATTGCAGCCAAGTGATCTTTCCAATGGCGATCAAGAGAGTTTAAAACGAAATGGCGCTCAAGCATTGCTGCAGATTCATCACCCATTTGAGCACGGCGCTGACGATAACGCTCAATCACTTCATCACTAATACGCTCAACCAAACCTTCTTCATCTAAACGACGATCTTGGTCTAACCATTCTTGAATCGGCAGCTCAATACCTAAATCAATACGTAAAGCATTTTCTAAACCTTCCACATCCCACTGATCATGAATTGACTCTGGTGGAATAAAGTTAGCAATCATGCCTTGCATCACTTCACGATGCATTTCTTCAACGTATTCTTTTAAGGTATTTTCAGCTAATACTTCATCACGTTGAGAATAAATAATCTTACGCTGTTCATTATTTACATCATCGTATTTCAATAAGTTCTTACGAATATCGAAGTTACGCGCTTCAACTTTACGCTGAGCATTCTCAATCGAACGACTCACCATTTTATGTTCAATCGCCTCGTCTTCTTTCAAACCCATCGCACGCATCATACCAACGACACGGTCACCTGCGAAAATACGCATAAGGTCATCTTCAAGAGACAAATAGAAACGAGAAACACCAGGGTCACCTTGACGACCGGCACGACCACGTAACTGGTTGTCAATACGACGTGATTCATGGCGTTCAGAACCAATGATATGCAAACCACCTGCTTGCAATACATCTTCGTGGTCTTGTTCCCATTGTGCTTTTAGACGTGCTTCATCTTCTGCTGTTGGGTTTTCAAGTTTGGCAAGCTTAGCTTTCCAGTTACCACCCAAGATAATGTCCGTACCACGGCCAGCCATGTTAGTTGCAATTGTTACTGCATTCGGGCTACCTGCCTGAGCAATAATGTCAGCTTCACGCTCATGTTGTTTTGCGTTCAAAACTTCATGATGAATACCAGCTTGCATTAACTTAGAAGATAAAATTTCGCTGGCTTCAATGGTTGCTGTACCAATCAAAATTGGAGCAACACCCTGCCCACGAATATTCATAATTTCTTGAATAATCGCGTTATATTTGCCGTTACGGTTTAAATAAATTAAATCGTTTTGGTCGTTACGAATCATTGGACGGTGAGTTGGAATAATCACAACATCAAGACCGTAAATTTCTTTCATTTCCGCAGCTTCAGTATCAGCAGTACCAGTCATACCTGAAAGCTTTTTATAAAGACGGAAGTAGTTCTGGAATGTTGTTGTCGCTAAAGTTTGGTTTTCAGGCTGAATTTCCAAGCCTTCTTTTGCTTCAACAGCTTGATGCAAACCTTCTGACCAACGACGACCCGGCATCGTACGACCTGTATGTTCATCGACAATAACCACTTCACCATCATGAATAATATAGTGAACATCACGTTGGAATAGGAAATGCGCACGAATAGCAGCAGATACATGGTGAACAAGGTTTAGGTTTGTTGCTGAATATAAGCTTTCGCCTTCAGCCAACAAGCCCATTTGAATAAGTTCTTGTTCAACAGTTTCATAACCAATTTCAGTCATTTCAACTGAACGCTGCTTTTCATCAATCCAGAAATGGCCGCCATCTGCTACTTTTTCTTCTTTTTGCGGATGTAATTTAGGTGGAATTGTATTGATTGCACTGTAGAGGTGTGAAGAGTCTTCACTTTGACCAGAAATAATTAATGGTGTACGTGCCTCGTCAATTAAGATGGAGTCAACTTCATCGATAATGGCATAGTGCAAACCACGTTGTTTCTTTTCTGCTAAAGAAAACACCATGTTGTCACGTAAGTAGTCAAAACCGAATTCGTTATTGGTACCGTAAGTAATATCTGCAAGATAAGCTTCCGCTTTTTCCGACGGGCCTTGCATTGAATAAATCGTACCAATTGATAGACCCAAAAATTCAAATAATGGGCGGTTCAACTCGGCATCACGCTGTGCCAAATAATCGTTCACAGTAATGACATGTACACCTTGGCCACTCAAAGCGTTTAAATAACACGCCAGAGTACCCATAAGGGTTTTACCTTCACCAGTACGCATCTCGGCAATCTTACCTTCATGTAAGGTAATACCCCCGATTAACTGAACGTCATAGTGACGCATACCCATCACACGCTTAGCAGCTTCACGACAAACCGCAAACGCTTCTGGAAGTAATTTATCTAAACTTTCGCCATTATTATAACGTTGTTTGAATTCTGGAGTTTTTGCAGATAAGTCTGCATCGCTTAAAGCTGATATCGTCGGCTCGAGCGCATTGATTTGCTCAACAATTTTGCGCATGCGTTTGAGTTCACGCTCATTTTTTGTACCGAAGATACCTCCGATCAGACTTGCCAACATGGATAAACTCTCTAAATCTTGCTTGGTCAAATGAATAAACTTTTTCTCAGTCGTTTATTATGGTGTCAGAAATTTGAAGTACAAGGGGTTTGCACAAAACCCCTAAAAAAAATCTGATAGTTAGACGAATGGTTTTTCATTCATCTAATCTCCCCTTAATGTGCCGAGCACCAAAAACACACCATTAACGCTCATCGATTAAGCATAACTTCCGAGAAATCTAATTTAGCAAATTTACCTTAAAGTTACATTGATTAAGCACTTAAAATAATGAGTTTTAGTCATATATATTTACACTTATATAAAAAGTTCATAATAAAATACAAAAACAATAATTTTAATCATAAAGTAAATGCTGCATATTCATTCAATCGAATAACAAATTATGAGCAATTGAGGAAAGATCATGACACTACGATTAGGAGATACTGCTCCCGATTTTCAACAAGAATCGAGTGAAGGCACAATTAATTTTTATGATTTTTTAGGGGATAGTTGGGGAATTTTATTTTCACATCCAGCCGACTATACTCCCGTATGTACCACTGAATTAGGTTATACAGCAAAATTAAAAGATGAATTTACGAAGCGTAATGTTAAAGCGATTGCTTTGTCAGTAGATGATGTAGAGTCTCACAAAGGCTGGATCAACGACATCAATGAAACACAAAATACAACTGTAAACTTTCCAATCATTGCAGATAAAGATCGTAAAGTATCTGAGCTCTATGGCTTCATTCACCCTAATGCCAGTGAAACTCTAACAGTGCGCTCATTAGTGATTATTGATCCTAACAAAAAAGTTCGCTTAATCATTACCTACCCTGCTTCGACGGGCCGAAATTTTAACGAAGTCTTACGTGTTGTGGATTCATTACAATTAACAGATAAACATAAAGTCGCTACACCTGCAAACTGGCAGCAAGGTGAAGATGTCGTTATTGTGCCATCACTTAAAGATGAAGAAGAAATTAAACAACGTTTCCCTAAAGGTTATACAGCTGTTAAACCTTATTTACGCCTCACGCCACAGCCTGAGCAAGATTAAAGCCTTTAAAAAGGCTTTAATCGAAGTGCAAGACAAGCGAAGTGCGTAGGCAAGTATTCGAAAAGTTGGATACAAGACAAACGCAGTGCGTAGGCAAATATCTGAAAAATTCCCTACAAGACAAGCAAAGCGCGTAGGCACACTTAGATTAAATATCACACCCGAAAAAGTCATCCGTAGTGATGGCTTTTTTATTTATGTATTGAATACTCATGGTTTTTATTGCTCAGATCAGTTATAACTCGAAACGATTCGGTAAAAAAATAAAAATCATGATCTATAAAATTCATCATTTAAAGTGTGGCAGCATGTGCCCAGTTTGTGCACCCTTATTTGGACAAAAAGGCTTCCGAGCTGAAGTAATCTGTCATTGTCTTTTAGTTGAAACTGATCGAGGCTTAGTGCTTATCGATACTGGCTTTGGCTTGCAAGATTACTTACATATGAAGCAGCGCCTAGGCTCATTAGTTAAACGCTTAGGCAATATTGAGCATAATCTTGAATTTAGTGCGATCCAACAAATCCAAAAGCTCGGGTTTAGTCCCAAAGATGTACAGCATATTTTTGTCACTCATCTTGATTTCGACCATGCTGGTGGTATCTCAGATTTTCCTCATGCCACAGTTCATGTTTTAGCAGCAGAATACAACGCTGCCCAACTTCCAAATTTTAAAGGCAAACTTCGCTATAGAACCAATCAATATAAAGATCATCGGTATTGGAACTTCGTTGAATATCAAAAAGGTGAAGCATGGTTCAACCTCGAAAAAGTTAAAGGTTTTCCGCTGTTTCAAGATGAAATTTTAATGATACCGCTGTTAGGACATACAGCTGGACATTGCGGGATTGCCATAAAGCAACAAAATCAATGGGTATTATTTTGTGGAGATGCCTACTACTCACACCTAGAGTTAAACCCTAAAAATAAATTAAGATCACTTGATCTGGTGGAAAAAACATTTGCAGAAGACAATCAAAAGCGTCTTTTTAATCTCAAGCGTTTACAGCATTTAGCTCAACATGAACCCACGATTGAAATAATTTGTGCTCACGACCCTGATGAGCTTAAACGGTATCAAACATGAAGAAATTATCGCTCCTTACACTTGTCATCTGTATAAGTTTACAAGGATGTATGCAGCACGAAAGTATCGCCCATGAGCATCGACCACAAGATTGGGGAAGCTTAGTTTCTCAGACTCATAACTTTTATCAAATTAGTAATGATGTTTATCGCAGTGAACAACCTGATACAGCAATGATTTCTGAATTAAAGAATCATCAAATTAGAACGATCATTAATTTAAGAGCCAAAGACGCAGATAGTTTAGTTTTTAAAAATGAAAATTTTAATCTTGTACATATTCCTATCAACACTTGGGCAATTGACCGACAAGATCTCTTAGAAGTCATGCAACAAATCAAAATTGCCAAGCAGAATGATCAGCGCGTTTTATTGCACTGCTACCATGGTTCAGATCGTACAGGGGCCAGCGTTGCCATGTATCGCATTATTTTTGAAAATTGGGCAATTGATGATGCGGTTAAGGAAATGAAACAAGGGGGTTACGGTTATCATATTATTTGGAAGAACATTGACCGATTATTTACACCTGAAAATGTAAAATGGATTCAACAGCAACTGTCGAATCCATCTTAGTGACATCTTGAGTGGAATTTTTAATTTGGTTAACGTTGGTCTAACGGTACCCAGTCAATCACCCACGCTGATTTCATGTTTAAACTTGAATCAGAAGTAATTTTCTTACGAGCAGCATCTGCTGTATCACGGTCTTTTGCAGGTCCAACCATAATACGAATACCCTTACTGGTTGGGCTTGTAGTGACCTTATAGCCTTTAGCTCGTAATTTAGAAACAACTGCATCTGCATTTGCTTGGTTAGCAGCCAAAGCGACTTGAACCATCCACTTTTTATCGCCATTTTCAAGCAGTTCACGTGCTTTTTCAGCCTCAGCTTTTTTCTCAGCTTCAGCTTTTCGTTTAGCATCAGAGGCTTTTTTATCAGCTTCTGCTTGTCGTTTGGCTTCAGCAGCTTTCTTGTCTGCTTCTGCTTGGCGTTTTGCTTCAG
>NZ_KB849786.1:0-75921 GCF_000369045.1 Acinetobacter pittii ATCC 19004 = CIP 70.29 | reverse complement strand
TCTGCTTCTGCCTGTCGTTTAGCTTCAGCTGCTTTCTTGTCTGCTTCTGCTTGGCGTTTTGCTTCAGCAGCTTTTTTGTCTGCATCTATTTTTGAAGTATCAGTTGTTTTATTCACCGTATTGGTTTGCTGGTTTTTAGCTTTCGCCTCACCCACTAACTCCGGTGGAATATTATCTGAACTTTCTTGAGCCGCTGTACGGCGCGCATTAATCGCAGCGTACTCTGCTGCAGCTTTACGAGCAGCATCAGCTTCAGCTTGCTGCTGCATTGCTAAGAACTCAGCTGCACGTGCTTCTTGTTCAGCAACGGCCTTTTCACGCGCACGACGCTGTTCTTCTAGCAAACGTTTTTCAGTTTCAACATCAACCGCAAGCGGTTGTAGTTGTACCATTTGCCCTTCAGTAGTCTGTTTTGGTTTAGTTTGAGTTTTTGGCGATGTGGATGCGGATGGTTGAGCTTCAACCTGTTTTATTTCCTCATTTCCTTTTAGAAGTAATGCTGCCAATAAAACACCACCTCCTAGTAAAACAACGCCACCCATCCAGCGTTGTTTGTTATTCATTGACATTCTTCCAAATACTCCCAAATCGCTTCTAAAGTATGAAACGAACCACAGGCCAAAATCAGCTGATTGTTATTTGTTTGCTCAAGCGCTGATTTAAAAGCCTCTTTGATATTGCCATATTGTTGTACTGTCTGGCCTTGCAAGGCATCATTGAGTTGCTGAATCGGTGCAGCACGCGGCACATTCAATTCAGCAATTTTCCAATGTAAAACAGTAGGTTTCAATAAATCGACTACTGATTTTATATCTTTATCTGCCAGCATTGAAAATACTGCGACAACTTCTGTGTACTGTTTATTGTATTCTAAGAAATTTCGCAATTGCTTTAACAAAAATTCAACACCATGTGGATTGTGCCCAGCATCAAAAATGACCGTCTTCCCATCTACTTGACGCTGTTCAAAACGCCCTGCTAAGCGAGCAGATTGAATACCTTTTTCTAATGCTGACTGAGAAATCTCAAGTCCGCTATTTAAAATGGCCGCAACTGCTCCTGCAATATTTTCAATCGCTAATGTACCTAAAGGAAGTTTTAAAGTGGTTCCTTCTGAAGCAAAGTACCAGTTTTGTCCATCTTCTGCGAGCTTATAAAAATAATCACGATTAACGGTATATAAGTCTGCTTGTGAACTTTGTGCTTTATCTTGAATTGCTTGCGGTAATTGTTGCTCACCAGCGAAGATAACTGGAATATGTGGACGAATAATGCCTGCTTTTTCAAAAGCAATTTTTTCAATGGTATCGCCTAACCAGTCTATGTGATCTAGGCCAATATTAGTAATCACTGCAATGTCGGGATCAATCACATTGACGACATCTAAACGCCCGCCCAAACCGACTTCGAGCACCCATACATCACATTGTTGTTGTTTAAAAATAACAAAAGCAGCCAAAGTGGTTGCTTCAAAAAAAGATAAGCTTAAATCACAATCGCGACGAGCCTGATCGACTTGAACAAAAGCATCAATCAGACTTTGATCATCGACTTCAACTCCACCTAGTTTAACTCGCTCATTAAAGCGATAGATATGCGGTGACTGATATAACCCAACTTTATAACCCTGTGCGTTTAATATCGCAGCCAGTGTGGTTGTGGTTGAGCCTTTACCATTCGTTCCGGCTACTGTAAAAACTTTAGCATTAGGCTGAGTTACACCCAGCTTTTCTGCAACAGGAATTACACGTTCCAGACCAAGATCTATCCCTGTAACGTGAACATGGCTCCAATAATTGAGCCATGTATCTAAAGAGTCTATTGAAAGTGGAGCTTGTTGGTTCAAGGTAAGTTCATCAATTTCGATACAAGTCGAGATACAGTATCACGTAAAGCATGACGATGAACAATCTGATCGATTACACCATGATCAAGCAAATATTCAGCACGTTGGAACGGTTCTTCAAGAGTTTCACGTACAGTCTGCTCAATTACACGCTTACCAGCAAAGCCAATCATCGCTTTAGGTTCAGCAATATGAATATCACCCAACATTGCTAAAGAAGCTGTTACACCACCATACACAGGATGTGTTAACACAACGATATATGGTAAGCCAGCATCTTTTAATTTTTGAATCGCAGCAGAAGTACGCGCCATTTGCATAAGCGATAACATACCTTCTTGCATACGCGCACCGCCAGAAGCTGCGAAACAGATTAATGGCTGACGTTTTTCAATTGCAAGCTCGGCGGCCTTTACAAAACGGTCACCGACAACTGTACCCATTGAGCCGCCCATAAAGTCGAACTCAAAAGCACATGCAATCATATCTACGCCATTTAAGTTACCTTGCATGGCAATTAATGCTTCCGTTTCACCAGTTTTGCTTTGCGCTTCACGCATACGATCTGGATACGGTTTAGAGTCAACAAACTTTAATGGATCTTTTGCAGTAAATTCTTGACCCAATTCAGTTACAACATTATCGAAGAACCAGTTCAAGCGGTCACGAGCTTTCATTCGTAAGTGTTCGTCGCATTGCGGACAAACATATGCATTGAAAGAAATTGCTGTACGTGTCACTAGTGCATGACATTCAGGACATTCAATCGTTGGCTCAGTAAATGTTGCTTTGAGAATTTGTTGCTCATCTGCGACTTCAATACCTGGAACCGGACGTTTTGTCCATGGTGTCGAAGGGCTAAGAACTTTCCCTGGTTTCACTTCTTGATTCATACTAACTCATCGAGCGCTGCTCGAAGCTCCTTGACTTTACTCACCGTCTGTTCAACAGCGTCATCCGCTGCCAACGTTGCAAAATTTTTAACGAAAGCACTACCCACAATCACGGCATCAGCAACATTACCCATTGCTTTTGCTGAAGCGGCATCACTAATACCAAAACCAACACCCACTGGAATATTAGTGGCATTTTTGATTTTTTGAATACGTGCAGCAGCTTCTGCCGTATCAAGTGTTGCTGCTCCAGTTACACCCTTAAGTGAAACGTAGTAAATAAAACCACTTGCCTGATTTGTCACATGTTGAATGCGTTGATCTGTAGAAGTTGGTGCAAGTAAGAAAATTTGGTCCATATCATGTTGTTTCAACACAGCACCAAATTCTTTTGACTCTTCTGGTGGTAAATCCACAAGTAATAAGCCATCTACACCACATTGTTTCGCATGAGAAACAAACTTCTCGTAACCAATCACTTCAACCGGATTGAGATAACCCATTAAAACAACAGGTGTTTCCTGATCCTGCTCACGGAACTCTTTTACCATGTTGAGTGCATCCAACGTGTTAGTCCCTGCTGCAAGCGCACGTTCAGCTGCAAGCGCAATTACCGGACCATCAGCCATTGGATCTGAAAATGGTAAACCAAGCTCAATGACATCTACTCCTGCCGCAACCATTTTATGCAGTAACGGAACCGTTACTTGTGGCTGTGGATCACCCGCCATAACATAAGATACAAGCGCTTTACGTTGTTGGGACTTAAGCTTTTCAAAACGGGTGGCAAGACGTGACATAGGGTTGTGCTTTCCTTGAATTATTTAAAATTGAGGAGTTGTTTGTAGAAATACAAGAACATCGCATTTTAACGCTATTTTTTGTCCATTGAACAGGTCTAACGTTATGGCGATATTCGATTGTATGATTCATACAACCCATGGTGTACATTTATCAATATTTTGAAACTTTTCTCAATGATCAAAGCTTCCTATTTTCGAGCCATTATTAGATCGCCATCCGATCAAAAATCAATCATGCAAAACTTATTTCTCAATATTTTTATTGGCGAGTTGTAATTCCCTTTTCCGCATGAGTAAAGTTTGTCCTGTCAAATTTTTATGAGCCCGTGCAAGTGCCGACTGATCCGAATATCCTAACTGTTCAGCAATTGTGGTGAGGCTTTCATTTTGGTGAAGTAATATTTCACAGCGTTTCATGCGTTCAGTATCTAAAATTAATTTAAATGAAGTATTTAATGACTGTAATTGACGCTGCAAGCTTCGTACTGAAATATTCAACTCGATGGCAATATCCTCTATTTTAGGGGCTTGTTGCTTGTGTTTGAAATATTCATGAACAATCCAATGTATTTGCTGAGCTAAATCTGTATGTATTTTCCGCTGAGCCAATGCCTCTTCTGCTTGTTTCACTAAAAGTTGCATTAAGCTGGGGTCCGCATGTCGAGGACGAACATTCAATCCCTCACTTGCAAAAGTTAATGCATAGTAAGGTTGTTCAAATGACAATTTGCATTGAAAGAAACGCTGATAATGTACCAATGGACCACGTGAGCGGTGCACAAACTCAACATGCTGCAAGAGAAAATCATGGAAAGGGGCAATTTGTTTAGCAAGCTGCACCATAGCAGCTAAAGTCAGCTCACAAAGTATGATATTACTGGCATCAACTAGCGGCCAATACAAACGAATGTTAGAAGCATCTTGTTCAACTTGCATAGGCACGACTTGCTCACCGTCAATCACGAGACGATGAAATTTCATGACATATTCAAGAACCTCTGCAAAGCTGCCACTTCGAGAAGCCATGTATCCCAGTACACCAAAATTGGCAGGTGTAATACAAGTTGCCATTTCTAGGGCTAAATTAGAAACTTGTAGACGAGACTCTGTCAGCTCTAAAAGTTCAAGAAAAAAGTTTAAAGAAGATTGAGCATCAATAGATGAAGCTAAAATATTTTGAACTTGACGGGCCTGAACATCTGTAAGGTTTAATGCCTGCCAATCGATTCCTTTTTCTTTTAGATAAGTATTCCACAGATAAAAGTAGCCATTTGAAATCGTAAAATCCTGCATGGCTCATCCTTTTTTTAATGCCATCTTGTCGCAAACTGTATAAAAATTGGCAATAACTGTCAAAACAAAGCCGACTATTAGCGACATACTAATGAACATGTTAGATGCGAGAAATAAAAATATGAACGCACATGTTTCTTATCAGGTCGAGCCAGTGGTTCGTAAAGATCTGGATTTTCATTTAAATGAAGCGCCTCGCTTTTGGTTTAATAATGATCCTTTTTTGACTCGTATGTTTGATGCGCTCAGCTTAACCTTTCCAGATGGAGAGCGTTATTTTATTGAATGTGTCCGTATGTTCCGAGACAAAATTGATGATCCCGAACTACAAAAACGGGTTGCAGACTTTATTAAACAAGAAGCTCAACACGGTATTGCACATGACAAAATGAATCAGCTCATGAAAGAGCAAGGCATGCCTGTTGACCAGTTCACAGCCACACTTAAAAGAATTTTTCGTTTTGAACTCACCAAACGCTCACCACAATACAATATTGCGATGACAGCGGCAGCGGAACATTTAACAGCATTAATGGCAGAAACATTTTATAGCCATAAAAAAACTTTAGAAAATGCTCACCCCTATGTTCGAGCGCTATTCGCGTGGCATGCCATTGAAGAGATGGAGCACCGTGATGTTGCTTTTGATGTCATGAAACAGGTGGGTGAAGTTCCTGAGTCGACTCGTCGTTTTGTATTGGTTCTTACAACAGTACTGATGTTTGGCTTTACACTCTATCGCACCAACATCATGTTGAAATGTGATGGCTTTAGTCCAAGAGAAAGACTCTTGATGAACCTTAAAGGTTTACCTTGGTTCTTTGGCAAAAATGGGACATTAACCGCTATGAAAAACCAATATTTAGATTGGTTTAAAAAAGACTTTCATCCAAGTCAGCATCCAGTCATTCGTCAATATCCTGTTTGGATTGAAACACTCGAAAAGACCAATGATCCTATTGCAGCTGGTGAAGCATTCTGGCAAGCAGGTTTATAACCTGCTTGTTACCATTTCGCATAATGTTGTTCTAGTAAACCATATTGTTCGTTGCAATTGATGATATCGGTTGCCTCATGCTCAATCGCGCCGCTAATTTTAGCTTGCCACTGGTTGAACTGGCTGCCGATCATTCTTAAGTTTATATTTTCATATCGGCACCAACCAATATGCACTTGGAGATTAAGCTTTTGATCTAAAGAGCTAATTTGCCAAAGCTCATCATTTACTTTTTCAAATAAAACATCAGTTAGTGGAAATAAGACTCCGTTAATCCATAAGCAGTTTTCATTACCAAAACTTTCATTAACACCAGAAGCCAGATTTAGCCCTATACGACGCCCTTGCTCATCCCAGAAATTACATGAAAGCCAGAACCAAGCCGTTTCAGGTCGCAAAAAACCGCAGGTATCATCTAAAGAGGCAAATGTCTTTTCATCAAATTGTACGACTTGGTTTTGCTTATTAATAAACATTCCCTCTACAGCCAATGTGGTCTGCTTTTGGGTATAAGTCCAACCATTGATGCCAGTTGGTGTACACAAACTTAATATATCGGTTCCAGCACAAAAAATACGAGCGCTAAGTTGAATCTCACCATATTTAGTGACTCGGATATATCGCACACCATTGGCATGCTGGATATCAAACTGATAAGGCGATTTAGAAAAATAACTTTGATTAAATAAGGGCTGTTCATCAAGATAGGTTTTATGTCCCAAAGGCTGAATCGCATTCCATTCGATAACTTGCTCTGTTTCATGGTCATAAATATAGAAAAAACCGTGCCCAACCCAGCCAATATCTGCAATTGCCAGACCAATACTATAGTGTTTATGTTGAATGCCGCAGAATTTAAATTTTTTATATTTTAATTGCTTACGCCAGCCTTTAAGGACCTTACCATAAGGGGTTTTATAAATATAATGTTGTACGTGAATGGTTGACGGTACAGATTCAAAACGCCCGTAGCGAGGCTGTCCATTTTCTTGAATTAAATCCATTTACCCACTTCCATATGAATATTAGATTTCAAATGACCTATACCACGGTCAAATACGTATTTTCCCAAATTGTTTCAGCAAAATCGCCTTTTATTAAATGAATATAGCGCCCTGCTACACAATCTATTGCTAAGCAGTCATCAATATCAATGACTCGATCTGTATGTGCTTTTTGCCACTGCCGATCTATAAATTGTTTACCTAATTGTTTGGCAACTACCGCATTCGGTGCAACCACAAACTCATAACGGTGAAGTTCACCGAATTCACTTGCATTATATCCCCCCAGATTAATTAAATATAATTTTAAATCATCTGGTTGTGGAGCAGCATCTGTAAAGTGAATTTGATAATTTTGCCCTTGAGAGCTAACTCCTGAGAGCTTGGCCCAAGCATCAATATGCAATCCTTGAGCCTCACCAAACCAAGCCTGTTTAAGTTGAGGATAAACTTCTTCCAAAGTATCTCCTACAGCCATGACTACATCATGAACTTCTGTATTAGCGCGTGCATGACGCCCGCCTAACATCACCATAAACAAACTTGGCATTATATCCTCTTACATCTCGACCATTTCTACGCCATCAATACGTGCAACTGTCATTAAATCTTTATCACCACGACCTGAAACAGTCGCAATAATAATCTGATCTTTAGACATCGTCGGTGCAAGCTTAGAGACATAAGCCATCGCATGCGAGCTTTCAAGCGCAGGAATAATCCCTTCAATTTTAGTTAAATCACGGAAACCTTGTAGAGCTTCTGTATCATTAATCGGCACGTACTCTACACGCTTCATATCTTTCAAGAAGCTATGTTCAGGACCGACACCCGGATAATCAAGGCCCGCCGAGATACTATGTGTCTCAATAATCTGGCCTTGTTCATCACTCATCAAGTAAGTACGGTTACCGTGCAATACACCCACATGACCCGCATTTAATGGTGCAGAGTGTTTACCAGTTTCAATACCAAAACCAGCTGCTTCAACACCATACATTTTCACGTTGGCATCGTTTAAGAATGGATAGAACAAGCCCATTGCATTTGAACCACCACCCACACAGGCAACTAATGCATCTGGTAAGCGACCTGCTTGTTCCAAAATCTGTTTACGTGCTTCACGACCAATAATCGACTGGAAGTCACGAACCAATTGAGGATATGGATGCGGGCCTGCAACTGTACCAATCACATAGTACGTCGTATCAACGTTGGTTACCCAGTCACGCATCGCTTCGTTCATGGCATCTTTCAGCGTTTTAGAGCCGCTTTGTACAGGAACAACTGTAGCACCCAACAAACGCATACGATAAACGTTCATCGCTTGACGCTTAACGTCTTCAGCACCCATATAAACAACACATTCAAGACCTAAACGTGCTGCAATTGTTGCTGTTGCTACACCATGCTGCCCAGCACCAGTTTCGGCAATAATACGTTTTTTACCAGAAAGCTTTGCCAATAACGCCTGACCAATCGTGTTGTTTACCTTGTGTGAGCCTGTATGGTTTAAGTCTTCACGTTTAAGGTAAATTTGCGCACCACCTAACTCTTTTGACCATCGCTCAGCATAATAAAGTGGACTAGGACGACCTACATAGTAGGCGAGGTCACGGTCGAATTCTGCCAAAAACTGTTCATCATTTTTCATGCGGGAATAGAGATTTTCTAAATCTTCTAATGCCGCCATTAGAGTTTCTGACACAAAACGTCCGCCATGGATACCGAAATGCCCTGCAGCATCTGGGTACTGTGTATAGTCAATCACATTGTTTTGCTGATCCACGTTGGACTCCTTGCATAAATCGTTCAATGAGTTGTTGGTCTTTTATACCTTTTGCGGACTCTACGCCTCCGCTCACATCTACTGCAAAAGCACCGGTAGTATGAATAGCGTCAATGACATTGTCAGGGGTTAAACCGCCTGCCAAGATTAATGGAATATCAAGTTTTGGGAATTTAGACCAGTCAAACTGATGTCCTGTGCCCCCTTTGAGCTCAGGATGCCACGCATCGAGCAATACAGCACTGGCACCAGCTGCCTGATATTTTTGAATTTCAGCAACTACATCCAGATCAGGTTTAACCTGAATCGCTTTATACCAGCGACGTTTACAATGGCGAGCAATTTCCTGACATTGTTCTGGAGTTTCATCGCCATGTAGTTGTAATACATCTAGGGGAACACAATCAAGTACATCCTGAATTTCAGCAGCACTCGCATTTACAAACAAACCTACCATTTGTACATAAGGTGGAATTACTTTTGCTAATTCTTGGGCCTGTTCAACCGTTACATGTCTTGGACTTGGCGGGAAAAAAACAAAACCAATCGCATCTGCTCCAGCAACAACAACTGCCTGAACATCTTGAATGCGAGTAATTCCACAGATTTTTGCTCGTGTACGTTTTTGGTTTGATTGGCTCATGATCTGCCTAAACTACAACCATTTCTTAAAATAAGCGCCATTGTAATGCAATTTTTGTCCCTTGCGTAAAAGTTCTCAGGGAATTGCTCCAAATGACATTGTATGAAGTAAATCGCCACTTTATACTGCGTAAAATTGGAAGCAAGTGTAAGCAATTCATGCTTTAGGGAAGCTGGTGAAAGTCCGGCACTGCCCCCGCAACGGTAACAATGTAAAGCATATTTTTTAAGTCGTTCTCGACTTACACCACTGCAGTAATGTGGGAAGGTGAATATGTCCATAAATTAAATATGGCGCTGAAGTCCGGAGACCTACTTGTTTCATCTATCTACCCGATCATTCACGTGGGGTGAATGTATGGAGCATGTTATGTCTAAGTCTTTTCAACCTACTCGTCTGGTAGGGGCTATCGCTATTGCGATGGGGTGTTCACCTGTTATTTTTGCTGAAGATACAACGAATGTAACTCAGCTTGATCCAATTGTAGTGACTGCTTCAAAAAGTGCTGAAAAAGCCAGTGAGGTTCCGGCGCGTATTTCAGTGATTTCAAAAGAAGAAATTGAAAAAAATCCTATTTCAAATTTATCTAATATCTTACAAAAAGATGCATCTATTTATATCAAACAAAATGGTGGTCTTGGACAAGGCACTAATCTTTTGATTCGTGGTACAAATCCAAATCATGTACTGTTATTAAAAGATGGAGCACGTCTAAATACTCCAAATACCCTTTCCCCAATCTATCCTGAACTTTTAGATACAACTAATCTTGACCGCATTGAGATATTAAAAGGTCCTGCATCAGTTCAATATGGTACTGATGCGATTGGTGGTGTGATTCAAATGATTACATCTACACCTGAAAGAAACTCTGCATTCGTTACAGGTATTTATGGTGAAGATAATACTTATAAGGCCATTATTGGAACAGATTTGGTCAGTGATGCAGGATTCTTTGCTCAGATTCGTGGGCAAAGTATGGAAAGTGATGGAACACATATTTTCAACACACAACCAGACAATTTAAAAGCTGCTTATGATCAAAAAGGTTATAGCGCAAAATTAGGATATGACAATAAAAATAATTTAAATACAAGTGTTGAAATTTCTCAAAATAAAGGCGCTAATAATTATTCAGACAATGGTGGCATAAGTAATACAGCTAAACGTGAGTTTGACAATCAGTTAGTCAGTACCAGAGTCGAATACAAACCGACAACTAATATCACTATCAATACAAGATATTCTAATTTTAAAGATACACAAAAGTATCGTGAATCATCACCTTATCATGCCGACACTAAACGCAATGAAGGTGATTTAAATGTTAAGTGGCAATTTACACAGGCACAAAACATCTTGGTTGGCACAAGTATTGATAATACAGAGTATCAAGATGCCTCCATTTTAAATGGAAAGCAAGATATTGACTCTACTGGCTATTATCTACAACATCAATATAAAACTGATAAAATCAGTACGCAATTAGGCATCCGCCTCGAAGATAATGAAAAATTTGGAACACATAATGTAGGACAAGGGGCTATTCGTTACTTTGTATTACCGTCAACCAGTATATATGCAAATATCGGAACAGCATTTAGAGCTCCTTCACTTACTGAATTGTATTATCACAGCGAAGCGGATTATGGTTCTTTTGGAATTTATCATACTTATGGGAATACTAATCTAAAACCAGAAGAAAGTACTTCATATGAAATTGGCTTAGATCATCAGTTTACTCCTGCATTAACAGCATATTTATCGGCATACAAAACAGACGTCAAAAATTTAATTGCCTCAACTTCAAGCTTTGATGTTGCAACTAATACAACGACAAGTACTTATGAA
Source organism: Acinetobacter pittii ATCC 19004 = CIP 70.29 (assembly GCF_000369045.1). Classification (GTDB taxonomy): domain Bacteria; phylum Pseudomonadota; class Gammaproteobacteria; order Pseudomonadales; family Moraxellaceae; genus Acinetobacter; species Acinetobacter pittii. The sequence continues at coordinate 64,802 of NZ_KB849786.1, read as the reverse complement.
AATCTAAACAAAGCACAATTTTCTGGTGGAGAAGTTGGATTTAAATGGAAACAAGATGATCTATTTTTATCGACTGAATATGCCTATGTAAAAACTGAGAATAAAGAAACTGGTTTAGAAATTGCTTATCGACCTAAACAAACACTTACCTTAACTACAGGCTTAGAAAATGCTGTTTACGGTGTTAGCGCTTCTGTTATTGCCCGCTCTAGCTCTAATGCGCAGAATAGCTCTAATCCACAAAAAGTACCAGGCTATGCTACTGTCGATTTAAATGCTTACTGGAATATCAATCCAAATGTTAAAGTATTTACTAATATCGAAAATGTAGGTGATGCTGAATATAAAACAGTTTACAACTTTAGTAACTGGTATGTGAACGGTGGCCGTCAAGCTTCTGTTGGCGTAACTTTCCGTTATTAATTTCTCACGCCAACTATAAAAATATTTTCTTAACTCCAGTTTCGGGGTAATGTTCTGACCGACATTATCCCTTTTTTATGTTCAGGATATCTATCATGGGACACCGTTTAAGCAAAATCTATACACGCACAGGCGACTCAGGTACAACAGGTTTAGGCGATGGTTCTCGTGTTGCCAAGGATGATTTACGAATTACGGCACTTGGTGATGTTGATGAACTCAACGCAATTATTGGGGTACTTCGTGCTCAAATCACAGCTAGTCAAGTAACTAATAAGGCTGATTGGGATAAAAGCTTAAGTCTGATTCAACATTGGCTTTTTGACTTAGGTGGAGAGGTTTGTATTCCAAATTACAATCTACTCCAGCCGGTTTGTATTGAATTTCTGGAAAAAGAAATTGACCGTATGAATGAAGACTTACCGATGCTTAAGGAGTTTATTCTACCGTCTGGCTCCTTATCTTGCAGTTACGCTCATCAAGCTCGTGCCGTTTGTCGTCGTGCAGAGCGATCACTCATGTCGGTGCAAACTCGTGATCAAAATATTCAAGCTACAGCACTCCAACTTTTAAACCGTCTATCTGATTGGTTATTTGTCGCATCGCGTGCTTTACAGCGTGCTGAAGGTGGACAAGAAGTGCTTTGGCAAAAAAATATTAATGAGATTATTTAAAAATAGATTAGATTAAAACATGGTCTCTGCTCTTTTTAAAGAGACCATAATCACAAGATTTTATAGAAGAAAATTATGCGCATTATTGGTCATCGTGGTGCACGCCGAGAAGCTCCTGAAAATACACTTGGTGGGTTTCAGCACATAAAAGACTTAGGTATTCGTGGTGTCGAATTTGATATTCGTCAGCTTCAAGATCAAGAGTTAGTTGTTATTCATGATGACAATTTTTTGCGTACAGCTGGAGTCGATCAAGTTGTAGAGCAATCTACTTTAGCTCAAGCGTTATCACTCGATCATCGTCAAAGCTGGCCCAATTGGCCGACTCCAGAACCAACGCCTACACTTACAACTGTTTTAAACTTACTTGATAATTTCGATCATATTGAAGTTGAAGTTAAAGCTGTAAGAGATATGGCATTGGCCGAAAAGCTCGTTCAAAAGCTTGAGACGGAATTACAGGGTTTTGAGAAAGTCGTAACCATCACAAGTTTTGATCTTCAAATTTTAACTGCCTTACGCGATATAAACTCTCAATTCAAACGTGGATTGTTAGTGGAGCTTCCAGTGGGAGCAACAGCAATTGAACTCGCTCATCAATATGGTTGCGGTCATATTGGTTGGCATGATCAGCTGGCAACAGATGAAATGATCCAACTATCACATCAAGCTGGTTTGAACATTAGTGTGTGGACAGTCAATGATGTAGAAAGAGCAAAAAAGCTGCGTGATTTAGAGATTCAGGGCTTAATTACAGATATTCCAACTACGATGTTACAAGCCCTGTAAATATAAAAAAGGTGGTAAAAACCACCTTTTATTTCTTTTGTGCCTGAATGAGGCGCTGACCACTTTGGTCAAGTAGATATAGTGTATTACCTACGAGTTGGAAGCGTTGGATACGTTGCAAAGCATCTACCAGCTCTGCCTCTTGAGCCAAAGCACCATCACAGCTTGAATGACCTGCATTTACTTGCATATCAAGTTTTTGCTGGCTGAAATTAAAGGTGTAACGGCCAAAAACAGCATTACAGCCAGTATGTCCCGATACTGTTTTGACTGCTGAGTTCAGTGAAAGAGTTGGCCATTGGTTAAAGAATTTTGCCTTATGACCACTGATCTGAGTGATCTGCCAATCAATATCTTGAATGCCATCAGCACTCACTCTCTTTTTTACAACAGGGGTTTGAGTCTGATGAACTGTTCTTTTTGGTTGAACTTTTTTCGTAGTTTGTTCGGGTGCACTTTGACATGCGGCTAATACAAGACTGATTGTGACCAAGATACACTTCAATGATAATTTTCTTGAAATATCAATGCTGTTCTTTTTTTTCAATCGTTGTACGTTCATTAAACAATTTCTCCTGCTTGAAAAACTCTTTGACATAGTTTAATTCTGTTACGGTTCTTTCAATACATCTGTACAATAATGCTAGTGATTCTCACTAAGCACGTGCTAATATGAAGGATAGAATAGCAATATATCTTGATGATTGGTTTTGCTATGTCGTTTTGTCTTTGTACCTTGTTTCACAAGGATTCTAGGAGCGCTGCCGGATATGACTTCCGCCCCACTCAAAGCCCCAATTAACTGGACCGCTAGCATTACCTTAATTGGTTTACCAATTCTTGCCGCAATCATAATCCCGATTTATGCGTATTATTATGATTTTAGTGTAAGCGCATGGGTAAGCTTATTTTTTCTTTTAGCTCTAAGTAGTATGGGGATTACTGCTGGTTACCATCGCCTTTGGGCTCACCGAGCTTATGAAGCGTCGTTACCGCTTAAAATTCTTTTAATGATCGGTGGAACATTTGCCGTACAAAATAGTATTTTGTTCTGGGCATCTGGTCACCGTACTCACCATCGACATGTTGATGATGTTGAGGAAGATCCGTATTCAATTGAACGTGGTTTTTGGTATGCCCATATGGGTTGGATGATCCGCGATCATTCACCATCTGAGCCAGACTTTAAAAATGCACCAGACCTACTCAATGATAAATTGGTCATGTTCCAGCATAAATATTACGCGCTACTTGTAGTTGCAGTTCATGTTGGTATTTTAAGTTTAATCGGTTGGGCAACTGGCGACCTATGGGGTGTAGTCCTTCTAGGTGGTCTCTTACGTTTAATCATTAGCCATCAAGTTACATTCTTTATTAACTCGCTTTGCCATATGTTTGGTAAACGTCCTTATACAGACGAAAACTCAGCACGTGATAATTTCTGGTTAGCCATTGCCACTTGGGGCGAGGGTTACCACAACTATCACCATATCTTCCAATACGACTATCGTAATGGTGTGAAATGGTGGCAATATGACCCAACAAAATGGTTGATCTGGTCATGTTCTAAAATTGGTTTAGCTAAAAATTTACGTCGTATTCCAAGCTTTAATATTAAAAAAGCAGAACTGGCGATGAAATTTAAATACGCTGAACAAGACCTCGCTATTTATGGTCATGATGTAAATGCAGACATTACTCAAATGAAGCAACGTATTGCACAAGAGTACGAAGCATTTACACACACCTTAAATGATTGGGCAAAACTTAAAGAACAAGAGTTACAAGCTAAAAAAGCAGCAATGGCTGAAAAGATTCATAGAATGGATCATAAGCTTAAAGTTGATTTTCAATTGCTTGAACACCGTTTAAGTCATCACCGCGAATGCTTAGAAACACTGATGCGTAGTGTTAAAAAGAATACCAACGTGGTGTCAGACTAAAATAAATTCTGATCTAAAATAGCTCTTTCGGGAGCTATTTTTATGCCTGCTTTTTAACTGTGTTATAGTGAAATCTGCTCTCTCTATTTTGCTAAGCCTATGCAGTTTAATCCGCTCTACCCTTCACTTCCGTCTAAATTATTTCATGTTCAGCAACCATCACCTTTACGTGGTGCAAAAGCAGGACATTTTAACAATGCTTTGGCTGATGAACTGCAATGGTCAGAAGACGATAAAAATGCATGGGTTGAGATCTGTAGTGGACAGCGTACATTCCCTGAATTTCCGTCTCTTGCGATGGTCTATGCTGGCCACCAATTCGGACAATGGGCAGGACAACTCGGCGATGGACGTGGTTTACTAATTGCACAAATACTGAATACAAAGGGCCAAACCATCGACCTTCATCTCAAAGGTGCAGGTCCTACGCCTTATTCAAGAATGGGAGATGGGCGAGCAGTATTACGTTCTGTGGTCCGTGAATATTTAGCAGGACATGCTTTAAATGCTTTAGGCGTCGCATCTAGTCATGCAGTCGGTTTTACAACCTCGACTCAAGGTGTACAGCGTGAAAAACTAGAGTTAGGCGCAATGCTACTTAGAACATCTGAATGTCATATTCGTTTAGGACACTTCGAATGGATTAATCAATATGCGCCTGAATTGCTGTCAGAATTCACTCAAAAATGTATTGAATGGCATTATCCAGAATGCTTAGAAACTGAAAATCCAATTTTATCCTTTGCTAAAAAGGTAGTTGAACGTACTGCAATTATGATTGCGAAATGGCAATTGGTTGGGTTTGCTCACGGCGTGATGAATACCGATAACTTAAATATTACGAGTTCAACACTCGATTTTGGGCCATATGGTTTTATGGAGCGATTCCGCCCCAACTGGATTAACAATCACTCAGATTATCAAGGTCGTTATACTTATCAAAATCAACCGAGTATAGGCCATTGGAACTTATGGACGTGGCTAAATAACTTAATCCCTCTCGCTGAACCTGAACAAAAAGATAAGTTTAAAGAAGAGTTAGCACGTTGCTTAGAACAATTTGAACCGACTTTTATTGAACATTACACAACTGGTTTATGTCAAAAAATGGGACTTCCCCATTTTCATAAAGACAGTCTTGATTGTAGTTTTAGTTTTTTAAAAATCTTACAAACTGAACAACTCGATTACACTCAGAGCTTTATCCGACTTCAAAATAAAGAATATAAGACTCTACGAGATGATTGCCTTGATATTCGACAGTTTGATGAGTTTCTTAGCCAATATCAAAGTATTCGTGAACATCAAGATATTGATGAGCTGGATGCAAATATGCAAAAAGCAAATCCAGTTTATATTTTACGTAATCACATGGCACAGCGTGCTATTGAAGCAGCTGAACGAGATGATTTTAGTGAAGTAGATCGTTTATTTAAGCTACTTAATCACCCATACACAAGACAACCAGAGCTTGAGCAACCACAAGACTTAGGACCATTACCAAGTGATGTTCCAGATGTAGCAGTAAGCTGTTCATCTTAATATTAAAAAACTAAACTCTCTTAAGTCATTCTCAACACTTAAGAGAGTTCATTGAGTATAAAAAATAATATATGAAAATTAGACCTATCATTATTTGTACACTTCTTATAGTTCCACTCGGAATCGCTTTTTATAAATATGAAAAATTTTTACAGACTTTTACCTCATCCCATAAAGCGCTTTCAAGTAAAGAGATCTTGGAACTAATCAAGACAAAGCCCGTCACCTCAATTGAAGTGTTTAAAAACCAACGCCTACTTCTGCTCAAGAGTAATCAGGACGTGATTCGGCAATATCCGATTCGCCTCGGCTTTAATCCTAAAGGACATAAACATTTTGAAAATGACGGTAAAACACCTGAAGGGATTTATTCTATAGATTGGCGAAACTCACAAAGTGCTTACTATAAATCTTTGCATATTTCCTATCCCGATGCGAAAGATATTGCTTATGCCAAGCAACATAATCAACCAACGGGAGGAGATATCATGATTCATGGATCTGTTCCGAAATCATTACTCTCGATGCCTTTTAGCTCGACTTATATGCCCCATAAGGATTGGACGTTAGGATGTATCGCGGTTAGAAATGTAGATATAGATGAAATTTGGCAATTAGTACCCAATCATACCAAGATTATAATTTATCCATAAAATCTTTAAAACTATCCACATTTTCTGTGGATAACATTGTGGTTATCCACAGAATAACTTTTATGAAGACTTACTCTTCAGGATATTCGAAGCGATAACCTACACCATAAACTGCTTGAATCCACTCATGACGGTTACCAGTTTCTGCTGCTTCACTAATTTTTCGGCGCAAGTTTTTAATATGGCTGTCAATCACACGATCGGCAACATCAAAGCTGTCTGGATTAATGTGATCTAATAATTGTGCACGTGAGTAAACTTGCCCCACATGCTCTAAAAATAGCTCAAGTAAGCGAAATTCGGTTGGCGTTAAGCTCAACGATTTTTGTTGATACCAAATTCTTTGTTGTGCTTTATCAATTCGGAAAGAATCATTTTGCTCAGGCTCTGCCTTACGCTCTAAACGACGTAAAACAGCTTGTACACGAGCCACCAACTCTTTTGGGCTAAATGGTTTACATACGTAATCATCAGCGCCCATGTTAAGACCTAATACTCGGTCAATTTCTTCGGTACGGGCAGTGACCATAATAATCGGTAAATCTGACTGTTCACGAACTTTACGGCAAATCGTTAAACCATCCATTCGTGGAACCATTAAGTCCAGAATCATCAAATTTGGTTTACGTTGCTGGAAACTCGCATAGGCATCTTGACCATCATGAAACATACTTACTTCAAAACCGGCAGCTTCAAGATAATCACGCACCAAATGCGCCAATTCGACTTCATCTTCAACCAACATCACATGTTTCATGAGATATTTTTCCTTTTATATTTAACTCTGCTTTTTAAAAGTAAGTACACAACGTAAACCACCTAATGGTGAATGTTCAAAACTGAGTGTACCACCAAGCGCCTGCGCAATCTTACAAGACAAAGCTAAGCCCAGCCCTGTTCCACCTGTACTACGCGTACGCGAATCATCTACGCGATAGAAACGTTCACCTAAACGGGATAACTGCTCATCACTTAAACCATAAGGACTATCATCGACATATAACGTCCACTCTTGAGGAGTCTGACTTGTATGAATATGAATTTTGCCACCTGTTTCTGTGTAACGAATACTATTACTAATTAAATTAACAATAATCTGTTTAAAACGGTCACGGTCTAATAATAGCGGAGAACTTGTTCCTTCAACTTGAATTTCGAGACCAGCCTGCTCAAGTTTGGGTTTAAAGTTTTCAACTTCTTGTAGTACCACTTCCCATGGATTTACAGAGCTCAAATAACACTTAAGCTGCTGAGCATCTGCCTGCGCCAAGTCTGCAAGGTCTTGGGTCAATTTTTTCAAGCTTGAAACCTGACGCATCATTGCATCTAAATGTTCAGGAGTTGCTTTTCGAATCCCGTCTTGCATCGCTTCAATTTGTGCTTGCAATACAGCCAAAGGCGTTTTTAATTCATGAGAAGTATCTGCCACCCATTGACGTCGTGACTCTTCATGCTGATGTAAAATCTCTGCCAAATGGTTCAACTGGGTTGATAAATCACCTAGCTCATCATTTCGCTTAATGACCACTTGGTGTTGATAATTTCCTTTGGTTAATTCATTGGTTGCATTTAATAAACGCTGAATTGGCTTTTTAAAATAAGTCGCCATTAACAGTGCTGCAACTAAACTTGATAGTAAGGTTAAAGCATAGATTAAGAGTAAATAACGTTTTTGATTACTAAAGAAATTAATACTCAAAGCGTCTTCTTTATCTAAAACAGGCTTTAAACCTAAATATCCCACGACTTTATTATTTAAAATAATTGGGCGAAATGACATCTGATCTGAAGAAGGCGGTTCACCTACCACAAACTGGTGCTGTGCATCATATAGAGATAGACGCGAACTCAATCCTAAACGGTCTGGTAAAGCGATAAAACGTTTCTTTCCATTTTGGGTTTCAATATCTTTTAAGCTTCCCTTCTTTGATTTATTTTTATCATCACTTGGGCGAAACTGATTTGCGCTTAAAGGGAAACGTAATCCTTCAAAGGGTTGATACTGTGAAGGTAAATTTTGCTCGAGTGCTCTTAATTCCTCATCACTAAAAATAGTATTTTTATTTGTCGGCGCAACTTGAGGCGAAATATTGATGAGCGCGTGTTCATCAAAAGAATGCTGCTGTATGGCAATGTCATATTGGCGACGGAGCCACCACTGCGAGAGACGATCGTAGTCATCGGGAGCCGCGGTTCCTTCGATTTGTAAAATCTGTGCCTGAATCGCATTTCCCCAATCATGGTACACGGTATAGACATCGCCAAGATTGGTAATGAGGCGGTCTAGTTTCTGCATTTCAACGTCAGCCACGTATTTGGCAAAGTTCTTTTGCATGGTCCAGTGCAAAACGCTCAAGCTTGCAGTCGCAATAAGCAATGTGGTGAGAAGGACTGTCAAAAATAACCGTAATGCAATGGGAACACGTAGAACGTTCAAAAGCACTCTCTCATTTTTACCCTATATTTTGCATTGTAACCAACAACGAAAAGAAAAACTCTCCATTGTTTCTACATCTTTATTATCTAATCTTTAAGCCATCAGAAAACACAACATTAAAAGGCTTTAAATATGAAAATGACAGCAAAAATTGCATTATTCAGTGCGGCAATTGTAACAATGGGAAGTTTGGCTGCGTGTCAATCGACAACTCAACCACCTAAACCAGAGCATGGAATGATGCAAGATGGCCCACGTGAGGGTCACCACCGTATGAAGCACCGTGAGTTCACCCCAGAACAAAAAGCTGCATGGGAACAGCACCGCGCAGAACGTCAAGCTCGCTTTGAACAAATCCAAAAAGCATGTGATGGTAAGGCCAATGGACAACCCGTAAGTGTTCAAGTTGGGGATAAGACACTTGAAGGGACTTGTAACCTTCGTTTTGAACCTAAACGCCCTCAACCACCTGTTAATGCCCCTGCTCCTGCACCAGTTCAAGCAAAATAATTCTAAAAATCATAAAACAAAAGGCGCCTATAGGCGCCTTTTGTTTATACATAACTGTTTACGATTTTGACTATTTGTATCATATAAACATAACCAAAAGTATTTACACTCAAAGCACTTACATAGTTTCAGCATTTTTTTCTTGACTTTGCAGTCACAAAGTAAAGGTCCTGAGGTGCTTGTACAGTTATGCAAGTTGTTGCACGATGTAATAGTCCAAGGTGCCTCATGGCACATTATCATAGATTAAGATTATAACTCTGGTTTCACCAGTATTGAGGAACCCGATATGCCACAATACAAAGCGCCCTTACGTGATATGCAATTCGTTTTGCATGAATTATTAAATGCTGAAGAACACTATGCAAAATTACCTGATTTCCAAGGTAACGTAAGCCGTGAATTGGTTGATCAATATTTAGAAGCTGCGGCGGACTTCTGTGAAAATGAGCTTTCTCCTTTAAACCAAGTGGGCGACCGTGAAGGTTGTACTTGGAATGATGGCGTAGTCACTACTCCAACAGGTTTTAAAGAAGCTTATCAAAAATATATTGAACTTGGCTTTCCGTCTTTATCAGCAGAAGAACAATACGGTGGTCAGGCCTTACCTAACTCTTTAGGTATCGCAATTTCTGAAATGGTAGGTAGCTCTAACTGGGCATGGGGCATGTACCCAGGCTTGTCTCACGGAGCTGTACGTACGTTAGAACATCACGGTTCTGATGAACAAAAAAATACTTACTTACCAAACCTTGTTTCAGGTGTTTGGACAGGTACGATGTGCTTAACTGAGTCTCATGCAGGTTCAGATTTAGGTATTATCCGTACTAAAGCAGAACCAAATGCTGATGGTAGCTATGCAATCTCTGGCGAGAAAATCTTTATCTCTGCTGGTGAACATGACATGGCTGAGAACATCATCCATATCGTTCTTGCTCGCCTACCTGGTGCACCAAAAGGTACTAAAGGTATCTCATTATTCATCGTTCCTAAATTCAATGTAAATGCAGATGGATCTATTGGCGAACGTAATGCGGTACGTTGTGGTTCTATCGAACACAAAATGGGTATTCATGGTAACGCAACTTGTGTCATTAACTTTGACCAAGCTAAAGGTTACTTGATTGGACCTGAAAACCGTGGTTTGAACTGTATGTTCACCTTCATGAACACAGCACGTATTGGTACTGCTGTTCAAGGTTTAGCAGCGTCTGAATCATCTTTCCAAGGTGCGTTAACTTACGCGAAAGAACGTTTAGCAATGCGTTCACTTTCTGGTCCTAAAGCTCCAGAAAAAGAAGCAGATCCTATTATCGTTCACCCTGCTGTTCGTAACATGCTTTTAACTCAAAAAGCGTTTGCTGAAGGCGGTCGTGCTCTTGTTTACTTACTTGCTCAATACGCAGATATCGTTGAAAAAGGCGAAACTGAAGAAGAGCGTAAGTTTGCTGACAACATCTTGTCTTTATTGACTCCAATTGCAAAAGCATTCTTAACTGAAACAGGTTCTGAATCTGCTAAGCACGGTGTACAAGTCTTCGGTGGTCATGGCTTTATTTCTGAGCATGGCATGGAGCAAATCGTACGTGATACACGTATTGCTTGCTTATACGAAGGTACAACTGAAATTCAAGCGCTTGATTTGTTAGGTCGTAAAGTATTGCAAACTCAAGGCGCAATGCTTCGTGATTTCACCAAGATCATCCATAAATTCGTAGAAGCAAACAAAGACAATGCTGCTATGAAAGAATTTGTTGAACCGCTTTCGGCACTTAACAAAGAATGGGGCGATCTTACTATGCAAATCGGTATGCGTGCGATGCAAAACCCAGATGAAGTCGGTGCTGCTGCTGTAGATTACCTATACTTCGCAGGTTATATCACTTTAGCTTACCTATGGGCTCGTATGGCGCTTGTAGCACAAGAGAAATTGGCAGAAGGTACAACCGATGTTGACTTCTACAATGCGAAAGTAACTACTGCTCGTTTCTACTTCAAGAAAATCTTGCCACGTGTACGTTCTCACGTAGATGTGATCGCAGGTGGTCTAGATCCATTAATGTCATTAGACGCTGAACATTTCGCTTTCTAACCATAGTTAGTTGCGATATGCAATGTTAAAAAACAAAAAAGGACTGCTCAGTTTTGACGGTCCTTTTTTTATAAAATCAATGATAAATTTACACTTTAAATTCCATATCCATTTCGTTTTACAGGATATCTAGCACAGGCCAATGTGCACAAAAAAGGTGAACGATTATGCCAATTTACAATGCTCCTTTAGCTGATATGAAATTCATCTTAAATGATGTATTTAAAGCAGAACAATTTTGGCAGTCTAATGAGAAACTCGCTCATGTAGATGCTGCAACAGCTGAAGCAATTTTAGAAGAAATGGCTAAATTTGCTCAGAACGTGACTCATCCATTAAACCGTACCGGTGATGAAGAAGGTGCTCGCTATGAAAACGGCGAAGTATTCACACCAGCTGGTTTTAAAGATGCATTTCGTCAATATGCAGAAGGTGGTTGGATTGGCTTAGGTGCCGATGAGGAATGGGGCGGTCAAGGCATGCCAAAAATGCTCACCGTTCTTTCTGATGAAATGTTATTTACGACTAACCCATCTTTCATGCTTTACCCGCTTCTTTCAGTGGGTGCAGGTATGGCTTTAAGCAGCTACGCATCTCAAGAACAAAAAGAAACTTATTTACCTAAAATTTATTCAGGTGAATGGTCAGGTACCATGTGCTTAACCGAGCCACATGCAGGTACTGACTTAGGTATTATCAAAACTAAAGCAGAACGTAATGAAGACGGTACTTATAACATTACCGGTACTAAAATTTTCATTACTGGCGGTGACAACGATTTAGCAGAAAACATCATTCATTTGGTACTTGCTAAAACTCCAGATGCCCCTGCTGGTTCACGTGGTATCTCGTTATTTATCGTACCGAAATACCTTGTAAATGAAGATGGTTCTTTAGGCGACCGTAACCATGTTGGCCCAGGTTCTATTGAACATAAGATGGGTATCAAAGCATCTGCAACTTGTGTGATGAACTTTGATGGAGCTAAAGGTTACCTCGTTGGTAAAGAAAACGAAGGCCTTGCTGCAATGTTCGTGATGATGAACTACGAACGTTTATCAATGGGTATTCAAGGTTTAGGTGCATCTGAATTTGCTTATCAAAATGCTGCTCAATACGCGACTGACCGTTTACAAGGCCGCAGTGCAGCTGGTGTTCAATCACCAAATAAACCTGCTGACAGCATTTTAGTGCATGGTGATGTACGTCGTATGTTGTTAAATGTACGTGCCAATAATGAAGCATCTCGTGCATTTGCTGTCTATGTAGGTCAACAACTCGATATTACTAAATTCTCAACTGATGCAGCAGCAGTGAAAAAAGCCAATGACCGCGTTGCGCTTTTAACTCCAATTGCAAAAGCTTACCTCACAGATACAGCATTCCAAGCAACTTTAGATGCTCAAATGGTATTTGGTGGTCACGGCTATATCCGTGAATGGGGTATGGAACAATGTATTCGTGACCTTCGCATTGCTCAAATCTACGAAGGAACCAACGGCGTTCAATCTCAAGATTTAATTGGTCGTAAAACCATTAAATGTGGCGGTGCATTCATTGCTGAATACATCACTGAAATCCGTGACTTTGCAAATGACCTAGACACTGACTTGAACTTCATTAAAGATGCAACTTTAGATGCTGCAACTGAAATTGAAGCAATCACTCAGTTTATTATTGAGCAAGCTGCTGAGAATGTAGAGTTCCCGAACTCAGCTGCGGTTGATTATTTACATGCGGTTGGTTTACTCAGCTTCTCATATATGTTTGCAAAAATTGCTGCCGCTGCTAAAGATAAGTCTGGTGATTTCTATCAGAACAAACTTGCTTTGGCTCAGTACTTTGTTGAACGTATCTTGCCAGATATTGATGCGCGTATTGCTAAAATCAAAGCTGGTTCTGACTTAATTATGGGCTTTAGTGAAGATTACTTTACAAATCAAGCTTAATTAAGTTCTTTATAAAAAACGCCTGAATAATCAGGCGTTTTTTATTTCTAATCATAAAAGATAGATAACTTTTACGTTTTTAATTTCTCGACCAAGAAGTCGGCTGTAATATTGACACTGGGTAAAAGCCCTCGTCTTGTCAACATCAATAAACTTGTCGTTACGCTACCAGCAGACCAGTCTGGCAAAACATGAATTAAGCTACCCTCAGATAGTTCATTCATACAAAAAGTTTCAGGTAAAAGCGTAATACCCAATCCCCTTTTTGCAGCCCCCTTTAAGATCTCCGACTCATTTGCTACAAAGCGGATGTTTGGACGTACTATCTCTTTCTGACCATTTATATTTTGAAAATGCCATGGATTCATTTGCAATTCAGGCCATAAGCCTTCGTGTTTAAGCAAATCTTCTGGTGTATGTATAGGAGCCGTTTTCTTTAAATATGTAGATGCTGCAACAGCAATAATTTTGTCATTTTTAAGTACACGTTGAATTAATCCAGAATCCGGCAGTGGTTGAAAATGACTACGGATCACAATATCAAAGTTTTCGCTCATAACATCAACGTAACGATCAGTTACCTCTACTTGTAATAACAACTTAGGATAACGTTCTGCAAGTTCAGGCAAACAATCAGATAGAAGATACTGAGCAATGGGCACAGAAGCACTGAGCCTGACTACACCACTTGGTTCTTGTTGTTGTATTAATAGATTTTCTTCTGCATAACGAAACTCATCTACTGCATTTTTGGCATGTTGATAAAACAGTTTTCCTGATTCGCTTAAGACAAAACTACGTGAACTACGATGAATTAACGTTAAGCCCAGCTTATTTTCTAATATTGCAACACGCTTACTAATAGTTGATTTAGGTAAATTGAGCTGTTTAGCTGCGGCAGAAAATCCTTGATGCTCTACAGCAACAACAAAGAGATAAACATCATTCAAGTTTTGTCTAAGTAGCATTATTCAATGTCCATATATGTAGACAATAAGTTTCATAATACCTGACTACTAGAAACTTTTCTGTCGACTTATGATGATTTTACATATCAAAAAAGAGTAATCATCATGTCAACTTTCACTTTATTTTATGGCGTCCCTTCTGGCTGCTCATTTGGTTCAATTGTTGCCTTGGAATGGTCAGGTTTACCTTATCAACTCTGTAGAATTGAGATGCCGGCTCAGTGTAATACCGAGGAATACCGCAGAATTAATCCAATGGGTGAAACGCCTGCACTGCTCTACGATAATGGTAAAGTTTTAACGGAAAGCATGGCTATCTTGAACCATGTCATGGCAAAAAGCCTGAATGCGGCTTTTCATTATGAACAAGGAACAGAACAATTTAATCTCTTTAATCAGAAACTAGCTTTTTTGAATACGACTTTATTCAATGCATTTAGCCCACTCTGGTATAGTCTTGAACACTCTTCATCAGAAAGTAATAAACAAGCATTACGTGAATATGGAGCAGTCCAAGTTAAAAAAGCATTTACCGCTTTAGAAAATAGTCTGATAAATCAAACTTGGCTAATGGGCGATCAATTGTCTTTTGTAGACGGATACTACGCAGGTATCGCACGATGGTTGAAATATCATAATGTTATTGATATTGATCAATTTCCAAACTGCAAACGACTTTATGAACAATTACAAAATGAGGCGGCGGTTAAATTTGCACATGCAATTGAACAAGAACAATCCGTAAAGAGTACAGGTAACTTTTTAGGCCATATTGTATTTGAAGATGTCATTCAACAATATAAAAATTTGAAATAGTCTTTGTATTTATAGTGGATATCACCTTAGTTAGTACCTGAGTTGAATTAAATCTTCATAAAAACGCCGGAATAATCAGGCGTTTTTTATTTTGTATTTACTATTTCCATTGGCACAAAATTTGTTTAATTTCTAAACATTACGAAGTAAACAAAAGATCTTATTATGCCTGATCCTAAAAAATACGAACGAATACTTGACCGTTTCGGACATTACGCCGTAGAAGCCTTCCATTATTTAGCCTTGTTTATTATCGGGTGTATGGTGGCATGGTCGGCAGCCAATACAGTTTTTGAAATTCTGACCGTCAAAAAGTATGCTTCAATTGATGATATTTTATTATTATTTATTTACTTAGAACTTGGAGCAATGGTTGGAATTTACTTTAAAACCAATCATATGCCTGTACGTTTTCTTATTTATGTCGCGATTACGGCCTTAACCCGTCTACTCATTTCAGATATTCAACATGATCATAAAGCGGATATCGATCAAGTCATTATTACAGGCTCAATTTTGATTTTAGCCTTATCTATTTTAGTCGTACGATTTGCTTCATGGCACTACCCATCAGTGATGAAAGAGAAACATGCAAAAACCTCAAATAATTTGAAAACCCCTCAACCGCAAGATGACGAGTTGGCATAAAAAAAGGCCTCAATATCGAGGCCTTTTTATTTTTACATTTAACGAACTCGGTAAATGTTGTGTCTTGAGTCTACTAATAAGTATTGATTAGGGGTTTTAACCCAGTGGTATCCACGTGGTGGCGCGTATAAACGGTGCGCTCTCCAGTCCGAAACATAATAACGGCTATGGCGATATTGGGTAGGAATACGCTCACCACGTTTAAAAGCAACATAGTTACCATAATGCTTACCACGATCAGCATTTGACCAAACTGGCGCTCGGTGATCATTACGATAATCATGACGGCGGTCATCACGATGCTCATATCGATCATAGTTTTTACCATGGTCATTGTTCCAACGGTGTCCAGGATCGGCCATCGCGGTAGCTGATATACCTAACATTAATGTCGAAAGTACAAGAACGATTGGCTTTTTCATGGCCTATTTCCTTTTAATCTTGATATGAAGCTAGATTAAAAGAGACTCAAGGAGAAACCATGAATAAAACCGCTTTGATTGCTAAACTTTGTAATGACTATAAAGAAAATATGAAGAATCTGTATCTGTGCTACCATTAGCATTTTTCAAACTAGGTCAATTGCTGTGTCTGAAATCAGTTTTGAGCGTCTTCATCAATTTTTTTGCAAAGTTCCAAGTGTACAAGAAGCCCGTATTATGGCTCATGGAGCAGATGGCGAACATGCTTGGTGGTTTAAGTTCAGTATTGACGTAGAGCATGCACTTGCATGGCAAACAGTTCAAGAATTAGGTCATGTTTTAAATTATCTATCGACAAATGAACGCCTACCCACATTATTCTTTCCTGTTTCACCACCACCTTATATGAACGGTGAAGCGAAAGACTTTTTATCATGGATTATTCAATGTAATCATCCTGAATTCTCTCCGGATGTGGTTTGTGATTGGCTTGAAGCGCGTTTGCCGAATCCTGTTGACGATGAGTCGCAGTGGAAAATTAAGACGGATTTGAGTGAAATAGAAAAGTTAGATGATAAAGCGTTGGATCAATTGATTCCGCCAGCGCCTTAAAATATTCAAAGTTTTATTTTCTATTTTTAATTAGCACGACAGGGTCTTACCGCTTTAATTTCTATTTGTAGTAGCTAATTCGTTACTTTGGTTTCGCCCAAAGTAACCAAAAGCATTTGTCATCCACAAAACCTGTTCACTGTTTTCGCTTATCTAATTTTATTGCAAAAACAATTTAATCTCAGATTTTGGGCAGGTTGTGGATGACTCTAGGCACAAGCCATTTTTGGAAAACTCCAAAGATAGTGATTAAAAAGTCGATAACCCTGACCATTCCATAAAACGATAAATCCAATACTTCACTTTAGATTCATCTGCATACTTCGCGTAATCCACGCTCATCTGTCTATCTTTTAGGTTTGACCACGAGGTATTGAAGTAATCTTGCGCATCTTTAAAGACTTGATCTTGAACTTTGCCAATGACCAACATATCCGTTTCAAGGTTGTAATTTTTTAAATTACGGGCCGTAAAGTTGGCGGATCCTACAATTAATTCAGCGTGTTGGGCGTTATATTTCAAAATCATTTTGCTATGGTTCTGCTCGCCATGAGTATCACACCAACGGATTGGAATACCGACAGCATGCAACTCTGAAGCCACCTGACGGTTTGGAATACCATTCTTTTGTCGACCAAATGCATCTTTATTTGGATCAAGTAAAACACGAACAATAACACCTCGTTCTTGAGCACTTTTTAGAGCTTTAATAATCTTACGTTCAGACAAATAGAACATACTTAAATCAAGATGTTCTTTAGGTTTAGCCGTATTAATTAATTTTAATACAGCTTCATAGATTGCGCCTTCAGTTAACACCTGCACTTGAGGCTTGCTAACGTCTTTTTCAAAGTCACCTAAAATGAGCGATGGAGAGCTACTGCCTGACATTTGTGCAACGGCAGCTTCAGTTTGGAGAACATCAGCAGCTGTTGCCCCTGTTACAACCAACGCGACATTAGAGTGTCTAGAACTACCATCGTGTGGATTTGCTGAGGTCACCAATGACTTCCAACCAGCATCGGTATCGACCACAACAGTCTTACGGTGATTGGCCTTAAAATTAAATAAGTTTAGATAGCTGCGCAGTGTAATTTTTTCATCACCGAATGGATTCGGTAACCAGCCCTTTTCAGGGTTATTGCCAATATTTTGACAGCAGATATACCAAAAACCTGACCAGAATGGATTAGAAGCTCGTAAAGGAGCTAAATTCGTTTCAATCACATCAACACCTGCCTGACGTAACTGACGGTAGTGTTCAGGGCTGATACCACCATAAACCGAGTTAATCGGGTCGGTAATCATAACGATCTGAATTTGGCGGTTCTGTCTTTTCTTACTTACTAATGCATCGGTTAGCTCTTGCATTAATGGTCTTTGCTTGAGTTTGGAGTCACCCACTTCTGAGTTAAACAAGAACATATCCACCACAATTGTGGTTTTTGCCTCATCAATCATTTTCAAGATTTCATCAAAAATATGCTGGTCAACCTGCTGTTGCCCTTTTGCATCAAGATAAGTTTTGTCTGCTAAAAATTTAACATCGGCATGTCTAAGCTTGCCACTAAAGTTAATCCCTTGTGGTAATGGTTTTACTGTGTGGTAAATTGCTGACGCAACATATGCAATAACAACAACGCAAAGTAATACCGCCATATAACGACGCCCTGACCAATTTATTTTTTGATGAATTCGTTGAAAAATACGCATAAAAAAGACCTAACTTGATGGTTTCAAATTAGGTCTTTTGGATTGATTTTTCAAGTTTAGTTTCGTGTTAAAGCCTTAGAAACTAAAATCAACACCTACAGTAAAATTACGTCCAACTTGTGGAATATTTGATAAGAATGAAGCATGTTGATAAACCGTGTCATCTAACAAATTATTTGCTTTCATATAAACACGATAATCTGTTTTTGCACCATATTGTCCAGAATATGCCACGCCAAGATTAAGCATGTTGTAGCCTTCAGTTTCGGTCTCGTAAGCTGCGATCTTATCTTGGTTAAAGACATGATAGTACTCGGCAGAACCACTAAAACCATCGCCAAAGTCTGCATCAACTTTAGTACCTAAACGTCCCGCTGGAATACGTGGGGCATTACCCTCTGCATCAATTTTACCGCGCACATAATCACCAAAAGCACTGATCTTGTACATTGGGGTAATTTGATAACCAATTTCACCCTCAGCACCATAGAAACGAGCTTTATCTTGAGTATATTGAACTAAACGGAAGTCTTTATAACGGTCAAGGGTTTGCGCATAGATGTAGTCATCAAACCAGTTATGGTAAACATGAAGATGGTAATCAAGTTTGTTATTATCAAAATGCAAACCTAACTCAACATTATTCGATTTTTCCTTACTGAGTTGATCATTTCCTAACTCATAAGTATTTGTCGCAAAGTGCCCACCATTTGCATATAACTCTTGAGCTAAAGGTAAACGTTCCTGATGTGAAGCGACAAAAGAAAGTTTGTAGTTCGGTACAAACTCCCAATTCGCAGCACCTGCGTAAGAAAATGCCGAACCATCAAAATCTTGTTTAGAGTTGTCGTCTACATCAATTTCTTGCTGATCTGCACGGGCAGAAAGCTCAAAATGTACGTCTTTCCATTGTTTATGTTCTAAAGCAAATACACTCCACTTTTTGGTAGTGGTCGGGGCCATAAATGCTTCTTCGCCAGTTAAATCTAATTTCTGTTGACCTAACTGTGCGCCAATTACCCCTTCCCAACTTGCAATCGGGTTATGTACTAACTCAATGCGTCCATCATAGCCTTTGTTTTGGAATCGGGTTGCAATTGCGCCCTCTTCAATTTCATCATGCTGATAGTCAGTATAGCTTGCTTGCGCACGTAACTTTTGGAAGCCTGCAAATGGATCATTTAACTCAGTTTTAAAATCATAACGCTCAGATTTTAAGTCAATCCATGGGCCGCCGTGTTCGTGCTCATGTTCTTCATGTTCATGATCGTGAGTTTCTTCACCCTCTTCATGTTCATGGTCTCCACAATGCAGATGTGGTCTTCCACCTAGATGAGCGCTACAACTTTCATATTCATGGCTATGCCCCGGTAAGCCATATTGATCCCGACGGTTGCTATAAGAAATACCCGTATAACCACGGTCATAAATCCAAGACAAACCAACGTTAACTGAATCACCCTGCGCAAAGGTATTGTCTACACGGCGCTCTTTTTCACCTTCATGAATATAATTGGGCGCAATATAATTATTCGCATCACGAGTTAACCCCTCAACACGTAAAGCAACTTGGCTGCCCAAGCCAACAGTTACGCCAGCACTCGCTAGTTTTTCATCACTTCCAGTGTTGTAACGTAAGCCAACTTGTCCTTCATAACCATTTTCAGGCATTTGCGTAGGGATCTTGTTATCAATGACGTTAACTAAACCACCGACAGTCCCCGCACCAAACAATAAAGTTGAAGGGCCGCGAATTACTTCGACTTGTTTCGCAAGCACAGGATCTACAGTGACGGCGTGGTCAGGAGACAACGTCGATACATCAATATTTTCTGATGAATTTTGAAGAACTTTAACACGTGGTCCATCTTGTCCACGGATGACTGGACGGCTCGAACCAGCCCCAAACTGATTCGCGTAAATTCCCACTTCACTACTGAGTGCATCCCCAATGGTAGCAGCGCCTTGCGACAGATGCTTTTGATCAACCACAGTATCTGCAACAGCAAAATCTTGTGACGTTTGCTCAAGTGGATGAGCCTTAATTCGAATGGTTTCTAACTTTTCAACATTTTCACTTTCTGCTGCAAATACAGGTACCGATATTGCAGCCAAAATGGATAAGGTCAAAATATTTTTATAAAACTGCATTGGATGTGTCCCGGATCACGATATGTTTTATTTTGTTATATTATAACATTTCAATTGTATTGCAATAAAAAACATTTTTAATCTGATGATTCGCTAGACTGTTTGCTTGGATGATGTGAGTAATTTTTGATTTCTAATGCCTTTTACAATCTCTCATGCTGTTATAGCGCCACCTCTTTCAAAGTTTAGCCAAAACACTTTGCCAGTTGCAGCTCTAGCAATTGGAAGTATGACACCCGATCTTTACCGCTTATTTACAATGCAATCAGGTATGTTGACACATCAATGGAAAGGCCTGATTTATCCCAACCTTGCCTTAGGCTTCATTTTTTGTGCTATTTGGTACTTTCTATATCGACCTGTAATTTACCGTTTTTTCGGCATTCAGCATGATCTTGGCCTCAACTCTTTAAAACGTATTTTTTTATTTTTGGTTGGAACATTACTCGCACTTACTTTAGGAATTGCAACACATTTAATATGGGATGGTCTAACACACTCAGACTTTCGGACTTTTGTATTTAAAGATGTATTAGCAACAAATATTCACCTTTTAGGACACCCCTATCCCTTACATCGTCTTTTGCAGTTAGGCTCCTCTGCTCTTGCCTTACCTTTTATTGTTTGGATGTGTGTTCACTATTATCAGCGCTATAAACAACACTGGAAAGTAAGTAAAAAAATTAAAATTTTTGCATGGTGTCTGTTGTTTTTATCTACAGTGTTAGGCCTATTTTCTTTTTGGGATTATGCCCGCTACATTCCTCATGAAGTTTGGCATGCCGATACCTATTATTTCACGGGCCGCTCCATTAATGAATTTATGCAAGGTTGGTTAAGTACTTTTAGCTTAGGATGCTTACTATTCTTGATTTTAGATCGACAACAAAGAATGGGATGAATAACTAAAATCGCTGCCAAATTGCTCATTTTCAGGTTAATTTCTGCGGTTTTTTGATCTAGTTCTTGTGACAAACCATCCAACAAGGCATAATCGAAAACTTACTTTTTTGACGGTGCGCGGTTTACGCATCCGTCCTTTCAGCCAATATAGTTTGGATAATCTTCATCATGATGCGAACTCATTACTGTGGCTCTTTAACTGAAGCCCAAATCGACCAGACCGTTACACTATGCGGTTGGGTACATCGTCGCCGTGACCATGGCGGTGTTATTTTCCTTGATATGCGTGACCGTGATGGTCTCGTTCAAGTGGTTATTGACCCAGATACTCCAGAAGCATTTGCAACAGCAGATAAAGCACGTTCTGAATATGTATTAAAAATTACAGGTCGTGTTCGTCGCCGTTATGAAGGTACTGAAAACCAAAATATGGTGAGTGGTCAAATCGAAGTTTTAGGCAAAGAAATCGAAGTTCTTGCTGCTTCTGAAACTCCGCCATTCCCGTTAAATGATGACACGATTAACGTGTCAGAAGAACACCGTTTAAAATATCGTTTCTTGGACATCCGTCGTCCAGAAATGTTAGATCGCTTACGTTTCCGTTCTAAAGTAACTAACTTGATCCGTAATTATTTAGACGATCACGGTTTCTTAGACGTTGAAACTCCGATTTTAACTCGTGCAACTCCTGAAGGCGCGCGTGACTATTTAGTACCAAGTCGTGTACAAAATGGTAGCTTCTACGCACTTCCACAATCACCGCAATTGTTTAAACAATTATTGATGGTGGGTGGTATTGATCGTTACTACCAAATCGCGAAATGTTTCCGTGATGAAGACTTACGTGCTGACCGTCAGCCAGAATTCACTCAAATCGACATTGAAACATCGTTCTTAAACGACGATGAAATCATGGATTTGATGGAAGGCATGACTGTTAAATTATTTAACGACTTGCTTGGCGTAAAATTTGAAAAATTCCGCCGTATGCCATATAGCGAAGCAATGCGTGACTATGCATCTGACAAACCAGATTTGCGTATTCCGTTGAAACTCGTTGACGTTGCAGACTTAATGCAAGAAGTAGAGTTCAAAGTATTTGCTGGCCCTGCAAAAGATCCTAAAGGTCGTATTGTTGCTTTACGTGTTCCTGGTGCAGCTTCATTGCCACGTAGTGCAATCGATGAATACACCAAATTCGTTGGCATCTATGGTGCTAAAGGTTTAGCGTACATTAAAGTTAATGAACTCGCTAAAGGAATTGAAGGTCTTCAATCTCCAATCGTGAAATTCATTGAACCGATTGTACTTGAACTGTTGGAACGTGTTGGCGCACAAGATGGCGATATCGTATTCTTCGGTGCTGATAAAGCGAAAGTTGTAAATGACGCAATGGGTGCGCTTCGTGTCAAGATTGGTCACGATTTGAATCTTTCAACTTGTGAGTGGGCTCCACTTTGGGTTGTTGACTTCCCAATGTTTGAAGAAACTGACGATGGTAAATGGACTTCTGTTCACCACCCATTCACACTACCTAAATCTAGCGTAGAAGACGTGAAGAGCAATCCAGGTGAAGCACTTTCTGTTGCTTACGACATGGTATTGAATGGTACTGAAGTTGGCGGTGGTTCACTTCGTATTTACACATTAGAAATGCAAAAAGCGATTTTTGAAGCGCTTGGTATTTCTGATGAAGAAGCAGAAGAGAAATTCAGCTTCTTACTTAACGCGCTTCGTTATGGTGCTCCTCCTCACGGTGGTTTGGCATTTGGTCTTGACCGTTTAGTTATGCTTATGACTGGCGCGACTTCAATTCGTGACGTTATTGCGTTCCCGAAAACTAAGACTGCTGAATGTCCACTTACTCAAGCACCTGCTCCTGTTGAAGCAAACCAGCTTCGTGACTTGGGTATCCGCCTACGTGAAAAGCCAAAAACTGAAGAATCTAAATAATTTTTAGATTTTCTCAATAAGAAACCCTGCTTATGCAGGGTTTCTTATTAGACAGTATTAAACAAACATTCAATTTTCATAAGCTATGCTTTGCGAAAAAGCACGTCAGTGGCATAATAGGCTGCTTTTAATTAAGAGGTCAGCTTTATGGCTATGCGCCCTGATGTACGTCGACATGCTTTAGTCGTGATTGTATTCTCCCTCGCACAATGGTTTTTCATGCGCTATATTCTTGCAAATGAATTATTTAATATGACTACAAATCAACGTATTTTATTTTTCTGTGTAAGTAGCTTGGTTGGTGCATTGCTCATTTTTGTTGCATTGATTTATATGGTTTTAAAAGGAAATGCGGACAAAGAGTAATGCAAAAGAAATTACTCATTCTTGGTAAACGTGGGGGTATATTGCAATGGTTCGAAAATATTCTTGCCACTTCTCACCGACACCCTAATTATGTGATTCAAGGCTTTGCTTTAAATCACAATAATACCTGTGAACGATTTCTTAAGAAAATTTTACCAAATAAAGATATATATACAGCTAATTTACTAAAGAAAAAGTTACAAACATTTCAGCCCGATCTAATATTGATTGCCGATCTCTTTTATTTTAATGATTATCTACTAGAAGTTTTAGCTGACTTTCCATGCAAAAAAGCTCATTGGATCGGAGATTTTTTTGATTCAAGGCTAAAAAAAACAAAAGAAATTATTGACTTATACTGCTTTACCGACTTCAGTTTTATTAAAGATGCTAAAGATATAGGATTAGATCATTCAATCTACCTTCCACTAGCTTACAATCCTGAAATCTTTTTTCCGAAGGATGAACAAAAAAATGACAGACTTTTATTTGTAGGAGCTTGGTCTCCTGACAGACAAGAACTAATTGAACGAATTCCGCTCCCAATTACTATTTATGGTAAAGGCTGGAATAATCTTGTAAAAAATGACAGTATTATTCATCCACATAATATTAGTCTACCCAATGTCGCTGAACTTTACCGTAAACATAAGTATGTTCTTAACCTCATTAATAAAGTAAATATACGACAAGGCATGAATATGCGTTGTTTTGAAGCACCTGCTTGCGGTTGCATTTTAGTCAGTGAATATGTAAAAGATCTTGAATTTGCATTCAGCATAGAAAATGAAATTATAACTTTTTCAGACCCTTCCGAACTGCAAAGCAAACTCAAAGAAAATTCTATTAATCCCTTACTAGCAATGGACAAGGTTCAACGAGATCATACCTATAAAAATAGGATAGATACGATTGTTGACCTATTGCTTTAAGAGTATCGTTACCAGTATTCATGTTATAGGTTCTACTCAGTGTTTGTTAGTATCATTGTCCCAAGTTATAATCATGCTCAATATTTAGAAGAAAGAATTAATAGTATTCTTAATCAAAGCTATTCACAATTTGAATTAATCCTTTTAGATGATTTGTCACCAGATCATAGCGCTAAAATTTTAGAAAAATACCGAAAACATCCTAAAGTTTCTCATTGCATTATCAATGAAAAAAATTCAGGCTCCACCTTCTACCAATGGAACAAAGGGATGCATTTAGCGAAAGGAGAGCTGATCTGGATTGCTGAATCCGATGATATAGCAGATCCTCGTTTTTTAGAAAAATTAGTACCACAGTTTGAGAAAAACCACAATTTAGTACTGGCGTATAGCCAATCATATCGAATGAACGCTAGAGGAGAAATAACTGGTTCTTGGAAAGATTTTACAGATCAAGTAGACCCAAAACTTTTCGAAAACAACTTTGAAATGAAAGGGCTTGAATATATAGAAAAATTTTTAAATACTCAAAATACTATTCCTAATGCGAGTGGGGTTATTTTCAAAAAACAAACTTACTTTGATGTGGGAGGGGCTAACCCGAGCTTACGCTTCATTGGCGATTGGGAAATTTGGGCAAAGATCGTAACACAAGGCGATATTTTTTTTACTCATGAATGTTTAAACTATTTTCGTTATCATAATACAAGCGTTATTGCGCAGGCAAAAAAGAAAAAAGATCATTTTGAAGTTAGACGTCAAGTCATTTTGTTCCGCCAAAGCATGTCACAGTTTTTAAAAGCCTATTCCCATCAACATCCAGAAGCGAATAAGGCTTATCAAATTAACCAAAGATGTCTATCAAAAGAATTAAGAAAAAATGCTTCTTTAGCTATTCGTCGTCGTTATTATAATCGGATTATGCCAACCTGTATAACAGCGCTGGAGACTTTACCTTTCTACATTGTACCTATTTATATTCTAAAACTACTTATACAACTTATTTTATCAATTTGCTTCGTTGCTCCTTATAAAGCATTATTAAAGCAAACAAAATAAAAAAGAGGAGATTCCTGCTCTTTTTATTTTTTAAATTTATCTAGAATTTGATGTATTGAATGATCAAGTTGGCGATTATTAAAAAATAAAATCTAAATATTTAGTTTATTTTCCCAAAATATTATTCAATTTTCGAGTCATCTCTCCCGT
This sequence comes from Acinetobacter pittii ATCC 19004 = CIP 70.29, assembly GCF_000369045.1. GTDB lineage: Bacteria > Pseudomonadota > Gammaproteobacteria > Pseudomonadales > Moraxellaceae > Acinetobacter > Acinetobacter pittii. The sequence continues at coordinate 39,097 of NZ_KB849786.1, read as the reverse complement.
ATGGTCTTGTACTTTTAATTTTTGGACAGCCTCAACAATTTGATGAGCATCTAAAAAATTTAATAAATATAACCAACGCTTTTGAGCTAAGGAGTTTAATTGTTGTTTGATAGCCACATCCTGTACTGCAACTTCATCATAAAGTACTAGCAATTTGCTTCCGGACATAATAACCTCTGCAACCATCGAGGTTGAGTCTGGGCTCGCTAAAATCCAATCAGCTGCTTTAATGTAGTCTTTAATATCACAACTTTGCCCTTGTGCAACCCATGTTAGCAAGTCATTTGCCTGAAAAATATCGTACTGTTCAGTAAGCTCTTGTAACTCTTTTTCGAAATTAACTGACGTTCTACGCGATGTCGTAACTAATAATCTCGCTGTTGGATATTGCAACCGAATCTGTTGTAAAACAGTTGCCCATTGTACAGCATCACCGATTTTGACTGTTTTGGTATTCGCACCAATTAGAACTGCTATCACTAATTCAGCACTGTGAATTCCTAAATGCTCACGTGCCTGATCACGTGTCAAAGGCAAAGCACACATTTTATTAGGTGCAACTGGGTAGTAAAAGTAATGTGGCAATGTAGCTTGTTGATCATGAATGGTAAATACCACATCGAATAAATCAGCACGAATTCCTCGTAATGAACTCGCTACTAAATTTTTAATGGCTTGATTATTGCGTAAATGTTGTTTTAACAACAAATTGGCGAGCAAGGTATTTCCCCCCGCTGATACAATATATGCAACTTGTTTCTGTTCTAACGACTTGATAGTTTTCATATCAAGGAAATAGCATAACCAATGAGTATTTATTGAAAAATTGGACAGAAACTTAAGAACACGGTATAACCATTTCTTAGGTAAATTTAGTTGAATCCATTCCACTTGATAGTTTTTCTGTTGATTCAATAGCTGAATCATTCCCTGAGTTTGAGTTTCGTGACCAGGTTTACCATCTGTCAATGCAAGAATAAAATCCTTTTGTTGTGTCATCAATACATAATCCTATACTGAAAACAGTGACTGATATACTTGTACTGTATGATCAATCATTTTCGTGAAAGTAAGTTGTTCTTGTGCTAGTACATAAGCAGTTTTAAAACTACTCTCTGGATCAGATATTTTTAAATAATTTTGGATGAGCTGCTGTAAAGCCAATATATTATTAGGTTCACATAAAAATTCTGTGGGAATAAATTCAGACATCATCCCGACATTTGTACCAATAACTGGTCGCTCAAGCAACAAGGTCTCAGCAAGTGTATAAGGACCGCCTTCACGTAAAGATGAAACAATTAAGGCTTCATGTTCCGCAATCAATGGATGAATATTATTACTATAACCATATAGCTTAACACGATCAGCTAACTGATATTCTTTAATCAATTTTTCCAGTCTGTCCCGTTCTTCACCATCACCAATAATAGTTAATTCACAAGGAATGTTCTGCCAAGCGGCTAATAAAAGATTAAAACCTTTCACTTCATTTAAACGGCCTATTGCAATAAATTTTCTATTCTTTACAAATGGTTGAGCAGTTATATTTAAGGAAATCCCATTATAAACCACACTTACTTTATGTGGTTGCCCTACTATTTGTGCAAGACGTTTACTTACACAAATAATATGATCAAATGCCAAATAGGTTTTAATATTCTTTTTTGCACCATGCATGGTTACAACACATGGAAAATTCAAACTATTCAATATACCTTGTAAAAGTTTTGCTGTTTTCGAAGCATGAGCATGTAGCACTTGTGGCTCTGTCGCCAATATTAATTTTTTAAGCCGATATTTTGTCCATGGGTTATAACGGCTACCACTCATGTCGAAAGCCACAAAGTTCACCGCACTTTTCACCTGACTTTTATATTTCTGATGTGCAATTAAAGATACTTCATGTGATTGTGACAAACCAGCAGCCAACTCAAGTACATGCTTTTCTAGTCCCCCTTCCTCATCACTCGCCATTACAAGAGTAATTTTCATGCTTATCCCTCACGCTTACCAAGCTTTAAACGGAGCTTGACAGCAAATAATGAATCTTTACCACTGATTTTAATACGTTGTAGTTGAAAAAAGTCTGGCTGTTCGCCTTCAATTCCTTCTACAGTCGTTACAGCATTGCTATACCCTGACTGTTTTACCAGTTTGACATCGCGGTCTGAATAAATCCCAAATGGATATGCAAAACTGGTCACGGGTTTGCAAATTAATTGCTCAAGTTGTTGCTTTGAGTCAGTCAATTCTCTTAAACAATCGGCATCACTGAGTTTATTTAAATTGGCATGCGTCAATGTATGTGAACCAATTTCAATCAGCCCACTGTCTGCGAGTTGCTTGACTTGGGCATCATTCAACTTAGCTTCACGCATAAGTTCACCACTATTGTGATGTTCTTTTTTATAAGTTGACCAATCTCTATCATGACGGTCAACCACCACATAAACTGTTGCTTTTGCTTGATATTTTTCTAAAATTGGATAGGCATTTTGTAAGTTATCTAAATAACCATCATCAAATGTAATTGCTATTGTTTTAGCAGGGTGTTCCCCCCAACCATTTTGTAACTCTTGCATAGTTACAAAATGGAATCCTTGTGATTTCATCCAGGCAATCTGCTTTTCAAATTCAGCGGGTTTCACACGAAGTTTATTAAATTTAGCACCATCAATATGGTTTCTGACCATGTGATACATCAATATACGAGGCTGATTCCAACTTATTTTCGGCTTCCACCAAGCATACTTATAACTTAATACGAAGATAAGCAGAACCAATAAAATCAGTATATATAGCACAATCTCAAACTCATTATTTTGCTAAAAGATATGTTGCCACACGGTCTGCTTCTTTAAAAGCATAAGGTTGTGGTAACTGTACAACATAAGTCTGCTGTGAGATTAATTTTGATTCTAACATTTGGTCAACTGAGTGCGTAATCCGGTCGTCTTTCAAACGGTCCATTGCCATCACCCCGACTCGACAACCCGCGGTAAGCGCCTCAAAAATCATAGAGACGCTGTCTTCTGTCACCCAAACTGCTTCTGCTTTTTGCATTTCTTCGAAAATCCAGCCTTGGGGTGTTTGATCAACTGGAAATATGTGTAAATGCTGGGCAAAACTTTGTTGCCTTAAAATATCGACAAACTCTGCTGGGGTTCGACGTGAAGTGGTCAGAATAATTTCAGCGTCTGGATTATTCTCAACAATTTTTTGAACACTGGTTAATACTTTATTTTGGTTCCATTGATGTCGTTTAGATGAACCACCTAAAGCGATTAAAACTCTCGCGGTTTGATGACGATTTTCATTACGGATAGGATTTAATGCACCACGCGTGACAATCACATGGTTATCGGCGTGAATACCATCATGCTCCGGAATAACAGCATAATCAAAGCAACCAATAGGTAAACTCGGCTTCATTAAAATAATCGTTTTAGCCTTTTTAAAAATTCTACCGAGCAACAAAACACGAAAATGTGTGTGGCTTCCCACGCCAAATACAAAATCAGGCGCTTGTTTAAATAAGGAATTTTTCGAAGAGAAGAGTGCCTGAATTAAGGAAATAATAGGTAAATCAGAAATTAGGACCTCTTCAAAAGTTGTTTCTGGCTGTTGTCTTTGCATTGCCTGAAACAAGCCTAATGCTTGTGAGCGGTGCCCTGCCTTACCATCAGACACATAGACAATATGCATAGAAGCTCCCTAAGCCAAAAAATAAAAAAGGCGAAACCGAAGTTCGCCTTTTTATGTTAACGGATTAACTTATTTTACGTAAGTTAACCAGTGTTCATATTTCGGATTTCTACCTTGAACCGCATCAAAGTAAGTTTTTTGGATTTCAGTGGTAATTGGGCCACGAGTACCCGAACCGATTGGACGGTCATCGTATTCACGAATTGGTGTTACTTCAGCAGCAGTACCTGTGAAGAATGCTTCGTCTGCGATATAGAATTCGTCACGTGTAATACGGCGCTCAACAACTTGGTAACCAAGATCTCTAGCGATTGTCATCACAGTTTGACGTGTAATACCATCAAGCGCACCACCAGCAATATCTGGAGTGTGTAAAACGCCATCTTTAATCAAGAATACGTTTTCACCTGAACCTTGGCATACATAACCTTGTGGGTCCATTAACATTGCTTCATCGTAACCAGAATGTGCAACTTCTTGGTGAGCAAGAATTGACAACGTGTAGTTACCAGATGCTTTTGCTTTACACATCGTCACGTTTGGATGATGGTGAGTAAATGATGAAGTTTTTACGCGAATACCTTTCGCCATCGCTTCATCACCAAGGTATGCACCCCACGCCCACGCAGCAACAGCAACATGAATTGTGTTATTTGTTGCTGCAATACCTAGTTTCTCTGAACCGATCCAGATCAACGGGCGTAAATAGCAAGAAGCTAGTTTATTTTCACGAACAACATCGATTTGTGCTTGTTCAAGCGTTGCTTGATCATACGGCACTTTCATTTGATAAATTTTTGCTGAATTTAACAAACGTTTTGTGTGGTCTTGAAGACGAAAAATCGCTGTACCTTTAGGAGTTTCATAAGCACGAACACCCTCAAATACGCCCATACTGTAGTGTAAAGTATGGGTTAAAACGTGAATCTTTGCATCACGCCAATCAATTAATTTTCCATCTTGCCAAATAAAACCATCACGATCAGCCAAATTCATGGAACACTCCAAATTGTTATAAAATCATTCACTATCCAACTCAACCGAAGCGGTTGGGTCTATTAATCTTTGCCATAAATTGCAAACGACCGCACGGGTACTACGCCAGTCCGCTGCGCTGACTTGCATGGATTGATTTGCAAGGGCTAAACGGTGGCTTTCGGCACGTTCACTAAGATAGGCTCGAATTAATGCTGTGGCATCTTCACTGGATAAGCAGTCTGCTTTAGCAGCATCTTCTAATATTCTTACATTATCAGAATAATGGGCGAGATCGGGTTTCGTCCCGCTCCATGCAAGTACAGCATACTGTGCCATAAATTCGATATCGACGATACCACCTGCGTCCTGTTTTAAATGAAAAATACCATGTTTTTTTTGTTCAGAAGACGAACCTAGGTGGTCTTTCATTTTCTGACGCATTTTCAACACTTCCTCACGAACATAAGCCTCATCTCTAGATTGAGTCAATATCTCGCGTCGAAATATTTCAAATTTCTGGCAAAGCACCTCATCACCTGCAATAGAGCGCGCACGTACTAATGCCTGATGTTCCCAAAGCCATGCACTTTTCAACTGATAGTGTTCATAGGCTTTCATGCTTGTTACCAATAAACCTGCTTCACCTGAAGGTCTTAAGCGTGTATCAATTTCATAGACACGACCATCTAGCGTTTGCGTAGTCATCAAAGACATAAACTTTTGAGCAACACGCATAGCAAATTCAAAGCCACTAATTGACTTGGTTCCATCCGTATCAGCTTGTTCATCTAGGTAATGAATAAAGACAAGGTCTAAGTCAGAACCATAGCCCAGCTCAATACCACCCACTTTGCCATAACCAATGACAGCAAAAGCTTTGTAGTCTAGAGAGCAGCGTTTTCCATCAACATCACATGGGTAACCATGACGCTTCGCCACGGTCTGATAAGCTAAATGGAGAGTTGCATTTACACTGACTTCAGCAATATCAGTTAATGCATCGGAAACCTTCATAAGAGGGCTTTCAGCTAAGACATCACTTGCAGCAACAGTTAACACATTGCTCTTTTTAAACAGGCGAAGTGCTCGCATTTGGTCTTCGACCTGATCAATCTCAATACGGAGTAACTGCTGACGTAATGAGTCTTCTAAGTCCTTACGCTTTGGTAACTCAAAGTCCATCGATAAGAACTCATCCAACAGTACTGGATACTGAGTCAACTCTTCACAAATCCATGGGCTCACTGTCGCCATTTTCACTAAGCGTTGCAATGCTCCCTTACTTTCAATCAGCATCACTAAATACACGGTTCGACGCATGACTGATTCAATCAGCGGCATTAAACGCAACAATGCAGTTTGAGGTTGTTCAGACTGTAAGATCGCTTCAATTAAATGAGGCCAAAATGTTTTTAAACGCTGCACAGCATTTGAAGGAAGTTTTTTAAGTGCATGACCATGCCAAAACTCATGAATCAGATTTTTCGCATTGTCATCCAGCACTTCATCTAATTGCTGCTCTAACTGCCCAAAATTTTCAGTTGCGGCATTAGAGCTGGTATCTTCAATCAGTTGCTTAAATTGAACTTTTACCTTTTGACGTTTTTCATTAAGAACATCGAGAAACTCATTCCAGCTCGTAAAACCTAAGGTATCTATAATGCGTTGTCTTAAGTCCAATTCTTCTGGTAATAATTGGGTTTGTTGATCATTTAGAGCTTGAATCGCGTGTTCAACACGGCGTAAAAATAGGTAAGCATCTTCAAGCTCTAATACAGCTTGTTTTTCTAATAAGCCAGCTTCCCCAATGTGCTCAAGACTGACTAAACATTGACGGTCTTGTAACTCACGTTTAGAACCGCCGTAAATAAGCTGAAAGACCTGAACAATAAACTCAATTTCACGAATACCACCCGCTCCGAGTTTAATATCATCCTCAATATGACGACGTAAGACTTCGCGCTCAATCATGGCTTTCATGTCACGCATAGCAGCAAAAGCGGTGTAATCGACATAACGGCGGAACACAAAAGGACGTGTCATTTCTAACAAATCCTGCCCTTCTTTACCTCCAGTCACTACACGCGCTTTAATCCATGCATAACGCTCCCACTCACGGCCATGTTGACTTAAATATTTTTCTAAAGCGGCATGACTAATCGCTAATGCCGAACCATCCCCCCAAGGGCGCAAGCGCATGTCGACTCGAAACACAAAACCATCTGCGGTAATGTGCTCAAGTAAATAAATGAGTTTTTGTCCCCACAAAATACAGAACTGCTGTACATCAATACATTTGCGGCCATTGGTTTCACCTTGCTCATCAAAGGCAAAAATCAAATCGATATCACTCGATAAGTTAAGCTCTTGGGCACCAAGTTTACCCATGGCAACCACAATTAAATCTTGAACTTTACCAGAGTAACTTATCGGTTCCCCATATTTCGCCACAAGTGCTACACGCGCAAAATCTTTTGCAGCACAGATACTGGCATCTGCAAAATCAGAAAGTTCGCGAGTGAGTGTGACAACATCGGTCAGTTGGTTAGCATCCTGCCAAATCCAGCGGAACATTAAACGGCTACGTAAAATGCGCATTCCGCGCATCCAAAGCGTTTCATCACCAATCCCATCTAGCGTGGTCTGTACAAATTGGTAAATCTGTTCGGTAGAGAGCGGTGCAGTAAATTGATCTATTTGATAATCTTTTTCTAAAACAGCTTGATGCAAACCTAAAACTTGTTCTGCGTACTGACTGGCACGCAATGTTTTTTGTAACTGCTCCGCATTCATATAAAAAGCTCTTTTCCTCGTACTCTGTTTTTAGTTATAGCAGTTCGAGTAGTGTTAGGAAAAGGGATTAGACTAATTTTGCTTCTGATGAAGAATGATGTTCGGTATGCACCTCATGACTTTCTTGAGCTGAAGGTAATAAAACCTTAAATGTCGTTCCCACCCCTTCTTTAGAGCTAACAGTAATTTGCCCCTGATTAATCTCGACAAAACGCTTGCAAAGACTCAAACCTAAGCCAGCACCTTTTTCCCCTGCAGTGCCTTTAAAGCTAGCAGTAATACGTGGATGGAATAAATTTGCCATTTGTTGCTCGGTCATGCCCAGACCTGTGTCTCGAACAGTAATTTCTACATTTGTATCCGCTTGTTGAGCTTCAATAAAGACTTTGCCTGATCCATCAACGTCGGTAAATTTCAACGCATTTGACACCAAGTTCTGAATTACAGAGGTCATCATATTGATATCGGCGTAGATGTTTAAATCATCTGGAACACCATTAACCAGTTCAATATTTTTCTTTAAAGCTAAAGTGTGCAGTACATCGCAAACGATATTGCTGACTTGTCTAAGCTTAAAATTAATTGGGTGATAAACAAAACGTCCTCCCTCGGCCATCGCCCATGTTAGTAAGCTTTCAAGCAAGTTATAGGTCGATTGTGAGGTGTCGTATAAATAATCTGCAATATTTTGAATACTAGATTCATCTAAGGTTTCACGCTCTTTGGCAAGTACTTCAGAAAATCCAAGCAAGCCATGAAAGGGTGCCCGTAAGTCATGTGAGATAATCGAGAAAAATTTTGTCTTACTTGAATTAATCGCTACCTGTTGTTCATAGAGCTCGTTTAACTCTTCATAGTTAAACTTCAACTCGACTTGCTGCATAAAAGTAGAACAATAATCGAGCAATAATTGAATATCATCATCTTCAAACGTTGCCGCATCGTCATCAAAAAAGACAGCAAAACCCATCGAAGTTTTATCAGGGTGTAGAAGATGCACAGCCAATGCCCTGCTGCAATCAATATTTAATTCTTTTAAATAGTTGATTAAATTTTGATATGAGGGATGTAAGTGATTAATCGTCTGTTGTTTGGCGAAGCACTGTTTTAAATGCTTTGATGGTTTAAACGAGATTGCCGTCATGCCTTCAGGGCAACGGTGCCAAAAGTAGGGTTCCTGATTAAAAGTCAATAAGGCTTTTTTACAATTCAAAAGACGAAGACTAAACCGGAAAAATTGCTCGATGTAGTTCTGCTCGGCGTTTAATCCAAGCAACAGAGATATCCTACAAGCACTTAACTGCTCAACCTGATTTAGTTCTAAACGTTGGAATGTCATTGCCCGCCTCACAGATTATGTCGTTTTTGGTCGGAACCGCTCTCAATAAATGTACTTATAATCATTATGATCTACTACAAACTTTAACACAGTACATTAAAAGAGCAACGTTCTTTTCAAAATAGAAATGTGAAGTTTCAATTAAAGGTTTTCAGATACATAAAGTGGGTATGCTTGAGGAAAATACAACAAATATTTGAAGGTAGACAGTTGTAAGATGTTAGAAATGCGAGTTCATAATATTATTAAAAGATGGTCAAAAATATTAGTTGAATAAGAGTTTAGATTCTTGCTCAGTTTCGCTTTTATCAAAGATGTTTGGTATTTAAAGAAGAACTTCTTAAGCTTAAAAAATGAAAGATTTTTATAAGCTCTAAATTTATAGCTAGAAATTCGAGTCCGACCCTCGGGATCAAATAATCATTTCATAATTTCTTAACTCCTATCTACTTTTTTATATCCAACAAAAAACCCCTAAGCCGTTAGCTTAGGGGTTTTCGGAGAATCTTAGATTCTGAATCTGGTCCCGAGGGTCGGACTCGAACCGACACGTCATCTCTGACAGCGGATTTTGAGTCCGCCGCGTCTACCAATTTCACCACCTCGGGAGAGGAAGTATGTTTGTGTTGCGTATATTAGCGCGTTTGTAAAACTTGTCAAACCCTAAGTGAATATTATCGTTCACTTTTAGATCATTTAAACATTTTTCATGATTTAGGTCAGAAGCACAGCCATAAAAAAGCGAAAAAGTTTATACTAGGCCCAATTTTTGTGGTGTTTTTTCTCAAATATGCAACTGTCTGACTTTTCCTTTGAATTACCTGATGAACTTATTGCCCGTTACCCACTCGAATCACGTAGTGCTTCACGGTTATTGCACCTAGATTCAAAGGGTCAATATCACGATCACATGTTCACAGACATTATCGATCTGTTCGAAGAGGGTGATTTATTGGTGCTTAATGACACCAAGGTCATGAAAGCTCGACTTAAAGGAAAACGCTCTACAGGCGGTGCAATTGAGATTTTGGTTGAGCGTATGCTGAACCACACTACAGCGTATTGTCATATTAAATCGAGCAACTCACCTAAAGCAGGTGCTGAGCTTTTTGTTGGTGCAGACAATATTCCTGTGATTGTTCGTGGTCGTCACGAAAATTTATTTGTGGTTGAGTTTTCACAGCCCATCTTGCCTGTACTTGAGCAATATGGTCAGTTACCTATTCCCCCTTACTTTAACCGTGAAGCAGAAGAAATTGATACTGAACGCTATCAAACGGTTTTCCATAATCCCGAAAAAATTGCCAGTGTTGCCGCTCCTACTGCGAGCTTGCACTTTGACGAAGAGTTACTAGCAAAGTTAGAGCAAAAAAATGTTCAAAAATCTTTTGTGACTTTACATGTCGGTGCTGGCACATTTATGCCTGTTCGTACTGATGACATTACCAATCATGTCATGCACAGTGAATGGTGTGATGTTCCTCAAGAAACTATTGATTTAATTTTGGCGACTAAAGCACGCGGCAATAAAGTGATTGCAATTGGTACAACCGCGACACGTGCTTTAGAAAGTGCAGCTCAAGCTCATGGCGGTAAAATTGCAGCTTGGACTGGCGACACACAAATCTTTATCTATCCAGGTTATGAGTTCTGCATCGTAGACCGTTTAATTACCAACTTCCATTTACCAGAGTCTACCCTGCTCATGTTGGTATCAGCACTTTCAAATCGAGACAACATTTTGGCTGCGTATGAACATGCAGTTAAAAGCCGCTATCGTTTCTTTAGCTATGGCGATGCAATGCTGATTGATAAGTTAGAAGTTTAAAAATTAAAGCTGGGTTAAATTTTATAAGCTCATTTAAATTTTAATCCAGCTGCCCCAACTACAATTTCGACTAATAATAAAATTTATGAAACTGCTTTTTCAAAAAATTCAAAGTGCTTTTGACAATCAAAATACACATAACAGAATTACTTTAAAAAATATTGAGACACTAAGAAATTTACTTAGTCAGCAATTACCTCCCGAAATACTTATTCATTCATTAAAAAATTGGACAGGCACCCAACAACTTGATATTCGAAATTATATTTTTTGGAATGCTACAATTTTCGCCTTAGTTTGTATGGCCTTAGGCTTTTTAATCTCGATTTACTTCTTTCCTTTTGCCATTCTTGCGATTTTTTATGGTTTTTACCATAGAGCATCGACGGCCGAACTGATTTGCCTACTTCAAGATATCCAAATTTATTATTATGAACATAAATATAATTTCAAATTTGCAACTGAAGATAACCTACCTAAAGAAGGAACATCCGCTTCAGACTTTCCTTTGTTTAAGTTAGGCAATCAAGAAAATTCAGTTTTAACTGCAATACACGGCAAGTGGCAAGTAAGAGAAACAATTCATCCATATAAAATCTTTAGATACCATTATATCAATCGAGAGATGGCCTATAATTCAAAAGGTAAATGGGAACTAAAAGATGTTAGCTATAATTTATACGGCGTCATTTTAGAGAATTTTCCAGTTCGCGGAGTCAGTATTTCAAGTAAACAGAAAAAGGCTTGTCGCTTAGGGGTAGCTTGGGAATCAAGTGATATCCGTTTTAATCAAAAATACCAACAAAGCGGAATTAATGAGTTGGATTTAGTAAAATTTCTAAGTCCAGACCGTTTGTTATTATTAGAAAAAATGTTGGAAGATTTTCCAGGGGATTTTTATGTACACCCTGAAACATCTGCATTATGTTGGCTTTGTAATGTAAATCTTTTACGGCAACAAAGCTTATATGGCGCTAGTGTACGCGAGCTTACTGAGTGCCTTGAATCTCTTTCAATGCCAGAGTTTGAGCAATTTGCAAATAAATTGCAGCATTTCATTAATGAAACTCAAATGCCGAAATCATAAAAGTAATTATTTATGACTTATTTCTATTTATCTCATTCAATTTAAAAGATAATCTAAAAATAACACTTTATAATAATGACCTCATTACTTCCATGCCAATTGATACCTTACAAGAAGCTCTGCATATAAGACGTAAGAAAAATACACAGGTTTTTCGCAATATTGCTCGACTTTGGGATGCTGGACAAAAATCACAAACAGATCAAGAACTCTTAAATGCGTTACATCCATGGCGTGAAGATCCTAACCTTCGTTTTGTTAATGTATTGCCGTATTTGTTAGGTATTTGCAGTATTACGACTTTATTCTTTGGATACTTTTTTCATCCTCATATTCAATATATTTTGAGCCTCTTATGGGCATTTTTAACTGGTTTTCTGGCCTATTTGCTCTATGAACCGCAAAAATCTCTAAGCGAAGTCATTCACTATTTAGAAGAACGTATCACCACTTTACGTTATGGATTACGGTTTCAACAGTTACCGGCCTATCTTCCTATTCAATCTCAACCAATTTTAGTCTTAAGCAAATTAAAGCAACACTTTCCACTGTTTAATCGGGGTAATGAATCTAACGAAATTACTCAGTTTGCTTCCACTACGTGGGATGATGGAATTACGGAACATCAAGTTCTGCTGTTCAAATATCACTATGTAAATAATTTACCCATTCTTCAAAATCAGGATAGTGACAAAAAAATAGTTAAAGAGATCCATAGAGATCTATGGGGCGCTTTTATATTTCAAATGCCTGCATTGGGTATTGCTGTAAGTAACCAACGTTCTCGCTTTTTTGCACCTTACTTAACTGAATGGCAAAGCACTGACATTCTGATTAACCAAAAGCTCAATATTTTTGGTACTGCCCAACACCAATTAGCCAAAGAAGTTAGTCCGAGTTTAACTTTAAAATTAAATGATTTTTTTCAGCACTTTAAAGGTGATTTAATTTATCATCATGAAGAGCAAATTTTGTGTTATCTCGGTGAGCAAGATCTTTTTCAGACCACCAGCAAGCAAAGTGAAATTCATGATGTTTCAACATTACGTGGACACTTGCGTACCATGACTATGCCGAAATATGAAAAATTTCAGCAATTAATGCTTAATTTAATTAAATAAATCTCTCGTAGGGCTGAACTGGCAACTTATCAAAAAATAAGAAGTTAAAAGGCTCAATGAGGGAATAAAAATAAGAGGAGTGAAAATGACAGGTTTATTTATTTTCTTGGGGATTTTCGTCGTATTGATTGTCTGGGGCGTTCACATCCGTAACACCATCGTACGTTATTTTAATGCGACTAAAAGAGCTTGGGCTGAAGTTGCCAATTTCGAGCGTCAAAAAGTAAAGACCTTGGAATCTCTCGAATCAATGCTCAATCAATATACTCAATTTGAAAAATCGACATTAGAAAAGGTTACTCAATTACGTCAACAAATTCTTAATTTAAATGTGAATAACACTGATATTTCTCAGCTACAACAGATCGAGAAAATGAGCCAAGAACTTATTCGAAGCTTAAACGTTGTTGTTGAAAACTATCCAGAGCTTAAAGCTGATTCGCTGTATAGCAAAATGATGGATGATATTCAGGAACAAAATGAAAATGTTGGTGCAGCAATTAGCATTTTTAACCATAATGTCGAGCTGTTCAACAACCAGATTGAAGTATTCCCTAATAATCTCATTAATACCTTAACCTTATCCAAGAAAGCGATTCGCCCTTTTAGAGATAATCTCGTGAATGAGAATTTTGACTATAAACCTAATTTTTAATAGGAAGAAAATAGTCTCTAAACTATCGGAAATTTATCTATTTTATAACCAGCTACATTTAGTAGTAGAACTACGTCGCAGAATCAAGGAAAATAGCCCTCTTTTTAGCAGCGAACTGTTTCTTCGCCTCTGCTCGTGTTCAGGATTTTTAGATGAAGTTTGAAAAATTAGGTCAGTCGGGGCGCGCCCGTCGTGGTCGTTTAACTTTAGAACATGGTGTTGTTGAAACACCTGTTTTTATGCCAGTGGGGACTTACGGCACAGTCAAAGGCATGTTACCTCGTGACATCGAAGACATTCAGGCACAAATTATTTTAGGAAATACATTCCATTTATATTTGCGTCCGGGTCTTGAAGTGATTAAAGAACACGGCGGTTTGCATGACTTTATTAAATGGAATAAGCCAATTTTGACTGACTCTGGCGGTTTCCAGGTTTTTAGTCTTGGCGCAATGCGCAAAATCAAAGAGGAAGGTGTTACTTTCCGCTCACCGATTGATGGTTCAAAAGTATTTTTATCACCTGAAATTTCTATGGAAATTCAGCAGGTCTTGAACTCTGACATCGTTATGATTTTTGATGAGTGTACGCCTTACCCTGCGACACATGAAGAAGCTCAAAAATCATTGCAGCTTTCTTTACGCTGGGCAAAACGTTGTAAAACCCATCATCATGATGAGCTCAAAAATCACAATGCGTTATTTGGCATTATTCAAGGTGGCATGTATGAAGACTTACGCGATGAGTCTTTAAATGGCCTTTTAGAAATCGGCTTTGACGGTTACGCAATTGGCGGTTTATCTGTAGGTGAACCTAAAGAAGAGATGATCAAAGTTTTAGATTATCTACCGAATAAAATGCCGCATGACAAACCCCGTTATTTGATGGGCGTTGGTAAACCAGAAGATATCGTTGAAGCGGTGCGCCGCGGTGTCGATATGTTTGACTGTGTAATGCCGACTCGTAATGCTCGAAACGGTCATTATTTTGTCACTGATGGTCTGGTACGTATTCGTAATAGTAAATATCGCCATGATCAAAGTCCGCTCGATCCACATTGCGATTGCTACACTTGTAAGAACTTTACCCGTGCTTATCTATTCCATCTTGAAAAATGTGGAGAAATGTTAGCGTCTATGCTCGGTACTATTCACAACTTACGTTATTACCAACGTTTGACTGAAGGTATGCGTGATGCATTAGACAATGGCACATTTGACGAATTTGTTCAGGACTTTTATGCCCGTCGTGGTTTAGAAGTTCCACCATGTCCGGTTGATGAATAAGCCAGATTTGCGCTCAACCTCAAGACAAGGTAAATTGCAAAACGAATTAGGATTATGTCAGTTATCTGACTCATATTTTTAACTTTAGGAAATCAAAATGAGCTTTTTAATTTCTGCTGCTCATGCAGCACCGGCAGCTGGCCCAACTAATGGTATTTTGCCAAACATCTTGATGATTGTCGTATTCGTTGCAATCTTTTATTTCTTAATTTGGCGCCCTCAAGCAAAACGTGCTAAAGAACACCGTTCTTTGATCGAGAGCTTAGGTGTTGGTAGTGAAGTTGTTTTCGCTGGCGGTTTAATGGGCAAAGTAACCAAAATTGAAGGTGACTATGCAGTTGTTGAACTTAGCCGTGGTGTAGAAGTAAAAATTCAGCGTGCCAGCGTAATTTCAGTATTACCTGAAGGCACTCTAAATAACCTTTAATCATAAAACAGTCGTGCTTTAGCACGGCTTTTTCATTTAAGAAGAAAGCGAATGCGTTACCCTGCATGGAAATATTTACTGATTCTGGTTGTTCTGGTAATCAGTACATTATACGCACTGCCTAGTCTATATCCGGATGAGCCCGCTGTTCAAATTTCCGGTGCCAAAGCTGGTACCCAAATTGATCAAAGTGTGGTGAAAAAAGCAGAGCAAATTTTAAAAACAGCAAATATTGCGAGCCATGACAATACTTTTACAAATAATGCTGCCCTATTGCGTGTCAGTTCATCTGAAGCACAGTTAAAGGCAAAAGAAGTATTACGTCGTGACTTAGGTGATGAATATGTTGTCGCCCTAAACCTTGCACCAACCACACCGGAATGGCTGCAAAAGATTGGGGCAAAACCAATGAAACTTGGTTTGGACTTACGTGGTGGTGTCCACTTCTTGCTTGAAGTAGATATGGACAAAGCCGTTGCCCAACGTATGGAAACCTCTGCCACCGATTTGCGTCGTCAGTTCCGTGAAAACAAGATCAAATTTAACAGTCTTGCATTAACAAATAATGTGATCACTGTTCAATTTGCTGACAATGCTGACCGTGATGCAGCAATGGATTTTTTACGTCGTAATGGGAATGAATATACCCAACAGGCATTAGCAAGCTCTACAGGTTCTACTTTAAAGCTTACTTATACCGATGTACGTCGCCAAGAAATTCAGTCATATGCGGTAAATCAGAACTTAACAACATTACGTAATCGTATTAACGAACTTGGTGTTGCAGAAGCATTGGTACAAAGTCAGGGTAGCAACCGTATTGTTGTTGAATTACCGGGTGTACAAGATACAGCTGAAGCTAAACGTGTTTTAGGGCGTACTGCGAACCTCGAATTTCGTTTAGTTTCTGACTTAAATGATCAATATATCGATCCATATACGGGTAAATATAATGGTCAACCTTTACCTCCGGGCACAGAAGTTTTTGCTTATGAGTCTTTAGATAGCGGTCGTCAACTCTTGTTGCAACGTAACCGAATCTTGACTGGTGAGCGTGTTCAAAATGCAAGCTCTGGCTTTAGTCAGGACTCTGGCGGTGCCGAAGTAAATATTACGCTCGACAGCGCTGGCGGTAAGCTAATGTCCGATGCAACCCGTAATGCTGTTGGTAAACGCATGGCGGTATTGTTCATCGAGAACAAGCAAAAAATTAACTATGTCACAGATCCAAAAACTGGGGCACAAACAGAAGTTCGTACGCCATACACTGAGTCTGTAGTCATTAACGCTGCAACAGTTCAAGCTGTTTTAGGTTCGACTTTCCGTATTACCGGTTTAAGTTCTCCTCAAGAAGCATCTGAACTTGCATTAATGCTTCGTGCTGGTGCTTTGGCTGCGCCAATGTACTTTGTTGAAGAACGTGTAGTAGGTCCAAGCCTTGGTCAAGAAAACATTGATAAAGGTGTATTGTCTACTCAAATCGGCTTCTTGCTCGTTGCAATCTGGATGGTGGTTTTCTTCCGTGTATTCGGTTTAATTGCGAACTTTGCTCTTGTGTTTAACTTGGCAATGATTTTAACCGTGATGTCATGGATTGGAGCTTCCCTCACCTTACCGGGTATTGCCGGTATCGTTATTACCATTGGTATGGCGGTCGATGCGAACGTATTAATATGTGAGCGTATCCGAGAAGAAATGCTCTGGGGGGCCTCACCCAAACAGGCCATTGTGGCCGGTTATGATCGAGCCTATAACACCATTTTTGACTCGAACTTAACCACGTTCCTCGTTGCATTCATTCTGTTTGCAATTGGTACAGGCCCAATCAAAGGTTTCGCCGTGACATTAATGATCGGTATTATTTGTTCGATGTTTACTGCAATTACAGTAACTCGTGCAATCGTACAAATCATTTATGGCAAACGTCGTAATTTGAAAAAGTTGAGCATTTAAGGAGATCGATGATGACTAAAGTGACTCAACAAGATTCAAAACAATATGGTCGTCCGGATGATGCAAAAATCATCCCGTTCATGAAGATTGCCAAACCTGCAGCGATCTTCTCGATCCTTATTACTTTGGCAAGTATTTTCTTTATTGCGACTAAAGGTCTTAACCTCGGTTTGGACTTTACAGGTGGTGTTTCAGCTGAGCTTAACTATGCTCAACCAGCCAATCAGTCTGAAGTTATTCAGGCACTCGATAAAGCTGGTTTTAAAGATGCTGTAGTACAAACCTTAGGCAGTAATAAAGACTTACTTGTGCGCATGCCAGTACAAGAAGTTAAGGTTGAAGATCTTAATAACGCGATCACTAAGGCTGTACAATTACCAAATAATGCTGCCGAAGTTCATAAAGTGGACTCTGTAGGTGGCCAAGTTGGTAACGAGTTATATATTCGTTCTGCTGGTGCCGTTGCACTTGCACTTATCTTAATGTTGATCTACGTAACCATCCGTTTTGAGTTCAAACTCGCGATGGGTGCCGTAATGTCTTTATTCCATGACATCATCATTATTATTGGTGCTTTTGCATTATTCCAATGGCCATTTGACCTTACAGTGTTAGCTGCGGTACTTGCTGTTATTGGTTTCTCGCTTAACGATAACATTGTAGTGTCAGACCGTATCCGTGAAAATTTCCGTAAGATTCGCGGTGCGACTCCTCGTGAAATCGTCGATATTGCGTTAACTGAGACTTTACGTCGTACGATTCATACCTCAATGACGTTATTGCTGGTTGTACTAGCAATGATGTTCTTAGGTGGCGATGGTCTACACTGGTTCTCTGTGGCAATGTTTGTTGGTGTATTTGTTGGTACTTATTCTTCAATTTATATCGGTACTGCATTTGCATTGTGGCGTGGTCTTAACCGCCAAGACTTCATCGTTCAGGTTAAACCTGAATTTGAGGATGAAATTCCTTAAGCTGTCTAAAAAAAGACAAATAAAAAACCGCGATTCATTCGCGGTTTTTTATTTGATTCAAAAATTATTTACGGCGTAATGCATCCGAAATAGCTTCAACCAATTGTTGAGAAATTTCCTGTTTAGATGCTTTCTCCAACTCACGCTTTTTCATGTGATAGCTTTCAGCAAAGAAAACTGTCATCGCATTCTCATCAGAAGCAAACCCAATATCAGCACGTGATACATCGTTACACGCAATCATGTCTAATTTTTTAGCAACAAGTTTACCTGCCGCATATTCTTCAACATTTTGCGTTTCGGCTGCAAAGCCCACCATAAATGGACGTTTTTCCTGACCTGCGATTGTTGCCACAATATCCGGATTTTTAACAAGGGAAACATTCAACTCATCCCCTGCTTTCTTAATCTTATGCTCAGCAACTTCTGCTACGCGATAGTCTGCAACTGCGGCAGTGGCAATAAAAATATCGCAGCCTGTTTCTAGTGAACTCATACTGACGTCAAGCATTTGTCGTGCTGAGGCAACATTTACACGTTGAACACCATTTGGCGTATCTAAACTTACAGGTCCAGCAATCAAAGTCACTTGTGCACCAGCAGCATAACAAGCAGCGGCTAAAGCAAAGCCCATTTTGCCAGTACTATGGTTTGAGATATAACGAACAGGGTCAATCGCTTCACGTGTCGGCCCAGCAGTAATAACTACTCGCTTACCTGCCAACAGTCCAAATTTCTCAGCGATGGCACGTTGAGCTTGATGGAAATAGCCAGCGACTTGGCGAGCAATTTCTTCTGGCTCAGGCATACGGCCTAAGCCAACATCACCACAAGCCTGCTCACCCGCATCCGGCATGATCACATGTACGCCATCTTCGACTAAGGTTTGCAAATTACGTTGAGTTGCTTTAGCCGCCCACATTTGCTGATTCATCGCCGGAGCTACCCAAACAGGAGATTTTGTTGCCAAAAAAACTGTACTGAGTAAATCATCTGCCAAACCATTCGCAAATTTAGCCAATGTGTCACAGCTTGCAGGTGCGACTAGTAATAAATCAGCCCAACGTGCTAATTCAATATGTCCCATACCCGCTTCAGCCGCAGGGTCTAGAAGTTCAGTATGAACAGGATTACCAGAAAGAGCCTGAAAAGTTAGTGGGGTAATAAATGCCTGAGCACCATGTGTCATCACCACTCGCACGTCAAAGCCATAATCTTTGAGGCGGCGGACTAAGATGGCACTTTTATAGGCAGCAATTCCGCCAGTAACAGCTAAAACAATGTTTTTATGAGGAATAACGCTTAGATCAAAGCTCACGAACAGGATACCTTTCTGTTGCAGTGGCGCTCACAATAGCATTAAATACGCGCAGACCCAAGATTGATTGGGCAAACAAAATAAAATTTTAAGCGAATAATGCTGGGGAATATGAATACTTCTATTAAAAATTGGCCTGAACAAGAACGGCCAAGAGAACGGTTATTACAACAAGGTCCACAAAGTTTATCAGATGCTGAGCTACTCGCGATTTTTCTTCGCTCAGGTTCACGGCAATATTCAGCAGTCGAGTTATCTCGTTTACTCATTCAGCACTTCGGTAATCTTAATGCCGTGTTTGATGCCTCATTTAGTGAGTTAACTCAATTTAATGGCATTGGGGCAACGAAATATTCACAATTACTGGCAGTCAAAGAACTTGGACGGCGTTATCTCGATCATCACTTCCAGACAAATAATCTCAGCCTCCATTCATCAGATTTAGTTTTGGATTATCTGCGCTATGAATTAAAAGGTGAAAAACAAGAAGTCTTTGCTGTTTTGTGCCTAGATCCCGAATTAAGAAAGCTTCATTTTAAAAAGCTATTCTTTGGTTCAGTTCAGCATTGCGCAGTCTCAGTCAATCAAACCCTACGCTACGCCTTACAGCAACATGCTTGCCAGCTCGTGATTGCACACAATCATCCCTTTGGTTCAGCGCAGCCGTCTTCCGAAGATATTGCCTTAACTCAGCAACTTGAACAGGCTTGTCAGCTTGTCGAAATTCGTCTGCTTGACCACTTTATTATCTCACCAGAAGGGAGCTTTTCCTTTGCTGAACAACAACTGCTCAACCTAGCAACAATATCAGTTCAATGATATTGACAAAGTACTACTAAGCCTAGAAGATCAAAACAAAAATAGCGACGTTTAAAATAAAATGATTGTTCGGGAACAGCCTAGTATTTTCAAAGTTTTATTCTCTTGGCGAGGCACAATTTTACCCAAAATTTTGCCATCCCTAGGCGTTGTGATGCTGATCTCGGCAATCATTGGTGGAGTGGAGTACATCAATCTTTATCGCTTTCCAGAGATTCCTTTGGTTGGCTTTACGCTCATTGGTGTCGTACTTTCGATCTTCCTAGGATTTAAAAATACTGCGTGTTATGACCGTTGGTGGGAGGCCCGAAAATTATGGGGCGTTCTCATTGCAACTTCACGCCATTTTGACCGCGATTGTCGTATTTTAACTCAAGCTCGCCGTGAGCGCGTTATTCAACATGTGATTGTTTTTGCTAATGTATTGCGTGACCGTTTACGTCGTCAGACGGCGAACCCAACTGAGTTAATACAAACCAGTGGTATGAGTCAGCAAGCACTCACTCAACTCTACCAGCAAAATAACGCCCCTCAGTACACGCTCAGTCTCATTCACTGGGAATTGTTGCAGGCACTTAAAGAAGGTGAAATTTCTGACATCATTTATGCACAAATGAATAAAAATGTTTCAGATTTAAGCGTCGTACAAACTGGCTGTGACCGAATTGCCAATACACCCATTCCATTTGCCTATTCAGTTTTGCTTAACCGTACAGTCTATTTTTTCTGTTTTATGTTGCCGTTTAGTCTGGGTTCATTGCTTGGATTAGCAACACCTTTACTCGTCGGAATTTTGGCATACACATTTTTAGGTCTAGATGCACTAAGCTCTGAAATTGAAGAGCCTTTCGGTACTCAAAGTAATGATTTACCGCTAGATGCAATGGTACGTAGTATCGAGATTGAACTATTAGGTACTCTCGGTAAACCTACCCCACCGCCAATTCAGGCTCAAGATAACAACTTACTATAAAGAATTTAAATAAAATTCTCCCAAATCCCATGCTGCTTATCAGTTGGTTTAGGTGTATTTCCTAGTTTAATCCATGGCATATTTTCACCATGAAAATCACTGCCAATTGAAACTGCCAACTGATATTGTTCAATCATTCGATCAATCATCTGGCGGGTAGATAGAGGTTCCATTGGTGGAGGTAACTCAATTGCATCTCCACCTGATGTCGCGAATAATTCAATTAAATAACGAACATTAGTTGCAGATAAATCATAACGGGTCGGGTGTGCTAATACTGCGAAGCCTTTACTTTGATGAATCACATGAATGGTTTCTTTTAAGCCTAGTCCTTCAAACTTTACAAAAGCACGTTTTCCTTCTTTTAAGAAGCGATCAAATGCTTGTTGAGGACGAGTCACGACATTTTTCTCGACCAATGTTTTAGCAATATGAGTTCTTGTTACCCTATCCGCCTGATTTTCTACTTTGGCAAGAACATCATCATAAATCTGAAAACCAATACATTTTTCTAATAGCTCACAAATCACTTTAGCTCTTTGCGCTCTAATTCTTTTTTGTTGTTCTAATGCTTCTAAAATTGGTGCTTCATCTTGCATATTTAAAGCAACAATATGTACACCATAACTCTTCTTAGTGGTTGGGCGCGACCATTGACTAGAAATCTCTGCGCCAGAAATAATATTTAAATCATGGCCTTGTGCAGCAATTTTTGCACGCTGCAACCCATCCATTGTATCGTGGTCAGTCAAAGCCAACGTATGCAAGTTCACATCAATAGCAGCTTGCACCAGCAATTCCGGAGACAAAGTTCCATCAGAAATATTGCTATGTGTATGTAAATCTATGCCTTGCATCTTTTATACTATGCCATTCGCCAAACCTGATCAGATACTCTAACATGAAAGCACTTCTGGACTTTGTTCCATTAATTATTTTCTTCTATTTATATAAAACAGTTGATCCAACTGACACCCAGCATCCTTTACTGAAACTGATCGGGTCTGCTGGTGGTACCGATAATAATAATATTCTTGTAGCGACGACTGGCTTAATTATTTCAATGCTTGTGGTATATGGTGCCTTATTCGTTTTCCAAAAATTCCGTCTTGATAAACAACAGTGGTTTGTATTGTTTATGACTGTCATTTTTGGTGGCATCACCCTCATGTTAAGTGACGACTTCTATATTCGTCTTAAAGCTGCGATTTTAAATTTAGTTTTTGCAGGCGCATTCTTGGTTTCACCTTGGTTTGGTAAAGACCGTAAACCACTCATTCAACGCTTATTTGACCCTATTTTAGATTTGAGTGAAAAAGGTTGGAAAAACCTCAATTTTGCTTGGGCAGCGATGTTTGTCGTGATGTCTTGTCTACATGTATTCTTCGCATTTTTATTTCACGGTGGAAAATATTGGGGCGAATTTACTGCATTTGGTGACATGATCGTGATGTTTTCATTTATCATTATTCAGTTCATTATTTTACGCAAACATTTTAAGTCACCAGACGCTTAAAGTGCTTCCAGATTGATTATAGAGATACGATGACATGCCTTTTTTTGTTCTAAGCTGTACCGATAACGAAGGAACTTTAGAAAAACGCTTGGCAGTACGCCCTCAGCATATCGAACGCTTACAAAAACTCGATGATGAAGGCCGCCTTGTTACAGCGGGTGCTATGCCAAAAGATCCTAATGATCCGCAAGCAGGCTTCTATGGTAGCACCATGATTGTTGAATTCGACAGTCGCGAAGCATTAGATGAATGGTTAAAAGAAGAACCTTTTCTTAAAGAAGGCATTTATGCTCACGTTGATGTAAAACCGTTTAATAAAGCATTTCCAAAAGGGTAAACGCATGCAGCTTGCAATCAAAAGCTTTCTTGGCTTGTGTTTGATATGTTCAACTGCTGGAGCAGTTGAACCTGCTGCGACACCAGCAACTCCTTCCCCAAGTGCGCCTTCAACTCAAGCCGCTAAACCAGCTCCAACATCTGCAACTGGAGTCAAAACAGCAGCGACGACAGCACCAACTGCAACACAACCACTTACAGCAGAACAGCTCGCAAAGAACAAGCAACAGCAAGACGCAAAAATCAAAGCCTTAGTTCAAGATCAAGCATCTCGCTTAAAACAGCTAGAACATGCCAACCTTGAAGCATTGGCTCAGAACCAAGAGTTACAGCTAAAAAATGATAATCTCTCTGTTCAGGTTCAAGTCTTACAAAGTGAACGAAGTGCGCAAATGTTTTTATATGGTGCTGTTACCTTAGCGGGTGGTGTATTGCTAGGTTTCTTTATTGCTAGTTATATTCATACAAAACGTCGACGCCAGTGGTAATACCAAGCGATCTATTAAATTCAATGAACGTATCAAACCGTATCCAAACAGCAGAACTGGACTGGGAATTTGTCGATGGTATCGAGATTCCCATTTCCAAACAATTTGGTGATGTCTACTTCTCTAAAGATAATGGCCTACTTGAAACACGACATGTTTTTCTAAATGGTAATGACTTATCAGAACGATTAGCCAATTTAAAAGATTTTGAATATTTCAGTGTAGGAGAAACCGGTTTTGGTACAGGTTTAAATATTCTTGCACTCTGGCAACTTTGGCAGCAAGTCCGTCCTAATAATCAAAGCCATTTACACGCAATTAGCGTGGAAAAATTTCCATTAAGTAAAGCTGATCTTATTCGCGCTTTAAATGTCTGGGATGAGCTTAAACCGCTTGCAGAGCAGTTAATTGAACAATATCCCTTGCCTATTGCTGGATGTCATCGTTTAACTTTCCCTAAAGAACGTTTTAGCATCGATCTCTGGCTTGGAGATGCGCAAGAAATTTTTCCAAGCATGGCTAAAACTAAAGCTGTGAATGCCTGGTTTTTAGATGGCTTTGCACCGTCTTGCAACCCAGACATGTGGGAACAGAATGTTTTAAACAATATTGTCCGTCTTTCAGGTTATGGCACTACATTTGCCTCTTTTAGTGTTGCTGGCATTCTAAAACGTGGACTAAAAGCACATGATATAGATATTTCTCGTCCACGTGGTTTTGGCCATAAACGAGAAATGCTCAAAGCAGTCTGGAATCTGCCTGAATCTGATGAAGGTTCCTTAGAATTAGATCAAACTCACGCATTGGCTACAGAGCAACAGCATATTGCGATTATAGGGGCTGGTGTAGCAGGTTTAAGCACGGCGTGGGCATTTGCAGCACGTGGCCACCAAGTGACCTTATACGAGCAAACCAAGGCATTATCGGGTGCCTCTGGAAATCCTTTGGCATTACTTAATCCGAAACTATGCCCAATTGAACAAAGTCATGAACATCTCATGACCTTAAGTTGGCAACATGCTTTAAATTTTTATAAAAATTTTAATGCATTCCGTCCACTTCAAATTCAACAAATTGCATTGAAAAATGCAGAAGAACTTCTAGATTTGGTAAATCAGTATCCAGCTCAAGTTGTTACCAACTCAGCGAGCTCACTTGAAACTGATTATTTAAGCATATTACTAACTGAGGCTGGTTCCGTTTCACCACATCAATTACGTGATGAAATTTTGCAGCATCCATGTATTAATCTCAAAATTGCTCATGTCACAGCACTTGTTTCTTGTGAAAATAAAGTTCAATTGCAAACCAATAATGAAATTATTGCAGAAGCAAACCATGTCGTTGTTTGCTGTGCTCGAGAAAGTGCAGCTCTATTTGACAGCTATCCGCAGTTAAAACCAATACGTGGACAAGTGAGCTGGGTTGATAATACGTTTGCCCCTCTGCCTTTAAATGAAGCTTATAGCTATGGCGGCTATTGCATGCAACTTGACACTGCACAGATGATTTTAGGTGCGTCTTTCTACCCAAATCGTGAAGATCAAGATGTACTTCCCGAAGACCATGTGCATAACTTTGAATTAATGCACAGTATATTCCCTGAATATGCTGAAAAGTTACCATCACCTTCGACATGGCAAGGGCGTGCATCTATACGGGCACAAAGCTTAGATTATTTTCCTCTGGTTGGAAAAATGCAGGAGAATAGCCGAATTGCTACTTTTGCTGGGCTTGGCTCTAAAGGCTTCTTATTTGCCCCGCTGTGCAGTGAAATCTTAGTTGCTCAAATGTTAGGAGAAGCTTGTCCAGTACCAGACCGCTTATTACAAAAATTGAATCCTCAACGGTTCCAAAAGAAAGTGAAACCTAAAAAGCCTTATTTTAAACCGCAATAATTCATTTCAATAAAAAAGCACCCGAAGGTGCTTTTTTTATGCGCCCTGCTCTAGAGGCAAGCCAGCATCACGAGCTGCACGTGTCCCGCCCATCAGCACGACATATTCACGCGAGGCATCCAATCCTTCTAGTTTCTCAGCTGCACGAGGAGCTTTGCTACCACCACCACATAAAATATAAATCGGCTGACCCGCAGAGACCTGGTTCAAAATATCAGCATTCAAATCATTAATTGGGCGATTCACCGCACCTTTAACATGCCCTTCTGCATAAGCATTAGTATCACGGACATCCCAGATAACAGCATTTTCTGGGAATTCAAATGTTGTAATTTCTTGTTTACGGATCATTGTGCACTCCTTTGATGTAAACAACACTTGGCAAATGAAGAAAACCCTCTTAGCATCTCAAATATTCTTTCACTTTGTAAAGGTCTAAACTATGCCTTCTTTCGATATTGTCTCTGAATTAGAGTTATTTGAAGTTAATCATGCTGTACAAAACACACAAAAAGAGATTGCAACACGCTTTGACTTCCGTGGTCACGATGTTTCTATCGAATTAAATGAAAAAAATAAAGAAATCAAAATCAGTACCGAAAGTGATTTCCAGTGTGAACAAGTTTATAACATGTTAGAAAATCATTTTTATAAACGTAAAATTGATGTTCAAGCACTTGATCCACAAAAAGCTGCGGCTTCAGGCAAAAACTTTGTACAAGTCATTAAACTTAAAGATGGTCTTGACTCTGATACTGCAAAAAAAATTAATAAAGCCATTAAAGAAAGTGGCGTTAAAGTGCAATCTTCTATTCAAGGCGACAAAATTCGTGTAACTGATAAAAAGCGTGACACCTTACAACAAGTCATGACTTTTTTACGTGAACAACAATTCGGTGTGCCATTACAGTTTAATAACTTTAAAGATTAATATCTTGTCGGCCATTTAAAGCTAAGGTAATCCCATGTCTCAATCCAACCGTCTATCAAAACTGGTAAAAGCAACTTCAAAATTCCCTAAAGGCATTCGGAGCACGCTTTGGAGCAAGGCGTTTGGTCGTATCGTACCAATGGTGGGTACAGCAAATATCCGCTATCTGGAAGTAGACTCAAACCACGTTACTGTCCGTTTAGATAACCAAAAAAATATGCAGAATCATATTAAAGGCGTCCACGCTGCGGCTATGGCGCTTTTAGCAGAAACTGCAACGGGTTTTCTAACCGGTTTACATATTCCTGATAATCGAATTTTATTAATCAAATCATTACATGTAGATTATTTAAAAGTGGTTGAAGGCGGTTTGACTGCTACAGCAACATTGTCTGCTGAACAACAAAAGTTTATTGCAGAGAATGAGAAAGGTGAACTTGTGATTCCTGTTACTGTGATTGATGACGCAGGCAACGAACCAATCCGATGCCAAATGCTATGGGCATGGTTACCTAAACGTAAAAAATGATAACCAATTTAAAATATTTTTAGATTGTTATTTACCTCAAGATATAAAACTAATATTTTGTATCTTGAGGTTAAAAATGAAAAAAATACTAATTCTTTCCTCTTTATTTACCAGTTTAATATTTACAACTATAATTTCTCACGCGACTGAACCCAGCATTAAAACCAGTAAAGTAACTTCGGCTAAATCAGAAGCTCTTGATAAAGTAAGTGCTCAAAACAAAAGAATAGTGACCGACTTTTATGAAGGTGTCTTTTTAAAACATAAAGTCAAAGAATATGCAGACCGCTATATTGGTCAACAATACATTCAGCACAATCCTAATGTGCCAGATGGTAAAGCACCTTTCGTTAATTTCTTCACTGAAAAATTCCAAAAGAATCCGCAAGCTAAAAATGAGATTAAACGTGCAATTGCTGAAGGTAATCTTGTCGTTTTACATGTCCATTCGACTGAAAATGAAAAAGATCGAGGAAGAGCGATTGTTGATATATTCCGTGTTGAAAATGGGAAAATCGTAGAGCATTGGGATGTGATACAAAATATTCCTGAGCAAAGCAAAAATACAAATACGATGTTTTAATTTCTAAAAACTAGTTTTTCTTTTGAATAAAAATTAAAGCCTGAATACTAATATTCAGGCTTTCTGATTCTTATTGAGTTTCCAAAAACTTCTGTTTCGCTTCTTCAGGTATTTGACGCTTATTACCTTTTACATCTACTGCTACAAAGGTAAAAACTCCTTCAGTAATGCGTATTGGTTCACGAGAGTCATCATGACTATCCCAAACTTCAATTTGCATCTGAATAGAAGTATTTCCAACTTTTAAGATCTTGGTATAGCAGCTAATGACAAAGCCAACTTTTACCGGAACCAAAAAGGTCATTTGATTAATAGAAATCGTAGCACAGCGCCCACGACTGAAACGTTCTGCGTGAATTGCTCCAGCCAAGTCCATTTGTGACACAATCCATCCACCAAATACATCACCACTCCAGTTTGTATCTGCTGGCATGGCAATCGTTTGTAAGGATAAAATTCCTTCTGGTTTGGTATAAGCTTCTGACACCTTAGCTCCCGAAATTCGTTTGAAGTTGTTGATCGAGCCACTGTTGCAATTCAGGCGCACGTAATGCACCGCTAATACGCGCGACCTCTGTCGTTTTATTCATTAAGACAAGTGTCGGAATACTTCTCACATGAAAAGCTTGGCTCAAGCGAGGAGATTCTTCGGTATCAATCTTGGCAAAGATAACGCCTGGATTCTGTTTTGCGACCTGCGCAAAATGTGGAGCCATCATTTTACAAGGTCCGCACCATTCTGCCCATAAGTCTATAAGAATAGGTAGATCACTATTCGTGATGTAGTTACTAAAATTTTGCTCATTTAGGTCAATAGGTGCAAGCGGTAGTAATGGCTGATGACATTGCCCACAGCTTGGTTGCTCCGGAAGTTTTTCTTCCGGAACTCGGTTTTTAGCACCACACGATGCACATACAATAATCATTTACATCACTCCTATATGCTGATGTAAAAATTCTAATTGGGTTGTCACTGCTTTTTCAAACCATGAACCGTGATAGATATCAAAATGTTTCATATCCCATTCATGATAACTCACAAAAGGCGCAATATTTGTCGCAGCTTCACGGCTTGACTCAATAGGAATAAGCGAATCTTTTTGAGCAGCAATAAATAAAACAGGAATATTAATCTGGCGCACAACTTGGATTGGACGGTAGCGCATCAAATTAAAAAAGACACGAGCAGGAACTTCCCCACTCCAATAATAGTCAGGATTCACAATTGATAAATAGCCATAATAACTATCTGCTGTAGGCATAAAACATAAGTTATGTTGATCAACAACAGGTAATCTCTTTGGATTAAGCCCCATCTTTGATCCCATATAATCCTGACTCGATAGCTTTAATGCTTGAGGATAGCGCTGCAAAGGATAGAGCTTGGCAGTTTCAGCGCCATCTACATATGGAATTTGTACTAAAACTGCTTGAATATTCTTTAACTCAGAAGCTAGGCTTAGTGCATATCCCCCACTTAAAGAAGTTCCCCAAAGCACAATCCTTCGGTTATCTACGAGTTTAGAAGTCGAAGCATACTGAATCACCGTCTTCCAATCTTCTAATTGTGAATTGATGGAGACCATTTCTCTAGGCTTGCCAGTGCTCCCACCCCAATATCGATAGTCAAATAAAATAACAGCGTAACCTGCTTGTGCAAATCGCTGGGCATACTGAATGAGTTTAAATTGACGCAATCCGGCAAAACCATGCGCCATGATAATTACCGCAGATTTATTATTTGTTTTTGGAATATAAAAGTCAGCTGCGATCATTTCCTGATCACATGGAACATATAAAGGCTCAACCGTATAAGCGTGCATATGTGCTCCGTGGCATTATGGTCGAAGTAATGAATTTACAAAAAACATCCTGATCGCCTTTTAAAAATCTAGAGCTGTTCTATGACATAAGTTTTATCTATGTAGGAACAACGTTTTAGTGTCTTGTATCTCAGGTTAAGCTTAATGCTATGATACAGCATAAGAGGTTTTGTTAAATTTTGGAGTGACGAAATGTCAGATAATGTTGGTTTCGCAGGTCAAATTGGTCCAGAACACGTTGGCCAAGTTGTAGAAAAAGGATTTAAATCTATTATTAATAACCGACCAGATATGGAAGGCGGCCCAGAACAACCTACAAGCGCTCAGATTGAAGAAGCAGCACGTCAAGTAGGCTTAGACTATGTTTATCAACCTGTTGTAGCTGGACAGATTACTGAGCTAGATGTACGTACTTTTGCTAATCATTATAATGAATTGCCAAAACCTGTGCTGATGTTCTGCCGCACAGGAAACCGTTCAAACAACCTATATCAATTAGCAAAACAAATGGACTTATTAGACGACTAAGTTTAAAAAATTGGTACTCTTTAAAACCCTATTTTCTTCTTTAAAGTAGGGTTTTGATAAATTATTTTGCATATCTCTGCACGAACTCAACAGAACTAAAAATAATATTAATTTAGAGTATTTATATCTTTTGATTCATTTATTAATTTTCTATGAATAAATTTATTTTCGTTCTTTTAAGCTGTTTAATCATTAGCGCATGCTCCTCAATGCAAGTAAAACCTACTGTAGGAGTAACGATGGGTACACGCATTTAATCAGTTACTCTGCCTATAAATATCATGAGCAACCTCATGAAATATATGTTATTTTATAAACCTAAAAAATTATTTTAAATAACTTATCATTTTAATGGGGATAATCATGAAACTTACTCAAGGAGTATGTGGAGTTACTTTGGCTGCTTTTTTGACAGCTTGTGGTGGGGGTGGCAATGATGGTTACTATAATCAAAATTCAAATTCTGGTTCTACAACAACACCAACCACTCCATCACCAGATCAGGAGTTAGCGACCTCAGTTTTAAATAATGTAAAACAAGAAGGTAAATATCTATTTGGTGCCTATGATCTTAATGATGAAAAGCTATCAAAAGGTTACATTGATCATGCACTAGATACCTTCGCTCAAGGACCACTTAAGTTAACCTTAGATATTCGAAAAGTAGATCTTACCCAGTACTCCGATCACTATCGTGATAAATGTTTTATCAAGAGTACTACAGACTACCGCGCCTGCTATGTATTTAAAGGGGAAGAAATAAAAACTTTACTCACTGGATATAATGATTGGGATTTTGATATTACAGCAGACGACTTGAAGAACATTAAACTGGCAAACGACAACATATCTCCAAACTTACAGGACTATCAATCAAATACCAGAATTTATATTTTTGAAAATGAAAATAATGATAAAAACTTTCAAGATGTAACTATTACAGGTGCGTTTGCTTATCCTTTCCAACAGTCATGGGGACTTGAACAAACCAAGCAAAAAAGATTCGTATTAATTAATGCTGCCACAAGTGATTATAAAATTACGACAACCGCTCTAGTTCAAGATCCAGAGACTGGCCAACCAACTGAAAAAGAAGTAACCACGGGTGCAATGAGTGTCTATAAAGATAATACATCAATTGATGGTGATCTCTATGTAGTTCAAGGTGGTTCTGGTTTCAACGTACTCATTAATGACAATCCTAATGTCCCTTTTGCAGAGCCAATTTCATTTGTTGTGAACTCAACTCCTGGTAATACGAACAATGCGACATATAAAGTAATGGCTAATAATCACCAAATATTGAGCCTACCAAGTATTACTAGCCTTGAAGGAAGCCGAGTTGAAAATGAATCACCAACAACGAATGCACAGAAATTTAATGGCAGTATTTATTTAGAAGGACAAAATATTTTTACTTTCAAACAAAGCTTGAATGGAACTACATTAGACTTTAAGCATGTTATTAATGGGGTAAGCATTGAAGGTCAGTCTATTAATCAAAATGGGACTGTTTCAACAACCCTAAAAACACCTTTTATGCAAAAATTTACATTTTAAAGCTAAATAATTAGGACGAAACCCTCTGTTTAAGAGGGTTTTTCTATATATTCTAAATATCTATTAAAATAGCTTAATGACAATGTTCGATATTATTATTATTGGCGCAGGTACTGCTGGTATTAGCTCATACAAAGAAGCCGTTAAACATACCAACAATATTTTAATTATAAATGATGGAACATGGGATACCACTTGTGCCCGTGTAGGCTGTATGCCAAGTAAAGTTCTCATCTCTACAGCAAACCGTATGTTTGACATTCAAAATGCTCAAGAGGTTGCTTTAGACGTATCTGCAAATATTAATACTAATCAAGTGATGCAGCATGTACAAACTTTACGTGATAGATTTACACAAGCAACTTTAAAAGATATAGATCAATGGCCGACTGAGCATAAAATTTCTGGCAAAGCACATTTTATTGATGCACAAACTGTAGAAGTTAACAGAAAACAGTACAAATCAAAAAGTTTTATTCTGGCGGTTGGTTCAACTCCTAATTATGATCAAATTTGGAAGCAAGAATTAGGAAACCGGCTTATAACAACAGACCAAATATTTGAGTTAAAAACACTTCCTAAATCTATTGCTGTAATTGGTAGTGGTGTAATCGCTCTTGAGATCGCACAAGCTATGCATCGTCTAGGTGTAGAAACAACAATCTTCGCTCGCAGTAAACGAATTGGAATCCTAACTAGTTCTAGACTTCAACAGCTTGCTAAAAAAGAGCTAGGAAAAGAATTAACAATTCTATTCGAGACTTTACCGAGTGAAGTTAAATGCAGTAAGGAAAACGCTGTATTAACTTACCAATTTGATGAAACAGAGAAAACTCTCGAAGTTGAATATGTTTTAGCTGCAACCGGCCGTACAAGTTTAATTGATACTTTAAAACTAGAAAATATCGATAATTCATTCAAAGATATTAAGTTATTACCTGTAAATGCTAAAACTAAGCAGCTAGATACATATCCAATTTTTGTTGTCGGTGACGCTTACACCTCAACGCCACTACAACATGAAGCAGCACATGAAGGTAAAAAAGTTGTTTATAACTGTTTAAATTATCCACAGGTAAACTCAGTTAAGACACTTACTCCATTAGGAATTGTCTTTAGTCATCCTGAAATGGCGATCGTAGGTCAAAGTTATAAGCAATTAAAAGATGAAGGTATAGATTTTATTACAGGCGAAGCCTCTTATGAACGACAAGGAAGAGCTATAGTTCTTGGAAAAAATAAAGGTGCTATTGAAGTTTATATAGAACGAAAAAGCCAAAAGCTTCTAGGTGCTGAGCTATTTACAGAAGCAACTGAACATATGGCCCATTTATTAAGCTGGATAATCGGTGAAGAATTAACGCTAAATGATATTCTAGAGAAACCCTTTTATCATCCGACTTTAGAAGAAGGTCTTCGCACTGCTCTAAAGCATGCGCGTAGACAACTGAAATAATCGATTTTAGAAGAGCTCTTTATTAATAAAAATTGGCTCTTCTCTACTTCACATTGCTTTAATTAATTCATTTGATGGGAAATAACCGCAACTAATGAAGCATTCTTTTCAGATGAACTAGTATATATCCATGTTTCTAAAGCCTTCCCATTTTTAGAAATAATATAATTTGTTGTGGTCAAATTCTTATCTTTATATACTTCTTTTTTATAAGTTAGGCCCGTAGATTCTGGAGGTAGCCAGCTTTCTAAATTCTTCTGAATTTCAGTTGAATTTCCTTTATTTATAAATAATGAACATACGCCATTATCGAGTTGAGTAATAACAAATTTTCCTTCAGAGGAACTTATCATCCAAGCATGACCATTATAATCTTTTAAAAAATGCACAGCATATTCATTAGGCATTTGGATAAATCCCATATTTTTTGCTTGTTTACTTATTAGTTCTGGATTTCCTCTAGTACTTACACAAATATTTAAAAAGGCTTTTGTACTATATAAACTTTTCACAGTTTCATTAGCATATATAGAACTACAACTGAGTGTTATAGCCAATATAATAGAAAATATTTTAAACTCTGAAAATTTCATGATTAATTCTCTTGTTATCATTTTAAATAGTGTGTTTTATATCATAATTCATTCTAAAGTTAGTCGGGGATTTAGATTTTTTTATCGCGATAAAAAAACACCCCCATTCGTTGGAACGGGGGTGTTTAGAATAATGAGCTGGCGATGACTTACTCTCACATGGGTAACCCCACACTACCATCAGCGCTAAGAGGTTTCACTTCTGAGTTCGGGAAGGGATCAGGTGGTTCACTCTTGCTATGGTCGCCAGCACAACTGTTTATGGATACTTGCTTCGTTTTATTCACTGTGTGATACGTTGCGTTTTCCAAATCTTTACAGATGGGCTGATTGGTCTGATTTTTCGTTGTTCATTTTAGCTAGTAGTATAACTAAATCAAGTTGCTTTGCATGTTTATGAATCGATTGATGCTTCATATACAACTGCTTGGGTGTTGTATAGTCAAGCCTCACGAGCAATTAGTATTGGTCAGCTTCACATATCACTATGCTTCCACATCCAACCTATCAACGTCCTAGTCTCGAACGGCTCTTTAGAGGAATAAATTCCTAGGGAAATCTTATCTTGAGGTAGGCTTCCCGCTTAGATGCTTTCAGCGGTTATCCCTTCCGAACATAGCTACCCGGCGATGCGACTGGCGTCACAACCGGTACACCAGAGGTTCGTCCACTCTGGTCCTCTCGTACTAGGAGCAGATCCTCTCAAATTTCCAGCGCCCACGGTAGATAGGGACCGAACTGTCTCACGACGTTCTAAACCCAGCTCGCGTACCTCTTTAAATGGCGAACAGCCATACCCTTGGGACCTGCTTCAGCCCCAGGATGAGATGAGCCGACATCGAGGTGCCAAACACCGCCGTCGATATGAACTCTTGGGCGGTATCAGCCTGTTATCCCCAGAGTACCTTTTATCCGTTGAGCGATGGCCCTTCCATACAGAACCACCGGATCACTAAGACCTACTTTCGTACCTGCTCGACTTGTGGGTCTCGCAGTTAAGCGCGCTTTTGCCTTTATACTCTACGCGTGATTTCCGACCACGCTGAGCGCACCTTCGTACTCCTCCGTTACTCTTTAGGAGGAGACCGCCCCAGTCAAACTACCCACCAGACACGGTCCTCGTCCCGGATAACGGGACAGAGTTAGAACCTCAACATTACCAGGGTGGTATTTCAAGGACGGCTCCATTGGAACTAGCGTTCCAACTTCAAAGCCTCCCACCTATCCTACACAAGTAAGGTCAAAGTTCAGTGTCAAGCTGCAGTAAAGGTTCACGGGGTCTTTCCGTCTAGCCGCGGGTACACTGCATCTTCACAGCGATTTCGATTTCACTGAGCCTCTGCTGGAGACAGCGCCGCCATCATTATGCCATTCGTGCAGGTCGGAACTTACCCGACAAGGAATTTCGCTACCTTAGGACCGTTATAGTTACGGCCGCCGTTTACTGGGGCTTCGATCAAGAGCTTCGCTTACGCTAACCCCATCAATTAACCTTCCAGCACCGGGCAGGCATCACACCCTATACGTCCACTTTCGTGTTTGCAGAGTGCTATGTTTTTAATAAACAGTTGCAGCGGCCTGGTTTCTGCGGCTGTCGTCAGCTCAGGAAGCAAGTTCCATCACCAACAACAGCGTACCTTCTCCCGAAGTTACGGTACCATTTTGCCTAGTTCCTTCAGCAGAGTTCTCTCAAGCGCCTTGGTCTACTCGACCTGACCACCTGTGTCGGTTTCGGGTACGATTCCTGTGTAACTGAAGCTTAGAGACTTTTCCTGGAAGCATGGTATCAGCCACTTCACTGTACAAGTACAGCTTGCTATCGGATCTCAGTATAGAGTACCCCGGATTTGCCTAAGATACATACCTACATCCTTCCACCTGGACAACCAACGCCAGGCTGACTTAACCTTCTCCGTCCTCTCATCGCATTACACAGAAGTATTGGAATATTAACCAATTTCCCATCGACTACGCCTTTCGGCCTCGCCTTAGGGGTCGACTCACCCAGCCCCGATTAACGTTGGACTGGAACCCTTGGTCTTTCGGCGAACGGGTTTTTCACCCGTTTTGTCGTTACTCACGTCAGCATTCGCACTTCTGATACCTCCAGCATACTTCTCAATACACCTTCATCGGCTTACAGAACGCTCCCCTACCACTTGACTAATGTCAAATCCGCAGCTTCGGCACA
This sequence comes from Acinetobacter pittii ATCC 19004 = CIP 70.29, assembly GCF_000369045.1. Lineage (GTDB taxonomy): Bacteria > Pseudomonadota > Gammaproteobacteria > Pseudomonadales > Moraxellaceae > Acinetobacter > Acinetobacter pittii. Next base: position 3,406 of record NZ_KB849786.1, on the reverse strand, counting down.
TAGTTTTAGCCCCGTTACATCTTCCGCGCAGGCCGACTCGACTAGTGAGCTATTACGCTTTCTTTAAAGGGTGGCTGCTTCTAAGCCAACCTCCTAGCTGTCTATGCCTTCCCACATCGTTTCCCACTTAACTATGATTTTGGGGCCTTAGCTGGCGGTCTGGATTGTTTTCCTCTTGACTACGGACGTTAGCACCCGCAGTCTGTCTCCCGGATAGTACTCATAGGTATTCGGAGTTTGCATCGGTTTGGTAAGTCGGGATGACCCCCTAGCCGAAACAGTGCTCTACCCCCTATGGTATTCGTCCGAGGCGCTACCTAAATAGCTTTCGGGGAGAACCAGCTATCACCAGGCTTGATTAGCCTTTCACCCCTATCCACAAGTCATCCCCTGGCTTTTCAACGACAGTGGGTTCGGTCCTCCAGTTAGTGTTACCCAACCTTCAACCTGCTCATGGATAGATCGCCTGGTTTCGGGTCTATACCCAGCAACTAAACGCCCTATTAAGACTCGATTTCTCTACGGCTCCCCTATACGGTTAACCTCGCTACTGAATATAAGTCGCTGACCCATTATACAAAAGGTACGCAGTCACACCACGAAGGTGCTCCCACTGCTTGTATGCATGCGGTTTCAGGATCTATTTCACTCCCCTCACAGGGGTTCTTTTCGCCTTTCCCTCACGGTACTGGTTCACTATCGGTCAGTCAGGAGTATTTAGCCTTGGAGGATGGTCCCCCCATATTCAGACAAGGTTTCACGTGCCTCGCCCTACTCGTCATCATTATGTGTGCCCTTTCGTGTACGGGAATATCCCCCTCTACGTTCGCACTTCCCAGAGCGTTCCACTAAAACACACATAACTTAATGGGCTGATCCCCGTTCGCTCGCCGCTACTGAGGGAATCTCAATTGATTTCTTTTCCTAAGGGTACTGAGATGTTTCACTTCCCCTCGTTCGCCTTGCAACACTATGTATTCATGTTGCAATACCTACCTTAAAGTAGGTGGGTTCCCCCATTCAGAAATCTCCGGATCAAAGGATATTTGCCGCCTCCCCGGAGCTTTTCGCAGGCTATCACGTCTTTCATCGCCTCTGACTGCCAAGGCATCCACCACATGCACTTAATTACTTGACTATACAACCCCAAACAGTCGTCAACACCTACAAGTGAGTGTTGTCCGTGCGATTCTTCATCGCTACTATCTGTTGTCTGTGTACTTAAACACTGTACAGCTTCAATCTAAATTCATATACCAAAACGCTTGATTCAGTTAATTTGCTAGTTCTCAATTCATCTAGATTAATTGCTTAATCCAAACTCTTGAGTGAACAATTTATTTCAGACTCAATTTTGCCAATCTGTTAATGAATAAACACGCCTTCGTCAGGTCATGCTTAATACCGTGATACTTAAATCACAGAAGTTAATAAACCAAGATCTAAATCTCTATTTACTAATTTCTGTAATCCGAACTTCTCTTAAGTTCTGGTGGAGACTAGGAGAGTCGAACTCCTGACCTCCTGCGTGCAAAGCAGGCGCTCTACCAACTAAGCTAAGTCCCCAGCTTACATCATCAGTCATGTATCTTTTATCTATAACTTCAACCAGTCAAAGTCATGGTGGGTCTGACAAGACTTGAACTTGTGACCCCACGCTTATCAAGCGTGTGCTCTAACCAACTGAGCTACAGACCCTCAGATACATCTATGAAGAACAACTTGTTGTGGATTCTTACCAATCGTCAATCTTTCGTTAAGGAGGTGATCCAGCCGCAGGTTCCCCTACGGCTACCTTGTTACGACTTCACCCCAGTCATCGGCCACACCGTGGTAACCGCCCTCTTTGCAGTTAGGCTAGCTACTTCTGGTGCAACAAACTCCCATGGTGTGACGGGCGGTGTGTACAAGGCCCGGGAACGTATTCACCGCGGCATTCTGATCCGCGATTACTAGCGATTCCGACTTCATGGAGTCGAGTTGCAGACTCCAATCCGGACTACGATCGGCTTTTTGAGATTAGCATCCTATCGCTAGGTAGCAACCCTTTGTACCGACCATTGTAGCACGTGTGTAGCCCTGGCCGTAAGGGCCATGATGACTTGACGTCGTCCCCGCCTTCCTCCAGTTTGTCACTGGCAGTATCCTTAAAGTTCCCGACATTACTCGCTGGCAAATAAGGAAAAGGGTTGCGCTCGTTGCGGGACTTAACCCAACATCTCACGACACGATCTGACGACAGCCATGCAGCACCTGTATGTAAGTTCCCGAAGGCACCAATCCATCTCTGGAAAGTTCTTACTATGTCAAGGCCAGGTAAGGTTCTTCGCGTTGCATCGAATTAAACCACATGCTCCACCGCTTGTGCGGGCCCCCGTCAATTCATTTGAGTTTTAGTCTTGCGACCGTACTCCCCAGGCGGTCTACTTATCGCGTTAGCTGCGCCACTAAAGCCTCAAAGGCCCCAACGGCTAGTAGACATCGTTTACGGCATGGACTACCAGGGTATCTAATCCTGTTTGCTCCCCATGCTTTCGCACCTCAGCGTCAGTGTTAGGCCAGATGGCTGCCTTCGCCATCGGTATTCCTCCAGATCTCTACGCATTTCACCGCTACACCTGGAATTCTACCATCCTCTCCCACACTCTAGCTAACCAGTATCGAATGCAATTCCCAAGTTAAGCTCGGGGATTTCACATTTGACTTAATTAGCCGCCTACGCGCGCTTTACGCCCAGTAAATCCGATTAACGCTTGCACCCTCTGTATTACCGCGGCTGCTGGCACAGAGTTAGCCGGTGCTTATTCTGCGAGTAACGTCCACTATCTCTAGGTATTAACTAAAGTAGCCTCCTCCTCGCTTAAAGTGCTTTACAACCATAAGGCCTTCTTCACACACGCGGCATGGCTGGATCAGGCTTGCGCCCATTGTCCAATATTCCCCACTGCTGCCTCCCGTAGGAGTCTGGGCCGTGTCTCAGTCCCAGTGTGGCGGATCATCCTCTCAGACCCGCTACAGATCGTCGCCTTGGTAGGCCTTTACCCCACCAACTAGCTAATCCGACTTAGGCTCATCTATTAGCGCAAGGTCCGAAGATCCCCTGCTTTCTCCCGTAGGACGTATGCGGTATTAGCATTCCTTTCGAAATGTTGTCCCCCACTAATAGGCAGATTCCTAAGCATTACTCCCCCGTCCGCCGCTAAGATCAGTAGCAAGCTACCTCTCTCCGCTCGACTTGCATGTGTTAAGCCTGCCGCCAGCGTTCAATCTGAGCCATGATCAAACTCTTCAGTTAAAATCATTTTGCACCTTATTAAAGACAAGGTGCCAATTCTGGCTCATCAATTACTGACTTAAATTTCGCTCAAATAAACTTCGAGTAATTTAAACCAATCAATCAATGAAA
>NZ_KB849785.1:56041-61757 GCF_000369045.1 Acinetobacter pittii ATCC 19004 = CIP 70.29 | reverse complement strand
ATATACAACTGCTTGGGTGTTGTATAGTCAAGCCTCACGAGCAATTAGTATTGGTCAGCTTCACATATCACTATGCTTCCACATCCAACCTATCAACGTCCTAGTCTCGAACGGCTCTTTAGAGGAATAAATTCCTAGGGAAATCTTATCTTGAGGTAGGCTTCCCGCTTAGATGCTTTCAGCGGTTATCCCTTCCGAACATAGCTACCCGGCGATGCGACTGGCGTCACAACCGGTACACCAGAGGTTCGTCCACTCTGGTCCTCTCGTACTAGGAGCAGATCCTCTCAAATTTCCAGCGCCCACGGTAGATAGGGACCGAACTGTCTCACGACGTTCTAAACCCAGCTCGCGTACCTCTTTAAATGGCGAACAGCCATACCCTTGGGACCTGCTTCAGCCCCAGGATGAGATGAGCCGACATCGAGGTGCCAAACACCGCCGTCGATATGAACTCTTGGGCGGTATCAGCCTGTTATCCCCAGAGTACCTTTTATCCGTTGAGCGATGGCCCTTCCATACAGAACCACCGGATCACTAAGACCTACTTTCGTACCTGCTCGACTTGTGGGTCTCGCAGTTAAGCGCGCTTTTGCCTTTATACTCTACGCGTGATTTCCGACCACGCTGAGCGCACCTTCGTACTCCTCCGTTACTCTTTAGGAGGAGACCGCCCCAGTCAAACTACCCACCAGACACGGTCCTCGTCCCGGATAACGGGACAGAGTTAGAACCTCAACATTACCAGGGTGGTATTTCAAGGACGGCTCCATTGGAACTAGCGTTCCAACTTCAAAGCCTCCCACCTATCCTACACAAGTAAGGTCAAAGTTCAGTGTCAAGCTGCAGTAAAGGTTCACGGGGTCTTTCCGTCTAGCCGCGGGTACACTGCATCTTCACAGCGATTTCGATTTCACTGAGCCTCTGCTGGAGACAGCGCCGCCATCATTATGCCATTCGTGCAGGTCGGAACTTACCCGACAAGGAATTTCGCTACCTTAGGACCGTTATAGTTACGGCCGCCGTTTACTGGGGCTTCGATCAAGAGCTTCGCTTACGCTAACCCCATCAATTAACCTTCCAGCACCGGGCAGGCATCACACCCTATACGTCCACTTTCGTGTTTGCAGAGTGCTATGTTTTTAATAAACAGTTGCAGCGGCCTGGTTTCTGCGGCTGTCGTCAGCTCAGGAAGCAAGTTCCATCACCAACAACAGCGTACCTTCTCCCGAAGTTACGGTACCATTTTGCCTAGTTCCTTCAGCAGAGTTCTCTCAAGCGCCTTGGTCTACTCGACCTGACCACCTGTGTCGGTTTCGGGTACGATTCCTGTGTAACTGAAGCTTAGAGACTTTTCCTGGAAGCATGGTATCAGCCACTTCACTGTACAAGTACAGCTTGCTATCGGATCTCAGTATAGAGTACCCCGGATTTGCCTAAGATACATACCTACATCCTTCCACCTGGACAACCAACGCCAGGCTGACTTAACCTTCTCCGTCCTCTCATCGCATTACACAGAAGTATTGGAATATTAACCAATTTCCCATCGACTACGCCTTTCGGCCTCGCCTTAGGGGTCGACTCACCCAGCCCCGATTAACGTTGGACTGGAACCCTTGGTCTTTCGGCGAACGGGTTTTTCACCCGTTTTGTCGTTACTCACGTCAGCATTCGCACTTCTGATACCTCCAGCATACTTCTCAATACACCTTCATCGGCTTACAGAACGCTCCCCTACCACTTGACTAATGTCAAATCCGCAGCTTCGGCACATAGTTTTAGCCCCGTTACATCTTCCGCGCAGGCCGACTCGACTAGTGAGCTATTACGCTTTCTTTAAAGGGTGGCTGCTTCTAAGCCAACCTCCTAGCTGTCTATGCCTTCCCACATCGTTTCCCACTTAACTATGATTTTGGGGCCTTAGCTGGCGGTCTGGATTGTTTTCCTCTTGACTACGGACGTTAGCACCCGCAGTCTGTCTCCCGGATAGTACTCATAGGTATTCGGAGTTTGCATCGGTTTGGTAAGTCGGGATGACCCCCTAGCCGAAACAGTGCTCTACCCCCTATGGTATTCGTCCGAGGCGCTACCTAAATAGCTTTCGGGGAGAACCAGCTATCACCAGGCTTGATTAGCCTTTCACCCCTATCCACAAGTCATCCCCTGGCTTTTCAACGACAGTGGGTTCGGTCCTCCAGTTAGTGTTACCCAACCTTCAACCTGCTCATGGATAGATCGCCTGGTTTCGGGTCTATACCCAGCAACTAAACGCCCTATTAAGACTCGATTTCTCTACGGCTCCCCTATACGGTTAACCTCGCTACTGAATATAAGTCGCTGACCCATTATACAAAAGGTACGCAGTCACACCACGAAGGTGCTCCCACTGCTTGTATGCATGCGGTTTCAGGATCTATTTCACTCCCCTCACAGGGGTTCTTTTCGCCTTTCCCTCACGGTACTGGTTCACTATCGGTCAGTCAGGAGTATTTAGCCTTGGAGGATGGTCCCCCCATATTCAGACAAGGTTTCACGTGCCTCGCCCTACTCGTCATCATTATGTGTGCCCTTTCGTGTACGGGAATATCACCCTCTACGTTCGCACTTCCCAGAGCGTTCCACTAAAACACACATAACTTAATGGGCTGATCCCCGTTCGCTCGCCGCTACTGAGGGAATCTCAATTGATTTCTTTTCCTAAGGGTACTGAGATGTTTCACTTCCCCTCGTTCGCCTTGCAACACTATGTATTCATGTTGCAATACCTACCTTAAAGTAGGTGGGTTCCCCCATTCAGAAATCTCCGGATCAAAGGATATTTGCCGCCTCCCCGGAGCTTTTCGCAGGCTATCACGTCTTTCATCGCCTCTGACTGCCAAGGCATCCACCACATGCACTTAATTACTTGACTATACAACCCCAAACAGTCGTCAACACCTACAAGTGAGTGTTGTCCGTGCGATTCTTCATCGCTACTATCTGTTGTCTGTGTACTTAAACACTGTACAGCTTCAATCTAAATTCATATACCAAAACGCTTGATTCAGTTAATTTGCTAGTTCTCAATTCATCTAGATTAATTGCTTAATCCAAACTCTTGAGTGAACAATTTATTTCAGACTCAATTTTGCCAATCTGTTAATGAATAAACACGCCTTCGTCAGGTCATGCTTAATACCGTGATACTTAAATCACAGAAGTTAATAAACCAAGATCTAAATCTCTATTTACTAATTTCTGTAATCCGAACTTCTCTTAAGTTCTGGTGGAGACTAGGAGAGTCGAACTCCTGACCTCCTGCGTGCAAAGCAGGCGCTCTACCAACTAAGCTAAGTCCCCAGCTTACATCATCAGTCATGTATCTTTTATCTATAACTTCAACCAGTCAAAGTCATGGTGGGTCTGACAAGACTTGAACTTGTGACCCCACGCTTATCAAGCGTGTGCTCTAACCAACTGAGCTACAGACCCTCAGATACATCTATGAAGAACAACTTGTTGTGGATTCTTACCAATCGTCAATCTTTCGTTAAGGAGGTGATCCAGCCGCAGGTTCCCCTACGGCTACCTTGTTACGACTTCACCCCAGTCATCGGCCACACCGTGGTAACCGCCCTCTTTGCAGTTAGGCTAGCTACTTCTGGTGCAACAAACTCCCATGGTGTGACGGGCGGTGTGTACAAGGCCCGGGAACGTATTCACCGCGGCATTCTGATCCGCGATTACTAGCGATTCCGACTTCATGGAGTCGAGTTGCAGACTCCAATCCGGACTACGATCGGCTTTTTGAGATTAGCATCCTATCGCTAGGTAGCAACCCTTTGTACCGACCATTGTAGCACGTGTGTAGCCCTGGCCGTAAGGGCCATGATGACTTGACGTCGTCCCCGCCTTCCTCCAGTTTGTCACTGGCAGTATCCTTAAAGTTCCCGACATTACTCGCTGGCAAATAAGGAAAAGGGTTGCGCTCGTTGCGGGACTTAACCCAACATCTCACGACACGAGCTGACGACAGCCATGCAGCACCTGTATGTAAGTTCCCGAAGGCACCAATCCATCTCTGGAAAGTTCTTACTATGTCAAGGCCAGGTAAGGTTCTTCGCGTTGCATCGAATTAAACCACATGCTCCACCGCTTGTGCGGGCCCCCGTCAATTCATTTGAGTTTTAGTCTTGCGACCGTACTCCCCAGGCGGTCTACTTATCGCGTTAGCTGCGCCACTAAAGCCTCAAAGGCCCCAACGGCTAGTAGACATCGTTTACGGCATGGACTACCAGGGTATCTAATCCTGTTTGCTCCCCATGCTTTCGCACCTCAGCGTCAGTGTTAGGCCAGATGGCTGCCTTCGCCATCGGTATTCCTCCAGATCTCTACGCATTTCACCGCTACACCTGGAATTCTACCATCCTCTCCCACACTCTAGCTAACCAGTATCGAATGCAATTCCCAAGTTAAGCTCGGGGATTTCACATTTGACTTAATTAGCCGCCTACGCGCGCTTTACGCCCAGTAAATCCGATTAACGCTTGCACCCTCTGTATTACCGCGGCTGCTGGCACAGAGTTAGCCGGTGCTTATTCTGCGAGTAACGTCCACTATCTCTAGGTATTAACTAAAGTAGCCTCCTCCTCGCTTAAAGTGCTTTACAACCATAAGGCCTTCTTCACACACGCGGCATGGCTGGATCAGGCTTGCGCCCATTGTCCAATATTCCCCACTGCTGCCTCCCGTAGGAGTCTGGGCCGTGTCTCAGTCCCAGTGTGGCGGATCATCCTCTCAGACCCGCTACAGATCGTCGCCTTGGTAGGCCTTTACCCCACCAACTAGCTAATCCGACTTAGGCTCATCTATTAGCGCAAGGTCCGAAGATCCCCTGCTTTCTCCCGTAGGACGTATGCGGTATTAGCATTCCTTTCGAAATGTTGTCCCCCACTAATAGGCAGATTCCTAAGCATTACTCACCCGTCCGCCGCTAAGATCAGTAGCAAGCTACCTCTCTCCGCTCGACTTGCATGTGTTAAGCCTGCCGCCAGCGTTCAATCTGAGCCATGATCAAACTCTTCAGTTAAAATCATTTTGCACCTTATTAAAGACAAGGTGCCAATTCTGGCTCATCAATTACTGACTTAAATTTCGCTCAAATAAACTTCGAGTAATTTAAACCAATCAATCAATGAAAATTATTTCGATTAATCAATCAGTAAAAATCCACACAAGTTGTTCTTCAATTCTCTTAATGATCTTCTTCCTGGTTCGTCACCAGCAAGCTAGGTCGGCTATATTACTCTTAATCTCTTAAAAGTCAACAGGTAATTTCGATATTTTTAAAACTCACTCTCAAACCAACTTAACATCAAATTCATCACTTAAAGCAATCAACTTAATCACAAGTAACTGTTTTTCAACAAGTTTCTATCTGCATCACCGCCGATGGATGTGCATTATAGATGATTAAGATCCCTTTGCAAGGGGTATTTCAGCCTTTTTCACTTGAGTGCCGTTTTTTTCTACTATTTTGCGAAAAAAGTGATATATATGGCTTTTTTTTAGGCATTTTAACTGCTTTATATTAGTTTTATATTTAAGAATTTGGGACATTTTTAATTTCCTATGTCTTTAATAGGGTTTATAGACATATATACTCCCTTAAGTCCAAAGATTCCAAAGATTCCAAAGATTCCAAAGATTCCAAAGATTCCAAAGATTCCAAAGA
>NZ_KB849785.1:0-55986 GCF_000369045.1 Acinetobacter pittii ATCC 19004 = CIP 70.29 | reverse complement strand
TCCAAAGATTCCAAAGATTCCAAAGATTCCAAAGATTCCAAAGATTCCAAAGATTCCAAAGACAGACTAGAGCAAATACTCTATTTATTGATTAATACTTTCTATTCTTTACTTATTCTATTTTTCTACTTATTAAGTTAATTACAAATTGTTCCACGTGGAACGCTTTAATTGATTTTGTGATCCAGAAATAAAAAAAAGCAGGATTACTCCTGCTTTTTTAATCTATAAATTTTTTATTAGTCAGTGAAAATTACACGTGCAATTGCTTTTTTACCTGATTGAATAATAAAGCTTCCGTTTTCTTTTACAGAGAAGCTTGCATCAACAGCATTCCAGTCAACTTTTACCGCACCACGAGCAACCGCATCTTTTGCCGCAGCTGCATTTGGGTTTAGCCCCGCTACACGTAAAATCGTGGCAATAAAGATTTCTCCTCCAAACTCACCAAGTGAAATAGTCACTTCTGGTGTGTCTTCAGGTACTTCACCTTCTGTAATACGGTTACCAGCACTCTTATGGGCATTAGCAGCAGCTTCTGCATCATGGAAGCGTTCAACTAACTCAAGCGCAAGGATACGTTTTACTTCTTGCGGATTACGACCAGCAGCAATTTCATCTAATAGAGCTTTGATCTCATCAAGAGATTTGAAGCTTAATAAATCGAAATAGCGTTCAATTAAAGAGTCTGGCATTGATAAAACTTTTTGGTACATTGCACCTGGTGTATCAAATACACCAATATAGTTACCTAAAGATTTAGACATTTTATTTACGCCATCTAGACCTTCTAGAATCGGCACGGTGATACACACTTGAGATTCTTGGCCATAACGGCTTTGTAAAGTACGACCCATAAGTAAGTTAAAGATCTGGTCTGTACCGCCTAACTCAACGTCAGCTTCAAGCGCAATTGAGTCATAACCTTGAACTAAAGGATATAAAAACTCATGAATTGCAATCGGCTGATGATTGCTATAACGCTTAGTAAAGTCATCACGCTCTAACATACGTGATACGGTTTGCTGACTTGCTAATTGGATAAGGTCAGCAGCAGACTTTTGATTAAACCATTCTGAGTTAAAACGTACTTTTGTTTTATTTGGGTCTAAGATTTTAAAAACTTGTTCTTGATAAGTTTTAGCGTTAGCTTCTACTTGTTCACGTGACAACGGCGGACGAGTTGCGCTTTTGCCAGTTGGGTCACCGATCATCGCTGTATAGTCACCGATCAAGAAGGTAACTTCATGGCCCAAGTCTTGGAAAGTTTTTAGTTTATTAATAAGAACCGTATGTCCTAAATGTAAATCTGGTGCTGTAGGGTCAAAACCAGCTTTAATTTTAAGAGGGCGATTCTCTTTAAGCTTTTTCAGTAAATCTTCTTCTGAAATAATTTCGTGCGTGCCTCGTTGGATGAGAGCAAGCTGTTCTTCGGCGGGCAAGAAATTTGACATCACAAAACCTAAACACATCAGTTATTCAATTTGTGCGATATACTAACATTTTTTCAGCGTCTTGCAGGGGAAGTTGCATATGAGCGCAATCTATATCGGCGTAATGACTGGCACTAGTATGGATGGTGTGGATATTGTAGCGGCTTCATTTGAGCCACTACAGCTTCATGCCACTCTTACAGTTCCATTCGAACCCGAATTACGTGATGAGCTTATGGCATTAACTTTACCTGATGACAATGAAATTGACCGCATGGGTAAAGCTGATGTTGCTCTAGCCAAAATGATTGGTCATGGGATTAATACTCTCATTGAAAAGCACCAATTAGACCGTAGCCAAATAAAAGTAATTGGTTCGCATGGACAAACTATTCGTCATCGTCCAGAACATGGCTTTACGCTACAAATTGGTGATCCAAACATTATTACTGAAATTACTCAAATTCCTGTCGTTTCAGATTTTCGTCGTAGAGATATGGCAGCTGGTGGCCAAGGCGCACCATTAGTTCCGGCTTTCCATCAAGCATTATTTCAACATCCAAGTATTCATCGTGTAATTTTGAATTTGGGTGGTATTGCTAATGTGAGTATGCTGCCCGCCAATAACAGTGACGGCGTATTTGGTTTTGATACAGGTCCTGCAAATATTTTGATGGATGCGTGGTGCCATCGCCATACAGGTCATCCATATGATGAAAATGGTGATTGGGCTGCCTATGGTCACCCTATTCGTTCGTTACTTGACCGTCTTCATGCCCATGAATATTTTTCTAAAGAACCACCTAAGAGCACAGGGCGTGAAGACTTTAATATTGACTGGTTAGATGATCAGTTAATCGATTGGCGAAATGATTTAACTTACGATGAGTTAGAAGATACACCTGAAAACATTCAAGCAACCCTATTAAAACTTACTGTGCGTGCTATTCAAAAAGCAATTTATCGCTCTGAGATGGAAACAGGTGAAATATATGTTTGTGGTGGTGGAGCTTATAACTCTTATTTATTAGAACAGTTACGTTGGCGTTTACGTAAACATAATTGGTCTGTTCAACCTACCGATGTGTTAGGGCTTTCCCCTACTTGGGTCGAGGCTACAGCATTTGCATGGTTAGCAATGCGCTTTGTAGATGGTTTAAGTGGAAATTTGCCAGCAGTAACAGGTGCTTCGGATTTCAGAATCCTAGGTACGATCACGGCGGTATAAAGCTACCTGTGCAATTTAATTGGACAGATTAGACCTCATAGCACATTTACTGACCCGAAATGCTGTTATTAAATTGGACATAAAAATTCATGATAAATGCCAACAAAAATAAGTAAGGCATGTTGTTATGGATCTGACCAAACGTATTCATCAATACACACGTGGGACCTGGACATTCGATGTAATTGATTCAGGCCCTATAGATGGTCCTCTCGTTGTTTTATTGCATGGTTTTCCAGAAACTGCTCATTGTTGGGAGCAGACTTCGGAATTATTGCATGAGCATCAATTTAGAACACTTGCGATTCATCAACGTGGTTATAGTTTAAATGCTAGGCCTCAAAGCCGATTTAAATATTCATTGAGTGAACTTGTAGAAGATGTGACCAGTTTAATTGAACAGCTTGGCCAGCCAGTTTATTTAATTGGGCATGACTGGGGCTCGGCAATTGCTTCAGGCGTTGCTATGAAGTATCCACAATATATTCAACATCTCACTTTAGTTTCTGTACCTCATCAAGCTGCATTTTTAAAAGCTTGTTTAAGCAGTAGACAACTTTTTAAATCTTATTATTTTGCAATTTTTCAGTTACCGATTCTGCCCGAGCTTTTATTTAAAAAACTACCGAAATTAGGCCGTAAGTTTCTAAAGTCATCAGGCATGACTGAACAGCAAATTGAAATATTCGAGAATGAGTTTATAAAAGAAAATAGGCTAACTACGGCGTTGAATTGGTATCGTGGCTTTTTTTGGGACAAACCTCAAAATCCGTTTAAAGCAATAGATGTTCCTACTCTTTTTATTTGGGGTAAACATGATATTGCCGTTACAGAAAAAAGCGCCAAGCTAAACTCACATTATTTTAAAAATAGTTATGAATCAGTTTTTATGGATGCATCGCATTGGATTCCATATCAGAATGCACCTGAACTCGTGCAATATTTTTTAGAATCTGTCCGTAAAAGATAATAATCTGATCAATAAAAAAACCTCTCAAAATAGAGAGGTTTTTTAAATTTTAAAATTCTGTTAAATCGAGAATGAAGAACCACAACCACATGTTGTTGTTGCATTCGGGTTTTGTACGATAAAACGCGAACCTTCAAGACCTTCTACATAGTCAACTACTGAACCAATGAGGTATTGGTAGCTAAGTGAGTCAACCAGCATTTTTACATCGCCATTTACGAATTCTGCATCATCTTCATTTACGCTTTCAGCAAAATTAAAGCCATACGAAAACCCTGAACACCCGCCTCCTGTTACATACACACGTAACATGAGATCGTCATTCCCTTCACTATCACGGAGTTGGCGTACCTTATTGGCAGCATTATCTGTCAAAACTAGAGCTTGGGCATTCATGATGATTGTTCCTCGGATTTTGCTGTGCCTTTCAAAATAAAAAAGACCCTATATTGAGTATAGCATAATCAATATAGGGTCTGTCTTCGAAGTTTAAAGCGAATCTTGAGTATTTTTATCAAGATTATTTGTAATTCTCATCCTGTAAGCTACATTCGAAGTTTTTAGCATCTTGCTTGCAACGGAATTGCCATAGTAGTTTCATCATGCGTTTATCATACACACCGCGTTGTGTAAGGTTAATTCGTGATTCACGCATAAGCTTTTGGTAACCTGGTTTATCGGCTGCTGGGACATCCATCCAGTATTTTTGTGGAATATCAGCTTTCATCTTACCCAAGATGGTAAAAGCACGTGGTAACTGACCCGAAACCCACTCTCTAGATTTCTGTCCAAAACCAGCTGGGAACTTATCAGGGCGGATAATAATATTTCCTGTGACCTGTAAGATTGGGTAATTCACGATCGCACCTTTTGTACCTAAACCTTTTTGTAGTTCTAAAGGCTTAAATGCTGCTGCTGGCGCACCAATAATATCAACTTGATGGTTATTAAATTTCGCACCGAAATTTGTTACGTCAGCACTCACAGCCTGTGCCCCGACCTGCTGAACCATAATTTTTTGTGCTTCATCATAATCAAGCACAGCAATTTTCTTACCTGCAGCTTTCGCTACTGTATTGATGCTGCGATCATTTACTAAAAGGTAAGCATCACCAACCGGAATAACACCTACGACCTCATAGCGACCATTAACCATATATTTACTAAAAGTCGGACTCGCTAAGCCTTGCATCACTTTTACAGCAAGCTTGAGATCAGGAATCGCTCCAATTGCGTCTAATGACCCAGTAAATGAGTTAAATTGGCGACCACGCATCCCTGACACGCTAATACCATCACATTTACCCGCTTTAAAATCTTCAGCAATCACGGCTTCATTCTGGTTTACTTTAAGCTCGATATCAGCTCCCCAGTTTTTTGCGGCAAGTTGATAATCCTTCATCAGCGCATAAACATCGCCATTTTTTCCAACGAAGTCAAAAACACATACTGTTTGTTTAGCCTCGGCTGCAAAAGAAACTGTGGTAAGTCCCATCGCAAGTAATAGCGTTTTGGAAAATTGCATATTCTTTTTCCTTTCCTTGTGGAGTTTTTGTTTTTCGATACCAAGAAATTTCACACCATCAGGTATGAATCGGATAGGCTTCATATAAAAATCATGATGGAATATTTGTATAGACCGTTTTTGCTTTTATGATTTTATTTCCCTGAAAAATAGATAGCGAATGACCTATCTATTAGCAATTATTTTAATCACTCAAGTCCTTGATCCATTATTATACCTTCATGTTTCCTTATGAAGTTTTTATCTAAATTTAGCTTAACGTCTTTCTATTTATCCACAATGGCAGAACTGACAGCGCATATAAAACAAAAAGCCTAGAACTCAGTCTAGGCTTTCTGAAAGAAATTAGGATTATTCACCAGGCATTGAACATTCAAAGTTAGCCTTGTCTACAGAACAACGCGCTTTTTTGAGTACAGACATCATTCCAGCATCGTAAACACCGCGTTTAGTTAAGTCCATACGGCCATCACGCAACATTTTTTGATACTTAAGTTTGTCTTCTGCACTTAAGTTCATTTTGTATTTGCCAGGAATTTGCGCTTCTAAACGGTTGATCATTGCAAAACTCTTAGGTAACTGTTTAACAAACCAGTCACGAGATTTTTGACCAAAACCAGCTGGGAATTTATCAGAACGTAATACTAGATCTGCTGTAACGTGTAATACAGGGAAGTTCCACATTACACCGTTTGCGCCTAAACCTTTATTTAACTCTAATGGTTTGTAAGCATAAGCAGGCGCACCTACCATATCTACCTGACCATTGTTAAATTTAGCAGCAAAGTTTGAGATATCAGAAAGAACTGCTTGAGCACCTACACGTTGCACCATAATTTTTTGTGCATCGTCATAGCCAAGTACAGCGAATTTTTTACCCGCAGCTTTTTCAACAGAGTTGATGTTTTTGTCGCGTACGAAAATGAATGCTGAACCTAGCGGAGAAATACCAGCAACTTCGTATTTTTTACCACCCATATTCGTGGTCATTTTTGCTGCATTACGCGCATCTAATACATAAGTAATTGCACGTTGAGCGATTTGGTTATTTGGAACACCACCGAGTGAGTCGATAGATCCTGCAAATTTATTATATTGGCGTGCACGCATTGCTGTCATTGCTACAGCATCACATTTACCCGCTTTAAAATCATTATCGGCAACAGCCTCGTCCTGACGAGGAACTAAGTTAATTTCAGTACCCCAGCCTTTTGCAGCAAGAGCCCATTCTTCCATCATTTTATATGAGTCGCCTGCTTTTCCTAAGAGGTCGAATACACATACGGTACTCGCTGCTTGCGCTGAAGCAGAAAAACCAACAACAGAAGCGGCAGCCATAGCAAGTACGATTTTTTTCATTTTCTTCATCCTTCCACGGAACAGATTTTTTGTTTGAAGTTTCCTTTCAAACACAGATATTAATCATGTTTTTTAGAAAAAAATAGAGCTTTTACTCAAATATTTTTATCTC
This sequence comes from Acinetobacter pittii ATCC 19004 = CIP 70.29, assembly GCF_000369045.1. Classification (GTDB taxonomy): domain Bacteria; phylum Pseudomonadota; class Gammaproteobacteria; order Pseudomonadales; family Moraxellaceae; genus Acinetobacter; species Acinetobacter pittii. The sequence continues at coordinate 49,359 of NZ_KB849785.1, read as the reverse complement.
ATTGAACCATTGTTTGTTGGTTTTAAATTATTTATTAAAAGGAAAAATCGCTAATTTTCCGTAAGTTATTTTTTATATTCACAATTTTCATACCCATATTCAGCTTTGAAATATATGTAGCGTTTTTGTGTTTAAAAAATAAACTACTCTCCATTAAGCGTACATTCAAAATTTGTCCGTTCAACTGTACAGCGGGCACGCTTTAGCACACTCATCATTGTTGCATCGTATACACCTTGTTTTGTTAAGCTGAGGCGACCTTCACGTAAAATTTTTTGATATTTAGTTTTGTCTTCTGCTGAAAAATTAATTTTAATTTTTGAGGGTACACCCATTTCTAGCCGCTTTATCATGGCAAAATTCTGAGGTAATTTTTGTATAAACCAAGTACGTGACTTTATACCGAAATCTGTAGGGAACTTATCACTTCGGGCAATTAAATCACCTGTGACGTTAACTACGGGGAAAGTAAACATTGCCCCTTTTACTCCCACCCCTTTACCAATCTCTAAAGGTTTATAAGCATAGGCTGGTGCCGCAATTGCATCGACTTGGCCACTATTAAACTTTTTCACAAAATCGGTAATTTCTGAAGGAATGGGCTGAGCGCCAACGCTTTCCACCATAATTTTTTGTGCTGCGTCATATTGCAAAATAGCAAACTTAGTCCCACGTACTTTTTCAATTGAATTAAGGTTTTTATCTCTCACAAATAAATAAGCTAATCCAATCTGGACAATACCAACGACCTCGTAATTGGTTCCATTTTGTGCAGCCACCATGCGATGTTTATTACGCTTATCTAAAACATAACTAATAGCTTTTTGAGCAATTGCATTACTGGTTACCCCTCCAATCGCATCAATTGAACCTGCAAATTTATTATAATTTCGCGCCCGCATGGAGGTCATATAAGCGGCGTCACATTTTCCTTCACGCAGTCTACGGTCAACTAAGCCTTCATCTTGAAATGGAATTAAAGTGATATCTGCTTGCCATTCTTTCGCTGCAAGCGCCCACTCTTCCATCATTTTATAGGATTCACCTGACTTTCCTAATAAATCAAACACACAGACACTTTGCCCAGCATGTACTGTCCCCACAGCACAGCAAAATACTGCACCAATTATCCCCAATCTTTTTTTCATTTGACTTTCCTTAGTCTAGTTTTATTAGTAGCTCATTAATCAACCAAATTTCAAACTGTTTTTATTTTAGCCATATTTTTTTAAAAGTATTCTATCTTGTTCAATATTTTGAAAATTTCGGATGAATAGCGAAATTTAGAATGTCTGGATATATCTAATTATTAATACCTGCTCACTAAAATCCGGAAAGTTTTGTTTTCATCGGCAGTTCTCTTTAAAATACAGCATCCTTAATTCACCTCGATACAATAAGATGATTCAATTTGACCAAGTTTCTTTACGCCGCGGTGGACGTGTTTTATTTCAAAAAGCGTCTATGCAATTACACCCAGGTTGGAAGATTGGTCTAACTGGTGTAAATGGCGCGGGTAAATCGACCTTATTTGCTGCACTACTTGGAAGTTTAGGTGCAGATGAAGGTTCACTTACTCGTCCTACAGGCTGGACCGTGGCGCATATGGCCCAAGAAGTGAAAGCCCTAGATATGCCTGCAATTGATTTTGTTCTTTCAGGTGATGAAGAGTTTTGGGATATACAAAATAAGCTTGCTCAACCCGATCAACTGACTGATTTTGAACTGGCTAAATTGCATGGCCGTTTTGATGAAATCCATGGTTATTCAGCGCCCTCTAAAGCTGCGCAGCTCATGGCAGGCCTTGGTTTTCTAGAAAATCAATTACGTTTGAATGTTGAGAGCTTCTCAGGTGGATGGCGTATGCGTTTAAATTTAGCGCGTACACTCATGAGTCGTTCTGATCTACTCTTACTGGATGAACCAACAAACCACTTAGATTTGGATGCAATTCTGTGGTTAGAAGATTGGCTTAAAGCCTATGAAGGCACACTCATTCTAATTTCGCATGACCGCGACTTTTTAGATGCGATTACAGATCATATTCTTCACATTGAAAATCAAGAACTCACACTTTACACCGGAAACTACTCTACATTTGAAACCACACGTAGTGAACGTCTTGCTCAACAACAACAAGCTTTTGAAAAGCAGCAAGAAACACGTGCTCACTTACAAAAGTTTATTGATCGTTTTAAAGCAAAAGCGACTAAAGCTCGTCAAGCACAAAGTCGTATTAAACAACTTGAGCGCATGCAGCAACTTGCACCAGCCCATGTAGATACGCCGTTTACATTTAGTTTTCGTGAACCGACTAAAATGAGTTCACCTTTGCTGACTTTAGATAATGCCAGCATTGGTTATGGTGATAAACAGATAGCCGAAAAAATCAGATTACAAATTACACCAAACTCACGTATTGGTTTACTGGGTATGAACGGCGCAGGTAAGTCAACATTGATTAAGAGCTTGGTTGGTGATTTACCGCTCTTGGCAGGTGAACGTAAAGCTTCCGAGCTTCTTAATATTGGTTACTTTGCCCAGCACCAGATGGATGCTTTAGATGGTCACGCTAGCCCAATGCTACAGCTTGCCCGTATAGCAGATAAACAAATCAGTGAAGCCACCCTACGTTCTTTCTTAGGTAGTTTTGGATTTAGTGGTGAACGCATGGATACACCATGCGAAAGCTTTTCTGGTGGAGAACGCGCTCGTTTAGCCCTAGCACTCATTGTATGGCAGCGTCCAAATGTTTTAATTCTCGATGAACCAACAAACCATTTAGATCTTGATATGCGTCATGCACTGAGCATGGCATTACAAGATTTTGAAGGTGCTGTTGTTCTGGTTTCCCACGAACGTCAACTTATTGCAAGTGTATGTGATGAGCTTCTTTTAGTACACGGCGGTAAATGTACTGAGTTCGAGGGTGATTTACAGGACTATGCTAAATGGCTACGTGAAGCCCGTCAGCAACAAATCAATGCTCAGACTGCTGTCGCACAGAACAACTCTCCCTCTGCCGCTCCAGCGCCTGCTAAAGTTGATAAAGAAGCACAGCGTAAAGAAGCAGCTCGCCGTCGTGAACAGACTCGACCTATTCGTAAAAATATTGAAAAAGTTGAGTCTCAAATTGAAAAGCTACAACCGCAGCTTGCCAAAATTGAAGAATCCTTAGCAGACACATCTTTATATGAGGCTGCACGTAAGGATGATCTACTCAAACTTATGAATGAGCAGACAGAGCTGAAAGCTAAACTTGAGCAACACGAAGAGCAGCTTTTGGAACTCATGATGGAATTAGAAGAAATGGAAGCTTCTTTTGATTAATCCATTTTCTAAAATAAAAAAGCCGATTTCTTAATCGGCTTTTTTATTGATTAGTAAGGCGTATAAAAAGCCCCTAATTCATTTAAATTGGTATTGATCGGTAAAGGCCAAACACTGCTTGATAAGCTGTCAGCAATATATAAATCGTATCCGCCTCGACTCCCTGTTTGTCCTGCAAGAGATACCACCATGTAACGCTGATCTAAAGGAGCTGGATCGGAAGTATCATAATTAGTGTTGTTAAATGGCAAACGTGTAGTTTGTTTATTAGCCATATCATAAATATAGATCTGGTCATGAGGATTTGTTGGGCTATACCAGCGCACATATAAGAACCGACTTCCTTGCCACCATACTGGATAATATGAAGCGATATTGGTCAGTTGTGTATCATAAGCACCCGACTGATCAATACTAAAAATTCTAGAATTATTTCCAGCACCTTTTGCATACAAAATTTGAGTGGTATTCACCATCGGATAAGGCATCGATTCTTCTATATCCCAACCATTTTGAGTCACAGAAGTCATCGTCCGATCCGTCATTTTAATAATTTTTAGATCGCCATTTTGTTTAAAAATAATACGCTGGTTATCTATAAATTTAGGGTCTTCATCGCGCTTATTATTGCCCTGAGTTAGGTTAATGGGTAACTCAGTGCTTCCGACTTTCCAAACATACACATCCCATGCATCGCCATAATGCTGTCCAGAATTCACTCCCATAAACGTTAACCATTTTCCATCTGGAGAGAAATGGCCATTCATCATATGGTCAATTTTCCAATTTGCGCCGAGTAATGTGGTCTGCTGTGTTGTGAAGTTATAAAGATAAAGCTTACTGTCCCATGCCTCATAATCACTATAACGATGAAATACTAATTTTCCATAAAAGGTGGGGGCTATGGCAGCATGCAGTTGAAATAAACAATTAAAAAATATGATTCCAATACATAAGAGTTTTTGTATTTTTTTCATAATTATATTTCCTATTGTTATTAGTAAGTACCGCATAGAGAATATAACTTCGAATAGTTTACTTGTTAAACAAAATACTTTTTTCGGATACAAAAAAGGGCTAATGATGATTAGCCCTTTACCATAAAAAATCAATTACCTAAATTTTTTATGATTTTCATTTCGTATTTTGACTAAATTAATTGCTTCAGTTTTGGCTTGATCTAATTGTCCTTGCTCAACTAAAACAGTTACTTTATCAATTTCGGCAACAAGCTGATCTAAACCAGCTTGGTACTCTTTTACCTTTACATTTTCTGATGGCAAACCTTCGAGTTTATGCGGCAAATATTGCTTAGAAGAAACTGCTGCTTCACGCATTACAACAAGCTGTTTTTTCGCGTTATCAGCATCTTTCGCTTCAGCAAATGCTTTAGTACTCTTCGCTAAAGTTTTCATATTCGTTTCTAGGTCTGCCGCCCAAACAGCAGAACTTCCTAAAAACACACATGAAATTAATAGGCTAGCTAATAATTTCTGACTCATCATTCTCTCCCTAGACTGATTTAGAATCATGTTATGAATTAAGCATCAATATCCGCATTTAAAGCATTCTCTTCGATGAATGCACGACGTGGTTCAACATCATCACCCATTAAGCAAGAGAACATACGATCGGCTTCAATCGCATCATCAATTGTCACCTGCAACATATTACGGTTTTCAGGGTCCATTGTTGTTTCCCACAGCTGTTCAGCATTCATCTCTCCAAGACCTTTATAGCGTTGGATCATCATACCGCGGCGTGAATCTTGCAAAATATGTTGCCAAACTTGATGGAAGTTAGCCACTTGAATACGGCGATCACCTTTTTGTAAAAAAGCACCGTCTTCAAGTAAAGTGAACCAACTCTTCGAGTTTTTGAGTAAACGTGCATATTCAGCTGAATTCAATAAAGCTGCATCAAGCAAATACGCATGCGGCAGATTATGAACATAGACAGTAATACGCGGCCAATAATGCGCAGATTTTTCACCTTGAGCATTTTCACGCTCAAATGCCTCTAAAGAGATTTCTGGACGTAAACTTGGCTGTAATCTGGTAATGATATCGCGTACCTGATCTGCCCATTGTTGTACATAAGCTTCATCATGGTTTTGATCACTCTTGAATGCTTCTACTTCAAGTAAAGCATCCAATAAGCTAGCTGGATAACGTAAAGTTAAGCGCTGTAAGCTCTTTTGTGAAACTTGATAGTCTTGAATCACTTTCGCCAGTGCTTCACCAGTAATTGCAGGTGCTTCAGCATTGGTATGTAGAGATAGCTCATCAATTGCATTTGAGATGAGATAAGTTTCCAATGCATCATTATCTTTGATGTATTGTTCTTGCTTACCTTTCTTCAATTTATACAAAGGTGGCTGAGCAATATAAATATGCCCACGCTCAACCAATTCTGGCATTTGACGGAAGAAGAACGTTAACAACAAGGTACGGATGTGCGAACCATCGACGTCGGCATCGGTCATGATAATGATTTTATGATAGCGAAGCTTATCAGGGTTATATTCTTCACGACCAATACCACAGCCAAGTGCAGTGATTAAAGTACCCACTTCCTGACTAGAAATCATTTTGTCAAAGCGTGCACGTTCAACGTTCAGGATTTTACCTTTCAACGGTAAAATAGCCTGCATTTTACGATTACGACCTTGTTTAGCACTACCACCAGCAGAGTCACCCTCGACTAGATATAATTCAGAAAGTGCTGGGTCTTTTTCCTGACAGTCAGCCAATTTACCTGGTAAACCTGCAATATCAAGTGCACTCTTACGACGTGTCATTTCACGCGCCTTACGTGCAGCATCACGTGCACGCGCAGCATCAATAATTTTACCGGCAATCGATTTTGCAGCTTGCGGATTTTCAAGTAAGTAAGCAGAGAACTCTTTGTTCATTGCTTGCTCAACCGCTGGTTTTACTTCACTCGATACTAGTTTTTCTTTAGTTTGAGAAGAGAATTTCGGATCAGGTACTTTTACCGAAATAATCGCGGTTAAACCTTCACGTGCATCATCGCCTGTCACATTGACTTTTTCTTTCTTGAGAATATTTTCATTTTCAAGATATTGGTTAAGACCACGCGTTAAAGCTGCACGGAAACCTGCTAAATGAGTACCGCCATCCTTTTGAGGAATATTGTTGGTAAAACAACGCACGTTTTCTTGATAACTTTCATTCCACTGTAATGCAACTTCTACACCAATACCGTTTTCTGTATCAGCAGTGAAATGGAAAATCTCGTTTAGATGAGTTTTACCTTCGTTAATGTATTTTACAAACTCAGATAAACCACCTTCGTAGTCATATACGTGCTCAAGGTTAATACGTTCATCACGTAAAACAATACGCACGCCCGCGTTTAAAAATGAAAGCTCTCGTAAACGACGCGCTAAAATTTCAACGTTAAAAATGGTTTGACTAAAAGTTAATTCACTTGGCCAAAAACGTACAGTTGTACCACTGCTATCCGTTTCACCAATCACACGTAATGGATATTGCGGATCACCGTGGTGATACTCTTGTTCGTGCACTTGGCCAGCGCGATTAATAATTAAATGCAATTTACTTGAAAGCGCATTTACAACTGAAACGCCTACGCCGTGCAAACCACCTGAAACTTTATAGCTGTTATCGTCAAACTTACCGCCTGCGTGCAAGATCGTAAGAATTACTTCCGCTGCAGACACCCCTTCTTCAGGGTGGATATCTGTTGGAATACCACGGCCATTATCAGAAACACTTACCGATTCATCTTCGTGAATCGTGACAATAATTTCGTCACAATGCCCAGCTAAAGCTTCATCGATTGCGTTATCGACAACCTCGAATACCATATGGTGTAAACCGGTACCGTCGTCTGTATCCCCAATATACATACCCGGACGTTTACGAACTGCATCTAATCCACGTAATACTTTAATACTAGAGGAATCATAAGCCTTTTCATTGGTTTGTTCTGTTTGAGAGGCTGATTGAGACTCTGAACTCATGGTTTCTCCCTAGCAAATATAGGTTTATTCAAAGATGGGTAACATCAAAAAATTATGGTGAAGCAAGACTAACTTGACCGGATTCAACATTGAATAATTGATATGAAATAGACAGATCATGTAAGTGTTTTTTTACCGATGCATGATCTAAAGTTGTCATAAAAACCTGGCTACCAAGTTGGCTTAATCGTTCAATTAAACGTTGTTGTGCGGTTAAGTCTAATTCTGCTGTCAGATCATCTAATAATACCACAGTTTCCTTATTACTCGCATGTAACATTGCAATTTGTGACAGTTTTAAGGCAATAATCAAGAGTTTTTTCTGACCTCTTGATAAAACTACATCAGCATGTCCAAACGGGGTTTTTAAGCGCAAATCTGCACGATGTGGGCCATATTCGGTATAGCGTCGTTCGATGTCTTTTTGGTGTTGATTCAGCAAGTCTTGCATGAGTCCCTGCTCTGTATGAAAACCGGGACTATATTCCAGTTCAATCTCTAGATCAGGTAGCAATTGACTTAAATCATTTTGAAAAAAGACATTCCATTGTTCCACAATACTTAAACGCTGAGAGTGTAAAATTTCACCATAATCACTCAACATTTTATTCCACGGCTCTAAATCCGCTAGAGAAATATTCCGTCTGGTTTTAAGTAAAGTATTACGCTGCTTTAATGCACGAGAATAATATTGCCAAGCAAAATAAAACTCAGGTTCCACGTGGAACATCAGCCAATCTAAAAGCTGGCGCCGAGGTTTCGCCCCATGGTCAATAATATCGGTACTTTGTGGATCAATATGCTGCAAAGGAAGCAGTTTAGCGAGTTGTCCTTGTGTAGCCACTGTATCGCCATTGACCTTCATCAACTGCTCACCAGAGGCCAACTTTTGCATGCCAATTTTTTCAGTTGCAGATTGCGCAAAAACAATCGCATCTTCAGCAGAGTATTGAATATAATTTTTAGGTATGTGGGTGCGGAACGACCGCCCTGTTGCAAGCAAATGGATTGCTTCCAGTATTGAAGTTTTTCCTGAACCGTTAGCGCCATAAAATACATTAAACGGTTGCAACCCTTGGAGTGCAACCGTTTTTAAATTACGCACACGTTCAATATTTAAACGCGTAAGATGCATATTAGATAGCCAGATTATACACGCATCGGCATAACGACATAGGTTTGATCAGGATGTGCCGGATCTTGAACCAATACAGATTGGTTTGCCTCAGTCATGCTCATATTTACATCATCACCATCAAGCACACCTAAAACATCCAGCAAATATTGCGCATTAAATGACATTTCAAGCGGTATGTTTTGATATTGAATCGCTAAATCTTCAATCGCTTCGTCTTGTTCAGGGTTATTTGCACGTAGCTGTAAAGAATCTTGATTAAAATTCAAGAAAACACCACGTAATTTCTCATTACTCAAAATTGCGACACGTTGTAATGATTGTTTGAACACATCATGGCTAATTAACACATGTTTATCGCCACCACGTGGAATTACACGACGATAATCAGGGAATTTTCCATCAATCAACTTTGTAGTAAAGCGAACAGTGATATCGCCCTGCTCTTTGTCACGGCTTGGCGTATTAATTGTGACATTTAACAATTCGCGACCAATCAGCAACGTTAATTGTTCATCTTCAATGCTAAGTAAACGCTGTAATTCACCAACAGCTTTACGAGGCACAATTGCTTGGACCAATTGAGATGATGTAGAAGAAGCAGTAATTTCACAAAGTGCTAAACGGTGACCATCTGTTGTTACTGCACGTAATTGATTTTCATCAATTTCTAATAAAGTACCCGTTAAATAGAAACGTACATCTTGTACGGCCATAGCAAAAGCCGTTTTTTCAAATAAACGCTTTAACTCACGTTGAGTGACCTGTACTTGTGTACCTTGACTATTTTCAGTGGTCAATAATGGATAATCTTCTGCCGGTAAAGTACCTAATACAAAACGGCTATTACCAGATTTTAAAATACATCTTTGATCTTCTGTAATTTGTAAGTCAATCAATGCAGCTGTAGGCAATGATTTACAAATTTCCATCAACTTACGAGCAGGAACAGTTGTTTCACCTGCTTCAATGCATGCCCCTTCTGTTAAAACAGTACTGGCAACCAGCTCGACTTCTAAATCAGAACCGGTAATGGTGAGTGCCTGAGCATTAGTCTGAATTTTGACGTTTGAAAGGATATTCAATGTATGACGACGTTCTACCGCACCGACAACATGCGATAAAACATTGAGTAAGCTTTCTTTAGCGATTTTCAAACGCACGATTCATTCCTCTAGCAACTTGGAGCAAATATTTCATTTTTTAGCTGTGTACTATGCTGCACTTACGTAGACTTTGCAACAACGTCTTATCATTTCATTAACTCTGGAGTAGACGTAATAGATTTTTATAATCTTCGTCAAAAATCGGATCTTCTTCACGTAGACTTACTACTTTTTCGCAAGCATGCATGACTGTACTGTGGTCACGTCCACCAAAAGCCATTCCAATTTCGGGAAAACTATCACCAGTCAACTCACGAGCAAGTCCCATTGCTAACTGACGTGGTCGCGCATAGATTCGAGTCCGCTTTGGTCCTACCAATTCTTTTAAAGGAATACGGAAATATTCACTAACCACACGTTGGATATTTTCTACACTAATTGTACGTGCACGGATTGCCAACACATCTTTTAAAGACTCGCGGACAACATCAAGGTCAATTGGTGCACCTTTAAAACGAGAAATTGCGACGACTTTATTGAGTGCGCCTTCAAGTTCACGTACGTTGGCAACTACTTGTTGTGCAATAAATAATGCACAATTTCGAGGTAAATCAACGCCGCTATTTTCGGCTTTTTTCAATAGAATTTCGATACGAGTTTCAATATCTGGCGGTTCAACGCCTACAGAAAGTCCCCAAGAAAAGCGTGAAACCAAACGTGGATCCAACTCGGTCAATTCTTTTGGATAACGATCTGAAGTTAAAATAATCTGTTTAGATTCATCAAGTAATGCATTGAATGTATAGAAAAATTCAACCAAGCTTGCTTCTTTACCAGCTAAAAGATGAATATCATCGACCAACAATAAATCTAAAGAACGGCAATTTTTCTTAAATTCTTCAACTTTGCCTTTTTGCAAAGAACTTACAAAATCCTGAACGAAGCTCTCAGAGGTCATATACATCACCCGTGCATTAGGCTTGGCTTGCAATAAAGCATTACCAACTGCCTGCATCAAGTGAGTCTTACCCAATCCTGTCGGACCATATAAGAATAAAGGGTTATGCTGTGAAGCACCTAATTGTGTTAATACCTTTCTACATGTTTCAGCAGCCATCTGGTTCGAACGGCCTTCAACAAATAAAGAAAAAGTAAATTGGGGGTTTAATAGTTTCTTTTTCGGTGTTTTTGGGTTCACTACACTATTAGTAGTAGGTGAACTGGAAATAGAATCTGGTTCTTTTTTTACTTTAATACTTTGTTGGGGCGCAGTTTGCAAAGCAGCAGTTGTAGTTGCTGGCTGCTCACCTGATGACAAAATACTACCAGGACGAGAATCAACTAAAATCTCAACCTGACGTACTCGTCCTTCTGATAACTGTTCGGCCAATATAGAAATTAATTCTAGATGGTTCTCTTGAATGTAACGCGTCCAATAAGGATTAGGTGCATAAAGACGCAGTGTCCCTTCTACTTCTTCAGCAACTAATGGGCGAATCCACATCGCAAAGACGTTATCAGAGAGCTCTTGTCGCAAGCGAGTTAAGCAGTCTGTCCAAAGCATGTGTATCCCCTATTTCTGCGTTTTTAAATTCAAATAATCTAAAGATTAACCCTTCCTGATGAGAAGGGGTCGCCATTCTAACCAAGTTATCCACATCTGTCATGGCGATTTCAGTTGATTTTGTCTAAAAAGAAATCTCTTGTGAATAAATTTAAATTCAAAATGGTTTGTGTATAACTTTTTGCACAAGCTGTGGATAAATTAACACATAAACTTATCCACAATCCATAAATATAGTAAAAACAGAGTTATCAACAACTCAAATATATGTTTTTTAAATTTAAAAGTGCAAAATCCACAGAAAAAGTTACCCCTAATAAGAATAAATTTAAATTTCTAAATTTGAATTTATTTAATAGGGTGGTGATCTTTTGTGGATAACTGCAAAATATGAATTTAAATTCAAATACAGCAAATCCAAACCAAGATGGTATCTTGTTTTGTTGATAAATATGTATATAAGGTGTGTATATATTAAAAGTTCTAATAAAAATAGACAATTACTTTGTGTATAACTTTTAAAGCTATATATTGCACTGAATTATGACTGTGATAAAAAGAAGAGAAGAGATTAAAAATTTGGGTTAAATACAAAACTTTCTTGGTTTTTCATTGACAGCGTAAACATTGCACAATAAAATCGCGGACCTTTATAGAAAGATCATTTTTGGGAGTTTCAATATGAAACGTACTTTCCAACCATCTGAATTAAAGCGTAAACGCGTTCATGGTTTCCGTGCTCGTATGGCAACTAAAGCTGGTCGTCAAGTATTAGCTCGTCGTCGTGCAAAAGGTCGTCATAGCTTAACTGTTTAATACTGTTACGCTGACCAGACTTGGGTGTGATGACACTTTACAGTTTTAGCACAGACGTGCGAATACGCTGTGCTGCAGATTATAAAAGTGTATTTGATGGTGCGCTTTTTAAAGTGCATCAACCCCATTTTTTATTTCTTGCAAAATTAACCGAACAGCCTAAAAGCCGTTTGGGTATTGTTGTTGCTAAGAAAAAAGTGCGCCGAGCGCATGAAAGAAATCGAATAAAACGTCTTGCTCGTGAGAGCTTTCGTCTACATCAGCCGAATTTTGGATCAGACATAGATGTTGTGGTGATGCCGAAAGTTGGTATAGAAACGATTACGAATGCTGAGCTATATCAACAATTAGACTTTGCTTGGCAAAAATTACAGCGCTTAGCAAAAAAACATTCTAAAGTTGGCACAACCTCGCAGAATTAAGAGATAGCCAATGGTCCGTTTTCTACGTTGGTTGATTCGACTGTATCAAATTGCGATTAGTCCGCTTCTTGGACCCCGTTGTCGTTATATCCCGACTTGTTCCCAATATGCGATAGAAGCATTGCAAACTCATGGTGCGATAAAAGGCGTTTGGTTATCTTCTAAACGGATTTGTCGTTGTCATCCGTGGGGAGGATCTGGATATGATCCGGTACCGCCAAAAGCAATTCGTTTTATTTCGTTTCATCAAATAGATTCTCAAACGCATCATGTTGCTGTACCCTTTCGTGATCGTTTACTGAAGCAAAATCTCTCTAACCATTTGGGGTAATAGATATGCAACAATGGGCCAGGTTTGCAATTCTCGGGGCCATGTTTGTCACCGCATATTTGCTCATTTTGGCTTGGCAAAAAGATTATGGAAATGCTGCAACTGCTCCGCAACAACAAGCGGCAGCTGTAAGTTCGCATGAAGTATCTGCTGATTTGCCAAATGCTAAAAATGCAACAGTGGCTTCCGATGTGCCACAAGCAAATATTGCGCAGTCACAAACCACAGATGCAACTGCACCTGTGAATCAACAGCTTATTTCAGTACAAACTGACCTTTACCATATTTGGATTAATCCAAAAGGTGGTGATATTGTTCGTATTGAATTACTCTCACACGACAAAAGCAAAGACAGCGATCAACCTTTTGTTATGCTTGAAAATGATGCCAAGCGTACATATGTTGCTCAATCTGGCTTAATTGGTTTGAATGGACCAGATAGTAGTCGTGGTGGTCGTCCATTATATGCTGTTGAAAAGACATCATATACTTTGGCTGATGCTAAAGGTGTACAGGACCAAAAGGGTCAATCTGAAAAAGTTTTAAACGTTCCGATGGTATTTAAAACACCTGAAGGCGTTGAAATTATTAAAACTTTTACCTTTACTCAAGGTCAATATCCAATTGTTGTAAAACATCAAGTAATTAACCGTAGCCAACAAAGCTGGCAAGGTCAGATGTTTGGACAATTAAAGCGCGATAATTCTGAAGATCCAGGTAAATCTTCTCAAGGTATTTTCACTCTAGGAACTTTCTTAGGTGGAGCTTGGGGAACGCCTGATGCACATTACAACAAGCTTAAATTTGCTAATTTCTCAGAAGAAAAAGTAAATACTGAAGCGAAAGGTGGATGGGTTGCGATTGTTCAGCATTATTTTGTAAGTGCTTGGATTCCTGGAAACCTTAAGCTGACTCAAGCTAATGGTCAGCCTTATGTAGCTAAGCTTGAATCTCGTCAATCTGCTGATCACATGAATATCATTGGTTTTACCTCACCAGTGATTAATGTTCCAGCAGGCACTTCAATGGAAGTGGATGCAAAACTTTATTCAGGTCCGAAAGTACAATCTGAATTAAAAGATTTAGCTGTTGGTTTAAATCAGACTGTTGATTATGGTTGGTTATGGCCGATTGCTAAACTCTTGTTCTTAGGTCTTCAATTCTTCCATAGCATTGTGGGCAACTGGGGATGGTCAATCATCTTGCTTACCATTATGGTGAAGATGATCTTGTGGCCTTTATCTTCAAAAAGTTATCGTTCTATGGCGAAAATGCGTGTGATTGCACCAGAAATGCAACGCATGAAAGAAGAGTTCGGTGAAGACCGTATGCGCTTCTCGCAAGAAATGATGGCTTTATACAAGCGTGAACAAGTAAATCCACTTTCAGGTTGTTTACCATTGTTGCTACAAATGCCAATTTTCCTTGCTTTGTACTGGGTACTCATGGAAAGTGTGGAATTACGTCACGCACCATGGTTAGGTTGGATTCAAGACTTGTCAGCAATGGATCCTTGGTTCATCTTGCCGTTAATCATGGGTGCTACCATGTTTGCACAGCAAATGTTGAACCCGCAACCGGCTGATCCAATGCAGGCAAAAGTGTTCCGCATTATGCCGATTATGTTCACGGTATTTATGTTGTTCTTCCCTGCCGGTCTCGTACTGTACTGGATTGTGAACAACAGTATTACTATTTTACAGCAGTCGTTTATTAATAAGAGCGTTGAGAAAAGTCGTATCAATAAGACTGAATCAGCTTCTTAATCGTTGAACTTTTGCTGAATAAATCCGCTTAAGATGGTAATCTTAGGCGGATTTTTCTTTGGCTGGATTTTAGGTTTTTAGGTGAATAATATGCAAAGTCAAACCACGATTGCCGCAATTGCAACGCCACCTGGGCGTGGTGGTGTGGGCGTGATTCGCCTATCTGGACCTAAGGCTTATGAAATTGCTCAAAACCTGACACAAAAAAACTTGCCTGAAGCGCGTATGGCGGGTTTCCGTAAATTTTATGATGCTGATGGCAGCATTATGGATGAAGGGATTGTTCTATGCTTTCCCAATCCTCACTCGTTTACAGGTGAAGATGTTGTAGAGCTACAAGGCCACGGCGGTCCAGTCATCCAAAATGCCTTGCTTGGGCGTCTATTTGAGCTTGGTGCAATTGCTGCAAAAGCCGGCGAATTTTCCATGCGTGCTTTTGAAAATGGCAAGATGGACTTGGTACAAGCGGAAGCGATTGCCGACTTGATTGATGCGACTTCGCAAGCTGCGGCACGCTCTGCGGTTCGCTCTTTACAAGGCGCTTTTTCAACAAAAATTAATACTGTTTTAGAAAAACTGATTCATTTACGCTTGCATGTTGAAGCAGCAATTGATTTTCCTGAAGAAGAAATCGATTTCTTGGCAGATGGCAAAATTTTAGCTTTACTTGAAGATGTTCAGCAGTCGGTACATGCTGTTCAAACCTCTGCACGACAAGGGCAATTACTCCGTGAAGGTTTGCAAGTCGTTATTGCGGGTAAACCAAATGCGGGTAAGTCGAGCTTGTTAAATGCACTTGCTGGTGTTGAGCGTGCAATTGTGACAGATATTGCTGGTACAACTCGTGATGTTTTACATGAAAAAATTAGCTTAAATGGTCTACCAATCACCTTAACAGATACTGCGGGTCTTCGTGAAACAGGTGACATCGTTGAAAAAGAAGGGATTCGTCGTGCAATCAAAGAAATTGAACAAGCTGATTTGTTATTGCTGGTTTATGATTTAAACCAAGGTGATGACCCATTAAAACTCGCTCAAGAGTATTTTGCGGAACATATTGAACCGCGTCGTTTAATGTTAATTGGTAATAAATGCGATTTAACTGGTCAATTAGCTGAAATAAGTGATTTTCAAGGTTTCCGTCATATAACTGTTTCTGCAAAACAAGAGATGGGCGTACAAGGCCTCGTAGACGCGATTACAGCGCATGCAGGCTTCCACCCTGAGGAAGACACCTTTATTGCAAGAACACGTCATTTAGACGCAATGAAGCGCACGCAGCTCTATCTTTCAGAAGCACGTGAGCAACTTGTTGAGTTTAACGCAGGTGAACTGGTTGCTGAGTCACTACGTCTTGCCCAAAATGCTTTAGGTGAAATTACTGGTGACTTTAGTGCCGATGACTTATTAGGCAAGATTTTTGGTTCATTCTGTATTGGAAAATAATTACAAAATTCTGAATGATGCACATCGCTGTGTCATTCAGTCACCTCGTTAACCGTATCTTTTTAGAACCTTTAAAAACTCATCTAGCTCATTTTGATCAACTTGTGCGTCTTTGAGCACGTGATGATGTAAATGCTGTTCCATTAATTCACTCATCAAACCGTTTATTGCCCCTTTAATTGCAGCAACTTGTTGTAGTATTTCTATGCATGAAATATCTGGCTGTTCAACAGCATGCTCAATGCTGTTGATTTGTCCTTTTAGTCGTTTTACACGATTAAGTATTTTTTTATCCTGACCAATGTGACTCATCTGTGTTCTCTTGTATAATTCAATATACTGGTAGGGAGTATATTGGGTTTAAATATTATGCAGGATCATAGTGTATCACGTCATCATCAACATCAGTTTGATGAAGGAAATCCACTTGCACAAAAACGTATTTTGATTGCAACGATTTTAACGGCATCAATGATGGTGTTAGAAATATTCGGTGGATGGTTTTTCAATTCAATGGCACTACTGGCTGATGGTTGGCATATGAGTTCCCATATGTTGGCTCTCGGTTTAGCTTATTTTGCCTATCGCGCGGCTCGTCATTACTCCAAAGATCGTCGGTTTAGTTTCGGAACGTGGAAAATCGAGATTTTAGCGGGTTATAGCAGTGCAATTTTGTTGATGGTTGTCGCCATTTTTATGGCGTTTCAGTCGATACAACGTTTATTTAGTCCAGTTGAAATTTTTTATAATGAAGCGATTCCGATTGCAATTTTAGGTTTGGTCATTAACTTGATTTGCGCATGGTTACTTCACGATGATGGGCACCATCACCATCACCATCACCATCACCATCACCATCACCATCATGAGCATGGACATCACCACCACGATTTAAACCAAAAAGCTGCTTTTTTACATGTAGTTGCAGATGCTGTCACCTCCGTTTTTGCAATTATTGCGCTTTGTGCGGGTAAATATTTCGGTTGGGATTTTTTAGATGCGCTTTTAGGGATTTTAGGTGCTATTTTGGTTGCAAAATGGTCTCTTGGGTTAATGAAAGAGACAGGAAAAACCCTTTTAGATGCAGAAATGGACCATCCTGTGGTTGAAGAAATTCGTGAAGTGATTGCTGAATTTCCTAAAAATATTGAAATTACGGATATTCATGTCTGGAAAGTCGCGAAAGGTAAGTTTTCTTGTATTTTGGCACTCGAAACTGATGATATTTCTTTAACTGCAGATCAGATTCGTCATGCTTTATCCATTCATGATGAAATTGTGCATATATCGGTAGAAATTAATACTCTAAAACCTATTTATGTTCCACGTGAAACATTGGCATAAATGAGTGGAAGTTTGGTTATAACTCGGTAATCAGTTCTGTTTTAAAAAGCTGAACTGATTAAAATGATCTCCTCTCCTACCTATGAGTCAGTTTTATGCTTAAAAAATTAGGAATATTGGCGTTATTTAGCCTAACTGCAAGTGTGAGTTTCGCTAATGTAGATACTGTTAGGGAAAATATTAAAAAACAATATCCTAATTTGAAAATTAGCAATATTCAGAAAACTGAAATGCCCGGGCTATATAGCGCTAATCTTGATCAGCAAATCATTTATGTTGGTGAAGATGGGCAACATATGTTTGTAGGCTCTATGATTCGGTTAAAAGACCAGAAGAACTTAACTAAAGATCTAGTTTTAGGACAAAACTCAATTGATTGGAAACAACTGCCTTTAAAAGATGCGATTAAAACAGTCAAAGGTAATGGCCAACATGTTTTAGCAGTATTTTCTGATCCAAATTGTCCTTATTGTAAGCAGCTTGAACCTGAACTCGATAAGCTTAAAAATGTGACTATTTATACGTTCATCTATCCTTTAAAACCTCAGTCTATTGTGGTTTCTAGACAAGTTTGGTGTGCACCAAATCAATCTTACTCATGGAAAAAACTGATTCAGCAAGGTGTTAAACCAACAGTTACAAGCTGTGCAAACCCAATTGACCGTAATTTGGAATTAGGAAAAAAACTCGGCTTTAACGGCACCCCTACCCTAATTTTTGCGAATGGTTTCAAACTGGTTGGCGCACGCTCTGCTGAAGAAATTCAGGCCGTATGGAAAGAGTTAGGTCTTTAAAATAAATTAAAAAAAGCACCATAAGGTGCTTTTCTTATAAATGAATTAAGGTTTAGCTTTTTCGTGCAATCAAGTTGTAGATAAAAAGAATAACGATGGCACCAATCACGGATGCGATAAAGCCTGCAGCTGAGTTTTCGCCGTAAAGTCCAAGTAAACGACCACCATAAGTAGCTAGAAGTGAACCTGCAATACCAATCAAGGTCGTTACGATGAAACCTGCTTTATCATCCCCAGGATGCAAAGCACGAGCGATTAAGCCAGCAAAGAAACCAACTACAATAGCAACAATAAGTGACCACATATTTGTTCTCCAGTTGTTTTTTTGATGAAGTTAATGATTTTGCTTCATATTCTATCGTGCGGTAGAGCTGTCTATTTTGTCTGTAGCAGATTGCGAATTTTTGTGTCTTTTTTGTTCAAAGCTAAGGCTTTATATAAAAAAATAGCACCTTGCGGTGCTATTTCTCTGAAATTTATAAACCAATTTCACCAATAAATGGCAAGTGGCGATATTTCTGGTCGTAGTCTAAGCCGTAACCCACAATGAATCTGTCTTCAACTTCAAAACCTAAAAATTTCACTTCAAGATCAATTTCACGGCGAGATGGTTTACTCACTAATGTGCAGAGTTGAATTGAATTTGGCTCGCGAGTTTGCAACATTTCAACGACTTTGCTTAAGGTATTGCCTGAGTCGATAATGTCTTCAACAACCAATACATCTTTACCGCGAATTTCACCGTCAAGATCTTTTAAGATTTTGACATCTCGACTTGAAGTCGTACCGCCGCCGTAGCTAGACACTGTCATGAAGTCGAGTTCATGCGGTTTAGTAATTGTACGGCACAAGTCTGCCATGAAAATAACAGAACCACGAAGTAGTCCAATAAGAACTAATTCTTTATCACTATTTGCATAGTGAGCGTTAATTTGCTCGCCGAGCTCTTTGACTTTTGCTTGAATTTCTTCGGTTGAAATCATGATGCTCATTGCAACAGTCATGGCAGATTCCTACAAGATATAAAAGAAAAAATAAAAAAGGTGTTGACCTGCAACACCTCGAAAATCTGAGTTAATGGTAAAATTTTAAAGCAAAATGACGTTTCATGCACCCTTTGATGGCTGTGAAATTTTATCATTTTGCGGATTATGTCGATCACGCTTTAATGCAAGAGCACATATTCCAAATAATAACAAAAACTTAACAATGCCTTTTTTATTTGGCTGTTTCTTTTTGATAAGCACGGTTTCCATAAATATAAGTCGCCTCAATATTACGGTCATCACCTAAAGTGAATAATGCAAACAGTGAGTCTTCAACAGATTTGGATTTAGACTGGCGAAGTTCCTGTAATGCTGTTGGCTTGAGATTCAGTACCACAAAGTCTGCTTCTTTACCGACATTGAAGTTGCCTAACTGATCTTGTAAATCAAGCGCTTTTGCTCCACCTAAAGTTGCATGATAGAGCGCTTCATAAGCTGAAAGTTTATCACCTTGTAACTGCTGAACCTTATAAGCTTCGTTAACGGTTTGCAGCAAACTAAATGATGTACCAGCACCGATATCTGTCCCTAAGCCTACTTTCACTTGTTTTTCCCAAGTTTTTTTCAGTGGAAATAAACCACTGCCTAAGAACAGGTTTGACGTTGGGCAAAATGCAATAGCCGATTGTGTATCATGCATACATTGCCATTCTTGATCTTCTAAGTGAACGCAATGAGCAAATACAGAACGTTTACCAGTCAGGCCATAATGTTGATAAACATCTAAATAGCCTGCTTGTTCTGGAAATAAAGATTTCACCCAAGCGATTTCATCTTTGTTTTCACTTAAATGGGTATGTAAATAAACATCTGGAAATTCTTGTTTTAACTGCCCTGCTCTTTCTAACTGTTCAGGTGTAGACGTTGGTGCAAAACGTGGAGTAATCGCATAGAGAGCACGGCCCTTACCATGCCATTTCTCAATCAGTGCTTTGGTGTCGCTGTAAGCTGTTTCTGGCGTATCACAAAGCGCTTCAGGTGCATGGCGGTCCATGAGTACCTTACCAGCAATTAAACGCATCTGAACGTGTTCTGCGGTTTCAAATAAGGCATCAACAGACTCGGGGTGAACTGTACAGAAAACGAGGGCCGTGGTTGTACCGTGTTTCAGTAGCTCTTGAACAAAGAACTGAGCAATTTCACTTGCATATGCTTTATCCTGAAACTGGATTTCAGTTGGGAAAGTATAAGTATTGAGCCAACTTAAAAGTTGTTCACCATATGCTCCAACCATTTCGGTTTGGGGAAAGTGAATATGGGTATCAATAAAGCCGGGTACAATCAATTGTTCTGGATAATGTTGAATCTTAACCCCAGCAGGTAGATGCTGTTGAGCGTCTTCCCATGCACCAAACCATTTGATTTTTCCATGTTCACTAACCAATACACCATCTTCCAAATAACGCACTTGATTTGGAATATCAGTTGGCTCAGAGACAGTTTGCTGGATATCTAAAAAACGACCACGCACAACGGTGGTATTTGCGATCAATGACATGGAAAGCCTTTATATTTTCACTTTTTTCGATTGATTGTACCCCAGTTAGCTAATATTTAAACGGTATAACGTTTACTTAGTCCCCATTCAGCCAAAATCCGTCGATAGGTTGTTGATGAACGGTCTGCTTCAAAATGTGCTTCCATCATTAAATCAAGCGGCAGTTCTTCTGGCTTTTGTGATTCGACCATGTCTTGATCTTCGGCAAAAATTTGGGCATTAAATGCATATACCTTTTCTAAATCGCCTGTTTGGTCAAAGTTACGGGTGAGTGGAACAAATAAACGGGTTTTATTGCTTGAAATAGGGCAACAGGCATTCAAGATTTTTAAGACCCCGCCTTCTGGAAAATCGACCGTGAGCACGGCTGAAAAAGGTGGATAGACATCAAAGGTACGCTTCCATGAAAAGCCTTCTGGTTCGAGATGTTTTAGTTCATGCGGATAGTTACTGACGTTGCTGATATAGACCGTTTTTAAGCCATAGTTGGTACGTTCAGTGTGATATTTAGGGACGATGGGATTATCCCGATTCGCAAAGGCATTGTGATGTACCCACGCAAAATGAGCGACATCGATAAATCCTTCAAGTTGACGTCCACTAGAACCACCAATATCGACGAAAGGCGGTAAAATCGCTTGATGCTCTGCGTGGTCCCAAGTATCTAATATAGGAATATTGGCTTTAGCAATATCACGACCATGAATACTGGTCCAAATGAGACCATATCTTTGTACAACTGGAAATTTGGTCAGAGAAAAACGATCAGAAATTTTAGTCAGTTCGGGCTGAGCTGGTATTTGGGTGCATTTCCCTTCGCTGTTATAGCGTAGGCCATGATAAGGGCACACAATCTCCTCACCATCCACCCAACCTTTGGTTAAAGGCACCCCACGATGTGGACAAATATCTCGAACCAAATGAATTTCCCCACTTTCTGTTTTATATAACGCCATATTGACGTCTAGTAGCGTGACTCGTTGAGGTACAGTAGAGACATCTTGAGTACGTGCGACGGGATACCAGTGGGTAGATAAAATTTCCCAATCTTTTGCTTCAAAACTGCTGTTACACGGCATGGCAAGGGGCGTTAAAGTTGGAATCGCATTCATGGCATCACTCCTTAAAAAAATCAGGGCTCTCGCGAGCCCTTAAAATCTAGGCTTTTTTCTTTTTAAGAGATGCAAAGAGCTTGCCAATATTGATTTTTAATTAAAGAAATAAGAATAAAACTATTAAATTACATAAGATTAAGTTATTATTTTTTTGAATTTTTGTTCTAATTTAGCTTTAAAAACCAAAAATTATTATTCGCTATATATTTAAAATGCACTGATTGACTACGTGGAAGGCACAATAAAAAAGCACCTAAAAAGTGCTTTTTAAAATACCTCTAGGCATTTATTACTCGACAAAATAATGTGCTGCAAAGTGAGCATCATTACCGATAATGTCATAACAATCTTCACGAATAGACATGCCGGCGCATTGATGTCCAACCATCCATAAACCGAGTGTAGGTAGTTGTCCTGAAAATAATGGGGTATCTACCCATTTCTGTGCGACATAACCGTATTTGTCATAGTCATCAAAATAAAAGCTACCAGAAGCCGTACCTTGGTCATGGCCGTCTTGTAAAACTCGAATATTGGCCCCTTCCCTTGCCAAAATCGGCTTTTTCACCCATTTGCCAGACAAAGCTTGTTGCGGGTCATAGGTATGGGTTTCAATCAACAATGGATGGTTTGGGTAACGCTTCCAAAGCTCAACCAAAATTGCTTTATTTGAAAGTAACATTTTCCAGCAGGGTTCAATCCACTGTGTTTGTGGGTGGATATATTGAGAAAATGCTTCTTCCCAGATCCATTCCCATGGGTAGAGCTTAAATATGTTTTGAATGGGCTGATTATGGAGATCAACAAAATCTTGCCCGTTCCAACCTATGTTTTCCATAGAAAGCTCGGAAACCTGTAGATGAGCTTGATAAGCGGTATCCATCAAGTACTCGAGATTTCCCCAGTCCTCCCTTCCAGCCTCCTGACAGGCAGCAAAATGCACATGGCTACCACGCGGTAAAATTGTCTTCCAGCGTTTAATCAGGTCTTCATGAATGCTATTGAATTGATCTCGGTTTGCAATGCCTGAGACTTGTTCTATCCATAGCCACTGCGCGACAGAGGCTTCGAGTAAGCCAGTCGGCGTGTCGGCGTTATATTCCAGCATTTTGATATTTCGCCCATCGTAAGCGAAATCAAAACGGCCATACAGCATAGGGGCATTTTGTTTCCATGAATGTTCAATATGGTTTATAGCTGTTTCTGGAATTTGAAAATAAGCAGGATAGTCGCCCCGTTGAATGAGGTCTCCTACTACCGATAAACACATCTGATGCAGTTCATTTGCCGCATCTTCCAGTTGTTCAACCTGTTTAAGGGTAAACTCATAAGCAACTCCTTCAGACCAGTAAATTGAGCCATCAAGAGAAGGTAAATTAAAATAATCAAAACCAATATTTTGATGCTCCACTTGCCAGTCTGGTCTTGGAGTAAATATTTTTCTTTTCATATTAAGTGAATGCCTAAAGACTTAGCCGCCGAAAGAAAAACCGCTACGGCCAAAACCACCACGAATTGGGGATGAAAAAGACGAACTTTTCGCTGTGCTTGAAATAATTGGTCGGCCTACACTCAAATTGCTGTAAGGATGTAAGGTATTGCCGCGAAAAGAAACTTCCCGATTATTTCGATAATACGCAGGACCTAAATAGCGACTACCAATATAGCTAGAACCATGTCCACTGGAGCTATTTTCTTGTTTACATGTTTCATTATTCCAGTCGCGAGCACAGTCATATTGGTTGTTATATACGTCTTGTACTAAAGGACCATCATTATGGCTACATGCCGTGAGTAATAGAGGGACAATGACAAGATTAATTTTTTTAGAACGCATGAGACTCCACACATTTTAATAAGTATGTTCGGCATAAAATACCGAATAGCTGTTATCTATTATGTTTCTGATTAGGAAAGATAAATTTTAAGTTGGCATATAATATTAATCTGTTTTTTTAAAGTACAGTCTATTTTTAAAATTTAGATAACAAGGCATCTCACGTGTAGATGCCTTGTTGTGATGAATTAAGACTGCAATTGCTTTTTGCTGTGTCGTAGAGAAAGGTAAGCAGTGATTGCTAACACTATTACGATAAAGCTTAACGAGATCCAGATTGGCATGTGGAATACATCAAGCAACAACATTTTCGCACCAATGAACAATAAGATGATGCCTAAGCCGTATGGTAAGTAATGCAATTTAGTCGCAGCGCCAGCAAGCAAAAAGAACATTGCGCGTAAACCTAAAATTGCCATTAAGTTCGCCGTTAAAACAATAAACGGGTCGCTAGTTACCGCGAAAATAGCAGGAATAGAATCTACTGCGAAAATCACGTCTGAAGCTTCAACCAAAATCAAAACTAGAAATAACGGCGTTGCCCACAATAAACCGTTTTGACGTACAAAGAATTTGTCACCTTCAAGCTGTGGTGTAATACGCATATGGTTACGTAACCATTTTAAGAGCTTGATATCTTCAATATTGGTTTCTTCATCTTGGCCTTTTAAGAACTTAAAGCCTGTATATACCAAGAACGCACCGAAGATATAAAGTACCCAAGAAAATTCTTGAACGAACCATGCACCAATAAAAATAAAGAGGGTACGTAGTACGATTGCACCTAATACGCCGTAGAGCAAAATTTTACGTTGTAGTGCAGCTGGAATAGCAAACGCTGCGAAAATCATTAACCAGACGAAAACGTTGTCAATTGCGAGGGACTTTTCGAGTAAGTAACCCGCAAAGTATTCCATAGTTTTTTGGTTTGCTAAGGTCACCCCAACTGTTTGTTGTAGGTAAAGCCATAAACCACCACCAAATAGGGCTGCGACGCTTACCCACGCCACACTCCAGTAAGCAGCTTGCTTAATTGAGACATCCTGACCTTGCTTTTGTTTAAAGCCTAAAAAGTCAATCAGGAGCATGACAATGACAATGCCAAAGAATGCTATGTACAGCCATAAATTGCCGATCGATTCCATAAATCCTCCATACATCCGGCAATTGGGCATAAAAAAACCTCGACCAGTTGCCAGATGAATTAAACATCTGTATCAACATGATCAAGGTCTTGCCTACACCATGAATTTCACGATGCTCAGATACCGACTTTTTAATAAAAGCGTATTGACGATATCTGACACATAACATTGCTGTTATGTTTGGAGGAGGCTACTCCCCTTGTCAAACTAAATTCTTTTTTGGATAAAACATATCCAAGTCCACATAGAATGGCAGATTTTTTTGTATTACGCAACTGAACTTAATGTCGTGGTTTGAATGCAAAAAAAGATCTATAGGTTATTTAATCAAACCGCGGTCTAAAAGTGGTTTGCAGATAATCTGATAAATATGAATACAGAATGCCGTCAAACTTGTACCGTAAGCATTCCAGAAGTAATAACCTGATGTATTGACTAGTAGTGCGACAATAAAAGCCCCTAACATGTCTAAAGGGAAATGCACACCTAAATAAATACGTGACCACGCCACTACAAATGATAAAAATAAAAGGATAATTCCAATTATTTTGCGCTGAGCAAACAAATAAGATAAAGCAATGGTGCTGAAAATCAGCATATGATTACTTGGAAAAGATGCTGTTGGCGCATGTTCAATAAAAGTCGTACCCACACCCATGACAAACGGTCTTGAGTGATGGTAAAACAGAGAAATAACGTAACCGACTAAAAGTGATACGCAGGTTAAAAAGACAGATTTAATGACCCTATTTTTTAAATCTTGATCGCCATAAAACCATAAAAATGTAAGGATGAATAAGAGAATATAGAGGAGATCATTAGCAAAAAAGATAGCAAGACGAATGATAAATTGACTCGCATCCTGAGCCCCATTAATCACATGGAATAAGCTAAGGTTGAGTGTTTCTAAAGACATTCATATTCCAAACAAGAACAAAAAACGTGGGCTATGATAAAGAATTAAGCCTGTTATCTTGATAAAGAATTGTCACAAAAATGAAATATAGTTTGTTTGTGAGTAAAGATTAAACAGCAGGTCTAGATATTTTTTAATGCGTGTTCTGGGCGTTAATATTAAAGTGTTAACGTGTTGGCACTTTATTCGAGAACGTTATTTTATGACTACTCAAGAAAAACAGATAAAATTAAGCTTGAGGCCCCTATCCCCAAGAGATCCTGATCAGCAGCATAGAGCAGCGACTCCACTCGAATTATTGTTCGATTTAATTTTTGTGGTCGCGATTGCAACAGCGGGTCAACAGTTACATCATGCAATTATTGAAAATCACCTCTGGCATGCATTACCAAGCTACCTGATGGTATTTTTTGCGCTGTGGTGGGCATGGATGAATTTTTCATGGTTTGCCTCGGCTTACGATAACGATGATGCATTGTACCGATGCCTTACCTTTGTACAGATTGTAGGTTCATTGGTGATGGCGGCAGGTATCCCTGATGTATTTCGTAGTCAGGATTTTGATGTAATCATTATCGGTTATGTGATCATGCGCATGGCCTTGGTGACTCAGTGGCTCAGAGCAGCAAAACATGATCCTGAAAGGCGTGTTACGGCTTATCGCTATGCAATAGGTATAGTCTTAGTACAAATTGGCTGGCTTGTGGCTAACTTTGCTCATGTACTTTCAATACCTCTATTTTTATTTCTGGTTGTCGTGGAGTTATTTGTTCCAATTTATGCAGAAAAATATTCTCCAACACCGTGGCATCCTCATCATATTGTAGAACGTTATGCCCTACTCACAATTATTGTGTTGGGTGAGTCGATTGTCGGCAGTTTTAATGCCATACGTGATGCTTTAGCCGCTCAATCAATGAATATCCCTGCCATTTTCTTAATGGTCGGTGGATTGATGTTGATGTTCGCAATGTGGTGGGCTTATTTTGACCGTAGCGAACAGCACCATCATGTTAAAGGTGTGCGCCCATTTGTTTGGGGATACGGTCATTATTTTGTTTTTGTCAGTATTGCTGCGGTAGGTGCTGCGCTTGCTGCTGCCGTGGATGTTACAACCCATCATGCGCATATTTCTGATTTATATATGGGAATAGTTGTTGCGGTGAGTGTGGTGCTTTATACCACCTGTATTTGGATACTTTATGAGTTCCAATGCTTATCTGGAATCACGAAATGGTTTTATCCAATCACAGCGCTCATTATTTTATGTATTCCGTTTATTTGTAATAACGTGGGATATAGCGTTTTTGCGATGGGCATTGTCTATAGTTTACGTTTAATGGTTTCTAATAAATTTATGGCCAATATAGAGCCAGAAAAGCTTTAAAAGTCACTGATAAAAAATGGGTTTCAATTTGAAACCCATTTTTTATTGAATCATCTAAAGCGAAATTTAAGCAGCTTTTGCTTTTAATGCGCTCATTAATTTTTGATGTAAGCCACCGAAGCCACCATTAGACATAATCACAACGGCATCGCCCTCACCTGCTTCATTGACAATACGCTCAATAATTTCATCAAGTGAACGGCTCACTTGAGCATGGTTAGAAGCAGCTTCAATCACAGGTTGTAAATCCCAATCTAAGCCTTCTGGCTGATACCAGATCACTTCGTCTGCTAAGCGTGCTGAATGTGCCAAGCCATCTTTGTGACTGCCCATACGCATCGTGTTTGAACGTGGTTCAATAATGGCCCATAAACGGCGTTCACCTAAGCGTTTGCGTGCGCCATCTAAAGTTGTGTCAATTGCTGTTGGATGGTGCGCGAAGTCGTCATAAACCTCAATGCCATTGACTGTGCCGAGTAACTCCATACGACGTTTCACACCGCCAAAGTTAGATAAAGCTTCACAAGCCGTTTCAAGCGTAACACCCACATGCTGAGCGGCTGCAATGGTTGCCAAAGCATTCGCCACACTATGTTGCCCTGTCATGCTCCATTTCACTTCGCCAACGACATTGCCATTTTCGAGTACTTTAAAATGGCTGCCATCAATTGAAATGAGTTCGGCAGAGAGAGCAGCTTTTTCATTCGCTTCTAGACTTGTACGAATTACTGGTGTCCAGCAACCCATTTCAAGCACTTCATCAATATGCGTTTCAGTAATTGGCGCAATAATACGGCCTTCACTTGGAATAGTACGCACAAGATGATGGAACTGCTTTTGAATCGCTGCTAGGTCATCAAAAATATCGGCATGGTCAAATTCAAGGTTATTTAAAATCGCCGTTTTTGGGTGATAATGAACAAACTTAGAACGTTTATCAAAGAAAGCAGAGTCATATTCATCGGCTTCAACACAGAAGTATTTACCACCGCCTAAACGAGCACTTTCACTAAAACCAAGTGGAACACCACCAATTAAAAAGCCCGGATTTAAACCAGCTTGATCAAGTACCCAAGCCAACATGGTCGTAGTTGTTGTTTTCCCGTGAGTACCTGCTACACCAAGTACATGTTTACCTTGTAAAACATGATCAGCAAGGAATTGTGGACCAGAAATATATGGTAGGCCTTCGTTCAGCATATATTCGACTGCATCAATACCACGTTTCATGGCATTGCCGACAATAACCAAGTCCGGATGAGGCTGTAAATGACTACGGTCATAGCCTTGCATGAGTGTAATGCCTGCATTTTCTAACTGGGTAGACATCGGTGGGTAAACGTTTAAATCGGAACCAGTTACCTTATGTCCTAAATCACGAGCCAAAAGTGCTAAAGAGCCCATAAAAGTGCCACAAATACCCAAGATATGCAGATGCATTGCTCGCCTTCTCCACTGCTTTTGTACACAACATTAAAATGAATTGCTGTGTGTGCATTATTGATAAATTTGCCAGCAACGATAGCAAGGCTAAACTCGAAAAGATAGTCAAAAATCGTTGTTGTTCTATGTGTTTGAGGCCCTGATAAAACTACAGCTTTATTTTTTAGATTTAAGCTGAATTACAGTTTTATCTTTTATAATGTTTTGTATCGTTAAAATACTTAAATCATCGTGATGATGAAGGATGTGCCTTTGAGCCCAACGGTTTTAGCTTTTACGCTATTAATTATTTCTAACTGCTTTATGACACTTGCATGGTATGGGCATCTTAAATTTTTGCACCATGCTCCACTTTGGCAAGCGATTCTATTCGGTTGGATTATTGCCTTACTTGAATACAGTTTTATGATCCCAGCCACTCGTATGTTAAGCGCGCAAGGCTGGTTACTCGGTGAAATGAAGATCACTCAGGAAGTGGTTACATTGGTCGTGTTTGTACCTTTTATGATTTTCTTGTTTAAGCAACCCTTTAAACTCGATTACTTATGGGCGATGTTATGCCTATTTGGTTGTGTTTATTTCGTATTTAGAAGCCAATAATCCATGATAGCTTGTATTGAATAATTGATTCTATACAAGCTATTAATTTTTCAAATACCTGCTTATCTTTCAGATATCTAATTAATTAATATTAATAAAAATTGAGAATGTGTCACTGTTAAAGCATGACATTTTTTGATGATATTAAAAATATTCGCAGAGCTAGTCAGTTAAATTTTCGTGAGATGAAAAATCAGTCTATAATAATGGGCTTCCGAACCATTTAAAACTTGGCTCTCGTCGAGATTTATCTTCTTTTACTTTTGTCTCTGGAACATTAGCAATGAATGCGGCCGCAGCACAAGACGCTCAACCTCTCGTTGGAATTATTATGGGTTCTCAATCTGATTGGGCAACTCTCGAAAACACAGCCAATATGCTTAAACAGCTTGGTGTCCCATTTGAAGCGGAAGTAGTATCTGCTCATCGTACTCCAGATCGTTTATTTGAATATGCAGAAACTGCACGTGATCGCGGTATTCAAGTGATTATTGCTGGTGCAGGCGGTGCAGCGCATTTACCTGGAATGTGTGCCGCAAAAACTGATTTACCTGTTTTAGGTGTGCCAGTTAAATCATCAATTTTAAATGGCGTAGACTCTTTGCTTTCAATTGTACAAATGCCAGCAGGTATTGCGGTTGGTACTTTAGCAATTGGTCCAGCTGGTGCAACGAATGCGGCAATTATGGCTGCACAAATCTTAGGTTTAACTCGTCCTGAAATCGCAAAAAATGTTGCTGATTTCCGTGCTGCGCAAACTGATAAAGTTGCAAGCAAAAATATTCCGGGTCAGGTGTAAGAGGCTGAGATGGATAAAACTATCGGTATTTTTGGTGGTGGGCAACTGGGCCGTATGATGGCTCAAGCAGCGTTACCATTAAATATTCAATGTACTTTTTTTGAAGCAAATACAGATTGTCCTGCAGGTGTTTTAGGCCAGGTCTTTTCTAGCCAAGATGAGCAAGGTTTAAAGCAGTTTATTGAAAGTGCTGATGTTTTCAGTCTTGAATTTGAAAATACGCCAGTTGAAGATGTGGATGTTTTAACACAAACCAAAACATTGCATCCTCCCCGTGTTGCTTTAGCAACTGCGCAAAATCGTTTGTCAGAAAAAGCATTGTTTGATGAGCTTACAATTCCTGTTGCTCCGTATCGTGCTGTAGATAGCTTAGAAAGCTTGAAAAAGGCTGTGGCTGAGCTTGGTTTACCGATCGTGCTTAAGACTGCAACTGGCGGATATGATGGCAAAGGTCAGTTTGTACTTCGTTCAGAAGACCAGATTGATACTGCTTGGGCTGAACTTGGTCCTGCAAAAAGTCTAGTTGCCGAAAGCTTTGTTAAATTCTCTCGCGAAGTTTCAATCATTGCGGTGCGTGGCCAAAATGGTGAAGTAAAAACTTGGCCATTGGCTGAAAACCATCATCATAATGGTATTTTATCGCATTCAATTGTTCCTGCACCGAATAGTGAAGCTTTGCAACCCGTTGCTCAAGACTACATTACTCGTTTGTTGAATCACCTTAACTATGTTGGTGTGTTGACTCTCGAGCTATTTGTAACAGAACAAGGTTTGTGTGCAAATGAGATGGCACCGCGTGTGCATAACTCAGGCCACTGGTCAATTGAAGGCGCAGTTTGTTCTCAGTTTGAAAACCATATTCGAGCTGTTGCAGGATTACCACTAGGCTCAACAGAAGTTGTTCGCCCAACGGTTATGATCAATATTATTGGTCAACATCCTAAAACTGAGGATGTACTTGCCTTAAATGGTGCTCATCTGCATCTTTATAACAAGTCAGAACGTGCTGGCCGCAAATTAGGTCATATCACTTTAATGCCTGTGGATAGTAATGAATTGACGAATTTATGCCGTCAATTGGCGGAAATTTTGCCAGAACCACTCGCTTTAACAGCAGATATGACCCTCTAAAAGTATTTTTAATTCTCTAAAAAGCGATCTTCGGATCGCTTTTTTTATCTTTTAAATTTAAAAAATAATAGAACATGCATATTTTAGGGTTGTGGATAACTTTAATTGGAACTTTTGAATTTAAAAAAGCTACTGTAATTTGAATTTAAAACCACAAAAGGCAGCCTTGGTTGTTTTTGAATTTAAAATTAGTTATCCACAAAAGTGTTTTTAAATTTAAATGAGAGAGTTAGGTGTACCTTTTTAAATTCAAAAATAGAAGTCTATTAGTATGAGGTTTTGAATTTAAAAATTTTAGCTGATCTTTAAATTTAAAAAATACGGTTTTGTGGTGATTGGCTACAGCCTGTAATAAATAATAAGGAGATATAGAATAGGATTAAGAAATAGAAGTGCTTTTTGCTCTGTTGTGGATAAAGTTATCCACAATAAAGAGAGGTTTGTAGTTTAAATTTAAAGAGGTACTTTTGAATTTAAACTTGGGTATTGGTTTTGAATTCAAAAGTAATGATTTGGATCTAGAGAATTTTAAATTCAAAAATAAAGTAGAAAATTTGAATTTAAAACATGGGAAATGAATTTAAAGTAGAGATTATGAATTCAAATTTACGTTTTCTCTCTGAAATTTTGGACTCATAATGGTATGGTACTTACAAATTTAAATTTAAAAATCGAACTAGGATAATATGCGACGTTTTTCTTGTATTGTTGGCTCTGTATTTTTAGCGATGTCTGAGGCTCAAGCAGAGCTCGTAATTAATGGTTCTACAATATCTAGCAGTGCTATTGTTCCAGTAGTGACGAGCGAAGATTATACGCCTAATAATAATTTCCAAAGCTGTTTGGCAAATTTACGTTCTCAAGCAATTGCTGCTGGAGTATCTGGTACAACTTATGATCGTTATACCCAAAACTTGACCCCAGATTATTCAGTTATTGATAAATTAAACTATCAACCAGAATTTTCGACACCAATTTGGGATTATCTTTCTGGTCTAGTTGATGAAGAGCGCGTTGAGCTTGGTAAACAAAAACTGGCGCAACATCGAGATGTTTTAAACCGTGCTTCTCAAACCTACGGTGTGCCGCCGGAAACAATTGTAGCAGTGTGGGGTGTTGAAAGTAATTTTGGTGATATTTCTGGAAAATATCCTTTATTACAAGCACTCGGGACTTTAAGTTGTGAAGGACGTCGACAAAGTTATTTCCGCACTGAGTTTTTTGCCACTATGCGTATTTTACAACGTGGTGATTTAACCGAAGACCAACTGAAAGGTTCATGGGCTGGGGCATTTGGTCATACTCAATTTATGCCATCTACTTATGAACGATTAGCTGTTGATTTTGATGGAGATGGTCGTCGAGATTTAGTGTCGAGTACAGCTGATGCACTTGCTTCAACTGCTAATTTCTTAAATAAAGCAGGTTGGCAAACAGGAATGCCGTGGGGTTTTGAAGTCAAAGTTCCCCAAGGTATGTCAATTGATGGAGAAGGGCGACGTTCAAAGAAAGCTTTAAGTAGCTGGAGTGCACGAGGGGTAACCCGAATTGATGGTTCTCCACTTGTTCAAGGGGCTTTATCTGGCAATACTTCAGCGGGTTTAATGGCACCTGCAGGTGTAAATGGTCCAGTATTTTTAGTATTTAAGAATTTTGATGCTATCTATAGTTATAACGCTGCGGAAAGCTATGGACTTGCGATTGCACATTTATCTGATCGTTTAAAAGGTGCTGGCCCATTTGTTGCGTCTTGGCCAACTGATGATCCGGGAACTTCACGTGCAGAACGTCGTGAAATCCAACAGTTTTTGATTAATCGTGGCTATGATATTGGTGCAGTTGACGGTCTTATTGGAGATAAAACCCGCGTAGCTATTCGTCAGGAGCAGACTCGTTTAAGTTTAAATCCAACAGGACGGGCAGGGCAGCAAATTTTACGTGCATTCCGTCAAGAACAAGCTCAGAAAATGATGCAATAAACTAGAAATAATAAAAAAGGTCTGCTCATGCAGACCTTTTTATAGGTACTTATATAAGATGATTACTCTAATTTAACTGCTTCCAAAATATCAAAAATAACTGACGTAACATCTTGGCTTAAATCACGATCATTAAAGATTTCATACGCAGTGATCGTGACATCAGTATCACTTGGTAATTGCTTTTGCTCTTCTTCAATTAAATGTTCAATCGGTAACAGAGTCTGTTTTACTTCAAGATGGAGAATATCTTTATATTCGATATTTTCATCCTCAAGCTCGATTTCATGCTCATTGAAAAAGGGGATTAAAATAGAATGGAGGTATGGTTTAATTTCAATAATATCAAACAGTTCAATATCTCGTGTCTGTTCAATTGTGCTGATATGATCATTTACTTCAATCAGGATATGATAATAACTCATCTTGATCTCCATTCTATTTTCGTTAGCTCTTATGACCACAATAACATGACTTTGATATCAATTTCGATGTATCTACATAGAAATAGATACATCATTTTATATCAAGCTTTTAATTATTGAGGTAAAGCACTCAATAGATCGCGGTCAGCATCCGTAAGTCCAGTGATTTTTTTGTCACCATCTTTACGTACTGAGTACATCAATGCATTTGGTTGATCACTATGTTTTAAACCAAGTGCATGTCCTAACTCATGAGCAATTGTTAAGCGTAAATCATCAATAGACTTAAACTCATAAATCACAATTTGTTTGCCGTTGTAGATACCTTTTTTAAAGACATCCGCTTGAGCATTTTGCTTAAATTGGTTCAATGAATTATTAAACTCATTGTTAATCTGATTAAAATGAGTCACTTTGACATTTAAATCTTTAGCTTGCTCATTATATGCAGCAATTTCTTTCTTTAAAGCAACAGTTTGTTTTTGCAAATCTTTCTGAGTTTTAGCCAAAGATTTAGCGCTGTATTCAGGTGCTAATTTGCCTTGGTTAAGTTGCATCATTAGTTGGTCAAGATTTTTCAATTTTCCATTCAAAATCTGCTTCTTATTTTCAAGGTCGGCTTGAGTTTGACCAAGGGTTTGCTTCAATTGCTTAATTTGTTGCTGTTCATCAATTACACGTTGCTGTTCTTGTTGGAACTGAGCTGCAATTTTTTGACGCTGTTCAGAACGGCTTTGACTATTATCGTAAACTAAACGAATTTCTAACTTTGCATTTGGATCATAAGTAAAATAATCCTGTCCAGTACCTTGCTTCCAAATGTCCGCAGCTTGTTGACTAATTTGAATTAATTGGTCTTGGCTTAAACCAAAACGTGGATCAATATCAGCAATTTTGTAAGTCAAATGTTGACCTGCTTTTTGCTGAATTTGAGTATGAGTTGGAGTGGCAAGATTAGCATTAGCCTGAAAATTAGAAAAAGCAAAGGCTACGCCTAATAACAAAGATGTTAAACGCATAATCGAAGGGGGGAGATTTTAAAAAAAACGTATTATAAGAATATAAAATGAAAAATCAATCAAAAAACGTACAAAATAGGAAAATAAATGAGACTTTAGTCTCATTATTTTTTACCAAATGCCAAATTATTTTTTAGGAAAAATTTAATATATTGGGTTTTATTTAGTTTTTTTTAATCAGTTAACTTTAACGATTTTTCCTTAATTTGGTCTATAAATTGAACCTAATAAATCTAAATCTGAATCTGTCAATTTAAAGTTATGAATATCTTGCTCTTTTAAATAGGGATACATTAAAGATTTAGGATCAGTCGTATGTTTTAGCCCTAAAGCATGCCCAAGTTCATGAGCAAGGGTCAAGCGTAAGTCATTTAAAGAAGCATAACCGTAAATCTGAATTTGGTTTTGACTGAATAAACCTTTATGGAAGGGTTGAATACTCGTTTTCTGCTTTAGTTTGAATTGTGTTTTTAAAGCGCTTAAATCACTTTGCTCTCGATTTAGCTCTTTAATTTTTAAGTTAAGTGATTGAATTTTAAAATTTAGACTATTGGATTCATTTTGTAACTCTTCCGATTTTTGCTCTAGTTGTTTTTGCCATTCTTTTAAATTATTGGCATTAGAGTATTGATGTTCTCCTTGATTAAAGCGCGTTACATCTTGTTGATATTGTTCAAACTCAACTTTTAGACTGACCTTTTTCTTGTTTAAATCACTTGATAGTTGAGTAACTTGCTGTTTGTTTAGAACAATTTCTTCATTTTTAATGCGCCAAGCTTCCTGCTTTTGCAAAAGTGCATCCAAATTGTTTTGTTGTTCATCCTTAAGCATTTGATGATCATCATAGATTAAGTTAATTGACAATTGAGCCTGTGAATCATAAATAAAATAGGTCTTTCCAGTTTCTTTTTGCCAGATTTCAGCAGCTTGCCGACTTACCTCAACTAGTTGTTCTTTAGTAAGTTGAAACCGCGGATCAATAAAAGCAATTCGGTATTTTAAAGGCTGATGAGATGAATGAATTGGCAGATTGCTTTGAGCAAAAAGTGTTGTTTGTAAGCCCATGCATAAGCATAAGCTCAATCCCCACCATAGAAATTTTTTCATGGCAAAATAAAAAATATAAATAAATCTTATTGTTAGCTACTTAATTTAATTCGTCAAAACGATAAAAATCTCAATAGATTAGGTGAGGTTTGTGATATTGGTCGAAAAATTAAAAAAGATGTTCTCAGACTTGGCAATAATTAAATAATTAATGTAGTAAATAACAGTGATTTTTTAGCAAAAAAATATTATTTAAAATTAAATATTTAGTTTTTATCATTGATCTTTCTGACAGAAGCATTTGAATAATATCATTAAAAAACTTATTGTTACTTTTTGTAAACAATAAAAAACCGCGCTTTCGCGCGGTCTTTTTTAAAGCGACAAATTATTTTTTGTCATCTTTTACTTCTGTGAATTCAGCATCTACAACGCCATCATCTGCTTTTTGTTGACCCGCATCGCCACCTTGGAATGCATTTGGATCAAAGCCTTCAGCGCCACCAGCTTGTTGTGCTTGTTCATAAGCACGTTGAGTGATAGGCATCAAGATGTTTTGTAAAGCTTCAGTTTTCGCTTTGATATCTTCAACATCGTTTTCTTTAGTTGCTGCTTCAAGTTCAGAAACTGCAGTGCTCACAGCAGTTTTTTCATCTTCAGTAACTTTATCACCAAGATCTTTAACTGCTTTATTCGAGCTTGAAATTAATGCATCAGCTTCGTTACGAGCTTTTGCAAGTTCTTCAAACTTACGATCTTCTTCAGCATTCGCTTCCGCATCTTTAATCATTGCTTCGATTTCAGCATCAGACAAACCTGAGTTCGCTTTAATCTGGATCGATTGCTCTTTACCAGTGCTCTTATCTTTAGCAGATACTTTCAAGATACCATCAGCGTTGATGTCGAAAGATACTTCAATTTGTGGTACACCACGTGGAGCAGGTGGGATGTCGCCTAATTGGAAGTTACCCAACAATTTGTTTTGTTGAGCCATCTTACGTTCACCTTGGTAAACAGAAATGTCTACAGCAGGCTGGTTGTCAGCAGCAGTAGAGAACACTTGTGATTTCTTCGCAGGAATCGTCGTGTTTTTCTCAATGATTGGTGTTAATACACCACCCATTGTCTCAATACCTAAAGTTAATGGTGTTACGTCTAATAAAAGAACGTCAGTTTTGTCACCAGACAATACAGCACCTTGAATCGCAGCACCGATTGCAACTGCTTCATCAGGGTTCACGTCTTTACGTGGCTCTTTACCAAAGAATTCTTGTACTTTTTGTTGTACAAGTGGCATACGAGACTGACCACCAACCAAGATCACGTCAGAGATGTCTGAAGTCGAAAGACCAGCATCTTTAAGTGCGATTTTACAAGGCTCAATAGTGCGAGCAACTAAATCAGCAACTAAACCTTCAAGTTTCGCACGTGTTACATTGATCACTAAGTGTTTAGGACCAGTTGCATCAGCAGTGATGTATGGAAGGTTGATTTCAGTTGCATTTGATGAAGAAAGCTCGATTTTTGCTTTTTCAGCAGCTTCTTTCAAACGTTGTAACGCAAGTGGATCATTTTTCAAGTTCACACTTTGTTCTTTCTTAAATTCTTCAACTAAGAATTCAATTAAGGCGTTATCAAAGTCTTCACCACCAAGGAAAGTATCACCGTTTGTTGATAACACTTCGATTTGTTGGTCGCCATCAAGGTCTGCGATTTCAATGATTGATACGTCAAAAGTACCACCACCTAAGTCGTAAACTGCAACTTTACGGTCGCCTTCTTTTTTGTCCATACCGAACGCAAGTGCAGCAGCAGTTGGTTCGTTAATGATACGTTTAACGTCTAAACCAGCGATTTTACCCGCATCTTTAGTTGCTTGACGTTGAGCATCGTTAAAGTAAGCAGGAACAGTAATAACTGCTTCAGTAACTGTTTCACCTAAATAGTCTTCTGCAGTTTTCTTCATCTTTTTCAAGATTTCAGCAGAAACCTGTTGAGGCGCTAATTTTTTATCGTTTACTTCAACCCAAGCATCGCCATTGTCTGCTTTGATGATTTTATAAGGTACAAGACCGATATCTTTTTGTACCGCTTGATCTTCATAACGACGACCGATTAAACGCTTGATAGCGAATAATGTATTTTTCGGGTTAGTTACTGCCTGACGCTTAGCACTTTGACCTACTAAGATCTCGCCATCTTTATAAGCAATGATCGATGGAGTTGTACGTGCGCCTTCAGCGTTTTCGATTACTTTTACTTTATCGCCTTCAAGTACAGCAACGCATGAGTTGGTAGTACCTAAGTCAATACCAATAATTTTTGCCATGTGACGTTTTCCTCAAAAATTCTTTTGCAATGTTTTTGCTTGTTATCCGATATGAGAGTGAATCTATTTTTTTCAAGCGTTTTAGCGAAAAAAAATCTAAAAACTCTCAAAAAATTATTTATTGACCAACCATAACCATAGCAGGGCGCAATAAGCGACCATTTAACGTATAGCCCTTTTGTAAAACGCTACCGATTTCATTCGCTTTAGCATTTGGGTCAATACCTACAGCTTGATGTAAATCCGCATTGAAGCCATTTTTCGTATCAGCTTCTACAACACCAAATTTTTCAAGTGTGGTTAACAGCGACTTCAAGGTCAGTTTAATACCTTCAAGTACTGGTGTTTCTTCATCACCAGCCGCTTGAATTGCACGTTCTAAATTATCAACAGAATCTAGTAACTCTTTTGCAAATTTTTCAAGCACAGTCTCTTTATGCTTGTCAGACTCACGTTGAATACGCTCTACACTTTTTTGTGCTTCGTAAACTGCATTCGCAGTACGTGCTTTTTCAAGTTTTAGGCTTTCTTCTAATTTGGTGATTTGCGCTTGTAAAGATTCAACGGTAACGTCGTTTGCTTGCTCTACACCTTCAGCCTGAGTTTGCTCATTAGATTGCTCTGCTTGCTCGTGTTGAATGTCTTGAGCTTGCTCATTTTGCTCATTAGCCATTGATGATCTCCGTTTAAATGGGTTTTTAAACATGTACAGTCCTTTTGGCATCAGCATTTACTGGGTAAAACCTGAACTGCCATGCATATGCTGTAATTCATTAATAGGGATGAAGTATGGGCATTGCCTAAAAATTCAAGCGTACACGGCAATTTAAAACTTTTAATTTTGCGGTTTTAAGTAAAAATTTAAATTTTCGATCATAAAAGCAATAAATTCCTGAGTTATTTTGGGCAAATGTTGTCTTGAAGCATATACCACCGACAAACTTAATTCGGGAGCCGAAAAGTTTTTAAATAAAGGCACCAATCGTTTTTCTTTTAAATCTTTATTAACTAATAAGGTCGGTAACATTGCCACACCTTGAGCATGTACACACATGTCATAAACAGCATTTACATCATTACTTTTAAAGGTAACGTTTAAAGGATAATTCTGCGGTTGCTGTTCATTATCAAAAAGTGTCCAAAATTGATGTTGGCTATGGTGAGCTAAACATTCATGTTGAATAAGTTGCCTTGGATGGGAGAGGGGGCTGTGTTGCTTTAAATAATCAGGATGAGCGCAGAAAATGGACTCGATTTGACAAACAGGTCGTGCAATTAATCCATCTGCAACTTTTTGCGTTATACGTAAGGCTAAATCGACCTGTGCATCAATTAAGTCCATTGTATTTTCAGTCAGATATACATCAAATTGAATATGCGGATGTTGCTGTTTAAATTGGCGAATACATTCTCCAACCCCTAATTGAAATAAAAATAAACCACAGGTCAAGCGAATCGTACCGTTATGTTGTTCGGGTGCGGCTAACTCTTGTAAAAGTTGCTGTTGTTGTAAAATATTCTCGCAGTAGAGTAGGGCTTTTTCACCTGCTGGAGTGAGAGATATTTTTCGGGTATTTCTTTGAAATAGCCGAGTTGAGAAGGTGTGCTCTAGGTGCTCAAGATAGCGAGAAACCATGGCACGGGAATAATTTAGATGTTCGGCGGCTTTGGTTAAATTGCCATGTTGAGCAATAGAAACAAAGACGTGTATGGCTTTTAATGTGTCCATATACTTTATCATTGTTACAATATATGCAACAGTTTATCTTAATTTAGTGCATTTACCTTACAAGAATTGCAATTTAAAGTATTTCTCATGAATTTGGAGAATACATAATGAAATTTTTTAAATTAACTGCTTCAGTCCTAGCAACTGCTACCGCTTTAACAGTAACTTCCTCAGCTTTTGCGCAAGATTTGAAAATCCAAAGTTTCTTGGCTAAACCCGAACATTTTGGTGTGACTTCTACTTTAATTGAAGGCGATAAAGAAGTTCTGTTGGTAAATGCGCAATTCTCAAAATCTGAAGCATTACGTATTGCTGCGGATATTTTGGATAGTGGTAAAACATTAAAGACAATTTTCGTAAGTTATGGCGATCCGGACTATTACTTTGGCTTAGATGTATTTAAACAATACTTCCCAAATGTACAAATCATTGCAACACCAGAAACTGTTAAACATATCCAAGATACTCAAGCGCTTAAAGTGAAATATTGGGGTCCACAAATGGGTGCAAATGCGCCTAGTCAAATTATTGTGCCTAAAGCTTATACTGCTAAAACTTTAAAGTTAGAAAATGAGTCGATCGAAATTAAAGGTAAGAAAGAACTCACTTATTTATGGATTCCTTCTTCTAAAGCAGTAGTAGGTGGTATTCCTGTCTCTTCAGGTATTCATTTATGGATGGCAGATACCCCAAAAGTTAAAGATCGCAATGAAGTGATTCAAGCTTTAGAAAGTATTAAATCACTCCAACCTCAAACAGTTGTTCCAGCTCATATGGTTGAGGGAGCTCCACAAGGTTTGGATGCGGTTAACTTCTCTATCGACTATCTCAAGAGCTATGAGAAAGCGGTCAAAGTAAGTAAAAATGCGAGTGAGCTAAGTCAGCTCATGCAGAAACAATATCCAACATTGAAGAGTGTGGATAGCCTAGAGCTGGGCGCAAAAGTTGTAAAAGGCGAGATGCAATGGCCATAATTTAAGATGAAGCGCTAAAAAAATTCAAAAAAGCCGTGGTCTATACCCGGCTTTTTTCGATGAGATAAGGCATTTTTAAGTAAAAAGTCTCTGTAACATTCTACGCATCTTATATAGCGTTTCTATAAAGAGAAAATTTTTGAGTAGAGTAAAAGGCTAAGATAAAAATTAGAAATTGATAAAATTAAACAAAAGCTTAAGTTGTAGCTTCTATATAAAAGGTAGAGGTGAGGCTAAGGAAGAGATTTTAATAAAAAATTGCACAATTTGTACTTCTATTACCACAAAAGACAACCAATGATACGCACGCCAGAAAAAAAAATTGTGAATTATAGGCAGCGCGAAGATGAACTTTGCATTTAAATGTTTGTCGTAATGAAAGGAAAGCGATTATGAAAAAATTAGGTCTTATCTCTGTAGTACTTGCTGGTGTTGCTTTTACAGCTGTTGGTTGTGCATCTGAAGCTGGCTTAAACGCATCAGGTTCTGCTCAAACTAGCGCTAGCCCATCTGGCGTACAAGCTGGTGTAGGTGTAGACGCTGGTGTTTCTGGTCAAGCACAACCAGGTCAAGTTGATGCTGGTGCTTCTGGTTCTGTTTCAGGTTCTGCGACAGCTCAGTAATTCTTAGCGATAAGAACAGTTAAAAAATTATAGAGTCATATATTTAAGATGCCGATTTATGTATGAAGTGAGCTGCTACTCATTACTCTATAATTAAGAGAATTTAAAATTCTCAAAAAAGCCCCAAAAGACTTATCTCTTTGGGGCTTTTTATATAGTAATGAGATTAGTCATCATGACGATAATTTCGGTGTTCATGATCACTTTTCTTCTCCCATTCACGGTGTCTTTTTTCCCACTCACGACGATTTTTGTCCTGTTCACGAGCATCTTTACGTTGTTGTTCGTATATTCTCTTACGCTCTTCCCAGCGTTTTCGTTCCCAGTCACTATAGCGACGTCCATCATTGCGGTCATAGCGATCATCATCATGATCATGGTAACCATAACTACCGCGGTAATAAGGATCATCTGTATAAGCAACACAACCTACAGTTAAAAGACTGGTTGCTAATAAAGTAACAACTAGTTTTGCTGACATAGCACAATCTCCTTTTGTCTGTTAACAATAATTGGCAAAAAAGTCCTGTTTTAAACGACAGATTTGTTAATGACATTTGCTATAAATCAGATTAGCGTAGATTGGGTTTTACCTTTGTATCTTGATTACATGAGTTGTATGCGAATATAGTCAAACAACAAAGAATTCTGTAGAAAATATGAAGGATAAGAGGAATTCATGGAGATAGGCATGACAGCATTTAATCAAAAAATTCAAACATTGCTAGATAAGGGCCAAGGGCCTGCTGCTCGAGCTCTTGATAAGTTACCTCGATTAGCTCAAGAATCACTTGCCAAAATCCTTGGATATGCCTACCAATACCCAGAGCTCGACTCGTTTACTAAATGTATGATGGCCGTACAAATTAAACAGGGACGTATTGGTTTCATTGGTTCAGATCCTATTGAATCTAGACGGCAGTTTGATACACAAATGTTGGCTATACGCCAGAAATCAACTGAAATTGATTCAGTAGAAGA
Source organism: Acinetobacter pittii ATCC 19004 = CIP 70.29 (assembly GCF_000369045.1). GTDB lineage: Bacteria > Pseudomonadota > Gammaproteobacteria > Pseudomonadales > Moraxellaceae > Acinetobacter > Acinetobacter pittii. The sequence continues at coordinate 7,273 of NZ_KB849785.1, read as the reverse complement.
CATTCGTTTGCCGCTTCAAAGTGGAACTATTTTCGCAAGACACTATCATCCTTCACCGAATAAAAAATTACCTCTGATTGTTTTCTATCACGGGGGAGGGTTCGTTGTAGGTGGTTTAGATACTCATGATGAGGTTTGTCGTATATTGGCAAAATATGCAAAAGTACAAGTACTCAGTATTGATTATCCACTTGCACCTGAGGTCTCACCTCAACATTTAATCCAATCATGTGAAGATGCATTAGCTTGGGTATATCAAAATCGCAGACAACTAAAAATATTAAAAAATCGTATTGCTGTAGCAGGGGATAGTGCAGGCGGCAATATCAGTACGGTTGTGGCTCAACGATCAGTAAACAAACCTTATGCTCCACAAGCACAGCTTCTCATTTACCCTACAGTTGATTTTAAAAGCCGACATCCTTCTTTCTATGCCTATAATGAAGGATTGGTTTTAACAGATAATGATATCAATTATGTTACCCAATATTATGCAACTCAGCATAATGTAGAATTAGACGATCCGATTATTTCTCCAACCTATGGTAATTTGAAAAAGAACCCGCCAGCTTTCGTGATTACGGCTGGTCATGACGTATTGCATGATGAAGCGAAAATTTATAGCTATAAGCTAAGACAAAATGGCGTCAAAATGCATTATGAAGAATATCCAGATCAAACCCATGGTTTTATAAATTTGACACCTATTTCTAAAAAGGCAAAAAGATATACTATCGAGATCAGTAAGAACTTCAGAAAGTTCTGGGATAAAAATAGTTAAACAAAAGCTTAGTCCATGTTTCACGTGGAACGTGGACTAATACTCAAATCTAAAATATAAAGTACTAAATAAAAGATAATAAATACTCACTAGAATTCTTTTATATAGATGATTAAATTTATCCTTCATCATTAAGTTTTGCATTTTATTGTAGGAAGATATGAAAAAATTATTAATGTTATGTTGTTTGGGTATAAGCAGCCATTCAGTCTGGGCTGACACTTTAGTTGAAATGCAAACAAATTTAGGCAACATTGAAATACAACTTTATGATGATAAAGCACCAAAGAGTGTGAAGAATTTTAAAGACTATATAAAGTCAGGCTTTTATAAGGATACGATATTTCACCGTGTAATTCCTGGTTTTATGGTGCAGGGCGGTGGACTTACTGCAAATATGCAGGAAAAGACTACGCGAGCACCTATCAAAAATGAAGCTGGAAATGGAATTGCTAACACACGAGGAACGCTGGCAATGGCTCGTACTGCAAATCCTGACTCAGCTACTAGTCAGTTTTTTATTAACGTTGCAGATAATAATTTTTTAAATCGTTCTGCTGGTAATCCGGGTTACGCAGTTTTTGGAAAAGTAATTAAAGGAATGGATGTGGTTGACCGTATTGTTCAGGTCCCTACATCTAACTATGGTATGCATCAAAACGTACCAAAACAGTCTATAAAGATAGTAGATATAAAGTTTAAAACTCTTCAAAAATAAATTAACTATATAAATCATATATTTGCTTATTTTTGAGGTTTTTTCTGGCTGAAAAAGAACCGGTCGAACGTGTATATTTATAAAAGTGCTTGCGTACCAGTTTTTTTTCCCTATAATGCACTCATCCCGACGCGATACACGAGAATATCTTAGCTTACAGGGTTAAGATGAAAGCTTATATTGCGTTGAATTCTGTCTCTGACGAAGAGCAGAAAAATCATTAAGAGAATTGAAGAACAACTTGTGTGGATTTTTACTGATTGATTAATCGAAATAATTTTCATTGATTGATTGGTTTAAATTACTCGAAGTTTATTTGAGCGAAATTTAAGTCAGTAATTGATGAGCCAGAATTGGCACCTTGTCTTTAATAAGGTGCAAAATGATTTTAACTGAAGAGTTTGATCATGGCTCAGATTGAACGCTGGCGGCAGGCTTAACACATGCAAGTCGAGCGGAGAGAGGTAGCTTGCTACTGATCTTAGCGGCGGACGGGTGAGTAATGCTTAGGAATCTGCCTATTAGTGGGGGACAACATTTCGAAAGGAATGCTAATACCGCATACGTCCTACGGGAGAAAGCAGGGGATCTTCGGACCTTGCGCTAATAGATGAGCCTAAGTCGGATTAGCTAGTTGGTGGGGTAAAGGCCTACCAAGGCGACGATCTGTAGCGGGTCTGAGAGGATGATCCGCCACACTGGGACTGAGACACGGCCCAGACTCCTACGGGAGGCAGCAGTGGGGAATATTGGACAATGGGCGCAAGCCTGATCCAGCCATGCCGCGTGTGTGAAGAAGGCCTTATGGTTGTAAAGCACTTTAAGCGAGGAGGAGGCTACTTTAGTTAATACCTAGAGATAGTGGACGTTACTCGCAGAATAAGCACCGGCTAACTCTGTGCCAGCAGCCGCGGTAATACAGAGGGTGCAAGCGTTAATCGGATTTACTGGGCGTAAAGCGCGCGTAGGCGGCTAATTAAGTCAAATGTGAAATCCCCGAGCTTAACTTGGGAATTGCATTCGATACTGGTTAGCTAGAGTGTGGGAGAGGATGGTAGAATTCCAGGTGTAGCGGTGAAATGCGTAGAGATCTGGAGGAATACCGATGGCGAAGGCAGCCATCTGGCCTAACACTGACGCTGAGGTGCGAAAGCATGGGGAGCAAACAGGATTAGATACCCTGGTAGTCCATGCCGTAAACGATGTCTACTAGCCGTTGGGGCCTTTGAGGCTTTAGTGGCGCAGCTAACGCGATAAGTAGACCGCCTGGGGAGTACGGTCGCAAGACTAAAACTCAAATGAATTGACGGGGGCCCGCACAAGCGGTGGAGCATGTGGTTTAATTCGATGCAACGCGAAGAACCTTACCTGGCCTTGACATAGTAAGAACTTTCCAGAGATGGATTGGTGCCTTCGGGAACTTACATACAGGTGCTGCATGGCTGTCGTCAGCTCGTGTCGTGAGATGTTGGGTTAAGTCCCGCAACGAGCGCAACCCTTTTCCTTATTTGCCAGCGAGTAATGTCGGGAACTTTAAGGATACTGCCAGTGACAAACTGGAGGAAGGCGGGGACGACGTCAAGTCATCATGGCCCTTACGGCCAGGGCTACACACGTGCTACAATGGTCGGTACAAAGGGTTGCTACCTAGCGATAGGATGCTAATCTCAAAAAGCCGATCGTAGTCCGGATTGGAGTCTGCAACTCGACTCCATGAAGTCGGAATCGCTAGTAATCGCGGATCAGAATGCCGCGGTGAATACGTTCCCGGGCCTTGTACACACCGCCCGTCACACCATGGGAGTTTGTTGCACCAGAAGTAGCTAGCCTAACTGCAAAGAGGGCGGTTACCACGGTGTGGCCGATGACTGGGGTGAAGTCGTAACAAGGTAGCCGTAGGGGAACCTGCGGCTGGATCACCTCCTTAACGAAAGATTGACGATTGGTAAGAATCCACAACAAGTTGTTCTTCATAGATGTATCTGAGGGTCTGTAGCTCAGTTGGTTAGAGCACACGCTTGATAAGCGTGGGGTCACAAGTTCAAGTCTTGTCAGACCCACCATGACTTTGACTGGTTGAAGTTATAGATAAAAGATACATGACTGATGATGTAAGCTGGGGACTTAGCTTAGTTGGTAGAGCGCCTGCTTTGCACGCAGGAGGTCAGGAGTTCGACTCTCCTAGTCTCCACCAGAACTTAAGAGAAGTTCGGATTACAGAAATTAGTAAATAGAGATTTAGATCTTGGTTTATTAACTTCTGTGATTTAAGTATCACGGTATTAAGCATGACCTGACGAAGGCGTGTTTATTCATTAACAGATTGGCAAAATTGAGTCTGAAATAAATTGTTCACTCAAGAGTTTGGATTAAGCAATTAATCTAGATGAATTGAGAACTAGCAAATTAACTGAATCAAGCGTTTTGGTATATGAATTTAGATTGAAGCTGTACAGTGTTTAAGTACACAGACAACAGATAGTAGCGATGAAGAATCGCACGGACAACACTCACTTGTAGGTGTTGACGACTGTTTGGGGTTGTATAGTCAAGTAATTAAGTGCATGTGGTGGATGCCTTGGCAGTCAGAGGCGATGAAAGACGTGATAGCCTGCGAAAAGCTCCGGGGAGGCGGCAAATATCCTTTGATCCGGAGATTTCTGAATGGGGGAACCCACCTACTTTAAGGTAGGTATTGCAACATGAATACATAGTGTTGCAAGGCGAACGAGGGGAAGTGAAACATCTCAGTACCCTTAGGAAAAGAAATCAATTGAGATTCCCTCAGTAGCGGCGAGCGAACGGGGATCAGCCCATTAAGTTATGTGTGTTTTAGTGGAACGCTCTGGGAAGTGCGAACGTAGAGGGGGATATTCCCGTACACGAAAGGGCACACATAATGATGACGAGTAGGGCGAGGCACGTGAAACCTTGTCTGAATATGGGGGGACCATCCTCCAAGGCTAAATACTCCTGACTGACCGATAGTGAACCAGTACCGTGAGGGAAAGGCGAAAAGAACCCCTGTGAGGGGAGTGAAATAGATCCTGAAACCGCATGCATACAAGCAGTGGGAGCACCTTCGTGGTGTGACTGCGTACCTTTTGTATAATGGGTCAGCGACTTATATTCAGTAGCGAGGTTAACCGTATAGGGGAGCCGTAGAGAAATCGAGTCTTAATAGGGCGTTTAGTTGCTGGGTATAGACCCGAAACCAGGCGATCTATCCATGAGCAGGTTGAAGGTTGGGTAACACTAACTGGAGGACCGAACCCACTGTCGTTGAAAAGCCAGGGGATGACTTGTGGATAGGGGGGAAAGGCTAATCAAGCCTGGTGATAGCTGGTTCTCCCCGAAAGCTATTTAGGTAGCGCCTCGGACGAATACCATAGGGGGTAGAGCACTGTTTCGGCTAGGGGGTCATCCCGACTTACCAAACCGATGCAAACTCCGAATACCTATGAGTACTATCCGGGAGACAGACTGCGGGTGCTAACGTCCGTAGTCAAGAGGAAAACAATCCAGACCGCCAGCTAAGGCCCCAAAATCATAGTTAAGTGGGAAACGATGTGGGAAGGCATAGACAGCTAGGAGGTTGGCTTAGAAGCAGCCACCCTTTAAAGAAAGCGTAATAGCTCACTAGTCGAGTCGGCCTGCGCGGAAGATGTAACGGGGCTAAAACTATGTGCCGAAGCTGCGGATTTGACATTAGTCAAGTGGTAGGGGAGCGTTCTGTAAGCCGATGAAGGTGTATTGAGAAGTATGCTGGAGGTATCAGAAGTGCGAATGCTGACGTGAGTAACGACAAAACGGGTGAAAAACCCGTTCGCCGAAAGACCAAGGGTTCCAGTCCAACGTTAATCGGGGCTGGGTGAGTCGACCCCTAAGGCGAGGCCGAAAGGCGTAGTCGATGGGAAATTGGTTAATATTCCAATACTTCTGTGTAATGCGATGAGAGGACGGAGAAGGTTAAGTCAGCCTGGCGTTGGTTGTCCAGGTGGAAGGATGTAGGTATGTATCTTAGGCAAATCCGGGGTACTCTATACTGAGATCCGATAGCAAGCTGTACTTGTACAGTGAAGTGGCTGATACCATGCTTCCAGGAAAAGTCTCTAAGCTTCAGTTACACAGGAATCGTACCCGAAACCGACACAGGTGGTCAGGTCGAGTAGACCAAGGCGCTTGAGAGAACTCTGCTGAAGGAACTAGGCAAAATGGTACCGTAACTTCGGGAGAAGGTACGCTGTTGTTGGTGATGGAACTTGCTTCCTGAGCTGACGACAGCCGCAGAAACCAGGCCGCTGCAACTGTTTATTAAAAACATAGCACTCTGCAAACACGAAAGTGGACGTATAGGGTGTGATGCCTGCCCGGTGCTGGAAGGTTAATTGATGGGGTTAGCGTAAGCGAAGCTCTTGATCGAAGCCCCAGTAAACGGCGGCCGTAACTATAACGGTCCTAAGGTAGCGAAATTCCTTGTCGGGTAAGTTCCGACCTGCACGAATGGCATAATGATGGCGGCGCTGTCTCCAGCAGAGGCTCAGTGAAATCGAAATCGCTGTGAAGATGCAGTGTACCCGCGGCTAGACGGAAAGACCCCGTGAACCTTTACTGCAGCTTGACACTGAACTTTGACCTTACTTGTGTAGGATAGGTGGGAGGCTTTGAAGTTGGAACGCTAGTTCCAATGGAGCCGTCCTTGAAATACCACCCTGGTAATGTTGAGGTTCTAACTCTGTCCCGTTATCCGGGACGAGGACCGTGTCTGGTGGGTAGTTTGACTGGGGCGGTCTCCTCCTAAAGAGTAACGGAGGAGTACGAAGGTGCGCTCAGCGTGGTCGGAAATCACGCGTAGAGTATAAAGGCAAAAGCGCGCTTAACTGCGAGACCCACAAGTCGAGCAGGTACGAAAGTAGGTCTTAGTGATCCGGTGGTTCTGTATGGAAGGGCCATCGCTCAACGGATAAAAGGTACTCTGGGGATAACAGGCTGATACCGCCCAAGAGTTCATATCGACGGCGGTGTTTGGCACCTCGATGTCGGCTCATCTCATCCTGGGGCTGAAGCAGGTCCCAAGGGTATGGCTGTTCGCCATTTAAAGAGGTACGCGAGCTGGGTTTAGAACGTCGTGAGACAGTTCGGTCCCTATCTACCGTGGGCGCTGGAAATTTGAGAGGATCTGCTCCTAGTACGAGAGGACCAGAGTGGACGAACCTCTGGTGTACCGGTTGTGACGCCAGTCGCATCGCCGGGTAGCTATGTTCGGAAGGGATAACCGCTGAAAGCATCTAAGCGGGAAGCCTACCTCAAGATAAGATTTCCCTAGGAATTTATTCCTCTAAAGAGCCGTTCGAGACTAGGACGTTGATAGGTTGGATGTGGAAGCATAGTGATATGTGAAGCTGACCAATACTAATTGCTCGTGAGGCTTGACTATACAACACCCAAGCAGTTGTATATAAAGCATCAATCGATTCATAAACATGCAAAGCAACTTGATTTAGTTAAACAACTAGCTAAAATGAACAACGAAAAATCAGACCAATCAGCCCATCTGTAAAGATTTGGAAAACGCAACGTATCACACAGTGAATAAAACGAAGCAAGTATCCATAAACAGTTGTGCTGGCGACCATAGCAAGAGTGAACCACCTGATCCCTTCCCGAACTCAGAAGTGAAACCTCTTAGCGCTGATGGTAGTGTGGGGTTACCCATGTGAGAGTAAGTCATCGCCAGCTCATTATTCTAAACACCCCCATTCTAATGAATGGGG